>NZ_BMQQ01000007.1:0-192145 GCF_014648195.1 Streptomyces purpureus
CCGATCGCCTACGAGACAGCGTCCAGAGCAACATCAACTACGCTGACACCAGCCGCATAACCCGTGTCCAGGATTCGGGGTCAAGGCCCGCCGCGCCACCAGCACCGGCCTGGACACCCTCAGCCCCGCCGTGACCTCGCCCCACGCGCCCGGCTCGCCCACCCCACCCCCTTCCCAGAGCAGCGCCCCCGACGGATCCGACCCGGGTGTCGGTGTACTCATCAATGTTGGACGCCGAGTTCGACCGCAGGGCCGCTGTCTCCAACAGCTCTCACCTCGTGCAGGCCACGCCGTTCAGTGCTTGGGGGTATTGGCGCTGGTGATTCCTGGAGAACTGAGGGTCAGATGGTTCCGCACCGCTCAGCGCCCAGCCGGCGGCCTGCTGCTCGGCGCGGGCGCGGGCGCGGGCGCGGGTTGGGGCGAGGCGGGTTGGCCTCGTCTCGCTCCAGCGGATGTTGATCCGCCCTCTGGCACCCGGAACAGGCCAGCAGCAGGCTGCCCTGCGCATCGCGGGCGCCCGGCTGGTGGCGCGGCCCGAATGGTCCCTGCGGGGCTTCGCCGACCGGCTCGGCCGGCGGGCACACCGGCTTGACGAACTCCAGGCCGAAGGCCTCTCCGTACGGGACTGCGTCGACCGCAGCTACCGCCGCCTCCTCGCCTCGCCCCTCGCCGGCCGCACCCGCGCCGCCCGCGTCTTCCAGCTCCTCGGACTCCTCGACCACGACGAGTTCGACCTCACCGACGTGGCCCGGCCGGTGGGCACCGACCCACGCGGGGCCGCCGGCGCCCTCGACGAACTGGTCGACGCCCGGCTCGTTGAGCCCGTCACCGAGACCACCTTCCGCATGGACGAACCGGACCCGCCTCTACGCGGACGAACTGGCCCGTCAGAGCGGGGTGTTGCGGCCCCTGCCGGGCTTTGTCCCGCACGTCCGGACCGGGGTCCCGTCGCAGCCCGGCCGACGGTGACATCTATCATCACACCGGCCCCGGGCGTCACTTGGTGACGGCCCGGGACGGCATGTGCGCTTTCGAACGAAAGGCCAACGGGGACTTGCGAACCACACACAGGCGTCTTACAGGTAAGCGCCGAATATCCGTCGTCGCCGCGTGCGCGGCGGCGGCGATCGTCGGAGGGCTCCAGCTGTCGCCCGTCGCGTTCGGCACCGAGGAGGAGCCGAAGCCGGCGAGCGCGGCGCAGGCGCCCGCACCCACCGAGGTGCCCGACGCCCACGCGGAGGACTTCGGTGCCTCCCGCACCGACCACACCGCCTTCAAGGACGGCGTCATGTCCCTCGGCGCGGCACCCGCGCCCAGGGCGGCGGCCGCCGCCGCGGCCGCGCCGCCGGAGGGCGTGGGGTGGAAGCTGAGCGGCGCGACCCAGTGGCTCCCGACCGGCTACACGATCAAGTTCTACGACCAGAAGTCCGTGGACTGGCTCTCCCGCTACGTGAAGGCCTCGGCCGCCGACCTCCAGCGGATCACCAACCTTCCGGTCACGGTCGACACCCGGCCGGTCGGCTGGGAGTACGTCCGGCCCAAGGGCGAGGTGATCATCGGCCTGCTGCACCGCCCCTGCGTACCCCCGCCGGACAGCGGCACCATGGGCAACACCGGCTGGAAGGTGGTCCGCGACGGGTCCGGCACCGCCAATCTGAGCTGCGGCTTCACCAGCTCGTCCGTGCCCGCCACGGTCACCAGCGGACACGCGTACATCGACGACTCGTTCTTCACCGCGGACGGCAAGCCGACGGCCGCCATGGGCGAGCCGTACATGCGCAACCACATCAGCCACGAGATCGGGCACACCCTCGGGCTGACCCACGCCAATCGCTCCCTGACGCGCGGTGACTGCGTCAAGGGCACCGACTCGGGCCAGTTCCCGGTCATGTGCACGCCCACCACCGCGTACATGGACAAGCGGGCCGGCAACTACGTCCAGCAGTTCGATCTCCAGGGCCTGCGGTATCTCGCCAAGAACGCCGGCGCCGCCCTGCCCCCGCAGGGCAGGATCAGCGGACTGGGCGGGAAGTGCCTGGACGTGAAGGGTGGCAAGGCGGCCAACGGCACGCAGATCCAGCTCTACACCTGCAACGGCGGCGTGGCCCAGTCCTGGATCCTCCAGAAGGACGGAACGATCCGCGCCCTGGGCAAGTGCCTGGACAACGCCCGTAACGCCAGCACCAACGGCAACACCATCTCGCTCTACGACTGCCACGGTCAGCCGGCGCAGCGCTGGTCGGTCAACGCCAAGGGCCAGATCGTGCACATCGCGTCCGGCAAGGTCCTGGACGTCACAGGCGGCCGGACCGCCAACGGCACCAAGATCCAGCTCTACACGGCGACCACGGCCAAGGCCCAGGTCTGGGTCGTCCCGAAGTAGCCCCGGCACACAGAAGGGGCCGGACAGGCTGATGCCTGTCCGGCCCCTTTCCGCTGTGCGTGAGGTGCGGGCGCGGGCGCGGGTCAGTCGCGGGGACCGTTCTCGGCGCGCGCCGCCTTCTCCTGCTGCTTCTCCTTGATCCGGACCGCTTCCTTGCGGACCTCGGCCTGGGTGGCGCGCTCCTTCTGGAGCCACTCGGGAAGCTCGCGCTTGAGCTCCTCGATCTGCTCCGTGGTCAGCGGCTCGGTGAGGCCACCCCGGGCCAGGCCCGCGATGGAGACACCCAGCTTCGCCGCGACCACCGGGCGAGGGTGCGGGCCGTTGCGCCGCAGGTCCTGGAGCCACTGGGGCGGATCGGCCTGGAGCGCGTTCAGCTCGGTGCGTGAGACGACACCCTCCTGGAACTCTGCGGGGGTGGCCTCGAGGTACACACCCAGCTTCTTCGCCGCGGTCGCGGGCTTCATCGTCTGGGCGGTCTGGTGCGACGTCATGGTTCCAGGGTATCGAGCATGTGCGCGACCTCCGACCACGGCGGGTAACCTGGCGGGGTGACAGGCTCGGAAGTACCCCCTTCGTTCCGGCTCGCTTACGTCCCGGGAGTGACGCCCACGAAGTGGGTGCGGATTTGGAACGAGCGGCTGCCCGACGTCCCCCTCACCCTCGTCGCCGTGTCCGCCGCCGAGGCGTACGAGGCGCTGCGCGGGCCGGACGCCGACGCCGGCTTCGTCCGGCTGCCGGTCGACCGCGACGACCTCAGCGCCATCCCCCTGTACACCGAGACCACGGTCGTCGTGATCCCCAAGGACCACGTCATGGCGGCGGTCGAAGAGGTCTCCGCCGAGGACCTCGCCGACGAGATCGTGCTGCACCCCCTCGACGACGTCTTCGACTGGGAGACCCCGCCGGGCCGCCCCGCCTACGAGCGGCCCGCCACGACGGCGGACGCGATCGAGCTGGTGGCGGCCGGGATCGGCCTCCTCGTCGTACCCCAGTCCCTGGCCCGCCTGCACCACCGCAAGGACCTCACCTACCGCCCGGTCACCGGAGTCCCGGAATCCCGGGTCGCGCTGTCCTGGCCGCAGGAGGAGACCACCGACCTGGTGGAGACGTTCATCGGCATCGTCCGCGGCCGGACCGTGAACAGCACCCGGGGCCGCTCCCAGACCCCGCCCCAGCCCAAAACCAAGCGCCCCACCACGGGCGGCGCCCAGCGCAAGCCCGCCTCCGGCAAGACGTCCGCCAGGTCGGGCGGCAAGCCGTCGCGCGGCGGCTCCGGCGCCCCGAAGGGCGCCAAGCGGGGCAAGCCCCGCCGCCGCTCCTAGCCGGTGGGCCGACGCGGATCAGCCCGGCCGCCAGTCGGCGGGGAGCGGAACGACGTCGACGAACACCGTCCGGTCCCGGAGCTCCGCGGGTGCGGTCGAGGTCGGGGGCGCGCCGAGCCGCTCCACCTCCCGGACACGGAGCCGGAGCGGGCGGCTGCCGGCCGGCATGCGCAGTGTGGCCGGCGTCTCCGGCTGATCGCTCGCGAGGGCGGCGGACGGCAGAGGCCGCCAGGATGGAATGTCGGCGGCGGGCGGGACGGAGAGGTCGACCAGGTCGATCGCGCCGGACAGCGGGGTACCGGAAGGCGTGTGCGCTTCCTCCAGGACGGCTTCCAGACGATTGGGCGGATGGGGCCCTGGTCCGTGCAAGGACAGGCGCAGGTCCGGGCCGGTCCGCTCGACGACCAGGCGGCGGTCGGGGAGAAGGCGTACCGGGTCCGACACCACGACGGGGGAGAGCGGGGACAGGGTCCGTACGGTCTCGGGCTGGAAGCGGGCCAGGGCGAGCCGGACGAACGGCCCGTAGGAGGGTGCCGTCGACGGCGGATCGATCTCGATGTCCGCATACCATCGGTCGCCTTCGCGCGTGACGGCGTAGGGGACGATCCAGACCGACGGCCCCAGATCCGGAGAGGTGAGAGGAGCCTCGCTGAAGCCGGTGAACCAGCTCTTGGCGGCTGTCGGCGCGAGCGGCGGGGACGCGAAGAGGGGGTCTCTGCCGAGCCGGGTCACGGGGATACCCGGCGTGGCTCCGTCGGCCGCGACAAGGACCGCGAGCCGTTCACCTTCACCGGTCTCGTACCAGGGGCTCGCGAATTCCACCCGCAGTCGGCGCGACGCCCGGGACCGCTCGATCCGGTTGGACGTGGTCTGGTGCTGCACACGGAAGGAGGGTGTCGTCGACAGCAGCGTGAGGGCGGGGGGAGGGGCGCTGGAGGGGATGTTCACGGCCGGCTGAGGGGTAATCAGCTGAAAGGCCTCGTCCGGGTCGTCCTCGTCGAAGTACGCGCGGAAGCGGCTGATCGCCTTGAGCGTGTAGGTCACTCTGCGGTGCTTGGTGTCGCCGAACTCGTGGCGGATCGTCAGGCGGGGCGGATCACCGCGTGCGATCGTCTCCCCGAAGAGGTAGGGGACGGTCCGATCGGCGGTGCCGTCGTTCGACCATTCACGCCAGGCCGCGGAGATCTCCAGCCTTCCGGTGCTGTCGGTGTTCAGGCCGGTGGACGCGAAAACCGGCCGCAGGACGGCGTTGGTGTCGTTCACGGCACGATCGACGTTCTCCCGTGGAAGCTGCCA
This sequence comes from Streptomyces purpureus, assembly GCF_014648195.1. GTDB lineage: Bacteria > Actinomycetota > Actinomycetes > Streptomycetales > Streptomycetaceae > Streptomyces > Streptomyces purpureus. Next base: position 5,002 of record NZ_BMQQ01000007.1, read on the forward strand.
GACCAGCGGCGCAAGCGGTCGCCTCACCGCATGGACCAGGTGAACCCTGCGGACGGGTGAGAGCAGCGGGTGCCGCCCGTTGAGCACGGCGACCTGCCACTCGTCGACCGGCAGGGGGACGCCCTCCGGCTGCTTCAGCCAGGAGTTGACGGCGAAGTGGGCGATGAATTTGTCGGCGACGGTGGAGGACAGTTCGAGGACCGTCTCTTCGCCCTTGGCCAGCCGGATCTCCAGCTTGTCGCCGTTCCAGTCGAGCCAGATGGGAGGGCTCGCGGAGAGCTGGTCGGAGAGTTCGATGTGTCTGGGGGCTCCGGAGGGCCAGGACTCCCAGGCGGTCCGCTCGGTGATCGGCGTGGTGAGTCCGCCGGCCTCGGCGGGAATGTGGGCGCTGATACCGCTGGTCGCGGGATCGGGGAGCGCGTCGGCCGGATCGCTTTCGGCATCGGCGCGCAGGGCGCGCTGCGCCCATGCCCACGTGTGCTCCATGAACTGCGGGTCGGGGTCCTGGTTGCGCGGCGGATCGAACACGCCGTGCTGTTCGGCGAGGGCGAAGGTCGCGGCCGGCGGGTGGAGCGTGCGCCGTTCGACCGGCGGGTACTGCGGATTGGCGAGATGGAACTGCTGGGCGTTCATAGCGGTGTCGCTGCGGATGACCATCCGGTCGAGGGCCGACCCGGCGAGGAACGGGCCGTCGGGGCTCAGCCGCGGCGGCTGGATGGGCTCGCTCCGGGTGTACAGGACCGTCTTCGTCGCGTACGTGGTGTCGTCCCGGGTGTCGTCGAGGCTTGGCCCGCCGCCGGTGAGATCGGCGATCCGGATCCGCATCTGGTAGCGGGTCCCGAACCGCAGCCGCGGCAGAGTGCGGTCCGGCGGAGTGAACTCCCACCGGAAGACGTACGGAAGCGCCGGCGCGGGGCCGGGTACGGGCCCGGGGGCGTCGCCGAGCAGGTCGACGACGGGTGTCGCCGTACCCCACCCGTCCCAGCGGACCACGACCTCGTCGGCGTGCAGCCGCCCGTCGGGGGTCTTGACCGCCGCGTAGGGCGCGATGTGCCCCTCCTCCCACTGAGCGGCTGTGCCCAAGGTGATCGGCCGGCCGTCCGAGTCCTCGACGGTGTAGGTGGCCTCGCGCGCGCACAGAGGATGGAAGACGAGGGGATCCCCGATCCGGATGTCCACCCGGTAGCCGAGCACCAGGTCCTCGGCCGTGAACTCGGCGTTGGCCAGGGAGGCTCCGGCCCGGCCGGCGGCTATTCCCGCCCGGGCGGTGAAGTCGGACTGGCGGTCGGGTCGGATCAGCATCAGACCGGGTGTCCGCAGGCCCGGCAGCGCGGGGCGGCGCTCGCCGTCGGCGTCCAGCGCTCTGGCCTCTGTGCGCAGCGCGCGTACGGCTCCGTCCACGTCGACCGCGCTGAGCGCCCACCGAGGGGTCGTGGCGCCCGCCCAGTCGAGCAGGCCGACACCCCGCAGATCCAGAAATCCCCGCTGGATCCCGCTGGATCCGTCGGCCGGGGCGGGCCAGAACGCGCCTTCGGCAAGGTCGTACTTGGTCCAGGGGGAGGTGACGCCCACCGGCAGGTCCGCGCCGCGGACGCGCACGAACCGGGGAGCCGTACCGATGTCGAGGTCATCCACGCGGGCCGACAGTTCGAATATCAGGCCCAGAGCCCGTAGCACGGCGGGGTGTTCGCGCAACATCGCCACAGCGTGGTGGAAGTCGATGGCCGGTGGTAGCGGCGGCAGCGGCTCCTCCGCCGGGACGGTCGGCGAAAGGGGGCTGTTCCAGCGCTCGATCCGCCGGCGGACGGCCGCCTCGCCGTCGGCGGCGGGGTCGGCCAGGATGCTCGTGCACTCCCGGTACGCGGTGAGGACGGCCCGGGCATCGGAATAGGTCGGGCGGACCTGGGGAGTGGGTTGCTCCTTCGGAGTCCACTCGTCGATCACTCCCGCGCCCCCGTCGAAGAACGCGTGCCAGGCGTCGCTGTCGGCGACGTGCTCGTACCCCGGAGCACGGTCCACCTCATGGACGCCGTCGGCGGTCTTGACCTCCAGGGAGAACGACGCATCGGCCAGCGCGGCCGGCCAGTCCCGCAGGTCGAAGACGTCGAGAGAGCCCGCGCCCAGCCGGGGGACGACCATGACGCGGATACGCAGCATCGACGGCGAGAACAACCCGGCGGGTACCGCCACCCACACAAGGGTGCTCACGATTCTCGCCGTCCTGGGTAGACACGGGCCAACGAGTCCGCGCAGGCGGTTGCCAGCAGCTTCCCGTCGGGGCTGTAGGCCAGGTCGTTCACCGTCGCGGGATGGGTGAGCCGGGTGAGTTCGGTGCCTTCCTTCGTCGTGTCGATGATCGTCACCGTGGGAGTCGGTTCGTCGTTGACGAGCGCCAGTTCCGCCTCGGTCGGGTGGAAGACGAGCTTGGTGATCGTCTGCGGAAAGGCCAGACCTCGGACCAGTCCCGGTGGGGCGACCGTGAGATCGAACAGGTTGACCGCGTGGTCCTTGCCCGCGGTCGCCAGCAGGGCTCCGTCGTGGCTGAAGGCGATGGCGGTCACCTCACGGGTGTGGAGGGAGCGGCCGAGCTCTCGTCCGGTGGCGGTGTCGATGATCAGCACGGCCCCGTCGTCGCCGCCGGTGGCCAGCCTCGAGCCCTGGGGGTCGAAGGCGATCGCCCTGATTCTTCCGTCGTGGGAGAAGCTGAACAGCTCCGCGCCTGTGGCCGGGTTCAGGATCCGGGTCGAACGGTCCATGCAGGCCGTGGCGATCCAACGGCCGTCGGGGCTCACGGCCACCAGAGTCACCGGCTGGGGGTGGCTGACCTGCCAGTCCGCGTCGCCCGTCGCACGGGCGAGGCGACGTACGGTCTTGTCCTGGCCGACGGTGACGACACCGTCCTCCCCGTCGCCGGAGAGGAACGCGACGCCGTTCACCTTGGCGGTGTGGGCGACCATCCACTCTCGGTTCCCGGTGAGGGCGGTGTACAGCCGGACGCCACCGTCCGTGCCACCGGTGGCGAAGTGACGACCGTCGGGGCTGAACGACAGACAGATGATCGACCCGGGCTGGACCTTCTCCAGCACCAGGTCGCCGGTGTCGGAGTGGAACACCGTCGACTTCGCGTCCGGGTCATGGCTCGCCGCGACGGCGAGCCGGCCGAGGGAGGAGGTGAGGGCGATCTTCGCCACCGGACCCTCGCAGACGTAATGCGAGACGCTGGTGGGGTTCATGTCGTGTACGTGGACGAAACCGGAGCCGTGGCGTGCCGCTCCGCAGAGCGCGAGCCGCCGCCCGTCCGGGGAGAACGCGAGACTCTTCACGGGATCTGTGCCGTGTTCCCACACCGTTGCGCCGAGCTTGGAGTTCAGCACCCTCACCCCACCCGCCGACACGATCGCGATCTCCGGGAGCACGGGGTTGAACCGGACCGTGGCGGGGCTTTGTACGGGAGTCTCGAAACGTCGGCCGCCGTCCGCCACGTTCCACAACGCCATCGACTCCGGCCCGACCCTGACCAGTCGCCGGCCGTCGGCACTCAGCACGGTCGGGTGACTGCCGAGGATCGGGACTTCGAGTGGTACCGACGCCCAGGTGTCGCCGGTGTCGGCGCTGAGCGTCAGCACCTGCCGCTCGGTCACGACGACCAGCGCGGTGTCGTTCTCGGTGAACGCGAACTGCGAGACGGCTTCCGGGAGCGAGATGACCCACCGTGTCGCGCCGGCCGTGACATCGACGAGGACCATGCGTATGGAGTCGGCCACCGCCAGCGATCGGGAGTCCCGGCTGAAGGCCGCCGGGAGCAAGGGCGAGGACACGGAACCGAGTTCGAGCCGTACGTCACCGTTGTCCGCGTCGAGCAGGAGCGTCCCCTGCCCCGTGACTGCCAGCAGCTTCTCGTCGGGGCTGAAGCCGACGTGCCGTGCCGCCGCATCCGGGTCCTCCCGCCACCAGCGGACCGACCCGGACGGGGCGGCCAGCACACTGACACGATCGGGAGGCACCTCGTAGCCCGAGATGGTGCCGGCCTCCTCCCTGTTGAACCGCTCACATTCCTCCAAGTCCTGTGGAGGCAGGTCACTGCAGTCCAGGAACGGTACGTAGATGGGCTCGACGCGCCCCAGCCCGCCCGCGACGGCCACCTGTCCCGCGTCGGAGCTGATCGCCACGGACCTGGTGTCCACCGTGTCCTTCGACCAGCGCCTCTCGCCCGTCGCGGCGTCGAGTACGCCCAGCATCTGGGAGCCGAAGCCGACGGACATGGGATGGGGGCCCAACGCGGCCAGGCTCTGCCCGTCGCGACTCCACATGACCTGACTCGGCGCGAAGGAAAGCGTCGCCGTGGCCAGGACCTCACCGATCTTGCTCATCTCCGGCTCCTAGATGACGGGGGCGAAGGCGGCCTGGTAGTCCCGCCAGCGTTCCAGCCCCGGTGCGGCTTCGCGGGGGACGGCGCGTGGGGCGGCGAACCCTCGTTCGCGGTCTCCGCCGCCCGCCAGCACCCATGTCCCGCTGTCGAGTTCGATGCTGTCGGACCACAAGGTGAGGTCGATCTCGATGACCAGGGTCGCCCGGCCGACGAGAGCCATGGTGGTGGACTGATAGGCCAGCGTGATGCACAGCTCCACCGAGACCGTGACGAGCCCGAGAACCTCCACGCACCCGCCGATCCGCAGGTAGCCGGTGAGCGTGACCTTGCTGCCGGCCATCTCGTACCTGACACCGCCGAAGGCGTGGACCTCACCGCGGGCGACCACGAAGTCGACGGCGACCATCGCGCCGAACTCCAGGGCTCCCTCCAGCCGCCGCAGCCCGGTGTGGTCGAGTTCCAGTTCCAGATATCCGCCGCCGCCGAACATCAGGACGGTCAGGGTGAACGGGTTCTCCCGGCTCGCGAAGCCGAAGCTCACCGAAACCGGCCGCCCGTCGAACGGCACGGAGATCTCGGTGTTCAGCGCGAAGTCGCGCATCACGAACACACCCGCCGGGACCACGGGCAGCGGCAACGTGTAGCCGGCGACGAGACCCGCCGGCGTCACCTCGATCCGTGGACCTGTGTCGCTGAGGTCGACTGCCTCGCCCAGTTTCTGCAGCAGTTCCAGCTCGCCGAGGAACGTCACGTCCACCTCGCCGACCTGAACCCTGGGCGGGCCTCCGCTGTGGTGGGTGAAGGACAGTGACGCGAACCGGAGTTGCAGCAAGCGCTTGGACGGAGAAGGCAGCACCAGAGCGAAGTCGTGCACGGTGCAGGAGGTGTCCGAGCCGGCGGCCGAGGCCGTCACTTTCAGGTCGAGGGTGCTCCCGTCGGCCGGCTTGAATGGACCGTTCTCCTTGAGCTTGACCCCTTTCCATTCCATCGTCGTTTCCGGGGGCCGGCCGGGGTGGAGTTCAGAGGTGATCGCGGGCGGTGCCTTGAGGTCGGTGATCAGATCTTTGAGGGCGAATCCCAGCAGGGTGGCGTCGGCGGGGAAGAGGCGAGCCGGATCAATGGAACCCGCTCCCGAAGCGGGCCGTACGTCCAGATTTACGGGCCCCTCGGTACGGGAGAGGGCGTTCACCCGATAGCGGGGCGCCACGAGACCGCCGGACCGGTCGGACCGGCCGACGAAGCAGATGTCGAACGGGGTGACCAGGTTCAGCAGGACGTCCTGGGTGGCGCCCTGGTTCAGATAGTCCTGCGTGAAGCTGACTTTGTGCAGCTCGTCGTCGCCGAGCAGGGTGCGCAGTGCGGGCAGTCGCACCGCCAGAGCGCTCAGCACCGGGCGGTACCCGGTGGGTTGCAGGCTGCCTTTGACGGTGATGCCGTGCACCTCGTGGACGTCTCCGCCGCCGCGCTGTGCCGCCCGTACCAGATCGAGGGAAAGGCCGGGAAGGGTGACCGTATGCGGGGTGTAGACCGTGTCCGCCAGATGCTTGGCCAGGGCGGGGTCCGTGAGTGATGTGAAGCCGGGCTCGGACACATCGGCGACGAACCACAGCGGAAGCTGGAAGTGCACGTCGCCCGGGGAGGCTTCGCACCGGACGGGAAACAGGACCGGTCGGCGGTTCGGTGCGGGCGTGTGGGGTTGGAAATAGACGCCGCGGTGCACCCGCCCTGTGACCGGGTGCGTGAAGTCCTGCCAGGCCGCCTCCTCGATGTTCGGGTATCCGAGGGTGGTGATCTCGACGTCCCCGAAGGGGAAGGCGCGAGTGGCGGGTCCTTCGGGGGGCGGGTGGCGCACCGGCTCGATGACGGTGAGTACGTACTTGCTCCGCAGCACTGCCGCATGACCGGCTGTCTGGTCGAATATCCGTTCACTGAGCTCCACGTACTTGGCCCGGTGGCCCAGGGGATAGAGCACCCCCGAGGTCACCGTACGGACACGGACGTCCCGGCCGAGTACCGCCTCGTGCTCCCACTCGAAGGCGTCCCATCTCCCGGCGGCCGACAGGGTGCCGCCGAGGGAGGTCAGTTCGAGCCTGGTGGCCGGTGCGGGACGCGAGCGGGCGTTGTCGGCGAGGCGTGTCCTCTCCACCATGCCCAGCGGGAGGGAGAAGCCGGGATCGGCCGACTGCGCGGTCGCCCGGTCGATGGCACGCAGCGCGAGGGAGGCGTCCTGTGCGGGGGCCGTAGGGTCCGGCAGGTCGGCGACGAGCCGGGCCCGCCACAGGCCGGAGACTCCGGCGACCGTCACGGGCAGTACCGGATGGACGGAGGTCCACGCGTGGCCGCCGAGGCGGTCCTCCACGGAGAAGATCATGCTCCACGGCAGTTCAAGAGCCGTGTCGGTGGCTCCTGGCGGGGAGACCGGCGGGATCGGTCTACCCCGCCCCACGGCTTGGAGGATCCCGTCCACCGTCGGGACGAGTGTGGTGCCGCGCGGCAGCCTGAAGACCAGTCGGCTCGGTCCGGACAGAGCGGCCCGCCATACCGGCACGAGAGTGCCGGAGCCCGACGGCAGGAACTGCGGCGCCGCCTGCTCGCGCCGGGAGGTCTCCTCGGCCAGATGCTGTGGGGGAAAGGTGAGCACCAGCCGGGCGTCGTCGCCGACCGCCTCCAGTACGGGCATACCGTCGGCGCGGGTCTCGGTGATGCTCAGCCCCGACCAGCTCACGCCGAGCAGCACGTGATCCGCGGAACGGACGAGCAGGAAATTCGGCACGACGATCACCGATTGAGTGAATGGCAAACTTCTGATGGGCCATCGGGGCGTGCTCTGATTCCAGGGTCTCTCCGCGCCAGGGCACTGTCAATTTCGCGACAGTGCGGGGTGGGCCGCTGCTGCCGGCCCGTTCTCAGTCCGGTCGAAGCGTCCGCCAGATGCGGTCCGGCAGGATGCGCTCGGCCTCGGCGAGGTCGACCTCGTCGTACGTGGTGGACAGCCAGCGCCGCGCGGTTTCCGCGAGGGGACCGATCACCAGGGATTCGACCAGGTGCTCCGGTGTGGGCAGGATCTCACCGGCCTCGATCCTGGGGCGCAGCCAGTCCGTGATGCCCGCGAACTTGACCTCCTTGAGGGCTTTGATCTCCTCGGCGTGCGAGGCGAGATAGCCGGAGTAGGCGGAGGCGTGCAGGAAGAGGGCGGCGTCGCGGTGTTCGACGGTGAAGCCCAAGTACGCCTTGACCAGGGCGCGGATGGCGGTGCGTGGCGTGCGGCTGCGGTACAGCGCGGCGTTCATCGTGTCGCACAGCTGCTCAAGGCAACGACAGTAGAGACTGGCGGCGAGGCCGTCGAAGCTTCCGAAGTGGTGGTACAGACTGCCCAGGCTGACCCCGCTGGCCTTGGTGACCGCGCTCACCGTGAACCCCTCCTGTCCGGCGGTGGCGTAGACCTGGAGCGCGCTGGTCAGGAGGCGGTCGACGGTGGCCTCACCGCGTTGCTGCTTTGGAGACATGGCTCGGTCCCGTCGACGTCGTCTCGGACAGCCTGGTGCGATCCGAACTGAGGGCACCCGGAGGGAATATGAGAGAGCCACTCTAAAACACCTGATGGGCGGCGCGTTCGGGTTCTTTGGGCGGGTAGTCCACCGGCCGCGCCGATGTGTGAATCTGGGGCGACGCACCGACAAGGGGGATCGCCCGATGCACAAGCCCAGCCTGCCCGAAGACCTCGACCGGCCCGAGCGCCTGTGGGCCAGGGCCGTGACCATGGCGCTGGTCGACACGGCCTGCTCGGACCACACCGAGTTCGCGCTGGACGACGACGGAGTGTGGTGCCACACCACCGGCGCCGGCGGCTGGTGGCGCCTGACCCTCGTAGGGGAGGGGCGCGCCGTGTTCTGCGGGCAGGACCCCGACGGCAGCCACACCCACGTCGGCGGCGAGCAGATCGACTTCCTCGCGGGCGGCCCGGAGTGGCTGCCCTGGGAGCTGCTGCGGGACGACGCCAAGGGCAACCTCCTCGGGTTCGTCTACTGGTGGGAGGACGGCGCCTGGCACCGCATCGCCTACCCGGCCGAACTGCGCGAGGACGGACTGGACGGAGCCGCGCCCTGGGCCGGCTCCGAGGAGAAGTTCGCCACCCGCACCGCCGAATGGCACGACCTCCGCTGCGAGGCGGAGGAGCTCCTCGAAGCGGCCCTCGTCCGGTTCCTGGCCCTCGCCGAGGCGCGTACGGTCGACGCGGACGCGGTGGCCGAACTGCTGGCGCCCGCCCACGTCGAGGACCGCCCCGCTCCCCGCCTCGACGTGGCCCTCGACTTCGCCGCCCGCGCGGGCATCATGGCCGGACAGCCGGAGCAGGGACCGTGACAGCCCGGCTGTCAGTGCCACGTGCCAGAGTGTGCACATGCTTGCGATCACAGTGCAGACCGTGGCCGGACAGCGCCATGTCCGGCCTTCCGCCGACGACTTCGCCACACTGATCCGGCGACTCGGCGGTACGGATGACAAGTTCCTCGTCGTCGAGCGGATACCGGAGCTCCCCGGCGTCTTCGTCCAGGTCTGGCACGAGACGGGCGGCGATCACACCCTGGAGCATCGCGACGGCGGGCCCGACCGGCACTTCAGGGTGACCCTCGACGGTCCGGAGCCCGTGATCGCGGCCATGACCGGATGGGCACGGCAGCAGGACGGCTGGGACGACGGGCTCGACTGGGAGCGACTCGACTTCGGCGCCGACGCCGAACCCGCGCCCCCGCTCACCCTCGACGAGGAGGACCGGGAACTGCTCGAGGAGCGGATCCAGGAGGTCCTCGTCGGCGGTTACACGGGCCGGGCACAGCTGGCCGAGATCGCCGAGGACTATCTGGTCTCCGGCGACCACCGGCCCGTCTCGCCTGCGCAGGCGCGCGAGTTGGTCGACCGGATGTGGCTGGAGCGGGTCGCCGAACAGGCCGCCTGGGAGGGCGAGACCGACCCGGAGCGACTGACCCGGGCGTTCACGGCACTGGAGAAGGCGGGCATCACCGCCCGGGAGAACTTCACCTGCTGCCGCACCTGTGGTCACGAGGAGATCGGCGCGGAGGCCGCACCGGACGCCCGCGGGTTCGTCTACTTCCACTCCCAGTGCACGGACGGCGCCGCGACCGGTCATGGCCTGACCCTGCTGTACGGCGGATTCGACGGCTCCGCCGGCACGACGACGGCCGTCGGGCGCGAGGTCGTCGCGGCGCTGGAGGAGACCGGGCTGAGCGTGGACTGGAACGGCGCCCCGGAGCAGGCCATCACGGTCACCCCACTGGAGTGGCGCAAGCGGCTCGTCGGGTAGCCGGCGCGGCGCCCGGCACCGCCCGCCGGGCCCGATTCGGCACTCCGCGGCGCCGCCCCGCGAGTCGCCGTCGCGTCGGCGGGCTCGCGGGGCAATGCTCGGACCATCAGGTGGTGACAGCCGTGGCAGAGGTGGAGGTGGGACGGTGCTGGTTCTCGGTCCTTCGCAGGTGGAGGAGCTGCTCGACCCGGACGAGCTGATCGATGCCCTGGCCACGGCCATGGCCGACCTCAGCGCGGGCCGGGCGCACGCCCCGGACCGGATCGCCGTGCTCGTACCGCAGCAGGACGGGCTGCTGGCCACCATGCCCGCCCACGTCCCGTCCACCGGCACGCTGATGACCAAGCTGGTCTCCCTCTTCCCACGGAACGCGCGCACCGCTCTGCCCACCCACCAGGCCCTGATCGTCGCCTTCGACGAGGAGACCGGCGAACCGGCGGCGCTCCTGGACGGCACCGTCATCACCACCGTTCGCACGGCGGCCGGTTCGGCGCTCTCCACGAAGCTCCTCGCCCGTGAGGACGCGTCCGTCCTCGCCGTCCTGGGGACGGGAGTGCAGGCCCGCTCGCACGTCCGCGCCCTGAGCCGGGTGCGGCCCGTACGCGAGATCAGACTCGCCGGCCGCGACCCGGCCAAGGCGGTCACCCTCGCCGAGGAGCTGTCGGCCGGACTCGGCATGGAGGTCCGCCCCGCCGTCTCCTACAAGCAGGCCCTCGACGGCGCCGACCTCGTCGCCGCCGCCACGCACACCATCGAGCCCGTCGTCCGGCGCGGGTGGCTGGCCCCCGGCGCGCACATCACCTCCGTCGGCTTCAACCCGGCGGGCCGCGAGATCGACGACGAGACCGTCGCCGACGCGCTGGTCTGCGTCGAATCCCGGCAGGTGGCCCTCGCGCCCTTCCCCGCCGGCAGCAACGACCTCCTCCAGCCGATCCGGGACGGCCTCATCACCCCCGAGCACATCCACGCCGAGCTCGGTGAACTCGTCGCGGGCACCAGACCGGGCCGTACCTCCGCCGAGCAGATCACGCTCTACAAGTCCGTCGGCGTTGCCGTGCAGGACGCCGCCGCGGCGGCGCTGGTGATCGCCGCGGCCCGCGAGCGGGGCGTGGGGGAGGAGATCACCCTGCGCTGACCGGCCGCCCGGGGGAACTCGGAGATTCGTTGGTCCGTTGGAGGGGTGCCGGGTGTGGTACGCGGCAGTTCGCCCGCCCCGCGGGCCCGCGCCCCCGCACCCTCGATACGTCCCACACGCTTCGCACCCCAGGGAGAAGACATGCCCGGCTTCCTCGACCGAGCCAAGGAACAGGCCTCCAGCGCACTCCAGCAGGGCAAGGAGAAGATCGACGAGGTCCAGCAGCAGCGCGCGGGCAACGACCTGCTGAAGAAGCTCGGCGCCGCCTACTACGCGGAGCGGCGCGGCAGCGGCAGCGCGGACGCCACCCAGCAGGCGCTGACCGCCCTCGAAGCCCACATCGCCGCCCACGGCGACAGCTTCCTGCGCGGCTGACCCGTGCGGCCCACGCGGCGCGCGGAGACCCCCGGCGGTCCGCGCCGCTCGCCCCACCATGGCCGACAGTGGGGCCGTGGACATGGACATCGACGAAGTCGTCGGGGAGCTGTACGGGCTGCGGCCCTCGGAGTTCATCGCGGCCCGTGACACCTACGCCGCCCGGGCCCGCTCGGCCGGGGACGCGGCGGCGGCGCAGCGGATCGCCGGACTGCGCAGGCCGACGCTCGCCGTCTGGGCGTCGAACCTGCTCGCACGGCGGCGCCCGGCGGAGGCCGAGCAGTTCCTGCAACTGGGCCGCGCGCTGCGGGAGGCCCACCGGTCCCTGGACGCCGCTCAGTTGAGGGACCTCGGCCACCAGCAGCATCAGGTCATGGCCGCGCTCGCCCACCAGGCCCGGGATCTGGCCGGTGAGGCGGGACAGAGCGTGAGCGACAGCGTCGTGCAGGAGGTCGAGCAGATCCTGCGCGCGGTGCTCACCGACGAGGACGTGGCGCGGCAGTGGGCAGCAGGGAGCCTGGAGAAGGCCCCCTCGGCACCGGTCGGCTTCACCGGCCTCGAACCCGCCCCCGGCGTGACACCGGCCCGTACGCCCCCCAAGGCCCCGGGCGGCCAACCGGCGCCCGCCCCGCCCGCAGCACCTGCCGCTCCCGCACCGGGCGCGGCGGGGACGAAGCGCTCCACCCGCGCGGCGGACAAGCGGCGCGCCGCCCAGCTGGAGCGGGCCCGGGCGCAGGCGCGGGAGGCCACCCGGCAGGCCGAACGAGCCGACGGCGCCGTCGAGGAGGCCGAGCAGGCGCAGGCCGAGGCAACCGGCAGGGCCGAGGAGAGCGGCGAGCGAGTCGCCGATCTGGAGGGGCGGTTGCGGGAGGCCAGGCAGGAACACCGGACGGCCCGTACGGCCGCGGACCTGGCCACCCGGGAGCTGCGCGAGGCGCGGGCCGAGGCGAAGGCCGCCCGGCGGACGGCGGACACGGCCCGCCGCGCACTGGAACTGCTCTCCCTCAGCGCCGAGTCGGAGACGGAGGAAGGGCCGGACGACGGCGCATGAGGCCGCCGCCCGGGCCGACACCCCGTCACCCTCCCCTTCATCGGAAGGTGTGCACGACCTCGATCCGCCCGACGATGTGCGCGTTGAACTCGTCGAGCTCCTCCGCCGGGACCCACAGCTCCAGAATGGTGCGGCCACCGGCCTGCTGAACCGGATAGCGGGCCAGGAAGGCGGTGTCGACCTCGAAGCGGGTGACGTGGCCGACGCCGCTGTGGGGGACGTTCCAGTCCCTGGCGATCCGGATCGCGTAGTCCTCGTTGAGGACCGGATAGAAGATCGGCTGGTCCGGCAGCCGGGGCGGCCATGCCCGCCACTGGAGCTCCTCGACCAGGGCGAGCTCCTCGGGCCCGGTCGGGCGCCAGAGAGTCGTTGTGCCGGTGGTGCCGGTGGTGTCGGAGGTCTTCGCATGGCCCATGCGGCACAGGGTATGCGGGCCGTTCCCTACCGGGCGACGGAGTTTCGGCGCGGCCGCCCGTGGTGCGGGAGTGACGGGGCGGGCCTAGCCTGGTGAGAGTGTTTGTCCTCTTCAGGCAGGAGGCTGCCGTGAAGTGCTCACAGATACGTTTGCGCAGGGCATGCGCGGTGGTGGCGGCGGCCGGAATGCTGATGCTGCCGGCCACGGCGAGCACCGCCTACGGCCAACAGCCGAGCCCGGACGTGACCAGCCCGGCCTCCCCCTCCCCGGGCGGCGACTTCCCCGAACTCACCCCCGCCGTGGCCGCGAGGTTGGACGCGGCGATCCGCGAGGTCATGCGCGAGGCCGACATACCTGGCGTGATGGTGAGCCTGTCCGCCCCTGGCAAGGGCCAGTACATCAAGTCCTTCGGAGTCGCCGACAAGGCGAGCGGCGAGCCGATCGAGCCGAACATGTACATGCGGATCGGCAGCCTGACCAAGACGTTCACCGTGACCGCCATGCTCGAACTGGTGGACCAAGGCGAGCTGGGTCTCGACGATCCGATCTCGAAGTACATCGACGGGGTCCCCAACGGGGACAGGATCACCCTGCGCAACCTGGCAGGCATGCGCAGCGGGCTGTTCAGCTACTCGGCGGACGAAGGCTTCTACAAGGCCCTGACGTCGGATCCGGATCGGCCCTTCACGCCCCAGGAGTTGCTGGACTTCGCCTTCAAGCACCCGGTCCAGTTCCAGCCCGGTGAGCGGTTCGACTACTGCAACACTAACCTCATCCTGCTGGGGCTGGTCGTCGAGAAGGCCGGCGGCATGCCGCTGAACGAGTTCATCGACAAGAACGTCGTGAAGCCGGCCGGGCTGCGACACACGGTCTTCCCGCTGGACGCCGCGTTCCCCGAGCCGCACGCCCAGGGCTACACCAACCAGACCGCGTCCGGGAACGTCGAGGACTCGACCGACTGGAACCCCTCCTGGGGCTGGGCGGCCGGGGCGATGATCTCCCAGCTCGGCGATCTGCACAGCTGGGCCCGTACGCTCGCGACCGGCACCCTGCTGGAGCCCAAGACACAGGCGGAGCGCCTTGAGACCCTCCCGACGGGGATCTCCGGCGCCAGTTACGGCCTGGGCCTCTTCAACGTGCAGGGCTGGATCGGTCACAACGGCTCCCTGCCCGGGTACGAGGCGATCGCCATGTACCTGCCGCAGGAGCAGGCGACCCTGACGGTGATGCTCAACACGGACATCCTGCAGGGCCAGACAGAGCCCAGCACCCTCGTCGGCCAGGCGATCACCCGCATCGTGACCCCGGACCACATCTACAACCTCCCGGTGCCCACCATGCCCAGGAACACGGCGTCCCCCGCGTCCCCGGCGTCACCCACGGCACCCTCGCCGACATCCCCGGCGTCCCCTGAGTCACCCGCGGCGCCCTCGCCCACGACTCCGCCGGCCTCACCCTCGCCCTGACGCCCCATCAACGAATCCCTCCTGTCGGTCCCGGGCCGCGCTGCGAGCAATGCCGCAGCGCGGTCCGGCGCGCGCATTCGACGGCCACCGGCGGGGCCGACGCGGCTCACCAGGCCTCCAGGCGGTAGAACGGCAGAGGCCGGTCGACGCTCCGCCGGATGCGGACCGCCACGCGCGACCCCGAGAGGAAGTGACGCAGAGCATGGCCGTCGACGTCAGCAGTGGCGCTCCCGCCCAGGAGCAGCAGGGGAGCCCCGGCCCACGGCGACGGCCGCCCGCGACGAGCGCCTGGGTCCCGGCCCTGGCGCTGCTGCCGCTCGGGCTGCTCGCGGCGGCCTCCTGGCTCGGCCGCCACGTACGCCCGAGCGCCGACGAGTGGTGCTTCCTGCCGGTCGTACGGGACCACGGAATCCTCGGCCTCGTCGAGCAGTTCTACGTCACCGACAACGGCCGCATCGCCAACGGCCTCCTCGTCGGGCTGTACGCCCAGCACCCCGTCGCCGGGCACCAGTGGTACGCCCCCGTCAGCGGGCTGCTGACGCTCGGTGTGCTCTGGACCCTCCTCGCTCACCTCCTGCGCCGGGCCGGGCAGCGGGTGCCGCGCGGAGTGCCGCTGCTCGTCGCCGCCATGGTCACGGCCGTCTTCCTCTTCGCGACCCCCAACACCTACAAGACGTTCTACTGGCCCGCCGCCTCCGTCTCCCACACCCTCGCTCCCGTCCTCGCCTGCGCCGCGGCCCTGCCGCTGCTGCGGGCCAGGAGCCGCCGCGGCAAGGCGGTCGCGGCTCTCACGGTCCTGGCGGCAGGGGTGTTCCTCGGCACGCTCTCCGAAGAGGCGTCCGTCGTCTGCCTCGTCGTCCTCAGCGGCATCGTCGTGTTCGCCCACCACCTCCTGGCCGAGCGGATCCGGCGATTCGCCCGGCTCTGGGCGCTGCTGGGCATGGCCGGTATCGGCATCGGCACGCTCCTGCTGGTGACCTCCCCCGGCTCACGCCACCGCCGCGAGCGCTACGGCGCCGAGACCGTCTCCATGCTCGCGCCGGAGAGCCTGTCCGCCTCGCTGCGCGCCTACGGGCAGATCCTGGAGACCGTCCTGACGACCTGGCAGTACACCGGCGCCGTGGCGGCCGGAGTCCTCCTCGGACTGCTCGCCCGCCCGGCCCGGAGCGCCGGGGCCACCCTGCTGCGGCCCCGGCCCTGGCTGTGGACCGGCCTCGGGGCGGCCGCCTTCCTCGTCTCGGGCTACCTCTGCACCGTCATCACCTACCCCGTCTTCGGGGCACGGGTGGTGACCACAGAACGGACCTGGAACGACTACCTCCTCCTGTACGTCCTGCTGCTGACGGCCGCCGGCGCGCTCCTCGGGCGGGCGCTGCGCGGGGGCGTGACGGAGACCGGGGTCCCGACCGCCCTGGCTGCCGCCGTGTGCATGGTCTCCGTACTCGGCCTGGCCACCCCGCTGTACGACCTGGGGCAGGACATGAAGGTGCGGGCGCAGCGCTGGGACCGCCAGGACGCCGCGCTGCGCGCCGGGGCGGCGCGGGGCGCGACGGTGCTGCCGTACACACCGGTGAAGGTCTCGCGGATGCTGGAGCCGTTCGGCGACAACGGCCGCCGGACCTGGCCGGCCCAGTGCGTCGCCGACCACTACCGCCTGGAGCGGGTCACTCGCGGGACACGGACTCCGTGACCCGTGGCGCTGGTGGGCGTGCGGCCGTTGTGTCGCTGGTCTCCCGGACCACGTAGTGCGGCCGGCGCTTCGCCTCGTGGTAGATCCGCCCGACGTACTCGCCGATCACCCCGAGCGTGGCGAGCTGGACGCCGGCCAGCGCCACGACGGCGGTGATCAGGGTGGCGTAACCCGGGGTGTCGACCCCGTGCAGGACCACCCGCGTGAGGATCCACAGGGCGTAGGCGAGGGCGGAGAGGAAGAGCCACAGGCCGGTGTGGATCGCGAGGCGCAGCGGACGGGTGTTGAAGGAGAGCAGGCCGTCGATGCCGTAGTTCAGCAGCCGCCGCCCGCCCCACTTGGACGCGCCGGCGGCCCGCCGGACGTTGCCGTAGCTGAAACTGACGGTGTCGAACCCGATCCAGGAGAAGAGCCCCTTGGAGAACCGGTTGCTCTCCGGGAGGGTGAGCAGGGCGTCCACGGCGCGGCGCGACAGCAGTCTGAAGTCGCCCGAGCCGTCGACGACCTCCACGTCCATGAAGCGGCGCACGAGCCGGTAGTACCCCCGGCTCAGCGCGGTGCGCACCGGCCCTTCGCCGGTACGGTCGCGCCGGGCGACGACCTGGTCGTAGCCGAGGCGGTGCAGCTCCATCATGCGCGGCACGAGTTCCGGCGGATGCTGGAGGTCGGCGTCCATGAGGACCACCACCTCTCCGCGGGCCATCCGCAGCCCGGCGAGCATTGCCGACTCCTTGCCGAAGTTGCGGCTGAAGGAGGTATAGCGCACCCAGGGGTCCTGCTCGGCGAGCCGCCGCAGCCGCTCCCCGGTGGCGTCGCCGCTGCCGTCGTCGACGTAGCAGACCTCGAAGGCGACCCCGGTCGGCCGCAGAGCACCGACCAGCGTGCGGTGGAACGCGTCGATCACCTCGCTCTCGTCGAAGCACGGAACCACCACCGACATCTCGACCATCGCTCACCCCATGGACCGCTGCCGGGCGACCGCCCGTGGATCAAGGATGGCGACGGGGTCAGAGCGTGGCCAGCAGCCGCCCCGTGTAGCCCACCATCACGGCCCAGAACAGACCGGTGTAGCCCCGTTCCCCGATCCGGGTGTTGAAGCGGCGCCCGAGGAAGGTGGCGGAGAACATCAGCGGGACGCAGACCAGGGCGACCAGGTAGTCCCGGCCGACCAGGAGTGAGGCGTCGGTCCAGATCGCGGTCTTGGTCACGTCCCCGACGAGGGAGGTCAGGGACAGCGCCCCGACGAGATGCAGCCGGTCGAGGCCCAGCCCGCGCAGGGCGAGCCCCTTCAGGGGCCCTGAGGTGCCGCTGAAGCCGGACGTCGCGCCCGAGGCGAAGGCGAGGACGGGGGAGCCGATCCGCCGCCAGCGGGTGAGGTCCAGCGACTCGGCGAGGAACGCGACCACGAAACTGACCATCACGGCGATGGTGACGGCCCGTTCGGGCGCGGCGATCAGCAACTTGGCGCCCAGGAACACGCCGAGGGTCACCAGCACGATGATCGGTGCGGCCTTCCGGTACGGCAGTGTCCTGCGGTACGCGGCGACCTTGACCACGTTGTTGGCGGCCAGCAGCAGCGCCGCGAGCGCCACCCCGGACTTGGTGCCGAGGACCAGGGCCAGGGTGGGGACGAGAATCAGGCTTCCGCCGAATCCCGCCGCGGCGGACACCGTGAAGGCCGCGAACACCGCCGCGAGTACGACCGGGATCAGGTACGGCTCCATCGGCGTTCTCCAGATCGAAGCTTTCGCCGTCCCTCTTTCCACGATGAGCCGTGCGCCCGGGATCCGCCACCTGGCCGGTGGCGGATCCCGGCCCGGGTCAGCGGCGCAGCTGCTCCGGGCCGACCAGCCGCTGCTGCATGAGCGGCGCGGGGGTGCCGGGGGCGGCCGCCGAGCTGCGCGGCGCGGGCTTCTTGGCCCCGGCCAGGGCGCCGTCGATGTACTGGAACAGGGCGGTGCCGATCGGGTCCGGCTTGGGCTTGCCCTGCTCGTCGAAGCGCTCGTACTTCATCAGGTTCCAGCCGATCGAGACCTGGCGGCGGCCGTTCCCGGTCGACAGCGACCACGTGCCGGCGCCGAAGACACCGCCGTCGTGGCCCCAGTACCAGCCGCTCGGCATCTTGAGTGTGTAGATGCCGAGGCCGTAACGCATGCCGGCCTCTTCGCCCGGCTCGGTCTCGTGGGCGGGCACGGTCGTCTTCATCTCCCGCAGCTCGTCCGCGCCGAGGAGCTTGCCGCCGAGGAGCTTGCGGTAGAAGTCGTTGAGGTCGTCGACCGTCGACACCATCGCACCGGCCGTACCGGCCCACGACATGTCGTAGACGCTGTAGTCGCGGGCGGGGTCGATGTAGCCGTAGAACGACTCGTACATCTTGGAGTGCGGGCCGTTGATGCGCGGCGTACGCGGGAAGTACGTGTGCTTGAGGCCCGCCTTGCGGATGACATGGCGGGTGATGTACGTCTCCGGGTTCTGGCCCGTGACCTTCTTGAGCAGCAGCCCGGCGAGGATGTAGTTGGTGTTCGAGTAGGAGTGCGTGCCGCGCTTCGCCGGGGACGGCGCGGCCAGACCCAGGCGGGCCAGCTCCTCGGGGGCGATACGGCGCAGCCGGTGCGCGTCCAGGGACTTGCCGGGATCCTCCAGCAAGCCGGGGAAGGCGGGGACTATGTAGTCGCCGATGCCGCTGGTGTGGTTGAGCAGCATCCGCACGGTCACCTTCCGGCCGCGCTCGCCCTTCACCAGCTCCGGCAGGTAGCGGCCGACGGGCGCGTCGAGGTCGATCCGGCCCTTGTCGACCTGCTGGAGGACGGCGACGGCGGTGAAGGTCTTGGTGATGCTGCCGATCCGGTGCTCGAAGTCGGGCCGGGTGGGGCGCTCGGTGTCGCGGTCGGCGATCCCGGTGGCGCCGCGCCACCGGTCCGAGCCGTCCCGCACGGACGAATAGGCGCCGTACATCCCGGCCTTGTGGAAAGCGTCCAGCGACTGGCGCAGCGCGGCCCGGTCGAGCCCCGCGTAGGCCGAGACGGCGGCCGCGGGCGCCGGTGCGGCGGGGGAGGCCTGGGCCGGGAGGACACCGACGGCCAGGGACAGCAGCGTGACCGAGGCCACCGCGGCGAGGCGGGCAGGCCGGCGGCCCGGAGAGGCAAGGCGCATGAGAAGGTCCTGTCTGATCGGCTCGTGCACTGTGGAACCATCCTCAACGCCCCCCGGACGCCCGGCCGTCCACCCTCGGAACGATCTTTCTCATGGAACGGCATGACATTTGTCATCTGTGATGGTCCGTCAGACCTGCTGCCGCACGTGTGGCGTCCCGACGCCAGCTCCCTTGTGGGTGACGGGAGTTCCGCCGGACAGTACGTTCATGGCGACCGTTGTGCTGGTGGGCACCCTCGACACCAAAGGGCTCGAGTACGGATGGCTGCGGGAGCGGCTGCTGCGGCGCGGCGTCGACGTCACGGTCGTCGACGCCGGGGTGATCGGCGACCCGCGGATAGCGGCGGACGTGCCGCGCGCGGAGGTGGCCCGGGCGGGCGGCGCCGACCTGGAGCGGTTACGGCGCGACGGGGACCGGGGCGCCGCGGTGACCGTGATGGCGCGGGGCGCGGCCGAGACCGTACGGCGCCTGCACGGCGAGGGCAGGCTGCACGGCGTGCTGGCGCTCGGCGGCAGCGGCGGTACGTCGATCGCGACCCGGGCCATGCGCGAACTGCCCCTCGGCGTACCGAAGCTGATGGTCTCCTCGATGGCCTCGGGCGACGTCTCCGCCTATGTCGGCTCCACGGACATCACCATGATGTACAGCGTGGTCGACATCGCCGGTGTCAACCGGGTCTCCGCCCCGATCCTCGCCAACGCCGTCGACGCCGTCGTCGGGATGGCCCAGGGCTTCGCCGCCACCTCGCGCGCGGACGCCGCCGGCCCCCTGGGCGGTGCGGGCGGGCGGCCGCTCGTCGCGGCCAGCATGGCGGGGGTGACCACCGGTTGCGTGGACGCCGCGCGCGAGCGGATGACCGAGCACGGCTACGAGGTGCTGGTGTTCCACACCAGCGGGGCCGGCGGACGCACCCTGGAGACGCTCGCCGGAGAGGGACAGTTCGCGGGCGTCCTGGACCTGACGCTGAGCGAACTCGCCGACGACCTCTGCGGGGGCCTCCTCACGGCCGGTCCCGGCCGGCTCACCGCCGCCGGGAGCCGGGGAGTGCCGCAGGTGGTGAGCCTCGGCGCGCTCGACATGGTGAAGTTCGGCCCCGCGGACACCGTCCCCGACCGGATGAGCGAGCGCCGTATCAGGGTGCACAACCCCTCCGTCACGGTCGTACGCACCACCCCCGGCGAATGCGCCGAGCTCGGCAGGCGTGTCGCGGCGAAGCTGCGGGCCGCCACCGGGCCGACCGCGCTGGTCCTGCCGCTGCGCGGCCTGTCCACTCTGGGCGCGCCGGGCGGCCCGTACCACGACCCGGCCGCCGACGAGGCACTCTTCACGGCGCTGCGCGAGGGGCTGCGCGGCAGCGCCGTGGAGCTGGTCGAGACCGACACGCACATCAACGACCCGGCCTTCGGCCGTGCGGCCGCGGACCTGCTGCACCGCATGATCAGCGGCTGACCAGGACGCCGATCTTGTCGATGCGGTGCTCGGGGTTGCCCTGGGCGTCGCTCCAGAAGTTGCCCGCCGCGTGGTCCTCGGGAGTCGCACAGGTGGAGAGCGTGATCATCGCCCGGGTGGGCCGCTCGCCCGGCTTGCCCGGGACCGCGGCCCGCTGCTCGGCCAGCGAGCGCTCGGACCGGAAGGAGGTCTTACGCGTGTCGGTGATCCGGTACTCGTACACCGTGCCGCCCAGCTGGACGAAGACGGAGTCGCCCTTCTTCAGGGCGGGCAGATCGCGCATCGGGCCTCCGGCGGAGAGCCGGTGGGCGGTCACCAGATAGTTGCCGACCTCGCCCGGTCCGACCCCGCCCCGCTTGCCGTACGGGCTCGCCGCGACGCCCCGGTCCTGGATCACCGTGCCCGCCCGGTCGTCGGTCGTGCCCTCGTACGGAACCACCTTCAGGTCCTTGACGCCGATCGTCGGCATCGACAGCAGCGCCGTGGCGGTCTTCGGATCGGGCGCGGCCGGCTTGGCGTCGGGGGCCGGCATGGGCGGCGCGGCGGCCACCGTGGCGGTCGCCGACGCGGTGGTCAGCGAGGCCCTCGGGTCGGCCGCCGCGCCCGTGTCCAGGGCGGTGCAGCCGACGAGCGCGGCGACGGCCGCGGCGGGCAGGAGACGGGCTCTGCGCATGGTGCTCCGGTTGGGTGGCCGGGGGCGACCGTCCGGCGGAGAGTGCCGGCGGCCGAATAGGGGACTCACATCCACCGTAATCGAGGACCTACTCACCCGAAAGGGGGAGCGGGCGGCCCGGCCGTGCGCCGACGGCCGGACCACCCGGGCCCTCACCCGAAAGGAGTAACGGGGTCAGGGGCGGAGCGCCGCCAGCCGCCGGCTGTCCAGGGGCGAGGAGCGGCGGTCGAGGCGCTCCTCCAGCAGATGCCGGGCCGCGTCGCTCTGCCCCGCCTCCACCAGGGCGTACAGCAGCGTCTCCTCCACGATCTCGCGCTGCGCCGCGCTGCCGCCGACCCGCCGCAGGGACGGCAGCAGCTCCCGCAGCCCCTGCACCGCGGCGGTCCACCGCTCCTCCAGGACGGCCTCCAGCGCCCGGCACAGCGGCGCCACGACCTCCCGCTGGACCGTGTCGGCCCGGGCCGCGTGGTCCCGCAGCCGCCGCAGCGCCGGCAGATCCCCGGCCGCGGTGAGCGCGACGGCGCTGTGCAGCGCCGTGAACGCCGTCGCGGGCTGCTCCAGCACGTCCCGGGCGACCGCGTCCAGCACCCCGTCCACCGGCATCCGGCCGGTCCAGTGGTGGCACATCCGGGCCCGCCACAGCAGCGAACCGGAGTCGACCAGCGCCCGCACGCCGTTCACCTGGCGGGGCGCGAGCTGTGCGAACCAGCGCCTGCGGACCGCGGCCGGATCGTCGAGCGCCAGCTCGTGCAGGGCCACGTGCCAGGAGAAGTGGGCGCGGTGCACCGCGCCGCGCCCCTGGTCCGCGATCCAGCCGTCGAGCCAGTCACGGCCCGCGTGGTGGTCGCCGGACTCGTAGTGGACGTGCGCGAGGGCGTGCACGGCGTGACCGGAGGCCGGCTCCGCCGCCAGCGCCTGCCGGGCGAGCGCTCCCGCCTCGTCAAAACGGCCCTCCTCCTGCCGGAGGAAGGACAGCAGCGAGGTGTGGAACCAGTGGCCCTCGAAGGCGGGCGCGGTCCGCGCCACCAGCCGCTGCGCCAGGCTTCCGTCGAGGTCGCCGATGCCGGAGAAGGCGATGGTGGGCACCGCCGCGCTGAGCGCGAGGGCGTCGGCGGGGAAGCGTTCGAGATGGTCGATAAGGGCCTGGTCGCCGCCCTGGCCGCCGATCCGGCGGGAGACGACGTCGACGAAGGAGCGCTCCCGCTCGTCGCCGCGCTCGGCGGCGCTGCGCTGGGCGTCGGCGAGCGCCCGGGGCACGTCGACCTCCGCGCCGCACTCGTGGCCGAGCAGCGCGAGCGTGGCGTGGCCCAGCGCGAAGCCCGGGTCGAGCTCGGTGGCCCGGGTGAAGGCCTCGGCGGCCTTGCCGCGGACGGTGACGACCCGGGCCAGGCCGGTGCGGTAGGAGGCCGCGGCGGCGGCGTGGGTCGACAGGGGGAGCCCGAACTGGTCGGTGGGGCGGCGCCGACTGGGGCGTACGGGCGTGGCCAGCGGCGCGAGGACCGCCTCGGCGACCGCCTTGGCCTGGGTACGGATCTCCGGGATCGCGGTCGTCTCCCACAGTTCGCCGCGGCGGGGCGAGCCCAGCGTGAACAGCGGCCGGTCGGCGCGCCGGCCGGCGTCGAGCAGCCGCCCGTCGTCGGTGGCGACGCCGATGCCCAGCGGGCCGGGCACGGCGAGACCGTCGGCGAGCAGCCCCGCCCACATCGGATCGCCGGCCGCGTCCGCCCGCAGGCCGGGGCCGGTGCAGTCCACCACCCGGCCCACGCGCAGTTCGCGGCCGTCGTCGAGGACGACGGCGAGCCGGCCGTCGTCGAGGGTGTGGGCCGAGGCGACCCGTCCGGCGTGGATCCGCAGCCGGCGCGCGGCCCGCGCCCGGGCCACCGCCTCGGCGGTGGTGGGCGCCATGCGGTGCCGGTGGGTGTTCCAGAGTGTGGCGTCGCGGCCGAGGAACTCGGCCCGCTCGTCGTCGCTGAGCCCCTGCCACAGGCTCACGAGGTGGGGGCGGAGCCCGTCGAGGGCCGGGCGCCAGTCGCCGTGGTCGCGCAGCGCGGCGGCGAGGTGGCGGCGTAAGGCGGTCCGCAGCCGGCCGAGTGGCAGCCCCGCGAGGCCGGGCGGGGCGGGCAGCGGCGGCAGGGGAGCCACGGCGTGCGGCTGGGGGAGCAGGCCGCTGCGGGACAGGGCGTGCACCGTACGGCCCGCCCGGTCGAGGACGAGGGCCAGGTCGACGGCGGTCAGACCGCTGCCGACCAGCAGGACGTCGTCCGAGTCCGGGACCGCGCCGAGGGCTCCGGGCGCCCAGGGCCGGGCCACGAACCGGTCGGAGTCGCGCAGCCCGGGCGGTGCCCAGGCGGCCGTGGCGGGGGCCGGGCCGGTCGCCAGCACCACGCTGTCGGCCCGCAGCACCGACCCGTCGGACAGCGCGAGTTCGAACCGCCCCGCGCCGTCCCCGTCCCCCGCGTCGGCGCACCGGGTGACCGTGGCCCGCAGACGGCGCACGGCGACCGTGCCGTGGGCCGTGATGATGGCCCGGCCGAGCGTGTCGGCGATATAGGAGCCGAAGCGGTAGCGGGCGGCGAAGTCGGCGGCCGTGACGGTGGGTTCGCCGTGGCGGCAGAGCCAGCGCCGGAAGTGGCCGGGGTCGTCCGGGTAGGCGCTCATGCCGCCCACCGGGACGTTGAGCCGGTGTTCGGGCGCCTCGGTGGCGTACGCCGTGCCGCGGCCCGCCTCCGCGGCCGGGTCGATCAGGACCAGTTCGAGCGGCGTACGTCGGCGTGCCGCCGTCTCGCAGAGCTGTACGGCGACCAGAGCACCGGCCGCGCCGGCTCCGACGACGGCAACGGTGGGGCGGGGAGGAGCGGGAACCACGGATACCTCCGACTCAAGGCGGGTGGCGCACATGAAGTTCACTATGTAGATGAACAATGTGAAGAGACAACCCCCTCCCGGCGTGGCGGTGATTTCCCGCCACTTGGGCATCTCGTGGGCCGGCGACGAGTCATGAGACATTGAGCCGGTGAGGATCTCAGCGCGAACGGACTACGCCGTACGAGCCATGGCGGAGTTGGCCGGTTCACCCGACCGGCCGCTGAAGGCGGAGGACGTCGCGGGCCGTCAGGACATCCCTGTCCGCTTCCTCTTCGTCGTCCTGAGCGAGCTGCGCCAGGCGCGCCTCGTGCGGAGCGTACGAGGCCCCGACGGCGGCTACGCCCTGACCAGACCGCCGGCCGAGATCACCCTCGCCGATGTCATCCGCGCCATGGACGGGCCCCTCGTCAGCGTGCGTGACCTGAAACTGACCGGGCTCTCCTACCAGGGCGCGGCCGCTCCGATGCCGGACGTCTGGCGTGCCGTGCGCACCAGCCTGCGCCAGGTCCTGGAGGGCACCACGCTGGCGGACCTGGCCTCCGGCGCCCTGCCCGAACTGGTGCGGGACCGGGCCCGGATGTACACCGACGACGTACGGACGTATCCCCCGCACACGGAACCCCACTGACAATCACTTTCCGTTCGGAAAATGATTTAGCTTCCGCATGGCCAGTTCTCACGTATATAGTTTCCAGCCGTTAACGATGCGCGAGTGTGTGTGAGCGAGGAGACGGGTATGCGAGAGGCCACACCGACGGAAGTACGCCGCGACTTCGACAGCGGCATGCCGGACCTGCGGCTCCCCAGGTCCGTCGTCGTCATCGGCGCCGGGTTATCGGGGCTCGCGGTGGCGTAC
Organism: Streptomyces purpureus; assembly: GCF_014648195.1. Lineage (GTDB taxonomy): Bacteria > Actinomycetota > Actinomycetes > Streptomycetales > Streptomycetaceae > Streptomyces > Streptomyces purpureus. Next base: position 29,820 of record NZ_BMQQ01000007.1, read on the forward strand.
GAACTGGCCAACCGCGGCTGCGACGTGACCGTCCTGGAAGCCTCGGGCCGGGCGGGCGGACGGGCCTACACCCTGCGCGAGCCCTTCGCCGACGGGCTCCACGCCGAGGCCGGCGCCATGACCCTGACCCCGCACTGCCACTACGCCATGCACTACCTGCGGGAGCTGGGCGTGGGCCTGGAGACCGCAGACCTGGTCGGGACCACGTTCTCCTACTTCATGGGCTCCCGGCTGTTCACCCCCGACCGGGAGTCGCTGGAGCAGGCCGGGCTCCCGCTCGCCCCGCACGAGAAGACCCTCGGTGTCGAAGGCATGATCGACCGCTATGTGCGCGACACCTACCAGGCGCTCCAGCCCGACATCACCGCGCCGGACTGGACCGTCACCCCGCTGCTTGGCCGCTACGACCAGCGGTCCGTGTACGAGGTCCTCACCGACCGGGGAGCGTCTCCCGTCGCCGTCGACCTGATGGAGCCGCACTTCCTGGAGATGCGCGGCGGCGACCTCAAGACCGCGTCCGCGCTGTCCTGGCTGCGCCACGAGGCGAGCCCGCACTCGCTGACCAACGCCGACCCGCGCTGGTCGAAGGTGAAGGGCGGCACCGACCGCTTCCCGCAGGCGTTCGCCGAGCGGCTGAAGGACCGGATCCGCTACCGCAAGCCGGTGGTCCGCGTCGCACAGGACGCCGAGCGGGCCCGGTTGACCTTCCTCGACCAGGGTCGGCTGCAGACGATGGAGGCCGAACGGGTCGTGGTCACCGTCCCCTTCAGCGCCGTACGCCACATCGACTTCACCGACGCCGCGCTCTCGGACGCCAAGCACGACGTCATGCGCCGGGTGAAGTACTCCTCGATCGTCCGCGTCTACCTCCAGATGAGCAGCCAGTTCTGGCCGCAGCGCAACGCCAGCTTCTCCACCGATCTGCCCGTCCGCTGGATCCGCGACGCCACGCCCCAGCTCCCCGGCCCCCGCAAGATCCTCGAATGCCTGATGACCGGCTGGCGGGCCCGCGCGGTCGCCGTCATGTCCGCGGAGGAACGGCTGCGCTTCGTCCTCGACCAGGTCGAGACCGTGCTGCCCGGTGCGCGGGACCACTACGAGACGGGCACCTCGGTCGTCTGGGACCAGCAGCCCTACATCGAGGGCGCCTACATCCTCCCCGAGCTCGGCCACAGCGCCCTGATGCCGGTCATCCGCCGCCCCGAGGGCCGTATCCACTTCGCCGGCGACCACGCGGCGTTCGAACCCAACGGCGGCTCGATGACCTTCGCCCTGGAGTCGGCCGCGCGCACCGTCCTCGAACTGGGCCGGGGCTCAGGCGAGCAGCAGCCGTAGGAGATCCGCCCCGTTCGTCGTGATGACCGACTCCGGACGGAACTGGTAGCCGGCCGCCCGCGGGCCCGTGAACGCCACGAGCTCGCGCCGGTCCGCGGAGTGCCAGAGCCGGATACCGAGCCGGCCGGCCGCCTTGTCACAGTGGTCGGCCGGCTCCACGGCGCAGGCGTCGCTGAAGGCGGCCGTCACCCGCAGCCCGTGCACGTCGACCGTGCGGCGCACGACCTGGCTGGGGCGGGCGACCGGGGCGCCCGCCAGGCCCAGTTCGCGGGCGAGCACCTGAAAGCCGGTGCCGATGCCGCTCACCGCGGGCCCGCCCGCCGCCGCGCCGGCCAGGAGCGTGCGGGCCAGTGCGCGCAGGGCCGTGTCCGGGGCGCCGGGCCGGCCGGGCCCCGGGGCGAGCACGACCCGGCCCCGGGGACCGGGCAGAGCGGCCGCCTCGACCTCGTCGTACCGCCGCACCTCCACGGTCCGGCCGAGACCGCGCACCATATGGGCCAGGACCTCCGTCTCCTCCTCGCCGGAGTCGACCAGCAGCACCGCGTCCGCCGCCCGCCTCCTGGCCGGCGGCCGGGCGAAACCGCTCCAGAACGTGGAGAGTTGTCTGCGGCGCAGATCCAGCTCCTTCGCCACCCGGTCGTCCAGGGCGAGCGCGGCGGCGGTGTCCCGGTCGGGTGGAGTCCTGCTGGGGCCGGCCGGGCGGGGCGCGTCAGGCCGCAGGGTGGACAGCAGGGCGGCCGCCTTCGCGCGGGTCTCCGCCGTCTCCGCCTCCGGGCTGGAGCCGGGACCGAGCGTGGCGCCCACCGACAGCCGCAGCAGACCGTCCCCGTCGATGTCGAACGTACGGATCACGGCGGCCGAGTCCAGCTCCTCCCAGCCCTGGGCGTCATGGCCGAGGAGCGCGATGGCGCCGCCGTAGTAGCCGCGGCCCGTCGGCTCCCGGCGCCGGACGACCCGGCACGCCTCGGCGAACGGGCGGCCGACCGCGGTCGAGGCGAACATCGTCCGCGCCAGGGTCTGCCGCGCGGAGAGCGCCGCGGGTCCGCTGATCCTGCACTCGCTGTGCAGCAGGTGCGCCATCGGCCGCAGCCGCGGGCCGTCCACCAGGACACCCTGGCCGGTGACCCGGCAGAGCAGGGCCAGTTCCGCGTCGACGGTGGTCGCCAGCTCCTCGGACTCCTTGGGGTCCTGCAGGAAGGAGAGGAGCCCGGCGAGTTCCGCCCCGCCGGGCGGGTAGCGGTACGTCCCGCACATCGGGTTCATCACGACCCGGCCGCGCTCGATCCGTACATGTCCCTGCGGGGTGGCACCGACCAGGGCCCGGCCCCGCCGGCCGCCGGTGTGCACGGCGAAGGTCCAGTGCGCGCCCGCCTCTGCGGTCAGCAGCCGGCGGAACAACTCCAGCGCCAGCGCGGGCCGGTGGCTGCGCAGCCGGGCGGTGTAGTCGCGGCGGATCAGCACGCTGAGCCCCTCGCGGGCGACCTCGGTGGAGACGACGTCCCGGACGAGTGCGGCGTACTGACCGTCGTCCGTCTCGAAGCCGGCGTCGTCGAGGGTGAGCGTGGTGGGGGGCAGGGCGGCCGCCAGTTCGGCGGTGGGCAGCGAGTGATGTTCGGTGATCCGCAGGACCCGCAGGGGAGTGCCGTCCTGGTGGCACTCCAGTCCCCGCTCGGCGAGGCGGTGGTACGGCAGCAGCGCCAGCGCGTACGGTCCGCCGCCCGGTGCGGGCGGTGACTGCGGGATCTCCCCGACCGTGCCGACGCTGCCCATCTCCCCGATCAGCACCTCCACGGGCGGCCGTCCACCGTCTCCCGGGCGGTGGCGGCGCAGCAGTGCGAACGGCGGTGGATCGGGGCTCAGCAACCGCTCGACGAGCGCGGCCGTAGGGACGGAGAACTTGCCATGTGTGAAGTAGTCGGAAATCAAGATGGCTCAGTCATCCTTAAACAGCGGGGGACATGGCCGCCGCGTGCAAGATTCACGCGGAAGATAGTTTCCTGTCGGATAAGATGTTAGCTTGACCATGAAGCAGGGACCAGGGGGCCGCCGATCTTCGCCGTGGCCCCGGAAGCGAGGTGTCATGCGGATCGCGGTGATCGGCGCCGGCCCCGGCGGGCTCTATACGGCCTCTCTCGTCAAGCGCCTCCTGCCCCGGTACGAGGTCGACGTCTGGGAGGCCCAGGCCGCCGACGAGACCTTCGGCTTCGGGGTGGTGTTCTCAGACGGGGCCCTCGGCGGCATCGAGGCCGCCGACCCCGTCCTCTTCTCCGGCATCACCAGCCACTTCGCCCGCTGGGACCGGATCGACGTCCACTACCGCGGCGGGACCGTACGCAACGAGGGCTACGGCTTCTCGGCGATCAGCCGCCGCACCCTGCTCCGGCTGCTCCACGAACGGTGTGCCGCCCTCGGTGTACGCCTGCGCTTCAGCACCCGGGCACCCGGCCCGGACGAGCTCGCCGGCGCCTACGACCTGGTCGTCGCGGCGGACGGGGTCAACTCCACGACTCGTACCCGCTACGCCGGGAATTTCGGCACCGAGCGCGGCGAACGCGGCGCCCGCTACATGTGGCTCGGCACCGACCGGCCCTTCGACGCGCTGACCTTCGCCGTCACCGAGACGCCGTACGGCCCGATGCAGGCCCACGCCTACCCCTACGCCCCCGGGCGCAGCACCTTCATCGTCGAGGTCAACGAAGCCGTCTGGCGCGCCGCCGGGTTCACCGGCCACCGGACCGAACCCGAGGACGGCAGCAGCGACGAGCGCTCCCTCGCGAGGGTCGCCGAGCTCTTCTCCGACGTCCTCCAGGGGCACGGCCTGGAGGGCAACAAATCGCGCTGGGGCCGGTTCACCGTCGTCAGCAACCGCCACTGGAGCCACCGCAACATCGCCCTGCTCGGCGACAGCGCGCACACCACCCACTTCTCCATCGGCTCCGGCACCAAGCTCGCCATGGAGGACGCCCTCGCCCTCACCATGGCACTGCGGGACCACACCACGGTCCCCGAGGCGCTCGCCGCCTACCAGGCCGAGCGCGAGCCGGCGGTGGCGGCGATGCAGCGCACCGCCCTGACCAGCCTCGAATGGTTCGAGGACATCGACCGCTGCGTCGGGCTCGACCCGGAGGTCTTCAACGCCCATCTGCTCACCCGCAGCGGGCGGCTCACCCACCGGGACCTGCCGCCGCACGACCCGGACCGTATCGCCCTGATCCGCAGCCGGTTCGCGGACGCCGACGCCGGCCGGTCCGCCGTCCCCGCCGCGCGGTGAGGCGGGGCGGATGAGCGGGCCGACGGCCGGGCCGCCCGAGAGCGGCCCAGGCTCCCTGGCCGACGCCCTCTGCCATCTGCAGTGCGTGCTGGTGGCCCGGCGCAGCCGGGCCGATCCGCAGGCGATCAGCTGGGCGCAGTACGACGTACTGGACACCCTCGACCGACGCGGCGGCATGGCGCCCTCGCAGCTCAGCGCATCCCTCGGGGTGTCGCGTCCCAGCATGTCCAAGACGCTGCGCTTCCTGAAGGACCGCGGGCTCGTGGCCCAGACCGTCGCCCACGGCGACCGGCGGGAGCTGACCACCACCCTCACCGAGGAGGGGTCCGCGCTGCTGCTGCGCGCGGCCGACGACCGCCGGCAGATCGCCGCGCTCGCCACCGGCGCCCTGACCCCGGGGGAGCGGAGCCTGTTCACGGAGCTGTGCGAGAAGGTCGCCGAGGCGCTGCACGCGGGGCGGGCCGGGGCCTGAGACGAGGTCAGGCGCGGCTCTCCCGCCGCGCCCTGCTCCGGCCTCCCGCCTATTCGTTCCTCGTGAAGGTGCCGAGACCGGTCGTGTCGAGGTTCTCGACCCGAACCTTGTCGGCGCGTCCGCCGGACCCGACGGTGAAGGTGACGCCGGACAGGCCGACGGCGTTCTCGCCGGTGGTGCGGTAGCTGAAGGTGTCACCGTCGTAGTGGCTCAAGGTGAACCGTTGCCTCTTGGGCCCGAGTTGCATGGTGAGTTCGTTCCCCTGGGTGCTGACGGTCATCGGGCCGTAGTACTCATTGGCGTACGTTCCCGTGTAGGCGCTGTTCGCCTTGGCGGGTGCGGGCGAGGCCGGAGGCTTGCCGTAGTCGACCGGCGAGCGTTCCCCCGCCAGGGTTTGCTTGATGATCGGCCCCAGGAACGTCAGCCAGTCGACGGTCGGCCCGCCCGTCTGCGCGATGTCCAAGAAGGCGGCGGTGACCGCCTCTGGCACGCCGATGGGCTCGCCGTTGGTCAGGACGACGATGCCGAGCTTCTCCGAGGGCAGCAGCCCGACGTTGGTGGCCGCCCCCAGCGCGAAGCCGCCGGAGTGGCCGAGCTTCAGTCTGCCCTGGTCGTCGTAGCTGACGTTCCAGCCGAGCCCGTAGAACCCGGCCCGGCCCGCGGGCGAGGGCGGCGGCACGGAGACGATGTGCGGCAGGTGGGTCTGCGCCAGCGCCTCGGCGGCGACGATCTGCCGCCCTTCGAACTTGCCGTTGCCCAGTTGCAGGCGCAGCCACTTCGTCATGTCCCGGGCCGTGGAGCTGGCCCCGCCCGCCGGGCTCTGGGCGTCCGCGTTGCGCACGTACTCGGCGCGCCAGGCGCCCCCGGACTGCACATGCGTGACGGCCTTGTTCCGCGCCCTGTCGTAGTCGGCGAAGGAGGAGCTGGTGGAATCCATGCCGAGCGGCCGGTACAGCTTATCGGCGGACAGCTTCTCCCAGCTGGTCCCCGCCGCTCGCGCGGCGGCGACGCCGGCTTCGGTCAGCCCGAAGTTGGTGTACGCGTACTCGGCCCGGAAGGGGGTCAACGGCTGGTAGCGGAGGTGATCCAGGATGTACGAGCGGTCGTAGCCGAGGTCTTCGAGGAGGTCTCCGGCGTGGTCGGGCAGTCCGCTGCGATGCGAGAACAGGTCGGCCAGCGTGACATGGCGGGTGACCCATGGGTCCTTGAGGGCGAAGCCGGAGTCGTGGTCGACGACCGGGTCGTCCCAACCGACGATCTTCTGGCCCACGGCCGCGGCCACCACGGTGGACGCGATGGGCTTGGAGACCGAGGCGAGCTGGAAGACGGTGTCCGCATCGATCCGGTCCTGCGTGCCTGCCTTCCGCAGGCCGAACCCCTTGAGATGGACGACCTCGTCGTTGTGCACCACGCCCACGGCGACTCCGGGCACACCGGTGCGGCGCATGAAGTCCTGTACGACGTCGTCGAGCCGGCTCACCGCGGTCTCGACCTCGGCCCGAGTGATCTGTGGTGCTGGCTGGGCGGGAGGGGCGGTGGGCAGCGGTGACGCCCCGACCCCCGCACGCCCGACGGCGGCGGCGTCGGCATCGGCCCTGGTGCAGCCGACGGCCAGCGCCGCCACCAGGCCCACTGAGCCCAGTGCCACGGTGGCGCGAAGAGAGCGGGCACCTACACGGTCAACCAAGAACATGTCTCCCATGCAAGTCCCTCCCCTGGCGCCTGTCACGCCTTGGCAGGCCGTTCAGGGGATCCGGCGTCCGCCCTCACGCGGGACCCTGGGTGTGGTCGGCCTACGGGGTGGTGGACGGGGCGTAGTGGGTGAGGTCCTCGGCGAGGGAGCGCGCGGTGTGGGATCCGTCCGCGTGCAGCAGCTGGGCCGGGGTGCCTTCGAAGACGACCCGCCCGCCGCCCCGGCCGGCCTCGGGCCCCAGGTCGATGACCCAGTCCGCGTGCTTGACCACATCGAGGTCGTGCTCGATCACGACGACCGTGTTGCCGCCGTCCACGAGCCGGTCGAAGAGGGTCAGGAGCCGCTTGACGTCCTCCATGTGCAGTCCGGTGGAGGGTTCGTCGAAGACGTAGACACTGCCGGTCTCCTTGAGGCGGTGGGCCAGCTTCAGCCGCTGCCGCTCGCCGCCGGACAGCGTCGACAGCGGCTGCCCCAGGGTCAGGTAGCCGAGGCCCACCTCGGTGAGCAGCGCCAGCTTGCGGCGGATGCCGGGGTCGGTGAAGAACCGCGCCGCCTCGTCGGCGGTCATGGCCAGCACGTCGACGACGGTCCGGCCGTTCAGCGTGTGGGCGAGCGCCTCGTCGTTGAAGCGCCGGCCCTCGCACCGCTCGCACACCGTCGTGACCGGTTCCATGAAGGCGAGATCCGTCTCGATCACGCCCTTGCCCTGGCATTCCGGGCAGGCCCCGGCCGAGTTGAAGCTGAACAGCCCCGGATCGGCCCCGGACGCCCGCGCGATCAGCCGCCGTACGGTGTCCATCACATCCGTGTACGTGGCCGGGTTGGACCGCATCGACACCCCGACCGACGACTGGTCGACGACCACGGCTTGCGGATACTGGGCGGTGAAGACCTTCGAGACGAGCGTGCTCTTGCCCGAGCCGGCGACCCCGGTCACCGCGGTCAGCACCCCCGTCGGGATGTCGACCGTGACGTCCCGCAGGTTGTGCAGGGCGGCGTCGCGGACGGTGAGCGCGCCCGTCCGGGTCCGCACGGCCGGCTTGAGCCCCGGAACGGTCATCAGGCTGCGGCCGGTCGGCGTGCCGGACGCGCGCAGCCCCGCGAGGCCGCCTTCGTAGATCACCTCCCCGCCGTCGCTCCCGGCGCCCGGCCCCATGTCGACGACATGGTCGGCGATCTCGATCACGTCCCGGTCGTGCTCCACCACCAGGACGGTGTTCCCCTTGTCGCGCAGGGCGAGCAGGATCTCGTTCATCCGCCGCACATCGCGCGGGTGCAGGCCGACGCTGGGTTCGTCGAAGATGTACGTGAGTCCGGTCAGGCTGCTGCCTAGGTGCCGCACCATCTTCAGGCGCTGCGCCTCACCGCCGGAGAGGGTGGTGGTCTGCCGGTCCAGGCTCAGATAGCCGAGGCCGACCGCCTCCACCCGTCGCAGCGCGGCGAGAGCCGCATCCACCACGGGTTTGACCGAGGGAGCATCGATCCGGTCCAGCCGCCCGATCAGATCGCTGACCTCCAGCGCGGCGTGGTCGGCGATGTTCTCGCCGTCGATCCGGGAGTCCAGGGCGGCCTTGTTGAGCCGCGCGCCGCCGCACACCGCGCACGGGCCCTGGATCACCACCCGCTCCACGGCGGCGCGTTCGCCCGCCTTCAGGGAGTTCAGGCCGGACTTGAGGTACCGGCGCGTGAAGCGGGTGACGATGCCTTCGTACTCGTTCTTGTAGACGCCGTTGCGGCCCGCCCGGTCGACCTTGAACCCGCTGCCGTGCAGCAGGAGTTCACGGTCCTTCGCGCTGAACTCGCGCAGCGGGAGGTCCGGGTCGAAGAGGCCGGACTCCCCGTACAGCTGCCATTGGAAGGTGCCCACCGCGAAGGCGGGGAAGCCGATGGCGCCTTCGTTCAGGCTCTTGTCCTCGTCCAGGAGCCGGTCGAGGTCCAGCCGGACCGTGGAGCCGAGCCCCTCGCACTCCGCGCACATGCCCCGCGGATCGTTGAAGGAGTACATGTGCGAGGGGCCGGCGCTGGGGGTGCCGTGGCGGGAGAAGAGCACCCTCAGCATGGGGTGGATCTCGGTCATCGTGCCGACCGTGGAGCGGGCGTTGCCGCCGACCGGCCGCTGGTCGACCACGATGGCCGTGGAGAGGTTCTCCATCACCTCGGCGGCGGGCCGCTCGTACTTGGGCAGCCGGTTGCGGATGAAGGCCGGGAAGGTTTCGTTGAGCTGCCGCTGCGACTCCACGGCAATCGTCCCGAACACGACCGAGGACTTCCCGGAGCCGGACATGCCGGTGAAGACGGTCAGTTTCCGTTTGGGGATCCGCAGATTCACCCCCTTGAGGTTGTTCTGCCGCGCGTCCCCGAGAACCATGTAGTCGTCCCGGTCCGCCTCCGGGTCAGCCGTCATGACGAGCCTCTCCCCTGCGCATTGTGATGCACACCAAAGTGGTTTCCAATTGGAAACCTATGCTAGCAGTGCGCCCCTCACCCGGCGACCGCGTACGCCTGCCCGCCACGCGGACTCGCCGCCCCCAACACCATTCCGTCGCTGGTCAGACCGGTCGCGCAGACCTTGCTCAGCGAGTAGTCCTCGACCAGCCGCACCTCGTGGCCGCGCCGGCGCAGACCCTCCACCGTTTCCGGGGAGAAGCCGCGCTCCATCACCACGGACCGGGGACGGTACTCCCGGGGCGTGAACGACGTCGGTACGTGCTCGGTGTGGAACGTGCGGGCCTCGATGGCGGCCTGCGGACTCATGCCGTGCTCGGCGTGGTTGAGGAAGAACTGCAGCGTCCACTGGTCCTGCTGGTCGCCGCCCGGCGTACCGAACGCCAGGTACGGCTGCCCGTAGCGCAGCACGAGCGAGGGGCTGAGCGTGGTGCGCGGACGCTTGCCCGGTGCGAGGGTGTTGGGGTGCCCCGGGGTCAGCGTCGCCATCTGACCGCGCGTCCCGAGCGGGAAGCCGAGACCGGGCACCACCGGAGAGCTCTTGAGCCATCCGCCGCTCGGCGTCGCCACCACCATGTTGCCGTCCGCGTCGGTGGCGGTGACACAGCACGTGTCCCCCTTGGCCGCGGTCAGCTTCACGATCGCGGGGATGCCCTGCTCCAGCTCGGCCAGCCACTCGGGCTCGGCCGGCGCGGTGGAGGCGTCCCACAGGGGTGGCAGCAGCGGCTCCCGGCCCCCCGGCGCGCCCGGCCGCAGCACCTCCGACGCCTCGGCGCCGACCAGCGCCCGGCGCGCCGCCGCGTAGGCCGGGTCGAGGAGTTCCTTGACGGGGACGTCCGCGTGCGCCGGGTCGCCGTACCACGCCTCCCGGTCCGCGAAGGCGAGCTTCGCGGCCTCGACGACGGTGTGGACGTACTCCTCGCTGCCCGGACCCATCCCGGCCAGGTCGAACCCCTGGAGCAGCGACAGCTGCTGGAGGAAGACCGGGCCCTGCGACCACGGCCCCGCCTTGTGCACCGTCAGGCCCCGGTGTTCGAGCGTGAGCGGCTGCTCCAGGCCTGGCCGCCAGGCGGCCATGTCCGCGCCGGTGAGCAGCCCGCCGTGGCGCCGCCCGGTGGAGTCGATCTCCTCGGCCGTCGCCAGATACCGGTCCACGGCCTCGGCCACGAAGCCTTCGTAGAAGGCCTTCACGGCCGCGTCGATCTGCCGCTCGCGGTCGGCTCCGGCCGCCTTCGCCTCGGCGAGCAGCCGCTTGTACGTCGCCGCGAGGGCCGGGTTGGTCACCCGCTCACCGGCCTTGGGCGCGACCCCGCCGCGCAGATAGGTGCGCCCCGACTCCTGCCAGTGGTCGCGGAAGACCTCGGCGAGCGCGTCGATCATCGCGGCCGCCTTCGGCAGCAGCGGATACCCGCGCTCCGCGTAGCCGATCGCCGGTTCGAGGACGTCCTCCAGGCGCAGCGTGCCGAACTCCTTGAGCAGCCGCAGCCAGGCGCCGAACGCGCCCGGTACGACGGCCGGGAGCAGCCCCGACCCCGGGACCGTGCTCAGCCCCCGGTCCTGGAACGCCTCGACGGTCGCGGCCCGCGGCATCGGCCCCTGCCCGCAGACCACGTCGACCGCGCCCGAGCCGGCGCGGTGCGCGAGGATCGGGACGTCCCCGCCGGGGCCGTTGAGGTGGGGCTCGACGACCTGGATGACGAAGGCGGCGGCGACCGCCGCGTCGAAGGCGTTGCCGCCCTTGTCGTACATACGCATGCCGGCGGCGGACGCCAGCCAGTGGGTCGACGCGACGGCGCCCCGGGTCCCGTGCAGCTCCGGACGGAATAACACAGCCAGTTCCTCTTCTCTCGGTTCGTTCGACGACACAGTCCGGTGCACAGCCCGGTGCGCGGGCGGCGCGCCGGAGGGGCCGTCGGTCACACGCGCGCGGCCGTCACGTCGGAGGGCACCCGCATGCGGCCCTGGGCGACCGCCGCGACCTGCCCGAAGACCCCGGCGGCCACGGCCCGTGCGCCGCGCACGGTCACCGTGCAGCGGAGCGTGGCGGGCCGGCCCATCTCGGCGCCCTGCAGGACGCGGTAGTCGAACGTGCCGTCGGCGCCGGGCAGCAGACCGGCATGGGCGAGCCAGGGGCCGAGGCCGAGCGCGGCGGACGCGCACGCCGGGTCCTCCGGCATGCCGTAGCCGGGCGCGAAGACCCGGACCCGGGCACAGCGGGTGGCCCGGTCGTAGGCGACGACGACCGCGTCCGGGCAGGTGTCCCAGACCGGCGCGGACGCGTCGCGCACGGCGCGGGCCACCGCCTCGGCCCGTACGGGCAGGATGTGGAAGGCGGGCCCGAACCCGGCGACGCGGGGCCGGCCGACGAGGTCGTCGTCGGTCAGCCCGCAGGCGGCGAGCGGCGCGGCATGGTCCCAGGTCCGCGGCGCCGGCGGCTCTCCGCGGACGGTGAGGACCGCGCCCTCCGGCGACGCGTCGAGGCTGAGCAGCTTCCCGCCGCACTCCTGCACCACCGCTCCGGCCGGCACCCGCCCGGTGCGCACAAGGGTGGCGGCCGTGCCCACCGACGAGTGCCCGCCGTACGGCGACTCGCCGTCGGGCGTGAAGACCCGTACGCGGTAGGTGGCTTCCGGGGACAGGGGCGGCAGCACGAACGCGGTCTCGGTGAGCGCGATCTCCCCGGCCACGGCCCGCATGTCGCCGTAGCCGAGCCCCGACGCGTCCGGTACGACGCCGAGGGCGCAGCCCGCGAACGGGGTGTCGGTGAACATGTCCACGATCTCGTAATCGATCACCGGGATCCTCCGCCCGCCGTCAGTACCTCCGCCGCGACCTGCTCCAGCACCTTGAGGCTGCCCTGGTAGGGGAACGACTCACGCGGCCAGTGCACCACGAAGTCCGTGATGCCGAGGTCGCCGAAGCGCCCGGCCGCGTCGCGGTACGCCTCCACCGAGTCGAGCGTCCCGCCGACCATCGCGCCGGTCAGCAGCAGCCGGTCCAGGGTCGCCGGATCGCGCCCGGTCCGCTCGCACGCCTCGTCCAGCCGGGACAGTTGCTCCTTGACCGTGGCCAGGGTCTCCTCGTACGGCAGGGCGTCGAACCGGCCGGGGGGCCCGGCCGTGATCCAGGTGGCGGCATGCCGGGCCGCCAGCCGCATGCCCCGGGGGCCGGTCGCCGCGACGGCGAACGGCACCCGGGGGGCGGTCAGACAGCCCGGGTTCATGGGCACGTCCTCGACCGTGTAGTGCGTGCCCGTGTACGTGGTGACGCGCTCACGCAGCAGCGAATCGAGCAGGTCGACGAACTCGCCGAAACGCTCCGCGCGTTGGCGCGGCGTGCGCTCGGTGGGGTCGACGACCCGGTCGTCGAGGCCACCCGCCCCGGCGCCCAGACCGCACACGAACCGGCCCTCCGCGACGTCCTCCAGGGTCATCAGCTCCTTGGCGAGCGTGACCGGGTGCCGGTAGGTCGGGGTGGCAACCATCGTGCCGAGGGTGATCCGTGAGGTGACGGCCGCCGCGGCGGCCAGGGTCGGCACCGCGCCGAACCAGGGGTCGTTCCGCAGCCATCGCCACATCAGCTGGTCGTAGGTCCAGGCGTGATCGAAGCCGAACTCCTCGGCGCGGACCCACTGATCGCGGGCCTCGCGCCAGCGGCGCTCCGGCAGAATCACGACTCCATGCCGCACTGTCTCTCCACTCGTTCGTCGGGGGCGGCCGCGCGCTTCAGCGTGCGGTTCCGTCCAGCAGCCGGGGTGTCAGACCGGCGGCCGAGACGTCGGTCCGCCGCAGGATGCCGTGGAACTCCCGCTCGCAGGTCCGCACGTCGTCGGTGCGCAGCTCCTCGGGCAGCTCCGCGTCCTCCTCCGGCGTCAGGCCGGGGTACAGGCCGTTGGCCGCCACGTCCAGCCGTACGGCCCGCAGCCTGCGCCGCAGCTGGTCGACCAGGTCCGCGGTGGTGACGGGCCCGCGCAGGGTGAGGAAGTAGTTGTCGTAGACGAGCGCCTGCATCCCCGGATGCTGCGGCCGGGAGGGGTGGGCCGCCGTCTCCTGGAGCAGCGAGCGGCCGTCGGGCACGAGCTTGGCGGCGACGCCGGAGTGCACCGCGTGGTACATCCGGACCTCGCGGCCGAGCGCCTGGCCCTCAGGGGTGTCGTTCCAGGCGAACTTCTTGCCGCGCAACAGGCCCCGTACCGGTGCGAAGTCGGGTGCCCAGGTGCCGCTGAAACCCCGGTGCTGGAGGTACATGCTCGGCCGGATCACCGCCGCGTACACGTCCTTGGGGCAGGAGCTGGTGTACAGCAGCATCGCCGTGTACGAGCGGGTGAGCTCGGCCATGGCGGTCAGCGAGTCGGCCGGGTCCGGGCGGGAGCGTGCCTGGTGCAGTGCGTGCGCGAGGAGCTGCCAGACGGCGAAGGTCACCTGATGGCCGGTGATCCAGCGGAACCAGTAGAGCTGGTGGGCCAGTTCGGCGGAGGCGGGGCCCGGCCCGGTGCGCGCGCAGGCGGGCTGCGCGGCGGCCACCGCCGCGCCGCCGGGAAGGACGTCCGGCACCCCGTCGTCCGTGCCCGGCACCGGAGGCTCGGGGAGGGTGAGCGGTTCCAGGCCGTAGGGGAAGTCCCCGAAGTCCCAGCCGTCGGGGGCGGGCAGTTCGCTGACCGTGCGTGCCGCGCCGACGCTCATGCCGTCGCCTCCGGGACGTAGGTGAACTCGAACTCCAGGCCGTTGACGTCGAAGAGGTAGCAGCTGTGCACCCCGTCGGCGTCGACGACGATGTCGGTCGGCGGTTCGTCTGTGGCGAAGGCGTAGCGCCCGGACTCGTACAGCCGCAGCCAGCGCTCCCGCCAGGCCCCCAGCTCGGCCGGTGAGCCGGTGGACAGGCACAGGTGCTGGAACTGCGTCTTGTTGCCCCCGGGCAGCTCCGGGGTGTGGCCGTCCCGCTCGAAGAGGTGGAAGCGGACGTCGCCGACGGCGATCTCGGTGAGCCGGGTGATGCCCGGCAGCCGGCTGAGGGTGAGGTCGGAGAATGTGTCCAGGGACCACGCCTGCGTGCAGCCGAAGAATTCCTTGTACCAGGCGAGGCAGTTGTCCAGATCGCGGGTCTGGATGCCCATGTGGTGGAGTTTGGGTATGAGTAAGTTTCCGGACATTGGCTGTGTGCTCCAATCCGACGGGGAGTTGGGATACCTCCGCGATTGACAGACTAATCAGCCGCGAGAAGTTCGGTCAACGGGCCGTGGGAATTGATGGTGAATTGGCTGGGCGGGAATTCTGATGAAGTCTCGATTCTCTTCTTGCCATTACCGGTTGCATCATGAAACATGAATCTCATGACACAAGAGCAGTGGAATGCTGTCGACGGATACTTCAACTCCCTTCTCATCGAGGAGGACGACGCGCTCGCGGCCGCCGCCCGGGCGCACATCGACTTCGAACTCCCTGATCTGGCCGTCGCCCGGAACCAGGGGAAGCTGCTGCATCTGCTCGCCCGGATCCATGGCGCCCGGCGCGTCCTGGAGATCGGCACGTTCGGCGGGTACAGCACCATCTGGCTCGCCCGGGCGCTGCCCGAAGGCGGCCGGCTGGTGACGATCGAATGGGAGGCCTCCTTCGCCGAGGCGGCCGCGGCCCACATCGAGCGGGCCGGCGTCGCCGGGATGGTCGAGCAGCACGTCGGCAAGGCCCTGGACATCCTGCCCGCCCTCGCCGGCAGCGGGGCCGACCCCTTCGACCTCGTCTTCATCGACGCCAACAAGCCCGACATCCCCGAGTACTTCAGCTGGGCGCTGAAGCTCTCGCGGCCCGGCGGGGTCGTCGTCGTCGACAACGTCGTCCTCGGCGGGGCGGTCGCCGACCCGGACCACCAGGACCGGGGCGTCCAGGGCGTCCGCCGGTTCCACGACATGCTCGCCGAGGAGCCGAGGGTGACCGCCACCTCGATCCAGACCGTGGGGGCCAAGGGGTACGACGGCTTCACGCTGGCACTGATCTCCTCCTGACCGGGGCGGGGTGGCGGCCGCCGGCCGCCACCCCACAAGGTCAGTCCAGGTCCGGGCGGATCAGATCGGGCGCGGTCCAGCCGTCCAGGTCGTACTCCGCCATGCACTCCTCGGCGAAGCCGCGGTACTGGTCGACCAGACCCGAGGCGGTCTGCGCGAGCAGCAGCTCGATCCGCACGCTCTCGTGGTTGCCCGAGTAATTGCGCTCGTACAGCTCGTGGCGCCCCGCGAATTCGGTGCCGACCGAGTCCCAGATCAGCTTCATCAGCTTGACCCGCTCGACCGAGTCGTAGCCGTTCGAACCCCGCATGAACCGGTCCAGATACGGCCGAAGTTCCGGCTCGGCGAAGTCCTTGGCATGGGAATTGAGATAGATGAGACCGCTGCTGAGGTCCTGCAGGATGATCTCCCGGATCCGCGGATAGCCGATCGTCATGAACCAGCGGTACGCCATCCCGTAGTCGAGGTTCGGCAGCAGCGCGCCGTCGTGCCACTCGTTCGGGTTGTGCGCCATGGCGTCGCTCAGCGCCCAGAACATGTTGCGCCAGGCGAGCACCTCGCCGACCCGGGTCTGAATTCCCCGGAAGTCCTTCGTGCCGGTGACGTCCAGACCCTTCAGGAGCAGACCCGCCAAGAAGTCCAGCTTCACCGCGAGCCTGGTCACACCGTGGAAGGTCAGGCGGTGGGTGAAACCGGACGAGGTGAGGAACGTGCCGGCCTTCGCCGTGTCGCCGTAGATGAAGACGTTCTCCCAGGGGATCTTCACCTTGTCGAGGATGAAGATGGTGTCGTTCTCGTCCAGCCGGCTCGACAGCGGGTAGTCGAACGGGCTGCCCATCCGGCTCGCCGCCAGCTCGTAGGACTGACGGCAGATCAGCTTCACCCCCGGCGCGCCCATCGGCAACGTCGCCACCAGGGCGAACTCCTTCTTCTTCACCGGCAGTCCGTAGTGCGCCACGAAATTGAAGTGGGTCAGCGCCGACCCGGTGGCCACCACCTTGGCGCCGCTCACGATCAGACCGTCGTCGGTCTCCTTGTCCACATGGACGAAGACGTCGTCGACCTCGTCCGGCGGCCGGTGCCGGTCCACAGGCGGATTGATCACCGCGTGGTTCCAGAACAGCACCTTCTCCTGCGCCTCCGCGTACCAGCGGCGGGCGTTGTCCGCGAACTCGCCGTAGTAGCCGGGGTTCACCCCCAGCGTCACCAGGAAGCTCGCCTTGTAGTCGGGGCTGCGGCCCATCCAGCCGTACGTCAGCCGCGCCCAGGCGGCGATCGCGTCCCGGTCCCCGACGAGATCCTCGACGCTGCGCGGCGCGCGGTAGAACTTGTGCGTGAAACCGTCGCTGCCGGTGTCGGTCGGCGCGGTCAGGGTGGCCTGGTGCTCGGGGTCGTGCAGCGCGTCGTACAGCCGGGCCGTCATCCGTACGGTGTTGCGGAACGCCGGATGCTTGGTGACGTCGTCGACCTTCTCGCCGTACGCCCAGATCTCCCGGCCGTCGCGGATGGACTCGATGTACTCGTCCCCGGTCAGCGGACGGGTGACGCGCGGGGCCTTCGCCTCGCCGGCGGCGCCGGCCGGACCGGGCTCCTCGATATGACGGGTCATGTCCCTACTTCCGTGTCTCATGACGCATGACGAACTGCTCCGCGGGGCCCGGACCGTCCAGGCTCAAGGACCACGCGGAGGGGGAATGGTCGGCGGCCAGGCGGGGGAACGCGCCGCGGAAGAACAGCAGCGGCCGGCCGCCCGGCGCCGCGACGTCCTCGACCCGGGCGACGTGCAGCGTGTGGTCGCCGCCTTCGTACGTGCGCCACGGCCGGCAGACCAGATGGCCCACCGTGCCCTCCAGGCGCGGGTACGCACCGGCCTCGTCCCGCCACGGCACCTCGCGGGCCATCGGCCGCCCCGCGAAGTGCAGGGCCACCTCCCGCTGCCGCTCGCCCAGGATGTTGATGACATAGCCGCCGTCGTCCAGGAGGGCGGCCGTCCGGCTGCGTCGGTCGAGCGCGACGAGCACCAGCGGCGGATCGAGCGACACCGACGTGAAGGCGTTCACGGTCGCGCCGTGCACGACCGAACCCCGGCGGAAGGTGATGACGGTGACGCCGGTGCCGAAGAGCCCCATCAGACCGCGCAGCGCGGCCGGGTCCACCGCGCGCGGGGGTGCCTCCGCCACCGTCTCAGGCGTGCTCATAGGTGTCCTCTCCCCGCCCGTGCGCCAGTGCGCGACCCCAACTCGCCGTCCAAAGCGCTCCGTTGACCAGGCCCTGGAGTATCCGAGGACCGTCCTCGGTGAGGAACGACTCGGCATGGAACTGGATCGTGGAGAGCCCCGGCCCGCGCAGCGCGATCACCTCGCCCCCCTCGCCCCGCTGCACCTGGACGTCGCGGCCGTGCCCCAGCCGCCCGGTCCAGTCGTCGTCGGCCCGTGCGGTGAAGCTGTTGTAGAAGCCCACCAGCCGCTCCTCGCCCCACAGGGGCACCCGCATCCGGTGCCCCTGGCGGGGCTCGGCCAGCCGCACCAGGGGCAGCCCGAGCACCCCGCAGACCACCTGATGCCCCAGGCAGACCGCCGCCAGCGGCAGCCGGTGCGCGAGGCGGTGCCCGGCGAGGGAGCGCAGCGCGGCCACCCGCGCGTCCGCCCCGTCCCGCGGATCGCCCGGACCAGGTCCGAGCAGCACCACACCCTCCGCCCCGGCCACACCGCCCGCCCCGGCCGCCTCCCGCCAGGGCACCACCTCCACCGCGCACCCGAGCGACCTGAGCTGATGGGCGAGCATCCACGTGAACCGGTCCTCGGCGTCCACGATCGTGACCGGAACGCCCGCCGGGACCGGTCCGCCTCCGCCGCCTCGTACCGCCGCCGGGCCGTCCAGCCAGAAGCCTGCGACACCGGCGTTACGGGCCTCAAGGGCCGCCCGCACCGCGGGCGCCGCGGCGAGCGAAGGAGCGGCCGGCACCCCGGAAGGCACCCCGCCCGGCCGGGACAGGGCGCCCAGGAAGCCGGCCACCTTCGCGGACGTCTCCATCGCCTCTTCACGGGGCACCGAGTCCCGTACGACCGTCGCGCCCGCCGCCAGCTGCACCGACCCGTCCTCGGCGATGTCGGCCGTCCGCAGCACGATCGCCGAGTCCAGGGACCGCTCGCCCCGCGCACGCTCCACCAGGGCGATCACGCCGCTGTAGTAGCCCCGGCCGCCCGGCTCGTAGCGGGCGATGACCCGGCAGGCGTTCTCCAGCGGGCTGCCCGTCACCGTCGGCGCAGGCATGGTCGTGCGCAGGATCTCGGTCATCGGCCGGCCAGAACGGCCGTGCAGGAAGTACTCGGTGTGCGCGAGCCGCGACATCCACTTCAGCGACGGCCCCGAGACGGTGACCCCCGGCCCGCACAGCGCTGTCATCATCTTCAGTTCCTCGTCGACCACCATGTACAGCTCGTGGGTCTCCTTCGCATCACGCAGGAACCGCAGCAGACCCGGGAGTTCGGCGCCCTGGACGGGATAGCGGTAGGTCCCGCTGATCGGGTTCATCGACACCTCGGCACCTCGGACCCGCACATGCTGCTCCGGCGGGCTGCCGATCAGATACCGCTCGCCGGTGTACACCAGGAACGTCCAGTACGCGCCGCTCTCCGCGGTCAGCAGCCGCCGCAGCACCGCCAGCGCCGCCGTCCGGTCGAATCCCCGGATCCGGCCGCGCAGGCTGCGGGCGAGCACGAAGTTGGAGCCCGCGCCGCCGTGGATCTCCCGCCGCACCAGATCGCCGGCCGCCGCGGCATACGCCTCGTCGTCCATGTCGAAGCGGGCACCCTCGACGTTCACCGCGCGCTCCGGCAGCAGCCCGAGGAAGTCCATGAGCGGCATCCGGCGCCGCTCGCGAACGTCCATGGCCAGCAGGCGTTCGCCGTCGTCCGGGGCGTCGAAGCCGCGCTCAAGGATCTGCCGGTAGGGGGCGAGCAGCAGCGTGGCGCGGGTGTCCTGGCCGCCGGTCCCGTCCAGATCGAGACCCGCCAGGGTCCCCGCCCCACGCACCGGGCCGGACAGGATCTCCACCACGTCCGGCCGGCCCGCGCCCGGCCGGTGCAGCACCGCGAACGGCTCCCCCTCCGGGGGCAGCGGGGCTCCGGCCGCCCAGGCGCTCACGCCGCGGCCTCCAGCGCCGGAAGCCGCCAGTAGGCCGTGGCGGCCACCGCCTGGAGCAGGTTGAGCCGCGGATCGCACAGGGTCGTGTAGCCAGGACCTGGTACGGGGGTGTAGCCGGCGCCGTCGCACTCGGCGATGTCGTACGGCGAGGACTCCAGGTGGAGCCCCGCGCACACCCCGCCGCCCTCCGACACGATCTCCACGAACTGCCGGATCTCCGACATGATCGCGTCCAGCCTGCGGGTCTTGAGCCCGTCCGCCGTCCGCTCACCGTTGCCGTGCATCGGGTCGCACAGCCACAGCACCGGGTACCCGGCCCGCCGTACCTCCCGTACCAGTGGCGCGAGAGCACCGACCCGTCCGGCCCCGAAGCGGGCGACGAGCGTGAGACGGCCCGGAGTACGCAGCGGGTCCAGCGTCGCGCACAACGCCCGTATCTCCTCGACGGTGGTGGCCGGACCCACCTTGCACGCGACCGGGTTCTCCACCTCCGCGAGCAGCCGGACGTGCGCGCCGTCCACCTGCCGGGTCCGCTCACCGATCCACGGCCAGTGCGTGGTGGCGAGATAGCTGCCACCGCCCGGACGCCGGCGCACCATCGGCACCTCGTAGTCCAGCAGCAGCGCCTCATGGCTGGTCCACACCCGGGTCGCGTCGGCCGCGCCCTCGCCGCGCCCCAGGGTGTCGATCGCCCGAACCGCCCGGCGGGCGGCGCGGTAGCCGGCGAGGACACGGGACGGGTCGGGCCGCCTCGCCTCCGGCGTCGGCTCAGGGCCGTTGACCATCGGGCCGCGGAAGACGGGCAGCGCGGTGCCCTCGTACATCTCCTCGTTCTGCGAGCGGGGTTTGACGAACTGACCGGCGATCCGGCCGACCCGGATGACCGGCCGGCCCGCGCCGGTGCGCACGATGTCGCTGAGGACGTCGAGCATCTCGGCCTTCCTGGCGACGGCCTCCGCCACGCACTCCGCCGGGTCCTCGGCGCAGTCGCCGGCCTGCAGGACGCAGAACTCGCCCGCGGCGGCCCGCGCGAGCAGCCCGCGCAGGGCGCGCACACTTTCGTAGGTCACCAGCGGGGGCGCCGAGGCCAGCTCGGTCTGGACGGCGGTCAGCCGGCTCACGTCCGGCCACTCGGGTTGCTGCCGGGCCGACAGGCCGGCCACGGCGGAGGCGATCAGGGTGTCGTGTTCCGTGCGGGGGAAAGAGCTTCGGGGCATGTGGGAGCCTTCACTGTCCCGCGGCGGACCGGGCGGCCCGTCGGCGGATGACTGGCGATGGAGGTGGGGGGGCGGGCCCGGCCATGCCGGGCCGTCCGCGGCGTCGTTGCCGTCGAGCTCACCGGTGTGGCTCACCGGTCGAGCTCGCCCGTGGAGCGGAAGTAGCGGATCATCCGGGAGATCGCCTGCTCGTCGATGGCCGGGTACGTCAGGCCCAGGCCCGCCAGCAGACGCGTGGTGGCGTCGTTGCCGTACCGGTCGTCGCCGAGTTCGAGCGCGCCCTCCCGGAACAGCGGGACGGCCGCGGCCAGGGCGTTGCCGCCGGGCCGGCTCGCCGACTCCTCCAGCCGGGCCAGCCACTCCTCGGCCGGTACGACGGTCAGGGGATGGCCCTCGGCGCGGATCGCGTCGTGGACGGGGGTGAAGTCGGAGCCTTCGGGGTGGAAGAGGTGCAGGGTGCGGTTCTCGGCGGCGGGATCCTGGGAGAGCGCGACGACCGCCCGGCCCACGAAGTCCACCGGCAGCAGATCCGTCGACAGTTCGGCCGCCGGAGGCGCCGAGCCCAGTTCGACGAAGCTCTTGATCTGCCGCCACAGGAAGTCGTCGGCCTGACAGGCGCCGGTGACGCTGTCACCGGAGATACGGCCGATGCGGTACACCGTCACCGGCACGCCCCGGCGTCTCGCCTCCCCGGCGATCCGCTCGGCCACCCACTTGCTCTGTGTGTAGCCGATCCCCAGCTTCTCCGGCGCGTCCGGCACCACGTCCTCGGTGAGCACCGCGCCCTCACGGGCCTCGCCCGGGGCGAAGACGGCGATCGTCGACATGTAGTGCAGCTGCTTCGGCCGCGTCGTGGCCACGAACTCCACGACCCGCCGCATCCCGTCGACGTTCGTCGGCTTCACCGAGGCGTACGGCAGCACGAAGTTGATGTGCGCAGCGGCGTGGTACACCACCTCGACCGTGCCGCTCAGCGCGGTGTACACCGGCTCGGGCAGACCCCAGCGCTCCCGGGACAGATCGCCCCCCACCGCCCGGACCCGCTCCCAGGCCACCGACTCCACCAGGCCGTACCGCGCGGCCGTGGACCGCAGCCGCTCCAGTGCGGCGGCCTCGTCCCCGGCGCGGACCAGGCAGTGGACCGTACGCCCTGGCAGCGCCGTCAACTCCCTTAGCAGATAAACCCCGAGGAATCCGGTGGCGCCGGTGAGCAGGATCTCGCGGGCCTCGGCGGCGGGAACCGGTGTCCCGGCGGCGGCCCGCACTTCCTCGGGCAGCGTGACGTCGGCCCGCAGATCCGGCCGCAGATCCGGGCCCGATGCGCCGCCGTCCCGGAGCCGGGCGGCCATGCCGGCCACGGTCGGGTTGTCGAACAGCGCCCGCAGCGGAATGTCCGTGTCGAAGACCCGGCGCAGCCGGTAGACCAGCTCGGTGGCGATGATCGAATTGCCCCCGAGCGCGAAGAAGTCGTCGGCGCGCCCGACGGCCGGAGCCTTGAGGACGTCGGCCCACTCGGCGGCGATCCGCTGCTCCACCCCGGGCCGGGGCGGCTGCGCCACCACCGGCGTCCGGGTCCGGGCCTCGCCGATCCGGGCCTCGATGAGGCCGGGCAGCGCCTTGCGGTCGATCTTGCCGCTGGGGGCGGTCGGGATCCGGTCGACCGGTACGAGCAGCGCGGGCACCATGTAGTCCGGCAGGAACGCGGAGAGTTCCCGCCGCAGCGCGCCGGAGTCGTCCTCGCCGCGCGCGCCTTCGACGACGGCGACCAGCCGCCGGTCGCCGGGGCCGAAGTCGACGGCGGCGACGGCCGAGGCCTCGATCCCGTCGAGCCGGTCGAGCGCCGCCTCGATCTCGGTGGGCTCCACGCGGTACCCGCGGATCTTGATCTGGTGGTCGATGCGTCCGAGGTACTCCAGGTCCCCGGCGGCATTCCACCGCACCAGGTCGCCGGTGCGGTACATCAGGTCGCTCGCTTCGCCGAACGGGTCGGGGACGAAACGCCGTTCGGTCTCCTCGGGCCGTCCGTGGTAGCCGGGGGAGAGGACCGGGCCGCCGATGTAGAGCTCTCCGGGCACGCCCGAGGGCACCAGCTCCCGGTGCGGTCCCAGTACGACCAGCCGCACCCCGTCGACCGGCTTGCCGATGGCGGGTGCCTCCGGCCAGGACGACGGCGGCCCCGGCAGCGGGTGCCAGCTGGCGAGATGGGTCTCCGACGGGCCGTACATGTTGACCAGCCGGGCCCGCGGATGGCGGGTGAAGAACTCCCTTATCTGCGGCGACACCACCAGCGCCTCGCCCACCGAGGTGATCTCGCGCAGGGCGTCGAAGCGCAAGTCCGAGGCGACCGCGAGGGACGCGAACTGCTGGAGCGCGATGTACGGCAGATACATCCGGGTGATCCGCCGCTCGGCGACGAACCCGGCCAGCGCGTGCAGGTCCTTCTGGAGCTCCTCCGGGATCAGCGCGAGCTGCCCGCCGACGCAGAGCGTGCCGAGGATCTCCATCACCGACACGTCGAACGACAGCGTCATGTACTGCAAGGTGACACCCTGGGCGCCCTCGGGGGAGCAGCGGTGCTGTGCGGCGACCAGGTTGGAGACCGTACGGTCGTCGATCACCACGCCCTTGGGCGTGCCGGTCGAACCCGAGGTGTGGACGACGTAGATCTCGTCGTCGGGCGTCTTGACCCGTCCCGGGCTGGTCCGCTCGGCGCGGGCGATCCGCTCCGTGTGCCGGTCGAGCGTGAACAGGTCCAGTCCGTCGGGGAGTTGATCCGCGACCGAGCTGTCGGTGACGACGAGGGAGACGCCTGCGTCGGCGAGGACGTACGAAACCCTCTCGCGCGGATAGGACGGGTCGACCGGGACGTAGGCGGCGCCGGACTTCAGGATTCCGAGCAGCGCGGTGATCATGCCGGGCGACCGGGGCAGGAAGAGGCCCACCCGGCTGCCCGCCCCGATCCCCGACTCCCTCAGGACGTACGCGAGTTGATTGGCGCGCTCGTCGAGCTCGCGGTAGGTCAGTCGTTCGGCGCCGTGGGTGAGGGCGACCGCGTCGGGGGTGGCGGCCGCCCGCGCCTCGAACAGCTCCGTCACCGGCACCGCCTCGGCGGCCCGGGCCACCCGGTCGCCCCGGGCCAGCAGCACGCGCTCCTCGTCCGGGCCGAGCAGGGTCAGCTCCCGCAGCGGCGCGTCGGGCCGGGCGACGAACCCCTCCACGACGTGCCGGAAGCGCTCGCCCATGGCCCGTACGGTCGACTCGTCGAAGAGGTGGGAGTCGTACTCCAGCATGCCGTGCAGCCCGTCCGGGTCCCGGTCGAAGACCAGCGACAGGTCGTACTTGGCGCCATGGCCGCCGCCGCGCTCGATCCGCAGCTCCGTCCCCTCGTGCCGCAGCCGGCCCGAACCGGTCTGCGTCAGTACCAGCATGGTCTGCACGAGCGGGGTGTAGCTGCTGCTGCGCCGGGGCTGGAGGCGCTCGACGACCTTGTCGAAGGGGGCCCACTTGTGGCGCAGGGCGTCGGTGACCTCCTCGCGCGCCAGGCGCAGCACGTCCCGGACCGTCATCCGGTCGTCGATCTCCTGCTGGAGGACGACCAGGTTGACGAAGTAGCCGACGAGGTCCTGGGTCTGCGGGTCGTCCCGCAGGGAGACCGGGCTGCCGATCAGGACGCGGCGCCGTCCGGTGTGGCGGGCGAGGAAGACAGCGTACGCGGCGAACAGCGCCATGAAGAGGGTGACGTCCTCCTCGGCGGCGAGCTCCTCGAACGCGTCGGCGAGACCGGCCGGGAGGCTGAAGGTGACGGTGGAGCCCTCGTGGCGCTGGACGGCGGGCCGCGGCCGGTCCGTCGGCAGGTCGAGGACGGGCAGTTCACCGGAGAGCTTGTCGGCCCAGTGGTCGAGCAGCTTCGCCAGGGCGGGCTCGGGCAGCCGCTCGCGGTACCAGTGCGCGAAGTCCGCGTACGTGGGCCGCTCCGGGGCGGCCTCCACGGGCAGGCCCTGACCGATCCGCTCGTAGGCGTCGAGGAGTTCCCGCACGAAGACACCTGCCGAGGCGGCGTCGGAGGCTATGTGGTGGATGTTGCAGATGAGGGTGGACTCGCCGTCCGGGCCGAGTGCGCAGACCACGGCGGTCAGCGGTCCGTGCTCCAGGTCGAGCCGGAGGTTGGCCACCTGGTGCAGGAGCGCGTCTCGTTCCTTGTCGTCGGCGTAGTGCCCGACCGCGAAGTGGAAGAGGGAGTCGTCCTCCGAGACGACCGCGAGAAGCTTTCCTTCCACCAACGAATACCGGGTCCGCAGGGCCTCCTGGCGCCGCAGCGTCCCGGAAACCGCTCCGCGTAATCGCTCAGGGTCGAGGGAAAAGGGCAGCCGTACGGAAAAGGGTCCGTTGTACGCGGCGGGGTTGGGCAGATATTGGTCGATGAGCCAGATGCCGTGCTGACCGTACGACGCCTCGGTGGCGCCGTCGGCGCGCGGCGCGGATCCGGCCCTCAGCTCCGGCGTTCCGGTGCCGGTGCGGCGGCGGTCGATGTGCTCCATGACCTTGGCGACCGTGTCCGACGTGCGCAGCAGCGCACCGGTGAGGTCCACTGCGAAAACGGCTTCGAGCACCGTGGCGAGCCGGTCGAGCCGGTCGAGCCGGTCCGTAGGGTCGGGCTCGGGGCATTTCTCGACAAAGGATTCGTCGGGGCGCAGTCCGGCGATTCCCATGGTCTGGCGGGTCAGATCGAGCAGGGCGGCTTCCAGCGGATTGTTCACCGGTTCCTCTGTCCTCCGAAAGGGTTTCACCAGCCGTGGGAGGCGGTTTACTGCGCCTGTGCGGTGGAATCCCGGCCGGCGCCGCGCGATTCCTCGACGAAACGGGTCAGTTTCTCCACGGTGCCGTGCCGGAAGACGTCCTCGGTGGCCACGTCCACCCCGAATATCTTCTGCAGTCGGGAGGCGAGCTGGACGAAGTGCAGAGAGTTTCCGCCGTGTCCCAGGAAGGAGTCGGTGGTGCTGAATTCGTCGACTCCGGAGATGTCCTTCCACGCCTGGAGGACCACCGACTCGAGCGGATTCTGCATGACGGTGTCACCTTTCGCTGAGGGGCCGGCCGGGGTGGCCGGGTCGGTGAGGGCGGTGCGGTCGACCTTGCCGTTCACATTGGTCGGCATTGCGTCGAGGTGCCGGAAGGCCGAGGGGACCATGTACGAGGGGAGCTGGGCGCCCAGGCGTGCGGCGAGGTCCTCCGGGTCGGCGGCCCGGCCGTCCGCCGTCGTGTAGAAGGCGGTGAGGGCCTTGCCGCCCAGGCCGTCGGGGAAGGCCTTGACGACCACGTCCCGGACGCTGTCCAGGGAGCGCAGGGCGAGGGCCACGGCGGTGGTCTCCACGCGGTAGCCGCGGATCTTGACCATGCTGTCGGACCGGCCGACGACGACGATGTCACCTTCGGGGGTGGCGCGGGCCAGGTCGCCGGTGAGATAGCGCGGCAGGCCGTCCGGCGCGGTGACGAACTTCTCCGCCGTCAGCTCCGGCCGGTCCAGGTAGCCCAGGGCGAGCCCGGTGCCGCCGACGGCAAGCTGGCCGGTCGTGCCGGGGCCGCAGGGCCGCAGCTCGTCGTCGAGCACGTCGAGCGTTACGGTGGGCAGCGGCCGCCCGATGGGCACCCGGTCCGCCGCGCGTACGTCGTCGGCGGATCGGATCGGGTACACGGCCGTGATCGAGGAGTTCTCGGTGCAGCCGTAGCCGTTGTAGACCGTGGCGGGGGTGAGCTCCGCGGCCCTCTCCAGGTGCTCGGGGGAGGGGAAGTCGCCGCTGAGCAGGATGATCCTGAGTCCGGCGAGGCTCTCGGGTTCGTTGTCCACGAGGACGTTGAAGAGCCCGCAGGGCAGGCAGAGCACGCTCACGCCGTGGCGTACGACGGCGTCGCGCAGCACCGGCAGGGACGGCAGCCCGGGCGGCATGACGACCAGCTTCGCGCCGTGCAGCAGCGCCAGCCAGATCTCGATGGTGGAGGCGGCGAAGGAGAACGCGGCGGACTGTACGAGGCAATCGTCGGCGCGGATGTCGAGCGCTCCGCTGTGCGGTCCGAGCCGGGCGAGTCCGCGGTGCGCGATCCGTACGCCCTTCGGCTCGCCGGTGGAGCCGGAGGTGAACAGGAGGAACGCCGTGCTCAGCGGCCCCGGCGCCGTGGGCGGGTCGGTGTCGTCGCGGTCCGCGCTCGCCTCGGCGAGCGCGCCCACGGCGAGGCGCGAGCCACGGACGGTATCGGGCAGCTGGTCGGTGTCGTCATGGACCACCGTGTGCAGCGACGATTCTTCGGCGATACGGGCGAGGAACGGGGCCGGATGCTCGGGGTTGAGCGGTACGACACAGCCGCCGGCCTTCAGTACGGCGAGGGCGACGGCGTACAGGTCCAGGGACCGGGTCAGGTGGACCCCGACGGGGGTGCCGTCGCCCACTCCTGCCGCGCGCAGCCGGCGGGCCATGCGGTTCGCCCGCTGGTTCAACTGGGCGTAGGTGAGTGCCTCGTCGCCGAAGGCGAGGGCCGTTCTGTTTCCATGGGCGCGGACGATCCGCTCGAACTGAGCGGGTAATGTCAAGGAATCGTCGACGGCTATCGGTTCGAGTAAGGGTCCGGGTGAGCGGCCGGGTAAGGCGTCGGCTAACGGACTTGAATCCTTCTCCATGCGCAAGGTCCCTCTGGGTCGATTCAGCGCGGATTCTGCGACGTCAGAAGCGGTTCCGATCGGGATGGTTGTCGTACAGAAATTACCCTAGGCATGAGGTAGTTGGAGTGTCAACCCTGTTTGGAATAGGCCGGTGACGGTGTGTCAATTCAAACGAGATAGTTGTCGAACAGAAAGTAGTTTGACTTGATCACGAGCCTCCTTCCCTTATATGGTTGCCATTCGGCAATCATTTGGAGAGGGGTCGGTATGTGGGAGTACGAGCGCACCGAGGATGTGGAGGTCTCCAGGGCGGTCGTCTGGCCGTGGTACAGCCAGGTCGGGCTCTGGGCGCGGTGGGACGACGAGGTGCACGAGGTGGAGCTCGACGGACCGTTCGCCGAAGGGGTGGCGGGCCGGCTCACGCTGAAGGGGCAGGAGCCGGTGCCCTTCCGGCTCACCGATGTGGAGGAGGGGGTGTGCTTCACCACCCGCACCCCGGTCCCCGGTGCGGAGCTGCGCTTCGCCCACCGGCTGACGGACCTGCCCGGCGGCGGGACCCGCATCACCCATCAGGCGGCGATCGAGGGCCTGGGCGCCGCCGGGCTCGTTCCGGTGCTCGCCCCGTCCATCGAGGCCGGGCTGCCCATGGCGCTGCGGTCGCTGGCCCGTACGGTCGCCCATGAGGGCACCGCGGGATCGCCGGACGTGAAGGACTGAGGCACCCGGCCGGCAGGCGACCGCCCCCCGGATGCCCGCCGGTGAACCGTGGATGACGAGGCCCGTTCACTTCCGCGACGGCGGCGGTGAACGGGCCTGTTCGGTCGGACCGGACCCTAGCGGACCGGCTCGCGGTCGGCGGCAGGCTCCCGCCCGGCCGGCTCATGCCGGTCGCCCGTGGCGGCGCGGCCGCCCCGGCCGAGCGCGGGCAGCAGGGACAGCAGCCCGGCCAGCGCCATCGCCGCGCCCACCCACAGCGGTGCGCGCAGCCCCATCTCGGCGCTGATCGCCAGCCCGGCCACCCAAGGCCCCAGCGCCACACCGACGTTGACCGCCGAGGCGTTCACCGTCGACACCATCGGCCCGTCGTCGGCCAGCCGCATGACCCGTACCCCGAGGGCGGGGTTGAGGGGGAGGCCGATGACTCCGAGCACCGCCACGGCCACGACGGTCGCGGGCTTGTTCTCCGCCACCAGTGCGAAGGCGGCGAGTACGGCGGTGAGTCCCGCAAGTCCGTACAGCAGCACGGGCATCATGTACCGGTCGGCGAGCCGGCCGGTGACCATGTTGCCGGCGATGGTGCCGATGCCGAACAGCGCGAACAGCAGCGGGGTCGCCCCGGACGGGAAGCCGGTCAGCTCCTCGAAGATGGGGGCGAAGTAGCTGAAGGCCGCCACCACCGAGCCGATGACCAGGGCGTTGGTGCCGTACGCCGCCCACAGGGCGCGGTTGCGGAACGAGTCGAGCTCGCCGCGCAGGTTCACCTTCTGCGGTACGGGCGAGTCGGGCACGCGCGCCCACACCAGCAGTGCGCAGAGCGCCGCGAGCGCGGCCAGGCCGTAGAAGCTGGCGCGCCAGCCGAAGTGCTGGTCGACGAAGGCCGCGACGGGAAGCCCGACGACCTGCGCCACCATCATGCCGCTCATCAGCACGGACAGGGCGCGGGCCCGCATGTCCGGGCCGACCAGGCGGGCGCTGACGGCGACGGCGATGCCGTAGAAGGCGGACGCGGCGAGCGCGGTGACGACACGGGAGACGACCAGCACCCAGTAGTCCTGGGCGACGGCGCCCAGCAACTGGCCGGCCACGAACACCAGAAGCAGGCCGATGAGGGCCTTCTTGCGGGACGCGCGCAGCAGCGCGACCGTGAGCAGCGGTCCGCCGACGACCATCGTCAGGGCGAAGGCGGAGACCAGATATCCGACGGACGACACGGAGACGCCGAAGGCCTCGGAGATGCTGGGCAGCAGTCCGGCGACCATGATCTCGGTGGTGTTGACACAGAAGACGCCGACGGCGAGGACGGCGATGGCTAAGGGCATGATGCTCCACCAGCGGGAAGGAGGGGTGTGGTTGCCGAGCGGCAAACGCTTTCAGGAGCGGCTCACGATAGCATTGGTTTCCGATCGGAAACGATTCTCCAGGCTCAGCCGCGCGTATGTTCGGTTTGGGTGAGAGGTCTGGTTTGTGGCGGCCTGGGAGTGAGTGGAAGCGTTGTTTCTTCTGGGCAACTGTTCGGTCGTGGTGATCTACCGCCGGGACGGGCCCGCACCCACTTAGGATGGGGGGTCTGAATCGCGACACCCATCTGCCCGCTCCGACCAGCGAAAGTGCCCTCATGACGAGATCCGATGCCTCGCCGGACCTGCCGGGCGAGCCCAGTGAGCTGGAGAACGCGCTGTCGCACCTGCAGTGCGTCCTGGTCGCCCGCCGGACCCGCTCGAACCCGGAGGGCGTCACCTGGCAGCAGTACGACGTGCTCGAACTGCTCCGCATCCGGGGGGCGATGACCCCCTCGGTCCTGAGCGCCTCCCTCGGTGTGTCCCGGCAGACGACCTCCAAGGCGCTGCGTGTCCTGAAGGACCTCGACCTGGTCGTCCAGGAGGCCATCGGCGAGGACCGCCGCGAGCTGACCACCTCCCTCACCCCGACCGGCTGGGCGTTCCTCGCCCGGGTTGCCCAGCAGCGCCGGGACAACGCTCGCATCGCCACCGCCGCCCTCAGCGCGGGCGAGCGCGCCATGTTCGTCGAGCTGTGCGAGAAGGTCGTCGCGGCCTTCGAGTCCGAGCTCGAACCGGTCGACTCCTGACGCTCCACCAAGGCGGAGGGCCGCATCGGCCCGCCCCTGCCTCGGTGATCACCCATGAAATCGGACGGTAGGATTTCCGGCGCTGTCCGGATGTAGCGCAGAGGCAGGCGCACCGGTCTCGCAGGCCGGGCACGCCGGTTCGAATCCGGCCGTCGGGCAGTGCACACCGTGGCTCCGTAGCCCAGAGGCAGGCGCGCCGTCCTCGCAAGGACGGACACGCCGGTTCGAATCCGGTCGGGGCCACGGACCATTCGAACGGGGGGCAGGGGTGGCCGAGCACATCAGCGACGAGGAACTCGCCGCCTTCGACCGTACGGTGCGCAAGCTGCGCGACCTCCCCGTCGACGACCCGGTACGCCTGCGCGCCGAACATGTCGCCGCCTCCTTCGCCCGCGACGGACGACAGCGCCGCCGCAAGGACCGCAACGACGCCCGCGCCGAGGCCGACGCCGCCGTCATGGCCGCCACCGCCACCGGCGCGCTCACCCGCCGCGAGGACGCCCCCCTCGACACGGCCGAGAGCGGCCGCGCCGCAGGGCACTACCTGCGCCCCCGCCGCTGCTACGTCTGCAAGGGGCTCTACCGGCGGGCCGACGCCTTCTACCACCTGCTCTGCCCGGACTGCGCCGCCGACAACACCGCCCGCCGCTCACTGAGCACCGACCTGACCGGCCGCCGGGCCCTGCTCACCGGCGGCCGGGTCAAGATCGGCTTCCAGCTGGCCCTGATGATGCTCCGCGACGGCGCCGAACTCCTCGTCACCAGCCGTTTCCCGGCCGACACCCTCAGCCGCTTCCGGGCCGCGCCCGGCAGCGAGAGATGGCTCCACCGGCTCACCGTCGTCGCCGTCGACCTGCGCGACCCCCGCCAGGTCCTGGGCCTGTGCGAGCGGCTGCGGGAGGACGGCGAACCCCTCGACATCCTCGTCAACAACGCCGCCCAGACCATCCGCCGCCCACCCGAGTCGTACGCGGCGCTCGCCGCCGGGGAGAGCGCCGCGCTCCCCGAAGGTGTCTGGCAGGCCCCCGGCTACACACCCATGCGCGCCCTCGAAGCCCCCTCCGCCCATGGCGCACTCGCCCTGGTCCTGGCCGAGGCCGACGAGGCCGGTCTGCTGCCCGACCGCGCACCCGCCAACTCCTGGTCCGCCCGCATGGGCGAGCTCGACCCGGCCGAACTCCTGGAGACCCAGCTCGTCAACGCGCTCGCCCCGGCCCTGCTCGTGGACCGCCTGCTGCCGCTGCTGCTGGCCTCGCCCCGGCCGCACCGCTACATCGTCAACGTGACGGCGGTGGAGGGCCGGTTCACCGTACGCCGCAAGACCTCCGGGCACCCGCACACCAACATGGCCAAGGCCGCGCTCAACATGCTCACCCGCACCAGCGGACCCGAACTGGCCGAGCAGGGCGTCCATATGTGCAGCGTCGACACCGGCTGGATCACCGACGAGAACCCCCTGCCGGCGAAGCTCCGGATCGCCGCGGCCGGCTTCCGTACGCCGCTGGACGTCGTGGACGGAGCGGCACGCGTCTACGACCCGATCGTGCGAGGAGAGGCGGGCGCGCCGGTGGCGGGCGTGTTCCTCAAGGACTATCAGGAAGCGGCATGGTGAGGCGCTCACCCGTTTCGGTGATCTAGGATCGTCCGCAAGGGCGGGGCCGTAGCGCAGAGGCAGGCGCACCCGGTCTCCAAAACCGGAACACGCTGGTTCGAATCCAGCCGCCCCGCCCCCTTTCTTGCCGGCATGCGGCAGGAGGGCGACCTGGCGTCACTGCTGGCCGTCGCCCGGCGGCCGGCCGGAAGCGGGGCCGCCGCCGACGGGCTGATCGCCGTCGCCCTCACCGCCGCGGGCGGGAACCGCGCCGCGTGGACCAGCGCCCTGGCGGGAGCTGCTGCGGCCCTTGCGCACCCACGCGCTGGCGGACGTACGGGACGCGGCCCCGGAGCGGTGTCCGCCTACGGGTGGCAACCGGCGGTCCGCCGTCCGGGGTCCGGCGTGCGACCGGATCCCGGACGGCGGAGCATGAACGTGAGAAGGGACGGCAGAGCGGGAAGAGGGTGACCCTGGAGGGTGCCATGCCCGGTCCGGACGACGCACACGACAAGGCCGCGCACGCCGACGGCGCACCACCCCCCGGCGCGCGGGACAGCGACGCGCTCGTCGTCCTGAAGAACGTCGACAAGCACTTCGGCGCGCTCCATGTGCTCCAGAACATCGATCTCACCATCGGCCGTGGTGAGGTCGTGGTCGTCATCGGCCCGTCCGGCTCCGGAAAGTCGACGCTGTGCCGTGCCATCAACCGCCTGGAGACCATCGACAACGGCGAGATCGTCATCGACGGCAAGCCCCTGCCCGCCGAAGGGCGGGAGCTGGCGACCCTCCGGGCCGACGTCGGCATGGTCTTCCAGTCGTTCAACCTCTTCGCCCACAAGACCGTCCTGGAGAACGTCACCCTCGGCCAGATCCGGGTCCGTAAGAAGGACAAGAAGACGGCCGAGCAGCGGGCCCGGGCACTTCTGGACCGGGTCGGTGTCGCCTCCCAGGCCGACAAGTACCCCGCCCAGCTCTCCGGCGGCCAGCAGCAGCGGGTGGCGATCGCCCGCGCCCTGGCCATGGACCCGAAGGTCATGCTCTTCGACGAGCCGACCTCCGCCCTCGACCCGGAGATGATCAACGAGGTGCTCGAGGTCATGCAGCAGCTCGCCCGCGACGGCATGACCATGGTCGTCGTCACCCACGAGATGGGCTTCGCCCGGTCCGCCGCCAACCGCGTGGTCTTCATGTCGGACGGCCGGATCGTCGAGGAGACCACCCCGGACCAGTTCTTCAGCAACCCGCGCAGTGACCGTGCCAAGGACTTCCTCTCGAAGATCCTCCACCACTGAGCCCGCACCACGCACTCCCAGGGGTGATGACCATGAAGACACTCAAGGCCTCCGTCGCGGCGGCCGCCGCGCTCGCGCTCGCCCTGTCCGTCGCGGCCTGCGGCGAAGGCGGGGACGGCGACGCCGGCAGCAAGATCACCATCGGGATCAAGTACGACCAGCCCGGCCTCGGCCTGAAGACGCCGGACGGCAAGTACACCGGCTTCGACGTCGACGTGGCGACGTACATCGCCAAGGAACTGGGGTACGAACCCGGCGACATCGAATGGAAGGAGGCCAAGAGCGCCGACCGCGAGACGCTGCTCCAGCGCGGCGACGTCGACTTCATCGCGGCTTCCTACTCGATCAACGACGAACGCGCGAAGAAGGTCGACTTCGCCGGGCCCTACCTCCTGGCCCACCAGGACGTCCTGATCCGCGCCGACGACACCACCATCACCAAGCCGGAGGACCTGAGCGACAAGCGGCTCTGCTCGGTCACCGGCTCCACCTCCGCCCAGAACGTCAAGGCGGAGATCGCCCCCGAGGCCCAGCTCCAGGAGTACGGCGGCTACTCGGAGTGCCTGACCGGCCTGGAGAACAGGGTCATCGACGCGCTCACCACCGATGACTCGATCCTCGCCGGATACGCGGCGCAGGAGCAGTTCAAGGGCAAGTTCAAGCTCGGCGGCTTCAAGCTGAGCAACGAGAACTACGGAATCGGCGTCCAGAAGGGAAGCGACCTCACGGAGAAGATCAACACGGCCCTGGAGAAGATGGTCCAGGACGGCTCCTGGGAGTCGTACGTCCAGAAGAACTTCGGTCCGGCCAACTACAAGAACGAGCCGGCGCCGAAGATCGGCGTGGTCGTCGACTGAGCGGGCAGCCGTGTTCGACTTCCTCGAAGGCTACGACCTGCTGGGAGCGTTCTGGGTAACGGTCCAGCTCACCGTCTACTCCGCGATCGGCTCCCTGATCTGGGGGACGCTGCTGGCGGCCATGCGCGTCAGCCCCGTCCCCCTGATGCGTGGCTTCGGCACCGCCTACGTCAACATCGTCCGTAACATCCCACTCACGGTGATCATCGTCTTCACCTCGCTCGGCCTCTTCCAGACGCTCAACGTCTCACTGGGCGCGGACGACTTCACCACGATCAACTTCCGTCTCGCCGTCCTCGGGCTGATCGCCTACACCGCCGCGTTCGTCTGCGAGGCGCTGCGCTCGGGCATCAACACGGTCCCGGTCGGTCAGGTGGAGGCGGCCCGCGCCATCGGGCTGAGCTTCCCGCAGGTCCTGAGGCTCATCGTGCTGCCGCAGGCCTTCCGCTCCGTGGTCGGCCCGCTCGCCAACGTCCTGATCGCGCTCACCAAGAACACCACCGTGGCCGCCGCGATCGGAGTCGCCGAGGCGGCGCTGCTGATGCGCGAGATGATCGAGAACGAGGCCCAGCTCATCCTCATCTCGGCCATCTTCGCCGTCGGATTCATCTGCCTCACCCTCCCCACCGGCCTCTTCCTCGGCTGGGTGGCCAAGAAGGTGGCGGTGAAGCGATGACCAACGTGCTGTACGACGTCCCGGGGCCGCGCGCCAAGCGCCGCAACCTCCTCTACACCGTGGTCTTCCTCGCCGCCCTGGGCGTGCTGATCTGGTGGGTGGTCCTCAGCCTCGCCGACAAGGGCCAGCTCGAATGGTCCAAGTGGGCGCCGTTCTTCACGGACTCCCGCACCTGGAGCACGTACCTCCTGCCGGCCTTGGAGAACACCCTCCTCGGCGCCGCGCTCGCCATGGTCATCGCGCTGCCGCTGGGCGCGCTGTTCGGCATCGCCCGCCTCTCCGACCACTGGTGGGTGCTCGGCGCCGCCGGCACGGTCGTGGAGTTCTTCCGCGCCATCCCCGTGCTGATCCTGATGCTCTTCGCCAACGCCGCCTACTCCCAGTTCACCGACATCAGCCCGAGCAGCCGGCCGCTGTACGCGGTCGTCACCGGCCTCGTCCTCTACAACGCCTCGGTCCTCGCCGAGGTGGTACGGGCCGGCATCCTGGCGCTGCCCGCCGGGCAGACCGACGCGGCCAAGGCGATCGGCATGCGCAAGGGCCAGACCATGACGTACGTGCTGCTGCCGCAGTCGGTGACCGCGATGCTGCCCGCGCTCGTCAGCCAGCTGGTCGTCATCGTCAAGGACACCGCGCTCGGCGGCGCGATGCTCGGCTTCTCCGAACTGCTCGCCTCGGTCCGCCCGATGAGCGCCAACTACGGCGCCAACACGATCGCCGGCTTCACGGTCGTCGCCGTCATCTTCGTCGCGCTCAACTTCGCCCTCACCACCTTCGCCGGATGGCTCGAAGGCCGGCTGCGGCGCGGCAAGAAGTCCACCGGCGCGGTCGTCGGCGTCGACGCCGTGGAGGAACTGGCCACCCCCGGCGAACATGTCGGCCAGGCCGAGGAGACCAAGTAGTCCGTGGCTCCTCAGGTCCGTGCGGTCAGGCGCGGCTGGTTGCCGTTGAGACAGTGGCCGATGCGCATGCCCCGCATCATTCAGCACGGCCGCCCCGCCCCGGACTGTGCGGCCCGGGGCGCGGGGCGGCCGGGGGGTCACTCCCGGGCGGCCAGGACGAACGCCTGCCGGGTCCGCTCGTGCTCCAGCCGCTCCCGGACCGTCCGGGCGCGCGGGGCGAACCCCGCCTCGGCCAGCAGCGCGACGACCTGGTCCGGGTCGCGCCGGTGGAAGGTGAGGCGGACCGGGTGGCCGAGCGCCTCGGTCATCACCAGCGGCTCCCCGTCGCACTGGAAGGCGAGCAGCAGCTGCCCGCCGGGGGCCAGGACCCGCGCGAACTCCGCGAAGGCCCGGGGGAGTTGTTCGTCGGTCAGGTGGATGATGGAGTACCAGGCGAGGACGCCGCAGAGCGAGCCGTCCGGCACGTCCAGGGCGAGGATCGAGCCCACGTCGAAGCGGATGCCGGGGTGCTTCTCGCGCGCCACCTCCACCATCCCGGGGGAGAGGTCCACACCGGACACCGGTACGCCGAGCCCGTGCAGAAAGGGCGTCACCCGGCCCGTCCCACAGCCCGCGTCCAGGACCGGCAGGCCCGTGGCCCGGACCTCCTCGGCGAAGGCGCCGATCAGCGCCCGCTCCAGCGGCCGGGCCGCGAGCTCGTCGTCCCACTGCTCGTGCAGGTCCCGGGCCAGCACGTCGTACGACCCCCGCACGCTGTCCAGCAGCTCCTGTTCGCTCATGCGGGAGACCCTACCGCGGGCCTTGCTGCGGGCCCATGCCGCGGGGCCCTGCGCCGGGATCAGCCCTGACCGGCGCCGGCCAGACGCTCGGGGGTGAGCAGCGTGGCGAGCCGGTCGGCGGGCAGGAGGCCCTTCTCCAGGACCAGTTCGGCCACCCCGCGGCCGGTGGTCAGCGCCTCCTGCGCGATGGAGGTGGCGGCCGTGTAGCCGATGTGCGGGTTGAGGGCGGTGACCAGGCCGATGGAGTTCTCCACGGTGGCGCGCAGCACCTCGGTGTTGGCGGTGATGCCGGTCACGCACCGCTCGGCGAGGGTCACACAGGCCGCGCGGAGCGAGGTGAGGGAGGTCGCCAGGGAGTGCAGGATGACCGGTTCGAAGGCGTTGAGCTGGAGCTGTCCGGCCTCGGCGGCCATCGTGATGGTCACGTCGTTGCCGATGACGGTGAACGCGACCTGGTTGACGACCTCGGGGATGACCGGGTTGACCTTGCCCGGCATGATGCTGGAACCGGCCTGTACGGGCGGCAGGTTGATCTCGCCCAAGCCCGCGCGCGGGCCGGAGGAGAGCAGCCGCAGGTCGTTGCAGCTCTTGGAGAGCTTGACCGCGATCCGCTTGAGCACCCCGGACAGGTGCACGAACGCGCCGCAGTCCTGGGTGGCCTCGACCAGGTTCGCGGCGGTCACCAGCGGCAGGCCGGTGATCGCGGCGAGGTGACGGCGGGCCGTCTCGGCGTATCCGGGCGGGGCGTTGAGCCCGGTGCCGATCGCGGTGGCGCCCAGATTGATCTCGTGGATCAGCTCGACGGCCTCGGCGAGCCGGCTGCGGTCCTCGTCCAGCATCACGGCGTACGCGGAGAATTCCTGGCCCAGGGTCATCGGCACCGCGTCCTGGAGCTGGGTGCGGCCCATCTTCAGGATGTCGCGGAACTCGACGGCCTTGCCGGCGAACGCGTCCTGGAGGACGGCCATCGCGCGCAGCAGCCCGTGCGCGGCGGTGATCGTCGCCAGCTTCACGGCGGTCGGGTAGACGTCGTTGGTGGACTGGCTGAGGTTGACGTCCTCGTTGGGGTGCAGGTGCTGGTACTGCCCCTTGCCGTGGCCGAGGAGTTCCAGCGCCCGGTTGGCGACGACCTCGTTGGCGTTCATGTTGGTCGAGGTCCCGGCGCCGCCCTGAATGACGTCCACGACGAACTGGTCGTGCAGGGCGCCCGCGCGGATCTCCCGGCAGGCGGCGACGATCGCCGCGGCCTTCTCGGCCGGCAGCAGCCCGAGCTCCTCGTTGGCCAGCGCCGCGGCCTCCTTGACCGCGGCGAGTGCCTCGACCAGCTGCGGGTAGACCGAGATCGGGGTGCCCGTGACGGGGAAGTTCTCCATGGCGCGCAGGGAGTGGATGCCCCAGTACGCCTCGGCGGGGACGTCACGGTCCCCGAGCAGATCGTGTTCGCGGCGGACGGCGGCGACGGCGGTCATGAGTCCTTCAGTGGTACGAGGGGAGAGAGTGGGGAGGGAAGGCAGGGGGGATCAGGCGGAGAGGCCGGCCAGGACGGCGCCCGCGGGCTCACCGGCCGGCTGCTCGAGCAGGCGGCGCAGGACCTCGTTCCGGGAGTCGGCCTCGGTGTCGAGCAGCGCCGCGAGGACGGCGATCCGGGCCTGGCCCGCGCGGAGCGTGCCGGTCGGCACGGCGCCCGCCGCGACCAGGTCCACGGCGCCGCCATGGGTGTAGATCTCGGTGACCGGCCCCGCCGCCACCCGCGTGGTGAGCGCCACCAGGACGCCCCGCTCCACGGCGGCGGCGACCGCGTCGACGAACTCCGGGGTGGCGTTCCCGGCGCCGGTGGCGATCAGCACGATGCCCTGGGCGCCGGCCTGCACGGCGGCGTTCAGCAGCAGCGGGTCGGCGTCCACGTGGTGCATGACCATGTCCACCCGGGGCAGCGCGCCGGGCGTGACGTCCGGGAGCCCGAGGGGCTCCGGGCGCTCGGCGTGGCGCAGGACGGTCACCTTGCCGAAGCCGACGTTGCCCAGGCGCGGCCCGGACGGGTCGGCGAACGCGTCGAGGGCCAGCGTCTGCGTCTTGACCGTGCCACGGGCGGCGTGGACCTTGCCGTCGAAGACGACCAGGACGCCGAGTCCGCGCACCGAGGCGGCGGTGAGCAGTGCGTCGTAGAGATTGTTGGGCCCGTCGCCGTCCTCCGTGCCCATGGGCCGCTGTGCGCCGGTGAGGACCACGGGGCGCGGGTCGTGGTGGTACAGGTCGAGCAGGAAGGCGGACTCCTCCAGGGTGTCCGTGCCGTGGGCGACGACGACACCGGCCACATCAGGGTCGGCCAGCACGTCGTGGACCGTGCGCAGCAGGGTGAGCTGCTGGGCGGAGGTCAGCCGGGGGCTGTTCACGCTGAAGAGGTCGACGACCTCGACGGATATCCCCTCGGGGAGTGCCGCGGTGGACATGACGTCCCGGCCGCTGGCGTCGGCGGCGAAACCGGTGCCCTGCCAGCGGCTGGCGATGGTGCCGCCCGTGCTGATCACGACGATCCGCCGCTGCTGCTCCGGTGTCTGTACCCGCTCCACGCCGCGCCCTTCCGAATGCTTGTATGACTGGCGCAACGATAGATGGAAGGGCGCGCAATGTGCTTGCCAAGATCCGCACGGTCGACCCTGGATCGTGGGGGATAATTGCGTGATGGACGCGATCGATCTCAGTATCTTGCGTGAGCTCCAGAACGACGGGCGGCTCACCAACCAGGAGCTCGCCCAGCGCGTGGGCCTGAGCC
The DNA here is from genome assembly GCF_014648195.1 of Streptomyces purpureus. Lineage (GTDB taxonomy): Bacteria > Actinomycetota > Actinomycetes > Streptomycetales > Streptomycetaceae > Streptomyces > Streptomyces purpureus. Next base: position 68,728 of record NZ_BMQQ01000007.1, read on the forward strand.
CCTCACCCTGCATGCGCCGCGTGCGCCAGCTGGAGCAGGACGGAGTCATCCAGGGCTACCGCGCGATCGTCGACCCGGAGGCGGTCGGCCGCGGCTTCGAGGTCCTCGTCTCGATCGAGGTGCGCCGCGACCGGGAGACCGTGGAGGCGTTCGAGGAGGCACTCAAGACGATCCCCGACGTCATCGAGGCGTACCGCCTCTTCGGCAGCCCCGGCTGTCTGCTGCGGATCGCCGTCGCCGACCTCGCCGCGTACGAACGGCTGTGGATCGAACGCCTCACCACCCTCGCCGGAGTCACCGAGGTCAACTCCCAGATCATCATGAAGCGCATCAAGGAACCGCGCGGCCTGCCGGTCGAACGCTGATCCGTCCGTTCGCCGCCGTCCCGCCCGCGCCCGATCCAACCGTTGTGACTGTTGGGTCGATTCACCCCTGCGGGGAGCCCGGCGTGGGCACGCTGGGCCCCATGACAGACCTGGGTGACAGCGTGCCCGCGTACCGCACGATCCGTATGACCGCCCTCGACCAGCCGGTCGCCGCGGTCGCGGACGTGGAGGCGTGGGAGGCACGCGAGAAGTATCCCGATCTCCTCTCCGCCGGCGGCCCGGTCTTCGGCGTCGCGCGGGAGCGCGAGCGCGGAGGCTGGGAGCTGCTCGACTCCGTCTCCGGCGACACCCCGCAGGACGGCCGGGACGCCATGGGGTCGCAGTTCCGCAGACTCCTCCAGCGGGCCGAACAGGACGGCGACCCGGCAGCGCAGGAGGCGTGCGCCCGCGCGGTCGAGCTCATGGACTGGGAGCCCCTGGACGAGCTGACCGTCCTCGGCGTACGCCACCGGGTCGTGCGCGCCGAGGTCTTCGTCCGCTCCGGGCCCGACGGACCCGAGCCGCCGCGCCCCTCCGACCCGGACCCGGCGCCTCCCGGCGAGTCGCACAGCGCGCGCTGCCCCACCGAGGGGTTCGTCATCGACCCGCTGACGGCCACCGGCATGTCCGAGGGCATTCTCAAGGTGGAGCTGCTCTCCCTGGTCCGCAAGGCCGGCACCGTCCCCGACGACGTCCGCGAGGACTCGCGGCGCGCGGCCGAGACCCACCCGGGTGGTGTGCTGCTGCCCGCCACCTTCATGACGGCCGAGCACGTACGGGGCCGCTGGCGGCCAGAGTCCGGTGGCGCCTGTGTCACCCCGCAGGCCGCCCGCGACGGGCTCGCCATGAAACTCCGGGTGATGATCCCCTGGGAGCTGGGGCCCGACCCTGCCCTGCACGCCCCCTACATGGCCGCGGCCGACCGCTTCGACGCCCGGCGCACCGACGAACTGACCGTCGAGGGGCGCCGGTTCAGGATCGTACGGGTCGAGCGGCTGGTCCGGGTCGGCCCCGAGGGACCGGAGGGCCCGCGCCCCTCCGATCCCGATCCGTACCCGCCGGTGATGGTCTACGACCAGCAGCTGCGCGAGCAGGGCGTCCTCACCGACGAGGACGAGCAGCGGCCCGTCGTCCTCAGCCCGGAGACCCAGCGCCTCGCGGACCTCGTCCACGCCGAGGAGGACCGCCGCCGAGCCCTGCGCCGCAGGCCCTGACCGCCCGGCTCCGACCGCCCGGACCCGTGCCCGCCCCGGCCCGGTGCCTGCCCTGGACTCAACCGCATCGTGGAACTTGTCGCTTTCTCCAAGGGGTTTGGCATCTGCTACAGAAATCGCGTCGATCAATTGCATATGAGAGGTCAGGCGGCCTAACGTGGCGCATATGCAGTCCTACACGATCGGGCAGGCGGCCCGTCTGCTCGGTGTCTCACCCGACACCGCGCGCCGCTGGGCGGACGCCGGGCGGGTCGCGACCCATCGCGACGAAGCCGGCCGGCGCCTCATCGACGGCCGGGATCTGGCCGCGTTCTCCATCGAGGTCGCCCAGAGCGGCCAGGGTGAGGACGAGGCCCCCTACACCTCGGCCCGTAACGCCTTCCCCGGCATCGTCACCGCCGTCAAACTCGGCGACGTCGCCGCGCAGATCGAGATCCAGGCCGGTCCGCACCGCCTGGTCTCCCTGCTCACCCGGGAGGCGGTGGAGGAGCTCGGACTCGAGGTCGGCATGCGGGCCACCGCCCGCGTGAAGTCCACCAGCGTGCACATCGACCGCACCTGAGCCGCCCGGCCACCGCCCCGCTCTCTCCCGCTCCCGCGACATCAGTGACACCAGCGGCGCCGCCCGTTCCCGGCGTGGCTCTTCACCATCCGCTCGGACGGCTCGTGCCCGCCGTCCGCACCCCCAGGAGCTCCACCCCCATGACCTTCAACCGTCGCCGCGCAGCCGCCGCCGTCCTCACCGCAGCCCTCCTCGTCCCCCTCGCCGCCTGCGGCGACGGCGCCTCCAAGGACACCAAGGACTCTGGGGCCAAGGGGTCCACCGCCCCCGGCGCGCAGCTGACCGTTCTCGCCGCGGCCTCGCTCACGGATGTCTTCAAGGCCGCCGGCGCTGTCTACGAGAAGTCCCACCCCGGCACCAGAATCACCTTCTCCTTCGCCGGCTCCCAGGAGCTCGCCGCCCAGGTGAGGCAGGGCGCCCCCGCCGACGCCCTGGTCACCGCCGACACCAAGACGATGGACGGCCTGAGGGCCGACACCGGCACCCCGACCGTCATCGCCAAGAACCGCATGGTCATCGCCACCGTCGAGGGCAACCCCAAGAAGATCGACGAGCTGAAGGACCTCGGCGACACCAAGCTCAAGGTCGTCCTCGCCGCCCCCGAGGTCCCCGCGGGGCGCTACAGCAAGAAGGTCCTGGACGCGCAGAAGATCACGGTCAAGCCGGTCTCCCAGGAGCCCAACGTCCGCGGGGTCCTCAGCAAGGTCGAGCTCGGCGAGGCCGACGCCGGTCTCGTCTACCAGACCGACGCCGCCGGCGCGGCCGACAAGGTCGACGCGGTGGAGATCCCCGACGCCCAGAACCAGATCGCCTCCTACCCGGCGGCCACGCTCAAGGCCTCCAAGAACGCCGACGCCGCTGCCGCCTTCGTGGCCTGGCTCAGCACGCCGGCCGCCCAGAAGATTCTCCAGGACGCAGGTTTCCAGAAGCCGTAGCCCGCACCCGTACGCCCCCGTCACTGGGCTGCCCGCCCCGGGGGGACCGGGCAGCCCCGCCCCTCTCCACCCCAGGACCCACCGATGAGCCGCCTCCCCGCCCGCCGCACCCGCGGCCCCCGCACCCCGGTCATGCTCGCCGTGCCCGCCGCGCTCGCCGTCGCCTTCCTGCTGCTGCCGCTGATCGGCATCCTGGCCCGTACCCGCTGGAGCGAGCTCGCCGACCACCTCGGCAGCCCCGGCACCACCGAGGCCCTCAAGCTGTCGCTGGTCGTCTCCGTGTGGGCCCTCGGGCTCTCCCTGCTGCTCGGCGTGCCGCTGGCCTGGCTCCTGGCCCGGGTCGACTTCCCCGGCAAGGCGTTCGTTCGCTCCCTGGTCCTGCTGCCCATGGTCCTGCCGCCCACCGTCGGCGGCGTCGCCCTGCTGCTCGCCTTCGGCCGGCGCGGACTGCTCGGCCCCTGGCTTGAGGACACCTTCGGCCTGACCCTGCCGTTCCACGCCTCCGGCGCCGTCGTCGCCGCGACCTTCGTCGCCATGCCGTTCCTCGTCATCAGCCTCGAAGGGGCGCTCGGCGGACTGCGCCCGGGCTACGAGGAGACCGCCGCGTCGCTCGGCGCCTCGCCGGTACGGGTCTTCTTCACCGTCACCCTGCCCATGGTCGCCCCCGGTCTGGTCGCCGGAGCCGCCCTCACCTGGGCCCGGGCGCTCGGCGAGTTCGGCGCCACCATCACCTTCGCCGGCAACCTCCCCGGCACCACCCAGACCCTGCCGCTCCAGGTGTATCTGCTGCTCCAGGAGGAGCCGGAGGCCGCGACCTCCGTCTCCCTGCTGCTGCTCGCCATCGCGATGCTGGTCCTCATCGCCCTGCGCGGCCGCTGGACCGGCACGCCCGCCGGCCGTACGTACGCCGCCAGGCCCACGCCGCCCGACGGCGAACCGGCCCCCGCCGAAACCCCCGCCCCGGCCGGAACCGCCGCCCCCGTCGCCGTACCGGCGCCGCGCCAGTCCTGGCCCCTGCACGCCGAGGTCACCGGCTTCAACCAGCTCACACTGGACGCCGAACCAGGCACCACCATCGCCGTCGTCGGCCCCAACGGCGCCGGAAAGACCACCCTGCTGCGCGCCCTGCTCGGCCTCACCCCGCGCGCCCACGCCGCGCTGCGGCTCGGCGGCACCGACGTCACCGACCTGCCCCCGCACCGCCGCCAGGTCGCCTGGGTCCCACAGGACGGCGCCCTGTTCCCTCACATGAGCGCCCTCGCCAACACCGCGTACGGGCTGCGCGCCCACGGCGTGTCCCGCGCCGAGGCCCGGCGGACCGCGCGGCAGTGGCTGGAGAGGCTCGGCGTCGGCCATCTCGCCGACCGCCGCCCCGGCCAGCTCTCCGGCGGCCAGGCCCAGCGCGTCGCCCTCGCCCGCGCGCTCGCCGCCCGGCCCCGGCTGCTGCTGCTCGACGAACCCCTTGCCGCCCTCGACCAGACCACCCGCGCCCATGTCCGCCACACCCTGCGCACCCACCTCGACGGTTTCGGCGGGGTGTGCCTGATCGTCACCCACGACCCGGTCGAGGCGGTCTCTCTCGCCGACCGCGTCCTCGTCCTCGACGACGGCCGCGCCCTGCAGGACGCGCCGCCCGCCGAGGTGACCCGCCACCCCCGTTCGCCGTGGGTGGCCCGGATGCTCGGCCGCAACGCCTGGCCCGGCACCGCCACCGCGGACGGCCTCAGCCTCCCGGGCGGGGGAGTGCTGGTCGTCGCCGACCCGCTGCCCGCCGGTACCGACGCGCTCGCGATCATCGCCCCCGAGGCCGTCTCGGTCCACCGCGACCGGCCCGGCGGCAGCCCTCGCAACGTCTGGCCCGGCACCGTACGGGAGATCACGGCCAGCGGCAGCCGGCTGCGCGTCCTGATCACCTCGGAGCGGGCGCCCGACCTGGTCGCCGAGATCACCCCGCAGGCCGCCGCCGAGCTCGGCCTCGCCGACGGCACCGAGGTATGGACCAGTGTCAAGGCGACCGAGACGACGATCGTGGCCCTGTGAGCTTCGGGGCATGCCGCACGGGCCTGCCGGTCCTGTAAGAATCGGCCTCTTTGGCGGGCCGGTAGCGGAGCGTGACTCTTCAAGATGCGCGAGGGGCGGGGCGCTGGTTGCCTGAAGGGGCACCAGCTCCCCCTAGTCACAAGGAGTGACCATGAGCGTTGCAGACGAGTCCCGGAACCGTGCCCAGCAGATGCGCCAGAAGGCCCAGCAGCTGACCGAGCAGGCCGAGCGTGCGACCGACCCGCGTGAGCGGGAGAGGCTGCAGGAGAAGGCCCGCAAGCTGCAGGAGCAGAGCGAGCAGGGCGACATCGGCGGGACCAGGTCGATGTAGCGCCACGGCCGTCGCGCTCGCGGCGACGGCCGTACCAGGCACAGTCGGTGGCCTCCCACGCCTCGCGCGTGGGGGGCCACCGGTGCACCCCGCTCCCGGCGTGCTCCCGCCCCTCACCCGCCCGGCGTAGCCCCGGCCCCTGCCCAGCCGCCTCCCCCTCCCGGTCCGGCCCGTCACCGCGTGTCACCGCGCCGGTCGCGTAGGCGAGTGCCCGCGTGCAGGATGGAAGCTCCGGGCCCGTGTCAGGAGGTCATTGATGCTGCTGCCCGACAAGACCACCATCGAGCGGCTCCTGCACCACTACCGGGTGCAGGAACGTGTGGTGCTGTCGAAACCGCACGACCTCGCCGTACGCAGGCGCTTCGAGGACACGGCCTACACCCTGTGTGTCCTCATGGGGGAGCGCACCGCGCGCGAGGCGGTGTACGCCGCCGAGCGCTACCTCGGCAAGGGCCGCCCCGTCGGCCGCCTCGCCCCGAACGCGCCCCAGGCCACGACCGGCGGCCCGCCGCCGACGCCCCCGACCCCGCTCACCGGCCGCAAAGGACGGTGACCGCCCCGCGGCCGGAGGGGAAGACCGGTCGGGCAGACCGGATGGGCAGGGGGGCCCGATCCGGGGCAGGATCCTTACGCGAGGACCATCCGAAGAAGGCGGTGGACCGATGGCACCGGAGAGCGCACCAGATGCCGCACCGGGCACGCCCGGGAACCCGGGGGACGGAGACACGGCAGGGCCGGGACGCTTCCGCGTCGCGGTGCGCCAGGCCCCGGGCGCCGTCGTCCTCGCCCTGGACGGCGAGCTGGACCACGACACCGCCGGGCCGCTGCGGGCCGCCCTGGACGAGGAGATCTCCGCGGGCTCGGGCCGGCTCGTCGTGGACTGCTCTTCTTTGCGGTTCTGCGACTCCACCGGGCTGAACGTCCTGCTCCGGGCCCGGCTGGCCGCCCTGGACGCGGGCGGCTCGCTGGAACTGGCGGGGCTCCGGCCCCCGGTGGTGCGGATGTTCGAGATCACCGGCGCGCACGCGGTCTTCCGGGTGCACTCCGACCTGGACGAGGCGTTGGCTCAGCCGCCCCATGAGCGGTGAGAGAGGCCGTGGTGGCGATGACGGAGAGGCAGCCCGAGGCGGGCCAGACGCGCCGCCTGGCGCTGTACGGCACCAAGGGAGTGGTGACCCGCTGCCGTGACTTCACCACACGGGCGCTCGCGGACTGGGGGTGGACCCCGCCCGTGGACGAGGAGGACCGGGAGTGCGTCGAGGACGTGCTGCTGCTGGTCTCGGAGGTGGTGACCAACGCCTGTCTGCACGCGGGCGGGCCCAGGGAGATGGTCCTGCGCCACCGGGACGGGCGGCTGCGGGTGGAGGTCGCGGACGCCAACCCCGCCCCGCCCCTGCCGCGCGCCCCACGGGACGCCTCCCTGCCGGGCGGTCACGGTCTGATGGTGCTCCAGCGGCTCGCCGAGGACTGGGGGTCGGTGGTGCAGGGCGGCGGCAAGGTCGTCTGGCTGGAGATCACGCTGCCTTCGCGCGCGCCGGGGCACCGTCCGGCGGGCCGGTAGCCCCGTCGTCCGGCGGATCCTCCAGCAGGCCGGTCCGCAGCCGCTCCAGGATTCCGGCCAGCAGCCGGGAGATGTGCATCTGGGACAGGCCGAGCCGGGCCCCGATCTCCGACTGGGTCAGCTCCTCGCCGAACCGCAGCCGCAGAATCGTCCGCTCCCGCTCGTCCAGCCGGGCGATGAGGGGCTTGAGGGACTCCAGCGACTCCACCAGATCGAAGGCGCGCTCCTCCATGCCGAGGCGGCGTACGACCGTGTTGGTGGCGGGCTCGTCCTCGTCGAGCGGGGAGTCCAGGGACCGCGCCGCATAGCCGTTGGCCGCCTGCTCACCCTCCGCGACCTCCTCCTCACTGACGTGGAGATACGCGGCGAGCTCGGCCGTGGTGGGGCGTCGGCCCAGCTCCTGCTCCAGCACGTCCAGCGCCTTGGCCAGCGATATCCGCAGCTCCTGGAGGCGCCGCGGCACTTGCACGGCCCAGCTGGTGTCGCGGAAGAACCTCTTCATCTCGCCGACGATCGTCGGCAGCGCGAACGACGCGAACTCCACCTCGCGCTCCACGTCGAACCGGTTGATCGCCTTGATCAGGCCGATCGTGCCGACCTGGACGATGTCCTCCATCGGTTCGGTCCGGCTCTTGAACCGCCGTGCGGCGAACTTCACCAGGCTGAGATTGAGCTCGACCAGGGTGTTGCGCACGTACGCGTGCTCGGCGCCGCCCTCCTCCAGCTCGGCGAGCCGCCGGAACAGCGCCAGGGAGAGCGTCTGCGCGTCGTCCGTACCGACCTCACGGGGTCGGGAGATCTCCGGCAGGCCGTCCAGGGCGGTGCGCCGCACCTTCTGCGCGTCGGTCGCGGCGGGGGAGCGTGCGGGGACGGCGTTGCGGCGGGGTGTGGACATCATGCTCCTTCGACGGGTCGGGGGCCCTGCGCCGCCTCGCGGCGGGCGGGTCCGTCGTCCGAGCGTCCTGACACAAGGATTCCCTTTTGATGAGCTTTGACGCTTTTTCTTGTGCTTCGAAACTCGGTTCCTGGGAAGCGGCACCGTATGAATCGCGGACAACTGGTGGGCTTCCGAACCGACAGCCGGCGCTTTCCGGTGGACGGCGGGCGCGGCGTGGTGGGGACGTGCCGGGACCTGACCCGCCAGGTCATCGAGGAGTGGTGCGTCCTGCCCGAGCCCGAGGACCGGGCGCTCGCCGAGGACGTCCTGCTGCTGGTCTCCGAGGTCGTCACCAACGCGTGTACGCACGGTGGCTCCCCGTACGAGCTGCGGATCGACCGCGCCGACGGCCGGCTGTGGATCCAGGTCAGCGACACCAGCGCCGTACGGCCCCAGCCCCACCGGCACCGGGCCGCCGCTCCGTCCGGGCACGGCCTGTACCTGCTGCAACGGCTCTCCACCCGGTGGGGATGGGCTCCCCGCGCCACCGGAAAGGCCGTCTGGTTCGAGATGCCCGCGCCCCGCTGAGCGGGCGCTCGCGCACCCCGCCGGGGCTCCGGATGTCGACCGGCAGCCGCCGTGCCAGAGTGGAGAAGCCGTACGAGCACGTCCTCGGGGCGCGCCGCGACGGCACCGACACCGTGCGTCATAACAGCGCGAGGCGACGTATGGACGTGCATCCCCGCCCGCCCGACCCCGGGCAGCCGGCCCGCGGCCCCTCCGCCGAACTGGGCGAGGAAGGACTGCGCAAGCTGCTGGCAGGTCTGACCGCGGTACGTGACGGAGACCTCTCGGCCCGGCTTCCCGACGACGCCGGCGGGCTGCTCGGCGAGATCGCGACCATCTACAACGGCATGGTCGACCAGCTGTCCCTGGTCACCTCCGAGGTGACCCGGGTCGCCCGCGAGGTGGGCGGCCAGGGCCTGCTCGGCGGCCACGCCAGGGAACCGCGCGTCCGGGGCGTATGGCTGGAGCTGACCTCCGGCGTCAACACCATGGCCGACAACCTGACTTCCCAGGTCCGCTCCATCGCCCAGGTCGCCACCGCCGTGGCCCGCGGCGACCTCACCCAGAAGATCAGGGTCGACGCGCGCGGCGAGATCCAGGAGCTCAAGGAGACCATCAACACCATGGTCGACCGGCTCTCCTCCTTCGCCGAGGAGGTCACCCGCGTCGCCCGCGAGGTCGGCACGGAGGGAAAGCTCGGCGGCCAGGCGACCGTACGCGGCGTCTCCGGCACCTGGAAGGACCTCACCGACAACGTCAACTCCATGGCGACCAACCTCACCAACCAGGTCCGCAACATCGCCCAGGTCACCACCTCCGTCGCGCGCGGCGACCTCACCCGCAAGATCGACGTGGACGCGCGCGGGGAGATCCTGGAACTCAAGACCACGATCAACACCATGGTCGACCAGTTGTCGTCCTTCGCCGCCGAGGTCACCAGAGTCGCCCGCGAGGTCGGCAGCGAAGGACGGCTCGGGGGACAGGCCGAGGTCGAAGGCGTCTCCGGTACGTGGAAACGGCTCACCGAGAACGTCAACGAACTGGCCGGGAACCTGACCCGACAGGTCCGGGCGATCGCCGAGGTGACCAGCGCCGTCGCCGAGGGCGACCTCACCCGCTCCATCACCGTCGACGCGCCCGGCGAGGTCGGCGACCTCAAGGACAACATCAACGCGATGGTGGAGTCCCTGCGGGCCACCATCCGCGCCAACGAGGCCCAGGACTGGCTCAAGACCAACCTCGCGCGCGTGTCCGGCCTCATGCAGGGCACCGGCAACCTCCCCGCCCTCGCCGAGCTGATCATGACCGAGGTCCCGCCGCTGGTCTCGGCCCAGTACGGCGCGTTCTTCCTCGCCCAGGAGGACGACGACGGCACCGTCCTCGTCATGACCGCCGCCTACGGCTCACCCGACGACCCGGGCACCCCGCCCCGCCGCTTCCGCCTCGGCCAGTCCCTGGTCGGCCAGGCCGCGCGGAGCCGGCGCACCATCGTCGTCGACCACGTCCCGGCCGGCTACGCCACCATCGCCTCCGCCACCGGCTCCGCCGAACCGGTCCAGCTGATCGTGCTGCCCGTCGTCGTCGAGGACCAGGTCCTCGGCGCCGTGGAACTCGCCGCCCTGCACCCCTTCTCCGACATCCACCGCGACTTCCTCGACCGCTTCATCGAGACCGTCGGCGTCAACGTCAGCTCCCTGATCGCCAACGTCCGCACCGACGAACTCCTCGGCCGCTCCCAGCGCCTCACCGCCGAACTGCGCACCCGCTCCCAGGAGCTGCAGGAGCAGCAGCAGGAACTGCGCCGCTCCAACGCCGAACTGAAGGAGAAGGCGGCCCTGCTCGCCGAGCGCAACCGCGACATCGAGTCCAAGAACCTGGAGATCGAACAGGCCCGCCAGGAGCTGGAGGCCCGCGCCCAGCAGCTCTCCCGCACCTCCATGTACAAGTCGGAGTTCCTGGCCAACATGAGCCACGAACTGCGCACCCCGCTCAACAGCCTGCTGATCCTCGCCCGGCTCCTCGCCCAGAACCCGGACGGCAACCTGACCGACAAACAGGTCGACTACGCCGAGGTCATCCACTCCGCCGGCTCCGACCTCCTCCAGCTGATCAACGACATCCTGGACCTGTCGAAGGTCGAGGCCGGAAAGATGGACATCCGGCCCGAACCGTTCCCGCTGTACCAGCTTCTGGACTACCTGGAGGCGACGTTCCGGCCCGTCGCCGGCGAACGCGACCTGGAGTTCCGGGTGGTGGCCGCGCCCGACCTGCCCGGCGAACTCACCACCGACGAGTCCCGGCTCCGCCAGGTCCTGCGCAACCTCCTCTCCAACGCGCTCAAGTTCACCGAGCAGGGGCAGGTCGAGCTCGCCGTCCACCGCGCCACCGACGACGAACTGCCCGCCGCCCTGCGCGATGCCGGGCCGGTGCTCGCCTTCCACGTCACCGACACCGGCGTCGGCATCCCGCCGGACCGGCTGGAGAGCGTCTTCGGCGCCTTCCAGCAGGGCGACGGCACCACCGCGAGGCAGTACGGCGGCACCGGTCTCGGCCTCTCCATCAGCCGCGAGGTGGCCCGGCTCCTCGGCGGAGTCATCACCGCCGAGTCCACCGTCGGACACGGCAGCCGCTTCACCCTCTACCTGCCGATGCGGGAACGCGCCGAGGAGTCCACGCCCGCCGCCCCCGCCGACCTGCTCGCCCCGGCCGCGCCCGGCGCCCGCGCCCCCACGGCGGAGGGCCGGACCGTCCTCGTCGTCGACGACGACCCCCGCAACGTCTTCGCCCTCACCCAGGTCCTGGAGCGGGAAGGCCTACGCGTCCTGCGCGCCGACAGCGGCCGCGCCGGCATCGACCTGCTCGCCCGCCACGACGAGGTCGACCTCGTCGTCATGGACGTGATGATGGCCGGCATGGACGGCTACGCCACCACCGCCGAGATCCGCGCCATGCCCCGCTTCGCCGACCTCCCCATCATCACCGTCACGGCGAAGGCGATGCCCGGCGACCGCGCCAAGGCACTCGCCGCCGGAGCCAGCGACTACGTCGCCAAACCCGTCGACGCCGACCACCTCCTGGGCCTGATCCACCACTGGCTCACCCACCGCGCCCCGCCCCGCCCCCACTGAACGGCGCCTGCCCTCCCGCCGGGACGGCTCAGTCCTGGACGCGGATCGCGACCACGCTCGTGTCGTCGTCGGTGTCCCCGGCCGCCCCCGTGAGCAGCCCCTCCACCTGCTCGCGCATCGCGCACCCGCTCAACTTCTCGGCCACCTCCACCAGATGGGACAGCCCCTCGTCCAACCCGTCCTGCCGGCGCTCGATCAGCCCGTCCGTGTACAGCAGCAGCGTGTCGCCCGGCCGCAGCGGCGTGCGTACCTCCCGGTACGTCACCGACGGCACGGCACCCAGGAGAACGTCCCCCGGCGTCTCCAGCAGCCGCGCCCGGCCCTCCCGTAGCAGCAACAGCGGGAGATGGCCCGCGCTGGACCAGGTCAGACTCCGGTCGCGCGGGTCGTACAGCGCGCACACCGCCGTCGCCGTCGGATGGCCGCTGGTGTGCAGAGTCACCTCGTTGAGCCACTCCATGAGCCGCCCCGGGGCGCTCCCCGTGACGGCGAGGCCGCGCAGCGCGTTGCGCAGCGCGACCATGCCGGTCGCCGACTCGATGCCGTGTCCCGCGATGTCACCCACCGCCATCAGGACCCGGTCGCCCGGGACGGGCAGGACGTCGTACCAGTCGCCGCCCACCCGGTACTCCTGCACCGCCGGCCGGTAACGGGCGGCCGCCAGCAGCCCGGGGAGCCTGCGCAGGTCCGGTGTCTCCGGCACGATCGCCTGCTGGAGCCGCAGGGCCAGCTGGTGGCGGACCGCCGCCTGCTTCTGCACCGCCGTGAGCTGGTCGAACGTCGCCGTCAGCGCCGCCTCCGTACGGCGGTTCTCCGACACGTCCTGGAAGACGCCCGTCACGCCCGTGACCACGCCCCTGTCGACCAGCGGCTCGGCGGCGACCCGGACATGCCGCGTCGTGCCGTCGTCGCGCACGATCCTCAGTACCGAAACGCCACCCGTCTGCCGCTCGGTGAGCGACTCCAGCAGCTCCGTCAGCGCCTGGCCGTCGTCCGGATGGACCCAGGGCCGCAGCGCGAGCAGCGGCAGTGGCGGCGACTGCGGATCGATGCCGAAGATGCGGTACGCCGACGCCGACCACACCGTCCCGCCGCCGGAGAGGTTGTCCTGGAAGGTGGCCACACCCTGCAGATGGCCCATGGCCCGCGCGGCGGAAAGACCGCGGTCGCTGCTGACGTGCCACAGCACCACCGTGCGCTCGGGCCCGGCCGGCAGGATCCGTACGTCCAGCAGCGGCGCGGGCGCCCCGGCCTCCCGCACCCTCGGCAGCCGGGCCGCGTCCTGCACCCGGTGCGCCGCGTGGGCCCGGCGCGCCAGCCGCGCCAGTTCGGCGTGGGCGAAGGGCAGCGCGAGCGTGAGGGGCTGACCGGCCGGCGGGGACGTGCCCAGCGCGCCGAGCGCCGCCTCGTTCACGTGCTCCACCGTCAGGGCCGTGGCCGCCGGGTCCCCGCGCAGCACCATCGCCGGCTGCGCCAGCGCGTCCAGCACGTCCACCAGCGCCGGGGCGGCGGGCGGCTCGGAGGCGTCCGCGTCCAGGACCGTGCCCGCCACCTCGACCAGACCGGACAGCGACCGCCGTACCGCCTCGTCCAGCTCGGCCGGCCCCGGCCACACGGCGAGCGCCACGCCCACCGGCGCGCCCTTGACCCGCAGCGGCAGCAGGGCCCGCGCGGCGCGCGGTCCTGGCCCCGGCAGCACCTGATCCGGACCCGGCCCCGACGGCAGCCAGCGCGGCATGGCGTCCGCCACCACCGCGTGCAGAAGCGTCGGGCCCACCGGCGGAATCCACTGCCACACCGCGGCCTCGGCGGCGCTCACCCCGGCCCGTCCGGCCAGCCGCAGGCATCCGTTGTCGGCGAGTTGCCACAGCCACAGGCCCTGTACGCCCAGCGGCGTCAGGCCGCCCTCCAGCAGCGTCACCGCCGCCTCGTCGACGGTGGACTGCGCCTCGGCGGCCGTCGCCACCCGCCGCGCCCGCCGCGCGTCCACCGGGCCCTGGGAGCCTCCGTCGACCGGTGGAGCGGCGTCGGGGGTGCCGGCGACACCGTTCACGATGTCCGCGGCGAGATCCTCGGGGCTCAGGCCGGTCACCCGTACCAGGCTCTCCAGATGCTGACCGGCCTCCGCCGGAGACGCGCCCAACTGGGCCGCCAGGATCCCGGTGGCCAGGTCCAGCAGATGCCGCCGGGTGAGCTCTCCGCGCAGACGGCCGATCTCGGCGGTCAGGCCCGCGACCGTCGGGTCCGTCCGCGTGGCGTCGGCCCCGGCGGGCCCCGACGCAGACGCGATCACGTTCTGGATTCTACTCGCGGCTCCCTCCACATACCTGGGAGCGAGCCGGGTACCCGCACGCTGGGGGGACCGGACAAGGGGGGAGACCCAAGCACCACCAGGAGGGATCATGCCTCGCGGTTCGAGCCCCAAGAGGGAACGGCAGTACGAGCACATCAAGGAAAGCGCCCTGGACAGGGGGGAGAGCAAGAAGCGGGCCGAGGAGATCGCCGCGCGGACGGTGAACAAGGAACGAGCCCGCTCGGGTGAGTCCAAGACGGCGAGCAAGAGCTCGACGCAGGACATGTCCTCCTCCAAGCGCGGCGGACAGCGCTCCCACAAGGGCAGTCAGGGCCCTACGTACGACCAGCTGTACGCCGAGGCCCAGCGCCGCAACATCCACGGCCGCTCCTCCATGAACAAGGAAGAGCTCAAGCGTTCGCTGGGCTCCTGACCAGTGCCTGATTCCCTGTGCCCCGGGGCCCGGCCTCGGGGCACACCCCTGCCCACCGGACCGCGCGCCGGACTCAGCCGCCCCACCCGCCCCGCGTACCGCGCCGCCGGGCCAGCCACAGCAGGGCGCCGCCCGCGCACGCGGCCGACACGAGCGACACGGAAGGCCCCGCGTCCGGCGAGGAATCCGGCCCGGCGACGACCTGCGTCCCTGACAGCGTGGTGGGCGAGGGCGCGAGCGCTTCGGCCCGCCCGGCCGTGGCCGTGACGGGCGGCGTGGGCGCGGCCGACGCGTTCACCGCCTTGGCGGCCTTGGCGGCTTCGGTGGCCTTCGCCGGCCGTGGCGGGGCCGGGGCGAGGGTGCCGACCGGCCGGATCCGGCCCGCCGCCTCGAAACCCCAGTCGAGCAGCTCCCGGGCCTCCTCGTACACCGTGCGGTAGCCGCCCCAGCGCGGATTCATCACCGTCACCACCAGCGTGCGCCCCTTGCGCCGCGCCGCCGCGATCAGGGTGCTGCCCGCCCCGCTGGTGTAGCCGTTCTTGACTCCGATCAGACCCGGATAGCGGTCGACCCCGTCGGCGCCGGTCAGCAGCCGGTTGGTGTTCTTGATGCCGTACGACCAGCCGCCCGACGGGAACCTCGCGTACGCCGTCCCCGCGTACCGTACGAAGTCGGGGTTGCGCAGGCCCTCCCGCCCGAACAGCGCCAGGTCGTACGCCGAGGACACCTGCCCCGGAGCGTCGTACCCGTCCGGCGAGACCACCCGGGTGTCATGGGCGCCCAGCGCCTTCGCCTTCTCCTGCATGCGCCGGACCGTCGCCTCCCAGCCACCGCTCATCGCGGCCAGGACACGCACGGCGTCGTTGCCGGAGCTGAGGAAGACCCCGTTCCACAGGTCCGACACGCGGTATGTGTACCCGGCCCGCACGCCCACCAGGCTGGAGCCGGGCCCGATGTCCTCCAGCTCCTTCTCGCTGACGCGGTGCTGCTTCGACGGGGCGAGCCCGGGCAGCGCCGTCACCGCGAACAGCGCCTTCAGCGTGCTCGCGGGCGGCAGCCGCCGGTGCGCGTCGTGCGCGGCCAGCACATCACCGCTACCCGCGTCCGCCACCAGCCAGGACCGCGCCGACACCTCCGGCGGCTCACCCGGCCCGTCGGGCAGCGCGTTCACCTGCGTCCCGGAGCCATACAGCCGCGCCGGATCGTAACGCGCCCTGCTCGGCGGAGTCGGCTCGTCGACGGTGGCGGCGGCGGCGGGGGAAGGCGAGAGGAGAAGCAGCAGCGCCACCGCGGCCCCGGCGGTATGACGGACGGCAGACATGACGAACATTCAGTCACCGTAGGAAGAGAGCGGAGTCATGCGCAGGCAGGAGTGAGCCGACCGGCCTAGGACATTCCGCCGCCAGCGCGCCGGCCACACGGCAGACGCCTGGGCCGCCGCCGTCGCCCGCGCTCGTCTAGGGTGATCATGAGGCCGCCTCCCGTACTCCGAGGACCACATCCGGCGGCCCCGGGGAGGGACCATGAACACGACCGCCGCCCACAGCGCCGCCGACATCGCCGGCATACGACTGCCCGGGGGTGCCGCCGTCGAGGCGGCGCGTCTGGTGTGCGCCGAGTACACCGACAAGGCGCTGTTCCACCACTCCCTGCGCTCCTACCTCTTCGGCGCCGCCTACGCCCAGGACCGCGGCCTCGACTTCGACGAGGAACTGCTCTACGTCTCCGCGCTCCTGCACGACCTGGGGCTCACCGCGCCGTTCGACAGTCACACCCTGCCCTTCGAGGAGGCGGGCGGGCACGCCGCGCGCCTGCTCACCGCCGGGCTCGGCTGGCCGATGGAGCGGCGCGACCGGGCGGCCGAGGTGATCGTGCTGCACATGCGCGACGACGTGCCGGCCGAGCAGGACGTGGAGAGCCACCTCCTCCAGATCGGCACCACCGCCGACGTCTCGGGCGGCGGACTCGACGCCTTCGCCCCGGAGTTCACCGCCGAGCTGATGCGCGCCCTGCCCCGGGCCGGCTTCGGCGCCGTCTTCCTCGACCTCGTTCGGGACCAGGGCACCCGCAAGCCCGACTGCGCGGCCGCCGGGCTGGTGCGCGGCGGAGTCGCGGAGCGTATCGCCGCCAACCCGCTCGAACGCCTCTGAGCCCGCGCGGCGTCCGCAGCAGGAAGTGCAGCACCGCCGCGGCGAGCTGCACCGCCGCGGCGGCGAACAGCAGTGGCGCCGGCGGTGCCGTGGCCGCCAGCCCCACCGCCGCCGCCCCGCACGCCGCGGCCGAGATCTTCAGTCCGGCCCCTATCGTGAACACCTGGGGCCGTAGCCGCGCCGGCGCGTGATCCGCCCGGATACGCAGGGTCGCGCCGAGCAGCGGCCCGTCGCACAGCCCCGCCAGTGCGAACAGCGCCCAGGTCAGGGCCGGTACGGGCACGAGCGCTGCCGCGCCCAGCGCGCACCCGGTGCCCAGCAGGCCGATACCGGCCAGCCGCGGGGCCGGGGCGCCCGGCCACCAGCGGGCGACGGCGGCCGAACCGACCAGCGCCCCGACGGCGAACGCGGTCATTAGGAACCCGCCGTCGCCCGGCCGCCCCCGCTCGGCGCTCAGCAGCACCGCCACGGTGGTGAGCCCGCCCAGACCGAAGAAGGCGAGCGTGGTCGCGGCGGTGATCGCCCGCAGCTCCCGGACCCGCCACACGGCGGCGAGCCCGGCCGCGAGATCGGCGCCGAGCGTGGGCGCGCCGGTCGCCGCGGGGTGACCCTGTCCCCGGAGCATCACGGCCGCCAGTACCGCCGACCCCGCGGCCCCGGCGCCCAGCAGCGCGGCCGATGCCGCCGGTGTGACCGCCCCCGCCGTCAGACCGGCGAACGCGGGCCCGGCGACCGACGCGGCGTTGTAGACGGTGGCATCAAGCGCGTACGCCCTGTCACGTGACGAGCCGTCGGGTACCAGCGCGGCCAGCAGGCCGGAAAGTCCCCCCGAGACCACCGGCCCGCAGCAGCCCCCGACGACCGCGACGGCGAGGACGACCGGCAGGGGCGCCCGTCCTGCCAGGGCCGCCAGCGCCACGACGGCCACGGCGAATCCGGCCAGCGCCGGTACGTGGAAGAGCGCGGGCCGCCGCACACGTCCGGCGAGGGCGCCCGCCAGGGGTGCGGCGAGCACATGCGGAGCCATCCACGCGGTCAGGACGAACGCCCCCTCGGCGGCGCTGCCCGTACGTTCCAGGGTCAGCAGCGCCATCGCCACCGCCATGCCCTCGTCCGCGCACCGTGCGAGGAACGCCACCGCCAGGTACAGCCGCAGGGAACCCGGCATCCTTCCACCCCTCCCGTAACGCCTTGATTTTCAAAGACGTTACAGTGGGCATCCACGTAAGCGCACCGCAGAACCGAAGGGCAGGCCGATGGGCGGCGACACCGGGACCGGGCACGGCTTCACCCCCGAACTTCGGCTCATCGACCTGGCCAACGCGGTCCGCGCGACACCCGACCTGCCCCGCGCGGCCCTCGCCGCCCTCCTCGCCGCGCACGGCGAACGACCCGACGACCTCACCGAGCGGAGCTTCTCCGAACTCGACGCCCAGGAACTGCGCGCCGCCGTCCGCGAGATCGCCGACGTCCTCACGGAGAGCGACACCGACCGCGCCGCCGAAGCCCTCAACGCCCTGCTCGCCGCGCACGCCGCCCCGCCCCGCCTCTCCCGCCACGACGGCCACCCCTGGCATCTGCACACGGACCGCGGCGACGACGCGGGCTGGGGCTCATGGTTCCTCGCCTCCAGCGCCCTCGCCCTGGCCCGGATCCTCACCGAGTACGGTCGCGCCACCTGGGGCGCGTGCGCCGCCCCAGGCTGCGCCACCCTCTTCCTCGGCACCGGCCCCGGCAGCCCCCGCCGCTACTGCTCCACCACCTGCGCCACCCGCGCCCGGGTCGCCGCCCACCGCCGCCGGGGTCGCGAGACCACTTGAGCAACTCACCGTCCCCCCAAGAACATTGGCCGTAGGATCCTGAGGTTCGGCCGACGTTCAGGAGGACGACGTTCGACCGCGCCCGGGCGTAGTAGCCTGAACGATGGTGGGTTCTACGCCCGAACGAGTGGCACGCCGGCGCCGGCCGGTACCACCTTCCCCCACCGGCGTTGGAGGCACCGGGGGAAGTTACGGCGTGCGGCGAACCCGCCTCGAGGGTGCTCCCTACCTCGGGCGCGAGTCGGCCGCGCGTGCGCAAACCGCCCAATTCGCCCGAAGTGCTGCACTATGGGGATGGGCGGGGAGCACAGTGATGGCAGGCCCGTGCCTGTCACATATCACTCATACTCGAAAGGCACTCCATGGCTACCACTCTCGTCTCCGCGGCCAGCAGGCCAGGGACCGTCTCCCGCCGTGCGTCCGCTCCCCGGACGCAGCTGACGAACCGGACCGCGGTCCGGGGTGGAGGGGACCGGTCCGCCGCTTCCCTGAGCCATCTTGTGCCGGCCACCGGCGCCCCGGCCCCCCAGGTGGACGCAGCGTTCCAGTCATCGCTCTGAGTCACCGGGACACCGTCACCCCATGGACCGCCCCCCGCCCTCTCTCTCCCAGTTCGTCGTCAAGGTGCACAGTCGCTGCGATCTCGCCTGCGACCACTGCTACGTCTACGAACACGCGGACACGAGCTGGCGGGGGCGGCCCAAGACCATCAGCCGGGCGATCCTGGCCCGTAGCGCCGACCGTATCGCCGAACACGCCCGCGCCCACGGCCTGACCACCGTCCACGTCGTGCTGCACGGCGGCGAACCCCTCCTCGCGGGACCCGCCGGACTCCGCATGGCCGCCGAGGAGTTCCACCGCGCCACCGACGGCGTCACCACCCTCGATCTGCGCATCCACACCAACGGGGTGCTGCTGAACGAACGCTTCCTCGACCTCTTCGACACCTACGGCATCAAGGTCGGGGTCTCCCTCGACGGCGACCGCGAGGCGAACGACCGCCACCGCCGCTTCCGCGACGGCCGCAGCAGCCACGCCCAGGTCCTCAAGGCCGTCGAACTCCTCAACCGGCCCGCATACCGGCATCTGTTCGCCGGGCTGCTGTGCACCATCGACATCGAGAACGACCCCGTCGCCGTGTACGACGCCCTCGTCGCCCTCGACCCGCCCCGCATCGACTTCCTGCTCCCGCACGCCACCTGGGACGAGCCCCCGCCCCGGCCCGGCGCCGCCCCGGCCCCGTACGCGGACTGGCTCATGGCCGTCCACGACCGCTGGGACGCCGCCGGCCGCCCCGTCCCTGTCCGCATGTTCGAATCGATCCGGCGGACCCTGCGCGGCGAGAGCAGCCTCATCGAATCGCTCGGCCTCACCCCCGCCGACCTCGTCGTGATCGAGACCGACGGCGCCTTCGAACAGGCCGACAGCCTCAAGACCGCCTACGACGGCGCACCCGCCACCGGCATGGACGTCTTCAGTCACACCCTCGACGACGTCCTCGCCCACCCCGGCATGGCCGCCCGCAGGCAGAGCGCCGACGAACTCTCCGCCCAGTGCCGCGACTGCCCCGTCGTCACCTCCTGCGGCGGCGGCCTGTACGCCCACCGCTACCGCACCGGCCCCCGCGGTGGCAGCTTCGACCACCCCTCCGTCTACTGCCCCGACCTGCTCGCCCTGATCACCGCCGTCAGGGACCGCGAGGAAGCCGCCGCCCCCGCCCCCCGCGCCTGGCCGGCCACCGCCGACGACCTCGACGGCTTCGACGCACTCGCCGCCGGCCACGGCGACGCCGCCACGGTCGCCGCCCTCCGCGACGCCCAGACCGTCGCCAACTGGGACCTCCTCGCCGCCGTACGCGCCACCGCCACCTCCGACGACCGCACCTCCAAGGCTGCCTGGGAGCTGCTCACCGCCCTCGACACCGACGCACCCGACGCGCTCGACTCCGTCCTCGCCCACCCCTGGACCCGCCCCTGGGCCACCCGGACCCTCCAGCACGGCACCGGCCCCACCGGCGGCCTGGCCGAACTCGCCGCGGCCGCCGCCCTACGGGCCCGGCGCGGCGACACCGTCACCGTCCCCCTGCGCGGCCGGCGCCTGCGCCTGCCCGGCCTCGGCGTCGTGATCCTCCCCGATGACGCCGACGGCGCCCCGCACGCCCAGGTCACCGCCGAGGACGACGACTTCACCGTACGGGCCGGGCGGCACACCCTCCGTATCGCCTGGAGCGAAGGCGTCGACGGCTGCTCCCCGTACTGGCACCCCGTACGCGTCGTCGAACTGCCCGGCTGGTCCCCGGCGCTGGAGGACACCGACCCGCTGCGCGAGCACGACGGCTGGCCCGTCACCGCCCGTACCACCGGGGGCGCCACCAAGATCTGGGCCGAGGACCTCACCGTCGCATGGACCCTCCTCACCACCCAACTGCCTGATCACGCGGACCTGTTGGCCGAGAGTGTGCGGTCCGTGGTGCCCCTGCGCGCCCCGGACGGCCTCGACGGACCCGACGGCGGGCTGGTCGCCACCACCTCCCGCCAGGTCACCGGCGCCGTCGGCACGGCCCTGCCCGCCTCGCCCGATCTGCTCGCCCTGCTCCTCCTGCGCTCCTGCCGCCTCCTCACCCTCGGCGCCCTGCTCGACCGCTACGCCCTCTACCACCCCAGGGCCACCGATCCCACCACCTACGGCCCCCTCGCCCCCGCCTACGCCGCCCTCGCCGTCGCCGACTTCTGGCACGCCCGGCTCCGGTCGGGGGCCGGGCAGGTCGCCGAGTCCGAGTTCGCCAGCTGGCGTGCCCGCGCCACCGCGGCCGTACAGCGCCTTGACGACGCGCCCGAACTGACCCTGATCGGAGCGCGGTTCGTGGCCCGTATGCACGAGACACTCGCCGCCCGATACAGCTGAACCGGCCAACTGGCCCGCCCATTCAGTCCGTTCACGCTATTCCGTCGATGAATTGGCCTTTCCTACACTGACCTCCCATCTGCATGGACGGGGGGAGTCGTTCGTGTCTGGCAGCAACGGGTCGGGCAAGTCCGTGCCAAGACCCTACTTCTTTCTCAGCTACGCACATACGCCCAAGAACCACCCCAAGGACCGGGACCCGAATCTCTGGGTGGAGCGTTTCTACCGGGATCTCTGCGATCACGTACTGCAGATGACCTCCCTGCCCGAAGGAGTTCCGGCCGGGTTCATGGACCAGGAGATGCAGCCCGGCGAAGGCTGGCAGGAGCGGCTCTCCGAAGCGCTCGCCTACTGCCGGGTCTTCGTCCCGCTGTACTCGCCGCGCTATTTCCTCAGCGAGCAGTGCGGCCGCGAATGGTTCGCCTTCTCCAAGCGCGCCGTGCACCACCAGTCGCGCAGCAACAGCCAGTCCGTCAGTGAGATCGTGCCCGCGCTGTGGGTGCCCGTACCGCTCAAACAGCTTCCGCAGCCGGCCGAAAGGCTCCAGTTCAACCACGCCAGCTTCGGCAGCGACTACGCCGACGAGGGCTTCTACGGACTGATCAAGCTCAGATATCTGCGGGAGCAGTACGAACGGGCCGTCTACCTCCTCGCCAAACGGATTGTCTCCGTCGCGGAGGAGACCGAGATAGAGGATGGTGACCCGCACCAGGACTACCTCGCCGTGCCGAGCGCGTTCGGTCCGCCGGGGCCCGCCCGCGAGCTGGACCTCTCCGTCCTCGCCTGCTCCCGCTCGGACCTGCCCGGTGACCGCGGCCCCGACTGCTACGGCACCCACGCCAGGGACTGGAACCCCTACCTCCAGGAGTCCTCCCGGCCTCTCGTGGAGCACGCCGCCGACCTCGTACGCAACCTCGACTACCGGGTCAGGGTGGGGGAGTTCGACGCGGACGCCGCCCGGCTGCTCGCCCCCGGCCCGCCCAAGGCACCCGGGCTGCTGCTGCTCGACCGCTGGGCGCTCGCCACCCCGCACGGCCGGGAGCTGGTCCGCCGCCTCAGCGCCGAGGACCGGCCCTGGATCAGCGTGATGGTCCCCTGGAACCGGGACGACCCGGAAGCCGGCCCCCGCGACGACGAACTGCGGGCCGCCGTCGACGACGCCCTCGCGCCACGCGTCCAGGAGAGCAGCGGCCACCGCTCACCCGGAGGCGGGCCGGCGAGCCTGAAGGCTTTCAGCCAGGAACTCCCGGGGGCCGTGAAGGCCGCCGAGAAGCACTACACGGCCCACGCCCGCACCTACCCTCCGGAGGGGCCGAGCGAGCCCATCCCGCACGTACTTCCCACCGGCATCGGCTACGGCTCCGGTGTCCCCGCACGCCCCGTTCATGGCACGGACCACCCATCGATCGACGCCGAGAAGCCTGAGGGGTCATGACATGACCGAGAACCGTGAAGGAACCGTCGTCACGTTCTACTCGTACAAGGGCGGCACGGGCCGCACCATGGCCCTCGCCAACACCGCCTGGATCCTGGCGGCCAACGGTTACCGGGTCCTGGCCGTCGACTGGGACCTGGAGGCGCCAGGCCTGCACCGCTTCTTCCACCCTTTCCTCGATCTCGCCGACCTGGAGGCCACCCCGGGTCTGATCAACCTGATCACCGAATACCAGGAGGAGGCCCGCCGGCCCGCCGACCGGGAACCGGACTGGCACCGTGACTATGCCCGGGTCCGCCCCCATGCCACCTCTCTCAACTGGTCCTTTCCCTACGGCGGAAGCCTCGACTTCCTTTCCGCGGGCCGCCGCAACCGCGACTACTCCTCGACGGTCGGCCGGATGGACTGGGACGACTTCTACGAGCGGTTCGGCGGCGGCCAGTTCTTCGACGCGATGCGTTCCGACATGCGCCGCCACTACGACTACACCCTCATCGACAGCCGTACCGGCCTCAGCGACATCGCCGACATCTGCACCGTGCAGATGCCGCAGGTCCTGGTGGTCTGCTTCACCCTCAGCGACCAGAGCATCGACGGCGCGTCCGCCGTCGCCCGGGACATCGAGGAACGGTTCGGCGACCGCAACATCCGCATCCTGCCCGTCCCCATGCGGATCGACGACGGCGAGAAGGAGAAGGCCGACGCCGGGCGGGCGCTGGCCCGCAAGAGCTTCCCCGGGCTGCCCTCCGGCATGAACAGCGAGGAACTCGCCCACTACTGGGGCTCCGTGGAGATCCCCTACCGGCCCTTCTACGCCTACGAGGAGATCCTCGCCACCTTCGGCGACGCCCCGAACGTGTCGTCGTCGCTGCTCACCGCCTGCGAACGGCTCACCTCCGTCCTCACCGAGGGCACCGTCAACGCCATGCCCCCGCTCGACGAGGCGGAACGGCTCACGTACGTGGCCGCCTACACCCGCCGCCGGCCCGTGCCGCCGTCCAACGTCGTCGTGTCGTACGTCGCCGAGGACCAGATGTGGGCCGACTGGATCGGCGCGGTGCTCACCCAGGCCGGATTCCACGTGGTCCCCGTCGACGTCCACACCACCCCGCTCGCCGGGATCGAGTCCGAGTTCTCCACGGTCGGCGGCTACCGCATCGTCTCCGTCGTCTCCCAGGGGTACCTCAACTCCCGCCGCGCCCGCGCCCTGTGGGAGACCGGTGCCCACCTCGACCCGGCCGCCGGGCGCCGCCAGCTCGTGCCCGTCCGGGTCGGTGACGTACGCCTCGGGCTGCCGCTCAGCAGCCGCGGCGTGGTCGACCTCGTCCGGCTCGACGCCCCCGACGCGGCCGCGGCCCTGCTGACCGCCCTGGACCGGGACGAGGCCGTCACCACCACGCCCGTCCCGGCCGGCGGGCCCCGCTTCCCCGGAGCCGTACCGCAGGTGTGGAACGTACGGCCCCGGCACGCGTGGTTCACCGGCCGCAGCTCCATGCTGGAGCGGCTGCGCGACCAGCTGCGCGGCGACACCCGCGCGGGCCAGCGCTTCCCGCAGGTCCTCTACGGCCTCGGCGGTGTCGGCAAGACGCAGGTCGCCCGGGAGTACGCGCACCGGTTCCGCGCCGACTACGACCTGGTGTGGTGGATCGAGGCCGAACAGCCCGACCGGGTCGTCTCCTCGCTCGCCGAACTCGCCGTGGAGCTGGACATCTCCTCCGGCGACAGCGTCGCCGAGGCCGCCACCGCCGCCCTGAAGGCCCTGAGGTCCGGGGTCCCGTACGCCCGCTGGCTGCTCATCTTCGACAACGTCGAGGACCTCGACCGCACCCTGGAGATGCTGCCCGACGAGACCGGCCCCATCTCCGACTCCCTCTACGGGCACATTCTGGCCACCTGCCGCAACAAACCCGTCTCCACCAGGGTGGAGACCATCGAGGTCGACGTCTTCACCCGGCCCGAGAGCGTCGAGCACCTGCGCCGCCGCGTCCACAAACTCCCCGCCCAGGACGCCGACCGGGTCGCCGACGCCGTCGGCGACCTCCCGCTGGCCGTCGAGGTCGCCGCCGCCTGGCTGGCCGAGACCGCCACCCCCGTCGACTCCTACGTCGAACAGCTGCGGGAGCAGACCACCAAGGTCCTCGCCCTCGGCGGCAAGCCGGAGGACTACGCCCAGCAGATCGGCGCCACCTGGAACATCTCCATCGCCCGGCTGCGCGGCGAATCGAAGGCGGCCGTCCGGCTCCTCGAACTGTGCGCGTTCTTCTCCGCCGAGCCGATCTCCATGCGGCTGATCGGCAGCGGAACGATGCTGGAGGCCCTCCGCCCGTACGACCCCGACCTGCGGGAACGCTTCATGCTCGGCAAGGTCATCCAGGCCCTCAACCGGTTCGCGCTGGCCAAGGTCGACCCGGCGGACAGCAGCATCCAGGTCCACCGCCTCGTCCAGGCCGCCGTCCGCGCCGGGCTCACCCCGGAGGAGCAGGACGCGGCCAAGCACGAGGTCCACCGCATCCTCGCCGCCGCCCGCCCGGCCGAGGTCGTCGACACCGACAATCCCGTCAACGACCCCAAGAGCTGGCCCTCGTTCGAGCTGATCTGGCCGCACCTCGGCCCCTCCGGCATCGTCGACTGCGACGAGGAGAAGGGCCGCCAGCTCCTCGTGGACCGCGTCCGCTACCTCCTCAAGCGCGGCGAGCTGGAGAGCGCCCGGGTGCTGGGCAACCAGCTCAACAAGACCTGGACCCGCGAACTGGGCGAGAACGACCTGCAGACCCTCAACCTGCGCTTCGAACTCGCCAACGCGCTGCGCTCGCAGGGGAAGTACGCCGACGCCCGCGACATGGACGAGGACACCCTCAACCGCCAGATGCAGGTCCTGCACGAGGACCACCCCAGCATCCTGATCACCTCCGGCAGCCTCGCCGCCGACCTGCGCGGACTCGGCCGCTTCGAGGAGGCGCTCGAACGCGACCTGCGGATCTACCACGGGCTGCGGCAGATCTTCGGCGAGAACCACCCCAGGACCCTGATCGCCGCCAACAACCTCGCCATCGACCACCGCCTCACCGGCGACAGCGAGGAGGCGCGCCGGCTCGACGACGAGACCCTCGAACGCCGCAGCGCCCTGCTCGGCGACGACCACCCCTACACCCTCACCACCAAGGGCCACCTCGCCCGCGATCTGCGCGACTCGGGCGACTACCGCGAGTCCGTGAAGGTGCTGCGGGAGGTCACCGCCTCCTTCGAACGGGTCCTCAACGCCGACATGCCGGAGGTGCTGCGCACCGCCAAGAGCCTCGCCGTCTCACTGCGCAAGGCCGGCTACCCGCACGAGGCGAAACGGATCACCGAGGACACCTACAGCCGCTACCGCGAGCGGTACGGGGTGAAGGTGCCGGACGCCCTCGCCTGCGGCCTCAACCTCGCCGCCGACTACTCGGCCGCCGGGGACAAGCAGGCCGCGCTCGACCTCGCCCTGCAGATCCTGGACGGCTACCGCGAACAGCTCGGCGCGAGCCATCCCTTCACCCTGGCCTGCCGCAACAACCTGGTCATCTACCTGCGCGGGGTGGGGGCCGCGGCGGAGGCGGCGCAGGAGGGTGAGGCGGTGCGGGCCGCCCTGGAGGAGGCGCTCGGGCCCCGCCACCCGCACACGCTGTGTGCGGCGGTGAACCTGGCCAACGCCTACGGGGACACCGGGCGGGTGGACCTCGCCGAGCGGTGGGAGCGGGCCGCCCTGGACGGGCTCCTGGAGCGGTACGGCTCGGCCCACCCGGACGTGCTGGTCTGCCAGTCCAACCTGGCGGTGACGCTGCGCTCCATCGGCCGGGAGGAAGAGGCGCAGAAGCTGCGCTCGCGCGCCCTTGAGCTGGCCGCGAAACAGCTCGGCGCCGACCATCCGATCACCGAGGGCGCGCGGTCCTGGCGCCGGCTCAACCGCGACCTGGAGCCGCAGCCCGTGTGACGACAGCAGGGCCCCGGGCCGAGCGCCCGGGGCCCTCAAGGCCGCGGCGCGCCGTCAGCGCTCCGTGCTCACCACGTGGTCCAGCTCAGGACCCGGGTGAGCACGCGCAGCGCCCCGAAGTGGGCCGCCCCGCGCTCCACCACCATCTCGGCGCGCGGGATCCGCTCGGCGAGCCAGCGGGTGTGCTGGACCGGCGCGAACACGTCCTTCTCGCCGTGCCACAGCAGCACGGGTGTCCGGATGTCCTCGGGCCGGAACTCCCAGTCCGTGGAGAACGACATCACGTCGTCCACCCAGCCGTCCGCCGAACTGCGCAGGCCCTCGGCGAAGTTCCGTACCAGCATCGCGCGGATTCCGCTGTCCGCCACGATCACCCGGTCCGGCTCCGGCAACGCGCTGCGCATGTCCGCGATGGAGGCGGCCGGATCGGCCCGGATCGTCAGCGTCCGGAACTCCAGCGAGCCGGTGAGCTGGCGCCGCCCCGCCGCCGCGTTGAGGTACTCGCGGACGTTCGACTCGGTCATGCCCTCGAACCAGTCCAGACCCTGGGCGTCCCGGGGGGCGAGGCCCACCAGCCCGGCCGCCTTCACCGTCCGGTCCGGCAGGAGGGCCGCGCAGGCCAGCGCGTGCGGCGCGCCGCCGGAGCGGCCGACCACCGCGAACTCGTCGATGCCCAGGGCGTCGGCGATCGTCGCCACATCGGCCGCGGCGTGCGCGACCCGCCGCCCCGGCAGCCGGTCCGAATCGCCGTAGCCGGCCCGGTCGTACGTGATCAGGCGCACGCCGAGCCGGTAGAGCACCGCCGTGCGGGGGGCGGGCCCGAGCCTGCTGCCCGGTGTGCCGTGCAGCAGGAAGACCGGTCTGCCGCCGGGATCGCCGCGGTGCTCCACGGCGAGCTCCCGGCCGTCCTGAGTACGAATCAGCTCCGCCACCTGGTGCCTCCCCCGTACGACCGACACGCGGCCAGTATGGGGCGGATGAATGCGAAGGAACATAGCGGCACCGGCCGAATAACCGGCCTTCGGCGGCGGGGCGGGGAGAAGGCCTCGGCGGGCTACGCACGCGTGGCCGGGCCGGCCACGCGAAGATGCGACACGAGGCGCAGCAGATGCGCCTCGTTCCCGCTGAGACCGGCTGCCCGGAGCGCCTCGTCGGCCTCGGCCATGGGGTGGGACAACACCAGCCCCGCCATGGGGGCGAGGCCGGGATCGGAGAGCACCGCCTGGGCGGTCTCCATGAGGCGGAGGTAGGCCTGGGCGGCGGCGCGCTCGGAGGCGGTGATCGTCATGGTGGTCATGTCGGGCTCCTTCTCGACAGGTTGGCACCTCCCACCATGTCGTACGGGTCTGACAATCAGCCTTCGTCCGGCCCGGGGCCCGCTCCGTCGCCCTGCCCTCCGAGGTGGCTGACCAGCCGGTCCAGGAAGACGCGTTGCCCCGCCACAAGGAGCGGAGCGGCCGCCTCCGGGGTGAACCAGCCCACCTTGTCGATCTCGGGGAAGTCCTGGAGGGTGCCCGAGCCGCGGGGCCATTCCATGGAGAAGGTGCCGGGTACGACCATGGTGGGGTCGAGGTCGGCCTCCACGGCCCACACCGTGACGATCTTTCCGCCGCTCTGACGGGCCTCGCCCAGGGGCACCGGCTCGCCGTCCGGCGCGGGCAGACCCAGCTCCTCCTCGAACTCACGGCGGGCGGCGGCCTCCGCGGTCTCGTCGGGCCCGTACTCGCCCTTGGGGATCGACCAGGCGGACACGTCGCGCCTCTCCCAGAAGGGCCCGCCCATATGGCCGATGAGCACTTCCAGGCCGTCGTCCGTCGTGCGGTAGAGAAGAAGACCCGCGCTGCGCTTGACCGGCATGCCGTCAAGTCTGGGCGAGCGCGGGCCTTCGTGCCAGTGTGTCGGACGCCTGCGTACCGGTGTGTCAGATGCCGCAGCTGCTCGCCGACCAGAACCGGCTCGCGCGGGTGTCGACATGGGTGTGGTCGCCGTGGCCGGGGTAGCCCGGCCCGAGGATGCCGTTGAAGCCGTGGTTGCGGGCCTGCTGGGCCAGCCGGCACAGCGAGGGCGAGCCGGTCAGGTCGATGCCGTCGCCGTAGAGGTGGCGGCTGTCGGAGGCGCCGCCGACCGCGGCGTTGCAGGCCCGTGAGCGGAAGCCGCTGGTGACGGTGATCGGCACGTCACCGAGGGCGTGCCGCATCGCCTCCAGCTTCCACATGGCGCGCAGCGCGTTGGACCTCGCGGTGGCCGCGCTCACCGCCCCGCCGGAGAAGTCGGAGTTGCACTTGTTGAGCTCGGCGTAGGTGAAGTGGACGGGAGTGCAGTCGGCGTCCTGGAGGGCGTAGATCTTGGCGTACGTGGCCGGGCCCGCGACGCCGTCCGCGGTCAGCCCGTACGCCTGCTGGAAGCGGGTGACGGCCGCCTTGGTGGCGGGGCCGTAGGAGCCGTCGACGGCGAGGACCGCGCCGTATCCGGGGTGGCCCGCGACCCGGATCTGCAACTGGGTGACGTCCGCGCCGGACATGCCCGAGGAGAGGGTGCGTCCCCAGGTGTAGCACTCGTCGGCGTGGGCGGTGCCCGCGGTGGCGACGGTGCCCGTGAGGGCCGCCGCGATCACCATGACCATGCCGAGCAGGATTCGTGTCGTACGCCGGACCATGACACCTCCGTGTCGTGAGCGGGCCCGGAGCCGGCGGGTGGAGGCCCCGTCTCCGGATGTGGCATGAGCATGGCGCTGCTGAGGTCCGGCGGTCAACGGCGCGCGGAGAGCGTCACAGGACCTGACCACTGACGGCCGGTTCAGCGCGTAGACACTGTCTACTCAATCCTGGTAGACAGTGTCCATGAACGATCAGGACATGGATCTGAAGGCCCGTCTCGTACAGGTCGGCGTCGACCTCGTGACGGAGGAGGGCACCCAGCCCCTGACCCTGCGCGAGATCGCCCGCAGGGCGGGCGTGTCCCACGGCGCGCCCCGCCGCCACTTCCCGACCCACCTCGACCTGCTGTCCGCCATCGCCCGCCGCGGCTTCGAGGACCTCGCCGCCAGGGCCGCCGAGGCGACCGAGGGGCGGACCGACCCCCGGGAGCGGCTCACCGCCCTGGCCCGGGTCTACCTCGACTTCGCCCGCACCCGCCGCGGCATGTTCGAGCTGATGTTCCGCCACGACCTGCTGGAGAGCGGCCGCCTGGGCCTGCGCGACACCAGCCTGCCGCTCTTCGCCACCCTGACCGAACTGGTGGCGGCGCTCCGCCCGGACGACCAGGACCCGCGCATCCTCGCCGGGGCCCTCTGGGCCGGTCTGCACGGCGTCGCCCAGCTCTGGGGATGGGGAAGCCTGCGCCTGGCCACCGGCACCGACGACGTCGAACCACTGCTGCGCGCCACGCTCGACGCCCACCTGGGACCGGCCGCCCGATGACCCCCGCCGCCACCTCCGCCCCGGAAACCGTCACCGAAGACGCCCCGCGCTCCAGGCGCCACCAGCGTCTCGTCCTCGCCGGAAGCATCACCGGCGCGGTGATCGTCGCCGTCGACGGCACCGTCCTCACCATGGCCCAGCCCACCCTCCAACGGGACCTGGACGCCTCGCTCGCCCAGGTGCAGTGGACCAGCACCGCCTACCTCATCGCCGTCGCCGGACTGCTCGTCCTCGCCGGCCGCCTCGGCGACCGCTACGGCCACCGCCGTCTCTTCGCCGTCGGTATCCTCGGCTTCGCCGCCACCTCCGCCGCCCTCGGCCTGGCACCCGGCATCGGGTGGGTCATCGCCCTGCGCGCCGCCCAAGGAGTCTTCGGCGCGCTGCTGCAACCCGCCACCCTCGGCATGCTCCGCGCCGTCTACCCCCGCGACCGGCTCGGCGGCCCGCTGGCCCTGCGGACCGGCGCCATCGGCCTGGCGGCCGCCGCCGGCCCCCTCATCGGCGGGGCGCTCGTCACCCACGCCGGCTGGCGGTCCGTCTTCCCTCATCGGCGTCGTGCCCGCCCTCGCCGCGGGCGTCCTGGCCCTTGCCGTACGGATACCCGAGCCCCGCCCCGCCACCGCCGCCGGGCTCGACCTGCCCGGCGCGGCGCTCCTCGCGGCGGCCCTGATGTGCCTGGTGCACACCCTCGTCACCCTCCCGCAGCCCGGCCGGCCCGCGGCCACCGCCGCCGGGTTCGCCGCCACGGCCGTCGCCGCCGCGGCCTTCGTCCACCGCCAACGCCGCACCACCAGCCCGCTGATCCCGCCGAGCGTGCTGCGCACGCCGGCCGTCACCCACGGCCTCGGCGTGCTGCTGTGCGCGTCGGCCGCCCTGTTCGGCGCCCTCTTCCTCGCCACGTACCTCCTCCAGGACGTCCTCGCCCTGGACCCGCTCACCACCGGACTGTGGATGCTCCCCCTCGCGGTGACGATGGTCCTCGCCGCACCCGCCTCCGCCGCGCTCGCGCGGCGACAGGGGCCGCGCCGCACCACCGCCGCGGGCATGACCCTGCTCGCGCTGGGCGCCCTCGCGATGTCCCGGCTCGACCAAGGCTCCGGCGCGTGGGCGACCGGTGTCTGCTGCGCCCTGCTCGGCGCGGGTTTCGGGACGGTGATGGTCACCGCCACCACCGTCGTCGTCCAGCGGGCACCCCGGGACGCGGCCGGCGTCACCGGCGGACTCCAGCAGACCGCGATGAACACCGGCCCCGCCCTCGGCGTCGCCACGGCCACGATGCTCACCGGCCTCACCGCGCCCGGCCCCACCCTCGCCGCCCTTGCTGGGATCGCCCTGCTCGGCGCGTTCCTCGCCACCCGGCTGCCGGACGGCGAGCGCCGCGCACGGACCCGTCCCTGATGACGACCGGGCCTACGCCACGCCGATCACGACCGGCCCGCCGTCCAGGCCGACCCGCGCCGTCCAGCGCAGCGGCAGCCGCATCGACCGCCACGGCGAGACCGGGCCCAGGACCCGCGCGCGGTGCAGCCGCGCACCGTCCTGATCGACCGTCACCACCGGATTCACGAGCGGCGCGCCGGACCGCAGCAGCATCCGCCCCGCGCCCGCCCCCGTGACTCGGTTCGGCGACACCCACACCAGCGGCGCGCGCACCACCAGCGGCGGCCCCAGCACCGGCCATGGCGCGCCCGACAGATGGGCGAGGACCTGATCGGCCGCGGCGGCGCCCTCCGCGGCCGCGACGGCGGCGCGTTCGACGCCCCGGAGCACGTTGCCCACCGCGAAGACACCCGGCTCGGACGTACGGAACGACGCGTCCACGGCCGGTCCGCGGGTGCCCGGGTCCAGGGCGAGGCCGCCGTACCGGGCCAGCTCGTGGTCCGGGATCCAGTCGCCGGTGAAGACGACGGTGTCGCACCCGACGACCCCCGTGCGGCCGTCGGCGTGGCGGATGCGGACCCCCGACAGCCGGCCACGGCCCAGCAGTTCGGTCACCGCCGTGCCCGTCAGCACCGGAGGTGG
Source organism: Streptomyces purpureus (assembly GCF_014648195.1). GTDB lineage: Bacteria > Actinomycetota > Actinomycetes > Streptomycetales > Streptomycetaceae > Streptomyces > Streptomyces purpureus. The sequence continues at coordinate 100,748 of NZ_BMQQ01000007.1, forward strand.
CGCAGCGAGCACTCCGCCCCCGGCCCGTCCCGCGGTTCCCGCCCAGGCCCCGCGCGGCTGCTCGGTGACCAACGCCACGACGCGCGCGCCCGCCCGCCGCAGCGTGCGCACCGCGTGGTACGCGACCGGCTCCGCGCCGACCACCACCGCGCGGCGGCCCACCGGCTGCCCGTACAGATGGACCGCCTGCTGCAACTCGCCCGTGGTCAGCACCCCCGCGGGCCGGGAACCAGGCACCAGCCGGGCGCTGCGCGGCCGTTCCCGCGCTCCGGTGGCGAGGACCACGGCCCGCGCCGTGATCCGCTCCAGCCCGCCCGGACCGGTGACCTCCACCGTCAGCGGCCCGGCCCAGCCGATGGCCGACACGCCGGTCCGCACCACCGCCCCGCACCACACGGCCGCCTCGGTGAGCCCGCGTGCGTACACCGGCCCCTGGAGCCGGCCGCCGAAACCGCCGTGGTGGCAGTGCCGGGGCACCCCGCCCGCCTCCGGCTCCCGCTCCAGGACCTCCACCCGGCCCGCGCCCAGCGCCGCCAGCCGCGCCGCCACGGCCAGCCCCGCGGGCCCGGCGCCGACCACCAGCGCGTCGACCGTACGGTTCACCGCCCCGCTCCCGCCTGCTCGAACAGCGCCCGCACCGCGGGTCCGCAGAAGAAGCCCTGGCAGCGTCCGCCCCGGGCGCGGGTGCGTCGCCGCAGCCCGTCGAGCGAGCCGGGCGGGATCGCCCCGGCCAGCGCGTCGCGGATCTCGCCGCGGGTCACCCGCTCGCAGTGGCAGACGATCCTGCCGTAGTCGGGATCCGCCGCGATCATCTCCGCGCTGCGGTACGGGCGGGGGAAGGCCTCGCCCAGATTCGGCATCCGCACCGGCGCGAGTTCGCGCGCCCCGCCGAGCGGCAGCCCGCCCTCACCCAGCAGCTCCACCACGTGCGCGGCGATCGCCATCGACGCGGTCAGCCCCGTCGAGCGGATCCCGCCCACCGTCACGCACCGCCGCTCCGGCCGGGCGACGATCCGGTAGTCGTCGTGCTCGGTGGCGGCCCGCAGCCCCGCGTAGACGGCCGTGACCTCCTCCGCCAGGAGCGCGGGCAGGATCCTGCGGCCCTTCTCCCGCAGCTGCGCGAGACCTTCGGCGGTCGAGCCGGTGGCGGTCTTGTCGTCCAGGTCCTCGGCGGTCGGCCCGAGCATCACGTTCCCGTACACCGTCGGCGAGACCAGCACCCCCTTGCCCAGCGCGCCCGGCACGGGCAGCAGGATGTGCCGGACCAGCGGACGGGCGAACTTGTCGAAGACGATCAGCTGGCCGCGCCGGGGCGTCACCGTGAAGTCCGTGTGCCCGAGCAGCCGGTCCAGCTCGTCCGCGTACAGCCCGGCCGCGTTGACGAGATGACGGGTGCGCAGCACCCCCCGCGACGTTCCGAGCGTGTACGGCTCACCTGAAGTGACCGTATTCACCCGGCAGTTGAGATGGAGGTCGACTCCGCCGCAGACGGCCTGCGTCGCGTACGCCAAGGTCGTCGTCCAGGGGCAGATGATCGACTCGCCGGGTACGTGCAGCGCCCCCAGCGCCCCCGGGCCGAGACCCGGTTCACGGGCCCGTACCTCCCCGGCGTCCAGGATCCGGGCCGCGTCGTAGCCGTTGCTCACCGCCTTCCGCGCGAGTCCGGGCAGGGCCGCCAGCTGCTCCTGGTCCCAGGCCACGAGCAGCGCGCCGAGCGGCTCGACGGGGATGCCGCTGTCGGCGGCGTACGCGGCGAGCATCCGCTGCCCCTCCCGGACGAGCCGGGCCTCCAGCGAGCCCGGCACCGCGTCGAAACCGGTGTGCAGGATCGCGGTGTTCGCCTTGGAGGTGCCCTCGCCGACGTCGTCGGCGGCCTCCACCAGGGCTGTCCGCAGCGGCAGCCGGGCCAGCTCGCGGGCGATCGCCGAGCCGACGACACCGGCGCCGACCACCGTGACGTCGTACTCCCCCTCCGGGAGGGGCCCGGCCGTGGTGACCGTCATGCCGGACCGTCGAGCAGCGCCGACACCGCCGCCCGGAACCGCCCGAGCCGCTCCGCCGCCCGCTCGGGGCCGATCCGTGGCTCGTAGACCGCCGACGGCCGCCACGGCGGCACGGCCTCCCCGAGGGCCAGACCGCTGTCGTGCCCGAGCCGGGCCACCACGCCCACACCGAGCGCCGTGGCGTCCGGCAGCGCCGACACCTCCACGGGGATCTGGAGGAGGTCGGCCTGCGTCTGCATGAGCAGCGCCGAGCGGGTCAGCCCACCGTCGACGCGCAGGGCGCTCAGCGGCGCGCCGAGATCGGCGGCGGCCGCGTCGGCGAGCTCCACCACCTGTGCGGCGATGCCGTCGCACAGCGCGCGCACCAGATGGCCGGCGGTGGTGTCGAGGCCGAGGCCGGTGACCGACCCCCGCAGATCGCCCCGCCACCACGGCGCGGCCAGTCCGGCGAGCGCCGGGACGAACGTGACACCGCCCGCGTCCGGCACGCTCGCGCCGACGGGGTCGATGTCCTCGGCGCCGGAGAGCACCCCGAGGTCGGTCAGCCAGCGGACGGCGGAGGCGGCCGTGTACACCTGCCCGTCCAGGCAGTAGCTGGTCCGCCCGGCGAGCCGCCAGGCCACACAGCCGACCAGTCCCGAGCCGCTGCGGCGGGGGAGCGGACCGGTCTGGGCGAGCAGGAACGCCCCTGTGCCGTACGTGCACTTGGCGACGCCCGGCTCGGTGACGCTCTGCGCGAGCAGCGCGGCCTGCTGGTCCACCAGCAGTCCGGTGAGGGGGAGTTCGGGGCCGAAGGCGGAGGTGGTGCCGGTCAGGGTGTCCGCGTCGACGACTTCCGGAAGCCGTTCGTCCGCCAGGCCGAAGACAGCCAGGGCCTCGTCCGACCAGGCGACCGTGTCGAGGTCGAGCAGCTGGGTCCGCCCGGCGGTGGCGGCGTCGGTGACGAACGCGCCGGTGAGCCGGTGTACGAGCCACACGTCGCTGGTCGTCACGACCCCGTCCGCGGTCAGGTGGCGGCGTATCCAGGCCATCTTGGGAGCGGCGAAGTACGGATCGAGCGGCAGGCCCGTCCGGTCGCGCAACGCCTTGGCGTGCGGTTCCAGTTCGGCGCACAGGGGCTCGGCCCGCCGGTCCTGCCAGACGATCGCGTCGGTGAGCGGCTCGCCGGTGGCGGGGTCCCAGGCCAGGACGGTCTCGCCCTGGTTGGCGAGACCCACTGCCACGACCGGCTCACCCGCCCCCGCCAGCGCCTGACGGCCCGCGGTGACGACCGAGGTCAGCAGCTCACGCGGATCGACCTCGACCCGGCCACCGGGCAGGTATCGGGGCCGTACGGGCGCGGACCCGGAGCCGATGACACCGCGCCGGGGACAGATGACCAGTGCCTTGGTGCCCGATGTGCCCTGGTCGACAGCGAGCACGGGGCCCGTCATCACCACTCCGTTCCTGGTGTCGGCGTACGTGGGGGAGAACGCTTGATCGTCGGCGGAAAGCCTTCATCAGCCGGACGGACGGCGTCAAGGATCCGCGATGTCAAGACCTGAGCCGACGTAAAGTCAAATTCAGCCGATGGCTTGATAGTTACGTTCGAACGAGAATCCGGACGCACAGCCGCCACCGGCCTCTATAGTGATCGCCGATCAACGGCGTGTGACGTCGCCGGGGGTCAACGCCAGTTTCCCGAGAGGTAGTTAGGGATCACCTGGCGCCGGCGCGGCCGCAGCGCGGCAGCCGCACGCCGTACCGACCCACCCCCCATGTGATCCGAGGACCGATGCCCGCGACCGCCGCACGACCGCCGCACCGCCACCGTCCGCCGACCGGGGCGGGGTGATGGGCGGCAGCCAGTTCCGCCCCGTCTACCACCCCGCGGGCCATGACAACGACCTGCGGGTCGCCGTCCAGGACCTGCGCACCGGCCGCTGGGTGTCGATGGCGCAACTGCTGGCCCGGACCCCCGACTGGGCGCTGTGGACCCAGCGCACCCAGGTCCTGGCCGCCGTCGCCGCCGGATCCGACGTCGTCCAGGCCTGGCGGGCCGAGGAACCCGACAGTCTCGCCGCGGCCGTGATGCACACCCGTGTCGCCGTCGAACGGGCCGTACGCGCCCACCGCGGCGGCCATCCACGCACCCGCGAACTGTGGCAGGAGGCGTGGGAGGCCTGCCGGCTCACCGCCCACGCATCCCCCGCCGACCCCGTGCCCTGGGTCTGCCTGCTGGCCCTGTCCCTCCTCGACGAACACGCCCAGATGGAGGAGCACCGCCTCGCGCCGCCCGGCCCGATGCTGCCGCCCGGCCCCTGGGGCCTGCTGGCCGAGGCCGACAAGCGCGACCCGCACAACCGCGAGGCGTACCACCGGATGCTCCAGTTCATGTACGCACGCAGCCGCGGCCCGCTCTCCGAGGCCTTCAACTTCGTTCAGTGGGCGGCCGGTTCCGCCCCGCCGGGCTCGGCCCTGCACGTCATGCCGCTCTACGTCCGGGTGGAGCGCTACCGCCGCGAGCGCGGCCAGGAGCGGGCGCTCGACCTGCACTGGGTCGCCGAGGACGCCGTACGCGACGCCCAGCATGCGCTGCACACGTGGTTCCTCCTCACGGCGACGGACCTGGCCTCCCCGCTCGACCTCAACCACCTCGCCCACGCGCTGTGGGGCGCGCTCCACTTCGGCGACGCGGCCCGCGTCTTCGAGGCCCTGGGGCCGTACTGGACCACCCACCCGTGGGCCTTCCGCACCCGCGACCCCGCCGACCAGGCCCTCGCCGAGGAGGTGTTCGTACGGGCCCGTGCCCGAAGCCTCGCCGGTCGCGACTGAAACCCCCGCACCCCCCGTGCACCACCGTCCCCGTGCTCACCACCCCCGGAGGTACCACCGTGTCCCGCACCGCATGGGCCGCCCGCCAGCCGTCCCAGGGCACCGCCCAGCAGGACGAGGAGGAGCGGCTCAGAGAGCTTGGCTACCAGCCCGTCCTCGCCCGCCGGATGGGAGGCTTCGGCAACTTCGCCATCAGCTTCTCCGTCATATCCGTCCTCTCCGGCTGCATGACCCTCTACGGCTTCGGCCTCGGCACCGGCGGTCCCGCCGTGATGATGTGGGGCTGGGTGGGCGTCGGGCTCTTCGTCCTCTGCGTCGGCCTCGCCCTCGCCGAGGTGACCAGCGCCTACCCCACCTCCGGCGCGCTCTACTACATGGCCGACCGGCTCGGCGGCCGCCGCTGGGGTTGGTACACCGGCTGGCTCAACCTGCTCGGCCTGCTCGGCGCGATCGCCGGCATCGACTACGGCGCGGCGCTGTTCACCGGAGCCTTCCTCAACCTCCAATGGGGGTTCGAACCCACCCCCGGCTCCACCTTCCTGATCTTCCTGTGCATCCTGCTCCTGCACGCCACGCTCAACCTCTTCGGCGTCCGCCTCGTCAGCGTCCTCAACTCGATCAGCGTCTGGTGGCACCTGACCGGTGTCGCCGTCATCGTCGGCGCCCTGGCCCTGATCCCCGACCGCCACCAGTCGCCCGAGTTCGTCTTCACCGAGTTCGTCAACGACACCGGCTGGGCCAACCCGTTCTACGTCGCCGCGATCGGTCTGCTCCTCGCCCAGTACACCTTCTCCGGCTACGACGCCTCCGCCCACCTCTCGGAGGAGACCTCCAACGCCTCCGTCTCCGCAGCCAAGGGCATCGTCCGCGCCATCTGGGTCTCCTGGATCGCCGGCTTCGCACTGCTCGCCGGGCTGACCTTCGCCATCCAGGACTACGCCGCCACCCAGGGCAGCGCGACCGGCGTCCCGCCCGCCCAGATCTTCCTCGACGCACTCGGCTCCGGCGGCGCCACCGCCCTGCTGCTCGTCGTGATCGTCGCCCAGCTCTTCTGCGGCAACGCCGAGGTCGCCGCCGCCAGCCGGATGGTCTTCGCCTTCAGCCGCGACAACGCCCTGCCCGGCTCCGCGCTGTGGCGCAAGGTCAGCGCCCGAACCCAGACGCCCGTCCCGGCCGTCTGGCTCTCGGTCGCCGTCGCCGCTGTGCTCGCCCTGCCCTCGCTCTACTCCGCCACCGCCTACGGCGCGGTCACCGCCATCAACGTCATCGGCATCACCCCCGCCTACGCCATCCCCATCTACCTGCGGCTGCGCGCCGGCGACCGCTTCCAGCCCGGGCCCTGGAGCCTGGGCCGCTGGAGCAAGCCCATCGGCTGGACCGCCGTGGTCTGGGTGGCAGTCGTCACCGTCCTGTTCTGCCTGCCGCAGAAGTCCCCCGTCACCGTCGACTCCATGAACTACGCCGTGATCGCCCTGGCCGTCGTGCTGGTCCTGGCCAGCGTCTGGTGGTACGTCGCCCGGCGCTCGTACGGCACCCCGTCGGCGTACGGCAACGCCCGCGAGCAGGCCGAGATCGCCGAGGGCATCGTCTGACCAACTCTTCGGACCGGGCCCGTCGCAGGGGCTCCCGCCCCGGGCCCGTCAGCCGGAGAACTCGTAGGTCCAGTCCGCCGCGTGCGCGGCGAAGTCGATGTCCGTGATCTCCAGCGCGTGCCCGTGCTGGTCGCTCACCACCCGGTGGACGGCCAGCCGGGCACCGCCCGTCTCAGGCCCGCGCACCAGCCCGCCCGCCCGGCCGATGGTGTCCGGCTGCTGCACCCCGATCGTCTCCCGCCGCGTCAGCCGCAGCCCCGCCTGGTGCATCCAGTGGTACAGCAGCCGCAGATCGGGCTGCTGGTCGCAGTCCTTTCCGCGCCGGTAGCGGCGCAGCTCCGGGATCTCGGCGAGGGCGTGGGCCGAGAACCGGGAGACCGACCGCTGCAGCGGAGTGCCGCCCGGGGTCAGGACGCGGTGGTGGTGGACGAGCGTGGGCTCGCCCGGCGCGAGGGACAGCTGCGCGGCGAGGTCCACGGCCGGGGCCTCCCACGTGAGCCCCGCCCTGATGAGCGCGCCGGTGGCCTCCGTACCGCCCGGGAAGTACTGCTGCCCCGGCGTCAGAACGGGTCCGCGCGCCTCGTGTTCGCCGCTCGCGGCGAAGGTGCCGCGCCGGTCGGTGACGACCAGCCGCTGGTCCCGCAGGAGCTGGAGGGCGCTGCGGACGGTCTGGCGGTTGACGCGGAAGCGGTGCGCCATCGAGCGCTCCGAGGGCAGCCTGCTGCCCGGCGGGATGCGGCGGTGGGTGAGATCGTCCCGCAGGGCGGTGGCGACCCGGAGGTACAGCGGAAGCTCCGTACGGTCGTGATCGGGCTCAGCCATGATCAACCTCTCTTCGGCTCTTCGGTCCGTGCGCAGTTCTTCGCTCAGCGTAACCGCTTGGCCCGTATGGGTGACCAATCTCTATCATTGGTCTAAACCTGTTTGGAAGGGGTGCCCGGGACTCTGGCCGAAAGGCGGCCGGGTACGGGCCCGACGGCCCCGTGAACACCGGCCTGCTACCCCGCCGCTCCGGATGCGAACGCCTCGTCATGGCCATTTACTGGGTCCAGACGAGCACCCAGGGACGCATCCAAGTGAGGGAAGTTCCCAGTGGGGTGTGAGAGGTGGGTGAGGCCGATGGTGACGCCCTCCGAGCGGGCCGCGCGCGGACGAGCCGCCCGCAAGACCGTCTCCCGCTCCTCCCACGGACGCTGGATACCGGCCCCGCACCGCCCCGACCCCGTCGCCGTCCTGGAGAAGCAGGCCGCCGGCCGGCTTCCGGACCTGCTGCCCATCCGCTACGGCCGCATGGCCGCCTCGCCGTTCGCCTTCCTGCGCGGCGCCGCCGCCCTCATGGCCGGCGACCTCGCCGCCCAGCCCCACACCGGCCTCACCGTCCAGCTCAGCGGCGACGCCCACCTCCTCAACTTCGGCCTCTACGCCTCGCCCGAACGAGCCCTGCTCTTCGACCTCGACGACTTCGACGAGACCCACCCCGGCCCCTTCGAATGGGACGTCAAACGCCTCGCCGCCAGCGTCGCCGTCGCCGCCCTGCAGAACGGCGGCAGCCGGGCCAAGGCGCAGACCGCCGCCCGCGCCGCCGTCGAGTCGTACCGCCTCTCCGTCCGCCGCCTCGCCGCACGCGGCGAACTGGACGTCTGGTACGAGCGCATCGACGCGGCGGACCTGCTTCCGCTGGTACGCCGCTCGCGCAGACGCCAGGTCGAGGACGCCCTCGCCCGCGCCCGCCGCCGCACCAGCCTGCACGCCCTCGGCAAGCTCACCGAGGAGACCGGCGAGGGCCGGCGCATCGTCGACGACCCGCCCCTCCTGGAGCGGGTCGACAGCGTCGACCGCACCGGCCTCGGCAAGATCTTCAGCGACTACCGCAGCTCCCTCTCCGAGGAACGCCGCGTCCTGCTCGACCGCTACCGCTTCGTCGACGCCGCGGCCAAGGCCGTCGGAGTCGGCAGCGTCGGCACCCGCTGCTTCGTCCTGCTCCTCGAAGGACGCGACGCGGGCGACCCCCTCTTCCTCCAGATCAAGGAGGCGGGACCGTCCGTCCTCGAAGAACACCTGGGCCCCGGCCCCCACACCCACCACGGCCACCGGGTCGTCGCCGGACAGCGCCTGCTCCAGGCCGCGAGCGACATATTCCTCGGCTGGATGACCGGACCTCAGGAACGCCACTTCTACTGGCGGCAGTTGCGCGACATGAAGGCCACCGCCGAGGTCGAGGAAATGCCCCCGTCCATGCTGCGTGAGTACGCCCGGCTGTGCGGCCGCGCCCTCGCCCGGGCCCACGCCCGCTCCGGCGACCGGATCGCCGTCGCCGCCTACCTCGGCGGCTCGGACGCCTTCGACCGCGCCGTCGCCGAATTCGCCATCCGCTACGCCGCCCAGAACGCCGACGACCACGCCGCCCTGACCGCCGCCATCGCCGCCGGATCGGTCAGTGCGGCCCCGGACGTCTGAGCGCGCCCCCGCGTCCGCCCGCGCCCGCTCAGCCGCCCTCCCGCAGCAACGGCGGCTCCAGCGGCGTCGCCGCCTGCGGCGTGAACAGCACCGCCCGCACCACCTTAGGCGCGAACAGCACGCCCAGTGGCGCGCTCAGCGTCAGCACGGACCGCAGCGCCGCCCCCACCACCGGATCCCCGGTGTAGCGCGCCAGGGCCCGCTCCAGATACCACCCCGCCACCTTGTCGCCCGGCTTCGACCGCAGCCCGTCACCGCGCGCCCCCGGCATCTTCTTGTCCGACCCCGAGGAGATGTCCCACGCCTGCCGCGAGGCGTCGAACAGCGCCCGCTGCACCCGGAACGTGGTCGGCGTACGCCGCGGATCGGACAGCGCCCGGCGCAGCGCCACCGCGCCGATCGCCGCCACCGCCATGCCCTGGCCGTAGACCGGGTTGAAGGAGCACAGTGCGTCACCGGCGGCCAGGAACCCGGCCGGGCGGCGGCCCGGACGGTCGTAGCGGCGACGGATGTTGGCGGTCTGCCGGAAGCCGTGCACCGGCGAGTCCGGCTCGGCCCCCGCGATCCAGTCCCGCAGCACCGGATGCGGCAGCCGGCCCGCGAACTCCTCGAACCCCGCCTCGTCCGTGGGCGGTTCGGAGCCGCGCAGCCCGGAGAGCGTCACGAGCACCCGCCCGTCCTCGACCGGCAGCGCCACACCTCCGTACACCTGCCGGGGGTTGGGCATGATGTAGTAGCCGAGATGGTCCCGGCCGATGCGGCCCCCGGTGTCCTTGTAGACCCGCGTGGCATAGGCCAGACCCGTGTCGAGGGTCTCCTCGTGCGGCGCCTCGGCCCCGACGGCGGCCAGCCAGTCGGCGGCGCGCGTGCCCCGGCCCGAGGCGTCCACCACCAGGTCCGCCTCCAGCCGGCGGGCCTCCTTCGCCGCGCCCGCGCCCCGTTCCCGCACCAGCACGCCGCGCACCCGCCGGGAGTCACCGAGCAGTCCGACGACCTCGGTGCCCTCGACCGTCCGGATCCGGGGATCGGCGAGCACCCGGCGGCGCACCAGCGCCTCCAACTGCGGGCGTGAGCCGGTGAAGAGGTGCGAGGTCGCCGGCAGGCGGCGGAACCACCGGCCGTTCTGCCACTGCACCAGGTCCTCGGGCATGCCCACCCGGGGCGCGCCCTGCTCTCCCAACTCGCCGACCAGGCCCGGCAGAAGCTCCTCCAGCGCCCGCTGGCCGCCCTCCAGCAGGACATGGATGTGGCGGCCCTGCGGCACGCCCGGCCGGGGCTCGGCGCCGTCGGGGAACCGGTCGCGCTCGACGACGGTCACCTGCTCGGCGTGGTCGGCGAGCACCCGGGCCACGAGCAGCCCCGCGACGCTGCCGCCGACGACCACCGCGTGCCGCGTCCGGACCCCCGTGCCTGCCGTCAACTGGTCCTCCATGCCCGCCCCTTCAGCTGTCGCGAGGTTGCCGATCTACGACTGACCAGTATCCACGGTCCCGCGAGGCACCTCGCGTGCGCCGAGCCGCAGACGCTCGATGTGGTGGACCGCCTCGTCAAGGACGGCCTGAGTAAGCGGCGGTCCGACGGCGAGGCGGGCCCCGGAATGCTCCGGGGCCCGCCTCGCCGTGACGAGGCCTCCTGGCCTCCCGTAGGCCTCCTGGGGCCGGTGGCTCTCAGGAGGTTCGCGCCCTCACGCGCCCGCCGGCCGTGCCTCCAGCTCCGCAAGTTCCTTCAGCGCCTGGGTCAGCCACTCGATCCAGAAGCGCTCCATGTCGATCCCGCCTCGCAGCACCAGATGCCGCAGCCGGTCCTCCTCGGCGTCCCGTTCCGGCGGGAAGTGCCGTTCCTCGATCGACCGGTATTCCTCCAGCTGGCGGCGGTGCAGGGCCAGATGGCGTTCCAGCTCGGCGCGCAGGCCCGCGGTGCCGACCACCGCCGCCGCGCGCATGCGCAGCAGCAGCGCGTCCCGTACCGGCTTCGGGTCCTCGCGGGCGGCGACCCACTCGGTCAGTTCGGCGCGGCCCGCGGGCAGGACCTCGTACTCCTTCTTCTGCCCGCGGGCCGGCACCTCGCTGGGAAGGGCGCGGATGTGTCCGGACTGCTCCAGCCTGCCCAGTTCGCGATAGATCTGCTGGTGGGTGGACGACCAGAAGTAGCCGATCGACCGGTCGAAGCGCCGGGTCAGTTCGAGACCGGAGGACGGCTTCTCCAGCAGTGCGGTGAGAATCGCGTGCGGCAGGGACATGTCCGCATCCTAGGCCGGGGTGATCACAGGGATCACAGGGTGGCGGCGAGCCGGGTGCCCTGGTCGATGGCGCGCTTGGCGTCCAGCTCGGCCGCGACGTCGGCGCCGCCGATCAGGTGCACCGGGCGGCCCGCCGCCGACAGCTCCTCGTACAGGTCCCGGCGCGGCTCCTGGCCGGTGCAGAGGACGACCGTGTCCACGGGGAGGGTCTGCGCCTGCCCGTCGACGGTGATGTGCAGGCCCGCGTCGTCGATCCGCTCGTAGGTCGCGCCGGCGACCATCGTCACGCCCCGGTGCTTGAGTTCGGTGCGGTGGATCCAGCCGGTGGTCTTGCCGAGCCCGGCGCCGACCTTGGAGGTCTTGCGCTGGAGGAGGTGGACCTGACGCGGCGGGGCGGGCCGCTCGGGGGCGCGCAGCCCGCCGCGCGTCTCGTAGGAGGTGTCCACGCCCCACTGGCGGAAGTAGGTCTCCGCGTCCTGGCTCGCGCCCTCGCCGCCGTCGGTGAGGAACTCGGCGACGTCGAAGCCGATTCCGCCGGCGCCGATGACGGCCACGCGTTCGCCGACGGGCGCCCCGTCGCGCAGGACGTCGAGGTAGCTGACGACGCTCGGGTGGTCGATGCCGTCGATGTTCGGGGTGCGCGGGGTGACGCCGGTGGCGACGACGATCTCGTCGAAGCCGTCCAGGTCGCCCGCCGCGACCGGGGTGTCCAGGCGGACGTCGACACCGCGCAGGTCGAGCTGCGTACGGAAGTAGCGCAGCGTCTCGTTGAACTCCTCCTTGCCCGGCACCCGCTTGGCGATGTTGAGCTGGCCGCCGATCTCCTGCGCGGCGTCGAACAGCGTGACCTGGTGGCCGCGTTCGGCGGCCGAGACCGCGCAGGCGAGACCGGCCGGGCCCGCGCCGACGACCGCGATCCGCTTGGCCAGCCGGGTGGGGGAGAGGACCAGTTCGGTCTCGTGGCAGGCGCGCGGGTTCACCAGACAGGAGGTGATCTTGAGGCTGAAGGTGTGGTCCAGGCAGGCCTGGTTGCAGCCGATGCAGGTGTTGATGGTGTCGGCGCGGTTCTCGGCGGCCTTGGCGACGAAGTCGGGGTCGGCGAGGAACGGCCGGGCCATCGAGATCATGTCCGCGCGGCCCTCGGCGAGGATCTGCTCGGCGACCTCGGGCGTGTTGATGCGGTTGCTGGTCACCAGCGGCACGGAGACCGCGCCCATCAGCTTCTTGGTGACCCACGTGTAGGCGCCGCGCGGCACCGAGGTGGCGATGGTGGGGATACGGGCCTCGTGCCAGCCGATGCCGGTGTTGATGATCGTGGCCCCGGCCGCCTCGATCTCCTTGGCGAGCGCGACGACCTCCTCCAGGGTCGAGCCGCCGGGCACCAGGTCGAGCATGGAGAGCCGGTAGACGACGATGAAGTCCTCGCCGACCCGCTCACGGATACGGCGGACGATCTCCAGCGGGAAGCGGGTCCGGTTCTCGTAGCTGCCGCCCCAGCGGTCCGTACGCCGGTTGGTGGCCGAGGCGATGAACTCGTTGATCAGATAGCCCTCGGAGCCCATCACCTCGACGCCGTCGTAACCGGCGGCGCGGGCCAGCTCGGCGCAGCGGGCGTAGTCCTCGACCGTCTGCTCGACCTCGGCGTCGGTGAGCTCGTTGGGGACGAAGGGGCTGATGGGGGCCTGGATCGCGCTCGGCGCGACGAGGGCCGGGTGGTAGGCGTACCGGCCGAAGTGCAGGATCTGCAGGGCGATCCGGCCGCCCTCGGCGTGCACCGCGTCCGTGATGAGGCGGTGCTCGGCCGCCTCCTCCTCGGTGGTGAGCTTGGCGCCGCCGTCCCAGGGGCGCCCGGCCTCGTTCGGGGCGATGCCGCCGGTGACGATCAGGCCGACGCCGCCGCGCGCCCGCTCGGCGTAGAAGGCGGCCATCCGCTCGAAGCCGTTCTCGGCCTCTTCGAGCCCGACGTGCATCGATCCCATGAGCACCCGGTTGGGCAGGGTGGTGAACCCGAGGTCGAGCGGGCTCAGCAGGTGCGGGTACGGGGTCATCGGGGCGCCTCCTCGCGCAGTCTTCGTCGACCTCCGTTCTAAGGGACCCCACCCGTTTATGCAACTAGTTGCAGAAGGGTGCGAGTGTGAGCTCTACTACTCAGTAGCAAAGAGGCGCCCGGCTACCGGGCCGCCACCCAGGCGTCCAGCTCCTCCGGCGTCCGGGGCCCCGCCGCGCCCTCGTCGAGCAGCCCCTGCGCGCGCAGCACCGCCGCCACCGCCATCCCCCACGGCCGCCGCAGCCGCGCCGCGTCCAGCAGCGCGTCGTCCGCCAGGAGCTCGGCGATCGGGCCCGTGCGCAGCCCCTGGGGCGAGAGCACCGCCGCGTCGTCCGCCCACCGCAGCGCCAGATCCACGTCGTGCGTCGCCATCACCACCGTCGTCCCGGCCGCCCGCAGCCGGGCCAGGGCCTCCAGCAGCCGCTCCTGTCCGTGCGGGTCGAGCCCCGCCGTCGGCTCGTCCATGATCAGCACTCGGGGCCGCATCGCCACGGCGCCCGCGATGGCGGCCCGCTTGCGCTGCCCGTACGACAGCAGATGCGTCGGCCGGTCCGCCAGCGCCACGATGTCCAGCGCCTCCAGCGCCTCGGCCACCCGGGCCCGTACCTCCTCCCGCGGCAGCCCCAGGTTCATCGGCCCGAACGACACGTCCTGCTCGACCGAGGCCGCGAACAGCTGGTCGTCGGGGTCCTGCACCACCAGCTGCACGGTCGTCCGCAGCCGGGTGAGCCCCTTGCGGTCGTACGACACCTGCTCACCGTCGAGCAGCAGCCGGCCCCGGCCCACCCGCAGCCCGCCGCTGAGCAGCCGCAGGAGCGTCGTCTTGCCGCTGCCGTTGCGCCCGAGCAGCGCCATCGCCCGGCCCCGCGGCACGGCGAAGGAGACCCCGTCCAGGACGGGCGGGCCGTCCTCATAGGCGAAACCCGCCCCGACCAGCTCCACGACAGGCGACTCAGGGCTCACGGCAGGGACCTTTCCAGTACGAGGGTGACGGCGACCAGACCCGTGAGGAGCGCCCCGGTCGCGGCGAGGAAACGGCGGGAGACCACGGCCTCGGGCACCAGGACCCGCAGCGTGCCGTCGTAGCCGCGCCCGGCGAGACCGGCCTGCAGCCGCTGGGCCCGGTCGAAGGCGCGGACGAACGCGGTCGCGCCGAGCCCGGCCAGCGAGCGCCAGGCCGCCGCCCGGGTCGTCAGCCCCAGCCGCGCCGCCTGCGCCTGCCGGATCCGGGACATGGCGTCGAGGAGCAGAAAGCTGATCCGGTACATGACCAGGGCGACATCCACCACGGGAGCCGGAACCCCGGCCCGCACCAGCCGCGGCAGCACGTCGGAGACCGGTGTCGTGAAGGCGAACAGCAGCACCCCCAGCGACGCGGAGGAGGTCCGCAGCAGCAGCTCGCCGGCCCGCACCGGCCCGCCGGGGGCAAAGGTGACGAACCCCTCCGGCCCGCCGACCTGGAAGAGCAGCGGAATAGCCCCGGTGACACAGAACCCCAGGGGGATCCGGAACGCCCGCCACAGGTGCCGCGGCGCGACCCCGGCCGGGCCGAGCAGCACCGTCAGTGTGGCGGCCGCGACCAGCACGGCCCCCGGCCACGGAGGCAGACAGACCGCGCACAGGGTCAGTCCGAAGCCGAGCGCGGCCTTCTCGCTCGGATGGCGGCGGCGCCAGCGATTGCTGTGCGCCGCCGCGTCGATGGGCAGCACCGGCGGCTAGGGGAGCGGATGGCCGGCGGCGGCCCCCTCGTGCGCTCCGTCACCGGTGCCCTGTGCCTCGGCCACCTCGTGGTGCTCGGCGGTCTTCGCCCGCGCCTCGCCCTGACGGCGGCCCTTGCGCAGCCCGAAGTAGTACGCGAGGACTCCGGCGCCGATCGCGGCCTGCAGTGCGAACAGCGCCGACTCGACCTCACCGGACGGCGGCTCGTACAGCGGGCTGAACCACGGCTCGTAGTCCGGCTGGATCTCGGTGATCGCGACCTCCGCCTCGGCGTCGGCGCCGGTGAACGGCTCCTCCTTGTGGTCGCCGAGCCCCAGCACCAGCGGCAGCACGGCGAGCGCCGCCACGACGAGCAGCAGCAGAGTGTTGATCTTCGCGTTACGGCTCATCGGACCGCGGCCTCCGTCGTCGTGTCGCTCTTGCGCCCGCCCTGGAGCAGTACTCCGAGCCGGGTCAGTTCACCCTTGCTGGACTTGACCAGCAGCCGCATCACCAGGACGGTGAGCAGGCCCTCGCTGACCGCCAGCGGGATCTGGGTGACGGCGAAGATGGAGCCGAACTTGCCCAGCGCGCCGAGGAAGCCGCTGCTCGGGTCGGGGAAGGCAAGGGCGAGCTGGACGCTGGTGACGCAGTACGTCACCAGGTCGGCGACGAACGCGCCGAAGAACACGCTCACCATCAGCGGCACGTCGAAGCGGCGCAGCAGCCAGTACACCCCGAAACCGGCCCATGGCCCGGCGATCGCCATCGAGAAGACGTTGGCGCCCAGGGTGGTGAGGCCGCCGTGTGCGAGCAGCAGCGCCTGGAAGAGGAGAGTGATCGTGCCGAGCACCGCCATGATCGGCGGCCGGAAGAGGATCGCGCCCAGACCCGTCCCGGTCGGATGGGAGCAGCTGCCCGTCACCGACGGAATCTTCAGGGCGGAGAGGACGAAGGTGAAGGCGCCCGACGCGCCGAGCAGCAGGGTGGACTCGGGATTGGCCTTGACCTCGCGGGTCAGGGCCCGTACGCCGTGAACGACGAAGGGGGCGGACGCGACGCCCCAGGCGGCCGCGTGCAACGGGGGCAGATACCCCTCGGCTATATGCATGGTTGGGAGACCCTCTCCAGCACCTCGTGGATGGACTGACGCGCCCCGGCCGGTCTCCTGGCTGACGGGTCCTGCCGCCCGGACTCCGCCTTCCCGGACGCCGCGGTCTCCCGCGGCGGTCCAGTGGCTTCCTTGCGGAGGGAGCCGGACTTCCCGATCACAGTGGCGAGGGCCGCACCGGTACTCCACCGGTTTCCCGTTCACCAAGGCGGTGTGACATTAGTGCGTTGACCTGCTGCATCACAAGCCGCGCACGGATGCGTACGCATCATGACCTGCGGTACGCGTACGCCTCCCCGGCCGCCGCCTCCACCGCGTCCAGGTCCCCGCCGGCCGACGCCGTCACCACCGCCGCGACCGCGCCCTCCAAGAACGGCGCGTCCACCAGCCTGGTCCTTTCGGGCAGTTCGTCCCCCTCGGCGAGCAGCGCCTTCACCGTCAGCACGGCACTGCCCAGGTCCGCCAGGACCGCCACGCCCGCGCCCCGGTCCACCGCCCGCGCGGCCTCGGCGATCAGCTCCGCGCTGGTGCCGAGCCCGCCGTCCGGCGCCCCGCCGGCCGGAGCGACCGGCGCCGTGGCGCCGCCCGCCGCCAGCCCCCGGGCGAGCTCGGCGACGGCGGCCGCGACCTGCGCGCTGTGCGAGACGAGCACGATGCCGACCGGTCCCGCGGCGCTCACCGGGCGACCTCTTCCAGGGCGGCGACGAGCAGCGCGGACGAGGTCGCCCCCGGGTCCTGATGCCCCACACTGCGCTCGCCGAGATAGCTGGCCCGGCCCTTGCGCGCCCGCAGCGGTACGGTCGCCAGCGCGCCCTCCTCGGCGGCCGACCTCGCCGCCGTGAACGACTCGCCGAGCGCCGCGGCCGCCGGCTCCAGCGCGTCCAGCATCGTCTTGTCCCCGGCGACGGCACCGCCGAGCTGGGCGACGGCGGCCACGCCCGTACGCAGCGCCTGGGCCAGCTGGTCGCGGGTGACCTCGGGGGTGTCGCCGAGCGCCTTGCCGGTGCGCCGCAGCAGCGTCCCGTACAACGGCCCGGACGCCCCGCCCACGGTCGAGATCAACTGCCGTCCGGCCAGGGCCAGTACGGCCCCGGGTGTGGCGGGCTCCTCCTTGTCGAGAGCGGCGGCGACGGCGGTGAAGCCGCGCCGCATGTTGGTGCCGTGATCGGCGTCGCCGATGGCGGAGTCCAGGTCGGTGAGCCGGTCTGCCTCACGGTCGACGGCGGCCGCGGCGGTGGTGAGCCAGCGCCGGAAGAAGGCGGCGTCCAGAGTGGTCGGTTCGGACATGGCGGCCGCTCACCGTCCCCAGCGCAGGGCGGGCGTCTTCACCGGCGCGTCCCACAGCCGCAGCAGCTCCTCGTCGGCCTGGCACAGCGTCACGGAGCAGCCGGCCATGTCCAGCGAGGTCACATAGTTCCCGACGAGCGTCCGGGCGACCGGCACCCCCCGCTCGCCGAGCACCCGCTGCACCTCGGCGTTGAACCCGTACAGCTCAAGGAGCGGTGTCGCCCCCATGCCGTTGACCAGCACCAGCACCGGGCCGTCGGGCCGCAGATCGTCCAGGACGGCGTCGACGGCGAGGTCCGCGATCTCCCGCGACGTCATCATGGCGCGCCGCTCGCGCCCCGGCTCGCCATGGATCCCGATCCCCAACTCCAGCTCGCCCGGGGCGAGCTCGAACGTCGGGCTGCCCTTCGCCGGAGTGGTGCAGGCGCTCAGCGCCACCCCGAAACTCCGCGACCGTTCGTTCACCCGCCGCGCGATGCTCTCCACCCGCTCCAGAGGCCGGCCCTCCTCGGCCGCCGCGCCCGCGATCTTCTCCACGAAAAGGGTGGCGCCGGTGCCGCGCCGTCCGGCGGTGTAGAGGCTGTCGGTCACCGCCACGTCGTCGTCGACGAGCACCTTCGCGATCTGGATGCCCTCGTCCTCGGCGAGCTCGGCGGCCATGTCGAAGTTGAGGACGTCCCCTGTGTAGTTCTTGACCACGAACAGCACCCCGGCGCCGCTGTCCACGGCGGCCGCGGCCCGCACCATCTGATCGGGCACCGGGGAGGTGAACACCTCCCCGGGACAGGCCGCCGTCAGCATCCCGGGACCCACGAATCCCGCGTGCAGCGGCTCATGCCCGGACCCGCCACCGGAGACGAGCGCCACCTTCCCGGCCATCGGCGCGTCCCGCCGCACCACGACCCGGTTCTCCACGTCGACGGTGAGCTCCGGATGCGCGGCGGCCATGCCGCGCAACGCGTCGGCGACGACGGTCTCGGGAACGTTGATCAGCATTCTCAACGGAAGTCTCCTCGCGGATCGGCCGCACGATCGACGGGACGTCGGTCGTCCATCCCATCCTTCACACGCGTCGCGACGGATATTCACCCCGCGCGCGGGCCGAACCGCTCAGCCACGCCGTTGCCCGGCCACGGGGGCGGCCGCCGTGCGCAGCACCGTGCCCCGGCGCTCGTACTCCATCAGGGCCTCGACGGCCGTCGCCGCCTGGGAGCCGAGCTCCCGTTCCAGGAGCCACAGCGACCCGTCGACGCCGGAGCTGACCCCACCGGCGCACACGAGGTTGCCGTCGTCCACCACACGGACGGTACGCACGTCGGCGCCCTGGTCCTTCAGGTACTGCTGGGCGCGGTGGTGGGTGGTGCAGGGGCGGTCCCCGACCACACCGGCCGCGTGGAGCACGATCACCCCGGTGCACACCCCGAGCAGGGTCAGCGACGGCCGCTCCGCGCGCCGCAGCTCGCGGGTGAGGACGCCCTTGGCGATCTCGGCCCAGACGCCCGGCGCCTGACGGTTCCGGAAACCGCCGCCGGGCACGACGATCACGTCCGCCGCCCGCGGATCCCAGGCGCCCGGCACCGCGATGTCGGTGCCGAAGCTCGCCGTGACCCGGCCGGGCCCGCCGCTGGTCACGAGCAGCGGCCGCACCGGAAGCCCCATGGAGGCCGCCGCGCCGAACACCTCGAGCGGGCCGAACACATCGAGCTCCTCCGCGCCGTCGAACGCGACGATGTGCACCCGCAGCGGCTGCCGCGCGCTCCGCACCGGCGGCGCTGCCGCCGCGGTCCCCGCCGCCACGCCCCACGCCGCGGCTCCCGCACCCGCCGCCGAGATCAGCGCGCTCCGACGATCGATCCCCACCATGACCCGGCCTCCGCCCAGCACGTCCGCGCCGCGAACCTCCGCGGCCTCACGCGGAGTTGGTCGGGCCTTCACCCGGCTCAGTTCCCGAGGGCCCGGTCCGCCGGCACCAGGCGCGGCACCAGCCGTACGTACGCGACCATGCCGACCACCTCCACCAGCGTCTGGGTCACCACCACGACCGCCGCGACCGCCAGCTCGCCCGGCAGGGCCAGCGCCAGCGGCAGCACCACCAGGGAGTTGCGCGTCGCACCCGAGAAGACGACCGCCCTCGCCGCCGGGGCGTCCAGCCGCAGCAGCCGGGCCACGGCCCGCCCCGCGAACGCCATCACCACCAGGAACAGCACGTAGAAGGGGACGACGGCCGCCACGTCACCCAGGCGGCCGCCGACCCTCGGGACCTGGGAAGCCACGACGACCAGCAGGACCGCGGCCATCAGCGGCACCATCGTCGTGGCCGCCGCGTCCGACACCCGGCGTCCCGCGGCACCGCGCGCGGCCCACGCCTGGGTGCCCCAGGCCAGCGCAAGCGGCAGCACGATGAGGAAGCCGAACGCCTCGAGGAACGGGCCCACCGCCACGGTGTCCGCCAGTCCCGGGCCCATGAACAGCAGGAGCAGTGGCGCCAGCGCCGCCATCTGCGCGAGCAGCAGCACCGGTGTCACGGCCAGCAGCCGTCGGCTGCTGCCGCCCGCCAGACCACTGAAGACGATCACGTAGTCCACGCACGGGCACAGCAGCACCAGCAGGACCCCGAGCCGCACCGCCTGGTCGGCGGGGAGAAACGGATACAGCGCGGCGACGACGAGCGGTACGACGACGAAGTTGACGCCCAGCGCCGCCGCCAGGAACCGCCCGTCCCGCAGCGCCCGCACCAGCTCGGCGGCCGGGACCTGAAGGAACGTCACATACAGCAGCGCCCCCAGCACGGGGTTGATGGTGTGCTCGAACCCCGGCCCCGCACCGGGCGCCGTCCACCCGAGCAGCGCCCCGGCCGCCAGCGCACCCAGATAGACCGGCACCTGCCGGCGCTCCAGCCACCCAGCCAGGTCCTGCGTCCTCGGCGACACTCGCACCGCTCCTCGTCCACGTACGTACTCCCCGTCGGGACGAGCACATCACACGATCCGGTGACGCCGCCGCCGGGCGCGGGGCCCGGCCCGCCGAGCCGGGAGGATGAGCGGGTGACGCAGACGGCCCGGACACGCCGCTCCGGGCCGTGACGGGCCGACGAGGGAGCTGACCTGATGACGAACACCTGGCTGCCACCCGCCGAGTACATCGCGACCCTGCCGAAGGTCACGGCGTACGCCTGCCTCTACTTCACCGACACCCACGGCCGCCCCTTCCAGCTCAAGGCCCGATACGGCACGGAACGGTGGCAGTGGCCAGGCGGCAACATGGACCCCGGCGAGACGCTGTGGCAGACCGCCGTCCGTGAATGCCGGGAGGAGACCGGCATCGTCTTCGACGGCGAACCACGTCTGCTCGGCGCCCACTTCAACGCGCCCGCCGGCGACGACTGGCCCGCCACCCACGTCGGGTTCATCTTCGACGGCGGCACGCTCACCGACGCCCAGCTCGACCGGGTCGTCCTGGACCCCGAGGAGCACACCGAATACCGCGTCTGCTCTCTCGACGAGTGGGAGCGGACCATGACACCGGGCAACTTCGCCCGCCTCGCCCAGGTCGACCGGGCCCGCCGCAGCGGCGAGGCCGTGTACATGGAGACGGGGTCCTTCGCCTGACGGCTCCGGCCCCGGTCACCGGGCGGTCCCCTCCGCCGCCCCCCGCGCCGGCCGGGGGACGGCGGGGGGCTGCCCGGCGGCGTACTGGTCCGCCTGGAGCCGGTACATCGAGGCGTAGCGTCCGCCGCGGGCGAGCAGGGCGTCATGGGTGCCCTGCTCCGCGAGCCGGCCCTCGTGCAGGACATAGATGTGGTCGGCCTGCTGCACGGCGGCCATCCGATGGGTCACCAGCACCACCGCCCGCTCCGGACCCGCCAGGGCCCGGATCTTGGCGAAGGCCGCGACCTCCGCCGCCGGATCGAGCGCGGAGGTCGGCTCGTCGACGATCAGGACCCGCGCGTCCCGGTAGTGGGCGCGCGCGAGACCCAGCTTCTGCCACTGCCCGCCGGACAGCTCGCTCGCCCCCCGGAACATCCGCGCCAGCAGCGTGTCCATGCCGTGCGGCAGCTCGGCGATCATCCGCTCCGCGCCCGCGTACCGCGCGGACGCCGCCATCGCCGTCTCGTCCGCCGGCCGGGCGGTGTCACTGATCCGGATGTTCGTGCCCGCCGTCATCGGCCACCGCTCGAAGTCCTGGGTGAGCAGCCCGACCTGGGCGAACACCTGCGTCCGGTCCGCCTCCCGCAGCTCCACACCGTCCCACAGGATCCGCCCGTCGTCCGGCAGCAGCAGCCCCGCCAGCATCTTGATCAGCGTGGACTTGCCCGCGCCGTTCTCCCCGACCAGCGCGGTGACCCGGCCGACCGGAAAGGTCAGGGTCACCCCGTCGACGGCGGGCCGTTCCCGGTCGGGATAGCCGTACGACACCTTCTCGAAGGAGACCGCCCGCACCCGCTCACCGAGCGGCAGGCCGGTGGCCGGGATCGCCCGCCGGGCCGCCTCCTCGACAAACCGCTCCAGGTCCCGGACGTAAAGGGACTCCTCGTGCAGGGTGTTGAGGTTCATCACCAGCGCGCCCAGCGCCGCCGAACCCGCGCGCACGGCGACCACCGCCGTCCCCGCCACCGCGAGATCCATGTGCCCGGTCAGGATCAGCCAGGCGAGCGCCGCGTACGTCGCCACCGCCGCGAGCCCGGAAAGACCGGCCGCGAGCAGCTCGGTGGCCGCCTTGTCCTTGGCGAGCCGGGACTGCTCCGCCTCGGCGCTCTGCGCCATCGCGCGGTAGTGCCCCAGGAAGAAGCCGCCCACGCCATGGACCCGTACCTCCTGCGCGGCGCTGCGCGAGGTGAGGAGATTGCCGAGAACACGGCCCGCGCGGACATGCTCCACCCACTGCATCGTCGACACGTAACGGCGCTGCGCCACCCGCATCGCACCCCAGCCGCGCGGCGCCGCGATCAGCAGCAGCATGGGCAGCAGCGCCGGGTGCAGCACGGTCAGCACACCGCCCGCGGCGAGCAGCGAGATGATGCCGTTGACCGCGGCGACGCACACCCCGATCATGGACCGCG
Source organism: Streptomyces purpureus (assembly GCF_014648195.1). Taxonomy (GTDB): domain Bacteria; phylum Actinomycetota; class Actinomycetes; order Streptomycetales; family Streptomycetaceae; genus Streptomyces; species Streptomyces purpureus. Next base: position 123,055 of record NZ_BMQQ01000007.1, read on the forward strand.
CCGCGGTGGCCCCGAACTGGGCGATGTCGATGAGGCGGCGGAACTCACCGTCCTCGATCGCCTCCAGCTCCACCCCGGCCGCCCCCGCCAGGAACCGTTCGTTCGCGGCCCGTTCCACCTTCGGTTCCAGCCGCCCGGCCGCCGCCGTGGAGAGCGAGGCGAGTACCGCGCCCGCGACCGCGATCGCGCACCCGGCGAGCAGCGCGGGCAGCGCCGCCGTCAGCCGCTCGGCCGTCGTGCCGCCGGCGAGCAGGGCCCCCAGCACGGTGTTCACCACGATCAGGCCGAGGGCGGCGGTGACGCCCTGCCCGACCTCGGTGACCGCGACGGTGATCATGGCGCGGCGGTCGGCCCCCAACGCGAGCCGGAGCGTGCCCCGGACCATCTGCGGCACCGACCGCAGCGCCGACATCAGCGTCAGCTCCAGCCGCGCGTACTCGTGCGTCGACCAGCCGAGGTCGTACCGTAACGGGCCGCCCCACAGCTCCCGTTCGGACGCGGACACGGACGGCTCCACGCTCCGGGGCCGGGCGAACAGCCGCCCGAGGAATGGGCTCACCATCCCGTCCCGTGGTCTTGCGGATCTTCCCACCGGCCGGCCTTCGCCAGTGACAGCACCAGGGCGGCGATGTTCCAGGCGTCGTCCTCGCCCCGGTGGTGCCGCCCCTCCAGGGGCAGCCCCGCGATCCGCAGCGCCTGCGCCATGCCCGGGCGTTTGCCGAGGCCGTGCGCGTCGGTGAAGACGGCCTTGGCGTTCGTGTGGCGCCGGCCGAAGGGGTACGGGGTGCCGGTCGCCCGGCACTGGCGGGCGAACTGACGGCGGTCGTAGTCGCCCCAGCTGGCCCACGGACGTGTCCCGGCCCGGTGCTCGGCGGCGAGCGTCCGGCACGCCTCGGCGAAGGACACACCGGTGTCCACCTCCGCCTGGGTGAGCCCGGTCAGTTCGGTGCAGAAGGCGCTCACGGCCGAGCGCACGGGCCGCACCAGGATGCGGTGGCGGGCCGACCGCTCACCCGCCCTCAGGTCGACCACGGTCAGCCCTATCTCGATGATCTCGCTCACGGCTCCGGGCGGCGGTGAGCCGTCCCAGCAGGTCGCCTCCACGTCGACGACATTGAGGACATCGCCACCCTGATCCACATGATTCATGGGCCGAGGGTAGAGAGGCCGCGGACGCCCGCGCCATCGCATTGTGACGCCGGAGATGTGCTGTGCGTACTGAGTTACGGGCGGCGGCCACGCCCGGCACCGACCGCCCGCGCACGCGCTGCCCGACCGGCCACCGACGCGCCTGCGCGCGGCTTTGACACCCCGTCAGGCCGCTCCGGAGCCGCCCCCGCGCGGTCGCCGCGTCAACACCTCGCAAAGCATCGTCAGCGTCCCGTCAAGAGGTGGCGAGGGGACCCGCCCACCGGGCATAGCGTCACCGGGCGGGCTCCGGTTCCCCTCTCCGCGGCCGGAGCGAACGGAGCCCGCCCGGACCCACGCCCCGTCATGAAGGGAGCCTCATGCCCGAGTTGGCACGCCGCCGCGCCTGCGGCGACGACCCCGACCCCTCCCCACGGCCCCCGGCCCGGCCCCTGTACGTCCCGGTCCGGCCGGGCCCCGCCGGGTGCGCCGCCCGTCTGTTCCGTACGCCCCTGGGCGCCCGGACCGCCGTCGGCTTCACCACCGAGCGCCGGCTCCACACCGTCCTCGGCGCACACCAGGCATGGATCAGACTCGCGGAGCCCGCGCTGCGCGCGCTCACCGCGCCGCTCGGCGTCGGCGTCCTCACCGTCGACCCCCAGCTCGCCGCCCCCGCCGCCACCCCTCTGCCCTCCGCGGCCGGGCAGGCCGTACGCCCCTCCGGCGTCCGTCCGGCGGCGCCCGCCGACGCGCTCGCCCCGTGGACCGGCTGACCCCGGCTGAAAGGAACGCGATGACCACCATGCCGCTCGTACGGTCCGTGCCCCGGGCCCGGAACGCCGGCGACGACCTCTCGGTCTGGCCCGCGTCCACCACCCGGCTCGACGGCGGCGACCTCGCCGTCGGCGGCGTCCCGCTCACCGAGGCCGCCGCCCGGTTCGGCACCCCCGCCTATCTCCTCGACGAGGCGGAGGTACGCGCCCGTTGCCGCGCCTACCGCGCGGCGTTCCCGGACGCCGATGTCGTCTATGCCGCCAAGGCGTTCCTGTGCCGTGCCATGGCCCGCTGGGTCGACGAGGAGGGCCTCGGCCTCGACGTCTGCTCCGCCGGTGAGCTCGAACTCGCCGTGACCGCGGGCTTCCCGCCCGATCGGATCGTGCTCCACGGCAACGCCAAGAGTCCCCAGGACCTGCAGACCGCGCTGCGGCTCGGCGTCGGCCGCATCGTGATCGACAGCGCCTCCGAGATAGCCCGCCTCGCCGCCGCCCTCGGCCCGAACGGCCGGCAGAAGGTGCTGGTCCGAGTGGTTCCCGGGATCAGCGCCGGGGCCCACGACAAGGTCCGCACGGGCACCGACGACCAGAAGTTCGGCCTCTCCGTCGCCGACGGCTCCGCCCTCCACACCATCACCCGCATCCTCGCCCGGCCCGAGCTCGAACTCGTCGGACTCCACTGCCACCTGGGCTCCCAGATCACCACCGTCAAACCGTTCCTTTCCGCCGTGCGCCGCATGGTCGGTGTGCTGGCCCGCATCCGCGACCAGCACGGGGTCCGGCTGCCCGAGCTCGACCTCGGCGGCGGCCACGGCGTCGCCTACCGGCCCGGCGAGGAAGCCCTCGACATCGCCGTACTCGGCCGCCGGGTCCGCGCCGCCCTCGCCGAGAGCTGCGCCGCCGCCCAGCTGCCCGTACCCCGGCTCACCGTCGAGCCCGGCCGGGCCGTCGCCGGACCCGCGGGCGTCGCGCTCTACCGCGTCCTCGCCGTCAAAGTCACCGGCGAGCACACCTTCGTCGCCGTCGACGGCGGGATGAGCGACAACCCCCGGCCCGCGCTGTACGGGGTGCGGTACGCGCCCCGCCTCGTCGGCCGGGCCACCGACGCCCCGGCCGCCACCGCCACCGTCGTCGGCCGCCACTGCGAGGCCGGCGACATCCTCGCCGCCGACGTGCGCCTGCCCCAAGACGTCCGCCCCGGCGACCTGCTCGCCGTGCCGGTCGCCGGGGCCTACCACCTCTCCATGGCCTCCGGCTACAACCTCGTCGGCCGACCCCCGGTCGTCGCCGTGCACGACGGCCACGCCCGGCTGCTGGTCCGCCGGGAGTCCCTGGAGGACATGCGGGCCCGCGACATCGGCCTCTGAGCGGCCGGGGCCCGCGGGCCCCGGCAACCCCGGGAGGGGCGCGCCCCACCGCGCCCCTCCCGGCACCCGCCCACCTGGGCCGATCCGGTCAGCCGATCCGGCGCCCCGCGAGCGGACGCGTCAGATCGCCGCTGCCCTCGCGCACCCCGCGCAGGAACGCGGTCACGGCGTCCAGGCCGCTCTCCGTGGGCCGCCAGCCGAGCTCCCGCCCGGCCCGCTCCGCGGACATCAGCGGCAGCCTCAGCACCGCGTCGAACAGGTCCGGCGAGGCCGGTGCCACCCGCAGGTGCCAGGCCGCGGCGATCGCGCCGTGCGCGGCCCGCCGGGGCAGCTTGACGATGCGGGCGTCGAGGAGTTCGGAGAGCCGCTGCGCGTCGATCACCGGGTCCGCCGCCAGGTTGAACGGCCCCCGGGCGTCGCCGATGACCGCCAGCCGGTAGGCCTGCGCCGCGTCGTCCGTGTGCAGGGCCTGGAAGCGAAGACCCTCGATGTCCGGGACGAACGGCAGCAGCCCGGGCCGCAGCAGCGGGCCGGGGAAGAACCGCCCGGCGAAGATCCGGCGCTGCTCGCTCGCGGACTGCTCCTTGAACAGGAACGCCGGCCGCATCCGCACCACCCGCACCTTGGGATGGTCGCGCTCGTAGGTGTCGAGCACCCGCTCCAGATACGCCTTCTCCCGGCAGTAGGCGGCGCCGGGCCAGCCGTGCGTCGGCCACGTCTCGTCGACCCCGGGCCCGGTCTTGGGGCCGGGGGAGTACGCGCCGACCGAGGAGGCGTACACCAGCGAGGGCACTCCAGCCGCCGCCACCGCCTCGAAGACCCGCATCGAGCCGAGCACGTTCGTCCGCCAGGTCGTCCCCGGATTGTGGGTCGGCTGGAACCGCCAGGCCAGATGGACGACCGCGTCGGCTCCCCGGATGCACGTCAGGAGCGTGCCCGCGTCCTCGTTCTTCGACAGGTCGACCTCTTCCCAGCGCGTCTTCGGCAGTTCGAGCGAGGGCCGCCGACGGGCGAGGCCCACCACGGAGTCGACCCGCGGCTCCGCGGCGAGCGCCCGTACGACGCTTGTGCCCACATTGCCGGTGGCGCCGATGACGACCACCCGCAGACCCGAGTCGCTGTTCATGTCAGGCTCCTTGAGGGTGAGTTCACGACCGCAGCGCGGGGAGCAGCTCCTTGTGGGCCCAGTCCAGGAACGGTCCCTGCCGGTCGCCGCCGACCTGGACGAGGGCGACCTCGGTGAAGCCGGCCTCGGCGAACTGGCCCACCGCCTTGACGACCGCGTCCACGTCGTCGCCGCACGGGATGGTCTCGGCGACGTCCTCGGGCCGTACGTGCTGGGTGGCCGCCGCGAACCCGGCGGGGCCCGGCAGCTCGGCGTTGACCGCCCAGCCGCCCACCGACCAGCGGAACTGCTCGTGGGCCCGGGCCAGCGCCGCCTCCCGGTCGGTGTCATAGCAGACGGGCAGCTGCCCGACCCGGGGCTTGCCCGCGCCGCCGTGCCGGTCGAACGCCTCCACCAGCTCACTCTTCGGCTCGATGGCGACCAGCAGATCCCCCAGCCGGCCGGCCAGCGCACAGGACCGGTCGCCGGAGGCGGCCACACCGATCGGCGGCGGGGTGTCGGGCAGGTCCCACAGCCGCGCGTTCTCGACGTCGTAGTGGGTGCCGTGATGGCTCACCTCGCCGCCTTCGAAGAGCGCGCGGATGATGCCGATGGCCTCCTCCAGCATCTCCAGGCGGACGTGCGCGGCGGGCCAGCCGGCCCCGACGACGTGCTCGTTGAGGTTCTCGCCCGAGCCGAGGCCGAGACGGAACCTTCCGCCGGACAGCAGCTGCATCGTCGCCGCCTTCTGGGCCACGACGGCCGGGTGGTAGCGGACCGTCGGGCAGGTCACGAACGTCATGAGCGGGATCCGCGAAGTGGCCTGCGCGGCGGCGCCCAGCAGGCTCCAGGCGTACGGGGCGTGCCCCTGGGTGTCCAGCCACGGGAAGTAGTGGTCGGAGGTGACGGAGAAGTCGAACCCCACCTCCTCGGCCCGCACGACGTGCTCGACCAGCTCCTGGGGGCCGGCCTGCTCGGTCATCATTGTGTATCCGATGTGCACCATGTCGGGCGGTTTGCCGGTCCGGCCGCGTCGAAACGTGCGGACCGCCCGAATGTCGTGTTTCCCGCCCTGCCGTCCGGGAAGCCGCCCAGTGGCCGAGGCGCCCACCGCCGGCACGGCACCGTACGCACGGTCAGGGGCGCCCCACACGGTCGAGGAGGCCACGGTGAGTGACGAATACAAGGCGCGTGACGGCGCACGCGCACGGGCCGAACACCAGCGCGACAAGGCCGAGAACCTGCTGCGCCGGGCCCGTCTGTCCAACGACCCCGAGGAGGCCCAGCGCCTCCGTGACCAGGGAGAACGGCTCAAGGAGCAGAGCGAGCAGGCCCTGCGGCAGGAACCGGAGACCGAGCGGGGAGACATCCGCGAGGAGTACCCGCGCTAGCGGCGGGCGGCATCGACAAGGCTCCCCGCCGAGCCTGTCCGGGCGGCCACGGCCGCCCGGACCCGATCCGAGACGAGGTGGCGGCATGACGCGCGCGGCACTCTTCGACGTCGACGGCACGCTCGTCGACACCAACCATCTCCATGTCGTCTCCTGGTGGGAGGCGTTCCGCCAGGCCGGCCACCGGGTGCCCACCCATGACATCCACCGGGCCGTCGGACGCCCCGCCGAGGACCTGATCGCCCATGTGCTCGGCGAGGACCGCGACAAGGACGAGGACGACTCCCTCTCCGACGCCCACAAGACCCTCTACGGGACCTACTTCGAACGGCTCACCGCCTTCGCGTCCGCCGGAGAGCTGCTGAGGACCCTCGCCGGCCAAGGCCGTCAGGTCGTCCTGGTCACCTCCGCCGAAGGCACCGAACTCGCCGCGCTGCGCCGGGCCATCGACGCGGAGGACGCCATCACGGCCACGGGGAGCGCGGAAGACGTGGAGCAGGGCAAACCCGCGCCCGAACCCGTCGAACAGGCCCTGGAGTCCGTCGGCGCCGCCCCCTCGGACGCGGTCTTCGTCGGCGACACGGTCTGGGACATGAAGGCGGCCACCCGCGCGGGCGTCCCCTGCGTCGGCCTGCTGTGCGGCGGCATCCCCCGCTCCGACCTCGAAGAGGCGGGCGCCAAGGCGGTGTTCCGCGACCCGGCGGACCTCCTGGCCCACCTGGACGACAGCCCCTTCGGCCCGGACGGATGACCCGAGCGGCCAACCGTCCGGGCACACCGGGGATCAGACCACCGCGCCCGTGCCCTTGCGGGCCGCGCCGCGAGCCGGACGTACCGGCGCAGGATGACGCGTCTCCAGGACGACCGCCAGCGGCATCGCCGTGAACACCGACGACGCGATCCCGGCGACCACACCCGCGAGGAGCGCGATCGAGAAGTCGGTGAGCGAGTCCCCGCCGAGCACGGCGAGCGCCAGCAGCACGAACAGCGCGCCCATACCGGTGTTCACCGTCCGCGGCATGGTCTGCACCACCGCGCGATCGGCCAGCTCCGGCCACACCGGGCTGCGCCCGGCCGCCCGGCGCAGTTCGCGCAGCCGGTCGAAGACGACCACGGTGTCGTTGACCGAGTAGCCGATCACCGTCAGCAGCGCCGCCAGGAACACACTGTCGACCGGCCTGCCGAGCCAGGCGAAGAGCCCCACCACCAGCAGGACGTCCTGGACCATCGCCGTGACCGCCGCGGCCGCGAACGTCCAGCGGAACCGGACGCTGAGATAGACAAGTTGGGCCGCCACCGCCACCCCCAGCGCGATCAGCGCCTTCGTGCGCAGCTCACTTCCGAGGCTCGGCCCGATCAGCTCGTCCCGCTCCACGCTCGCCGAATTGCCGGCCGCCGCCAGCGCCGCCCGGATCCGTTCCTGCTCGTCGTTGGAGAGGTCCCCGGTGCGTACGGTGACACCGTCGCCGTCCGACGTCTGCACCACTGCCCGCGGGAACCCGGCCTCCGACACCGCTGCCCGGGCCGTGTCCGCGTCGAGCGTCCGCGCGGTGGTGTACTCGACGACCCGCCCGCCGGTGAACTCGACCCCGAGTTCCAGGCCGCGCACGCCGATCCCGGCCAGCGCGCACAGCACCAGCCCGGCGCAGAGCCCCAGCCACAGCCTGCGTCGCCGCATCAGCCGCGGCCTGCGGCGCGCCAGCCAGGCGCGCACCCGGCCCGTGCTCGCCATGCCGGTGAGCCCCGGCCGCCGGGCGACGAACCGGCGGCGCACCGCCCACTCCGCCAGCACCCTGGTGATGACCAGCGCCGACACCATCGACGCGACGACGCCGATGGCCAGCGTCACCCCGAACCCCTTGACCGGGCCCGTGGCGAAGAAGAACAGCAGACCGGCGGCGAGCAGCGTGGTCACGTTCGAGTCGGCGACGGCGCTGAACGCCTTGGCGAAACCGGTGCGCAGCGGCCGCCGCAGATCCCGCACCGCGCCCGCCCCCTTCGATCGCCCGCCCCCGTTCGCGTACTCCTCCCGGGCCCGTTCGAAGACCAGCACGTTCGCGTCCACGGCCATACCGACCGCGAGGACGAACCCGGCGAGACCCGGGAGCGTCAACGTGGCGCCCAGCGCGACCACGCACGCGTAGGCGATCAGCCCGTACAGCGCGAGCGCCACCGTCGCGAGCGCGCCCAGCAGCCGGTACACGACCATCACGAAGACGGCGGTGCACACCAGACCGATCAGGGCCGCCTGCGCGCTGGCCCGGATCGCGTCCGCGCCGAGCGTCGGACCGACCGTGGACTGTTCGACCGTCGTCACCGGCACGGGCAGCGCGCCGCCCTCGACCAGAGCGGCGAGCTCCTTGGCCGCCGCCGCGTCGAATCCGCCGGTGATCTGACCCGACCCGCCCGGGATCCCCGCGCCGCACGGGACTCCCGTCTGCATGCCCGGCGCGGACACGATCCGCCCGTCGAGCACGATCGCGACCCTCCGCTTCGGGTCGCCCTGCGGGGCGCACGCCGCCTCGCCGGTGATCCGGGCCCACTGCTCGCCGGCCTTGCCGCGGAAGGAGAGATCGACCCGCCAGCCTCCCGTCCGCTCGTCGATGACGGCGTCGGCGCCGTTGACCCCGTCGCCGGTGAGCGCGGCCGGGGCGAGGCGCAGGGCGCGGCCCGGGGTGTCCGGGTCGGCGAGGACGTTCTTGCCGTCGGGCGCCGCGGCCTGGCCGAGCACGGGATGGAAGGACAGCTGGGCGGTGCGGCCGATCAGCGCGGCCGCCTCCCGGGGGTCGCGTACGCCGGGCAGTTCGACGACGATCCGCCGCTCACCGGAGCGGGCGAGCGTCGGCTCGGCGACACCGAGCGCGTCGACCCGCTGCCGCAGCACCTCCAAGGCACGGTCGGTGGCCGCGGCGTCGGCGCGCACGGTGGGGGAGTCCTGGGTCTCCAGGACGATGCGGGTGCCGCCGCGCAGGTCGAGTCCGAGGCGGGCAGGGGCATGGAAGGCGAAGAAGAGGGACACGGCGACGACGGCGAGCGCGAACAGCGCACGCCAGGCCGTGGCACGAGAAGACATGGGTCTCTCCACGGAGGAATACCCGTCGGCCGATGGGGCCGACGGGTCATACGGGCAGGGCGAAAGGCTCAGCTGCTCCGCGTGGAGGGTGGTGCGCGGGTATGGCGCGGGTGGTACGCGTGGGACGGCGGTGCCCGCTCCTGGCGGGGCAGCACCGACTCACCGCCGACGAGCGGCCGTTCGTCGCCGTACGGCGCCGGGCCTTCGAGCGCGCCCGTGGGCACCGGAGGCCGCGCCGTGACGTCGGTGGCCACCGCTTCCCGTACCACCGGCGCCTGTTCGCCCTGCCGCGCCTGCCGGGTCTCCCGGGGGCGGGTGGGGGCGTCGGCCCGTACGGGCTGGGACGCCGCGGCGGCGGCCACCGGGGCCGCGGGGGCGGCCGGGGCCGGCGGCGCGGTGGCGCCCGTGAGGACGAGGAAGGTGGCCCAGACTCCGAGCAGGACGGTGGGCAGTACGCCCGCGACGAGGCCGCGTACACGCTGCCGCATCAGCCCCGCCCCCCGCCGTGTGCTGGTCCCCCGACACTTTCGAACACGTAACTCCGCAGACTGTACAGGGCCCTCCCACCGGAGGGCCCTGCCGCAGGTGTCAGGCGGCGTCGCCGGGGGCCTGCGCCAGCAGGTCGTGCACGACCCGCCCGTCCACGACGGTCAGCAGCACCGGCATCCCGGGGATCTCCCGCGGGTCGGCGTCGAGCAACTCGCCACCGAGCACACAGAGATCCGCGACCTTCCCCACCTCCAGGGAGCCCTTCCACTCCTCGGCGAAGTCCTGCCAGGCCGCGTCGGCGGTGTACGTCCGCAGGGCCTCGGCGAGCGAGATCCGCTGACCGGCGCCGCTGACCCGGCCGCTGCGGGACTCGCGCAGCATCATCGTGGACACTCCCTGGCGCCAGTCGGGGAAGGTGACGGGCGCGTCCGAACTGCTGGTCACCGTCACGCCCGCGTCCAGCGCGTCGCGGTACGGCCAGGCGTACGCGGCCCGCTCGGCCCCGACCAGCTCCTCCTCCATGTCGGCCACCGCCCACTTGAGGGTGGGGTTCATGTTGACGCCGTAGCCGAGGGCCGCCAGCCGCTTCATCGCCCCGGCCGGCAGGAAGTCGCCGTGGATGAGGTAGTGCCGGGCATCCGGCCGGGGGTCCGACTCGGCGGCCGCGGCGAGGGCGTCGACGACCGTGTCGATGCCCCGGTCGCCGGTGACGTGGATGCCCAGCTGCACACCGTGGCGGTGCCCCGTGAGCACCATCTCCCGTATCGCGGCGATCCGCTCCGGGTCGTCCGCGCCTTCCACGGCGAGGGCGCCGCAGCCACCGGAGGCGTACGGCTCGTGCATCCAGGCCGTCTTGTTGGGCGGCACACCGTCGGCGAAGATCTTCAGCCCGATGACGTTCAGCCAGCGCGTGTCGGCGCCGTCCTCGGCCGGGACCAGCGCCTCGGTCACCCGGGCGAACTCCTCAGCGGTGCTGCTCAGCCCGGTCGGCAGGAGCAGCACCGCCACCCGCGCGGTCAGTTCACCGGCGGCCAGCAGCATGCGGTACGCGTCGAGCGTCCCGGAGCCCATCGAGCCGCCGGACATGTCCTCGCCGCCCGGGCCGAGTCCGGGCTCGGTGAAGCTGGTGATGCCGAGCGCCCGCAGCTGGGCGAGGGCCGAACGGATCGCGTCGGCCCGGACCTGCGGCGTCAGCGCGGGCACGGCCTGCTGCACCAGCGCCTGGGCGCCCTCGCGCAGCAGACCGGTCGCTTCGCCCTGGGCGTCCCTGAGGATCTCGCCGCCGGGCGGGGCGACGGTGTCCGGGCCGATGCCGGCGAGGGCGAGCGCGGCGGAGTTGGCCCAGGAGGCGTGACCGGAGAGGTCCTGGAGGAGGACGGGGTGGTCCGGCGCGGCCTCGTCCAGGTCCGCGCGGCAGGGCAGGCGCTCGGGCTCGGCCACGCACTCGTCGAGCGTGCTGGTGTCCCAGCCGATGCCGGTGAGCCACTGCCCGGCGGGGGCCGACGCGGCGGCGGCCCGTACCGTCTCGGCGATGTCGGCGATCGACCGCACCGACGGGAAGGCGATGTCGAGTGCCATCGGCGGCGTGCTGAGCCCGAAGTGACAGGCGTGGAGGTGTGAGTCGTTGATGCCGGGCAGGAGGGTGGCGCCCTTGAGGTCGACGACCCGGGTGTCCGGTCCGATGTACGGCTCGACATCGGCGCGTCCGCCCACGGCGGTGATCACCGAACCGGTCACGGCGAGGGAGGTGGCGACGGTGAACTCCCGGTCCACGGTCACCACCGTGCCGTCGAGGAACACCAGGTCCGCGGCGCGGGAGGGAAGAGAAGTAGCCATACCGCCACAGAAGCCGATCATGGTCTCGGCTGTCCACGCGGGAGTGCCGTACGTCCGTTCGGCCACGCCGTACGGCCCAGGTCAGGCCATCCGCGCGCCGTGCGGCGCAGGTCAGCCCCCGCGCGCGATGCGGCCCAGATCAGGCACGTGGGAAGCGGTACGCCCAGGTCAGCCGGCCCGCGCCCCGTACGGGTCGGGCCCATGTCCGTGCCGTACGGTCCAGGTCATGTGACCCGCCCGCCGTACGCCCAGGTCAGGCCACCCGTAGCCCCTCGGCCACTTCCTCGACCACCGCGCCGGTCCCCTCCGCCCAGATCAGCGCGTGCACCAGGGCGGGAGCGCCCTCCAGCGGGCGCCAGGCGAGCCCTTCTCCGTCCGCCAGCGCCCACCGCGGCCGTAGCGCCACCAGCCGGGGCTCGCTGCGCAGCTCGGTGACGAAGAGGTTCCGGCGGGGCGGACGGGCCCGTAGCCGAGGCCACCAGCCGGCCGCATGGCACACGGACAGTACGTCGTCGTGGTAGCCGGGCGCCAGATCGCGCGGGAACCAGAGCAGTTCCTCGCCGTCCAGATCCTCCCAGGTGAGCCGGGATTTGGCGGCGAGCGGATGGTCGTGCGCGACCAGCACCCCCAGCCGCTCCTCGCTCACCGGCGCGGTCCGCAGGCCGCCGGTGTCGGCGGGCAGGACGACCAGGCCCGCCTCCAGCGCCCCGTGCCGTACGGCACAGAGCTGGTCGGCCGTCGGCACGTCCAGCAGTTCGAGGGTGCGCTCCCGGTCCTTGAAGGACCGCCAGAGCCGTTCGACGACGGTGTGCGGGCTGCCCGGGGTGACCCCCATCCGGATCACCTGCCCCGCCGACGCCTCCCGCACCGACCGCGCGGCGGCCCGGGCCGTCTCCAGCAGCGCGCGGGCGTACGGCACCAGCGCCAGCCCCGCCGGGGTGGGCTCCATCCCGGCGGGGGTGCGGTGGAAGAGCGGCGCGCCGAGCGTCCGCTCCAGCGCGATGATCTGCTCGCTCAGCGACGACGAGCGCAGCCCGAGGGCCTCGGCGGCGCGGGTGAGGTTGCCCTCCTGTACGACCGCCTCGAAGTACCGCACCTGTCGTAGCTCCACACCCGCCCCCGCCAAGATCATCCAGCCTGGTCCCGACTCTAGACCTGGCCTCGCGGCCCTCGGCCCCGGGGGGTACAAAGCCGTGTGAAGCGGCCGGACACGGGCAGACGCGCGACTGGAGGACTACCGCACCACGACGAGCGCGAAGGAAGTGAGCGTATGCGCGTCGCGTTCCTGATGGCTCCCGAGGGAGTCGAACAGATCGAACTGACGGAGCCCTGGCAGGCCGTCCTGGACGCCGGTGGACAGCCGTCCCTGCTGTCCACCAAACCGGGCCGCGTCCAGGCCTTCAAGCACCTGGACAAGGCCGACACCTTCCCCGTGGACGCGACGGTCGCCGACAGCTCGGTCGAGGACTACGACGCCCTGGTCCTGCCTGGCGGCCTCGCCAACCCCGACGCGCTGCGGCTGGACGCGGCCGCAGTGGGGTTCGTACGGGACTTCTTCGGGGCGGGCAAACCCGTCGCCGCGATCTGCCACGGGCCCTGGACGCTGGTGGAGGCCGACGTCGTACGCGGCCGGACCCTCACCTCCTGGCCCAGTGTGCGTACCGACATCCGCAACGCCGGCGGGACCTGGGTGGACGAGGAGGCCGTGGTCTGCCACGCCGCCCCCGCCACGCTGGTCACCAGCCGCAAACCGGCCGACCTGAAGGCGTTCAACAAGGCGTTCCTGGCCGAGTTCGCCGCCCTGAGCAGCCGGTAGGAGGTGCCACCATGACCCAGCCCCCGCCGGACGGACCGGGCCCGGTGCCCACCAGCCCCGATCCCGTCCCGCACGACCCCCAGCCGCCCGAACCCGACACGGACGAGCCCCGCGCGCCGGAGGAACCTCCTACCGACCCGGAGACCGGCGACCGTCCCGTGCCGGAACCGCCGGACTAGACACGACATCGCACGGCACGACCTGGCCCGGCCCCTGACCTGGGGCCGGGTCAGCGGCTCGTCAGGGCCGCGCGCTCGATGCCCAGCTCACGGGCGAGCGCGTCGTCCGCCCAGTCCAGCATCCTGACGCGGGTGAGCCCGCCGGGTCCGCCGGCGTACGACGTCATCTGGACGGCGAGACCGTCCAGGAGTGCGGTCAGGCGCCAGGCCGCGTCGGCCGGGGACGCGCAGCGGAACTCGCCCGAAGCCGCGCCCTCGGCGATCACGTCGGTCAGCGCGGCCTTCCACTGCTGGTCCAGGTCGCGGGTGACCGCGCGCAGCCCGGGCTCCCGCAGAGCGGCCCCCCAGCCTTCGATCCACAGCCGCCAGCCCTTGGCCCGCCCGGTCGGCGCGTACCACCGCATCGCGGCGTGCAGCCGGCGTACGGCGGTGGTGCGGCGGCCGAGCAGTTTGCGCAGATGGGCCAGATCGCTCTGGGCGGCGTACGCGAAGGCCGCGGCGACGAGCTTCTCCTTGGAGGAGAAGTGGTACAGCACCAGCGCGTTGCTCACCCCGAGGGCGGAGGCGACATCGGCGATCCGGACCGCCGTCACCCCGCGCGCCTCGATCTGTTCGACGGCGGCGCGCAGCATCTCCTCGCGCCGTTCCTCCACGCTCAAGCGAACTCTGGCCACGGCGTCACAGTACACAGCGCCACGACACCCCCGGCCCGGGCGCAGCCCCCTCTTCCGGGCCTGGCTGACTAGGGTCGGCCCATGGCCTATGTCTTCCAGGTGACCGTCGACTCGAACGAACCCCACGCGCTCGCCGACTGGTGGGCGGACGCCCTCGGCTGGGAGGTCGAGCCCAGCGACGAGCCGTTCATCCGCCGGATGGTCGCCGAAGGCGCGGCCACCGAGGACGACACGACCACCCACCGCGGCACGCTGGTGTGGAAGGCGGGCGCGGGGATCCGCCACCCGGAAGGGTTGGACCGAGCGCCCCGTATCGTCTTCCAGCTCGTCCCGGAGCCCAAGCAGGTCAAGAACCGCATCCATCTGGACGTCCGCACCGGCGGCGACGACCCCGAGGCCGTCGTCGAACGGCTCCTCTCCCGTGGCGCGACCTTCCTCCACCACGGCAGCCAGGGCCCGTACACCTGGACCACCCTGGCCGACCCGGCGGGCAACGAGTTCTGCATCTCCCACTGAGGCCCGGGCGTCCCGGGGCGCCGACCTAGTCGTACCAGCCGAACCGCTCCGCGATCAGGGGCAGCCGGTCCTCGGCCAGGGCGTGGGCTGCGGCCCGGGGGGTGGTGACCCCGTGCTCGGCGCGGGTCAGCATGTCGTCGACGAGTGACCGCATCGACCGCCTGATGTGTGCGAACGCCTGCTGCGCGTCGGCGCCGATGTCGCCGAAGAGGGTCCACCACCACCAGGCGTTGGTGGCGGAGTTGACGACGACGTCCGGCAGGACGGTGATCCCGCGCGCCGCGAGGAGCTCCTCGGCCTCCGGCAGGACTGGCATGTTGGCGGCCTCGACGACCCAACGCGCCCTGACCCGCGCCTGGTTGGCGGTGTCGACGGCGTACGAGACGGCGGCCGGTACGAGCACCTCCGCGTCGGCCGACAGCCAGGCGTCCCGGGGCAGTTCCAGGTCGCCGGGGCGGAGCGGGCCCCGGTCCACGGTGCCGTGGCGGTCGCGCGCGGCGAGCAGCGCCTCGATGCCGAGGCCGTCGGGGTGGGCGATCGTGCCCCTGACGTCGGCGACGGCGACGACGCGCAGTCCGGCGGCGGCCAGGAACCGGGCCGTGGCCCCGCCCATCGTGCCGTCGGTCTCGTCGCCGCGGGCGCGGGCGGGCTCGTCGTCACGGTCATCGGGGGGCCTCCTCGGGAACGGTGACGAGGGTAGGCCCCGGTGTGCGCGGTGTGTCAACGAGCCCGGTTACTGACTCCCCATTCAGTTCGGCGGTGCGGGTGAGAGGGGCGAGGGCGGGGCTTCCTCGGGCGAATCGGGCGGCGGCGGGCTGTCCGCCGTCTCGGTGGCGGGGGAGCCGTTCTGTGTGTCCGGCTCAGGTGACACGGTGTCCGGCTCGGTCGGGGGCCCGGTGTCCGGCGACGGCGGCTCCGGGGACCGGGGCCCGGGCGAGCGGGGCTCGGGGGAGCGGGTGTCGGGCGAGGCGGTGTCCGGAGACTTGGGGGCCGGGGTGCGGGTGGTGGGCGGACAGGGCATCGCGGTGCCGGTGTACTCGCCGTTGCCCGTCACCGTGACGCAGGGTGCCGGCCCGACGGTATTCGGAGGCATCGGTGACGCCGGAATCGGCGGCTGCTTCGGCGGGCGGGTCTCCTTGTCCTTCTTGCCCTGGTCGCCGCGCTCCCGCGCCACCCATTCGCGGTTCTTCTGGTCGTAGATCACGAAGACCTTCACGACCGTCGCCGACGGCCGGACGAAGACCGTCCCGGCCGGGCGGTAGGCCGGCCAGGCGGCACCCTTGGGCTGCGGGTTGGCCTGGGCCACCGGCTCCTTGAGCGGGTTGCCGCAGGCGCAGCGGACCCGCGGCACGCCCCGGCTGTCGACGAGGACCGCGGTCCCGGCCTGCAGGACGGCCTGGTAGGCGTTGGCGCGCCCGTCCCGGTAGCCGTGGTTGGTGACACGGGTGTCGTACCGCAGCTGCACAGGCGTCAGCCCGCGCAGATACCCGGCGACGGCGTCCGGCTGGAGGCCGAGAACCGACGCGAACGACGCCTTCTTGGCCGGTTCGGCGTCGAGATACCCGACCTGCCGTTCGACGTCGCAGCTGGCGACGTTCCGGGTGCCGCCGTACAACCCGGGCGACGATCCGGTCACCCCGCGCGTCGTGTTCGTCCCGCCCTGGGTGGGGCTCGGGATCGGGGCGGGCGACTGCGGCACGGCGTTCTCGTCGACGGTCGACTTCGTGTACGGATCGGAGCCCTCCGCGGCCGCGGCCTCCAGGAACACCTCGCCGCCGCCTCCCGCCGCGCCGCCTCCGCCGCCTCCGTCCGAACGGGTGAGCACGACGGTCAGGGCGACCGCCGCGACGATCACCGCGGTGAGCGCGGCGACCTTCGGCACGGACCGCCACCACGGACCTTCGCGCCCGCCCTCGCCACCGGGACCCGAGGGCCCGCCCCGGCCCCCCGGGGGAGAGGGCGGCGGGGGCGGACCGGCCTGCCCCGGCCCGGAGGAGGAGCCGGCGGGGCCGGACAGAGGGCCCGAGGGAGGACCGGTCGGGCGGCCGGAGGGAGGCTCGGAAGTCACGTTTCATCCCTTTCTTCCGGATCTGCGCCATTGTGTGGTCGCACGCCCCTCGCCGCACGGCGGGGCGGGGCGGGCCGGGGGTGCGTCGGCGGTCCCGGGGGGCGCCGCCCGCATGGCCGCTCCGGCGGGCGAGGGCGCGGGGGGCGGCCTAGCGTGGGCAGGGTGAGCCGTCAGGGACCCACCGCCGCCATGACCGGCGCTCAGCGCGCCGCGTACGACTGGCGCGACGCCCTCGTCGCCGTGGTCGCCGGATTCCTTGCCATGATCGTCTTCGCGTCGCTGGGTCTGTGGGCCGCCGGCGCCGCGGACCTGCCCGACGGCTCATTCCCCAGCGTGGTCGCCGCCGTCGTCGTGATGGCCGCGGGCGGCTCCGTCGACGTGACCGGCGGGGCGGGGCCCTTCGCCGGGACCGAGGCGGAGCTGACCGCCATGCCCCTCACCGTCACGCTGGCCGGCGCCCTCGCCACCGGCGTCGCCTTCCTGCGCCCCCTGCGCCACCGGGCCATCGCCTCGACCGGCGAACTCCTCGCCCGGATCGCCCGGACGACGCTGCTCTGGCTGGCCGCCCTCGTCGGCGCCGCCGCCCTCGCCCGGCACACCTTCGGCATCACCCCCGACCTCGGCCAGGACCCCGCGTCCGAGTTCTTCGGCGAGCTGCTCGAAGACGCCATCACCGTCGGTTTCGAGGCCGACATGGGCCCGACCGTCCTCTTCGGGCTCCTGTGGATCCTCGGCGTCCTCGCCATGGCCCTGCTCGTCTCCCGCACGGCGCCCCTCCCGGCGCGGTTCGTCCGCTACCAGGAGCCGGTCCGCCCCGCCGCCTTCGCGATGCTCCTCCTGCTGCTCGCGTGCACCGTCGTGGGCCTGGTCATCGGGCTCGTCGTGGCCGCCACCCGCGGCCATCCGGCCGAGACGTTCGCCGTGATCCTGCTCGGCCTGCCCAACGTCTCATGGCTCGCGCTCGGCCTCGGCATCGGCGCCTCCTGGGAGGGCAAGGTCGACGGCCCGTTCGGGCTGCCCATGCCGCACATCCTCGACCAGGTGCTCCGCGGCCGCGAGAACACCACCCTCGACCTGAACGCGCTCACCTCCTACGACCAGCGCGCCTGGTGGCTGGTGCCCATCGCCGCCGTCCTCCTGCTCGCCGCCGCGTTCGTCATGGCCGTACGCTCCCCGGCGCGGATGCGGCTTGTGGCAGCACGCCCTCCACCTCGGCGTCGCCTTCGCGCTGACCCTCCTCGTCATCGGCCCGGTCACCCGGATCTCCGCCCGCTACGGCCTCTCGCTCCTCGGCATCGGCGACATCGAGGGCCTCGGCGGCGAGGTCCTGCTGCGACCGCATCCGTGGGCCGCGGCGGGCCTGGCCCTTCTGTGGGGCCTGGTCGCCGGGTTCCTCGGCGGCCTGCTCGCCTGGCGCGTGCGCCGCCGCGGCGAGGTCCAGGACTGACCCCTCCGGCCCACGGACAGCCACGGACGGCGCCTCCCACTGACCCGTCCGGCCCCCCCCGCACAGCCAGGGACGGTCGCCCTCACAGCCGCCCGCGGAACACCGGCATCGCCCACCTCGGCGGCTCCGGCGGCGGCCCCGGCGGCGGAGGCGGGGTCCCCGGGACGGACCGGCGACGCCGGTCACGCCCCCGGTCCCGGCCCGTCTCCGCGTCCCGTACCGCCGCCCGCACCTCGGAGACGAACTCCAGGCAGGTGCCGTACCGCTCCTCCGGGGACTTGGCCAGCGCCTTCGCCAGGACGTCGTCGAGCCCGGCGGGCAGGCCCGGACGCTCCCCGGTCAGCGGCGGCGGCGGATCGTACTGATGCGCCCAGAGCAGCGCCATGTCGTCGTCGCGGCGGAACGGCGGCACCCCCGCCAAGGTCTCGTAGACGACACACGCGAGGCTGTACACATCGCAGCGCCCGTCCACCGGCTTGCCGGAGATCTGCTCCGGAGCCACGTAGTCGAGGGTCCCCACGAACTGGCCCACGCTTGTGAACCCGGTCAGCGACAGCGACTTCTTCGTCAGCCCGAAGTCGGTGAGGTACGCGTGCTCCGGACGGTCGCTGTCGATCCCCGCGGCGATCAGGATGTTGCCCGGCTTCACATCGCGGTGCACCAGATCGTGCGCGTGCGCCGCGTCCAGCGCCGAGGCCACCTGCAGGGCGATCCGGGCCGCCTTGTCGGGCGGCAGCGGCCCCTCCCGGTCCAGCAGCGCCCGCAGGTCCTGCCCGGCGACGTACCGCATGGCGATGTACAGCAGCCCCTCCGTCTCACCGGCCTCGAAGACCGGCACGATGTGCGGATGGTCGATGGCGGCGGCCACCCGGGACTCGTGGGCGAACCGCTTGCGGAAGGTGTCGTTGCGGGCGAGCTCCGGCGCGAGCAGCTTCAGCGCGACCGTCCGGTCCAGCCGCAGGTCCCGCGCCCGATAGACCACCGCCATGCCGCCGCGGCCGATCTCGCCCTCCACGCGGTAGCCCGCGATCTGCTTCCCCAGCAGCCCGGACGGCCGCCCGGCGGGCAGATCGGGGTCGGTCGTACCCGGCTCCGCCATCAGCCCTCACCCGCCCCGGCGCGCCCGTCCCGTTCCCCCGGGTCCACCTCCTGGGTCGGCCGCGGCTCGCCCCCGGCCTCCGGGATGTCGGGCATCTGGGTGACCACCCGCGTCGGCTCGTGCCCCACCACCCCCGCGGGGGCCGTGTCGGGCCGTGGCGGCGCATCGAAGGCCACGGAGGCGGGCGCGGGCTCCGAGGGGGGCGGGGGAGCGGCGGCGGACGGTCCCGACGAGGCCGCGTACGTGGTCAGATGGGTGCCGTCGCAGTAGACCCAGCGCTCGTGTTCGGCGTCGTACAGCCACACCGCCTCGCCGTCGACGACCATCCCCACGCGCAGCCCCCGCGTCCGCCGCCGGAACGCCTCCCGGTCCGCCTTCCCCGCGACCAGGTCCTCGGCGGCCCGCCGGAAGCGGCCGATCGACTCCTCCGCGCGGCCGATCAGCGGCCGCGGGTCGGCGGTCCTGCCCAGCGGCTGCCCGGCGGCCGGCGGCTCCGTCGGCACGGGGATCAGGAGCCGCCCGTCGACCCAGGCGGACCAGCCGTTGGCGCACACGATCCGCCCCCAGTCACCCACCCGGTCCACCAACTGCACCGGCAGGAACGGGTCGAGCGGCTCGGTCGGCAGGGCGGGGTCGGGAGCCTCCCAGGCGGGCAGGCCGTCACGCGGTACGACATGGGTCGGCCGGAAGTCCGGCACCACAGGACCGACGGAGCTGACGGGAAACGCCATGAGCAGCGCCTACTTTCGCTACCTTCGCTACTTACGCATGATCACGGGCTCGTGCCGGCGCAGCAGCCTCGCCACCACGAAGCCGAGCACCACGGACAGCACCACCAGCATCCCCATGTCGAGCAGCCACGCCCCCAGGGTGTGCTCGAACAGCGGATCGCCGGTCTTCTCGTTGGGGGCGATCTTCCCGATGTCGATGGTGGCGCCCATCGCGCCGAACGCCCACCGGGACGGCACCAGCCACGCCAGCTGCTCGATGACCGGCGAGCCCTGGACGGTGAGCAGTCCACCGCAGAACACCACCTGGACGATGGCGAGCAGTACGAGGAGGGGCATCGTGACCTCCTCCTTGCGCACCAGCGCGGAGACGAACAGGCCCAGCATCATCGCCGTGAACGACAGCATCGCCACCGCGAGCGTCAGCTCCACCAGCGGCGGCATCAGCACACCCTTGCCGTCCGGGACGTTGAGGGGGACGCCGATGAGGCCGACCAGCGTCAGCACGACGGCCTGGACGACCGTGACCGTACCGAGCACGACGATCTTGGACATCAGATACGCGGATCTGGACAGGCCGACGGCTCTCTCCCGGCGGTAGATCGTCCGCTCCTTCACCAGCTCCCGCACCGCGTTGGCGGCGCCGGTAAGCACCCCGCCCACACAGAGGATGAGCAGCACGTTCATCGTCGACTCGGGGCCGAACGAGCCTTCGGACAGGGCGCGGGCCATCGCGCCCATCACGAACGGCAGCGCGATCATGATCGCCAGGAAGGTCCGGTCGGCGCCGAGCGCGGCCGCGTACCGCCGTACGAGCGTACGCAGCTGCGCGCCCCAGCTCTGCGCCTTCGGCGGCGGGGCGGGCGGGGAGACGTCCGGCCGGGCGGCGCCCGCCGGCGGCGGACGCCGCAGGGCGCCCGCGATGTACTGCTGGTGGAAGGGGGAGTGGCGGTACTGCCCCGCCCAGTCCCGCTCCCGGTCGTTCTCGAACGCCTCGAACGCCTCGGGCCACTGCGTGTAGCCGAAGAAGGCGAGACTTTCCTCCGGCGGACCGTAGAAGGCGATCCGGCCGCCCGGCGCGAGGACGAGAAGCCGGTCGCAGACGTCCAGGCTGAGCACGCTGTGGGTGACGACCACGACCGTACGGCCGTCGTCGGCGAGCCCGCGCAGCATGTGCATCACGGAGCGGTCCATGCCCGGGTCGAGCCCGGAGGTCGGTTCGTCCAGGAAGAGCAGCGACGGCTTGGTGAGCAGTTCGAGCGCCACGCTCACCCGTTTGCGCTGGCCGCCGGAGAGGGAGTGGATCGGCTGGTCCGCGCGCTGCTCCAGGCCGAGCTCGCGGATGACCTCGTCGACCCGGGCCCGGCGTTCCGCCTTCGCGGTGTCCTCGGGGAAGCGCAGCTCGGCGGCGTATCCGAGGGCGCGCCGGACGCTGAGCTGGAGATGCAGGATGTCGTCCTGCGGGACGAGCCCGATGCGCTGGCGCAGTTCGGCGTAGTCGCGGTACAGGTCGCGGCCGTCGTACAGCACCGAGCCGTGGTCGGCGGGCCGCAGCCCGGTCAGGGCGTTGAGCAGGGTGGACTTGCCGGCGCCGCTCGGCCCGACGACGGCCAGCAGGCACTTCTGCCCGACCGGGAACGACACCTGGTCGAGGAGGGTCCTACGCCCCCGGTCGACGGTGACCGCCAGGTCCTCGACGTCGAGACAGACCTCGCCGGTGTCCGTGAACTCGACCAGGTTGTCGCCGATGAGGCAGAGCGCGCGGTGGCCGATGCCCACGATGTCGTGGGGGGTGACGCGGGCGTGGGTGACCCGGGCTCCGTTGAGGAAGGTGCCGTTGTGGCTGCCGAGGTCGTCGATCCAGTACGTGCCGTCCGGATGGGCGCGCAGCTCGGCGTGGTGGCGGGAGACGACGAGATCGTCGATGACGAGGTCGTTGTCGGCGCCACGCCCGATCCGTACGGTCCGCGTGGGCAGGGGCCGGACGGAGGTCGGCTGCCGGAAGGTGCCGGTGGCGTCCGGGTGCGAGACGGACGAGGGGCGGGGCGGCGCGGCGAGGGGCGCCGACCGGAGACCGGCGTCGTACTCGGGCGGGGACTCGGATTCGGGCGGGGCTGTGAATTCGGGCGGAGCCTCGGATACGGGCGGCACCGCGAAATCGGGCGGAGCCTCGTATTCGGGCGCGGGTTCCGCGGAGACCTCGGCCTCGGGTGGCGGAGGGGCCGGGGGAGGCTCGGGTGGCGGGGGCACATGACCGGTGAGGACCGCGCGGGGGCCGTCGTCGGGGTGGCCGAACCGGATGACGCTGCCGGGGCCCACCCCCCAGTCGTGGATCCGGTGGCCCTCGGTGAAGGTGCCGTTGGTGCTGTCCTCGTCCGTCAGCGTCCAGTGGTCGCCCTCCGCCCGCAGCACGGCGTGATGCCAGGAAATCCGGGCATCGGCCAGCACGATGTCGCTCAAGGGGTCGCGCCCGATGCGGTAGACCCGGCTCGGGCTCATCACGGTGGAGTCCCCGTCGATGTCGAGGACCAACTCCGGTGCGGGGGGCACGACGGGACGCTCTCCCATGCCGAAAATTTTAGCTTTTCGTCCACAAATGCGCCCTGGGAGGAGCGCCGGAAGCGGCGGCACGGCCATTCGCCCCGGTTCAGGTCTCATTCCACCGATCCGGGTAAGCATGGGAGAGAGTGTGTTCCCGACGTCCTTGATCGAAAGCGGTTGACCATGGCGGTGGAGGAGAGGCCCGGCACTTCGACGACGACTGGGGCGGTGGACGGTGTGCCGTACGGCTCATCGGCCAGGACCGGCACGGACGCGGAAGCCCTCGTCTCCCCGGTCAATTCGCACAACGAATGGGATCCGCTGGAGGAGGTCCTCGTCGGACACCTCGAAGGCGCCACGATTCCCTCCGACCACCCGGTCGTGACCTGCAACATTCCCCCCTGGGCGGCGCGGTTGCAGGGGCTGGCCGCCGGCTTCGGGTATCCGCGCCGGCTCACCGATCCGGCGCGGGAGGAGCTCGACCAGTTCGTCGCCCTCCTGCGGTCCCTCGGCATCACGGTCACCCGCCCGGACCCCTTGGATCACAAGCAGCGCTTCCGCACCCCCGACTGGTCGTCGCGCGGCTTCGCCAACAGCTGCCCCCGCGACAGCATGCTCGTCATCGGCGACGAGATCATCGAGACACCGATGGCCTGGCCCTGCCGGTACTTCGAGACCCACGCCTATCGCGGGATCGTCAAGGACTACTTCCGGCGCGGCGCGCGCTGGACGTCCGCCCCGAAGCCGCAGTTGACCGACGAGCTCTTCGACCCGGACTTCCGCGTCCCCCGGGGCGACGAGCCCATGCGCTACATCCTCACCGAGTTCGAGCCGGTGTTCGACGCCGCGGACTTCGTACGCGCGGGACGCGACCTGTTCGTCACCCGAAGCAACGTCACCAACCGGATGGGCATCGACTGGCTGCGCCGCCATCTGGGACCGGGCTACCGCATCCACGAGATCGAGAGCCGCTGCCGGATGCCCATGCACATCGACACGACGTTCCTGCCGCTCGCCCCCGGCAAGGTCCTGGTCAACCCCGAATACGTCGACATCGACCGTCTCCCGCCCATGCTGAACTCGTGGGACATCCTGATCGCCCCCGAGCCCAACCCCATCGACGAGCGCCTGCTGAAGCTCACCTCGATCTGCGGCAAGTGGCTCAGCATGAACGTCCTCATGATCGACGACAGGCGGGTCATCGCCGAGCGGCACCACACGAACATGCTGCGCGCACTGGAGAGCTGGGGGTTCGAGCCGATCCCCTGCGACCTGCTGCACTACGCGCCGTTCGGCGGATCGTTCCACTGCGCGACCCTCGACATCCGCCGCCGGGGGACGCTCGAATCGTATTTCCCCGACAGCCCCTGACAGGGACCCATCGCCTCGGCCCTTGTTGTCCCTTGTCCCTCGGCCATCGGTCCCACTAGGTTCGGAGCCTGTAGAAAGCGCTCTCCCCGCCCCGCCTGGAGGCCGGCGTTGCCGCGCACCGAACTGATCGTCTACACCCGCACACTCGGCTACCGCCACGACTCCATCCCGGCCGGGGCCCAGGCGCTCGCCGAACTCGCCGCCGAGCTGGGCCTGCGCGCGGAAGTGACCGAGGAGCCGGGGGTCTTCACCGCAGCCCGGCTCGCGCGCTGCGCCGCCGTCGCGTTCCTCTCCACCACCGGGCCGGTCCTCGACGACACCGGGCGCGCCGCCCTGGAACCGTACGTGCGAGACGCGGGCGGCGGCTTCCTCGCCGTCCACGCCGCCGCCAACGCCGAACCGGACTGGCCCTTCTACCGCACCCTGCTCGGCACCCGCTTCGACGGGCACCCGGAGATCCAGCCCGCCGAGATCAGCGTGGCCGATCCGCACCACCCCGCCACCGCCCATCTCCCGGCCCGCTGGCGCTGGACCGACGAGTGGTACAACTTCACCGCGCACCCCCGCGACGCCGGCGTCCACGTACTGGCCCGGGTGGACGAGTCCACGTACCGCGGGGGCACCCTCGGCCCCGACCATCCGCTCGCCTGGTGCCACCCGGTCGGCCGCGGACGCGCCCTGTTCACCGCCCTCGGCCACGCCACGGAGGCCTACGCCCACCCCGACTTCCGCGCCCACCTGTCCGGCGCGCTGCGCTGGGTGACGGGGACGGGCCGCGCCTGACCCGCGTTGCGGGCGGGCGCCCCAGGCGGCAGGGTCGAAGAGGCGACCGACCCACGACGAGGCCCCCTGCCCGGCGACAGGTCCCAGCGACGAGGAGGACCCATGCCCATCGCCACGGTGAATCCCGCGACCGGCGAGACCCTGCGCACGTACGAGGCCCTCGGCCCCGAAGCCGTCGAACGGTGCCTCGCCGACGCCGAGGCCGCCTTCCGGGCGTACCGCACCACCGGATTCGCCGAGCGCGCCGAGCTGCTCAACCGCGCCGCCGCTCTCCTGGAGGAGGACCAGGAGGACATCGCGCGCACCATGACCACCGAGATGGGCAAACCCCTCGTCGCCGCCCGCGCCGAGGCGGCCAAGTGCGCCAAGGCCATGCGGTGGTACGCCGCCAACGCCGAGTCCCTCCTCGCCGACGAGTACCCGGCCGACTCGGACGTCCGCGACTCGGGCGCCTCCAAGGCTCGCGCCCACTACCGGCCCATGGGCGTGATCCTCGCCGTCATGCCCTGGAACTTCCCGCTCTGGCAGGTCGTACGGTTCGCCGCCCCCGCCCTCATGGCCGGCAACGTCGGTCTCCTCAAACACGCCTCCAACGTCCCGCAGACCGCGCTCTACCTCGGCGAACTCTTCCACCGCGCCGGCTACCCCCGCGGCTGCTTCCAGACCCTGCTGATCGGCTCCGGAGACGTCGAGACCGTTCTGCGCGACCCCAGGGTGGCCGCGGCCACCCTCACGGGCAGCGAACCGGCCGGGCGCGCGGTCGCCTCCGTCGCCGGCGACGAGGTGAAGAAGACGGTCCTGGAACTGGGCGGCAGCGACCCGTACGTGGTGATGCCGTCGGCCGACATCCCCAAGGCCGCCAAGACCGCCGTCACCGCGCGCGTGCAGAACAACGGCCAGTCCTGCATCGCCGCCAAGCGCTTCATCGTCCACACCGACGTGTACGACGAGTTCGCCGAACGGTTCACCGCGGGCATGGCCGGGCTCGCCGTGGGCGACCCGCTGCTCTCCTCCACCGACGTCGGGCCCCTCGCCACCGAGCAGGGCCGCGGCGACGTGGAGGCCCTCGTCGACGACGCCCTCCGCAAGGGCGCCACGGTGCTGTGCGGCGGCCGGCGCCCGCCCGAGCAGCCGCGCGGCTGGTTCTACGAGCCCACGGTCCTCACCGACGTCGGCCCGGCGATGCGCATCGACCAGGAGGAGGCCTTCGGGCCGGTCGCCACGCTCTACCGGGTCGCGAGCCTCGACGAGGCCGTCGACCGGGCCAACCACACCCCCTTCGGCCTCAGTTCCAACGTCTGGACCCGCGACGACACCGAGATCGCCCGCTTCGTGCGCGACCTCCAGGCCGGTGGCATCTTCTTCAACGGCATGACCGCCTCCCACCCGGCCTTCCCCTTCGGCGGCGTCAAACGCTCCGGCTACGGCCGCGAGCTGTCGGGCCACGGCATCCGTGAGTTCTGCAACGTCACGACCGTGTGGCACGGAGCCGAGTAGCCGTAACGGTCAGGAGTCGTCCGCCGAGCCCGCCCACTCCACCAGCCGGTCCGCCGACCAGGTGTTGATCACCCGCTCGGGTGGGACCCCGCACTCCTCCGCCCGGGCACAGCCGAAGATCTGCCAGTCCAGCTGACCCGGGGCGTGGGCGTCCGTGTCGACGGCGAAAAGGGTGCCCGCGTCGAGGGCGCGGTGGATCAGGCGGCGCGGCGGATCCAGGCGCTCCGGACGGCTGTTGATCTCGACCGCCGTGCCGGACTCCGCGCACGCCTCGAACACGCGGTCCGCGTCGAAGGTGGACTCCGGCCGGCCCCGGCCGGTGATCAGCCGGCCCGTGCAGTGGCCGAGCACGTCCATCAGCGGATTGCGGACGGCCTTCACCATCCGCCGGGTCATCGCGGGCGCGTCCATCCGCAGTTTCGAGTGGACCGACGCCACCACGAGATCGAGCTGTTCGAGGAGCTCCGGCTCCTGGTCCAGGGAGCCGTCCAGCAGGATGTCGCACTCGATGCCCGTCAACAGCCGGAACGGCGCCCACCGTTCGTTGAGCTCCGCCACCACCTCCAGCTGTTCACGCAGCCGCTCGGGCGACAGACCACGGGCGACGGTCAGCCGCGGCGAGTGGTCGGTCAGCACCGCCCACTCGTGGCCGAGCGCCGCCGCCGCCCGCCCCATCGCCTCGATCGACGAGCCGCCGTCCGACCAGTCGGAGTGCAGATGGCAGTCCCCGCGCAGCGCGGCCCGTAGCCGCTCACCGCTCTCCGTCCGGGGCAGCGGGGCCTCCTCCTCCAACCGGACCAGATAGGAGGGCACTTCACCGGCGAGCGCCTCCCGTACGACCTTCGCCGTCTTCGGTCCGATGCCCTTGACGTCCTCCAGCGTCCCGGCCGCGGCGCGGCGCTCGGCCTCACCCGGCGCCATCGCCGCGACCGCCTCCGCCGCGCCGCGGAACGCGCGGACGCGGTACGTCGGTTCCTGGGACCGCTCCAGCAGGAACGCGATCCGGTCCAGCGCCGCCACCGGGTCCATCGCCGACCTCCTTACGTCAGCGGAAGCCGCCGTGGCCGGACCCGCCGTGCCCGGTGCCGTTGCCCCGGCCGCCCCGCTCCGGCCCGATCTCGCACCACACCGCCTTGCCCTCGCCGCGCGGCTCCACGCCCCAGCGGGTGGCCAGCGCGTCCAGGAGCAGCAGCCCGCGCCCGGAGGTCGCCGCCTCGCCGGGCGTACGCCGCCGGGGCCAGGCGCTGGAGCGGTCCTGCACCGACAGACGCACCCGCCGCACCGGCTCCGGCAGCACCTCCAGCGTCAGCACCGCACCGCCCTCGGTGTGCAGCAGGACGTTCACCAGCAGCTCGCCCGTGATCAGCTCCGCGTCGTCGGCGAGCGCGCCCATGTCCCAGTCCCGCAGCGCCTGCGAGACGGCCGCCCGGGCGTCCGACAGGCCCTGCGGATCGGCCTGGTGGATGTACTGGTGGATGCGGGGGGCGCGCGGCGTCCCCGGGTCGGGGCTGCGCCGCAGCACCAGCAGCGCCACGTCGTCGCCGGAACCCCAGCGCTCCCACAGCTGTTCGGAGAGATGGTCCGCGAGCGCCTCCGCCTGCGGCGGCCCGCTGCTCACGGCGTCCGACAGGGCCTGGAGACCGGTGTCGATGTCGGACCCCGGCTGCTCGACCAGACCGTCCGTGCACAGCACCAGCGTCTCGCCGGGCACCAGGTCGAGCCGTGTCTCGGGGAACTCCTCGTCGCCGAAGACCGACGCCACGCCGAGCGGCAGCCCGCCCCGCAGCTTCGGAATGCCCACCCGGCCGTCCGTGTGCCGGATCAGCGGGCCCAGATGCCCGGCCCGCACCGCCCGTACCGTCCCGGTCGACAGATCCACCTGCGCGTACGTGCAGGTCGCGAACCGGGCCGTGTCCAGCTCGGCGAGGAAGCGCGAGGCCCGCGCCAGCACCGTCGACGGCGCGTGCCCCTCGCCCGCGTACGCCCGGAGCGCGATCCGCAACTGCCCCATGATCGCGGCGGCGTGCGTGTCATGGCCCTGGACGTCGCCCACGACGATCCCGACCCGGCCGCGCGGCAGGGAGACGACGTCGTACCAGTCCCCGCCGACCTGACGGCCGCTCCACGCCGCGTGGTAGCGGACCGCGATCTCCCCGCCGGCGATCTCCGGGATCCGGCGCGGCAGCATCGTCGACTGGAGCCCCGTCGCCAGCTCCCGCTCCTCGTCGAAGAGGATCGCCCGCTGGAGGGACTGCGCGACGATCGCGGCCAGGCCGAGGCAGAGATTGCGTTCGTCGGCGGTGAAGGCCGTACGGCCCCGGTAGAACAGTGCCATGCCGCCGAGCGAACGGGCCTGCGCGACCAGCGGCAGGTACGCGGCGGCCCGGAACTTCAACCGCCCCACGTACGGCGCGAGCGCCGGATAGTCCCGGCCGAGGTTGGCGAAGTTGCTGATGAACAACGGCCGCCCGCCGAGGACCGTCTCGGCCAGCGGCGTCCCGTGCTCCAGCCGCCGCGTGCCGAAGTCGTCCAGGACCTCCAGCGACTCACCGCTCAGCGCGATGACGTTCACCGAACCGTTCTCGACCAGGCCGAGCGCCAGACCGTCCGCACCGAGCCGGGCCAGCCCGCCCGGTCCGGTCAGCGCCGCCGTGACGTCGTCCACGGTCACCGCGCGTGAGAGGGCGTGGGTGGTGCGCTCGACGATGCTGGTCTGCACCTGCCGCCGCTTTTCCAGCTCCAGGACGAAGGCCGAATGGGTGACCTCGGCCGTCGTGTCCCGCACGATGCCGACGATGCGGTGCGCCTGGCCCGTGGCGTCCCGAAGGATGCGGGCCTGCACATGGGTCCACTGCTCGCCGCCGTCCTCGCGGGGAATGCGGAAATGCGCGGTGTACGAGGACCGGCCGCTGGAGAGCGCCTCGCGGATGACCGCGTCCAGCCGGGCACGCTCGTCCGGCTCGAGCCGGTGCACCAGCGAGGCCGGGCGGGAGTCGAACGTCTCCGGGTCCAGCCCGAAGACCAGCAGACCCGCCTCGTCGACATCGATGGTCGCGGAGTCCAGGTCCCAGTCGAAACTGCCGGTGCGGTTCATGGCGAGCCGCTCCATGGGCCCGATCTCGCCGCCATGCTGCCCGTCCGGTGCCGGGCGCGGCGGCGAGCCGATGCGCTGTCGCCGGTCGTCGTCGGTCATCCCCCCCATTGTCGAACCCGGTGACCCGGAATGCCATGGCGACGACACGGCGAACCATCGACACGAAAGGCTGTTTCCACCCCAGGAGCCGCCCGTACGGCCGAGCCTGACGGCGGGGCCGGTGGGCCGGACGGGGCCACGCGCGGGTGCGGCGCCGCCGCCCGGGCGGCGCGGCGGCCATGGTGGTCCGGCCTCGCCGACGGCGTGCCGTCTGCGGCGCCCCTGCATACGCAGGCGCCCACGGGGGCGGGGAGCAGGGCCGGTCACCGGCCAAGGGCTGCCGTTACGACAGGGGAGAATGGGCCGGTGATCACGGACTACCGCGTACTGGGGGCCACCCGGGCCCTTCGGCCGGACGGGGGCGAGGTGCCGGTCGGCGGGGCACGGCTGCGGGCGTTGCTGGCCGCGCTGGCCGCCGTCGGCGGGCGTGTGGTCGGGGCAGGTGCGCTGGCGGAGCAGGTCTGGGGCGAGGACGAGGAGCCACCCGGCGACGCGCACGCGGCGCTCCAGGCTCTGGTCGGACGATTGCGGCGGGCACTGGGGCGGGACGCCGTCGTCTCGGCGGCCGGGGGCTACCGGCTCGCCGCCGATCCGGACGCCGTCGACCTCTTCCGCTTCGAACGCCTCGCCGCCGAAGGCTCCGACGCCCTCGCCGCGGGCGACCCGGCCACGGCCGCCCGGCTCCTCGACGACGCCCTCGCCCTGTGGCGCGGCCCCCCGTCCTCGCCGACCTGCCCGGCCGCGCCGGCGACCCGCTCGTCGTCCGCGCCGAACGCCGCCACACCGAAGCCCGCCGCGACCGCCTCGCCGCCGACGTGGTGCTCGGCCGCGCCACCCACACCCTCGTACCGCTCGCCGCCCTCACCGCCGAGCATCCCCTGGACGAACCCCTCCAGGCCCTGCGGATCCGCGCCCTGCGCGCGGCCGGACGGCAGGCCGAGGCACTGCAGGCGTACGAGGACGTCCGCACCGCCCTCGCCGACCGGCTCAGCACCGACCCGGCCCCGAGCTGCGCACCCTCCACGCCGAGCTGCTCACCGCACAGCCGAGGCGCGCTCCCGCCCCGCCCGCCCGGCTCACCTCCTTTGTCGGCCGGGACACCGAACTCGCGGATCTGACCGAGGAGTTGACCACCCACCGCCTGATCACCCTGCTGGGCGCGGGCGGTGTGGGCAAGACCCGGCTCTCCCTGGAGGCCGCCCTCGCCGCCCGCCCCGACATCTGGCAGGACGGCCCGTACGTCGCCGAACTCGCCCCCGTCCGCGACGCCGACAGTGTCCCGGAGGCCGTCCTCACCGCACTCGGCGCCCGCGAGACCCACGTCGCGGCCTGCCGCGCCGAGAAACTCGACTGGGAGCTCGGTTTTCTCCTCCTCATGCGGGCCAAACTCCTCCACGACGCCTCCGGCGACGCCGACGAGGCGCTGGCCATTTTCGAGGCCGCCCAGGACGCGTGGGGCATCGCCGAGTCGCTCTGCGCGCGCGGCGAGGCCAACGAACGGGCCGGCCGCGACCGGGAGGCGGCCGCGGACTTCGCCGCGGCCATGCGCGCCGCCGCGGACATCGGCGCCCGCACGCAGGTGCCCGTCTTCAAGGCCCGCCTCGCCGGCCTGCGCCTCACCACGGCGAGCGACACCCAGGAACGCGAGCGGGCCGAGCGGATGCTCGTCGAAGCTGCCGACGAGGCAGACGAGTTCGGTACGGAGGGCGTCTCCACGGCGCGGCTGCTGCTCCTGCACCACTACGCCCGCACGGACCGCCACGGCCCTGCCCGTGAGCAACTACGCCGCATCGAGGACCGGTTCGGCGACCACACCCCCGGCCTGTTCCGCGGCATGGCCCTCAGTCTGCACGGCTGGCTGGACTGCCTCGACGGCGCCTGCGAGCGGGCCGCCGCCCGCCTCACCCGCGCCGTCCACGCCCTGGAGCCGCTCGCCTACCTCGTCGCGCCGTACGTCGTCGTCGGCCAGTTCCCCGCGGCCGCCTGGGCCAAGGCGGCCGTCGGCCCGGCGGAGGACGGCGCCCGCCTCCTCGGCGCGTACGACCGGCACAGCGGCATGCCAGGGGGCCCGGCTTCCGCCCCTTCGGCGAGGCGACCGAGCGGGCCATCCGCGCGCGCCGAATCCGCCGTGCGCGCCGCGCTCCCCGCGACGGGCTACACGCACGCCTACGAGGAGGGCCGCGCCCTAGGGATCCGGGAGGCGGCCGCCCTGGTGTGAGACTCGGGTCGCGCGGGGAGTCACCGACCGTCGCGGTGCGCCACGCTCCGTACGGGCTTGTGGCCCACCGGGCCGAAAGCCGGCCGCGCTCCCTGGATCAGCCGGTTCAGGAGCTCCTCGGGCACCGGATCGGGCCGCAGCCGCCGCATCGCGCGCGTGGTGGAGGCGCCACCGCCGCGCCCGGATGCGGGACCGGGCGCGTGGTGGAGGCGCCACCGCCGCGCCCGGATGCGGGACCGGTGGCAGGAAACGAGAATGACCACATCCGGACGAACGAGGAGGCGGCATGAACGCTGAGTCCGATTCGACCTCGAAGCGGCAGGGCCCGACCCCCGACAGCATCCTGCACACCGGCTCGGAGGGCGAATTCGCCGCCGAGGATCTGGTGCTGGCGTCGGGCCGGGACATCACACCCGAAAACCTCGCCTGGGCCGAGCGGCGTATGGCCGAACGAGGCCGGGCATCCCTCGACGAGCTGTTGCCCTGACAGCGGCCCCGCCGCTGTACCCCTGATCGATCCGCAGGGCGCCGCCGCCCCGCGCGGCGGCGCACACCTCTGTCCAGACCTTCCCGCGCTCCTGATCAGGACGGGGCCGGGGCCACCCCCGCCAGATCCAGCAGCCCGTGCATCAGCTCCACCGGCAGGGCGGGATTGAACGCTGCCGCCTGCGGCTCCCCGTCCTCGTCGAGCAGCTCGACCAGCCGCCCGTACGGCAGCCGCGGATCGCGCGCGGCATGGTCGCGGACCAGGCGTGACGGGTCGCGCGAGAGGCGCTCGACCAGCTCAGGGCTCCGTTCCGGGTCGAAGAGCGCCGCGTGCCGCAGCCAGTCGTCCGGGTCGTCCGCGAACCGCGCGAGGCCCGGCCGGGCGAAGTGGGGGCGGTGGAGGAGGGTGCCCTTGCTCAGCCCGTCCCAGCTCCTGAGCATCTCCACCAGCAGCTCGTGCGGAGCCTGCTTCCCCCCGCACAGCGTCAGCCGGACGAAGTAGTCCTCGTCGAAGGCCAGCAACTCAACGACATCGTCCGGGAGTTCGGGCGCCACGGCGACGGCGCGCCGCAGCAGTACGTGCGAGGAGGCGGCGAGCTCCCGCAGCGCGTCCGGGTCCCCGTACCGCTCCTTGATCCAGTCCGGCACGGGACGCGACCCCTCCGGCGCGGTGTAGTCGATCGCGGCGCGCTGCTCCTCGGTCAGATCGGCACGGAGCGAGAGGCTCAGCCGGACCCAGTCGTCGGCGTCGGCGGCGAGCGAGAGGGCGAGGCCGGTGGGCAGGTGCGGATTGCGGGCGGCCCCGGCGCGTATACCGGCGTCCTCGTGCGTCACGAGCAGCCGGGCGAGGCCCTCGTCGACGGCGGCCTCGTACGCGGCGTCCCGTCGGCGCCGCTCGTCCGTCTCGACCCGGAAGGCATCGACCGTCGTCGGCAGCGGCGCCTCGACCCGCGTGGCCCGCTCGACCGCCTTACGTATCTCCGGGTCGGGGTCGGCCTCGGCGGCGGCGCGCACCTCGGGCCGCAGCCGGGGCCAGCTCCAGGCGGAGAGCGCGGCGGCCCGTACCCGCGGATCGGGATCCTCGGCCAGGGCCAGGGTCTCGTCGTCGGGCAGCCCCGGGAGCGCCCCGGCCCAGTGGCGCACCCTCGGCTCCGGATCGTGGGCGAGTCTCCGTACGGTGTCGAGGCCCAGCTCCACGCCGTGGTGCTCCGCCGTGAACACGACGGTGGCCCGGACCCGGGTCTCCGGGTCGTCGGCCAGCAGCGTCAGCACCGCCGGGTCCGGGTTCTCGGCGAGCATCCGACGCGTCTTCGGGTCGGGGTGGGCCGCGGCGGCCCGGGCCGCCGCTGGCGTCAGCCTGCTCCAGCTGAGCCAGCGCCCCTCCTTGGGCAGGGGGTTCACCGTGAAGACCCGCCGCGCGACGGACTCGGGGGCCGCCTCGTTCACGGCGAGCCCCAGGATCCACGCCGCGTGCAGCGCCGTCCTCCCGCTCAACTACCAGCGTGCCGCAGCTCGTTCGGATTCCGTCGCGTCCGGGTCCGCGAACGCCGTCCGCATCAGCTGATCTCCCATGACGGCAATCCTCTCAGCCCCGCCGGCAGGCCCCCGCGCACCCCTTCCGGATTGTTGTAACAGGTTCTACTCTTGCGCCCGCCGCGGTGAACCGGCGCGGACGGCGGACATGAGCGCGAGACGACGCCTGGAGGGGCCGTGCACCTCGAATACACGCCTGAACAGCAGCGGTTGCGCACCGAACTGCGCGCCTACTTCGACGCGCTGGTCCCCGACAACGTCTACGCCCGCTACGCCGACCCCGCCGCCCAGAAGCGCTTCTACCGCGAGACCATCCGCCGTCTCGGCGCGGACGGCTGGCTCGGGGTCGGCTGGCCGACGGAGTACGGCGGACGCGGACTGACCCCGATGGAACAGTTCATCTTCTTCGACGAGGCCGCCCAGGCCGGCGTCCCCCTGCCGCTGATGGCGCTCAACACCGTCGGCCCCACGCTCATGCGGTTCGGCACGGCCGAGCAGAAGGCGTACTTCCTGCCGAAGATCCTCTCCGGTGAGATCGACTTCGCGATCGGCTACAGCGAACCCGACGCGGGCACGGACCTCGCCGCGCTCAAGACCCGGGCCGTCCGGGACGGCGACGAGTACGTCGTCGACGGCCAGAAGATCTGGACCACCAACGGCGACACCGCCGACTGGGTCTGGCTCGCCGTCCGCACCGACCCGGACGCCCCGTCCCACAAGGGCATCACGATGCTGCTGGTGCCGACGTCCGACCCCGGCTACTCCTGCACCCTCATCAACACCCTCGCCTCGCACGACACCACCGCCAGCTACTACGAGAACATCCGCGTCCCCGTCAGCCGCCGGGTCGGCGAGGAGAACCAGGGCTGGCGGCTGATCACCAACCAGCTCAACCACGAGCGCGTCACCCTCGCCGCCCACGGCACCATGGCCATCCGCGCCCTCCATGACGTCCAGCGCTGGGCCGTGGACACCAAACTCGCCGACGGCCGCCGCGTCGTCGACCTGGCCTGGGTCAGGCGGCGCCTCGCGCAGACCCACACCCGGCTCGACGCCATGAAGCTCCTCAACTGGCAGATGGTGAACGCCGTCCAGACCGGCACGCTCACCCCACAGGACGCCTCCGCCGTCAAGGTGTACGGCTCCGAGGCCCGGCGCGACGCCTACGCCTGGCTGATGGAGATCGCCGGGGCGGCCGGCGCGCTCAAGGAGGGCTCGGCGGGCGCGGTCCACGGCGAACTGGAACGCGGCTACCGCTCGGCCGTCATCTTCACCTTCGGCGGCGGCAACAACGAGATCCAGCGCGAGATCATCTCCTGGATCGGCCTGGGGATGCCGCGCGTCCGCCGCTGAGGGATCCGATCACAGGTCTATTCGGGCAGGTCGCGTCGGGGAAGTGGATATTGAACGAGCCGCCTACAGGGCCGCTCACCCCGTGGCCGGAACGCTGCTTTCCCTTTCCTTTACTCAGGGGTGATCTGCGCTGCTTGATCATTTCACTGACAGTAATTATATGTACGCGACATCTGGCGTGGCGCCGGTCGGTGGATGCTTATCCCGCCTGGAGATACCGCGTCAAATCGGGCGAAAATGGGGGCATGGATCGCCGGAATGGGA
The DNA here is from genome assembly GCF_014648195.1 of Streptomyces purpureus. Lineage (GTDB taxonomy): Bacteria > Actinomycetota > Actinomycetes > Streptomycetales > Streptomycetaceae > Streptomyces > Streptomyces purpureus. Next base: position 157,983 of record NZ_BMQQ01000007.1, read on the forward strand.
GCTTCCCGGCCACCGGGCGCCCGGCTCGCCGATTTGATCATTGCTGGACGGCGTTCCAGGAACGGTGAAAGCCGCAGGTCATCCCGGCGCGGTCAATATTCCGCTTCAAGGTCTGCCCGGACGAAATAACACACCGACGCCCTCGGTATTCATATAAGCGTTGACAGGGGCTCGTTCCGGACTGTTGTATGACTGCCATCAAGGGGGCGGGATGGCAAACGGGGGGCCAGTCCGAGGGTCCAACGCCGCAGACGCGCTGCATTTACCTGTTGCCATCTCCAGGTTCGGGGAGATGTTATGAGCAAAATCAAGCACACGCTGCCGATCGCTGCCGCGGCCATTGTTCTGACGGCCGGGAGCATCGCCGGACCCAGCTTCATCAAGACCGAGTCGGCGGCCGCGAGCACCTCGCCTACCGCCGAGACTCCGGGCGACACCGAGACGCCGGCGGAGGCCACGGCGGCGCGTACGGGCGCGAAGACCCCCGACGAGTTGCTGAAGCTCCTGGGCGAGCGGATCAAGGCCAAGGATGTCGAGGGGATCATCGCCCTGCATGAGCGCGAAGCGGCGATCGTCAATTACGACGGATCGATCATCAGGGGCCACAAGGAAATACGGGCGTTCTACGTCGAGTGGTTCAATTTGGATCCGGTGCTCGTCGTCAACCCTCGCCAGACCGTGCTGGCAGGAGGGAAGCGCACCGGGGACGGCAAGGTGCGTAACCGCACAGCCGCCATCATGGGCGACTACTCCCTGGAGCAGAACGCGGCGGACGGCACCCGCGAGAGCTTCACCGGGAATTTCTGCGACACCGTGCAGGAGCAGCCGAACGGTACGTGGCTGTACGTCCAGGACAACCCGTACCCGCCGCACGGTGGCGCGGCCCCGGCGGCCCGCCGTGGGGGACCGGCGGCCGCCCACCACTGATCCGACCGCCTCGGTGGTATCGGTTTCATTCTGCTCAGCCGGCCGGTCGGCGAATTAGCCGGGCAAACGGACGTTTCATCCGCCGTGCCGAAAATCAAGCATTCCGAGGAAGTTCTGCCACCCATGGCATTTCACCATCGGCCATGGGTGGCAGGCCATCGGTCAATTCACCGCGGACAGCGATGAGCCGACACGTCGGAGGTTTGGAGCAAATTTGAACGTCACCTCGCTCGAAGTCTTACAAGCTCCGGTCGCGCAGCAGCAGCCTCAGTGGGGAGACCCGGCGGAGGTCGAGCAGGTCCGCGACGTGCTGGCGACCCTCCCTCCGCTCGTGGAGACCGAATCCCTGGCCAGACTCCGCGGTCTGCTCGCCGAAGTCGCCGCCGGGCAGGCGCAGGTGGTGCAGGCCGGGGACTGCGCGGAGGATCCCGCCGAATGCACCGCGGGTGACCTGGAGCGGAAGGCAGAACTCCTCGACGTCCTCGCCGCCGTCATGAACGCCACCACTCGTCAGCCGGTGGTCCGGGTGGGCCGGATCGCAGGCCAGTACGCCAAGCCCCGGTCCGCGCAGACCGAGCTGGCCGGCGGCGTCGAAGTCCCGGTGTACCGAGGACACATGGTGAACGGCCCGGAGCCGGACCCGGAAGCACGACGCCCCGATCCCCGGCGCCTGCTGGCGGGCTACGAGGCGGCGAGCCGGCTCATGGCCGGCCTCTGCCCGACGCCGCAGGCCCGCCTCGACCCGGCCGTATGGACCAGCCACGAGGCTCTGCTGCTCGACTACGAGACCCCGATGCTGCGCCAGGACCGGAATGGCCGGACCGCGCTGACCTCCACGCACTGGCCGTGGATCGGCGAACGGACCCGCCAGCTCGAAGGGGCCCATGTCGCGCTGCTGGCCGATGTGGTGAACCCGGTCGCGTGCAAGGTAGGGCCACGTATGACCGTCGCCGAGCTGCTCGGGCTGTGCGAGCGGCTCGACCCCGGGAAGGAACCGGGCCGACTCACCCTCATCGCCCGGATGGGCGCGGACGCGACCATGGACCTGCTGCCACCGCTGGTCCGGGCCGTACGCGCCGCGGGACACCCGGTGATCTGGCTGGTCGACCCCATGCACGGCAACACCGTGACCACCGCCGAGGGACGCAAGACCCGAGTCGTGGAGACGATCGTCCGGGAGGTCACCGCCTTCCAGGCCGCCGTGCGCACAGCCGGCGGAACACCGGGCGGGATCCATCTGGAGACCACCCCCGACGCGGTGACCGAATGCGCCGACACCCCGGACGGCACCGACCGGATCGGCGAGAAGTACACGACCTTGTGCGACCCGAGACTCAACCCCCGCCAGGCGGTGGCGGTGGTCTCGGCCTGGCAGCCGCACACGCAGACGATGACGGACCGAGCCGAGGGAGAACCGTGCCGGGCATAGCCCCGATCTCCGCCTACCCACTGCCGACGGCGGCTGACCTGCCCATCAGCACGGCCCAGTGGAAACCCGACGCAGACCGTGCGGCCCTGCTCGTACACGACATGCAGCGATACTTCCTCGCGCCGTTTCCCCCGGCGGTGCGCGACCCGCTGGTGCGCCACTGCGCGCTGCTGCGGGAGCGCTGTGCCGCGCTCGGGGTCCCGGTGTTCTACACCGCGCAACCCGGCGGCATGACGGACGAGGAACGCGGCCTGCTCAAGGACTTCTGGGGCCCGGGCATGAGGGTGGACCCCGCCGACCGCCAGATCGTCACCGAACTCGCACCCCGGCCGGCGGACCACGTGCTCACCAAGTGGCGCTACAGCGCGTTCTTCCGCTCGGACCTGCTGGCACGTCTGCGCGCCCAGGGCCGCGATCAGCTGATCGTCTGCGGGGTGTACGCACACGTCGGCGTACTGGCGACGGCCCTCGAGGCGTTCACCAACGACATCCAGCCGTTCCTCGTCGCCGACGCCCTCGGCGACTTCTCCGCCGAGTACCACCGGCTGGCCCTCGACTACGCGGCCGCCCGCTGCTCGGTGGTCACCACCACCGAGGAGGTCTTCCGATGAACCCGACGCAGTTGCTGGAGCACGTGCTGGGCCCCAACCCGGGAGCCTTCGCCCTGCTTCACCGCCCCGAGACCCTTGGCGCGGACCGCGTGGAGATCCTGCTGGGCCAGGTCAGCACCCCGGCCCGGCTCGCCGACATCCCGCTCACCGACCGGAGCGGGCGGCCCGGCGAGGCCCGGCACGAGACGCTGGTCCTGGTGCCCCACCAGCAGATCACCGAACGCGGCTTCGCCGCCGCCGCGGACGGCTCACCACTGCTCGCGATGTCCGTGACCGACCACGGGCAGATCACCACGTCCGAGGCGCTGAAATCCCTGCCGGACGAGCCGATCGCCCTGACCGGTGGGCGCTTCGACACCGACGACGACACCTACGCCGACACGGTCCGCGCCGTGCTCGACAACGAGATAGGCACCGGCGAGGGCTCGAACTTCGTCATCAAGCGCTCGTTCGTCACCACCATCACCGGGTACTCGACGCACAGCGCACTGAGCCTGTTCCGCCGGCTGCTCACCCGGGAGAGCGGCGCCTACTGGACCTTCATCGTGCACACCGGCACACGGACCTTCGTCGGCGCCACACCGGAGCGCCACGTCAGCCTGCGGGACGGTGTCGCGGCCATGACGCCGATCAGCGGCACCTACCGCTACCCGCCCACAGGACCGGTCGTGTCGGAGGTCATGGAGTTCCTCACCGACGGCAAGGAGACCGACGAGCTGTACATGGTCCTGGACGAGGAACTGAAGATGATGGCCCGGGTCTGCAGGGGCGGCGGCCGCGTGACGGGCCCCTTCCTGCGGCAGATGGCCTGGCTCGCGCACACCGAGTACACCATCGAGGGGCGCAGCGACCTCGATCCCCGGGACATCCTGCGGGAAACGATGTTCGCCCCCACCGTGACCGGCAGCCCGCTCGAGAACGCCTGCCGCGTGATCGCCCGCTACGAGCCACGCGGCCGCGGATACTACGGGGGCGTCGCGGCCCTCATCGGCCGCGACGCCGCCGGCGAGCGCACCCTGGACTCGGCCATCCTCATCCGTACCGCCGACATCCACGCCTCGGACGCCGACGGCAGCGGCCGGGTCGAGGTGGGGGTGGGCGCGACCCTGGTCCGGCACTCCGACCCCGACGCCGAGGTCGCCGAGACCCGCACCAAGGCCGCGGGCGTGCTCTCGGCGCTGGGCGCCGGCGAACGGCTCGACGAGCACCCGCAGATCCAGGAGGCCCTGGGGCGGCGGAACGAGACGATCGCCCGCTTCTGGCTCGACGACGCCGAATCGCGAGCACAGCCGCATCCGGTGCTGGACGGCCGCCGGGCGCTGATCATCGATGCCGAGGACACCTTCAGCTCGATGCTGGCCCACCAACTGCGCGCCATCGGGCTGACGGTGGAGCTCAGCAGCTTCGACGCGACCCACCGTTTCGACGACCACGATCTTGTCGTCATGGGCCCCGGACCTGGCGACCCGCGGGAGATCGACGACCCACGGATGGCCCGGCTCACCTCGGCGATCGAGCAGTTGCTGGCCCGGCGCACCCCCTTCCTGGCCGTCTGCCTGAGCCATCAGTTGCTGTGCCGGCACCTCGGGCTCGAGCTGAGGCGCCGGGAGGTCCCGAACCAAGGAACCCAGCGCGAGATCGACCTGTTCGGCTCCCGGGAGCGGGTCGGCTTCTACAACTCCTACGTGGCCCGCGCGCGAGCCGAGCGGCTGGAGTGCCCCGGCGTCGGCGAGGTGAACGTCAGCCGCGACGCCGCCACGGGCGAGGTGCACGCCCTGCGGGGGCCGCACTTCGGCTCGGTGCAGTTCCACCTCGAATCCGTCCTCACCCAGGACAGCGAGCGTGTCCTGGCCGAGCTGCTCGTACCGCTGATGGAGACCGCGGAGGTGCTGAACGTATGAAGGCGACCATCTCCTGGTGGGACCTCTCCGGGTCCGAACAGACCATCGACTCCTTACGTGACCACCTGCGTGCCGAGGGCGTGGAGCCGTGGGCGGAGGTTCAGGGGCTGCGGCTGAAGTTCTGGATCTCCGACCGGGAGACCAACCGCTGGGGCGCGGTGATGCTGTGGGATTCCGCGGCCGACCTGAAGGCACCGATGCCGCCGAACCGGGCCACCGAGCTCATCGGATACCCGCCCACCGACCGGATGGCGACCGACGTCGAGGCCATCGTCGAAGGCGCCCACTCCGGCCGACCGGCCGGTCGCGGCCTGGCCTTCGAACCGATCAGGAAGGCGTCGTGAGCGGCCGGACCGGTCCGTTGCCCGGCGAGGAGTCCGACGCCCTGTGGGCCGCCCGCCCGGCCGGCGCGCACTGGCTCGGCCATCTGCCGGAGCCGGCGTCGGTGGAGTTCTGGCAGGCCGACCAGGAGGACCGCTTGCACCGGAGGCTGCGCTACGAGCGCGACGGTTCCGGCCGGCGTGCGGGCCGGCTCCAACCCTGACCGTACTCCGGACCCGTGGACTCAAGAGGAAGAAGGGCAAGTCGATGTGTGGAATTACGGGCTGGGTCTCGTTCGACCGGGATCTGACTCAGCAGCGCACGCAGCTGGACGCGATGACGCAGACCATGGCCTGCCGGGGACCGGACGCGGGAGGCGCCTGGCTCGACCGGCACGCGGCGCTCGGTCACCGCAGGCTGGCGGTCATCGACCTCGAAGGCGGCACCCAGCCCATGGTGGTGCCTACCGACGACGGCCCGGTGACGATCACCTACAGCGGTGAGGTCTACAACTACACCGAGCTGCGGGGCGAGTTGCTCCGCCAGGGGCATCGGTTCCAGACCCGCAGCGACACCGAGGTGGTGCTCCACGGCTACCTGGAGTGGGGCGAGGCGGTCGCCGAACGGCTCAACGGCATGTTCGCCTTCGCCGTCTGGGACTCCCGGGTCGAGAAGCTCGTGATGATCCGCGACCGGATGGGCGTCAAACCGCTTTACTTCTCCAGCACCGACGACGGGGTGCTGTTCGGCTCCGAGCCGAAGGCGATCCTGGCCAACCCGCTGGCGGACCGCGCGGTCGACCTCGACGGGCTGCGGGAGCTGGTCAGCTTCACCCAGACGCCGGGGAGCGCGGCGTGGTGCGGGATGCGCGAGGTGGTCCCGGGCGGCGTGGTCACCGTCGACCGTTCCGGCCTGCGGGAGCGCCGCTACTGGACGCTGCCCACCCGTCCGCACACCGACGACCAGAAGACCACCGTCGCCACCGTGCGCGAACTGCTCGAAGACATCGTGGGCCGGCAGCTGGTCTCCGACGTGCCGCGCTGCACCCTGCTCTCAGGCGGTCTGGACTCCAGCGTGATCACCGCACTGGCCGCCGCCAAGCTCGGCCGGCCCGGGGAGCACGGCGAGCCCGGCGAGAAGGTGCGCAGCTTCGCGGTCGACTTCGTCGGCCGGGAGGACGACTTCATCGCCGACGAGCTGCGCGGCACGACCGACGCCCCGTACGCCCGTGAGGTGGCCGCACACGTCGGCTCGCGGCACGAGTCCATCGTGCTCGACCATGCCGCCATCGCCGATCCGGCGGTGCGCCGAGCCGTCATCACCGCGCGGGACAGCCTGCTCAGCCTCGGCGACATGGACGCCTCGCTCTACCTGCTGTTCAAGGCCATCCGGGAGCAGTCCACGGTCGCCCTGTCGGGGGAGTCCGCCGACGAGGTCTTCGGCGGGTACCGGTGGTTCCACCAGCCGGAGGTCCAGGCGGCGGAGACGTTCCCCTGGATGGCGGTCTTCGTCAGCGGTGCGCGCGCCCAGGTCTCCGACCGGTTCAACGCCGACATCACCGCCGCCCTCGACCTGCCCACCTACATCCGTGACCGCTACTCCGACGCGGTCGGCGAGGTCGAGCGGGCCGAGGGCGAGAGCGACCACGAGATGCGGATGCGGGTGATGTGCTACCTGCACCTGACGCGCTTCGTCCGGATGCTCCTGGAGCGCAAGGACCGGATCAGCATGGCCGTCGGGCTGGAGGTCCGGGTCCCCTTCTGCGACCACCGACTCGTGGAGTACGTCTACAACACCCCGTGGTCGATGAAGACCTTCGACGGCCGGGAGAAGAGCCTGCTCCGCGCCGCGACCGCCGACCTGCTGCCCAAGTCGGTGCTGACCCGCGTGAAGGCGCCCTACCCCGCCACCGTGGACCCGCACTACACGGGCGCGCTGCTGCAGCAGTCCAAGGAACTCCTCACGACCGACGACCCGGTGTTCGACCTGGTCGACCGCGGCTGGCTGGAGAACATCACGCGGCAGGACTCCGCCACCATGCCGATCGACGTCCGCAACGGCATGGAGCGAGTGCTCGATCTGAGCACCTGGCTGGACATCTACCGCCCCGAGCTCCGGCTCTGACGCGCAGCGGCGGCAGCCGACACCACCCACAGCGTCAACGCCCACACCCACACCATGGATTGAGGGATTCGAGATGGGAACGGACAACGCTCAGCCCGAGGGGCTCGGAGGCGACCTCGACCTGCGCGCCCGGCATCGCGCCGTCGTCGCGGACTACATGAGCCGCAAGGGCGAGAACCGGCTGACGCGCTACCAGCTCTTCACCGAGGACGGCAGCGCCGGCCTGTGGACCAGCGACACCGGCGAACCGATCGCCTCCCAGGGGCACGAGACGCTCAAGGCGCACGGCGAGTGGTCGCTGCGGATGTTCCCCGACTGGGAATGGAAGAACGTGGAGATCTTCGACACACAAGACCCCAACCGGTTCTGGGTCGAGTGTGACGGAGAAGGCAAGATTCTCTACCCGGCCTATCCGCCCGGCCACTACAAGAACCACTTCATCCACTCGTTCCTGCTCGAAAACGGCAAGATCAAGCAGCAGCGCGAGTTCATGAACCCGTTCCAGCAGCTGCGAGCGCTGGGTATCGACGTTCCGAAGATCAATCGCGGCGGAATCCCCACGTAGGGAATCCCCACGCAGGAAATCGGTTCCGCCCGTTCGAGTTGTCCGTACGTACAGCAAGGAGCATCACGTGGGATCTCAGCTCAACCCGTACATCGCCTTCGACGGAGACGCCCGGCAGGCGCTGGAGTTCTACCACGAAATCCTCGGCGGCAAGCTGGAGCTGGGCACCTTCGGCGACTTCGGCTCGCCCGAGTCGCCCGACGCCAGCAAGATCATGCACGCCACCCTCACCACCGCAGACGGCTTCACGGTGATGGCGTGGGACGTCCCGGAGCGGGTTCCCTTCAACCCGGGCACCAACGTCGCGCTCTACCTCGGCGGCGACGACCCCACTCTCCGCGACTACTTCGAGAAGCTGTCCGCCGGCGGCACCGTGGTGATGCCCCTCAAGAAGCAGATCTGGGGCGACGAGGCCGGCACGCTCGTCGACAAGTTCGGGATCACCTGGATGTTCAACATCACCCAGCGGCAGTAAAGAACCCCCCGGTGTGAGGCGGAGCTGCCCGACGGCTCCGCCTCACACCGGGAGGCACGGCTTCTACGTATCGCTTGCGAGGGTGGGATGGTGAGGGCTCAATGACAGTCGACGTGCAGGCCACACGAGACGTGGTCGACATAATCACCGGTGGATGGAGGGCGCAGGCGCTCTACACCGCGGTCAAACTCGGACTGCCCGACCACATAGAGGCCGGCCGCGACACCGGCGCCGAACTCGCCAAGGCAACCGGCGCGAATGAACAGGGCATTCACCGCCTGATGCGCCTTCTGGTGGCCATGGGAGTGTTCGAGGGCAACGAGTCCACCGGCTACCGCGGTACCCAGGTGAGCGCGGCACTGCTCGACGGCCCGCAATCCCTGCGCGACATGTGCCTGCTGTACGGCGAGGAGTTCTACTCCGCGTGGGGCCACGCCCACCACGCCATCAGCACGGAAAGCTCGGGATTCGAGGTCGCCTACGGCCAGTCGTTCTACGAATACCTCGGCCAGGACGCGGCCACCGCCAGGCGATTCCAGCACACCATGAACGCCGCGAGCATGTTCTTCCACCAGGTGCCCGAGATCTTCGACTTCTCCGGCGGCAAGAAGGTCGTGGACGTGGGCGGAGGAGGCGGGCACCTGCTCGCCACGATCCTCGGTGCCACACCGGACGCCAGGGGCACGCTCTTCGACCGCGAGCACATGATGCCGAAGGCGCGTGAGCACCTCTCCGCCACCGTCGGCCTGGACCGCGCCGAGCTGGTCGGCGGCGACATGTTCAAGGACGTCCCCGAGGGCGGCGACGTCTACATCCTCTGCCGTGTGCTGGCCGGCTGGGACGACGAAGCCGTCGTCGGCGTCTTCGAGAACTGCCGCCGCGCCATGGCGGACTCCTCGTCGCGACTGCTGATCCTCGACCGGTTCGTCGAGGACGCGAACTCCACCGTGCTGCCCGCCCTGTGGGATCTGCACCTCCTGGTGACGACCGGTGGCGAACACCGCACCCTCGACAGGATCACGCGGCTGCTGAACCGGGCCGGCCTGGACATCGCAGGGACCGCGGAGCTCCCCATGGAGACGACCGCCCTGATCGCCGCGCCGCGTACCCCCTTGGACGATTGAGGGGTACGCGTGAATTCGACCGGGAGCAACAGCGCGAACAGGAGACCTCCGGTGCTCAAGCTGGCCACGATCGGCGTCTACGGCTTCGACGGCGATTCCTACCTGCAACGACTGCGACAGGCGGACGTACGCCTGGTGATCGACGTACGTCAACGCCGCGGTGTCCGCGGCCCGGACTACGCCTGGGCGAACTCACTCCGGCTCCAGGCGGCCCTCGCCGAGGCCGGGATCGCCTACGAGCACCACCGCGAACTCGCCCCGACCACCGAGCTGCGTCACCTCCAGTACGCCGAGGACGACCGCCAGGGGGTAGGCAAGCGCTCCCGCCGCGAGCTCGCCGCCGAGTACACCCGCCGCTACACCGCCGAGATCCTCGACCCCGCCGACCTCGAACCGATCGTGGCGGCGCTGCCGAGCAGCGGGACCGCGGCGCTGTTCTGCGTCGAGCGCGACCCCGAGGCCTGCCACCGGTCATTGGTCGCCCAGCGGCTGGCCGAGAAGTACGACATCACGATCGAACACCTGCGGCCGTTGTGATGGGTGACATTCTCCCGGGCGGCGCGCCGCGACCGCGAATAGCGGTGTTCGCCGGACCGACGGCGACGATTCTGAACACACCGGACCTGGTCACGTCGAACAAGGCACGCGTACGCCACGGTCTGCCGCTACGCCCCTGCCATTTCGACGTCCTGCGTCCTCAGCGGCTCGCGGCGCCCGCGACGCTGTACGTCGAGGCGTACAGCGCGCACCCGCTCGAACGGGACGCGGCCGGCTTGTACGCGCCGCCGGACGGCTGGCTCGACAAGGAGGGGACCTTCCACGAGGAGCAGCCCTTCGACGACGCCACAGCGGTGTACGTCGTCGAGCTCGACCCGGCCGACGGTCTCTACCCCCTGCCTTACATGGGCAGGCAGGCGGACGGATCCGCCTGGGAGGAGACCTCGACGGCGCCGTTCGCACCGCCGGGAGACGCCCGGCAGACGTTCTACCCCGACGCCCGCCGCCTCTACGAGGAGATCGAGCGGTTCGGCCTCGCCGACCACGGCACCCCCGTCGAGCTGGGGTCGATCGCCGACTTCGACTTCTTCCGCGCCGCTCCGTCGGGCGGGTACACCTCAGGTCCGGACTCCGAGCGCCTCGGGCAGGACTTCTTCGTCTACTACCCCTACCACCTCCAGAGCGAGCCCGGCCTGGCCAACCTCGCCCAGGCGACCAACCAGGTCCAGGCCGTCCTCGCCACCGGACAGTACGCCGGCGTCCAATGGCTGGAGGGCAGCCCGACCGTCGACGAGACCCTGTACTGGCTCGGACTGGTGGTGGACACGACGGTGCCACTCGTCGGACACGCGGCTCAGCGCCGCCACCAGTCCCTGAGCGCGGACGGCGACCGCAACGTGGTGGACGGCGTGAAGTTCATCGCCTCCGGTGTCGCCCTGGACGAACGGGGCGAGGACCGCGTCGGCGCCTGCGTGATCGTCGACGAACTCGTCTACTCCGCCCGGGACGTGACCAAGGTCGACGCCCGGCCCGGAGGATACGAAGTCACCGGCGGGCACGGGGGAGTCGTCGCCGACCTGGGTGGCTACGGCCCCCCTCAGCTCACCTACCTCCCCGCCCGCAGGCACACCCATGGCTCGGAGCTGCGCCTGACCGTGCTCCCCGACCGGGTGCCTGGCGTCGCAGGGGCTCTGGACACGGGCGTGTCCGTGGCCGATGTCGCGACGAAGGACGCCGACGGACTCGTACCCGCCGCCATGCCGCACGTCTCGATCACCAAGTACAGCCGGTACGCGGCGACGGGCGCCGGCGCCGACGGTCCGCCCCTCGCCGACGAAGAGGTCGAGATCCTCGCCCGGATCAACGCCAACCTCGCGGGCGCGCCGCTGGCCGGTTTCGTCTGTGAAGGCATGTCGCCGTTCGGGATGGCCGACCCGACGAGGAACGCGGCGCTGAGTGTCGCCATCTTCGCCGGCATGCCGGTGGTCCGCACGGGCCGCGGCAACACCGGTGGCATGGCGTACCGGACCGACCCGACGTTCATCTCGGGCAACAACCTCACGGCCACCAAGGCGCGCATGCTCCTCATGGCCTCGCTGCTCAAACTCGGTGCCCTGCCCCCGGCCGCGGATCCCTTCAACCCGACCCCCGACGAGCGCGCGGCCACGGAACAGGCGGTCGCTCGGTACCAGGCCCTGTTCGACACCCACTGAGCCGAGAACGGAACCCATGGATACGTACGAGTACGTGGTGGCCGACGTCTTCACCGACGTCCCGCTGGAGGGAAACCCGACCGCGGTCTTCCTGGATTCCTCCGGCCTTTCCGCCGAGCGCATGCAGCAGATCGCGCAGGAGATGCACCTGTCGGAGACCGTCTTCGTCCTCCCCGCGGAACACGACGGCGATGTCCGGGTCCGCATCTTCACGCCGGTGAACGAGCTGCCGTTCGCCGGACATCCCACCCTCGGTACGGCCGTCGTGCTCGGCGAGTTGAACTCCGCGAAGGAGCTCCGGATGGAGACCGCCATGGGCACCGTGGCGTTCGAACTCGAACGTGACGGCGACGGCCGGGCCGACGCGGCCGGCATGTGGCAGCCCGTCCCGACGTGGGAGCCCTACGACCGTGCGGACGAGCTGCTCGCCGGTCTCGACCTGGTGGCCCGCGGCAGCACCCTGCCGGTCGAGGTCTATCGCAACGGGCCGCGGCACGTGTTCGTCGGCCTGGACAGCGTGGCCGCGCTCTCCGACGTGGAGCCGGACCAGCGGATCCTCGCGAGGCTGCCCGACATGGCCGCCAACTGCTTCGCGGGCTCGGGCACTCGATGGAGACTGCGGATGTTCTCGCCCGCGTACGGCGTGGTGGAGGACGCGGCGACCGGCTCGGCCGCCGGGTCGCTGGCGGTACACTTGGCCCGGCACGGTCTGATCCCCTTCGGAGAGTGGATCGAGATCCGCCAGGGGGTGGAGATCGGCCGTCCTTCGACGATGCGCGCTCGCGCCATGGGGACGCCGGAACGGATCGATTCGGTCCAGGTGGCGGGGTCGGCCGTGGTCATCGCCCGGGGAACGCTGTACGCGTAGTCGCCGAGAAGGTACGAGTGACCAGGCTCTGTGCCGAGGGGTGGGTGGAGTGATGGCTGCCGAGGACGACGGGCTGTTCGAGTTACCGACACCGGACGACATTCCGCCCGCAGATCCCGTACGGGCCACCGAGCCGCAGGCCGTACGGGCCACCGCGCCGCTGGCGGTGCGGATGCGGCCGCGTACGCTCGCCGAAGTCGTCGGCCAGTCGCACCTGCTGCGCCCCGGCGCGCCGCTGCGTCGGCTGGCGGAGGGCGGGGAGGCGGCGTCGGTGCTGCTCTACGGTCCGCCCGGCACCGGCAAGACCACGCTCGCGCGCCTGCTCGCCCCCGTCGCCACCCGGCACTTCGTCGCCCTCTCGGCGCTGACCAGCGGAGTCAAGGAACTGCGCGACGTCATGAACGACGCACGCCGTCGCCACGACCGCCAGAACCGGCAGACGGTGCTGTTCATCGACGAGGTGCACCGCTTCTCCAAGACCCAGCAGGACGCCTTGCTCGGGGCGGTCGAGGACCGGCTGGTGCTGCTGGTCGCCGCCACCACGGAGAACCCGTCGTTCTCGGTCGTGTCACCGCTGCTCTCCCGGCTGCTGGTGCTCCAGCTCCAGTCCCTGACCGAGGACGAGGTCCGCGAACTGCTGCGGCGAGCCGTGAAGGACGAGCGCGGCCTCGACGGTTCGGTCTCGCTGTCCCCCGAGGCCGAGGACGCTCTCGTACGCCTCGCGGCCGGCGACGCCCGTAGCGCGCTGACCGCGCTGGAGGCGAGCGCCGACGGGGTGACCGACACCGGCGGCACGGTGATCGACGTGCCGGCCGTGGAGCGGGCCGTCGCCGAGACCACCGTGCGCTACGACCGGCAGGGCGACCAGCACTACGACGTCATCAGCGCGTTCATCAAGTCGATCCGCGGCTCGGACCCCGACGCCGCGCTGCACTACCTGGCCCGCATGCTCGTGGCCGGGGAGGACCCGCGGTTCGTCGCGCGGCGGCTGGTGGTGCACGCCAGCGAGGACGTCGGTCTCGCCGACCCCACAGCGCTGCAGGCCGCCGTCGCGGCGGCGCAGACGGTCCAGTTGATCGGAATGCCCGAGGCCCGCCTCGCCCTGGCGCAGGCCACCGTGCATCTGGCCATGGCGCCGAAGTCGAACACGGTGATCACCGGCATCGACGAGGCCATGGCCGACGTCCGGGCGGGTGCCGTCGGTGAGATCCCCGCACACCTGCGGTACGGCCGCTACACGGGCGCCAGGGAGCTGGGCAACGCCATCGGCTACCGCTACCCGCACGCAGCCGCCGACGGAGTCCTGGAACAGCAGTACCCGCCGGACGAACTCGTGGGGAAGGACTACTACCGCCCCACCCAGCACGGCGGGGAACGCATCCTGCACGAGCGCCTCACTAAGCTCCGCCGTGCCGTCCGCGGCGAGTAGTTCACCGCGGCGAGGAGCCGACCCGCCTGCCCGCTGCTCGTGCCGGTCCGAGGGGCACGAGCAGCGGAGGAGACGGGCTCACATCACGCGACGGCGGTGCCCTCGAGCTCGACCATCTGGCCCGGGATCGCCAGACGCGTCACACCGAGCATCGTGGTGGTCGGCGCGACGCCGGCGGCGCCCAGCCGCCCCGCCAGCACGCCGTAGTGCTGGAAGAGCAGGTCGACGTCGGTCGTGTAGACGTTGAGCCGGACGAGGTTCGAGAGGGACATGCCCGCCTCGGCGAGCACCGCCTCGATGTTGTCGATGCTCAGAGCCAGCTGCGCCGCCATGTCACCGTCGTGCTCGGGCTTGCCTTCGCTGCTCATCGCGGTCTGCCCCGAGATGTACAGGGTCCGCGAGTGCCCGGAGACAACCTCGCCCTGGTTGAAGCCCATCTCCACCGACCACGACACCGGGTTGACCGCATTACGTTCCATTGCCGCAATAGCTCCATTCGATTCACCGACAGTACGTACGTCCATCGGCTCGGCAACCGCCAAGCTTCGAGGTCGTGGGGACGAGCCTGCCAACAAAACACGACATCCTCAGTCATGTATTTTTGATAAAGTTCTTGTATGCGCGCCGACCGGCTGGTCTCCCTGGTCCTACTGCTGCGCCAGCGAGGTCAGTTGACCGCGGACACGCTCGCCCGCGAGCTGGGGGTCTCCACCCGTACGGTGCTGCGCGACATAGAGGCGCTCTCCGCCGCCGGCGTCCCGGTCTACGCCGAACGCGGCCGGCACGGCGGTTTCTCGCTGTTACCCGGCTTCCAGACGGCGCTCACCGGACTGAACCACGACGAGGCGCTCGCCCTGCTGGTCGCCGGATCGCGGCGCGGCGCGCAGCTGTTCGGCCTCGGCTCGGCGCTCGCCTCGGCCATGCTCAAGGTGGTCGACGCCCTGCCCGAAGGCCTGCGGGACACCGCGGCCGGCGCGGCGCAGCGATTGCTCATCGACCCGGAGACCGACCTCCTCTCGCGCCGCGTGGCCGCCGAGGAGCTGCCCGACACCGTGGTGGCCGAGGTCCGGCGCGCGGTGCTCGCCGGACACAAACTGCGCATCCACTACGCGGCGGTGAACCAGACCGCGAAGTGGCGCACGGTGGACCCGATCGGCCTGGTCACCGTACGGGACCAGGCCTACTTGCTGGCCACGAAGGCCGGCGCGGACCGCACCTACCGGCTGTCCCGGGTGCTGGCCGCCGAGGAGCTCGACGAACCCGCGCAGCGACCGGACCGGGTCGATCTGGACCGGGCCTGGCAGGAACGCAACACGCGGTTCCGGACCGGCGGCGACCAGGTCGCCGTCCTCGTACGGGTGGACCCGGCGCGGCGGGAGTACCTGGTGGGCACCGTGCTGGCCGTCCGCGCCGAAGAACCCGACGCGGACGGCTGGCTGCGCATGGACGTGATCTTCCAGGATGCGCGGCACGCCGAATGGGCGCTGTGGCGGCTCGCCACGGACGCCGAAGCCCTCGCCCCGCAGTGGCTGCGTACCTCCCTGAGCGACCGCGCCGCCTCGATCGCCGCCCGCTATGGAGTGCCGTCCTGAGAGTTGACGCCGGCCCGCGGCCTCACCGGCGCAGCTCGAAGGACATGTGCGCGGACAGGGACCGCAGGAAGTCCGGTGCGTCGAAGGCCGCGCCGGCGGAGGCGACACCTGTGGTTCGGGTCCGTCCCGTGAGGATCCGGTGGACCGCCTCCACCGCCAGCGGCGCGCTGACGGCGTAGATGTCCCGGCCGCTCGCCACGGCGCGCCGCTCCGTACCGCCCGCGCGCGCGACGGCGTCCACCAGGAAGGTCTGCGCGGACCGCCCGTGTTCGTCGGCCGCGGTCGGCGCCGGGGTGTCCGGGGCGGCCAGGTCTCCGGCCGCCTCGACCGTCATGTAGGTGCGCACCTCCGGCACGTCGAGGTGGCTGGGGACGGTGACGACGTCGGCCATGGTGAACTCGCCGATCACCTCCCGGGCGCCCATCGGGTCGGGGAAGGACCACTTCAGGGTCGGCAGGGCGTCGTCGTGGTACTCAAGCCGCCCCTGGCGGTGGCGGGCGCGGCGGCCCTCCCTGCGGCGTCCGGACACCGCGCCCGCCTCGCGGGTTCCGGCCGTGGGGTGCCAGCTGTCCAACCCGTAGGCGACATGCGCCTCGTCGGCCGCCGTCCAGTCGCCCATCGCCGCCGACACCAGCAGATCGCCGAGCCCGCCGAAGAAGGCCATCGCCGGGACGACCAGGGTGCCCGCGGCGCGGGCCCGCTCCGCGAAGTGCGCGAACGTGTCGGCGTTGGCCTCGATCTCGGCCGCCACGTCCACGTACGGGATCCCGGCGCGCAGCGCCGCCTCGATCACCGGCGCCGCCGTCGTGGCGAACGGCCCGGCGCAGTTGATCACGGCGGCCGCGCCGGCCAGCGCACGGTCGAGCGAGGCCGGGTCGTCGACCGTGGCCGGCCGTGCCTCGAGCCCGGGGTGGGAGGCCGCCAGCGCTCGCAGCTTCTCCGGGTCGCGTCCGGAGAGCAGCGGGACGAACCCCCGGCCCAGCAACTCCGCCACCACGAAGCGCCCGGTGTGCCCGTAGGCGCCGAACACCGCCACCGTCTGACCCGATTCCATGACATCTCCCGTGCTCGAAGGTTCAACAGTGAACATTCTGGCGGTGGTTGTGGGCCTCACACGAGTGTCTGGAACGACGTCGCCCGTACACTTTCGGACATGGGTACTGTCGCGCTCGCCGTCACCGACGGAATGCTGCACTTCGAACTCTCCGTGGCCTACGAGGTCTTCGGCACCGACCTGTCCGGCGTGACCGACCCCTGGTACCGCCTCACCGTCTGCGGGCCGGACGCGGTGCGGTTCGGCAGGTTCCGGCTGGAGCCCGACCAGGGGCTCGACCAGCTTCGTCACGCCGACACGGTGATCGTCCCCGGCTGGGCCGACGTCGACGTGGACCCGCCCGCCGACCTGGTCGACGCGGTACGCGCCGCCCACGAAGCGGGAGCGCGGGTGGCTTCCCTGTGCACCGGCGCGTTCGTGCTGGCCGCCGCCGGTCTGCTGGACGGCCGGCGCGCGACCACCCACTGGGCCCACACCGACGACCTGGCCGCCCGCCACCCACTGGTGGAGGTCGACCCGGACGTGCTCTACGTGGACAACGGCAGCGTCCTCACCTCCGCGGGCAAGGCCGCCGCGATGGACCTGTGCCTCCATCTGGTCCGCCTCGACCACGGCTCGGCCGTCGCCAACACGATCGCCCGCCGCCTGGTCGTACCCCCGCACCGGGCGGGCGGACAGGCCCAGTTCGTCACCGCCCCGGTACCCGCCCAGGACGACCACCCGCTCGGCGAGCTGCTGCCCTGGACGATCGAGCGGCTCGACCGGCCGCTGACCGTGGAGGACCTGGCCCGCCGGGCGAACATGAGCTCGCGCAACCTCGCCCGCCACTTCAGGTCCGTGACCGGCACCACCCCCCTGCGATGGCTGCTGACCCAGCGGATCCGGCGCGCCCAGGAGCTCCTCGAGACCACCGGCGACAGCGTCGACGCCATCGCGGAGGCCACCGGCATGGGCACCGCAACGACACTGCGCAGGCACTTCAACCGCACCATCGGCGTGCCCCCGGACACCTACCGCCGCACCTTCCGCACAACGCGCTGACCGCCGGCACCGGCCCGCGTCGACGGCGCGCCACGCCAATGTGACGGCGCCGGCCTCCCGTCCATGCCCTGCGTGTCCCGGCGCGCGAACTGATCCGGCGGCGCATGGCCGCACGCGCCTGCTACTCCCTGCCCCCTTACGCCCATCAGCTCTACGGGCGCCCGCCCCGTCACCACAGGCCGTCGACTCCCGGCTCACCGCGGCAGGCAACGCGTTGCGCTGCGTTCCCGCACGTCTCCGCCGGCGACTCCTGCCCAAACACATCGTGACGGCCATGGCACGACTCGGACTCGACACCCGTCCCGCACCGTACAAACTCCACAGACAGGCGGCCATACTGGACGGGCCGGGGAGGGCGCAGCGAATCGACGGGGGCGGCAGCACGCGATGGGGGACAGCAGGCTGATCCAGGGGCGGTACCGGCTGCTCGAACAGATCGGGCGCGGGGGCATGGGTGAGGTGTGGAGCGCCACCGACGAATCCCTCGGCCGCCGCGTCGCGGTCAAATGCCTCAAACCGCTGGGACCGCAGCAGGACAAGCACTTCATCCGAGTCCTGCGCGAGCGCTTCCGCCGCGAGGCGCGCGTCGCCGCCTCCCTCCAGCACCGTGGTGTCACCGTCGTCCATGACTTCGGGGAGGACGACGGTGTGCTCTTCCTGGTGATGGAGCTGCTCGACGGACGCAACCTCAGCCAGCTCCTGGAGGAGAACCGGCAGCATCCGCTGCCCGTCGACGACGTCGTCGACATCGCCGAACAGGTCGCCGACGCCCTCGCGTACACCCACCGCCAGGGGATCGTGCACCGCGACCTCAAGCCGGCCAACATCATGCGTCTGGTCGACGGCGCCGTGAAGATCTGCGACTTCGGGATCGCCCGCCTCGGCGCCGACATCGGTTTCACCTCCCGCCTCACCGGCACCGGGGTCGCCATGGGCACCCCGCACTACATGAGTCCGGAGCAGATCAGCGGCGGGCACGTCGACCACCGCAGCGATCTGTACTCGCTGGGCTGTGTGCTCTACGAGATCGCCACCGGAGCCCCGCCGTTCGACCTCGACGACGCCTGGGCCGTCCTCGTCGGCCATCGCGACACCCCGCCCGCGCCGCTGCGCACCCACCGCTCGGAACTGCCCGCCGCCTTCGAGCGGATCGTCCTCGACCTGCTCGCCAAGACACCCGAGGGCCGCCCGGACGACGCGGCCGATCTGCGGCGCCGGATCGTGTCCGCCCGTACGGGCCCGGTCGCCCTCACCCGGCCCGTACGCCCCGGCCCTCCGCCCACCCGCCCGGCGCGGCTGCCGTCCTGGACCCGGGGCATGACCACGGGCCACAAGGCGGCCGGCGCCGCCGCACTCCGTACGACACCGCACGATCCGTCCGCCGGGCTGACGGGGGAGTGGACCTCCCCCGCCCCGATCGGCCCCATCGTGCCCGGTGTCCCCACCGACCCCGCCATCCCCTTCGGGCCCGCCCCGGACCTCTCCCGCCCCGCGCACCAGCGCCCCGCCGGAAACACCGGAAACACCGGAACCACCGGCCCCGCCGGATCCGGCGGCCACGGACGGCCCACGCCGTCGCCCGAGCAGGTCGCCGTCCTGCTCAGCCGCCACGACGCCGGACTCAGCCTCGGCCGGCTCGGCCGCTGGGCGGAGGCCGGTGAGGTGCACCGCGCCGTCGCCGCCGAACGCGCCGAGCTGCTCGGCCCCGACCACCCCGACACCCTCGCCAGCCGCTACGAGCTCGGCTTCACCCTCGGCCGCACCGGCCGCGCCACCGACGCCCTGCGCGAGTTCGGCGCCGTCGCCGAGGGCCGCGCCCGCGCCCTGGGACCCGACCACCCCGATACCCTCGCCGCCCGCCAGGAGATGGCGTACGTCCTCGGCCAGCTCGGCCGCCATGCCGAGGCCCACCAGGTCTACGCGGCGGTGCTCGCCTCCCGGGAGCGCACCACGGGCCCCGACCACCCCGACACCCTGCGCTGCCGCCACAACCTCGCCTTCAACCTGAGCCGGCTCGGCCGACTGGAGGAGTCGCACCGGATGGCGCACGAGGTGGCCGAGGCCCGCGCCCGGCTGCTCGGACGCGAACATCCCGACACCCTGGTCACCCGGTACGAAGTCGCCTACACCCTTGGCCAGTTGGGCCGCTGGTCGGCCGCGCTCGCCGCCTACCGCGAGGTCGCCGCCGCCCGCGCGGGCGTCCTCGGCGCCGACCACCCCGACACCCTCGCCGCCCGCTACGAGATCGGCATCAGCCTCGGCCGACTCGGCCGCAGCGCCGAAGCCCTGGAGCTCTACCGGGACCTCGTCACCACCCGTACGCGCGTGCACGGCCCCGACGACCCCGAAACCCTGCGTGCCCGTCACGGCCTCGGCGTCAACCTCGGCCGGCTCGCCCGCTGGGAGGAGGCGCTCGCCGAGGCCCGCGAGGTCTGCGCGCTCAGGGAACGGGTCCTCGGCCCGGACCATCCCGACACCCTGGTCAGCCGACGGGAGGTCGCCGTCTCCCTGGGCTGGCTGGGCCGCTGGAGCGAAGCCCTTGCCGTCTACCGCGAGGTCGCCGGCGCCCGCGAACGGGTCCTGGGCGCCGATCACCCCGACGCCCTCGCCAGCCGCAACGACGAGGCCCACTGCCTCGAACAGCTCGGCCACCACGCCGAGGCCGTCGAGCTCTACCGGCGGGTCGCCACCCTCCGCCTGCGCACCGGCACCCGCGCGTGACCCGGCCGACCGGCCGGGACCTGCCCGACCAGCTGATCGGGACGTGGCCGGAGACAGGGTTCCGGCGCCGCCGCGCACGTGCTACCAAGAGCCATGCCAGCACAGCGCTCGTACGACGCCGTCATCGTCGGCGGCGGCCACAACGGACTCGTCGCCGCCGCCTACCTCGCCCGCGCAGGCCGCTCCGTCCTCCTCCTCGAACGGCTCGAGACCACCGGCGGCGCGGCGGTCTCCACCCGCCCCTTCGCCGGGATCGACGCCCGCCTCTCCCGCTACTCGTACCTGGTGTCCCTCCTCCCGGCGAAGATCGTCAACGATCTCGACCTCGTCTTCGCCGTCCGCAAGCGCACGGTCTCCTCCTACACCCCGGTCGAGCGTGACGGCCGCGCCACCGGCCTCCTCGTCGGCGGCGGCGCCGACCGCACCCGTGCGTCCTTCGCCGCGCTCACCGGCTCCGACGACGCCTACGAGAGCTGGCTGCGCTTCTACGAGCGCACCCGCCGCGCCGCCGAGCGCATCTTCCCCACCCTCACCGACCCGCTCCCCACCCGCGAGGAGCTGCGCGCCCGCGTCGACGACGAGACGACCTGGCGGATGCTCTTCGAAGAACCCATCGGCGTCGCGATCGAGGAGCACTTCACCGACGACCTGGTCCGCGGCGTCGTCCTCACCGACGCCCTGATCGGCACCTTCGCCGACGCGCACGACCCCTCCCTGCTCCAGAACCGCTGCTTCCTCTACCACGTCATCGGCGGCGGTACGGGCGACTGGGACGTCCCCGTCGGCGGCATGGGCGCCCTCACCGACGCCCTCGCGGACGCCGCCCGCCGCGCCGGGGCCGAGATCGCCACCGAACACGACGTCACCCGGATCGAGACCGACGGCCGCGCCGCCGAGATCACCTACCGCTCGGCCGGCAGCAACGGAACCGTCGCCGCCCGCCACGTCCTGGTGAACGCCTCACCCCAGGCCCTCGCCGGCCTGCTCGGCGAGAGCTCGCCGCCTCCCGCCGAGGGCGCCCAGCTCAAGGTCAACATGCTGCTGACCCGGCTCCCCAGGCTCCGGGACACCACCGTCGACCCCCGCGAGGCGTTCTCCGGCACCTTCCACATCGCCGAGGGGTACGGGCAGTTGGGCGCCGCCCACCGGGAGGCGGCCGCCGGCCGGCTGCCGACCACCCCGCCCAGCGAGATCTACTGCCACTCGCTCACCGACCGGTCGATCCTCGGCCCCGAACTCGCCGCCCAGGGCTACCAGACCCTCACCCTCTTCGGGCTCCACACCCCCGCACGGCTCTTCATCGACGACAACGACGCGGCCCGCGCCGCCCTCCTCAAGGCGACCCTCGCCGAGCTCGACACCCACCTCGCCGAGCCGCTCGCCGACTGCCTGGCCGTGGACGCCGACGGCCGCCCCTGCATCGAGGCGAAGACCCCGCTCGACCTGGAACGCGAACTACGGATGCCCGGCGGCCACATCTTCCACCGCGACCTCTCCTTCCCCTACGCCGACGACTCGACCGGCCGCTGGGGCGTGGAGACCGCGCACGCCAACGTCCTGCTGTGCGGAGCGGGCGCCGTCCGCGGCGGCGGGGTCAGCGGGATCCCCGGCCACAATGCGGCGATGGCGGTGCTCGGACGTTGACCGGCAGCAGGCCCCCGCCTGCGGCGTGAAGCCCAGCTGTGGCCGCGGTTAAGAAAACCTCGATGGACCGCACCGCCGACGTAAGGGAGATTTCTGCCAGGGATCATGGCCGGAAAACCGGCCCTCGCTCTTCCCCTCGCAGGATTCGTACGTCAGGAGCCGTTGCATTGAAGGCGCTGGTCAAGCTGAAGGCTGAGCCCGGACTCTGGCTCACGGATGTGCCCGAGCCGGAGATCGGCCCCGGAGACGTACTGATCAAGGTGCTCCGCACCGGCATCTGCGGCACGGATCTGCACATCCGCTCCTGGGACGGCTGGGCACAGAAGACCATCGCCACCCCGCTGACCCTCGGCCATGAGTTCGTCGGCGAGGTCGTCGAGGTCGGCCGCGACGTGGCCGACGTCAAGAGCGGCGACCTCGTGAGCGGCGAAGGCCACCTGGTCTGCGGAAAGTGCCGCAACTGCCTCGCCGGCCGGCGCCACCTGTGCCGCGCCACCGTCGGCCTCGGCGTCGGCCGCGATGGCGCCTTCGCCGAGTACGTCGCCCTGCCCGCGTCCAACGTGTGGGTGCACCGCGTCCCCGTGGACCTCGACATCGCCGCCATCTTCGACCCGTTCGGCAACGCCGTGCACACCGCGCTGTCGTTCCCGCTGGTCGGCGAGGACGTCCTCATCACCGGCGCCGGACCGATCGGCATCATGGCCGCGGCCGTCGCCAAGCACGCCGGCGCCCGCAACGTCGTGATCACCGACGTCAGCGAGGCCCGCCTCGCGCTCGCCCGCAAGGTCGGCGTCAGCCTGGCCCTCAACGTCGCCGAGACCACCATCGCGGACGGCCAGCGCCAGATGGGCATGCGCGAGGGCTTCGACATCGGCCTGGAGATGTCCGGCCGCCCCGAGGCCATGCGCGACATGATCGCCAACATGACCAACGGCGGCCGGATCGCCATGCTGGGCCTGCCCGCGCAGGAGTTCCCGGTCGACTGGTCCCGGATCGTCACCTCCATGATCACGATCAAGGGCATCTACGGCCGCGAGATGTTCGAGACCTGGTACGCCATGTCCGTCCTGCTGGAAGCGGGCCTCGACCTCGGCCCCGTGATCACCGGCCGCTACTCCTATCAGGAGTACGAAACCGCCTTCGACGACGCCGCGAGCGGCCAGGGCGGCAAGATCATCCTCGACTGGACCGCCTGAGCTTTCCCTTCTGGAGAATCACTGATGTTCGACTCCGTACGCGACGAGCTGCGCACCACCCTCGACGAGATCCGCGCCGCCGGGCTGCACAAGCCCGAGCGCGTCATCGGCACCCCCCAGTCCGCCACCGTCGCCGTCACCGCCGGCGGCCGCCCCGGTGACGTGCTCAACTTCTGCGCCAACAACTACCTCGGCCTCGCCGACCACCCCGCGGTGATCGGCGCCGCGCACAGCGCGCTGGACCGCTGGGGCTACGGCATGGCCTCCGTCCGCTTCATCTGCGGCACCCAGGAGGTGCACAAGGAGCTGGAGCAGCGGCTCTCCGCCTTCCTCGGGCAGGAGGACACGATCCTCTACTCCTCCTGCTTCGACGCCAACGGAGGCGTCTTCGAGACCCTCCTCGGCGCCGAGGACGCCGTCATCTCCGACGCCCTCAACCACGCCTCGATCATCGACGGCATCCGCCTCTCCAAGGCCCGCCGCTTCCGCTACGCCAACCGCGACATGGCCGACCTGGAGCAGCAGCTCAAGGAGGCCACCGAGGGAGGCGCGCGGCGCACGCTGATCGTCACCGACGGTGTGTTCTCCATGGACGGCTACGTCGCCCCGCTCGACGAGATCTGCGACCTGGCCGAGCGCCACGGCGCGATGGTCATGGTCGACGACTCGCACGCCGTCGGCTTCGTCGGCCCCGGCGGCCGCGGCACCCCCGAGCTGCACGGCGTCATGGACCGCGTCGACATCATCACCGGCACCCTCGGCAAGGCCCTCGGCGGCGCCTCCGGCGGCTATGTCGCCGCCCGCGCCGAGATCGTCGCCCTGCTGCGCCAGCGCTCCCGTCCGTACCTCTTCTCCAATACCCTCGCCCCGGTCATCGCCGCCGCCTCGCTGAAGGTCCTCGACCTGCTGGAGTCGGCCGGTGACCTGCGCGAGCGGCTGAACGAGAACACCAAGCTCTTCCGCACCCGCATGACCGAGGAGGGCTTCGACATCCTCCCCGGCGACCACGCCATCGCGCCGGTGATGATCGGCGACGCGGCGGAGGCGGCCCGCATGGCCGACCTGCTCCTGGAGCGCGGCGTGTACGTGATCGGCTTCTCGTACCCGGTCGTCCCCCAGGGCCAGGCCCGGATCCGCGTCCAGCTGTCCGCGGCGCACTCGCCCGATGACGTCAACCGCGCGGTGGACGCGTTCGTCGATGCCAGGGCCGCCCTGCGAGACTAGGGGCATGATCGAAGCGCGGCGGCTGCACATCCTCCGAGCGGTGGCCGACCACCGTACGGTCACCGCGGCTGCCGCCGCGCTCTATCTCACGCCCTCCGCGGTCAGCCAGCAGCTGGCCGCCCTGGAGCAGGAGACCGGGCACCGGCTCGTCGACCGCAGCGCCCGCGGCGTCCGGCTGACCCCGGCGGGCGAGATCCTGCTCAGCCACGCCAACGCGGTCCTGGCCCAGCTGGAGCGGGCCGAGTCGGAGCTCGCGGCCTACGGCTCCGGCGAGGCCGGCACGGTCACCGTGGCGGCCTTCGCCACCGGCATCGGCCTCGTCGTGGGCCCCGCCATCACCGAGCTCGCCCGCTCCTCGCCCGGCATACGAGTCCGGGTCCGGGACGCCGAGGGCGACGCGAGCCTCCTCATGGTCCTGGACCGGCAGGTCGACGTGGCGGTGGCCGTCGAGTACCGCGGCGCCCCTGGCGAGGACGACGCCCGGCTGACCAGGGTGGCGCTGTACGCCGAGCCGTTCGACGCGGTCCTGCCGGTCGGCCACCCCCTCGCGGGCCACGAGCAGGTCGCGCTCGGAGCCCTCGCCAAGGACCCGTGGATCGGCCCCTACCCCGGCAACCCCTGCCATGACGTGGTCGTCCTGGCCTGCGAGTACGCCGGATTCGAACCCCGCCTGGAGCATTCGTCCGACGACTTCCGGGCCGTGGTGTCGCTGGCCTCCGCCGCGGCGGGCGTCGCCCTCGTGCCGCGCTCGGCGCTGCGCGGCATGGATCTCACCGATGTGGTGATCCGTCCCGTCGACGGGGTGGCCCCCACCCGCCGCGTCTTCGCGGCGGTCCGCCGCGGCGCGGAGGAGCACCCCCTGATCCGGCCCGTCCTGAAGGCGCTGGAGACGGCGGCGGCCCCCAGCCCCTGACGAGCGGCCGGGTTCAGTCCGCCGACGGTGTCCAGCCCCGGGCCTCGATCCGGGCCGCGTCGGACGGCCGGGTCTCGTCGAAGAGGGTGCGGCGCCCGCTGCGGACCCGCAGCCCGTCGACGTACACCCCGCGTCCCACGTACAGCTGGTCGGTGGTGTAGCGCCAGCGCAGCCGGAACGGCGCCGTGTGCCAGGCCGTCAGATCGGCCTCCAGGTCGTGCCAGCGGCGGCCCGACCAGCCGGTCGCCGATCCGCTCGGGTGGGCTTGGGGCTCTTCGCCCGGCCGGACGGTGGTGAACGGCACCGGCTGCCAGGTGGCGCCCGCGTCGCCCGACGCCTCCAGGTGGACGGCGTCCGAGCCGGGCTCCGTGTCCCACCACAGGGCGCAGTCGAGGCGCAGGGGGCCCGCGCCGGGGGTCAGCTCGGGGAGGGTGAGGGTGGCGGTGGTGCTGCCTGCCGTGCCGGAGAACCAGGCGGTACGTCCCCGCCTCGGGCGCACCGGGACCGCGCGGGCGAGGTGGGTGGCGGCGGCCACGCGGGGCGCCGAGCCGGAGCGCCAGCCGCGTACGGGATGGACGGAGTTGCCGAGCAGGATCAGGAACGTGTCGGTGCTCGGGTCGAGCACGAGACTGGTGCCGGTGAAGCCGGTGTGCCCGGCGCTGCTCGGGGTGGCCATCGCTCCCATGTACCAGTGCTGGTAGAGCTCGAAGCCGAGCCCGTGCTCGTCGCCGGGGAAAGCGGTGTTGAAGTCGGTGAACAGCAGGGCGACCGAGTCGCGGCGCAGGATGCGGGCCTGGCCGTACGCGCCGCCGTTGAGGAGCGTACGGGCGAGGACCGCCAGGTCCCAGGCGCAGGAGAAGACCCCGGCGTGGCCCGCGACCCCGCCCAGGCTGTACGCGTTCTCGTCGTGGACCTCGCCCCACACCAGCCCCCGCTCCAGGCCCGACCACGGCAGCCGGGCGTCCTCGGTGGCGGCGATCTTCGGCCGCCAGGAGGGCGGGGGATTGAAACGTGTGCGGCGCATGCCGAGCGGAGCGGTGATCTCGTCGTGGAGCAGTGCATCCAGAGGGCGACCGGTGATCTCCTCCAGGATCAGCTGAAGCGTGATCAGGTTGAGGTCGGAGTAGAGATAGCGGGAGCCGGGTGGGCTCACCGGCATCTCGTTCCACAGCAGCCGCAGCTTCCCCTCCCGCGTGGGCTCCTTGTAGAGCGGCAGCCAGGCCCGCAGCCCCGAGGTGTGGGTGAGCAGCTGGCGTACCGTCACCTCCCGCTTGCCCCCGCCCCCGAACTCCGGAAGATACGCGGTGACCTTGCCCTCCAGCTCCAGCGCGCCCCGCTCGATCTGCTGCACGGCAAGGATCGCGGTGAACAGCTTCGACACCGACGCCAGGTCGAAGACGGTGTCCTCGGCCATCGGGATCTGCCGCTCCACCGGCAGCTCGACGCCGGTGTCGGTGGTCTCGTCGTAGGCCGCGTACCGCAGCGCCTGCCCGATCGGCCGGTGCAGCGCCACCGTCGAGCCGCGCCCCGCGAGCAGGACCGCGCCCGCGTACCACGGGTGCTTGTGGGAGGGGCCGAGATACCGCTCGGCGTCGGCGACCAGCCGGTCCAGGTGCTCCGGCAGCAGCCCGGCGCGTTCGGCGGAGCCGCGCCGCAGTACGGGCGTACCCCCGGCCGCGCCGTCGCGGTCGTCCGCCGCCCAGGCCGCCGCCGGTGGCATCGGGCCGATCACCAAGGAACCTCCCAGGGCCAGGACCCCGCCGCCAAGTCGTCGCCTGCTGATGGCCTTGCCCGAAGATCCGGGCGCGGAGCCCTCTGCCATCGTGCCTCCCGGTCCCAGCCCAGCTGAAAGATGCCTTCGGTCACGTCCGCAACAGAGGAAACTTTCTTACCGAGGTGACCTGCCGTCAAGGACGCCGAAGGGCCAAGGGGCCCGCGCGCCGGGCCCCCGGGCGTTCCGAAGGGCCGTCGGACCGCCCCTCAAGAAATCTGACACCGCATCAGAAAATCTCTTCCCTCGTCCCGCCCGCTGCGGCATCCTGCGCCCCATGGAGACGGAGCTGAGCAAGAGACTGGGCATCGAGCACGCCATCTTCGGCTTCACGCCCTTCCCCGCGGTGGCCGCCGCCATCACCCGCGCCGGCGGCTTCGGGGTCCTCGGGGCGGTGCGCTACACCGCCCCGGACGACCTCGCCCGCGACCTCGACTGGATGCAGGAGCACACCGACGGGCTGCCCTACGGACTCGACGTCGTCATGCCCGCCAAGAAGGTCGAGGGTGTGACCGAGTCCGATGTCGAGGCGATGATCCCCGAAGGGCACCGGGAGTTCGTCCGTGCCACCCTCGCCAAGCACGGCGTACCCGAACTCGCCGAGGGTGAGGCCTCCGGCTGGCGCATCACCGGCTGGATGGAGCAGGTCGCCCGCAGCCAGCTCGACGTCGCCTTCGACTACCCCATCAAACTCCTCGCCAACGCCCTCGGCTCCCCGCCCCCGGACGTCGTACGCCGCGCACACGACCACGGAGTCCTCGTCGCCGCGCTCGCGGGCAGCGCCCGCCACGCCCGCCACCACGCCGACGCCGGCATCGACATCGTCGTCGCCCAGGGCTACGAGGCGGGCGGCCACACCGGCGAGATCGCCTCCATGGTCCTCACCCCCGAAGTCGTCGACGCCGTCGGCCCGCTGCCCGTCCTCGCCGCCGGCGGCATCGGCAGCGGCGAACAGATCGCCGCCGGACTCGCCCTCGGCGCCCAGGGCGTCTGGCTCGGCTCCCTCTGGCTCACCACCACCGAGGCCGAGCTCCACTCCCGGGCCCTGACCGCCAAGCTCCTCGCCGCGGGCTCCGGCGACACCGTCCGCTCCCGCGCCCTGACGGGCAAGCCCGCCCGCCAGCTGCGCACCGAATGGACCGACGCGTGGGACGACCCGGCCGGGCCCGGACCGCTCCCCATGCCGCTCCAGGGGCTGCTGGTCGCCGAGGCCGTCTCCCGGATCCAGAAGTACGAGGTGGAACCGCTGCTCGGCACCCCCGTCGGGCAGATCGTCGGCCGGATGAACGCCGAACGCAGCGTGCGCGAGGTCTTCGACGACCTCACCCGCGGTTTCGAACGGGCCGTCGGCCGCATCCAGCGCATCGCCGGAAGGAGCGGGACATGAGCGAGCGGGAGAAGAACGACCGGGACATGAGCGAGCGGGTCGGGGGCGACCGGGACATGAGCGAGCGGGAGAAGAACGACCGGGACATGAGCGAGCGGGTCGGGGGCGACCGGGACATGAGCGAGCGGGAGAAGAACGACCGGGACATGAGCGAGCGGGTCGAGGGCGGGCAGGGCGTGCGGCCCGCGCCCAGCGGCTTCTGGACCCAGGCGGGCGCCGACCCCGACCGTACGGTCCTCACGGCGCCCGACGGCGAGGAGTGGACGGCCGGCCGTCTGCACGCCGCCGCCAACCAGCTCGTGCACGGTCTGCGCGCCGCCGGCCTGCGCCGCGGCGACGCCTTCGCGGTCGTCCTGCCCAACGGCGCCGAGTTCTTCACCGCCCATCTCGCCGCCACCCAGGCCGGCTTCTACCTCGTCCCCGTCAACCACCACCTCGTAGGACCCGAGATCGCCTGGATCGTCTCCGACTCCGGCGCCAAGGTCCTCATCGCCCACGAACGCTTCGCCCAGGCCGCCACCGCCGCGGCCGACGAGGCCGGCCTGCCCGCCACCCACCGCTTCGCCGTCGGCGTCGTCGAGGGCTTCCGCCCGTACGCCGCGCTGCTCGACGGACAGCCCCCGACGCCGCCCGCCGACCGGACCCTCGGCTGGGTCATGAACTACACCTCGGGTACCACCGGCAGGCCGCGCGGCATCCGCCGCCCCCTGCCCGGCAGACTCCCGGAAGAGACCCACCTCGGCGGATTCCTCGGCATCTTCGGCATCAGGCCGTTCGACGACAACGTCCATCTGGTCTGCTCGCCGCTCTACCACACCGCCGTGCTCCAGTTCGCGGCCGCAGCCCTGCACATCGGCCATCCGCTCGTCCTCATGGACAAATGGGCGCCCGAGGAGATGCTGCGGCTCATCGATGCCCACGCCTGCACCCACACCCACATGGTTCCGACGCAGTTCCACCGGCTGCTCGCCCTGCCGCAAGCCGTCAAGGACCGCTACGACGTCTCCTCCCTGCGTCACGCCATCCACGGCGCCGCCCCCTGCCCCGACCACGTCAAACGCGCCATGATCGACTGGTGGGGGCGGTGCGTCGAGGAGTACTACGCGGCCAGCGAGGGCGGCGGGGCCTTCGCCACCGCCGAGGACTGGCTGAAGAAGCCCGGCACGGTCGGCAAGGCCTGGCCCATCAGTGAACTCGCCGTCTTCGACGACGACGGCCGCCGGCTGCCGCCCGGTGAGCTCGGCACCGTCTACATGAAGATGTCCACCGGCGGATTCTCGTACCACAAGGACGAGACCAAGACCGCGAAGAACCGCATCGGCGACTACTTCACCGTCGGAGACCTCGGCGTCCTCGACGAGGACGGCTATCTCTTCCTCCGCGACCGCAAGATCGACATGATCATCTCGGGCGGGGTCAACATCTACCCGGCCGAGATCGAGGCCGCGCTCCTCAGCCACCCCGCCGTCGCGGACGCCGCCGCCTTCGGTGTCCCGCACGCCGACTGGGGCGAGGAGGTCAAGGCCGTCGTCGAACCCGCCGACGGCCACATCCCGAGCCGGACCCTCGCCGCCGAGATCCTCGACCACGTCGCCGGACAGCTCGCCGGCTACAAACGCCCCAGGTCGGTCGAGTTCATCGACACCATGCCCCGCGACCCCAACGGCAAGCTGTACAAGCGACGGCTGCGCGACCCGTACTGGGAAGGGCGCACCCGCCCGCTGTAGCGCCGCACCGCTCCAACGAGGGCTGCATACCGGACATATGGCACTATCGTGATCATGGGTTCGAGCGCGGCAGGGCTGGCACGGCGATGGACCACCTGGGTCCCGGTGGTCGCGGCGCTCGCCCTCGCGCTCGCCTGGGGCCGCGACCTGCCAGGATTCGCCGCCGCCGTCGTGGGGCTGTGCCTGCTGGGCGCCGTCCTGTCCGCCGTGCACCACGCCGAGGTCGTCGCCCACCGGGTCGGCGAACCCTTCGGCTCCCTCGTCCTCGCCGTCGCCGTCACCGTCATCGAGGTCGGACTCATCGTCACCCTGATGGCGGGCGGCGGGGACAAGGTCTCCACCTACGCCCGGGACACCGTCTTCGCCGCCGTGATGATCACCTGCAACGGCATCGTCGGGCTGTCCGTCCTCGTCGCCGCGGTGCGCAACCGGGTCGCCGTCTTCAACGCCGAAGGCTCGGGCGGCGCCCTCGCCACCGTCTGCACGCTCGCCACCATGACGCTGGTCCTGCCGACGTTCACCACCAGCCGGCCCGGCCCTGAGTTCTCCACCGCGCAGCTCGCCTTCGCCGCCGTCGCCTCGCTCTGCCTGTACGGGGTCTTCGTCGCCGTACAGACCGTGCGGCACCGCGACTACTTCCTGCCCGTGCCCCGCGACGGACACGACTCCGAGGACGAGCACGCCGCCCCGCCGACCGTCCCCCAGACCTGGTGGAGCGTCGGACTCCTCCTCCTGGCGCTCGTCGCGGTCGTCGGCAACGCCAAACTGGTCTCACCGACCATCGAGGACGGTGTCGAGTCGGCGGGCCTGCCCAACGCGGTCGTCGGTGTCGTCATCGCCCTGATGGTGCTGCTGCCCGAAACCCTCGCGGCGGTCCGCGCCGCGCGCCGCGACCGGATGCAGACCAGCCTCAACCTCGCCTACGGCTCGGCGATCGCCAGCATCGGACTGACGATCCCGGCCATCGCGCTCGCCACCGTCTGGCTCTCCGGACCCCTGGTCCTGGGCCTCGGCCCCGTCCACATGGTGCTGCTCGTCCTCACGGCCGCGGTGAGCGCCCTGACCGTCGTCCCCGGCCGGGCCACACTCCTCCAGGGCGGCGTCCATCTCGCGATCTTCGCCGCCTTCGTCTTCCTCTCCTTCAGCCCCTGATCCGCGGATGCCCGAATCGATGGCGGTCGGCCCGCTGTTGAAGGCACCATGATCCACATGACCTCACAGACGATCACCGCGGCGGACTCCGGTACCTGGAAACTCGGAGACCTGACGGTCAACCGGATCGGCTTCGGCGCGATGCGCCTGCCCCAGACCGGGGAGGCGCTGATACCGGACGCCGTGCCACGCGACCGCGACCAGGCGATCCGCGTACTGCGCCGCGCGGTGGAGCTCGGTGTGAACCACCTTGACACCGCCGCGTTCTACTTCTCCTCGACACGCTCCGCCAACGAACTCATCAACCGGGCCGTCGCCCCCTACCAGGACGACCTGGTCATCACCACCAAGGTCGGTCCGGGCCGTGACTCCTCCGGCGAGTGGCTGCCTCACGCCACCGCACGCCAGCTGCGCGGCCAGGTCGAGGAGAACCTCCGTCAGCTCGGCCGCGACCATCTCGACGTGGTGAACCTGCGGATCGTCGGCAGCGATTCGATCGCCGAGCGGTTCGGCGCCCTGGCCGAGCTGCGGGACGCCGGGCTCATCCGCCACCTCGGCCTCTCCAACGTCCAGCCGCACCACGTGGCCGAGGCCCAGGCCATCGCGCCGGTGGTCTGTGTGCAGAACCAGTACGGCATCGGCATCCGGCCCGAACACGACGACTTCGTACGGGACTGCGGCGCGCAGGGCATCGCGTTCGTGCCGTTCTACTCCATCGCCGGCACCGGCCGGGAGGCCGGCGCGACGGGCGGCGAGAGCGACGAACTGCTCGCCGTCGCCCGGGCCCACGGCGCCACCCCCGCGCAGGTGCGGCTGGCCTGGACCCTCCACCGCGGCCCGCACGTACTGGCCATCCCCGGCACCGGCGACCCGGAGCACCTGGCGGCCAACGTGGCGGCGGGCGCGCTGCGCCTCTCCGCGGACGAACTGGCCACTCTGGACGCCCTCCACCGCCGCGGCGCGTAGCCGCCGGGCCGACAACGCGCCGGGTGCCCGGGGCGCGGGGTGGAAGGCCGCCCCGACACACCCCGGCCCCGGCCCGGCTAGCGGTTCCTGAGGTCCACGATCCGCCTGATCTTGCCGACCGACCGCTCCAGCGTCTCCGGATCCACCACCTCGACCAGGGCCGACACCCCGATGCCGTCCTTGACCGCCGCCGCGACCGCCCGGGCCGCCTCCGCCCGCTGCCCGGGCGTCGCCTCCGCCCGCGCCTCGGCACGTACGGTCAGCACGTCCAGCCGGCCCTCCCGGGTCAGCCGCAGCTGGAAGTGCGGGGCCAGCGACGGGGTCCGCAGCACGATCTCCTCGATCTGCGTGGGGAAGAGGTTCACGCCGCGCACGATCACCATGTCGTCACTGCGGCCGGTCACCTTCTCCATCCGCCGGAAGACCCGCGCCGTGCCCGGCAGCAGCCGGGTCAGGTCCCGGGTGCGGTAGCGGATCACCGGCATCGCCTCCTTGGTCAGCGAGGTGAACACCAGCTCCCCCTGCTCCCCGTCGGGCAGTACCTCGCCGGTGAACGGGTCGACGACCTCGGGGTAGAAGTGGTCCTCCCAGATGTGCAGACCGTCCTTGGTCTCGACACACTCCTGCGCGACACCGGGGCCCATCACCTCCGACAGCCCGTAGATGTCCACCGCGTCGATCGCGAACCGCTCCTCGATCTCGCGGCGCATCTCCTCGGTCCACGGCTCGGCGCCGAAGATGCCCACCTTCAGAGAGGTGGACCGGGGATCGACACCCTGGCGCTCGAACTCGTCAAGGAGCGTCAGCATGTACGACGGCGTCACCATGATGATCTCGGGCCGGAAGTCCTGGATCAGCTGCACCTGACGTGCCGTCATGCCACCGGAGGCGGGGATGACCGTGCAGCCGAGCCGCTCGGCCCCGTAGTGCGCGCCCAGCCCGCCGGTGAACAGGCCGTAGCCGTACGCCACATGCACCTTGTGCCCCGGCCGGCCGCCCGCCGCGCGGATCGAGCGGGCCACCACGTCGGCCCAGGTCTCGATGTCGCGCTCGGTGTAGCCGACCACCGTGGGGCGGCCGGTCGTCCCGCTGGAGGCGTGGATGCGGCGCACCCGCGACTGGTCCACGGCGAACATCCCGAAGGGGTAGTGGTCCCGCAGGTCCGTCTTGGCCGTGAAGGGGAAGCGGGCCAGATCGGCGAGCGTACGGCAGTCGTCGGGCTTGAGTCCGGCCGCGTCGAACGACGCGCGGTAGAAGCCGACGTTCTCGTACGCGTGGCGCAGGGTCGCCCGCAGCCGCTCCAGCTGGAGGGCCTCCAGCTCCGCGCGGTCGAGCCGCTCCCCGTCGTCCAGCAGCCCCGCGCCATCAGCCCGATCCGCTCGATCCGTCATGCGCCGCTCTCCCGTCCGTCCGACACGTCCCTACCGATCATTCGGTCAGGCGCGGGCGGTGGCAAGAGGCGGGGGCTGATTTCCCCAAGATCTCCCGGGCCGAAAACCGATTGCGATCCGGCGCGCGGCGGTGCTGGAGTGGGAGTTATGGATCATGCAGCGGTGCTCGCGCGGTACGACCGGCAGATGCGGCAGGGCGCCCGGCCCGATGGCCCCGGAGTCCGCGTCGAACGCGACGGTCCGGTCGTACGGCAGACGGGCCCCGCCCACGCCTGGAACGGGATCCTCTGGTCAGGCCTCGGCGCCCTCGACGCCGACGCGGCCATCGCCGAACAGATCCGGTACTTCACCGGGCGCGGCCTCGCCTTCGAATGGAAGGCCTACGGACACGACGGCCCGG
>NZ_BMQQ01000007.1:192180-205931 GCF_014648195.1 Streptomyces purpureus
CCGACCTCCCCGGCCGGCTCCTCGCCGCCGGCTTCACCGCCGAACCCGCGGAGACCCTCATGGTCGCCGACATCGACGACCTTCCCTTGGACACGCCACCGCCCGACGGGGTCACCCTGCGCCCGGTCACCGACGCCGCGGGCGTCCGGCTGCTGACCGAGGTCCATGACCGGGCGTTCGGCACGGACAGCTCGCGGATCGGCCGCCGACTCCTCGACCAGTTGACGACCACGCCCGACGAGGTCGCCGCCGTGGTCGCCATGGCCGGCGACACCCCGGTCAGCGGGGCGCGACTGGAGCTCAGCCCCGGCATCGGCTTCGCCGGGCTGTGGGGCGGCGGCACCGTCGAAGGCTGGCGCGGTAAGGGCATCTACCGGGCGCTGATCGCCCACCGCGCCAAGATCGCCGCGGAGCGGGGCCACCGCTACCTCCAGGTCGACGCCTCCGAGCAGAGCCGCCCCGTCCTCGAACGCCTCGGCTTCGCGCCCCTCACCACCACGACGCCGTACGTGTACGAGCCCTCGGCGCGCTAGCTAGCGCGTCCAGTGCGCCGGACGCGACAGCCCCTTGGGCAGCCGCGTCGCCGCGTCCCCCTTCGCCGCGTTGACCTGCGGCTGGGTGAGGAAGAGGCTCCGGGTCAGATCGGCGCCCGACAGATCCGCGTCCCGGAAGTCCACGCCGATCAGATCCGCGAGCGTGAGATCGGCGCCCTTCAGGTCGGCGGCGATCATCAGGGCGCCCCGCAGGTCCGCCCCCCGCAGGTCCGCGCCGCGCAGCTTCGCCCCGATCAGGTCGGCGCCGCGCCGGCTCTTGGTCTTGCGGCCCGCCGTGGCCCGTACCAGCGAGCTCGTCTTCAGCAGCAGGACGTTCACCTCGGCCCGCTCGGCCGCCACGTCCAGCGCCGCCAGCTCCTCGGGCCCGCCCTCGGTCAGCCGCTCCACCTTCTCCAGCGCGCGGCGCAGATCGGCGTGGATCGAGCGGGTGGCGCGCAGCGACAGCGCCTCGGTGAGGTAGCGCAGCAGCTCATGGAGCTGGCGCATCACCGGAAACACATCGAACATCTGCTGCGCCGTACCCGGGGCCGTACGCCAGTCCTGGCCGCCGAAGGTGACCTGGGACACCTTCTGGCCGGCGCCGAAGCAGTCGTAGACCGTGCAGCCGGAGAAGCCCCGCGTGCGCAGCTCGGTGTGGATGCCGCACCGGAAGTCCTCCTGGAGGTTCCGGCAGGGCGTCCCGGACGGCTTGTTCACCGCGAAGTCCGCGGACTTCGCGAAGGGGAGCGCGACACAGCACAGCCCGAAGCAGTTCGCGCAGTCGCCGGTCAGGGCAGGGGCGGCCGCGTTCTCAGGTGTTACGGGCACAGCGGTGCGCTTCCTTCACATGAGGGGTGGTGGCCTTCCACCGTATCGCGCTGTCGGCGAACTCGGTTGCCATGATCATCACGGCCCGTGAGGATCGGCGTCATGCCGATGTTCACCACGTACGACGGAACCGAACTCGCCTATCACATACGAGGGGAGGGGGAGCCTCTGGTCTGCCTGCCGGGCGGGCCGATGCGGGCCTCCGCCTACCTCGGCGACCTCGGCGGGCTGACCGCCCACCGCATGCTCATCCTGCTCGACCACCGCGGCACCGGCGACTCGGGGACCCCCGCCGACCCCGCGTCGTACCGCTGCGACCGGCTGGTCGCCGACGTCGAGGCCCTCCGCACCCACCTGGGGCTCGACCGGATGGACCTCCTCGGCCACTCCGCGAGTGGGAACCTCGCCACCCTGTACGCGGCGGCCCACCCCGCGCGCGTGCGCTCGCTCACCCTGGTCACCCCCGGTGTCCGCGCCGTCGGCATCGAGGTCACCGACGAGGAGTGGGACAAGGCCGTCGAGGTCCACGCCGACCAGCCGTGGTACCCCGGGATCCGCGCCGCCCTGGACGCGCTGCCCGCCGACATCACGATGCGGGCCCTGCACGAGCTGGTCGCCCCGCTCGCGTACGGACGCTGGGACGAGGCCGCCCAGGCCCATGCCGCCGCCACCGGCGACGAGGTGAACTGGGACGCCCTGGAGCGCTACTACGGCGAGGGCGCCTTCGACCCCGAGGCCACCCGGGCCGCACTCGCCGCCGTCACCGCGCCCGTCCTGGTCCTGGCCGGCGCCTGGGACGGTGGCCCGACGCCGGCCCGGGCCGCGGAGCTCGCCGCGCTGTTCCCGCAGGCTGAGCTTGCCGTCCAGCCCGGCGCCGGGCACTACCCGTGGGTCGACGACCCGGCCGCCTTCGCCCGTACGGTCGCCGCCTTCCTCGACCCGGAGGTCTCCACGGTCACGGTCGACGGGGTCCGCCTCGCCTACCGCACCTGGGGTGAGGAGGACGCTCCGCCGCTCGTGCTGGTGCACGGCCGTGGTGGCAGCGGCGCCGACTGGGCCCCGATCGCCCGCGAGCTGGCGGCGACCCGCCGGGTGTACGCCCTCGACCTGCGGGGCCACGGTCTGAGCGAGCGGCCGGGCCGCTACGGCTTCGACGTCTTCCGCGACGAGCTCGGCGGCTTCCTCACGGCGCTCGGCCTCACCGGCGCCGAGGTGATCGGGCACTCGATGGGCGGCGCCGCCGCCTGCCTCCTGGCCGCCCGGGAGCCCGGCCTCATCGGCCGGCTGGTCCTGGAGGACGCGCCGGTGTTCTTCCCGCTCGACCCGCCGCGCGGACCCGTCCCGGTGCCGGAGGGCGAGCCCGGCTTCGACTGGGGCGTGGTGGTGGCCACCGACGCGCAGCTGAACGCCCCCGATCCGGGGTGGCGCGACGACCTCACCGGGCTCACCACACCGACCCTGCTGATCGGCGGCGGCGAGAACAGCCACCTCCCGCAGGAACAGCTGGCCTGGATGGCCGGACAACTCCCCGACGGCCGTCTGGTCACGATCGAGACCGGTCACATGATCCACGAATCGGAACCGGACGCCTTCCTTTCCGCCGTACGGGACTTCGGCGTCGGCGCCTGACACGCGCCCCGGGGCGATCAGCCGGCGGTCTCCTCGGCCGCCGCCACCGACCGCGCCCAGCGGTAGTCCGCCTTGCCGCTGGGCGAGCGCTGGATGTGGTCGGTGAGCACCAACTGGCGGGGGACCTTGTACCCGGCGAGCCGGGTGCGGCAGTGCGCCTGCACGGCCGCCAGGTCCAGGGCCCGGGCGCCGGCCCGCAGCTGGACCACCGCGGCCACGTGGTTGCCCCAGGTCGCGTCCGGCACCCCGGCCACCAGAGCGTCGTAGACGTCGGGATGGGACTTGAGCGCCTGCTCGACCTCCTCCGGATAGACCTTCTCGCCGCCGGTGTTGATGCACTGCGAGCCGCGGCCGAGGACGGTGACGACGCCGTCCTCGTCGACGGTGGCCATGTCCCCGAGCAGCACCCACCGCTCCCCGCCCCGCTGGAAGAAGGTCTCGGCGGTCTTGACCGGGTCGTTGTAGTAGCCCAGCGGGACATGGCCGCGCTGGGCGATCCGCCCCGGCTCGCCGGGGGCGGCCGGTTCGTACGTCGCCGGATCCACCACCTGCGTACGGGCGTTGACCCGGAGCCGGAAGCCACGCTCGGGGCCCGAGTCGTCGGTGGCGGTGCCGTTGAAACCGGACTCGGAGGAGCCGAAGTTGTTCAGCAGCATCACATGCGGCGCGAGGTCCGCGAACTCGCGCCGTACGGTCTCGGACATGATCGCGCCGGACGAGGAGACGCTGAACAGCGAGGAGAGATCGGCGCCCTTCAGCGGGCCGTTCAGCGCGTCGATCAGTGGGCGCAGCATGGCGTCGCCGACCAGGGAGACGCTGGTGACCTTCTCCCGCCCGATGGTCCGCAGGACCTCCTCGGGTACGTACTTGCGGTGCAGCACCACCCGCTGGCCGAAGTTGAAGCCGATGAAGGCGGTGAGCGTGGAGGTGCCGTGCATGAGCGGGGGAGTGGGGAAGAAGGTGATGCCCTCGCCCGCCGCCGCCACCCGTTCGGCCAGCTCCTCCGGGCTCTTCACCGGCTCGCCGGTCGGCGCGCCGCCGCCGAGGCCGGCGAAGAACAGGTCCTCCTGGCGCCACATGACGCCCTTGGGCATCCCCGTCGTCCCGCCGGTGTAGATGATGAAGAGGTCGTCGGCCGAGCGGGGCGCGAAGCCCCGTGCCGGTGAACCCGCCGCCTCCGCGTCGGCGAAGGCCGCGCAGTCCAGACCGGGCGCGCCCTGGGGCGGGGTCCCCACCCGCACGAGGTGCCGCAGCTTCTCCGTCCGCGGCAGCGCGGCGGCGACCCGCCCGGTGAACTCGGCGTCGAAGACGAGCGCGGCCAGATCGGCGTCCCGGTAGAGATGGACCAACTCCTCCTCCACGTAGCGGTAGTTGACGTTGACCGGGACGATCCGCGCCTTCAGGCAGGCGAGGACCGTCTGGAGGTACTCGACGCCGTTGTAGAGGTGCAGCCCCAGATGCTCACCCGGCCGGATGCCGGAGTCGGTCAGGTGGTGGGCGAGGCGGTTGGCGGCCACGTCGAGCGCGGCGTACGTCAGCCGGCGTTCCGCCCCGGTGCCGGGGTGGTCGAGGTACACGAGCGCCTCACGGCCCGGGACCGCGTCGACGACCGACTCGAACAGGTCGGCAAGGTTGTACTCCACCGTTCCTCCTGACCGCGGCC
Organism: Streptomyces purpureus; assembly: GCF_014648195.1. Classification (GTDB taxonomy): domain Bacteria; phylum Actinomycetota; class Actinomycetes; order Streptomycetales; family Streptomycetaceae; genus Streptomyces; species Streptomyces purpureus. Next base: position 196,834 of record NZ_BMQQ01000007.1, read on the forward strand.
CCAACTGGCTGGCGGTCATTAGAGCGCCGTGCGGCGGAGGAGGGAAGGGGCCGCGCAGAAGAATCTGACTGAGTGTCAGAAAACTATTGAACTGGACCCCCGCCTCCTGCAACCTGTTCTAGGTCTGAGACGGGAGGACGGCCATGGCTGGCACCGAACACCTCACCGTGCGGCGCGAAGGCGCCACACTGATACTCACGCTCAACCGGCCCGAGGCGAAGAACGCGCTCTCACTGCCGATGCTGGTGGGTCTCCACGACGGCTGGATGGAGGCCGACGCCGACGACACCGTGCGCTCGATCGTGCTCACCGGCGCGGGCGGCACGTTCTGCGCCGGCATGGACCTCAAGGCCCTCGCCGGCAAGGGCATGGAGGGCGAGCGGTACCGGGAGCGGCTGCGTGCCGACCCCGACCTGCACTGGAAGGCGATGCTCCGCCACCACCGGCCCCGCAAACCCGTCATCGCCGCCGTCGAGGGCCACTGCGTCGCGGGCGGTACGGAGATCCTCCAGGGCACCGACATCCGGGTCGCCGCCGCCGGCGCCACCTTCGGACTCTTCGAGGTCGCCCGCGGCCTGTTCCCCATCGGCGGTTCGACCGTACGCCTCCCGCGCCAGATCCCGCGCGCCCACGCCCTGGAGATGCTCCTCACCGGCCGCCCCTACAGCGCCGCGGAAGCCGCCCGGATCGGACTCGTCGGCCACGTCGTCCCCGACGGCACGGCGCTCACCAAGGCCCTGGAGATCGCCGACCGGATCAACGCCTGCGGCCCGCTCGCCGTGGAGGCCGTGAAGGCGTCCGTCTACGAGACCGTGGAAATGACCGAGACCGACGGACTCGCCGCCGAACTCAAGCGCGGCTGGCCCGTCTTCGACACCGCCGACGCCAAGGAGGGCGCCCGCGCCTTCGCGGAGAAGCGCCCGCCGGTGTACCGCCGCGAGTAGCGCCCCAGGCCCGCGACGCCGCCCCGCCGGGGCGCCCTCGCCGCGCATGAGCCCTCCCCCGCCCGCACCCCGCCGGCCACCTAGGAGCCCGCACATGTCACCCGCCCCCGCGCCGCAGGCACTCAGCGCCCCCCTTGTCGTCGAGTTCCCCTTCACCCGCTCCCTCGGCCCCGTCCAGTCCGCCTTCCTCACCGGGCTGCGGGAGCGGACCGTACTCGGGGTCCGGACCGAGCGCGGGCAGGTCCTCGTACCGCCCGTCGAGTACGACCCCGAGACCGCCGGCGAGCTGCGCGACCTCGTCCAGGTCGCCGAGACCGGCACCGTCACCACCTGGGCCTGGAACCCCGAGCCCCGCCGAGGCCAGCCCCTGGCCACCCCGTTCGCCTGGGTCCTGGTCCGCTTCGACGGCGCCGACACCGCCCTGCTGCACGCCCTCGACGCCCCCGGCCCCGACGCCGTCCGCACCGGCCTGCGGGTCCGCGTCCGCTGGGCTGCCGAACGCACCGGCGCCATCACCGACATCGCCTGCTTCGAGCCCCACGACAGCGCCCCGGACACCGGACCCACCACCCACGACGGCCGGTTCGACGACCCCGTCTCCGGCATCGTCGCCCCGGCCCGCCTCGACTACACGTACACCCCCGGCCGCGCCCAGAGCGACCACCTCACCGCCCTCACCGACCGCCGGATCGTCGGCGAGCGCTGCCCCTCCTGCCACAAGGTCTACGTCCCGCCCCGCGGCGCCTGCCCCACCTGCGGCGTCGCCACCACCGACCACGTCGAGGTCGGCCCCCGCGGCACCGTCACCACCTTCTGCATCGTCAACATCAAGGCGAAGAACGCCATGAACGACGCCATCGAGGTGCCGTACGTCTACGCGCACATCGCGCTCGACGGCGCCGACCTCGCCCTGCACGGCCGGATCGGCGGCATCCCCTACGACCAGGTCCGCATGGGCCTGCGCGTCGAACCCGTCTGGACCGACGGTGCCCGCCACCCCGACCACTACCGGCCCACCGGCGAACCCGACGCCGACTACGACACGTACAAGGAGCTGCTCTGATGGCACCCTCCCGGGACGTCGCGATCGTCGCCTTCGCCCAGAGCGACCACCGGCGGCGCACCGACGAGCTCTCCGAGGTGGAGATGGTCATGCCCGTCCTGCACGAGGTGCTCCGGCGGACCGGGCTCAAGACCGCCGACATCGGCTTCACCTGCTCCGGATCGAGCGACTACCTCGCCGGCCGCGCCTTCTCCTTCACCATGGCCCTCGACGGCGTCGGCGCCTGGCCCCCGATCTCCGAGTCCCACGTCGAGACCGACGGCGCCTGGGCGCTCTACGAGGCCTGGGTGAAGCTGCTCACCGGCGAGAGCGACACCGCGCTCGTCTACTCCTACGGCAAGGCCTCACCCGGATCCGTACGCGACGTCCTCTCCCGCCAGCTCGACCCCTACTACCTCGCGCCGCTGTGGCCCGACTCGGTCGCCCTCGCCGCCCTCCAGGCCCAGGCCCTGATCGACGCGGGCGACACCACCGAAGCCGAACTCGCCGCGATCGCCGCCCGCAGCCGGGACGCCGCCACCACCAACCCGCACGCCCAGCTCCCCGGCGCCCGGCCGCACGGAGACCACGTCGTGGCCCCCCTGCGCACCGGCGACTGCCCGCCCATCGGCGACGGCGCCGCCGCCGTCGTCCTCGCCGCCGGCGACAAGGCCCGCGAGCTGTGCGAACGCCCCGCCTGGATCCGCGGCATGGACCACCGCGTCGAGGCCCACGCGCTCGGCGTCCGCGACCTCACCGACTCGCCCTCCACCCGGCTCGCCGCCCGCCGGGCGGGCGCCTTCGACCGGCCCGTCGACACCGCCGAACTCCACGCCCCCTTCACCTCCCAGGAAGTCGTCCTGCGCAAAGCCCTCGACCTCGACGACAGCGTGCGCGTCAACCCCTCCGGCGGAGCGCTCGCCGCCAACCCGGTCATGGCCGCCGGACTGATCCGCCTCGGCGAGGCCGCCGCCCGCGTCCACCGAGGCGAGAGCGACCGCGCCCTCGCCCACGCCACCTCCGGCCCCTGCCTCCAGCAGAACCTGGTCGCCGTACTCGAAGGGGAGTCGCATGTCCGGTAAGGAGCCCGTGGCCGTCGTCGGCATCGGCCAGACCAAACACGTCGCCGCCCGCCGGGACGTCTCCCTCGCCGGACTCGTCCGCGAAGCAGCCAGGCGCGCCCTCGACGACGCCGCCCTGGACTGGGCGGACATCGACGCCGTCGTCATCGGCAAGGCCCCCGACTTCTTCGAGGGCGTGATGATGCCGGAGCTCTACCTCGCCGACGCGCTCGGCGCCGTCGGCAAACCGATGCTCCGCGTCCACACCGCAGGATCGGTCGGCGGCTCCACCGCCCTGGTCGCCGCCCAGCTCGTCGCCGCCCGCGTCCACGGCACCGTCCTCACCCTCGCCTTCGAGAAACAGTCCGAGTCCAACGCCATGTGGGGCCTGTCCCTGCCCATCCCGTTCCAGCAACCGCTGCTCGCCGGAGCGGGCGGCTTCTTCGCCCCGCACGTACGGGCCTACATGCGGCGCACCGGCGCCCCCGACACCGTAGGCTCCCTCGTCGCGTACAAGGACCGCCGCAACGCCCTCAAGAACCCCTACGCCCACCTCCACGAACACGACATCACCCTCGCCAAGGTGCAGGCCTCCCCGATGCTGTGGGACCCGATCCGCTACTCGGAGACCTGCCCGTCCTCCGACGGGGCCTGCGCCATGGTCCTCACCGACCGCGCCGGCGCCGCCCGCGCCCCGCACCCGCCCGCCTGGCTGCACGGCGGCGCCATGCGCAGCGAACCCACCCTCTTCGCCGGCAAGGACTTCGTCTCCCCGCAGGCCGGCAAGGACTGCGCCGCCGACGTCTACCGCCAGGCCGGCATCACCGACCCGCGCCGGGAGGTCGACGCCGTGGAGATGTACGTCCCCTTCTCCTGGTACGAGCCGATGTGGCTGGAGAACCTCGGCTTCGCCGACGAGGGCGAGGGCTGGAAACTCACCGAGTCGGGCGTCACCGAACTCGACGGCGACCTGCCCGTCAACCCGTCCGGCGGAGTCCTGTCCACCAACCCCATCGGCGCCTCCGGCATGATCCGCTTCGCCGAGGCCGCCCTCCAGGTCCGCGGCCAGGCCGGCGAGCACCAGGTCGAGGGGGCCCGCCGGGCGCTCGGTCACGCCTACGGCGGCGGGGCCCAGTTCTTCTCGATGTGGCTGGTCGGCGCCGAGCCGCCCACCACCTGACACGCACAGGCCGCGGACCTCGGTCCGCGGCCTGTGCGGCGCCGGTGCTGATCGCTAGGCTGGCCCCCCAAGGCGACGATGCGGGAGGAGCACGGACGTGGCGGAGAGCACCACCACCCAGCACACCTTCGCGAGCTGGGAGAAGCCGGAACTCGACCTCAGCAACGCCGACTGGCAGTCGGGCAGCCAGGGCGCGGGGGACGTCCAGATCGCCTTCGTCGAGGGCTTCGTCGCGATGCGCAACGCGGGCCGGCCCGAGGTCCCGTCGCTGATCTTCACCCCCGCCGAATGGCGGGCCTTCGTCCTCAACGCGCGTGACGGGGAATTCGACCTGACGTGACACCGCGCGCCTGACACCGCGTCAGCCCCCGGCCAGCACGTCGCGGACCCGGGACGCCTGTTCGTACGGATCGCCCACGGCTCGTACGGGATAGGCGTCCCGCTTCAGGTTCCAGGCGTTCTCCACGGCGAACCAGTCGATCGCCACCGGCGCCCGGCCCGTCACCAGCGCCGTCTCCAGGCCGGCGAAATACGCCGACCAGCGCGGCGCGTAGAAGCCTGAGACCAGGCCGGCCCACTCCCGGTTCGCGTAGTCGTGCAGATGGCCCACCTCACTGCCCGCCCGCGGCCCCCACGTGGTGAGGACCGACCGGGCGTCGAACTCCCACCGGGCCCGCTCCTCGTCGGTGGTGCCCCACGCCTTCGCCGCCTCCAGCCACGGCCCGAGCAGGAACCGCTCGTCGGTGGCGAGCAGCTCGTCGAGCAGCGTCAGATGCGACAGCCATCGCCCTGTGAGCGTCCGGAAGCCCGCCAGGTCCCTGGTCTCGTACGCGCCCTTGATCAGCGGCAGCAGCGTACGGCTGCGGTTGGCGAGGGCCTGCCGGGCCACGTCCACCAGATCGAACCGGTACGCGTCGGTGCCCCGCAGCGCGGGCGCAACCTTCAGCAGCTCCGTCAGCGCCCGGCTCACCGTCGTGGCGTCGTAGCGCATCTCCGCCGGGCTCCAGCGGGCCGCCTTGCCCGCCGTGAGGCTCGGCCGGGCGGTGAACAGGCTGTCCTGCGGCTCGCTCCACTTCCCGGCCGGGGTGCTGTACGGGCCCCGGCGCAGCAGCTCCCACGCCGCGACCGCGTGCGGATCGGCCGCGCCGTAGCGGCGGGCGGCGTACGACGCGAACCAGCCGGCCTGGTCCAACGGCCCGGTCCGCCACGCGAGTTCGGTAAACAGCTCGCACGCGGCCGGATTGCCGCCGGTGGCCTCGGGCAGAAACGCGATCCCGCGCAGCGCGCTGTCCGGCTTGGTCCGCCACCGCTCGAACCGCTCCGTCCACACGGCGGTGTTGGCGCCCAGGGTCGTGTGCCCGCCGAAGTTCGGGATCGTGCCGAACGCGTACGGGGCGCCGCGCCACGACGTTTCCCGGTCGAGCCCGTCCCGCCGGTCGGAGTAGCCGTCCACGATCAGCAGCCGGCTCTTGTCGACCGCGTCGATCACCTCCACGGACGGGTTCTTCTGCCAGCCCAGCAGCACCCAGACGGCGCCGGGCCGCGCGGTCTGCAGCGCCTTCATGACGGCGGCGGCCGCTGCCCCGACGGGCACGTCGCCCGCGCTGCCGCCCTCGTGCAGCAGATCCATCTTGTACAGCGTCGACGTGCCGAAGATCCGCTTCTGGTGGCGGTAGAACGCCTCGGCCACCTGGCCGAAGAGGGGGACGCGCGGGTCCAGCCAGTCCGGCCGGGCGAAGGCGGCCCACGTGCCCTGCGGCACGGTCCGCCCGCCCGGCCGGCGCTCGGCGAACCCCGGCGGGACCGTCCCGAAGTACCCCGGCAGGACCGGCGTCATGCCCAGCTGCCGCAGCCGGTCCGCGATCCGCCGCCCGAGCCTGGCCCGGTCGTCCAGGAGCCGCTCGGTGACCGGGCCGCCGAACGCCGACAGGTTCTGCATCAGCCACCACGGCTGGTGCGCGGGCCCCGGAATCCAGGCACGAAGCTCCTGCCCCGAGTATCCGAATTCGCGCAGCGCCCGCGCGTACACGGCGTCCGCGCCCACCTGCACGAACACCTCGTTCACGCCGTGCAGCGCGAGCAGGTCGATCTGACGCTCGTACGCCGCCCAGCCGCGGTACGCGCCGGAGTAGCCGTCGTCGGTGTCGTTGAGTGCGAACCGGTGCGGCACCGCCGCGGCCCTGCGCTCGGCGCGCGGGGCGGGCAGCGTCGCCGGGAGCCGTTCGGTGCTCGTACCAGGCCAGCCGATGTCGACCTTCGCGGTGTGTTTGAGGTACCAGTTCACACCGGTCAGCAGCACGGCCGGGCTGGTACCCCGGACCCGTACGGCCCCGGCCCGCCCCGACACGGCGAAGTAGTCTCCGGACGCCGGCCGGGCCACCGGCTCCAGCGCGAACTGACGGGCATGGCGCGGCAGCAGCCGTACGAGCGCCGCTCGGGCCGGATCGGCCGAGAAACCGGGCCGGGTGCCGGGCGGGGGACCGGCCTGGGAGACGGGCGCCGTCACGGCGGTGGCGCAGCCCACGAGCACGCAGGCGGCGAGGACGGTGGCCGCGCGGACGGCCCGGGAACCGAGGATGCTCAACGGGTACCTCCTCCGCTCCGCGGGCAACGAGCCACGGAGCGTGCCCATGATCGCGGCCCGGGCGCCCCGGGCGCGGCCGACCCACCGGCACCGTCACCCGCCTATCGTGGTGATCATGAGCGGCGAACATGATCTGACCAGGCTCCTGACCGGCATGCGGCCCCGGCTCAACCCCGGGCCCTACGTCTTCACCACCGTCCCCGGCCCCGCCGTACCACCCGGCGTCCACCCCGTCGTCACCGTCGCCGAGACCGAGGCCCTCACCCTCGTCGTCCGCCAGGCCGAGGCCGACGCCGCCTCCCTGCCGTACGACTACGTGGCCGCCTGGATCACGCTCCGTGTCCACTCGGCGCTGGACGCCGTCGGCCTCACCGCCGCCGTCTCCACCGCGCTCGCCGGCGCCGGGATCAGCTGCAACGTCGTCGCGGGCTTCCACCACGACCACCTCTTCGTGGACCAGGGCCGCGCGGGTGACGCCCTGACCGTGCTGCGCGAGCTGGCCGAGGGAGCGGCCTAGGCCCGGCGACGCGGGACGCGTCCGGACACGTACCATGGCGGCATGTCCTTCCTCCGCCGCCGCAGCGCCGCCACACCCGCGGGCCCGGACTTCGACGTCCTGGCCATGGACCCGGGGGACTGGCCCGGAAATCTCGGCGCCGGCCTGCTGCCCGCGCCCGACGGCAGCTGCCAGGGCGTCTTCCTGCGCTACGACCTCTTCGGCGGCCGCGGCCCCGCGATGATCATCGGCAATCTGCCGGAGGGATCGCCCGCCCGCGAGCTCGCCGAGGGCCAGATCCCCTTCGAGGTCGCCCAGCTCCTCGCGGCCCTGGAGAACGACGAGCCCGTCGAGGTCGTCCCCGTCATGCAGGGTGACAACCTGCTGATCGTGCGCCGCCTCAAGCTCTCCGAGAGCCGTATCTCCTGCGTCCAGTTCGACCGCAGCGACAACGTCCTCGTGACCATCGCCAGTTGGGACCGGCCCATCACGGACGACCTGTACGCGCTGCTCAAGCCGCTGCCCGCGGAGCTGTTCCAGCAGGGCTGAACTTGTAGAGTCGCACCATGGCTTCCGACGAGGGCAACGCGACCGCACGGGTCGACAGCTGGATCTGGGCGGTACGCCTCACCAAGACCCGCTCCCAGGCCGCCACGGCCTGCCGGGCCGGGCACGTCCGTGTCAACGGGGAGCGCGCCAAGCCCGCCCAGCCCGTGAAGGTGGGCGACGAGGTCCGGCTCTTCCACGCCGGACGGGAGCGGATCGTCGAGGTGCGGCGGGTGCTGGCCAAGCGGGTCGGACCGCCGGTCGCCGCCGAGGCCTACGTCGACAACAGCCCGCCCCCGCCGCCGCGCGAGCACGTCGCCCTGGCCGGTGTCCGTGACCGGGGCGCGGGCCGCCCGACCAAGCGCGAGCGCCGCGAACTGGACCAGCTCCGCGGCGCCCGCGGCCAAGACCGCTGACCGGCCGCGCCTACGGCGCCAGCAGCGCCGGTACCCGGGCCGCCGAGGTGCCCATCCCCGTCGGCCCGTACGGCAGGCCCTGCGCCAGGCTCCGCACCAGCGGCGTACCGCTGCCCCGGTGCACGTCCTGTGCGCCGTACCGGCGGATCTTGCGGTGCCAGTTGAGGATGGCCACCATCCAGTCCTCCAGCTCCCGCACATAGGACTCCAGCGCGGCCCGCCCGGCCTCGTCCACCTCCAAGTCCTCGTACAGCAGCGGCAGTTCATGCTCCTTGACGTGGAGGAACTGACGCATGCGGCCCTTCATCAGATCGTCGATGATCGCCACACCGGTCGGGTAGTCGCAGTCGAAGAAGTTCTGCACCACCAGCACGCCGTTGTGCACCTCACCCTCGACCTCGATCTCCTTCTGGTAGGAGAAGAGGTCGTTGATGAGCATCCCGTAGTCGGCCGCCGAGCTCTCCAGACTCCGCACCGTACCGCTGCGGTAGATCTCCGGCCCCAGATCGTTGCTGTGCCGCAGCCGGCACAGCAGCATCGTCAGCTCGGAGCCGAAGGTGTGCCGGCGCATCTCCAGATAGTCCACCGGGTCCGGGATGCGGTGCTGCGCCTGGTTGTGCAGCTCCCACATCCAGCTGTCCAGCATCGTGTCCATCGCGCACCGCAGTTCGGCCCGCGCGGCCGCGTCCATGGGCTCGGCCGTACGGGCCCACAGGTCGGCCAGCGACCGCTCCATGGGGCCCACGGCGAGGGCCGCGCCCGAACCGGGGTCCTCCACGGACATGCACGCCTTCAGCCGCTCGGTGGCCTCCTTCGCGCCCACGAGATT
>NZ_BMQQ01000007.1:205956-249504 GCF_014648195.1 Streptomyces purpureus
GCGGGTCCGCCCGAAGACCTGCGGGTAGTAGTCGTCGCCGTACGTCCCCCAGGTCAGCCACTCCGCGCTGAGCTCCAGCTCCTCCGGCGTCGCGTCCGGGTCGAGCCCCGCCGAGCAGAGTGCGAAGTCGAAGCCGACCAGCATCTCCTCGTCCCACAGGTCCTCCAGCATCCCCATCCGGCGCGCCCACTCCACCGAACGGGCCAGGGCCTCCTGGTGGTGCGGGCTGAGCGACAGCTCGAAGGGCATGTCGAAGTCGGGCAGCAGCGACGGCCCCACGCGCTGGTGCGGCACATGCGTGAAACTGCGCAGCCGAGCCGCGGCCGGGCGGCCGAACAGGGTCCGGATGTCCAGGGCCGATGTCCCGAGCACCCCGTCGGTCCACGAATTCCCTGTCTCCACACCCTCGTTCATGTACCGGCTGGAACGCAGATGCCATTCGTGGCCACCGGACTGCCAGTCCTGGAGCCCCTTGGTGTAGAGGGCGACCGCCGCGCATTCCTCGGGGCCGAGCCCCTTCTCCACGCACAGCGCGGGGACTTCGGTGAGCGCGGTGTTCTCGAACTGCTGGAGCCGGGAGGTGAGCAGGTCGTTGACGGCCTCGGCGGCCTCCTGCGTGGTGCAGCCGAGGAACTTCTCCAGGACGAGGACACCGTTGCTGTTCTCGCCCTCGTCCTCGACCTCCCGCTGGTACGAGAAGAGGTCGTTGCGCAGGTGCACGGCGTCGGAGAAGGCGTCGGTGAGCACGCGCAGCGGCCGGGAGCCGGCCACCTGCGCGGGGATCTCGGCGCCCGCCGCGTACTCGACGAGCCCCGCCGACCAGGGGGCGCCGCCGACCTTGCGGCGCATCTCGATGTACTCCACCGGATTGGCGATCCGGCCCTCGTTGATGTTGGACAGCTCCCACATCGACTCGTTGAGGAGGTTCTCCGTCGCCAGCGCGAACCGGGACCGCCAGCCGGGGGACATCGACGGGACCGTACGCATCCACAGATCCGCGAGCCCCGCCTCCACCGGATTGGTCGGCTCCGGCATCGGGGTGGCGGGGTCCAGCGGCATGAACAGCGGCAGCCGGTCCAGATAGGCCTTGCCGCCCGCCCGGTCCTGGGTCCGCTTGAAGACGTCGAGGAAGTGGTCGTCGAAGAAGAAGACCCACACGTACCAGTCGGTGACCAGCGACAGGGCCTCGGCGTCGCAGTCGGGGTGGGTGTAGGAGCACAGCAGCGCGTAGTCATGGGAGTCGAGGTCGTGCTCCTCCCAGATACCCGAGCCTTCGAGCATCCCCATGCGGCGCGCCCACTCCTTGGTGTGCGTCCGGGCCTCCTCCACATGGGGGTTGAGCCGTGCCGGATACGGGACATAGAAATCCGGCAGTACGAAGGGCTGTGCCATGCGTGCCAGGCCTTTCGGTGAACGGTCGTCACTTCCGGCCGTGCCCTACCCCTGCCCGGGGCGCCCCACTCCGCCACCCGGATTAGTCATATGAACGCCGCACTCCGGCTCGTGCGCTCAGGAATGAACCGCCCCCGGTCCGCGCTTGACCTTCATACCGATATGAAGCTTTAGCGTCGCCCCATGAGCACATACCCCGCGACCTCCTCCCTCGTCCACCGCAACGGCCGCGCCGCCACCGCGGGCGACCTGGCCCCGCTCGCCTTCGCCGGCTACGCCCACTTCACCGCCATGCAGATCCGCGACGGCCGGGTTCGCGGCCTCGACCTCCACCTCCGGAGGCTGCGCCGCGCATCGGCCGAACTCTTCGGCCGGGCACTCCCCGACGAGCTGGTCCTCACCCGCCTGCGGCAGGCGCTCCAGGACGGGCCGGCAGACCTGTCGCTGACGGCCACGGTCTACACACCGTCGGGCGAATTCACCGTCGCGGACCCCGACGAGGAGCCCGAGCTGCTCATCCGTACCGCAGCGCCCTCGACAGGGCCCGAGGGGCCGCTGACGCTGGCGACCGTCACATACGAACGGGTCCTGCCGACCGTGAAGCACGTCGGAGAGGTGGCCAAGACCTACTTCCTCCGTGACGCCGTCGCCCAGGGCTTCGACGACGCCGCCTTCGTCGACCGCCGAGGCCGCCTGAGCGAGGCGACGGTCTGGAACCTCGCCTTCTGGGACGGCTCGGCGGTCGTCTGGCCCCTGGCCGAGATGCTGGAAGGCACGACGATGGCCGTCGTCCGCCGGCAACTCGACAGGCTCGGCGTCCCCCAGCGCGTCCAGGAGATCACCCCCGCCGACCTGCCGGCGCTGGCCGGAGCAGCGGTGATGAACTCCTGGACACCGGGAGTGGCGGTGCACCGGATCGGCACCGCCGCCCTGCCCGAGGCCCCGGACTTCCTCGACCTGCTCCACCGTGCCTACCGGGCCGAACCTCTCACCGCCCCCTGAGCGCCGTACGCCCGCCGGACGCAGGGTCAGACGCGCGAGACCGTCACGTCCGACGCCTTCACGAAGGCGACCCGATGCCCGAACTGGATCTCGTAGTACAGCTCCTTGCCGCGCACCACGGCGTGACCGGTCGTGTCGTACACCGGCGCGTAGAAGTACTCGCCGGGTGTACGGTCACCCACCACATACGACTGCCCGGCCGCCAGGGTGTACGGCAGCGGAACGATCGCCTGCACGGGCACCACCGGCGGATACGCGGCCGCCTCGGGGTAGGCCCGCCCGTACACCGGGACCACGGCCAGGCCCTCCTTCGAGGTCAGCACCCAGCCCCGCGCGCCCACCGCCGTCGGCGCCGAGCGCGGATTGTGGAACCAGGCCTTCTGCCCCAGGTACCAGATCGCCGTCCAGTCGCCGCGACGCTCGGCCACCGCGTACTGCTGGCCCGTGGACGCCCGCGCACCCGTGTCGTTCACCCCGGTCGTCGCGGGGCTCCCGCCCGGGCTCAGCCCGATGTCCTTCACGAGCGGGCTGCTCGCGTCAGGTGCGCTGTGCAGCCGCACCGCGCCGCTGCCGTGCGGCGCGCAGGTGTCACCGGGCTTCAGACAGCTCGTGTACACCGGCCGGTGCCGGACGTAGTCGGGACGGATCGTCACCACGGCGCTGTCCGGCCCGGCGGCCGGCGTGAACGGCCTGCCCAGCAGGTGGAAGTAGTGGTCCCAGTCCCAGAACGGCCCCGGGTCGGTGTGCATACCGCGGATCGTCGCCGGGACCGTCCCCGGCACGTTGTCGTGCCCCAGGATGTGCTGCCGGTCCAGCGGGATGTCGTACCGCTTGGCCAGATACCTCACCAGACGCGCCGACGCCCGGTACATCGCCTCCGTGTACCAGGCGTCCGGGGACACCAGGAACCCCTCGTGCTCCAGACCGACCGACTTGGCGTTCACGAACCAGTTCCCGGCGTGCCAGCCGACGTCCCTCAGCGGCAGGTGCTGGGCGACGTGCCCGTCGGAGGAGCGCAGCGAGTACTGCCAGGACACGTACCTCGGGTCCTGCACGAGCTTCAGCGTCGACTCCCAGGTCGCCTCGGTGTCGTGCACCACGATGTACCTGATCGACTGGGACACCGGCCGGTTCGCCTTGTCGTGGTTGCCGTAGTCACCGTCGCCGAACTCCTCGTACGGTGCCGGGATCCACTCGCACGCCACCGTCACCGGGCACTCCGACCGCCCACGGTCGGCCATCCGCAGCCCCAGCGCCGCGACCTGACCGGGATCCACGACCACATCCGGGTCCGGCGGCAGCGACACCACCTGCCCGCTGTCCGTGACCCGCCGCTGACCGGTACGGATCACGTCGAAGACGTCGTTCGCGTACGTCCTCGCGGTCGCCGTGTCGTCCGCGCCCGAGTACCGCGCCACCGCACCGAACCATGCCGACGGATCGGCGCTCGCCGGCCGGCCCAGCTGCCGCTGCGCGGCGGCCAGCAGCGCCGCGCCGCCCCGGATGTTCGCGGCGCGGCTCGTCCGCAGCTCCTCGGCCGCGATCCCGGACACCGCCGCCGCCCGCTCCAGGGTCCGCAGCCGCGGCGGCAGCTCCGACGCCTCCGGCAGCGGGGCCTCCGTGCCGTACTTCGGCCCGCGCGCTTCGTCACCGCGGGCGTCCTCAGCTCCATGGGAGTGGTGTGGGGCGCGCGCCAGCGCGGTCCGGGCATCGGTCAGATGCATCGGACCGTACCCGCCGCTCACACTCGGCGCGCCGCCGTGCCCGTCCCAACGGGACTGCATGTACGCCACGGCAAGCAGCACACTCGGAGGTACGTCGTACCGCTTGGCGGCCGCCGCGAACTCGGCCTGGAGCGATCCGGTCACCGGCTGCCCGGCGGTGGCGGAGGGGCCCGCCGACAGCAGGGGCAGCAGCAGCGCCAGGGACGCGACGGCGCCCAAGGCTCCGCCGGCGCGTCCGCGGGCGCGCCTGGGGAAGGGAAGACGGGGCAAGGCAGCCTCCTGGGACGGCGGTGACGTCGGGGGTACAGCGCCGGACCCGTACAGGCGTAACCGTTTCCCGACGGCCCGTCAATGACCCTGCCCCCTCGGAGAGTTCCCAGATCGGAGCCGTTCGGGGGAGTTTCGGGGCGATGGCGCGCGGGCCTGCGGCGCGTCAGTGGAGTGGACCTGTGCCGCCGGGGAGCCGCCCGCAGGAGGCCGGAAACGACAGTGCGCTGTGCGTCCGGTGTGTCGGCACCGGGCACACAGCGCACTTCCCCCTCGTCGTCGGCCGGAGCGCCTCAGCGCGTCCCGACCGCAGCGCGCACGGCCCGCCGTGCCAGCGCGCAGTCATCGTGCAGCCGCCTCAGCAGCAGCCGCTGTTCCTCCCCGGGGGAGACCGCACCGGACGGCAGCTGCACCGAACCCGCCGGCGGAGCCTCACGGATCGTGCGCTGCACCGCCGTCTCGTACGTCCGGATCTCCCGGGTCAGCACCATCATCAGGTTCACCAGGAACGCGTCCCGCGACGCCGGACCCGCCGACTGCGCCAGACCGCTGATCTGCCGCCGCGCCAGCGGGGCGTCACCGAGGACCGACCAGAGGGTCGCCAGGTCGTACCCGGGCAGGTACCAGCCCGCGTGCTCCCAGTCGACCAGAACCGGTCCCGTCGGCGACAGCAGGATGTTCGACAGCAGCGCGTCGCCGTGACAGAACTGGCCCATGCCCTGGCGGCCACCCGCGTGGGCCAGGCCGTGCAGCAGCTTCTGCAGGTCGTCCCGGTCCCGGTCGGTGAAGAGCCCGAGCTCGTGGTAGCGGGCGATCCGGGACGCGTAGTCCAGCGGCGCGTCGAACGTGCCGGCCGGCGGCCGCCAGGCATTGAGCCGGGCGATCGCCCCCAGCGCGGCCCGTACGTCCGCCCGCGGCGGGGCCTCCATCGGGTGCCGCGTCAGCGCCGCCGGGCGTCCCGGCATCCGCTCGATCACCAGCGTGCAGTTCTCCGGATCCGCGGCGATGAGCCGCGGCGCCCGCACAGGCGGGCGGTGCCGGACGAACGCACGGTATGCCCCTATTTCGTGCCGGAACCGCTCGGTCCAGACCGGCGAGTGATCCAGTAAACACTTCGCGACCGCAGTCATCCGTCCCGTGGTCCCCACGATCAGCACGGACCGGCCGCTGCGGCGCAGCACCTGCACCGGATGGAACTCGGGGCAGATGCGGTGCACGGAGGCGATCGCCTTGCGCAGCTGCGCGCCCTGGGGGCCGGACAGGTCGATTCTCCCGCTCAGCGGCTGGGGCACGTTCCCTGCCCAGCGTCGGGCCCGACCCGCCTGCGTGGGGTCGAGGAACGGTCCGCTTCCGGCCTGGGCCGGGACGGTGCGCTGCGGCCGGGGCGGGGCGGACACGGAGGACGATGCTGTGTACATGGGCGAGACAGATCCCTTCGTGTGCCGACGAGTTGCGTACGCCTGCCCCGTCCCGTTCCCCGATCGACACCCTGGGGAATGCGGGCCGGTTTCCGGGGCGGGGTGGCGCTTTCCTACCTGACACCCAGGCGCGGGTGGCGGAACATCGGGCGCACCCTGGCGAACCCTGGCGAATAGTCGCCAGCCCTATGACAGGGGGTTACTGTCAACTCAGCCGAGAACCTGGGGGCTTGACGTGACCGGAGATTCCAACACCCGCCTTGCAGACCTGTTCGGCCTCGCCGGCTGGTCCAAGGGAGAGCTCGCGCGGCTCGTGAACCGGCAGGCGGCGGCCATGGGCCACCCCCAGCTGGCGACCGACACCTCGCGGGTGCGGCGGTGGATCGACATGGGGGAGATCCCCCGCGATCCCGTGCCCAGAGTGCTGGCAGCCCTGTTCACCGAGCGACTCGGCCGTGTCGTGACCATCGAGGACCTCGGGTTCGTACGACACGGGCGCGCCGGCAAACGGCAGAACGTCAGGAACGGCGACAACCCTGACGGGCTGCCCTGGGCGCCCGAGCGTACGGCGGCGGTCCTCACCGAATTCACGGGAATGGACCTCATGCTCAACCGACGCGGCCTGGTGGGCGCGGGCGCCGCGCTCGCCGCAGGCTCCGCACTCAGCAGCGCCATGCACGACTGGATCCACACCAACCCCGCACCAGCAACCGACGCCCCCCGCGCCACCGATCCCCTGCACGCCGACCCCGCTGGGTTCGACCGCTACGAAGCCGCCCCCATCGGGTCGCAGGAGATCGAAGCACTGGAACGTTCCGTCGAAGTGTTCCGCGCCTGGGACGCGGCGCGCGGCGGAGGCCTTCAGCGCAAGGCCGTGGTGGGCCAGCTCAACGAGGTGGGCGGCATGCTCGCCTACCGCCACCCCGATCACCTCCAGCGCCGGCTGTGGGGCGTCGCCGCCAACCTGGCTGTCCTCGCCGGCTGGATGTCCCACGACGTGGGACTCGAACCCACCGCCCAGAAGTACTTCGTCATCGCCGCCCACGCGGCCCGCGAGGGCGGCGACCGGCCACGCGCCGGCGAGGCCCTGTCCCGCGCCGCGCGACAGATGGTCCACCTCGGACGTCCCGACGACGCCCTGGACCTGATGAAGCTCGCCAAGTCGGGCTCGGGCGACGAGGTACTGCCCCGGACCCAGGCCATGCTGCACACCATCGAGGCCTGGGCGCAGGCCTCCATGGGCCGCGGCCAGGCCATGCGGCGCACCCTCGGCGAGGCCGAGGACCTCTTCGTCTCGGACAAGGGCGATGTGCCACCGCCCAGTTGGATGCAGATGTTCGACGAGGCGGACATGCACGGCATGCAGGCCCTCGCCTACCGCACCCTCGCCGACCACGAACCCACCGCCGCGCTCACCGCCCAACGCCACGCCAAGCGGGCCCTGGAGCTACGGATCAACGGCCGTCAGCGCTCCAAGATCTTCGACTACATCTCGCTGGCCTCGGCGTGCTTCATCGCCGACGACCCCGAACAGGCCGACCGTTACGCCCGCCTGGCCCTGGTGTCGATGGGGGACAACTCCTCGCACCGCACCTGGGACCGGCTGCGCGAGATGTACCGGCTCACCGCGCAGTACGCCGGCTACGCGAAGATCGAGGACCTGCGCGAGGAGATCGCGCTCGCCCTGCCCAAGCAGACCCGGACGGCGGGGGCCTGAGCCACCCCGCCCCTCCCACCCCACAGAGAAAGAACGACCTTCCAGAGAAAAGAACGAGGGCGCGCCGAGCGCGCCCTCGTCACCGGCCGGTCTCCAGATCGTCCACTTCCATGGGCCCCGTCGACATTCGGGGCCCAGTCTCTTTTCCTAGCCGCCCACCCGGACCACCAGCACGCAGGCGTCGTCCTCGCGCGGCCCCTGACCGAACTCCTCGACCACCGACCGTACGACTTCCTGCGCGTCCCGGGCCCGGGCGAACCGTGGCGCGAGGGAGAGCAGGCGGTCCGTACCGAAATCGTCGCCGCCGGTGCCGCGGGTCAGCCCGTCCGTGTGCAGCACCAGTACGTCACCCGGGCGCAGCCGCACCTCGCACTGCTCGTACACGGCACCGTAGGTGGCACCGAGCAGCATCCCTTCGGGCCGCTTCAGCGCACACCCCTTCCCGCCGCGGAACAGCAGCGGGGAGGGGTGCCCTGCCTGCGCCCAGCTCAGGGTCTGGGTCACGGGGTTGTAGCGGCAGCACAGCGCACTGCCCAGCGCGGGCTGCGCGGAGGCTTCGAGCAGCTGGTTGAGATGGCTCATCAGGGCACCAGGCGCGATACCCGCCACGGCCATGCCGCGCAGCGCGCCGAGCAGCATCGCCATGGACGAGGTCGCCGTGACCCCGTGGCCGGTGAGATCGCCGACGGTCAGCAGCGCGTCTCCGCCGGGCAGCGCCAGCGCGTCGTACCAGTCCCCGCCGATCAGCCCGGAGCTCACGGAGGGGAGGTAGTGCCCGGCCAGATCCAGCGGCGCGGGCCCGCCGGTCGCGAACCGCAACGACCCCCGCCAGGGCGGCAGCACGGCCTCCTGGAGCTCGACCGCGACCCTGCGCTCCGTCTGCTCGATGTGCTGCATGCGCTGGAGCGAGTCGCTGGACTCGCGGACCGCCCGCTCGCTGCGGCGCAGCTCGCTGACGTCTCGTAAAACGGCCCACATCGACGCGGTGCATCCATCGGAGTCGAGCACCGGCTCGCCCATCATGTGCACCGTCCGCACCCGGCCGTCGGCGCGCACGATCCGGAACTCTCCGTCGATCGGCTTCCCGTCGATCAGACAGTCCGTGACCATGGCTTGAAGTAGACCCTGATCCTCGGCGAAGACCATCGACGGCATCTCGTCGAGCGTCATCGGACCCCGCTCTCGCGGCCGCCCGAAGATCTGGTACAGCTCCTCGGACCAGCTCACCTCGTCGGTGAGGAGGTTCCACTCGGCGCTGCCGACCCGGCTGAGCAGCGAACCGGTGCGCTGCGCCGACATCTCCTCGTAGACGGGCCCGGCGAGCGCACCGGCCGACTCGTCCAGGACCGGCTCGGTCTTCTGCTCAGGCACCCCGGCGCGCAACTGGCCGAGATGGGCGCCGAGATCGTCGAGCTGGTGCATGGCCAGCTCGCACAGGGCGCGCTGCCAGCGTCCCTGCGGGTCGTCCTCGTCCGTCACCGCGTCCCGGCGCACCGCGTCCACGTCGCCGCGCAGCCGCCGGGTCTGCGAGATGAGGGCGTCCACGGTCCCGCGCTCGGGAGGCTGCTGGGCGGGACGGTCCGCGAACAGATGGGACGGCATGTCGTACTCCGATGCAAGCGCGGCGCGGCCATGTCTGAAAGGGTGGGCCAGTTACGACTGTTGCACAGGCGGCGACGGCCTGTAAGTGATTTGGCAACACTCGATACGGTGGTGCTTCTGGTATATGCCAACGGCCCGGTGGTTATCGGCCAGCGAAGCGGGCCGTGGACGGCCCGCCGGAGGGCTACGGTGCTCATGTGGTGATGAACGACGTGGTCGGCACGGTGATCGACGATACGGCCCAGGCCGGGAACGGGGGTGCGGCGAGGGCCATGAGCGAGGACTCGGCGGGGACCGCGCTGCTGCTGGCCGCGGCTCCCGCGGGCAAGGGCCGCGTCATCGACGCGGCGTCCGCGCTGCCCGCCCTCGCGGCCGTACCGCCCAGCGCCCTGACCGGGACCGGCGCGGCCACCGTGGTCGAGCTGGCCGACCCGCTCGACCCCCAGACCGTCCTGACACGGCTGCGGGCCGCCGCCGCGGCGCCCGGCCCGCTCTCCGTCTACATCGCGGGCCAGCTCCACCTCGACCGCCGGCAGGGGCTGCCGCATCTCGCCCTGGCCCGCACGGCCACCGCGACCCTGCGGTACACCGCGCTGCCCTGGCACTGGCTGGCGGGCGAGCTGAAGATCCGCAGGCCGGGCACCACGCGTGTCGTCGTCGACCTGGTCGCGGACGCCGAGGTATGGGAGCGCTGGGCCGGCCACGGCACCCTCCTGTCGCTGGGTCAGGGCACGAGTCTGTACGGCCGGGTGGCCCCGCCGCCACCCCGCCGCACGGTGGTGCTCCCCGCCTATTTGAAGGCCTATGCGTCGATCTGGCGCAGTGGCGCCCGCCCGCCACTTCCCCTGCTGCACGAACAGGCCGCGGCGCGTGCGGGGGCCGAGGACGGAGCCGTCCTGCTGGCGACGGACGGCACGGCGCCGACGCCTTGGCCGTCCGGGGCGATGACCGGCATGGCGCCGCCTGCCGGGCCGTCCGCGCCGCTGACCACCAGCGCAACGCCTCCGCCGGCCGGGCCGGTGGCCGCCGCGGCACCCGCCGTGGCCGCGCCCGCCCCCGACCCGCATCCGGCGATCCTCGCCGCCGCGCAGGCGGGGCGCCACGCCGAGGCCGCGGCCGCCGCGGCCGCCTGGGAGCAGGACGCCCTGCGCCTCCACGGTCCCCGCTCGCCGCAGGCGATTCACTGGATGGAGGTACGCGCCGACCTCGCCCGGCTGGCCCAGGACCCCGCCCGCAGCTGTGAGTTGTGGCTCGTCGCCGCACGGGCCCGGCTCGACGCGGGCGGCTCACCGGCCGACCGGGACGTCGAGGGCGCGGTCGACCGGGCACACCACCAGTGGGAGCGGCTGACCGACCCGGCCCGCGCCCAAGCCCTGGCCCCCGCGCTCGTCGCGCTGCGCGAGCGGGTCCCCGGCCGTCAGCCGGGCGCCGTCGAGGCGCTCCGGCGCCGGCTGGGCTGACGGCCGCCGCGCCCCGCGCCGACCGGTCCGGGTCCCCGTCCGTGTCCTACGCGTCGTCCTCGTCGTCCTCGTCGAAGTCGTCGTCGAATCCGTCGTCGAGGTAGTCGTCGTCGAGCGCGTCGACCAGGCGCTCGTCGATCGGATTGCCCAGTGCGTCCTTCTCCATCAGCATGCGGCGCAGCACGTTCAGTGGGTACAGGCCGCGCTCCGGGCCCTCCGAAGGCAGGCTCACGCAGGGGGTGTCGAGAACGCCGGGCCGGTCGGCCGGGTCGAAGAGCGGGGCCGGTTCCTGGTCGTCGGCGGTGTCGGGCTCGTACTTCCAGACCGTTCCCCGCTCGCGGCAGACGACTTCGCCGAGGTACCAGACGGCGCCCTGCACGAACGGTTCCCGTCGCTGGGCGGCGATCTCCGCGTCGGTGCCGAACGTCTGCCGCAGGAGGTCGTCGAGGACGTCGAGGGAGGCGGGGCTGAAGTCGAACCGCTCCACGCCGCCGGCGTCCTCCGCCCAGCGGGGGAAGGCGGCCTGTCGTTCGGCCAGCCAGGCAAGGAGCTCGGGGTGCCGGGCCGGGTCGGTGCCGTGGTGTGCGTGGTCGGTCATAGCGGCCCACCGTAGCGAACCGGTCCGGCGCCACATTCAACTGCCTGTGGAGGTTCTGTAGTTGAGTCATGTCCCGTCGGTAAACCGTTGCATCAGCAAGCGCGGGGGGCCCTAGTGTGGGCCGTCGGCGGACGGGGACATGTCACGGGGGCCCCACCCCGCCCGCCCTTCCTGTCCCATGAGCCCCCTATCAGGGACCTCAGTGAGCACTCCGATAACGACGCGCCTGAAGCGGCGCCTGGCCTCGTGCCTCGCGATCGCCTCGGCGGCCGGGATGATGCTGGTCGGCCTTCCGGCCGCACCCGCGCAGGCCGCGCCCGGCGACACTGCGAAGATCACGACCGGAAAGCGGTGCGACCAGCTCCACCTCGGCAAGAAATACCCGCGGACCCCCGCGAACTCCGGGGCGCCGGGCAGCCGTCACCACGACGTCTTCCCCGGGGCGGACGAGCAGTACTTCTTCGACAACCTCTTCAAGGGGTTCGACAACCTCCCCGCCCCGACGCCGCAGCAGCTCGGTCAGGTCGGCCGTACGGACGACGACATCGACGCGTGGGACAAGAAGTACGCGGCGTCGAAGGACCCGGACGACATGCGTAGCGGCATCTACGCCCGCTACAACCGGTTCAAGGACACGGCGCAGAACCCGAACGTGCCGTTCGGGAAGTGGATGAAGCGCTTCCTGATCAACAACGAGATCAACAACCACAAGGGTGGCGCGTTCGAGCGCAAGACGGTGCGCGACTTCAACATGATCGGCCCGGACTGGCTGTGTGAAGTCACCATCGAGATCCGCGACAAGGACGGCAAGCTCGTCGCACGCCGTAAGTACGACTCCTACAATCAGAAGCTGAACCAGTTCGGCGAGTTCAAGTCCAACGGCAAGTACCGCTCGAACCAGCTCAAGGCCGACAAGATCATCATGCGGCACAAGGACGCCAAGTTCGACTTCACCAAGAACAGGCTGGTCATGTACGCCGGGGAGAAGGCGACCCGGGGGACGACGAACCAGTACGGCGCCCTGAACAAGGCCCTCCAGGGCGAGCGGAACACCACGGGCAACCCGGTCCGTATCTACGAGCGGCGCGCGACCGGCAAGGGTGTCTTCCCGACCACGAAGTACTCCAAGTCCTACCCGGTCATGAACCCCGACCCGTCGAAGGGCTCCCGAGGCCCCCTCAACGACGCCGCGTTCGACTCGGGCAGGACCCCGAAGGAAGCCAAGGCACTCCAGCGCCAGTACCAGCAGGTCAACACCCGCAGCGGCCTCGGACGCGGCCCCGGCGGCATCGACTTCTCCACCCTCCAGCTCCAGTACGTCGGCAACCCCGTCAAGGGCAAGGGCCTCGACTACTCCTTCAAGGCCGACTACATGCCCGACGAGGACGAGAACCCCGGCTACGGCGGCCAGGCCAAGCTCCAGCTCGCCTCCGACGCCATGTTCACCTGGCTCGCGCTGACTCCGGACAAGTTCTGGGTCAACCTCAACCCCGACCAGCCCGACCGGATCATGGACTCGGCCTTCGCGAAGACCGACGCCGGCCGGGTCCTCCTCGAAGCCGACCTGGCGATGAAGCACGACTTCGCCAACGCCCTCAACCCCGACAAACACGCCGGCGCGCGCCGGTTCTGGGACACCGCACCGCGCCGTGACGGGATGCCCTGCTTCCCGATGGTCCGCCTGTGGATCGAGCCCAAGACCGCCAAGGTCCGTGAGCAGGACGGCGGGATCTACATCCTCGACGCGCCGCTGAAGGTGTCCACCGAGTGGATGGACGTCAAGTACGAGAACCCCGGCGCCCGCGTCTGCAAGCTCACCGACCCCGAGAAGCGCGCCAGCGAGACCCTGCTGCGGGCCAACGTCATCCCCGAGGTCGAGAAGCGCGTCAACACCACCGCCACCTACGCCGACCTGCGCCGCGTCTACGCGTCCCGGGTCGCCGCGGAGTGGATCCGCCAGCAGGACGCCAAGACCCCGACCGACTTCCGCAAGATCATCAACAGCAACGCCGTCGACCGCTGGAAGCTGCGCGGGCCGAACGAGAAGTGGTCCAAGACCGAGACCTGGCAGCGGTACATGAAGTCCTACCGCGAAGGCGTCGAGTGGTTCGAGCTCCGCTACGGCGGCAAGGTTTACAACCAGGGCGTCGGCGGCGTCGACTTCTCCAAGTCGCCGAAGCGGAACATCACCGGGACACGCTTCCAGGTCGAGCACCCGCGCCTGCCCGCCACCACCAAGACGTCCGTCCGCGCGGAGATCTCCGCCCGCGAGAGCGACACGTCCTACCTCGGCGGCAACGGCGCGGGCGAGAGCGACAACGGCGGTACCCCCGCCCCCAGCCCGACGCCCACCGACCCGGGGAAGCCCACCCCGACGCCGACCGGCCCGGGCACGCCCGACCCGACCCCCACCAACCGCCCCGGCCCGGGCGAGACCGGCGGCAACAAGCCCGACCCGGACGGCGACCTCGCCAACACCGGCAGCGACACCCCCGTCGGCCTGATCGCCGGCATCGCCGCGGCCGCGGTGGCCGCCGGCGCGGGCCTCGTCTGGTGGAAGCGACGCCGCAACGCCATGGGCTGACCGGCCACAGCACCCGTACGAAGAGGGGGTTTCCCGTTCCGGGAGGCCCCCTCGCGGCGTGTGGGGAGGTGACGACGGAGGTCAGCTGATCTTCTGGCCCGCCGCCAGCTTCGCGACCATCCTGGTCAGCCGCTCCGCCCGGTTCTCGGCCGTGCGGGCCGTCACCAGCCGCAGGATCACCAGATAGCGGTCCGTCTTGCCGAGGCTGTCGTAGAAGTCCCTGGCCTCCGGGGAGGCGGCGAGCGCGGCCTCGAGGTCGGGCGGGACCGTCGCCTCCTTCTGCGAGGGGTACGCGGCCGCCCACCGCCCGTCCTCCTGGGCCGCCCGGACCTCCGCGAGACCGGGCTCGCGCATCCGGCCGGCGGCGGTCAGGGCGTCGACCTTGCGGACGTTCACCAGGGACCACAGGCTGCGCGGGCGACGCGGGGTGATCTTCTGCAGGAAGTGGACGGCGTCGTACGCCCTGCGCTGCCCGTCGATCCAGCCGAAGCACAGGGCGACGTCGATGACCTCTTCCGAGGTCATCGACGTGACGCCCGAGCCCTTCTTGGCGAGCATGAGCCAGACACCGGACGCCGTCGCGTGATGCCCCTCCAGCCAGGCCTCCAGCACGCCGGTGTCCGTGGGAACGAGCACCTCAAGTCCGTCGAGTCTGTTCATGACCACCAGAGTGCCTGCCCGCCGGGCCCGACGCGGCGATGAGCGATGATCTCGGTATGAGCAGGAACGACACAGAGATACGGATCCGGCGCGCCACCGCGCGCGACGCCCGGCGGCTGACCGCCCTGGTGCGTACCTCGCGCGCCTACGAGGGGCCGTACGCGTCGATGGTCGCCGACTACCGTGTGGGCCCCGACTACATAGAGACCCACCGGGTGTTCGTGGCCGCCGGGGCCGGCGGTGGGGTGCTCGGTTTCTACGCGCTGGTGGTGGATCCGCCCGAGCTGGACCTGCTCTTCGTATCCGACGCGGCGCAGGGTCTGGGGGTGGGCCGGCTCCTCATGGAGCACATGAAAGGTGAGGCGCGGGAGGCCGGGCTGACCGAGGTGCGGATCGTCTCGCACCCGCCCGCCGAGGGGTTCTACCTGGGGGTGGGGGCGCGCCGCGTGGGCACGGTCGAGGCCCGGCCGCCCGCGGTGATGTGGGACCGGCCCGAGCTGGTGATCGACTGCGCTCCGGTCAGGGACCTCCCCTCACGAGAAGGTCGATCGCGAAGGCCGTGATCAGCGCGCCGGCCGCCAGCGCCGTGCCCAGCCGCCCGCGGGGACCGGTCAGGGCGCGGCCCAGGAGCGCTCCGCCGCCGGCGAGCAGCAGCTGCCAGCTGGCGGACGCGGTGAACGCGGCCAGCACGAAGACGGCCTGTTCGAGGACGCCCGGGGCCTCGGCGGTCCGGGTGCCGAGGACCAGCGCCGCGAAGTAGATCACCGTGAGCGGGTTGAGCAGCGTGATCCCGACGAGCCCCAGATAGGCCCGCAGCGGTCCGGGCGGGGTGTTCACGGCCCCTGCGGCCGCCTGCGGGCGGCGGTGGCGGCGTACGGCGGTGTACGTGCCGTGCGCGGCGAGGGCGAGCAGGACCAGGGCCGACACCAGGCGCAGGGGCGCGGCGGCGGGGGCGAGCAGTGGGGCGAGCGAGGAGCCGCCCACCACGGCGACCAGTGCGTACAGTCCGTCGGCGGTCGCCACTCCCAGTGCTGCGGCGGCGCCGATCCGCAAGGACGTACGGGCCGTGAGCGCCACCAGATAGGCCGCGACCGCTCCGACCGGCAGGGCGATGCCGTACCCGGCCAGGAGCCCCGCGACGAGCGCGGCGGTCATGCGACGGGCGGCGTAGGCCTCCGTCGGGGGCCGGGCTGCTGCTGGCCGCGCGTCATACGGACGGCGGGCATCAGCGGCAGGAAGGCGAAGGTGAGTGTCATGGCCGGATTCTGACGACGCCGGCCGGCCACGGGCAACTCAATTCAAGGACGGGCGGGATGCCGCGGAGGCGCGCGGCGCGGGCAGGGGACGGTGCTGCACCCCGGTCGGTTCCAGGAGGTGCAGCACCGCGGTCGTGCGGTCAGGTTGTCCTTCTGCCACTCCTGCCCTTGCTCATGAGGAGACCGCCCGCAACGAGTGCGAACAGACAGACACAGGCTCCCGTGATCACGTTGCTGAGAATCGCTCCGGTGCCGGCGTCACGCGACACCACCCACGGGGAGATGATCAGCCAGACGCCCAGCAGCAGGACGACGAAGTTGAGGTCCTGGGACCTTTCGGGCGCCATGGACATCGCGAGTCCGAGGACCGCGATGGCGATGCCGCAGATCAGGTTGGAGAGGGCCAGCTCCGGCTTGGCGGCTGCGAAGTGGACCGTCCATGCGGAGATCGCAGCGTAGATACCGGCCAGGAGCACCAGCTCCTCGACCGCCGCCACGCCTCGGGTTCCGAGCATCTTCGCGTACCGTTCGCGCATTTCCGATGCGTCGGGGTGCCCCGCGATGTCGCCGGGACGGTGAGAGACGTCGGCCATTCCACTCGCCTCCTTATAGCGTGTGCAAGATGCCGCAGTCCCATTGTGCTCTTATATGCCCTTTATGTGTAGTTCTGGGCTCAAGGGTTTCCGGGGAGCCCGGCGACCGGCGCCGTACCGTCACCGGGGGTTACCCACGGCGACGTACATGCTGTGCGACGTATCCTCGCGTGCACGGCCGGAAAGGGGTGCGGGGATGGGCTGGGGCGGGCGGCGGGTCTTACGGGACCGCAATGTGGTGTTCTATCTGAGCGGTGTCGTCGTCTCGGGCTTCGGCACCTCGGCCATGGCCCTCGCGGCCGGCGTGTGGGCCAAGTCCCTTACGGGATCGGACAGTCTGGCCGCCCTGACGACCTTCTGCGTATGGGCCCCCACGCTGCTCGGGCCTCTCATCGGCACGGTGGCCGACCGCACACGGCGACGGCCGCTGCTGATCTGGACCAATCTCGGCATGGCGGCCGTGCTGCTGCCGCTGCTCGCCGTCCACTCCAGCGAGCAGATCTGGGTCCTGTACGCGGTGTTGACCGTGTACGGCGTCAGTGGCGTCCTGCTCGACGCGGCGGAGGCCGCCCTGGTGGCCGCCGCCGTACCCGAAACGCTGCGCGGGGACTTCAACGGTCTGCGGATGACGGCGAACGAGGGCATGAAACTCGTCGCCCCACTGCTGGGAGCGGGCCTGTTCGTCCAGTTCGGCGGCGTGGGCGTGGCCCTGCTCGACGCCGCCACCTTCCTCCTCGCCGCCGCCGCCTTCGCCCTCATGCGTGTCGCCGAGCCCGCGCCCCGCCCGGCCACGTCCCGCCGGTGGGCCGCCGATACCGCCGAGGGCATCCGCCACCTTCGGCACCACCCGGTCCTGCGCCGCCTGGTCCTGGCCGGCGCCGCGACCATGGGCATGGCGGGGCTGAACGGCGCGCTGATCTACGCCGTCGTCGACGCCGGCCTGCACCGCTCGCCGGCCTTCGCCGGGGTGCTGTACGCCGTGCAGGGCACCGGCTCCGTCCTCAGCGGGCTGTGTGCGGGCGCCCTGCTGCGGCGGATGCCCGAACGGGCCTTCGCCGCCTCGGGAATCACGGTGTTCGCGCTGGGCCTCGTGCTGCGTACCGTGCCGTCCGTACCGGTCGGCCTGCTCGCCAGCGCGCTCATCGGCATCGGCCTGCCCTGCGTGCTGATCGCGGCCATGACCGCCGTCCAGCGCGAGACCCCGAGCGAGCTCCTCGGCCGGGTCGCGGCCACCGCCAACACCCTCCTCTTCGCGCCCAACGCCGTGGCCCTGGCCGCCGGGGCGGGCCTGGTGGCCCTGGTGGACCACCGCGTCCTGCTCCTCGCCGCCGCGGCCGTGGCGACCACCGCCGCCGCCGGGTGCCTCCTGGGCGGCCGCGGCCGGGCGAGCGCTCCCCGGCGGGAAGAATCCGTACCGGAAGAGGCCGCCGGGACCGAGCGGGAGACCGCCGGGGGAGCGGAGGCCCCCCGCGACCCCCGCTGATTCACGCGGCGCTGCCCTCCCCGGCGGTGAGCCGCACATGGATCACGCCGTCGGTGACGGTCACCTGGTGCGTACGGACCGGGCGGCGGGCGGGCAGACAGGCCGGGCGGCCCGTGCGCAGGTCGAACGCGGCTCCGTGGAGGGGGCATTCGATCAGCCGGCCTTCGAGCCAGCCCTCCGACAGGGAGGCGTCCTGATGCGTGCAGGTGTCGTCGATGGCGTACAGCTCGCCGTCGGCGTTGAACACCGCGATGGGCGGTGTGGTGTCGAGGCGGACACTGGAGCCCGCGGGAAGCTCTTCGAGACGGCAGACGGGAATCACGGGGCCCCCACTCGGTCCAGGCGGTTGGGTAGCATCATGTTTCGTATGGCGCACGACGGGGCGCTGTGCGCAACAGAATCCGGCCGGGCGCCCACGCCGTCAAGGGCCGCCCGCAGATGCGGCCCGAACCAGCCGCCACCTCACGGGAGTTGAGCCATGAGCCCCGACCAGACGGCCGCCGAGCCGCCGAAGGGGAAGACGCCTCAGGCCGCCGGAGCGGAAGGGCGTACCGCGCGGCAGAGCGCGGGCGCCATCCAGTCCGTCGACCGCGCGGTCAGCGTCCTGGAGATCCTCGCCCGGCACGGCGAGGCCGGAGTCACCGACATCGCCGACGAGCTGGAGGTGCACAAGTCGACTGCCTTCCGGATCCTGGGAGTTCTGGAGAGCCGGGGGCTCGTGGCCCAGGCCGAGGGCCGCGGCAAGTACTACCTCGGCGCCGGCATTCTGCGTCTCGCGGGCGCCGCGGCCGTACGGCTGGACATCTCCCAGGAGGCCTCGCCGGTCTGCCGCGAACTCGCCGACGAACTGGGGGAGACGGTCAACATCGCCGTCGTCGACGACGACGCGGCCGTCAACATCATGCAGGCCCGCGGCTCCGCCTCGGTCACCGCCCAGAACTGGCTCGGTCGGCGCACCCCGCTGCACGCCACCTCCAGCGGCAAGGTGCTCCTCGCCCATCTCCCGCACGCCCTGCGCGAAGGGCTGCTGGCCCGTACCCTGCCCCGCTTCACCGAGCACACCGTCACCGGAGCCGGCGTGCTGCGCGCGGAGCTCGACACCGTGCTCCAGCGCGGCTACGCCCTCGCGGTCGAGGAGCTGGAGACCGGCCTCAACGCGGTCGCGGCCCCGGTCCGCGCCCACGACGGCAGGGTGATCGGCGCCATCAGCGTGTCGGGCCCCGCCTACCGGCTGGAACCGGACCGCCTGCCGGACCTCGCCCTGCGTACCGTCGCCGCCGCCGACCTCCTCTCGAGCCGCATGGGCTACGGCATCTGACGTAGCGTCACCGGCCTTGGGGCATCGGCGATTTCGCCCATGCGGTGGTGAGCGCGGCGCGGTACGAACGGGCAGTCCGGGCCATCCGGCCACTGTCCGTTCCAGCCCCTTGACGGCCCGTCGACGGCCTTCCCAGTATGTTCCCCACCGCGCAACCCGTCGTGCACTGCGCAACAGCAGAGGAGTCTCTCGTGCCCCGTGAGATCCATGCCACCGCAGCCGGGGGAGCAGCCAGGGGCCCACGCGTCGTCGTCATCGGCGCGGGCATCGTCGGCTGCTCCCTCGCCGCCGAACTCGCCGCCCGGGGCTGGAGCGACATCACCGTCCTCGACCAAGGCCCGTTACCCGCGCCCGGCGGCTCCACCTCCCACGCCCCCGGCCTCGTCTTCCGGACCAGCCCCTCCCGGACCCTCAGCACCCTCGCCGGCCACACCATCGACACCCTCACCTCCCTCACCGTCGACGGCAGAGCCTGCTTCCGGCGCGTCGGCGGACTGGAGCTCGCCACCACCCCCGAGCGCTGGGCCGACCTGCACCGCCGCGCCGCGCTCGCCACCTCCTGGGGCGTCCGCGGCGCGCTCGTCACCCCCCAGCGCTGCAAGGAGCTGTGGCCTCTGCTCGACGAGTCCCGGCTCCTCGGCGGATTCCACACCCCCGACGACGGACTCGCCCACGCCGTCGACGCCTGCCGCGCCCTGACCGCCCGCGCCGAGACCGGCGGAGCCCGGTTCCTCGGCCGCCACACCGTCACCGGCATCCGGCAGCACGCGGGCCGGGTCACCGCCGTCGACACCGACCACGGCACCTTCCCCGCCGACCACGTGGTGTCCGCCGCCGGCTTCTGGGGCCCCGTGATCGGCCGCATGGCCGGCGTCGACGTCCCGCTGCTGCCCCTCGCCCACCAGTACGCCAGGACCGCGCCGCTGCCCGAGCCGGCCGGCGCTGTCCACGAGGCGACCCGGCCCATCCTGCGCCTGCAGGAACGTGACCTGTACCTGCGCGAACACGGCGCCCGGCTCGGCATCGGCAGCTACGCCCACCGGCCCCTGCCCGTCGACCCGTTCACCGTCCCCGCCTACGACGACGCTCCCCGCATGCCGTCCTCGCTGCCCTTCACCCCCGACGACTTCGCCCCCAGCTGGCGCGACTGCCAGGACCTGCTGCCCGCCCTGCGGACGAGCACCGTCGAGGACGGTTTCAACGGCGTCTTCTCCTTCACCCCCGACGGCATGCCCCTGATCGGCGAGACCCGCGCCCTGCGCGGTTTCTGGCTCGCCGAAGCCGTCTGGATCACCCACTCCGCCGGCGTCGCCAAGGCCCTCGCCGCATGGATGACCGAGGGCCGCCCGGGCATCGACCTCCACGACTGCGACCCGGCCCGCTTCGAGGCAGCCCAGCGTTCCCCCGCGTACGTCGCCGAACGCGCCGCCCAGCAGTTCGCCGAGGTCTACGACATCATCCATCCGCTCCAGCCCCCGGAGCACCCACGCCCGCTGCGCGTCAGCCCCTTCCACGAACGCCAACGCGCCCTCGGCGCCCACTTCCTCGAAGGCGGAGGCTGGGAACGCCCCCACTGGTACGAGGCCAACGCACCCCTCACCGACCGCCTCGACGTGCCGCCCCGCGACGCCTGGTCGGCCCGCCACTGGTCGCCGATCGCCGCCGCCGAGGCCCACGCCACCCGCGAACGGGTCGCCCTGTACGACATGACCCCGCTGCGGAGACTGGAGGTCACCGGCCCCGGCGCCCTCGCCTTCCTCCAGCGCATGACCACCAACGACCTCGCCAAGAAGCCGGGCGCCGTCACCTACACCCTCCTCCTCGACGAGCACGCCGGGATCCGCTCCGACCTCACCGTGGCCCGACTGGCTCCCGACCACTTCCAGATCGGCGCCAACTCACCCGCCGACGAGGACTGGCTGCTCCGGCACGCCCCCGCGGACGTACACATCCGCGACATCACCTCCGGCACCTGCTGCATCGGCGTCTGGGGCCCCCTCGCCCGAGACCTCGTCCAGCCCCTGACCCGCGACGACTTCTCCCACAAGGCGTTCGGCTACTTCCGCGCCCGGCAGACCTACATCGGCCACGTCCCCGTCACCGCCCTGCGCCTGAGCTACGTCGGCGAACTGGGCTGGGAGCTGTACACCACCGCCGACCTCGGCCTGCGCCTGTGGGACACCCTCTGGGAAGCCGGCCGCGCCCTCGGCGCCGTCGCCGCCGGCCGCTCCGCCTTCAACAGCCTGCGGCTGGAGAAGGGCTACCGCTCCTGGGGCCAGGACATGACCACCGAACACACGCCGTACGAGGCCGGACTCGGCTTCGCCGTCCGCATGGACAAGGGCGACTTCGTCGGCCGCGCCGCCCTCGAGAAGGCCGAAGCGCCCCGGCGTGCCCTGACCCCGCTGCTCCTGGACGACCCGGCCGCCGTCGTCCTCGGCAACGAACCCGTCCACGCCGGCGGCGCGCCCGCCGGATACGTCACCAGCGCCTCCTACGCCTACACCCTCGGCCGGTGCGTCGCCTACGCCTGGCTGCCGCCCCTGCCCACGGGCACGCCCGTACACATCGAGTACTTCGGCGAGAAGGTCCCGGCGCACGTCGCCACCGAACCGCTGCTCGACCCCGAGATGAGCCGTATCCGCCGCTAGGGAGCCCTGCCATGTCCCCTACGTACGACGTGATCGTCATCGGCCTCGGCGGGATGGGTTCCGCGGCCGCCCACCACCTGTCCGCACGCGGCGCCCGCGTCCTCGGCCTGGAGCGCTACGGACCCGTCCACCGGCGCGGCTCCAGCCACGGCGGCTCCCGCATCACCCGCCAGTCCTACTTCGAGGATCCCGCGTACGTGCCGCTGCTGCTGCGCGCCTACGAGCTCTACGAAACCCTGGAACGCGACACCGGCCGCGACATCGCCACCCTCTGCGGTGGACTGATGGCCGGCCGCCCCGACTCCCGTACCGTCGCCGGCTCCCTCCTGTCGGCCCGGACGTGGGACCTGCCGCACGAGATCCTCGACGCCAAGGAGATCCGCCGCCGCTTCCCCACCCTCACCCCCGAGGACGACGAAGTGGCGCTCCACGAGACCCGGGCCGGGTTCCTGCGGCCGGAGAACACCGTCGCGGCCCACCTCCAGCTCGCCACCCGCGCCGGCGCCGACCTCCACTTCGAGGAGCCGCTGCTGCGCTGGGAGCCGTACCGCGACGGCGTACGCGTCCACACCGCCGAGGACACCTACACCGCCGGCCAGCTGGTGGTCTGCCCCGGTGCCTGGGCGCCGCGGCTCCTGGCCGACCTCGGGGTGCCGTTCGGCATCGAACGTCAGGTCATGTACTGGTTCCAGCCCGACGGCGGCACCGGCCCCTTCCGGCCCGACAATCACCCGATCTGGATCTGGGAGACCGCCGACGGCGTCCAGAGCTACGGCTTCCCCGCCCTCGACGGCCCCGACCAGGGCGTCAAGGTCGCCTTCTTCCGCAAAGGCACCGTCTGCACCCCCGACACCATCGAACGCACCGTGCACGAGCACGAGGTGGCTGCCATGGGCAGCCATGTCGCCCGGCACGCCCCCGCCCTGCCCGGCCGCTTCCTCAAGGCTGCCACCTGCATGTACTCCAACACCCCTGACGAGCACTTCGTCATCGCCCGGCACCCCGCCCACCCCGCATCCGTCACGGTCGCCTGCGGCTTCTCCGGACACGGCTTCAAATTCGTCCCCGTCGTCGGCGAGATCCTCGCCGACCTCGCCCTCACCGGCACCACCGCGCACCCCATCGAGCTGTTCGACCCGCACCGGCTCTCCACCATCCACGCCCCAGGAGTCCGCCCGTGACCACCGCACCGCTCCCCTCCAGCCTGCGCGCCACCCTCCCCGGCGACCACTACACCGACCCCGAGATCTTCCGGCGCGAACAGGAACGCCTTTTCGAGACGGTGTGGATGTGCGCCGTCCGCGCCGCCGACCTCGAACACCCGGGAGCCTTCCGCACCGTCCAGGTCGGCCGTGAGAGCGTCGTCGTCGTCCGGGACCGCACCGGACGGCTCCGCGCCTTCCTCAACATCTGCCGCCATCGGGGCGCCCGCCTGTGCGGCGAGGAGAGCGGACGCCTCAG
Organism: Streptomyces purpureus; assembly: GCF_014648195.1. Classification (GTDB taxonomy): domain Bacteria; phylum Actinomycetota; class Actinomycetes; order Streptomycetales; family Streptomycetaceae; genus Streptomyces; species Streptomyces purpureus. Next base: position 229,143 of record NZ_BMQQ01000007.1, read on the forward strand.
ACGCGCCCTGCAATGCCCGTACCACGCCTGGACGTACGACCTCGACGGCACCCTCATCGCCGCGCCCAACCTCGGAAAGATGCCCGACATCGACCGCGTCGCCTACGGTCTGGTAAGCGTCCACCTGCGCGAATGGCTCGGCTACGCCTGGGTGTGCCTGGCGGAGCAGCCGCCCTCCTTCGAGGAGACCGTCATCGGCGCCGCCGTCGAACGCCTCGGCGACGCGGCCGCCGTCGAGCGCTACCACACCGAGGACCTCGCCCTCGGACGGCGCCACCGCTACGACGTCCGCGCCAACTGGAAACTCCTCGTCGAGAACTTCATGGAGTGCTACCACTGCGCCACCATTCACCCCGAACTCACCGACGTGTTACCGGAGTTCGCCGACGGCTACGCCGCCCAGTACTACGTCGGCCACGGCGCCGCCTTCGGCGCCGACATCAAGGGATTCACCGTCGACGGCGGCGAAGGCTTCGCCCCGCTGCCCGGACTCGCCGCCGAACAGGACCGCCGCTACTACGCCATCACGGTCAAGCCGACCGTCTTCGTCAACCTCGTCCCCGACCATGTGATCCTGCACCGGATGTTCCCGCTCGCCGCGGACCGCACCCTCGTCGAATGCGACTGGCTCTACGCCCCCGAGGTCGTCGCCGGCGGCCAGGACGTGTCCGCCTCGGTCGAGCTGTTCCACCGCGTCAACGTCCAGGACTTCGACGCCTGCGAACGCACCCAGCCGTCCATGGCCTCCCGCGCCTACCGCGACGGCGGAGTCCTCGTCCCCTCAGAACACCACATCCAGCACTTCCACCGGTGGGTCCTCGACCACCTGGCGGCCGCCGATGCCTGACCTCTCCAGCGCCGCCGCACGCGACGACGACGCCGCGGTCGCCGCTTTCGGCTACCGGCCCGAACTCACCCGGACCCTCGGCGGCTTCCACACCTTCGCCGCCGGAATCTCCTACATCTCCATCCTCACCGGCACCTTCCAGCTCTTCTACTTCGGTTACGCCAGCGGCGGCCCCGCCTACTGGTGGTCCTGGCCGCTGGTGTTCGCCGGGCAGTTCATGGTGGCCCTCTGCTTCGCCGAACTCGCCGCCCGCCACCCCGTCGCCGGATCCGTCTACAACTGGGCCAAAAGACTGGGCAATCCGCACATCGGCTGGTTCGCGGGCTGGATGATGCTCGTCGCCTCTGTGGTGTCGATCGCCGCCGTCGCCCTCGCCTACCAGCTCACGCTGCCGCAGATATCGGCGGTGTTCCAGTTCGTCGGCGACGGCACCGGCACCCACGACATCGCCACCAACGCCGTCCTGCTCGCCACCGTCCTCATCCTCTTCACCACCGTCGTCAACGCCTTCGGCGTGCGGCTGATGGCCCGTATCAACACCGCGGGCGTCTTCCTGGAGCTCGTCGCCACTGTCGTCCTGATCGTGCTCCTCGCCGTCCACGCCGTACGCGGCCCGCAGGTCGTCCTGGACACCGCCGGAACCGGCGGCGGCCAGCCGTACGGCTACCTCGGCGCGTTCCTCATCGCCTCGCTCGCCTCCGCGTACGTCATGTACGGCTTCGACACCGCCGCCTCCCTCGGGGAGGAATCCCTCGACCCCGCAAGCAACGCCCCCCGCGCCATCCTCCGCGCGCTCCTCGCCTCCTTCGTCCTCGGCGGACTCGTCCTGCTGCTCGCCCTGATGAGCGTGGGCAGCCTGCGCGCCGAAGAACTCTCCACCCAGGGGCTCCAGTACGTCGTCCTCTCCGTGCTCGGGTCCACCGCGGGCAAGGCGATGCTCTGGTGCGTCCTGATCGCCGTGACCGTGTGCGCGCTCGCCGTCCACACCGCCGCCACCCGCCTCGCCTTCGCCATGGCCCGCGACAACAACCTCCCCGGCGCCCGAAGGCTGGCCAAGGTCAGCCCCCGCTTCGGCACCCCCGTCCTGCCGACCGTCATCATCGGCGTCCTCGCCCTGGCCATCCTGCTCGTCAACATCCGCCAGCCACAGATCTTCACCGTCGTCACCAGCATCGGCATCGTCATGGTCTACCTGGCGTACCTGATGGTGACCGGACCCCTGCTGGTCGCCCGGCTGCGCGGCCACTGGCGCCCCGCCGGCACGGGCTTCTCCCTCGGCCGCTGGGGACTGCCCGTCAACATCGCCGCCGTCGGCTGGGGCACCTTCATGATGATCAACCTCATCTGGCCGCGCGCCGCCGTCTACAACGCCACCGCGCCCCACCACTGGTACCTGCGCTGGGGCGCGGTCCTGTTCGTCGCCGTCATCGCGGGCGGCGGCTTCGCCTACTACTGGCTCGTCCAGCGCCACCGCACCGGCATCCTCGCCGAACACGCCGCCGCGCCGCGGGAGGTCCCCGAGGAGGCCCGCCACCGACGTAAGGCCTGAAGCCCGCCCGCCCTCGCCGACCGGGCGGGCACCGAACACACCCCCGGCCCCCGTCAGCGGCCGCTGCTCGCCAGATGACGGACCGGCCGGGACCAGACACCCTCCAACGGCGGCACCGGGAGCCCGGGCCGCAGCAGCGCGGCCCCCAGCAGGTCCGTCACCGACCGCGGCGCCGACGTCCCCGGAACCGCCGGCACCGCCCCGCCCGCGGACGGGCTCCGGGCGAGCAGCAGGGACAGCAGCAGCCCCGCGGAACGGCCGCTGAGCGTCCGCGCCGCCGCCACGAGCCGGTGCCGCTGCGCCACCGGCAGCGACAGCGCGACACAATCCGCCTCCCGCGCCACCCCGAGCGGCACCGCCGCACACACCTCGGTGGTCGAGTACTCCAGCAGGTCGAACTGGGCCGCCGCGGGGCCGGCTCCGTCCAGCGCCCGGAACAGCTCCCGGCGGTCGGTGATGGTCCGCGAAGTGAGCCGCATCGGCCGGCGCCGCGACAGATGGTCCATGCGCCCGTCGAAGTCGAGCTGCGCCAGCAGGCTCTTGCCGACCGCGCTGGCGTGCGCGCAGGCACGGAAGTCGACCCACTCGTGCACCTTCGGCGTGTCGGGCCCGTCCGCGTACCGCGAGATCCGCACCTCCCCGTCGGTGTAGCTGCTGACGTAGACGGCCGCGCCGGCCGCGTCCCGCAGCCCGGCGAGGGTCTGCTGCAGCACCTGCTCGGGCGGTACGTCCAGCTGCCCCGACATCATCAGCATCACCGGGCCCGCCCGGTAGCCGCCGTCGTCCGTGGCGGCGGCGAGCCCCTGCTCGCAGAGCCAGTACAGCAGCTGCTCAAGGATCTGATGAGGCAGTCCCGTCGCCCGTGAGATCCGCTCCGCACCGACCGGGCGCCCCGCGCCGCCGATGAGGTCCAGCACGTCCAGGATCCGCTGCACCGCCTCCCACTGCTGCGGCGCCCCGGTCTCGTCCGGCATCTGCTGCGCCAGGTCGGTCACGGACGCGGGCCGCAGAGGCGCCGGCGACCAGAGAGAACCACCGTCCGGCACGGACACACCGCGCGAACCGTCCGCCGTGCCGTCCGCCGCGCCGTCCACCTCCGGCGGGCCGAGGGCGGCCAGCGCCCCCCGTACCTCCGGCGTGAACTCCGGGTCCTCCTCGCCCGGCGCCCCCGCCCCCGGACCGGAAACCCCAGGCTCCGCCAGCCCCAGAGCACTCAGCAGCCGCCACGCGTCCCCATGGCCCCAGTGGGCCGCGTCCCGTACCAACTCCAGGACCTCGATGGCGTCCGGCGGCGCCGGGGCCGCCACCCGGTGCAGTACGACCGCCAGCCGGAAGGCCGCCCCCGGATGCCCCTGCGCCCACGCACGCCGCAGCCACTTCCCGGCCGGGTCCAGATCGCCCGCGCGCAGCGCCTTCGAGCCCAGCCGGTAGCACGAGTTCGCGTGCCGGCGGCGCTCCGCGCGACCGGTCCGCGGCCGGTCCGCGCCCCGCCCCCAGTCACCCTCGGGCCGGTCCCAGAAGTCGGAAGGTCCCCTCAGCCCGGACAGCAAGGCGGCGAGCCCGGCCGGGACGACCGGCCCCGGGCCGGCGCCTCGGCCGCTGTCGTTCCTGCTCACTTCACTCACCTGTGCCCTCTTCCACGCGCCTGCGCTGTGTGAGATGTCGGTCGCGGGTGTGGAGCCGGACCTGTTCCATGGCGCGCAGCTCCCTGGCCGCCTTGCTGCTCAGCACCCGGACCTGCTGGCGCGGCATCTTCAGGTCCTGTGCGATCTCCGACTCCTCCATGCCGCGCAGCTGCCGGTCCGCGACCTGCTTGCGCTGGGTCGCCTTCATCTCGGCGACCGCCGGTCTGGCGACCTCCTCCAGCGGATCGACGGGCGTCACGGCCTCATGCCGGCACCCGTCCCCCCGGTCGGCCAGACGCAACAGCGAGGTGTCGTCGACCGGTTGTTCCTTGGTCCTGGCCGTCGCGTCGACGGCGAGGTGGTGCGCGACCCGGTGCATGTACGGCAGCGGCGAGCTGCCCGCCCGGTTCCGGCGGCGCAGCCAGGTGTCCAGGGTCCGCAGCAGCGCCTCGTTGGCGATGTCCTCGCTCCAGTCCCGCAGCCCGGGGAAGCGGTGGCGCAGCCGGGCGGTCACCTTCCGGACGTACTCCTGGTAGTGCTCCTGGAAGAGCCGGCTCACCTCCTGCGTGTGCCCCGGGGCCTCGTCGGGCGTGCCGCTATCTACCATGGGCCGCACTCCTCCCGCCGTTTGCCGCAGGCGGGCGCGGCCCCGCTGGCCCACACGGTCAGCCGTCCCCCTTCGGGAGGCTCGTAGCGGATCACGACCCGTGCCGTACAGCACTCCGGGGCCGCCGCCGGAGCGCCGGTCCCACGGCGGGAGACGCGGCCCCACCATCTGCGCGGGTCCCCGGCGCGGGCCAGGCGCCAGGCGGCGATCAGCACCGGGACCGCGCCGGCCACGGCCGGGACCAGCCCGGCCACATCGGAGGGGGTCATGCAAGCTCCAGATCTTCCTCGGTCCGCGAGGACGCAGTGCGCGTCACGCACCTCTTACGGCGGGAGCCGCGCGGAATTTCCTCGGGACCGGAACTGATCGGAGTTGATGGGACGTCACCGGCCGGTGACCGTAAGTCTCCTCTCCCGCAGGTGAGTTGGGTCAGGCTCCCGCGTGCAGATGGGCGGACCATAGAGCCGGGGCGGCGCGGTGGCGGTCACGGGCCGCGTGCACCGCCCGGTGCAGGGCGTGCGCGGAGCGGCCCGTGTCCGGCGGGCTCGTACCGGCGTCGGTGAGGGCGCCGTAGAAGTCGACCGCGATGCGCATGGCCTCCGCGTCGTTGACAGGCCAGAGCGTCCCGATGACATGGCGGTATCCGGCCAGCAGGAACCCGGCGGTGATGTGCACCGACTCGTCCGCGAGGAGCTGGTTGCCCACCGTCGTGCTGCACGCCGACAGATAGGCGAGCGCGGCGTCGGCCAGCCTCAGCCCCCGCACCGAATCCACGGTGAGCCTGCGCAGCCGCAGCGGATCCTCCTCGTCGGTGAGCAGCAGCCCGCTGGAGCCGGGGTCGGCCCACTCGCTGACGCCGTGGCAGACGAAATGCGCCACGGGACGGCTCGCCAGCGCGCCCAGCACGCCGGTGCCGGTGGCGGACGGCCCGGAGAGCGAGACCAGCGGCGTACGGGACAGCAGCGCGCCGACCCGGGCCGACTCGTCCGCGGCACGGGTCAGTCCGGGCGCGTCGGGCGTGTCGACGACGAGGGCTCCGTCGCGTACGACGCCGGCCGCGGATTCCTCCCGGGCCCGGCGTGTGTGGGCGAGCGCCCGTACGGTCGGCGTCCAGGAGGAGACGGCACGGTCCAGCACCGCCGCGCCGGCCTCCGGCTCGCCGTGGTGGCCCGAGGCGTGCCACGGCAGGAACGCCATCACACCGGCCGGACACCACCACACGCGCGGCCAGTTCGAGTCCTCGGCGTCGGGGCGCGGCGCGAGCCCGATGGCGTCGAGCACGGGCCCCGCGACGGTGTCCCACTGCCAGGCCAGCACCTCCGTCACCACGCGGTGCCGGCGCCTGGCCTCCCCGTACGGGATCGTGGTCTCCCCGGCCGGAGCGCGGGCGGTCAGCAGTGCCTCCGCGCGGCGGATCGCCTCGCTCTCGGTCACCTCGGGCAGCCGTACCGACCGGACCGGCGTGGCCCGGTCCCCGGTGAGGACGAGCGCGCCGCCGCCGTGCATGCTCGCGTACAGCAGGATCACCGGACCGGCGGCGGCCTGCTCCTGGAGCACGGACAGCCGCGGTCGCCCGAGGAACTCCGCGAAGCCGTGAACCTGCCGGATCCGGCCGAGGAGCTCCTGCCAGGCGGCGTCCAGCTCGGCCCGCTCCGTGGCGGCGCGCTGCTCCCACGCGCCGTCGTCGACGGGCCGTTCCCCGAGACCGGCGTGGTCGGCCGCGTCCCTGCGGACGCGCAGCGCGTCGAACTCGGCGGCGAGCCCGGGCGCGGCCTGCCGGAGATCGTCGAGGCCGCCCCGCATGTCCATGGACTGGTGCAGCAGGACGCCACGGGACTGTTCGAGCAGTTCCACGGCCCGTTCCGGCCGCCCGAGGGCCACCGCCGCCGCGGCCGCCTCACTGCCCAGACCGCTCATCTCACCGAGGCCGAACTCGCGGTCGCCGCGCGCGAGCCGCCAGGGCGCGAGCTGTCCGAGCAGGTCCACGACGGTCTCGTAGGCGCCGAGCGCGCGCTCGGGGTCGCCGGCCTGCATCGCGTAACGACCGTGGGACCGCGCTGCCTTGATCCGGACGTGGACCGGAGACGTCCGGGAGCGGGTCGCGCGGTCCAGGTAGCCCAGGGCTTCCCCGATGACCTCCGGCTCGCCGTTCACGCGGTACGCGGCCCGCAGCGCGGCGGCGCCCGTGGCCAGGACGCTCGCCTCGGCCGGATGGCCGGCGGGCAGGGAGGCGACGGCGCGGCGCGCGGTGGACACGAGCTCGTCCAGCGTGCCGGGCGAGCCGTCGAGACGGTGCAGCAGGCGCAGCGCCGTGGTCAGGTTGGCGAGCCGCTCGGTCAGCTCCGGGTGCCCTGGCGGCGATTCCCGTACGGCCTCGCGGCCGCGCCCGACGGCGAGGGCGATCGCCCCGGGCGCGCGGGTGACCTCGTACTGGAAGATCAGCGCCATGCACAGGTGGGAGAGGAGCGCGGGGCGCCTGGGGTGGGTCGGCGCGACGGCGTCCACCGCCGACCGCGCGGCCCCGACCGCTTCCTCGATGACATCCGGCGAGGCCGTGTCACCGCGCTGGTGCAGCAGCATCAGGGCGGCGGCCAGATTGGACTGGTGCTGGAAGAACGTGCTGTGGTCGGAGGGGCAGGCGGCGACACCGGCCCGTCCGGCCCTGATCGCCTCGGTGAGCACCCGCAGCTCACCGCCGCGCTGGTACTCGGCCCGCAGACCGAGGCTCAGCTGCATCAGCAGCGGGGCGCGCTGGGGATGGCGGGGCGGCAGCCGGTCGTCGTCCAGGACAGTGCGGGCGATGCGTACCGCCTCCGTCAGCGGCTCCGGATTCCCGGTGTGTTCGTGCAGAGTGCGCAGCGCGATGGACAGGTTGAGGACGCACAGGGGCCGGTCCGGGTCGTCGGCCGACGCCCTGCCGACCGCCTTCCGCCCTGCCTCCACGGCCGCGTCGAGCTTGGCCTGGTCGCCGGTCTGCCGGTAGTTCGCGAGCAGGATCCCGCAGAAGGTGGTGAGGACACCCGCCCCGGCCCGATGGCCGTGGGCGAGAGCGTCCAGGGCCGTACGGACCGCCGCCTCGGCCTCCCGGGCCGCGTCCTGGTGGGTCGCGCCGCCGGGGAGGGACTCGTGCCACCGGCGCCAGGCGGAGGCGAGCTGGGCCGCGCGCAGCGGGAACTCCGGGTGCTCGGGAGGGGTGAGGGCCACCGCCTCGCGGGCGAGGCCGACGGCCTCACGGACCGCTTCCGGATCGGGGACCGTCAGATCGAGGAGGAGCAGCACCCCGCAGAGGTTGGAGAGCCGCGGCGCGAGACCCGGGTCGGCGGGCATCTCCCGCGCTCTTCGCGCCACCTCCCGGTGGAGCTCGACCGCGCGCAGCAGGGAGTCCGCCGAGGAGTCCCGCTCGAACCCGGCGGTCAGGGACACCGCGAGGTTGGTGAGATGGGGGAGGGGCGCCGGACGGTCCTGGGGCAGCAGAGCGAGGGCCAGCTCGGCCGTCTCGACGCTCTCCTCCAGGACTTCGACGTCGCCGGAGGCCTGGTAGAGATCGCGCAGCTGGGACGCCAGATTGGTGAGATGGTTCGGGAGCTCGGGGTGCTCGGGCGGGATCACGGCCACGGCGCACCGGCTGATCGCCACCGACCCCCGCAGGTCGTCGAGGCTGCCGGTGTGCCGGTGCCGGGCGGACAGGACCGTCGCCAGATTGCCCATCGCGGGCAGCAGTTGAGGGTGGTCCTCCGGGGCCTCGGACAGCAGCAGCCGGCCGGTCTCGGCGGACTCGTCCAGCGCCGCCCGGTCGGAGCTCAGCCGGAACAGCCACCACAGCGCGAGCATCAGCCTGGCCAGCACCTCGACACGTTCGGTGTGGCCGGGCTCCGCGGTGGCCGAGGTCTCCCGCAGCAGCGCCACCAGGAGCAGCAGATCTTCCGCCGCGCGGGAGCGGCGGAAGCGCTCCGTCTGCGCGATGCTCCGCTCGTGCAGGACGCTCGTGAGGGCTGCCCGGGACGGGGCCAGGCCCGGGTCGCCCTCGGGGGTGGTGGCGACCGCCTCCCGGCCCGCCTCCACGGCCTCGTCCAGCACGGCGAGATCCCCGGTGCGGCCGTACAGCATGTGCAGGACGACCGCGAGGTTGGACAGGATCGCGGGCCGGACCGGATCGTTCGCCTCCGCCGCGGAGACGACCCCCTGACGGAACAGCCGTGCGGCCTCGGTCAGTTGCTCGTCGTCGAACGGCCGCTCCTCGGCCAGCGCCGCGCTCACCTCACGCAGCGCGCGCCGCTCCTCCTCATCCAAGGCCGCCCACCCCCGGCACGCACAGCCAGGCCGGTGCCTGATACCCCTTCACATGTGCCTCGACCCGGGTGAACTTCCGGGTGCTCAGGACGGGATGGGCCCGTACGGCCTGCTGGTACACGAACTCGCTGACAAGCAGGACGAGATCCGCCTGGGGGTTGTCCACCACGGCCTCGCGGACCGGAGCGCTGTCCACCAGGCGACTGAAGCTGAGCACCAGATCGCCCTCGAAGCCCAGCTCCGCCCAGAGGAACGAGCCGAAGTCGGCCGCCATCCGCAGCCGGATACGGTCCGTGTGACGGTGGTTGTCGGCTGTCAGGCGGGCATGCAGGGCGCCGATGAGCGCGGGCAGGTCGTGCAGCGGATCGGCGTCGACGGGCAGCGCCACATGGATCCCGTCGCCGGTCGGCTGGCGGTCCAGATCGTCCAGGTCGTGGCCGATGTCGTCGACCGCGTCGCGCACGATCCGGTCGAGCCGCGCATGCAGCGCGCGCCGGTCCCGCACCACCTCGCGCTTGCTGTATCCGACGATGTCGAGGGTGAAGCCCAGCCGCATGGACGTCGCGGCGGCATCGCCCGCGGCCGGGGCGCCGTGCCGCGGCAGGCGAACGGTGAACACGTCGCTGCCCGCGGTCGGCGTCATCCCCATCGCGTCCGCGTCCGACAGCGCGTACCCGGCCCGTGCGCGCACGTCGATCTCCCGCCGCCCGGCCGGTACGCGCAGCACGAAGCACCCCAGATGCGAGCCGAGCCGCACCGACCCGCCCGCCACACCCGTGTGCCGCCAGCGCACGGCGGGACTGCCGACGCCGAAGACGGTGATGTCGGGTGCCAGGGCCGGAAACGGAATCCGTACGAGCGGCTCGTCGCCGGCCTCGTCGCCCGCGGCGAAGTCGAGCCGGGAGGTGAGCACATGGGTACGGGCCGGTTCGGGGACGGTCACGCCGCCCGGCAGTGCCGCGGACACCAGCGGGCCGCCGGAGCGGCCGGCGTCGAACCCGAACTCCACCTCGGCCCAGAGCGGCGGTGGCACATCCGGCTCGCAGTCCACGTCGTAGTGCGCCCGGACGAGATACGCGTCGAGCCGGGGCTCGTCGTGCGCCGCCGCCTTCGCCAGCTCCACCTGCCAGCTGTGGAAGCGGATGTGCCCCACGCTGACGTCCGTCGCCTGAACCCCCTTCGAGCGCACGTCCTCCACCAGCGACAGCGCCACCTCGGCCACCGGCTCCACCCCGGCGGCCCCCCGCGCCGTCCCCGCCGGCCCGGTCTCCGTACCAGTCATCACACCCCCGGCGACAGCGGCCTCGCCGGCCCCGCGCCCCGCTCGGTCAGCAACTCCCGCGCGCATTCTGCCCCTGCCGGACGCCCCGCAGTCGGCTCTCGGCCAACCGGACCCCGGACGCCGTCCGCGACCGGATCAGGCCGCGAGCGCGGTCGGCGTGGCGAGTGCCGCGGGCTCGCCCAGGCGGCCCGCGGCGACCCGCCAGGCACCGGTCACAGCCGCATGGGCGGCGGCCGTGGCGGCGGTGACGTCCCCGGGCAGCCACACCGGCGCCCCCACATGGACGTGCACCCGAGGGCGGCGGACGGGAGAGGTCAGGAAACCCGCGAGCTGCTTGGGCACGCCGCCCGAGGTGATCCGGCGGGCACCGGCCTGGCCCAGCGGCACGACCGGCGCGCCGGTGGCCAGGGCGAGCCGCGCCGGGCCGGTACGGAACACCTCCGGCGCGGCCTCGGCGGCGTCCTTCCGGTACGGCAGCCGCCCCTCCCCGTACACCAGCACCTGCCGCCCCTCGCGCAGCGCGGACGCGGCCACCCGCAGCGCGTCGGCGGCGTGCGCGGTGCCGCGGTGGACCGGAATGTGCCCCTCGCGCTCCAGCATCCGGCCGAAGACGGGGATCCGCCACAGCCCGGCGGCGGCGAGGACGACCGGCTCGACACCCAGCCGGCGCAGCGCGGCCAGTACGACACCAGGGTCGATCAGGGAGGTGTGGTTGGCCACGACGAGGCAGCCGGCCGGCAAGGCGGCCGCGTCGTCGTCGTGGCTGACGCTGAGCTGCCCCAGCACAGGGACGAGGGATGAGGAGATACGGCTCAGCACGGAGGGGCTCCCGTCGGGTCTCTGACGATGCGTCGCGCCCATCGTCGCCGCGCCCCGCGGCCGCGGGCCTGAGCGCCCGTACTCATCTCCCCTCCGTCGAAACCCCCTCCCTCGCCCCCGCGTCCGTACCCGGGCCCGGGCCCGGGGGCGGCGGGCGTGTGCCGGGCGGGATCTCGCCACGCCGGTGGAGCCCGGGCCGCCGCGTCGACGAGCTCGGGAGTGCGGATGCCGTGCACTCGAGGAGCCCGTGGTGCGCGGTCGGCGGGGCGCACTCAGGGACTGAAGTGGCCCCCGGTCAGGAAGCGGAGAGGGTTGCGGCGGGTCAGCAGGTCGATCGTCTCCTCCTCGACGCCCGCCGCCCGCAGCCGCGGCAGGAACGAGCCGAACAGATGCCCGTACCCCTGCCCGCCCTCGGTCCGGAGATACGCGTGGCGTGAGATGTCGCAGCTGAGCAGGGCCCGGTCGGCGTGGCCCGCGTCGATCAGGCCCAGCAGCAGCCTCAGCCGTACCCCGTCGCTCTGGTAGCTCTCCTTGCCGATGGTGTCGAAGGAGACGTACGCGCCGCTCGCCGCCAGTTCCTTGTGGGTGACCGGATCGTCCAGGAGGTCCTGGTGCCCCACACAGATCCGGTGCGGCGGGAGCCCTTCGCCGGTGAGCAGGTCCAGTTGGGCCAGGCCGCCGCGGCCCAACTGGGCGTGGGTGGCGACGGAGAGGCCGGTGGCGAGGGCGGCGCGCGCGGCCGCCCGCAGCGTACGGCGTTCCGCCCCGGTCAGGCGGTCGCCGTGGCTGCCGACCTCGCCCAGCACACCGGGCCGGATGCCGGTCGTGCCGATGCCGTGACGGATCTCGTGGACGAGGATCTCGGTCAGGGCGCCCACGTCGGCTCCACCGGCCTGCCGTACCTCGGGAGGGTGGAACGGCGCGTAGTACCAGCCGGTGCCCGCGACCACCGCGACCGCGGAGTCCCGCGAGATCCGGGCCAGGGCGCGCGCGTCGCGGCCCATACCCCGGCAGGTCAGCTCCACGACGAGTGCCAGCCCGAACCCCTCGCGCAGTGCTGTGAGTTCACCGGTCACCGCCGGGGCGTGGAGCTGGGGGTCGAGTACGGCGGCCCGGTCGCCGTGCCGGTCCAGGTCGAGCACCAGATGCTCATGGGCGAGGACCGGCCCCCGTACCGTGTACGGATCGAGCGGGCCGGTGACCGTGCGCACGGCAGGACGGACGGTCGGAGGCAGGGCCGTACGCATGGCCTCAGCCCTTGACCGGAGTGAACAGGTCGAGCCAGTTCAGCACGTTGAGCGCGACACCTCCGGCCACCACCGCGGCGGGCGCCGCGGCCATCCGTACGACCGGCCGCCCCATCGTCTCGTTCAGCAGGTACAGCCCGCCGACCAGCAGGATGCCGAGCCCGCCGCCCATGGCATGGGCGGCCATCAGGGAGCCGAAGAGGATCGCCAGATGGAGCGTGTCGCCGATCGCGGCGCGCAGATGCTCCGAGGAGTCGCGGACACTGGACAGCCGGCCCAGGACCCGGCCGATCGCGGACAGCGCCAGGATCTCGGCCGCGAACACCAGCGCACCGGCCACCGCCGCGAGGTACGGGTTCGGCAGCAGATAGCCAAGCGGATACACCAGGGTGAAGCCCACCACCCCGTACGCGCCCGAGGCCAGCGCCGTCGTCGCGATCAGCGGCAGGAATCCGAACGCCCGGTACAGGTCGACCTGCGCGGCCTCCGCGTACTGCCCCTTGGCGATGAGGAAACTGGTCGCCTCCCCGCCGCCGAAGGCGTGCGTCTGCGCGAGCACACAGATCCCGGCGCCGAGCACCATGAACAGCGGCAGATGTCGGCGCAGCCGCGCCGCGCCCGCGCTGAACAGCGACGCCACCGCGTCGTCAGCGCCGCCCTGACCCCCGCCGGGGGCCGCTGGAGCCCGGCGGTCCTTCATGTCCCGGGCGACCGCCAGGCCGATCAGCAGCAGCACTCCGGCGGCCAGGGCGGGGGCGCCCGCGAACACGCCCGGCCAGAGCTTCATGGTTGCGACGACGAGGGCGAGTTCCGTGACCGCCGCCACGCACCCCCACCGCCGTCCGAACTGCCGGGCGACGGCCAGCACCGGGAAGAGCGTGAAGAGATGGAGGATCGGCGTCGACATCTGCTGGAGGGGCGTGAGGATGTCCACGGGCAGCTGGTGCGCCACCTCGTTGGCACCGTCCAGGCCGAACACGACCACCGCGCCCCAGGCGCCGCCCAGGACCGGTGCCAGCCATCGCCGCGGCGAGAGCAGCCCGAGGACGTCGGTGGGCAGGAACAGCAGCCACGGGTTGAGGACGCCGGTGGACAGCGCCATCGGCGCGCCCAGACCGAACACGAACCCGGCGGAGAGCCCGAAGGACACGGCGGTGACCGGGCCGCGCTCGGCGCGGCCCTGGACGAAGTCGAGAAGGAACGGCCTGACACCGTCGTTGAAGACCGCCAGGGCGCGGTGGGACACGAACGCGGTCAGCGCGCACAGCGCGATGACACCGAGCTGTTGCGGCGGGCTCAGGGCGAGCCCGGCGGCAAGCGGAGCACTCACGGGTGGCGGCCCGTCGGGTGGTCAGCCGCGCGCCGCGACGGCGTCCGCGAGCAGCGGCACGACCGTGTCGATCTGGTCCAGGGAGAAACCGAAGACCTTCTTGCCCTGGTCGAGCAGGCTCTCCACGGTGGCCCGGTCGGGCACCGAACGCCCGAAGGTGTGGCAGGCCGCCTGCCCGACGAGGCCGACCAGTACGCCGAGGGAGGCACCGGCGCCGGTGTGGCAGGTGCCGAAGTAGTAGTCGGCCAGGCCCGCGCGCAGCCGGGTCGCGGCGTCGAGGTCGGAGGAGACCGTGACCTCCACGCCGTCCAGGGCGAGTCTTCGGACCGCGTCCGCCGTCTCGGCCTTGGCGACACCGCCGGTGAGGATCTTCGCCATGCTGTTTCCTTCTTTCCCGCGTGGTTGCTGTGCTGGTGCTCTTGGTGCTCTTGGTGGTCACGCACCGGGTCGGCCGATGACGGCCAGGTGCAGACCGAGGAAGTGGATCTCGGAGTCGGGGAGCGGCGCGCCGAGCGCCCGCTCGGCGCGGTGGGAGACGGCCCGGGCGAGGGCCACGGCCTCCGGATGGTCGGTGAGCTCGGCGCCGATGAGCGCGTCCGTGTCGCGCTCCTCGACGGACGCGCCGTCCAGGAGTCGTGTGAGCGCCCCCATCAGATGACTGGTGAGCATGCCGGCGGACGCTTCCGTCACGGTCCGCCCGGCGGCGGACAGCAGGTCCAGCTCGGCGGCGACGAAGTCGGCCACCTCGGGCCGGACCTGCCCGCTCTCACGGAAGAGCCGGATACGCAGGGCTAGCTGATCGTCCACGGGTTCCCTCCTGGGGCGGCGGTGGTCTGAAGGGCATCAGTGGTCTGTAGGACGTCAGGAGGAGGGAACTTCAGTAGGAGGGGATGCGTTCGCCCCGCACCACCTCGTCCTGCAGCGCGGTGACCGTACGGAGGTCGAGCGCGGCCCGCACAGCCGCCAGGGCGTGGGGGCAGTCACGGCGCCCGATCACGGCCGCACTCGAATTGTGCGCCGCAAGCTCCTGGGTGATGGCGTCCCCGAAGGGATGGACGTCCACGGCCGCGCCGAGCCACCCCTTCGGCTCGTCGAGGTTCCAGACGGTGGCGTCCGCCCGCTTCTGGGCGAAGAGGCCGCCCAGTTGCATGTACGACCCCTCCACCCACTCGATGTCCGTACGCCCGGCGAACGCCCGCTCGGCGAGCAGGCACTGGTCCTCGGAGGTACGGTCCACCGCCACCCGCAGCCCCGGCGCGCCGAGATCGGCGCCTTGGCGCACGAGCACCCCGTGCGCGCCGACGTAGGTGCCGGGGCCGAGGTCGGCGACCAGCTCGACCGGATGCTCGGCGAGATAGCGGTCGGCGGCGAGCCGGGAGAGCACGACCAGATCGGCCTTGCCGTCGAGCAGCGCCCGCACGCGCGCCGTGGCGCCGCGCATGAACGTGATGGCGAACGGCGTGCCCGCCCGGTCGAACGCCGCCCGCAGTCCGGTCGCCAGCCCCTCGTACCGCCGCGAGTACGGCAGCGGCATCGCCGCGAGCAGCGTGCCGAGGCCCGAGAGCCGCCACAGGGCGGCCCGGTCCGAGCGGATCAGGAACGTGCCGAGGTGTCCCCGCGCAGTGGTCCCGATCGCGCCCGTTTCCTCCAGCAGCCGAAGCGCCGCCTGAGCGGTTCCGTTGCCCACGCCGAGCGTCACCGCGAAGTCACGGACGCGCGGCAGCCGCACGCCCGGCTCGTGGAGCAGGAGCAGGGCGGCGAGGCGCTGCGCGACCAGACCGTTGCGGGTGAGAAACCGATCGTCGAAACCGTTCACGGTCGAACAGTACGACGAGCGAGGCCGGAATCAACAAGATCGATTCGTCTGTACGGGCATGACGCTACGTCATATGCCGGGCCTCGCCCCGGGAATGTGACCGGCACCGACACCGGTGCCGGAGCCGGCGCCACCTGAGCGGTTCACGTCCGTCTCCGTGCCGTCGCCCGTTCCGCCCGGAGCCACCCCGCCCCGTACCCCCGCCGCCGCGACCACCGCGAAGGCCACGGCCACGAACGCCCCGGCGGTCAGGACCGTCGCCGACCAGCCGTACGCCCCGTACAGCCAGGTCGCCGTCAGCGTGCCCAGCGCGCCGCCGCCGAACGACGCCAGCATGAAGAGGGTGTTCACACGGGCGGCGATGGCGTCGCCGAGCGCGAACACCCGGGCCTGGTTGGCGACTTGACTGCCGCTCGTGCCCAGGACCAGCAGATTGGCGCCGAGGGCGAGCGCGACGGCCGAGTCCCCCCACGCCCCGAGCACGACGAACGCCACCGCGACGCAGCCGAGCGACCAGCCGCACACCACGCGCGGCCCGTACCGGTCGGTGAACCGTCCGGCCCCCGCCGACAGCAGCGCCCCGGGGAGCGTCAGCAGACCGAAGAGACCGGCGAAGGCCGCCCCGAGCTCCAGCGGCGGCGCCGCCAGATGGAAGGGGAGCGTCGCCCAGAAGACGCTGAACGCGGCGAAGACGGCCGCTCCGCCCGCAGCCGCGAGCCGCACCTCACGGTGAGCGGCCAGGAGCCGGGGCAGCGTGCCGAGCAGTCGGCCGTACGGGAGCCGGGCGCCACGCCGGCCGGCGTGGCGAGGCAGCCGGCGCGGCAGCACGAACAGCAGAGCGGCCGTCGCCACCGCGGCCACCACATAGGCCGTACGCCAGCTCCCGCTGAGGCCGAAGAGCGCGCCCGAGACGGAACGGGACGCGGTCGACCCGAGGGTCAGACCGAGCCCGATCAGCCCGACGACCTGACCCCGCCGCCCCGGCCCCGCCAGCGCGGCCCCGACGGGCGTGAGCACCTGCGGAAGGACCGTCGTCGTGGACAGGGCGAGGGTTGCCACGGCCAGCGTGAGTGCGTTCGGCGCGGCCGCCGCCACCAGCAGACCGGCGCACGTGAGCGCCAGCAGGACGGTGGTCAGACGCCGAAGGTTCACGGTGTCGGCGAGGGGGACGAGCAGCAGGATGCCGAGGGCGTAGCCGATCTGCGCCGACGACGCGATGAACCCGGCCGTGTTCGCGGACACGTCCATGCCGCGGGCCACGGCCTCCAGGAGCGGCTGGGGGAAGTAGAGGTTGCCGACGGTCACGGCACCGGCGACGGCCAGCACCAGGACCGGCACGGGGGTGCGGGGAGCGGACACGAGGGAGCTTCCTCCGGGGGAGAAAAGGGCCCGGGAGACCGGGGAGAGGGACATCCACCAGCCTCCGCGCGGCGACCCGCTCCATCAAGGCGCGACAATGGAACGGTCGTTTAGTCACGCTCAACGATGAGGGTGCGCCGAGCTGCCGTCGAACGGAGAGACATGCTGGAACGGATCGAACTGGAGGCGTTCCTCACCCTCGCCGAGGAACTCCACTTCGGCCGGACCGCCGAACGCCTCGGCGTCACCACCGGCCGTGTCAGCCAGACCGTCAAGAAGCTGGAACGCCGTTTCGGCACGCCCCTGTTCACCCGCACCAGCCGCACCGTCCGGCTGACCGCCGTGGGCACGCTCCTGCGCGACGACCTGCTGCCCGCGCACCGCCAGATCCTCGCGGCTCTCGAACGCGCCACCGCGGCGGGGCGGAGCGTGAAGGGCACACTGAGCCTCGGCTTCGCCACGCCATGGGGCGGAGAGCTGATGGCGCGCGCCGCCGACGCGTTCGCCGCCGACCACCCCTCGGCCGAGGTCCGCATCCAGGAGGTCCAGCTCGACAGCGGCCTCCGCCCCCTCCACGAGGGCGAGCTCGATCTCCATCTCACCGCCTTCCCCGTACGCGAACCCGGGCTCACCACCGGCCCCGTCCTCTACCGCGAACCCCGCGTCCTCCTCGTCCCCGCCGACCACCCGCTCGCCCGCCGCGGCTCGGTCGGGCTCGAAGACCTCGCCGGCGTCCCGATGGTGACCCCCACGGGCTCCGCCCCGCGCTACTGGCTCGACGCCCACTACCCCCGGCGTACGCCGTCGGGCCGTGCCATCGCGAAGGGCCCGGCCGCCGCCTCCTGGCAGGAGGTCCTCTCCCATGTCGGGGCGGGCCGCGGAGTCTCCCCGGGCGCGGCCGGCGGCGCCCGCTACCACCCGCGCCCCGGCATCACGTACGTCCCCTTCCATGACGCCCCGCCCATCGAGTACGGCCTGACCTGGCCGTCGGCCGCCGACAACGCCCTGCTGCGCGCCTTCGTGACGACGGTGCTGGAGACGGCGCAGCAGACGGCCCAGGCCCACTGAGACGACCCGGTCTTCCTTCCCGCTCTTCGCCGCCGGCCGCCCTGCTATGGGGCGGCCGGCTTCCCGCGTTTGCGGACGCTCAACCCTCCAGCAGCGTCTGGGTGGTGAGGACGGCGCTGTATGCGGTGGCGTCGTTCTGTGTCGCGGTGAGGGTCGTGGTGTGTGTGCGGGGATCGAGAGGGCTGGTGAGGTCATCCGGTGTGGAGTGGGTGGTGATGATCGTGGGGGAGTCGTACTCGACATAGCGGTGGAAGTTGATCGTGAGGGACGTGGGGAGCTGGGGGTGGATGTGATGGGTCTGCGTGGCCTGACGGGTGGCCTCGATCAGCAGCATCCCCGGCGCGTGGTCGAGAGGGTGGTCGAAGAGGATCGGGTGGGTCGGGTCGATACGGAGTTGATGCTGATGGGGCTGGGGGGTTGCGGTGAGCGTGACGTCCTGGGGCAGGGTGCGGTGGATGATCCGCGGGTTGATCGGAGGGGTGGGCGGTGGGGCGGTGAGGGTCGTCTGGGTGGGGTTGGTACGGCCCTGACGCAGGCGGGTGTAGAGGCTCGGGTGGTGGCAGTGGTACCGCGTGTGAGCTGTGGCAAGGTGCACACCGTTGTGAGTGATCGTGAAGTGGATGGTCAGGGAGATGAGTTGACCGCGACGGCGCTTGATGTCGGTGCAGACGGCAGAAATGTGGATGTCGGCCGGGGTGTTGCTCTTCAGGAGGGCGTCGGGGTTGAGGGTGTAGTGGAGGTGTTCCCAGCCGAGCTTGTGGGACAGGGGCAGGTCATAGGCGGTGTGGGCAATGAGGGGGAGGGACTGCCGCAGCGTTTCGCAGAGGATGAGGGGGTCGTGATGGTGGGGGTACGTGGAGTAGAAGGTGTGCTGGCGAGGCCACTGAGCCGTGAGGGCGTAAGTGTCGGGCGCCGTCGTACGGATCGAGGTGAGGAACACCTCGGAGTGCGCGAGCCGGTGGACGTACTCCCGGGGCACGGTGTGGGTGAGGGGGGTCGTGGGGCCGGCGGGTATCAGGCCGTCGGATATGGACGTGGCCGTGGGTATGTGCGTACGGCCCTCGGTGCCGTGATCGGCGTTGGGGCCACCGACGGGCATCGACATGCTGGTGGTGCTGGGTGCGGGCTCGTGCGTGGTTAACGTCATGGGGTGCCTTCCTCTCATGGATGGTTGAGGGGGCGTGCCGCGGCGGACGCCGGACGGATCGATCGTCGGCCGCCTGCATAAAATAGAGAGTGTTCTTTTTGTTTGTCGAGGGGGTACGGGTGGGCGTGTCACGGGGCGGGGTGGGGGCTGGTTGCGGGGGAAGGTGAACGATGCGTGTGTGGTTGGTGAGGTCTGAGCGTCTGTGTTGACTGAGGGGATCAGGTGGTGGCGGTGACGAGGGCGGAGCGGGTGCAGCAGGAGCGCGCGGTACGGACGCGGGAAGCGATTCTCCAGGCGGCCGCAGAGGTGTTCGACGAGTACGGCTTCGCGGGTGCCAGCATTACGAAGATCGCGGAGCGGGCCGGTTCGACGACCGGCGCGCTGTATTTCCATTTCAAGTCGAAGGAAGGAATCGCACTCGCGGTCATGCGGGCGCAGCCGTCGACCATTGTTCCGCGGCTTTCTTCCGGGGGTCTGCAACGATTGGTGGACATCACGCTGGTGTGGTGCTGGCGGCTCCAACGCGACCCGTTGCTGCGGGCGGGCGTACGGCTGGCCGTGGAGCAAGGGGCCTTCGGCCTGCAGGACGACACCTCGTTCCGCGAATGGGCGGGCATCATGGAGGAGTGCCTGACCGAGGCGCGCGCGGCGGGAGATCTCCTCGATTCCGTTGACGCGGGGGAGGTCGCGGAATTCGTCGTGGGCGCGTGTACGGGAACGCAGTTGCATTCACAGCTGACCTCGGGCCGGACGGATTTGCCGGACCGGGTTCTGCGGATGTGGCGCTATCTGCTGCCGGGAATCGCGACGCCGGAGGCGCTGTCGGGAATCAAGCTGGACCTGGCCCGCGGACGGGTGGAATGACGACGTACCGGACGGAGCCGGCGCGGTCCGAACACGGCGGGAGCGGAGTGACGGCGGCCCGCCGGCCTCACCTGCCCGTGCCCGTCGACGCCCACGGTGGGCGCGGACCGGGGCCGGTCGGGCCTGGCAACAGGTCGACGTCCGAATGCCGCTGGTGCGCCACGCCACGGCTGGACATCCTGGCGGAATGACCACTTCTCCTACGTCGGATTCGTCGACGGCCGTCCTCACCGGCATGTACGCAGCTGAAGCGGAGTACTTGTCGGCAGGCGGCCCGGGCGCGGCCCCCTTCGCGCTACCCGCTCCCTTCTTCGCACCCGACGTCGTACTGCATCAGGCCGACGGGCTGCCCTACGGCGGCACTTCGCCCCCCCGGCCTCGCCCGGAGAGTCCCCACCCCTAACTCCCTGCCCGCCTGAGGAAATCCGGGTGCCACCTAGTAGTGCTTTGTTAGCGGGTCTTGTCACATTGGGTGTTCGGTAGTTCGCTGGTTGTATGAGGGCTGGGGAGCT
>NZ_BMQQ01000008.1:0-11796 GCF_014648195.1 Streptomyces purpureus
GGGGGACCCTGTGGGAGAGTAGGACGCCGCCGAACAATCATTGTGGGAAAGCCCCGCACCTTATGGTGCGGGGCTTTTCTGCGTTCACCACCAATTTCATCACCAATTTCACCACCCATATCCAAAATCCGGCTCTAGGGTGGCCGAATGCGCTATGAACTGGTCATCTTCGACAACGACGGTGTCCTCGTCGACAGTGAGCCGCTCGCCAATGCCATCCTCGCCGGGTATCTGACCGAGCTCGGGCACCCCACCACGTACGAGGATTCCCTCCGTGACTACATGGGCGCCGCGGTGCACCGGGTGCACGATCTGATCGGGGAGCGGACCGGGCAGCGGCTGCCGGCCGACTTCGACTCCATCCTGCACGCCCGCACCTTCGCCGCGTTCGAGCGTGAGCTGGAGACCGTGCCAGGCGTGACCGACGTACTCGACAAGCTCCTGGCCGACGCGGTGCCGTACTGCGTGGCGTCCTCCGGCAGCCACGAGCGGATCCGGGTGGGGCACCGAAAGACCGGGCTCGACCGGTGGTTCCGGGACGAGAACATCTTCAGCGCCGAGGACGTCGGACGGGGAAAGCCCGCGCCGGATCTCTTCCTGCACGCGGCCGCCCGTATGGGCGTGGCCCCCGAACGGTGTGTCGTCGTCGAGGACAGCCGGCTGGGAGTGCAGGCCGCGATCGCCGCCGGAATGGATGTGTACGGCTTCACGGCGATGACCCCGGTCGACCGACTCCCCGGCGTACGCGGCCACTTCACCGAGATGGCGGATCTCCTCGACCTGCTCGCCGCACGCGATTGACCGTGTGATCCGCCTACCCATGGGTAGAGGAGCGGCTTACGCTGTGCCGCCATGACGGTGGGCATGACAGACGCGCGGCTGCGGCGGGGGCGAGGCGCCCTGGCGGGCAGCTTCTTCGTGCAAGGGGTGACCTTCGCGCTGCTCGTGACGCGTATCCCCGCCATTCAGGACCGGTACGGGATATCCGATGCGCTGCTGCCCGTCTTCCTCGCCGCCGTGCCGATCCTGGCCGGCGTGGCGAGCGTACTCACCGGGAAGGTCGTGCGGCGGATCGCGCCCAGTGCGGTCCTACGGTGGGCTCAGCCGCTGGTGCTGCTCGCGCTGCTCGGCGTCGGGGCCGGCACCGAGATCTGGCAGGTCGCCGTGGCGCTCGGCCTCTTCGGTCTGGCCGTCGGTGCCCTGGACGCCGCCATGAACATGCTGGGGGTGAGCCTCCAACGGTCGTACGGGCGCAGCATCATGCTCGGCTTCCACGCCGCCTACAGCTTGGGCGGGATCGCCGGGGCGTCCCTCGCGTGGGCCGGGGCGCACTGGGATCTGGCGCTGTTCGTGTCCTATCTGCCCGTCGTCGCCGTCCTCGTCCCCGCCGTGCTGGCGGCGAGCCGCTGGTACGTGGACGGCTCACTTCCGCCCGCCACGCACAAGCAGCACGGGCAGAATCCTCAAGGCCCGGCCGCGGTGTCGTTCAAGCTGCTGCTGCCGCTCTGTCTCGTCATGACCTTCGCGTACATAGGGGACTCCACCGTCGCCAACTGGAGCGCGAAGTATCTGCAGGACGTGCTCGGCAGCTCGGAGGAGCTGGCGACCGTCCCCTACAACGCGTACATGGTGACCACGCTGCTCGGGCGGGCCGTCGGGGACTTCGGCGTACGGCGGCTGGGTGCCGCGGCCGTCGTGCGCGGCGGGTCCGCGCTGGCGGCGGTGGGGTTCGCGGTCGTGGCCCTTGCGCCGGGTGCCTGGGTGGGGATGGCCGGGTTCACCCTGCTGGGTCTGGGGCTCAGTGTGCTCGTGCCGCAGACCTTCGCGGCGGCCGGACGGCTCTTTCCGGACGCCAGTGACGCGGCCGTGGCGCGGCTGAACGTCTTCAACTACGTCGGCTTCCTGATCGGGTCGCCGCTCGTCGGGGCGCTCGGGGACGCCTGGAGCTACCGCGGGGCGATGCTCGTACCGATGGTATTGGTGCTGGTGACCGTGGTGTACGCCACGTCGTTCGGCTTTCGGTCGGCCCGATACGGTGGCGGGCATGAGCGGCCGCGCACTGTTGATGTGGGATGAAGCTGTCACGGGGTACGACTTCGGTTCCAGCCACCCCATGGACCCGGTCAGGCTCGCGCTGACCATGGGGCTCGTACGAGCCTACGAGCTCAATCGGGCCGTCGAGGTAGTGGCGGCCAAGCCGGCCGGGGACTCCACGCTCCGGCTCGTGCACCGTGAGGACTACGTCGACGCCGTGAAGGCCGCCTCGGCGGACCCGGCGGCGGCTCAGCAGGAGTACGGGCTGGGGACGGTCGACGATCCGGCGTTCGCGGGGATGCACGAGGTGTCCGCGCTGATCGCCGGGCAGTCGGTCGGGGCCGCGGAGGCCGTCTGGCGCGGCGAGACCCAGCACGCGGTGAACTTCGCGGGCGGGCTGCACCACGCCATGCCCGGGTCGGCGTCGGGGTTCTGCATCTACAACGACGCGGCGATCGCGATCGCGCGGCTCCTGGAGCTGGGGGCGGAGCGGGTCGCGTACGTGGACGTGGACGTCCACCACGGCGACGGGGTGCAGGCGGCGTTCTGGGAGGACCCCAGGGTCCTCACGGTCTCGCTGCACGAGCACCCGAGGACGCTGTTCCCGCAGACGGGCTGGCCGGAGGAGACCGGGGCGGCCGGGGCGGCCGAGGGCGGCGCGGTGAACGTGGCGCTGCCGGCCGGGACCGGCGACGCGGGCTGGCTGCGGGCCTTCCACGCCGTCGTCCCCGAGCTGCTCGCCGACTTCCGGCCCCAGGTGCTGGTGACCCAGCACGGCGCCGACACCCACTTCGAGGACCCGCTGGCGCATCTGGCGGTGTCGCTGGACGCGCAGCGCGCGGTGCAGCTGGCCTGCCACTCGCTCGCCCACGAGTACGCCGACGGGCGGTGGGTTGCGCTGGGCGGGGGCGGGTACGCGGTGGTGGACGTCGTACCGCGGTCGTGGACGCATCTGGTGGGGATCGCGGGGCACCGGCAGGTGGAGCCGGCGTCCATGATCCCGGAGTCCTGGCGGGACGAGGTGTACGCGCGGACGCGGCAGCCGGCGCCGCGGCGGATGACGGACGGGAGGTGGCCGGTGACCTGGCGGGAGTGGGAGGCGGGCTACGATCCGGCCGACCGCCTGGACCAGGCGGTTCTGGCGACCCGCCGGGCGGCGTTCCCGCTGCGCGGGCTCCTGCCGTAAGCCTGTCGCGCACAACCCGGTGGGGCCACGTGCGGCGAGGCGGGGCCCCGCCGGGGAGGGCCGTGCAAGGCCGCCGGGAGGCCCGGAGCGGCCGGGCCGGTGGCATTACGCCAACTGTGCGGTCCGGCGCGGGTTCCGGCCCACCACCCTCCCTGCTGCGGCAGCATCGGAGGGTGTTGAGCACCGGGGCGCTGCGCGCGCACTTGCTGGCGGCCAGGCTGGCCGGGACCGTCGCCACCTCGCGGGAGGAGAGCCTGCGGAGCTACCGGCTCTTCGCCGCACGCGATCCGCGGGTGACGCTCGGGCTCGACCCCGAGTGGGGGTGGGGCGAGCGGGACGTGATGGCCCTGATGGCCGACAAGTGCGGGGTCTCGGACGACCCGGGGCACGTCTCCGGGCCGGATGTCATCGACCCCGAGCGGACGTTGAGCGGGCTCGACGCGTTCGCGGACCGGCTGGCCGAGGTGGCCGCGCGGCGTGGACCGGTGCTGTTCGGGACCGGGCACCCACACCGGCTGCTCGGTTTCTACGC
The DNA here is from genome assembly GCF_014648195.1 of Streptomyces purpureus. GTDB lineage: Bacteria > Actinomycetota > Actinomycetes > Streptomycetales > Streptomycetaceae > Streptomyces > Streptomyces purpureus. The sequence goes on from NZ_BMQQ01000008.1 coordinate 3,753, forward strand.
CGATCTTGCAGACGCTTTGTCGGCGGCAGGATGTCTTGTTCTCACACCCGCGCAGGGGAGATGTGTCGACATAACGACCCGGTTCGGCCTACGCACGTACAACCTCGACTACGTACGGGGAGTCGCACTCGTCCGGGAACCCGGCCCTCCGAGCGCCCGGCGCGAGACCGGGGCGCACACCCACTCACCGCTGCCGGTTAGGACTGCGCTGGAGGGTGTCCTGGACGGCGGCTGGCCGCTGCCGGAGCTGGTCGTCGGGGACCATGGCTGGGTCTGCGGGGCAGGTCAGCTGGGTATTGAGGCCATCGGCGTCGCCGATACGGACGATCCGGCGCTGTTCGTCGGGGAGGCGGAGGGGCGGGTGTCCGTCGCCGTTCCGCTTGATGACGCTGTGCGGTCTGATTACTACCGACCGCTTACTCGCTATGTACTCAATCGAGCGTGTCTGTCACAGTAAACGGCCGATGGCTGCTCCTCTTCCCCACTCGTACCACCCGCCCCTAGTCTGGAGCGTGAGCGCACAGCGACGAAGAGTCACCGGAGGGGAAGCCGGTGGGCGTCGTGTGCGGAAGGTACAGGTGGGTCATGGCTGCTGGCGAGAGGCCTCTTAACGAGGTCAAGTTCCTGACCGTGGCGGAAGTCGCCTCGGTGATGCGCGTGTCGAAGATGACCGTGTACCGATTGGTGCACAGTGGTCATCTGCCGGCGATCAGGGTGGGCAGGTCCTTCCGGGTCCCGGAGCAAGCGGTGCACGAGTACCTCCGAGAGTCCTTTGTGGGGGTGGAGACCGCATAGCCGGCGAGCCCCTTCTCCCCCTCGGATTACAAGCTCGGCGCTCGGCCCGGTAGGCTAGGCCGACGTAGGTCGTGTGGGCCCAGACGCCCCGCACCGAGATCCCCGCTGATGCGGGGGTGTTCCGAGAAGTGAGCGAGGGTAGTCGTGGGCTCTGTTATCAAGAAGCGGCGTAAGCGGATGGCCAAGAAGAAGCACCGCAAGCTGCTCAAGCGCACCCGCGTTCAGCGTCGCAACAAGAAGTAGGCGACAGCTGCACGTGTGGCATTCACGGGCCTCCCACCATCCGGTGGGGGGCCCGTGGCGCATTTCCGGAACCCCTGACCCGTCGTCGGAGATCCCGCCCCCGGCCTAGGGCCCATGGCGGCCAAGGGGCGCAAACTCCCGCCAAGAGGGCCGCGCAGTCATGTCAGCGCAACATCCACCCGCTACGGTGACCCTTACGGGACCGAAGGGAAGGCGCTGATCTTGGGCAAAGTCGTGCTCGTCACCGGAGTGGCCCGTACGCTCGGCGGCCGGTTCGTACGGCGCATCATTCGGGATCCGGAGGTCGACCGGGTCATCGGCGTGGACGCCGTGACGCCCGAGCACCATCTCGGCGGCGCCGATTTCGTCCGCGCGGACATCCGCCAGCCCACCATCGCCAAGGTCCTCGCCCAGTACGACGTCGACACCGTCGTCCACATGGACGTCACCGGCACCCCGCTCGGCGCCGGCGGCCGCGCCGTGGTCAAGGAGACCAACGTCATCGGCACCATGCAGCTGCTCGGTGCCTGCCAGAAGTGTCCGGGCATCAAGCGGCTGGTGGTGAAGTCCAGCACGAGCGTCTACGGCTCCGCGCCCCGCGACCCGGCCGTCTTCACCGAGACCACCCCGCCCAAGTCGCTGCCGAGCGGCGGGTTCGCCAAGGACGCCGTCGAGGTCGAGGGGTACGTCCGGGGCTTCGCCCGGCGCCGGCCGGACGTCGCGGTGTGCGTGCTGCGCTTCGCGAACATCCTCGGGCCGTGCGCGGACTCCCCGCTCGCCGACTACTTCTCACTGCCGGTCATGCCGACAGTGTTCGGCTACGACCCTCGGCTCCAGTTCGTCCACGAGGACGACGTCATCGACGTCCTGCGGCTCGCCGCGCACGAGCCGCGCCGCGCCACGCTCAACAGCGGCACCTTCAACATCGCCGGTGACGGTGTGCTGCTGCTCTCGCAGTGCTCGCGGCGGCTGGGGCGGCCGACCGTGCCGCTTCTGCTGCCGGCGGTCACCTGGGTCGGTTCGGCGCTGCGGACGGTCGGGATGACGGACTTCTCGCCCGAGCAGATCCGTCTCCTCACCCACGGCCGCGTGGTCAGCACGGTGCAGATGCGCGAGACCCTCGGCTTCACCCCCTCGTACACGACCGCGGAGACCTTCGCGGACTTCGCGCGCAGCCGCGGGCCGGGCCTGCTGCCGCCGGAGGCCCTGGCGGCCACGGTCGACCGGATCGCGGCCTCGCCGCTGGTCACCCGCCGTACGGCCGCCTCCCGTCCGACCGTCGCCGGGCGGGGAACCCACACCACCCAGAGCACACAGAGCGCCGAATAAGGAGCGCGGGCACGATGGCGGACGCCAAGGTCATTCCGTTCGACGACGACAGGTCGCGCGCGGGTGCGCCGCGTTCCTCGCGCCGACGGCCCGGGGCGGGCGGCAGGCGCAAGGGCGATCCCGTCGCGCCGGTGAGCCCGCTGCCGGGCCAGCAGAGCGCCGAGCCGGCCCTCCAGGACGCGTCGCAGCCCGCCACGGGGGCCCAGGGGCCCGCTGTGGGCAGCGGCTGGGAGAAGCGGCTCGCCGGGGGCCTGGCGTTCCTGCGGCGGCGTGTCACGGGCGACTACGAGGTCGACGAGTTCGGCTACGACAAGGAGCTCACCGACCAGGTCCTGATGTCACTGCTGCGGCCCCTGTACGACACGTACTTCCGGGTCGAGGTGAAGGGGATCGAGAACATCCCGTCCAAGGGCGGGGCGCTGGTGGTGGCCAACCACTCGGGGACGCTGCCGCTGGACGGGCTGATGATGCAGGTCGCCGTCCACGACAACCATCCGGCGGGCCGTCATCTGCGGCTGCTCGCGGCGGATCTGGTCTTCATGCTGCCGGTGGTCAACGAGCTGGCGCGCAAGGCCGGGCACACGCTGGCGTGCGCGGAGGACGCGGAGCGGCTGCTGACGCGCGGTGAGGTCGTCGGGGTGATGCCTGAGGGCTTCAAGGGCATCGGAAAGCCGTTCAGCGAGCGCTACAAGCTCCAGCGCTTCGGGCGCGGCGGTTTCGTCTCGACGGCGCTGCGGGCCGGGGTGCCGATCGTGCCGTGTTCGATCGTCGGCGCGGAGGAGATCTACCCGATGCTCGGCAACGCCAAGACACTGGCGCGGCTGCTCGGTGTCCCGTACTTCCCGCTGACGCCGACCTTCCCGTGGCTGGGGCCGCTGGGGGCGGTGCCGCTGCCGACGAAGTGGACGATCCAGTTCGGCGAGCCGATCCCGACGGACGGCTATCCGCCGGAGGCGGCGGAGGACCCGATGCTGATGTTCAACCTGACGGACCAGGTCCGCGAACAGATCCAGCACACGCTCTACAAGCTGCTGGTGCAGCGGCGGTCGGTCTTCTTCTGACAGGCCTGACGAAGTGGGGTGCTCTCCCGGGCGGGAGGGCACCCCACTTCGCGTCAGTCCTTGACGTCCTCGCCGTCGATGCCGAGGCCGCCGATGAGCCCGGGCAGTACCGGCGGGATCGTGACGTCCGGCGCCGGGGGCAGCGGCTCCTGATCTGTGGGGACCGCCGGCGTGCCCGGGGCGGGCTGGTCGAGCAGGCCGCCCGTGTCGCCGCCGAGCAGTCCGTCGTCCGCCGGGCCGCTCGAACCGGACCCCGAGCCGGAGGGGCCGGGCTGGGTCCCTTCGGCGGACGGGCCGGCCGGAGCGGACGGGGACTGTCGTCCCGTACGGCTGCCGGACGTGTCCTGGGTGGCGCCGGGGCTGCCCGTACCACCGCCGGCGGTCTTCTCCGGGAGGACCGGAAGCTGGGACCGCAGCGGGTCGACCTCTTGGTCTATGGCGTCGAAGACCGACGTCACCTTGTTGCCGACGTCGGCCAGCTGCACCGGCAGCCGGTCGCGCAGCCCTGCCCAGGTCGTGCGGTGCGCCTCGGCGAAAGAGTTCAGCGTGGCGATCGGGCCGAGGGCCCCGTCGCGCTGATACGCCTGGCGGAGCAGCCGGTGGCCCTCGGAGGCGTCGTGCTGCATTCCGTTGAGCGCGCGCCGGATCTCGCCCAGGTGTTCGTGGTCGAGGGAACCGGAGCGGTCCCGCTCCATGAGCCTGCGGGCCTCGCTGAGCCGGGTGGACGCCTGGTTGAGATAAATCCCGCCGCGGTCCGCGTCGTCGTCCGCCATTCCCAGCTTGATGTCCTCCATGCCCCGCTTCAGCGGGTAGAGGGAGTCACCGGGAAGGGCGTCGGAACTGGCAGCGGCCACTCCGCTGAAGGCGCCCGCGGCCACACCGACGGTGAGGCCGCCGGCCGCGAGCCCCTTCGACCAGCGGGAGCGGGGGCGCAACTTCCGCAGCGGGGAGGCCCGGTGGGCACCCCGAGCGCCGGCGGTCCGCTGCTCCGGCACCGTAGGTCCCGCGGACGCACCCCCTTCCGCGAGCATCGCTTCCATGGCGGCCACGAGCTGGGCTCGCTGCACCACCTTGACCTCGGGGTCCATTTCCGGCTTCGGCAGTTCGCCGAGGCCGGTCGCCAGGGCCAACAGCCGCGTCGGCTCGGCCTGTTGGGCCGCCGCGTCGGTCTGCTCGGCCGCCGTGCCCTGGGGCGTCCGATCCTCCAGGGACTGGGCGAAGGCGTTCGCCCGCCGGTGCGCCGATACGTTCGCGATCACTGGCGGCACCTCCTCTCGTCGTCACGGTCGACTCCCCGGGGGGTCCGGAAGGTTGCATGTCTTGAGCACATCCACGCGATCGAGTGAGTGGCAGTGGACAAGACGTGACCACAGGGAGCCTGCATCCCGCACAACGAGCGGCGCGGCACTTGGGTTACGCGCGAAAGATGATCGGACCAGTGCGTCATCGGGGAGTCACTGACGGTGAGTTGGGGGTCAGCGGGCGTCGTCGGGGAGGAGCCGTGCCAGGGTGCGCACGGCCCGGTATTGGAGGGTCTTGATGGCGCCCTCGTTCTTTCCCATCACGCGGGCGGTCTCGGCGACCGAGAGGCCCTGCAGGAAGCGGAGGGTGACGCACTCCTGCTGCTGGGGGTTGAGGCGGCGGACCGCCTCCAGGAGGGCGGCGTTGGAGAGGGACTCCAGGACGGAGTCCTCCGGGCTGCGCTCGACCTCGTTGGCGTCGAGCATCTCGCCGGTGGTGACCTCCAGCCGGAAGCGGCTCGACTTGAAGTGGTCGGCGACCAGGTTGCGGGCGATCGTGACCAGCCAGGCGCCGAAGTCGCGGCCCTGCCAGGTGAAGGTGGAGATGCGGCGCAGGGCGCGCAGGAAGGTCTCGCTGGTGAGGTCCTCCGCCGTCGCCTTTCCGCCCACGCGGTAGTAGATGTAGCGGTAGACGGTGTCGCTGTACTGGTCGTACAGCCGGCCGAAGGCCTCGGCCTCGCCCGCCTGGGCGCGCTCGACGAGGTCCATCATGCGCGCGCTGTCACTGTCCGCGGTGGGGCGGCGGGCGGCGGTCGAGGTGCCGGACCCGCCCCGGCCCCCGCGTCTGCCGACCGCGGCACCGCCGTCGGCGAGGGCATAGCAGGGACCGGCCGGTACAGGCGCGGCGAAGGCGGGGACGGCGTACGCGGTGGGGACGAAGCCGCGCAGGTGGTCGAGGACCGTTGCGCGCAGCGTAGCCAGGCCCGAGGCGTCAACCCCGACGTGTGGGTACACGGGACTCCCAGAGGCAGAGCTTCCATCACGTGCAGTACGGGACCGTTCACCCGTCGTGGCGACGTGTGGGTTCCGGCATGCGTCTGAGGAGAATAACGCTTCGTACAGGCAGCGCTACACCCAGTTGCTCAAATCATCGATTCCGTCGCTTCTGTTACCTCTTGACGACGTATCAAGTCGCACTTGGTGATCGGTTATTGATCGGATTACTTCGCGATCTGCATACCCGGCTGATCTGTTGTGCCCGAGTGGTAGAGGCGCGACTGACGCGCGCCACGCCTGGGTAGGACGAGGGGAATGGCTGTCCGCAGTCGCGTGCGGCGGTGTTCGACCACGTACGGGTGACCCCGCCGCGCCCCGGGGTGCCGAGGGGCGCGGCGGGGTACGCCGGACGGGTGATGGGTGGGCCGGTGAGGGCGGCCGGTCAGCGACGGCGGCGGTGCAGGGCGACCGCGGCCGCCGTGCCGCCGGCGAGCGCGCCGACGCCCGCGGCCGCCGGGATGCCGACCTTGGCCGCCTTGCGGCCGGTGCGGTAGTCGCGCAGCCGCCATTCGCGGGCCCGGGCGTACTTGCGCAGCTTGGTGTCGGGGTTGATCGCGTACGGGTGCCCGACCAGCGACAGCATGGGGATGTCGTTGTGCGAGTCGCTGTAGGCGGCGCAGCGGGCCAGGTCCAGGCCCTCGGCCGCGGCCAGCGCGCGGACCGCCTCGGCCTTGGCGGGGCCGTGCAGCGGCTCGCCGACCAGCTTGCCGGTGTAGACACCGTCGACGGACTCGGCGACCGTGCCCAGCGCGCCGGTCAGGCCCAGCCGCCGGGCGATGATCGTCGCCGTCTCCACCGGGGCGGCCGTGACCAGCCAGACCTTCTGGCCCGCGTCGAGGTGCGCCTGGGCGAGGGCGCGGGTGCCGGGCCAGATGCGGTCGGCCATGTACTCGTCGTAGATCTCCTCGCCGATCGACATCAGCTCGGAGACGCGGTGCCCCTTGACGATGGACAGGGCGCTGTCGCGGGCGTCCTGCATGTGCTCGGGGTCCTCGACGCCGGCCAGCCGGAACCACGCCTGCTGCCAGGCGAACCGGGCCAGCTCGCGGCGCTGGAAGAACTTCCGCTTGTAGAGGCCGCGGCCGAAGTGGAAGAGCGCGGCGCCCTGCATGACGGTGTTGTCCAGGTCGAAGAAGGCGGCCGCGTGGACGTCGCCGACGACGGGAAAGGCCGGCTCCGGCGGGGCGGCGGTCTCCTGGAGGTCCTGGAGCTCCTGCGACGTCTTGCGCGCCGCCTCGGCGGCGGCCTCGCCTGCCAGCACGCTGCGCGCAGTGGCGGAGCGCCTACGGGGGGTGAGCCATCCCAGTGCGGCCATAGCGTGAGCATAGCCAGTCTGTTCGGTCCTTCCTGACCGCTGGGGATGCCCTCGCGTGAACTCTCCGCGACCACGCTGTTAAACCGGCTTATCCGGAGCAAGCTGGAGATAAAGGAGCCCGTCGGCCGTGGGCGCAGAATGGTCGGCATGGTGTGGCGCATGAAGAAGAAGACAGCGGCGACCGGCGGCTCCGCCGGGCCGCGGACGGTGACGCTGATCGGGAAGCCCGGCTGCCATCTGTGTGACGACGCGCGAGCCGTGATCGAGGAGGTGTGCGCCGAGACCGGAGCGGTCTGGGAGGAGAAGGACATCACCCAGGACGAGGAGCTGTACCGGGCCTACTGGGAGCAGATTCCGGTCGTCCTGGTCGACGGCGAGCAGCACACCTTCTGGCGGGTGGATCCGGCCCGGCTCAGGCGTGAACTGGGGGCGTGACCCGAAAGGCGGTTACCATCATGGACGTTTTGCTGGGATTCGGGGGCGTATCCGTGAGGAGTGTGTACGGCTTTGCCCCCTTCGGGTCTTCAACGGGCTGACGCGGTCCTTGGTTCCCTGTTGGCGCGAACCGAACGCGTGACCCCGGTCACTTTGCCCGGACAAACCGGACACCATCTTTGTGCACGCGTTCACAAAGACATAGCCTGCATTCGACGGGGCGGTCCTGGGACGCATGGCCGCCAGCCTCGCTCATCCCGCAGGAGCACCGTGGCAACTGGCCGAACTCACCGACCGGCGACCCGTAGCCGAGGAATCCCTGAGGCTACCGTCGCCCGGCTTCCGCTGTATCTGCGCGCACTGACCGCGCTCTCGGAGCGCTCCGTACCCACGGTCTCCTCCGAAGAGCTCGCGGCCGCCGCGGGGGTCAACTCCGCCAAGCTCCGCAAAGACTTCAGCTACCTCGGCTCCTACGGGACCCGCGGCGTCGGCTACGACGTCGAGTACCTCGTCTACCAGATCTCCCGCGAGCTCGGCCTCACCCAGGACTGGCCCGTCGTCATCGTCGG
>NZ_BMQQ01000008.1:11824-69675 GCF_014648195.1 Streptomyces purpureus
TATCGGTAACCTCGGCGCGGCCCTCGCCGGCTACGGCGGCTTCGCCTCCCGCGGCTTCCGCGTCGCGGCGCTGATCGACGCCGACCCCGCCATGACCGGCAAGCCGGTCGCCGGGATCCCCGTCCAGCACAGCGACGACCTCGAAAAGATCATCGAGGAGGACGGCGTCTCCATCGGCGTCATCGCCACCCCCGCCGGCGTCGCCCAGCAGGTCTGCGACCGGCTCGTGAACGCCGGGGTCACCTCGATCCTCAACTTCGCGCCGACCGTCCTCGCCGTGCCCGACGGTGTCGACGTGCGCAAGGTCGACCTCTCCATCGAGCTGCAGATCCTCGCCTTCCACGAGCAGCGCAAGGCCGGCGAGGAGGCGGGCGGCACCGAGGCCGCCGTACCCCCCGCCGTACGTGGCGCCACCCCCGGCGCCAACCGGAAGGGACCCGACGGGGACATCCCCGCCGTGATGCCGGCATGAGCCTCCTCGTCGTCGGTCTCAGCCACCGCAGCGCCCCCGTCAGCGTCCTCGAGCGCGCCTCGCTCGCCCCGGACACCCAGGCCAAGCTGCTCCAGGACACCCTCGCCGCCGAACCGGCCGCCGAGGCCACCGTCCTGGCCACCTGCAACCGCATCGAGCTCTACGCCGACGTGGACAAGTTCCACGCCGGTGTCGCCGAGCTGTCCACGCTGCTCGCCCAGCACAGCGGCGTCAGCCTGGAGGAGCTCACTCCCTATCTCTATGTGCACTACGAGGACAGGGCCGTCCACCACCTCTTCTCGGTGGCCTGCGGTCTGGACTCCATGGTCGTCGGCGAGGGCCAGATCCTCGGCCAGATCAAGGACACCCTCGCCCTCGGCCAGGAACTGCACACCGCCGGCCGGCTCCTGAACGACCTCTTCCAGCAGGCCCTGCGGGTCGGCAAGCGCGCCCACAGCGAGACCGGCATCGACCGCGCCGGGCAGTCGCTCGTCACCTTCGGCCTGGAGCAGCTCTCCCAGGGCACCGACGTCACCGAATGGGCCACGGGCAAGAAGGCCCTGGTCATCGGCGCCGGCTCGATGTCCTCGCTGGCCGCCGCCACGCTCGCCCGCGTCGGCGTCTCCGAGATCGTGATCGCCAACCGCACGGCCGCCCGCGCCGACCGGCTCGTACAGATCCTCACCGAGCCCGGCTCCACCGGCGTGGCCGCCCGGGCCGTCGAGATGGCCGCCGTCGGCGACGAGCTGACACGTGCCGACGTCGTCGTCTCCTGCACCGGCGCCACCGGCCTCGTCCTGACCGGCGAGGCCGTCGAGACCGCCATGCGCGGCCGCACGGCCCCGCTGGCCCTGCTCGACCTGGCCATGCCCCGCGACATCGACGCCGCCGCCCACCGCATGGCCGGCGTCCGGCTCGTCGACATAGAGTCCCTTGCCGAGGCCTCCGCCGACGCGCCGATGGCCGCCGACGTCGACCAGGTCCGCTCCATCGTCTCCGACGAGGTCGCCGCCTTCGGCGCCGCCCAGCGCGCCGCGCACATCACCCCGACCGTCGTCGCCCTGCGCACCATGGCCGCCGACGTCGTCGCGGGCGAGGTCGCCCGCCTCGAAGGCCGCCTCCCCGACCTCGACGACCGCCAGCGCGCGGAGATCACCCAGACCGTGCGCCGCGTCGTCGACAAACTCCTGCACGCCCCCACCGTGCGGGTCAAGCAGCTGGCCAGCGAGCCCGGCGGCGCCGGGTACGCCGACGCGCTGCGGACACTCTTCGACCTCGACCCGGAGGCGGTCGCCTCCGTCTCCCGGGCCGACCTGAATGACGCCGATGTCAAGAACCGAGGGCGAGTATGACCGAGAGGGCACTGAGGCTCGGGACCAGGCGCAGCAAGCTGGCCATGGCCCAGTCCGGGCAGGTGGCCGACGCCGTACGGCAGCTGACCGGACGGCCCGTCGAGCTCGTGGAGATCACCACGTACGGGGACACCTCCCGTGAGCACCTGGCGCAGATCGGCGGCACCGGTGTGTTCGTCGCCGCGCTGCGCGACGCGCTGCTCGCGGGCGAGGTCGACTTCGCCGTGCACTCGCTGAAGGACCTGCCGACCACCCAGCACCCCGAGCTGGCGCTGGCCGCGATCCCCAAGCGCGAGGACCCGCGCGACGTACTGATCGCCCGCGAGGGCCTGACGCTGGACCGGCTGCCCAAGGGCGCCCGGATCGGCACCGGCTCGCCGCGGCGCATGGCCCAGCTCCACGCGTACGCGCGCAGCCACGGGCTGACCATCGAGACCGTGCCGATCCGCGGCAACATCGACACCCGCGTCGGATACGTGCACAAGGGCGAGCTCGACGCGGTGGTACTCGCCGCGGCCGGACTCAACCGCATCGGCGGGACGGCGGAGCTCACCGGCTCCCTGTCGCTCGACCACCTGTCGGTCGACACCGTCCTGCCCGCCCCCGGCCAGGGGGCCCTGGCGATCGAGTGTGTGGCCTCCGACGCCGCCCTCGTCGCCGCGCTCGCCGAACTCGACGACCCGCACACCCGGGCCGCCGTGACCGCCGAGCGATCCCTGCTCGCCGCCCTGGAGGCCGGCTGCAGCGCACCTGTGGGTGCGCTGGCCGACCTGCTGGCCGACGGACAGGTTGTCACCGAAATGCGCCTGCGCGGCGTCGTCGGCACGACCGACGGCTCCACGCTGGTGCAGCTGTCCACCACCGGTCCCGTACCCACGTCGCACGGCGACGCCATCGCGCTCGGTCGCGAACTCGCGTCCGAGATGCTCGCCAAGGGTGCGGCCGGTCTTATGGGGGAGCGAGCACTTTGAGCCCCACCAGCCCCACCACTGCAACCCCGGCGTACCCCGGACACGGGCACGTCACGTTCCTGGGCGCCGGACCGGGCGACCCCGGACTGCTGACGCTCCGCGCCGTCGAGGCGCTCGCGGGCGCGGACGTGCTGATCGCCGAGCCGGATGTCCTCGACGTCGTACGCGTCCATGCGCGCCCAGGCGTGAGCACGCCTGAGCTGACGGTTGTTGACGATGCGTCAAAGGCCGCCGTTGTCCCTGTGTTGAGGGATGCGGCCAATCTTGTCATGGAGGCCGCGCGGGGCGGCAAGCGGGTCGTCCGTGCGGTGACCGGCGACCCCGGCCTCGACGGCAACGCCGGCGCCGAGATGCTCGCCTGCGCCGCCGAGGGCATCGCCTTCGAGGTCGTGCCCGGTGTCGCCACCGCGGTGGGCGTCCCCGCCTACGCCGGTGTGCCGCTGCGCGACTCCGAGGGCACCGACGTGCGCTTCGTCGACGCACGTACCGCCAGCGACCGCTGCTGGACCGAGGTCGGCGCCTCCGACGGCACCGTCGTCGTCTCGACCACCCTGGACGCGGTCGCCGCGGCCGCCGGGGAGCTGGTGGCGGCTGGCCGTAAGCCGGACACCCCGCTCACGGTGACCGTGGCCGGCACGACCACCCGGCAGCGGACCTGGACCGCGACGCTGGGCACCATCGCCCAGGTCTTCAAGCAGGGGAAGGTGCTGCCGTCCCCGGACGGGCACCAGCCCGTGATAGCCGTGGTCGGGGAGCGCAGCTCCGCCGCCCAGCGCGACCAGCTGTCGTGGTTCGAGTCGAAGCCGCTGTTCGGGTGGCGCGTCCTCGTCCCGCGGACGAAGGAGCAGGCGGCGTCGCTCTCCGACCAGCTGCGGTCCTACGGGGCCGTGCCGCATGAGGTCCCGACCATCGCCGTCGAGCCGCCGCGCACGCCCCAGCAGATGGAGCGCGCGGTCAAGGGCCTGGTGACGGGCCGCTACGAGTGGATCGCCTTCACCTCGGTCAACGCCGTCAAGGCGGTCCGGGAGAAGTTCGAGGAGTACGGGCTCGACGCCCGTGCCTTCGCGGGCATCAAGGTCGCCGCAGTGGGCGAGCAGACCGCCGCCGCGCTGGTCGACTTCGGCGTCAAGCCGGACCTGGTGCCCAGCGGTGAGCAGTCCGCGGCCGGCCTCCTGGAGGACTGGCCGCCGTACGACCCGGTCTTCGACCCGATCGACCGGGTGTTCCTGCCGCGCGCCGACATCGCCACGGAGACGCTGGTCGCGGGCCTGATCGAGCTCGGGTGGGAGGTCGACGACGTCACCGCCTACCGGACCGTACGGGCCTCGCCGCCGCCGGCGGACACCCGCGAGGCGATCAAGGGCGGTGGCTTCGACGCCGTGCTGTTCACCTCCTCCTCCACGGTGCGCAACCTCGTCGGCATCGCCGGCAAGCCGCACAACGTGACGGTCATCGCCTGCATCGGCCCGGCGACCGCGAAGACGGCGGAGGAGCACGGCCTGCGGGTCGACGTCCTGTCGCCCGAGCCGTCCGTCCACAAGCTGGCGGAGGCGCTGGCGGACTTCGGCATCCGCCGCCGCGAGGCGGCGCTGGAGGCCGGGGATCCGGTGACCCGGCCGAGCGAGCGCAGACCAGGGGCGCGGCGGCGTCGTACGACCTGAGACGTGTGGGGTGCGGGGCCTTCAGGGATCCCGCGCCCCGGTGACGCGGCCGGGCGCGCGCAGACGCCGGACGACCTGAGACGTGTGGGGTGCGGGGCCTTCCGGGGCCCCGCACCCCACTGCGTTACGCCCGTCCGCCCGGAAGGCGTCGGGCAACAAGGTGTCGGTAAACGCACCCCTCACGCGGGCGTAGCCTCGAGCGTATGAACTCGTACGGATCCTTTCCCGGTGCGCGGCCGCGGCGGCTGCGGACGACGCACGCCATGCGGCGCATGGTCGCCGAGACGCGGCTGCACGCGGCCGATCTGATCCTCCCCGCGTTCGTCCGGGAGGGCATCAGCGAGCCGGTGCCGATCGCCGCCATGCCCGGCGTCGTGCAGCACACCCGGGACACCCTGCGGAAGGCGGCCGTGGAGGCCGTGTCGGCCGGAGTCTCCGGGATCATGCTCTTCGGCGTGCCCGAGGACGCGAAGAAGGACGCCGCCGGAACCGCCGGCACGGACCCCGACGGGATCCTCCAGGTCGCGATCCGGGACGTGAAGGCCGAGGTCGGCGACGAGCTCGTGATCATGTCGGACCTGTGCCTGGACGAGTACACCGACCACGGGCACTGCGGTGTCCTGGACGCCGACGGACGCGTCGACAACGACGCCACGCTGGAGCGGTACGCCGAGATGGCGCAGGTCCAGGCCGACGCGGGCGTCCATGTCGTGGGCCCCTCCGGGATGATGGACGGCCAGGTCGGCGTGGTCCGGGACGCCCTGGACACCATCGGCAAGGAGGACGTGTCGATCCTCGCCTACACCGCGAAGTACTCCTCCGCCTTCTACGGCCCCTTCCGGGAGGCCGTCGGCTCCTCGCTGACCGGCGACCGAAAGACGTACCAGCAGGACCCCGCCAACCTGCGGGAGTCGATGCGCGAGCTCGCCCTCGACCTCGAGGAGGGCGCCGACATGGTCATGGTCAAGCCCGCGGGCCCGTACCTGGACGTGCTGGCGAAGGTCGCCGAGGCCGTGGACGTCCCCGTCGCCGCGTACCAGATCAGCGGTGAGTACGCGATGATCGAGGCCGCCGCCGAGAAGGGATGGATCGAGCGGGACCGGGCGATCCTGGAGACCCTGACCGGGATCCGGCGCGCCGGCGCGCAGATGATCCTCACGTACTGGGCGACCGAGGTCGCCCAGAAGCTCTGACACCCGGCAGCGTCTGACGCCCCGCGCACAACGCGGGCACAACACCGCCACAACGGGCGTACAACGCGCCGCTGAGAGCCTTCCCTCTGTTCGGACCGCACCATTCGGCAGTTCGAGAGAGGGAAGGCACTTCTGTGACACAGCAACGCACTTTCCGGGGGATCGCTCGGCTCGTCACCGCGCTCGCGGGAATCTTCGTCGTCCTCGTCGGCGGGCTCGCCACCGCGGGTGCCGCGGGCGCCGCGAGCACGCCCGGCTTCCAGGCGCAGGCCAGGAACGCCGGGCTGAGCGCCGGGCAGGCCGAGGGGCTCCAGGCCCAGGTGGACGCGTACAAGGAGCGCACGGGCGGGGTGCAGACCGCGCCGAACAAGATCGCGTTCCCGGGCGGGGAACTGACGGTCGTCGTGCCGGGCGAGAAGTACGCGCGTGATCTCAGCGACCCGGTCGGGACCCTGGCGGCCTGCCAGCACCTGCGCTTCTGCGCGTACAGCGGGACCAACTTCACCGGCAGCCAGATCAACATGTACACCTGCCGTACCTACAACATCCCGTGGTCCGGGGACGGCTCCTGGGACAACAACCAGTCGTCCGGCACCCGCGCCAAGATGTACAACAGCTCCGGGTCGCTGATCTACACGACGCCCGGCGCCCGTAGCTACGACAAGGTCGGCAGCTGGACGCCGGTGTACAAGGTCCGCAACTGCTGATCCCGTAGCAGTCCCGCGAGTTCGCCGGTCCCGGCCGTCGCCTGTACGTCAGGTGGCGGCCGGGACGTTCTGCCCGGTGAGGATGGACTGCTGGAGGCGCAGCAGTTCGGGGCCCGGGCCCAGGCCCAGTTCCTCGTCGAGGAGGCGGCGGCCGTCGTGGAAGACGTCGAGGGCTTCGGCGCGCCGGCCGGAGCGGTAGAGCGCCACCATCAGCTGGGCGCGGAAGCGTTCGCGGAAGGGGTGGTCGGCGACCAGGGGGCGCAGCCGGGCCGCGGCGGTGCTGTCCTGGCCGGTGGCGAGGTCGGCCTGGGCGAGCAGCTCGCAGGCGGCGAGGTGGAGTTCGTGGAGGCGGAGCGTCTCGCCGCGGACCAGGGGGATGTCGAGGTCGCCGTAGGCCGGGCCGTGCCACAGGGCGAGCGCGTCCTGCAGGACCGTACCGGCGTCGTGGGCGGCGCCGTCGTCGAGGAGGCGGCGGGCGCGGGCGCAGGCCGCCTCGAACCGCTGGGCGTCGATCTCGTCCGGTCCGGGGTGGAGGAGATAGCCGGTGGGGCAGGTGAGGACGCGGGCCTCGCCGAGGAGGCGGCGGAGTTTGTGGATGTGCCAGCGCAGCATGTCGGCGGCGGACGGTGGGGGCGCGGGCGCCCAGAGGGCGTCGATGAGGGCGTCCCGGGAGAGCACGGAGCCCGCGCGGGCGAGGAGTACGGCGAGGAGGGCGTGCTGCTTGCCGCCGCCGGGTGTGATGCGGTGCGGCCCGTCGTGGACGATGATCGGCCCGAGCACACAAAAACGCATGAATCCCCCTTGTGTGGAGCGGTTGGGCGTTGTTCCGGTGTGGTCGGGGGTGAGCGTGGCACGGCGCCGGGGCGGCGTATTGGAGAAATCTGCGGTCCTCGGCGCGGGCCCGCCGCCGGCCTTCAGGCCGGGTGGGGCAGCAGCACGCTGGTGACCTCGCCGCGCAGCCGGTCCTGCTCGCCGGGGGCGCCCGCGCCGCTCGTACGGTCGGCACGGAAGCGGCCCGGAGTCAGCCCGGTCATCGCCGTGAACTCCCGGTTGAGATGGGACTGGTCGAAGAAACCGCAGGCCTCCGCGGTCCGCGCGTACGACAGATCGGTGGCGAGCAGTCGCAGGACGCGGCCGAGGCGGTGGATCCGGGCGGCGGTCTTCGGTGTCGTCCCTATCTGCTGGACGAAGTGGTGGTGGAACTGTCGTTTGCTCCAGCCGGAGCGGGCGGCCAGCGCGTCGAGCGGCGCGGTGCCGCCGGTGCGCCGCAACTCCTCCCACGCCCAGGCCACTTGGGGGGCGTGCGGGCGGCCCGAGGCCGACCAGCGCAGCAGCGTGGCGTCGAGCCGGGCGAACCGTTCGGGCCAGGTGGGGGTCTCGGCGAGCCGCTCGGTGAGTCTGCGGACGCGGGGGCCGAGGATGTCGGTGGGGTCGGCGGCGTTGCCGGGAGTGTCCGCGAGCGCGGCCCCGAACAGCGCGAAGGCCGCCCACGGCGAGAGGATGATCTCCACACCGTGCAGGCGGCCGTCGTGTTCCCCGATGACCGGCCCGGTCCGCAGACCGGCCAGCAGGGAGTGGTACGAGCCCGTTTCCGTGGCTCCGTGGAGGTCCAGACGGGAGCCGAAGCCCAGCATCAGGGTCACGGAACCGTTCGGCACCTCAAGGCGGCGGCGGGGCTGGGGGAGTGCGAACCGGAAGCCGCGGTAGCAGCGGACCCCGGGCCACAGACGCCGGTCGGGTAAGGAGAAGACCGACTCCCAGGTGCCCTCGGGACATGCGTGGTGACACAGCATGGGCACGAGTGTGGGGGCTGGGGGCGGTGGTGTCGTGGGGCTTTTGCGACAGTCCGGGGCGGGGCGGGGTGACTGCCGAGGCCGGGGGCACCGGTGGCGATCGGCTGCAACCGTGAGGTGTTCATGCCGCGTCCCCGTCCGTGCGTTGCCCGTCGTCCGGCCCCATTGCCCGGCCCCATCGCCCGGCCTCATCGCCTGGCTCAGGAGGAGGAGCACCATGGTCACTCAAGGCGCCACACCACCACCCGCCCGCAGGAGCGGAGGGTGTCTCTCGGCCCTGCTGACACTGGCCGTGATCCTCGGCCTCGGCTACGGCGCGTCCCAGCTGTTCGGCGACGACTCGTCCTCGTCCTCCTCGGGCTCTTCGGGCTCCTCCGGTGGCAAGTCCTCCTCCTGGAAGGTCGGCGACTGCGGCGGACCCGACCCGGACGACCGGCCCGACGGGATCAAGGCCCTCGACTGCGACGACTCCGGCGCGACCTTCAAGGCCCTGGAGATCAAGGAGGCCAGCTTCCTCGCCGACTCCGTCCAGTGCCCGCCCGGCACCGACCTGATCGTCCAGGTCAAGGTCTCCTACGGCGGCAGCGGCAAGGGCGGCGGCATCCCCACCAACACCGTCTGCGGCCGCAACCTCTCCGGCGACCACCCCGGCGACGCGGGCGCCGGTGGCGGCCAGCTGGTGAAGGGCGACTGCGTGACCTCGCAGGCCCAGGAGGTTCCCTGCGCCTCCGGCGGCAGCGGCGTCCTCAAGGTCCTCGACCTCGTCAAGGAGAAGGAACAGTGCCCGGCCGGCACCGACGACCCCATGCAGCTGACCATCGGCATCGGCAGGCCGTACGACGTGATCTGCGGCGGCCGGGTCTGAGGCGCCCGGTCACTGCTTGAGCATCATCACCAGACGGGACAGGCCGTCGGCTCCGTGACCTTCCTCCACCGCCCGGTCCAGCAGCGGCGCGAGGAGGAGGAAGAAGCCGGGGTCGACGCCCTGGGCGCGGAAGGTGTCCGTGAAGTTGGGCAGGACCTCCCGGTTCATGGCGAGGTTCGACACATCGGTCAGGTGCTGCTCCGTGTCGATGGCCGTGGCCAGGTCCGGTACGGCCCCGAGCATCGCCGTGATCCACTCCTGGAGCGGTCCGGCGAACTCGGTGGCCGGGACGGACTCCGAGCGGATCAGGGCGAAGGCCTGGGCGACCCCCAGGAACATGCCGTACATGCCGGTCAGCAGCGCCAGGTCGTGCAGGGCCGCCCGGCCCGGTTCCGTACCGACCCAGCGCGTGCCGCCGAAGGCCGCGAGCGTCGGCCGGTGGGCCTCGTAGGCCTCCTCGTCACCGCTGTAGAGGACGTACGCGGCCGGGCTTCCGATCATCTGCGGGACGGCCATGATCCCGCCGTCGACGTACGCGGCGCCCGCCTTCGTCGCCCATCCGGAGATCGAACGGGCCTGCTCCGGGGTGCCGTTGGTGAGGTTCACCAGCGTCTTGCCGGTGAGGTCGAGGCCGGCGAGCGCCTCGGTGACGTTGTCGTTGGTCGACAGGCAGACGATCACCAGCGGGCTCGCCGCGACCGCCTCGGCCGGCGAGGCGGCCGGCAGCGCGCCCTGGGCGGTGAGCGGGCCGGTCTTGGCGGCGGTGCGGTTCCAGACGGTGAGGCGGTGGCCGGCGGAGAGCAGGGTGGCGGCGAGGGCGGAGCCCATCAGGCCGAGGCCGAGGACGGAGACGTCGGTCGGGGCGGCGGAGGTGGTCTTGGGCGTGTTCTCGGGGGTGTTCCCAGCGGTGTTCTCAGGCATGAGTCGATCTTTGCCCCACGCCGTGAGGCCAACAAGTACCGACTAAATAGTGGGGTACTTACCTCTTGGTAAGTAATGGAGTGCGGGCGCGCTGTGGTGATCTGCGGGCTCCCGGCGCACCCTGGAAGGAGTACCTCTGGAGGTGGTCCCTCATGCAGACACTCGTCGGATGGCACATCGACATGGAATTCAAGGAAGAGGGCGACAGGACACGGGCGGCCGCCATGGTCAGACTCGCCGACGGCACCGAATTCCGCTCCCACGGCACCGCCAACCGCCACCCCTCCGACCCCGAACAACTGCGCGTCGGGGAGGAGATCGCCGGAGCGCGCGCCCTCATGGAGCTCGCATCCCAACTCCTGCAGAAGGCACACAAAGAGATCGACGAGGTGTCCGGCCGCACCTCCCACCCCCTGAGGTGACAAGCCGAACCTGAGGTGAAAAAGCCGAGGGGGTGCGCCCGGCGCGACCGCCGGACACACCCCCAGGGGCAGGAAGGCGTCAGAGACGCCCGGGCGTACGGATACCGAGCAGCGCCATGCCCTGGTGCAGCGTGCGCGCCGTCAGGTCGACCAGGAACAGCCGGTTCTCCACGACCTCCGGCGCGTTGTCCGTGCTCAGCACCTGGCACTGGTCGTAGAACGTCGTCAGGTGCGACGCCAGCTGGTACAGATACGCCGCCAGCTTGTGCGGGGCGTACTCCGCGGCCACATCGGCGAGCAGCTCACCGAACCCGTCCAGGTGCAGCCCGAGCGCCCGCTCCGCCGGCGCCAGCTCCAGCTCCGGGTGCGCCACCGGACGCGCCTCGCCGGCCTTGCGCAGGATCGACTGGATACGGGCGTACGCGTACTGCAGGTAGACGGACGTGTCGCCGTTGAGCGACACCATCTGGTCCAGGTCGAACTTGTAGTCCCGGGCGGCCGACGTCGACAGGTCGGCGTACTTCACCGCGCCGATGCCCACATACCGGCCGTTCTCGACGATCTCCTGCTCGCTCAGGCCCACCTTCTCGGCCTTCTCCCGCACCACCGACGTCGCCCGCTCGACCGCCTCGTCCAGCAGGTCGACGAGCCGCACCGTCTCACCCTCACGGGTCTTGAACGGCTTGCCGTCCTTGCCGAGGACCGTGCCGAACGCCAGCTGGACCGCCTTGACCTCGTCGTTCAGCCAGCCCGCCCGGCGCGCGGTCTCGAAGACCATCCGGAAGTGCAGCGACTGCCGGGCGTCCACCACGTACAGCAGCGTCGACGCCTTCAGGTTCCGCACCCGGTCCCGGATCGCGGACAGGTCGGTGGCCGCGTAGCCGTACCCGCCGTTCGACTTCTTCACGATCAGCGGGGTCGGCTTGCCGTCCGGCCCCTTCACGTCGTCGAAGAACACGCACAGCGCACCCTCCGACCGCACGGCCACACCCGACTCCTCCAGGAGGCGGCACGTCTCGTCCAGCATGTCGTTGTAACCGGACTCGCCGATCACGTCCGGGTCGCGGATCTCCATGTCCAGCTTGTCGAAGACCGAGTAGAAGTAGATCTTCGACTCGTCCACGAACCGCTGCCACAGCGCACGCGTCTGCTCGTCCCCGGACTGCAGGGCCACCACCCGGTCACGCGAGCGCGCCTTGAACTCCTCGTCGGAGTCGAACAGCGCACGCGACGCCTTGTACAGCCGGTTCAGGTTCGACATGGCCTCCTCGCCGGAGACCTCCTCGCCGGACTTGTGGTCCAGCTCGTGCGGGTGCTCGATCAGATACTGGATGAGCATGCCGAACTGCGTGCCCCAGTCCCCGATGTGGTGACGCCGCACGATCTGCTCGCCGCTGAACTCCAGGATCCGGGTCATCGCGTCACCGATCACCGCCGACCGCAGGTGCCCGACGTGCATCTCCTTCGCCACATTCGGCTGCGCGTAGTCGATCACCGTCGTACCCGGCTGCTCGGCAAAGCCGACACCCAGCCGGTCGCCGTCCGCGTACCGCGCGGCCAGCGTCTCGGTGATCGCCCGGTCCGAGACCGTGATGTTCAGGAAGCCAGGCCCCGAGACCTCGATCTCCTTCAGCACCTCGCCCGTCCCGATCCCCTCGACGACCTTCGCCGCCAGCTCCCGGGGATTGGCCTTCGCCTTCTTCGCCAGCGCCAGGATGCCGTTGGCCTGGAAGTCGGCCCGGTCGCTACGTCGCAGCAGAGGGTCGGCGGCACCGGCCTCCGGCAGAGCTGCCGAGAGGGCCGCCGCGAGGCGCTGCTCAACGGTCGAAGCGAGGGAAGGGACCGAGGCCATGAGCTTCCGTTCCTGTAGATCAGTCGTCGGTGTATTTCGCTTGTCAAGTGTCCCACGGGCCAGCAAGGTGTTTTCCCGGCCTGTGGACAACTCGCCGGGCAACTCCCCGACGCGGATCACCCGCTGTGGACAACCTTCGGAGGACTCCTTCCGTCTGGGAGAATGACGTACACAAGCTTCGAGAATCCCGATCACTCAAGGACGTGCCGACCGTGGCTCAGAGCAGCACCGAGACCGACTGGGTCTCCCGTTTCGCGGACGAGGTCATCGCCGAGTCGGAGCGACGTGCGCCTGGCAAACCGGTCGTCGTCGCCTCCGGACTCTCCCCCTCCGGCCCCATCCACCTCGGCAACCTCCGCGAGGTCATGACCCCGCACCTGGTCGCCGACGAGATCCGCCGCCGCGGATACGAGGTCCGCCACCTCATCTCCTGGGACGACTACGACCGGTACCGCAAGGTGCCGGGCGGCGTCGAGGGCATCGACGAGTCCTGGGC
Source organism: Streptomyces purpureus (assembly GCF_014648195.1). GTDB lineage: Bacteria > Actinomycetota > Actinomycetes > Streptomycetales > Streptomycetaceae > Streptomyces > Streptomyces purpureus. The sequence goes on from NZ_BMQQ01000008.1 coordinate 24,530, forward strand.
CGAGCACATCGGCAAGCCGCTGACCTCCGTGCCCGCCCCGGCCGGCTCCCCCCACCCGAACTGGGCCGAGCACTTCAAGGCCGCCATGGTCGAATCCCTGGCCGATCTCGGCGTCGAGTACGACCCCATCAGCCAGACCGAGCAGTACACCGCCGGCGCCTACCGCGAGCAGATCCTGCACGCCATGAAGCACCGCGCGGCCATCGACGCCATCCTCGACCAGTACCGCACCAAGAAGGCCCCCGCCAAGAAGTCGCAGAAGCCCGTCGACGAGGCCGAGCTGGAAGCCGCCGAAGGCTCCGGCGCCGCCGCCGAGGACGACGGCTCCCAGGGCGCCGCCGGCTACTTCCCGTACAAGCCCTACTGCGGCCGCTGCGAGAAGGACCTCACCACCGTCGTCTCCTACGACGACGACACCACCGAGCTCGTCTACACCTGCAGCGCCTGCGGCTTCGGCGAGACGGTCGCCCTCAACGAGTTCAACCGCGGCAAGCTGGTCTGGAAGGTCGACTGGCCCATGCGCTGGGCCTACGAAGGCGTCATCTTCGAGCCCTCCGGCGTCGACCACTCCTCGCCCGGCTCCTCCTTCGTCGTCGGCGGCCAGATCGTCCGCGACATCTTCGACGGCGTCCAGCCCATCGGCCCCATGTACGCCTTCGTCGGCATCTCCGGCATGGCCAAGATGTCCTCCTCCCGAGGCGGCGTCCCGACCCCCGCCGACGCCCTGAAGATCATGGAAGCGCCCCTGCTGCGCTGGCTCTACGCCCGCCGCAAGCCCAACCAGGCCTTCAAGATCGCCTTCGACCAGGAGATCCAGCGGCTCTACGACGAGTGGGACAAGCTGGAGGCCAAGGTCCAGGACGGCACCGTCCTGCCCGCCGACGCCGCCGCCTACTCCCGCGCCGTCCGCACCGCCGCCGCCGAGCTCCCGCGCACCCCGCGCCCGCTCCCGTACCGCACGCTCGCCTCCGTCATGGACATCACCGCCGGACACGACGAGCAGACCCTGCGCATCCTCACCGAACTCGACCCCGACAACCCCGTCACCAGCCTCGACGAGGTCCGCCCCCGCCTGGACCGGGCCGAGAACTGGATCACCACCCAGGTCCCGGCCGACCAGCGCACCATCGTCCGCGACCAGCCCGACACCGAACTCCTCGACTCCCTCGACGACGAAGCCCGCACCTCCCTGCGGCTCCTCCTCGAAGGCCTCGACACCCACTGGTCCCTCGACGGCCTCACCACCCTCGTCTACGGCGTACCGAAGGTGATGGCCGGCCTCGACCCCGAAGCCAAGCCCACCCCCGAGCTGAAGGTCGCCCAGCGCTCCTTCTTCGCCCTGCTCTACAAGCTCCTCGTCAGCCGCGAGACCGGACCGCGCCTGCCCACCCTGCTCCTCGCCGTCGGCGCGGACCGCGTGCGCACGCTCCTCGGCGCCGCGTAACGCCGCCGCCTACGCGAAAGGGGCCGCCACCATCCGGTGACGGCCCCTTTCCGCATCCCCCGCACAATCCAAGACGGCCCCATGTGCATCCTTCGGACTACCTGCCATTCGGCCGTGCGCATGACGAAACCACGCCGCCGCCGGGGGACCGTGGACACATGAAGAACGAACTGATCGCGATCATCGGCTGGGTCCTCGGCGTCCAGGGTGGCCTGGGCGCCGGCGGACGCATCTTCGGGGACGGACCCTGGGGCCTGCTCCACAAATGGTGGGACATCCCCACCCCCGGCTACATCGCCCTCGCCGTCCTCGGCATCGCGCTCGCCCTCTACGGCGAAACCACCAAGAAGCGCGCCGCCAAAGCCTGACCACGCCCACGCCCCGGCACCGGCGGGCTCACGCGATGTGGTCCGCCTCCAGCTCCGACTCGAACCGCTGCCGGAACATCGGCATCAGCCGCCGCAGCAGCGTCGCGCTCAACGGATGCTGTATCCCATGGACGTCGACAAGAATGATGTCCAGCTGCTCGTTGCTCGGAAACGCACCGTGCTGATGCGCATAGTCGCGGTACACCGGATACGCCAGCTCGGCGAACTCCTCCACATCCGCCTGCGTCACCGGACCCGCCTCCATCCGCGGCCCCGGAATCGTCGCCTGCGCCTCCTGCACCCCCGGCACATCCTCCGGCCCCGCCGGAATCATCACCGGCGTCGGCTCCAGACCCTCCACATACGTCGGCGCGTACTGACCCTCGTACGCCCCCTGCGGCATCTGCTGCGCCTGGAACCACGGGGACTCGTGGCTCACCGCCACATCCTCCCCCTGCTCGGGATGCGGCTGCGCCTGCCCGCCGCCCGGAAGCTCATGACCCCCCTGAACCCGCCCCGGAGCCCCGGCCCCCGCCTGCCCCGCCTGCCCCGCCTGGAGAGCCGGCGCGTCATCGGCGTCCCGCGCCACCGTCGGATTCGGCGGCAGCAGCACCGGCTCGATCCCGGCCGCCGCCAGCCCCGCCGGAGCGGTCTCCGCCAACGGCACCCCGTACTTCGCCAGCCGCAACGGCATCAACGCTTCCACCGGCGCCTTACGCCGCCACGCCCGCCCGAAACGCGCCTGCAGCCGCGCCTGATAGATCAGCCGATCCTGCTCCAGCTTGATGACCTGCTCGTACGAACGCAGCTCCCACAGCTTCATCCGCCGCCACAGCCGAAACGTCGGCACCGGCGACAACAGCCAGCGCGTCAGCCGCACACCCTCCATGTGCTTGTCCGCCGTGATGTCGGCGATCCGCCCCACCGCGTGCCGCGCCGCCTCGACCGCCACCACGAACAGCACCGGGATCACGGCGTGCATCCCCACACCCAACGGGTCCGGCCACGCGGCCGCACCGTTGAACGCGATCGTCGCCGCCGTCAGCAGCCACGCCGTCTGACGCAGCAGCGGGAAGGGGATCCGCATCCACGTCAGCAGCAGGTCCAGCGCCAGCAGCACACAGATACCGGCGTCGATACCGATGGGAAAGACCAGGGAGAAGTCGCCGAAGCCCTTCTTCTCCGCGAGTTCGCGCACAGCGGCGTACGACCCCGCGAAGCCGATCCCGGCGATGATCAAAGCTCCCGCGACCACGACGCCGATGAGTATCCGGTGCGTGCGTGTCAGCTGCATCGCGGCCACCCGCGATCCCCTCCCGTTGTCGACATCAAGCCAGCACAGCGTGGCACACGTGTACGGAGCCCGACCCTCGGGGGGAGGGACGGGCTCCGCAAAAGCCAGCCATAAGCCGGACGTTGGGCGTCTTGCGCCCTTATGCCACTCCTCGGCGCTACGTGCCGGGGCTACCTGTTGGCGCTACTTGTTGGCGGCCGCGATCGCGGCGACCGCCTCCTTGGCCGCCTTCGTCGCGCCCTCCATCATCGCCTTCTCACCCGGAGCGCCGTCACCGGCGTAACCGGCGCCGTTGAAGGACAGCACCACCACCGCGTTGGCCGTACGCGCCACGATCGTCGCGTACTTGAACTCCTCGTCGGTCTTCTTCGTGTCGTACGCCACCGCGGTCGCCTCGTCCCCGATGCCGTTCGCCGGCGACGTCCGCATCTTCGAGGCACCCGGGGTCGCCTTCAGCTTGGCGATCTCCTTCTCGGCGCTCTCCTTGGCACGCTCATCACCGCTGCCCAGCACCGGGTCCGAGTTGTAACGGAAGAGCGAGACGTCGAGCCAGCGGTACTGCGACCCGTCGACACCCTTGTCCTCCAGGCCGTTCCAGGAGCAGCCACCACGGTTGGCCGGGTTGCTCGACTTGCCCGGCGTGCCCGCCTTCGTCTTCACCTTCGGCACCAGGTCCTCGATCGTCTTGGCGGCGATCGCCTGACAGGCCGAGGGCAGCTTGGCGTACTTCGCCGGGATGACCGTCGGCGTCGGCTTCTCCGAGACGCCACCACCCGGGGCGGCGGACGACGCCCCGGCCGAGGGCGCCTTCGCCCCAGGCGCCTGGCCTTCCTTGCCGTCGGAGTCCGACGAGCAGCCGGCGACGGCGAGCATCACGGGGACGGCCGCGCAGGCGAGTATGCGGGTGAGTCGCGGGGCTGATCGGTGCATGGTTCCTTCAGTCGTCACTCGGGTGCTTGGTCGCTTCGGGTCGTCCGGTGCCGTACGGCGTTCTTCTGTTGTCGTCGCCGGGCGTCATCGGGTCTGTCCGGACACGTTACGTGGCCCACGGCCGCCAAGGCCGCCGCCCACCGGCGCCCCGACAGGAGCTACTCGTTGAACCGCTCGGCCAGGCTGCGGGCCAGACCCTGCGCCTTGTCCTGCAGTTCCTTGCTGTCCGGCAGCCCGGCCGGGGCCGTCGGCTGCGCCACGTACTCCACCGTCACGACCACGTTCGATGTGCGGAACACCACGCTCACGGTCCGCTGCTGGGCGCCCGACCCGGCCCCGGTCAGTACATCGTTCAGGAACGCAGCGTCACCGAGCCCCTCCAGCACCCGCGGCTCCAGACCGAGCCCGGTACCGGTCCCCGAGGGGGATGAAGCCGGGGCGGAGGGGGCGCTGGAGGTCTTCGCGGGCGTCCCGGAAGGGGTGCCCGAAGGGACGGCGGGCGTGCTCGCGGGAGCCGAGCTCGCCGGCGCGGGCAGCGCGGCCGCGACCTGCTTGCGGGCGTAGACCGCCTGCGCGCGGTCGTCGTCGCTGACCGTGGCGTCGTAGGAGACGACCCGCTCGAAGTCCAGCCGCAGCTGGTGCGACGCGTCGGGCGCGTCCGCCTTCCAGGTGCAGCCGGCCCGCCGGTCGGTGTCGTACGTGACGGCCGCCGTGCCCCGGTAGACCCGCGCCTGCTGCTCCTCGGGCATCCCGGCGGCGCCGGGAAGCAGGTCACGCAGGGTGGTGCGCTCGACCGAGCCGCAGGGCTCGAAGAGCGTGCGGTACTTGCCGGGGGCCGCGGCGGGCGCGGCCGGCCCGGCCTTGGCATCGGTCGCGGAGCCGTCGGTCCCCGCCCCGGCGGTGCAGCCGGTGACGCCGGCGGCGAGCGCCGCGGCGAGTGCCGCCAGACCGGGTGCGTACGCCTTTCGCTGCACGGTCCCAGGCTCCCTTCTGCCCAAAAACTCGTTGCCGTCGGATGGCGGCCGGTGGACACAATGTGTATCGCACGCGCAGCCGTCGATGCCGGTCCGTAGTCACGTATACGGACCTTGGAGCCGGTTTTTGCGTTATCAGGCTTTTCGGGGGAATTGAGGAAGTATGTCGTACGTAGAGGTGCCGGGCGCGAAGGTGCCCATCCGCATGTGGACGGATCCCGCGACGGTCGACGACGGGGCCATGCAGCAGCTGCGGAACACCGCGACGCTGCCGTGGATCAAGGGCCTGGCCGTGATGCCGGACGTGCATTACGGCAAGGGCGCGACGGTCGGCTCCGTGATCGCGATGCAGGGTGCGGTCTGCCCGGCGGCGGTCGGTGTGGACATCGGCTGCGGGATGTCCGCGGTGAAGACGTCCCTGACGGCGAACGACCTGCCGGGGGATCTGTCGCGGCTGCGGTCCAAGATCGAGCAGGCGATTCCGGTGGGGCGGGGGATGCACCGGGAGATGGTGGACCCGGCGCGGCTGTACGGGTTCCCGATGGCGGGGTGGGACGACCTGTGGGCGCGGTTCGACGGGGTCGCAGAATCGGTCAAATTCCGCCATGAGCGGGCTGAAAAGCAGATGGGAACGCTCGGCGGGGGCAACCATTTCTGTGAGCTTTTGATCGATTCTGACAACTCTGTGTGGTTGATGCTGCACTCCGGCTCCCGGAACATTGGTAAGGAGCTCGCCGAGTACCACATCGGTCAGGCGCAGAAGCTGCCGCACAACCAGGGCTTGATCGACCGCGATCTGGCGGTGTTCGTCGCGGAGACCCCGCAGATGGCGGCCTACCGGAACGACCTCTTCTGGGCGCAGGAGTATGCGAAGTACAACCGCGCGATCATGATGGCGCTGTTCCAGGACGTTGTTCGCCGGGAGTTCAAGAAGGCGAAGGTGACCTTCGACCCGGTGATCTCCTGCCACCACAACTATGTGGCGGAGGAGCGTTACGAGGGCATGGACCTGCTGGTCACCCGCAAGGGTGCGATCCGTGCGGGCTCCGGCGAGTACGGGATCATCCCCGGCTCGATGGGCACCGGCTCGTACATCGTGAAGGGTCTCGGCAATGAGGCCGCGTTCAATTCGGCCTCGCACGGCGCTGGCCGACGGATGAGCCGGAGCGCGGCGAAGCGGCGCTACTCGGCGAAGGACCTGGAGGACCAGACCCGGGGCGTGGAGTGCCGTAAGGACTCCGGCGTCGTGGACGAGATCCCGGGCGCCTACAAGCCGATCGAGAAGGTCATCGACCAGCAGCGGGACCTGGTCGCGGTCGTCGCGAAGCTGAAGCAGGTCATCTGTGTGAAGGGCTGACGCCCACGGGTCTCATGGAGAAAGGGGCCGCCCCGGCCGGGGTGGCCCCTTTTCCCGTACGGATCACAGCTCGCGGTGGACCTTGGTGTTCGAGGCCTGGGCGCGGGGGCGGACCACCAGGAGGTCGATGTTGACGTGGGGCGGGCGGGTGACGGCCCAGGCGATCGTGTCGGCGACGTCGTCCGCGGTGAGGGGCTCCGCCACGCCCGCGTAGACCTTCGCGGCCTTCTCGGTGTCGCCGCGGAAGCGGGTCGTCGCGAACTCCTCGGTCTTGACCATGCCGGGGGCGACCTCGATCACGCGGACCGGGGTGCCGACGATCTCCAGGCGGAGGGTTTCGGCGAGGACGCGGGCGCCGTTCTTGGCGGCGACGTAACCGGCGCCGCCCTCGTACGTGGCGTGGGCCGCCGTGGAGGAGAGGACCACGACCGTGCCGTCGCCGCTGGCGGTGAGGGCGGGGAGCAGGGCCTGGGTGATGTGCAGGGTGCCGATGACGTTCGTCTCGTACATCTGGCGCCAGTCGTCCGGGTCGCCGGTGGCCACGGGGTCCGCGCCGAGTGCGCCGCCGGCGTTGTTGACCAGGACGGCGATCGTGCGGAAGGCGGTGGCGAAGGTCTGAACGGCCTCGCGGTCGGTGACGTCGAGGGCGTAGGCGGTGGCCTGGTGGCCCGCTTCGTTGATCTCGGCGGCCAGGGCCTCGATGCGGTCCTTGCGGCGGGCGGTGAGGACCACGCGGTAGCCGGCCGCGGCGAGCTGCCGGGCGGTGGCGGCGCCGATGCCGCTGCTTGCTCCGGTGACGACGGCGATCCTGTTCCCGGCGGCAGTCATGGCAGTGCTCCTCGCGCGTGTGGTCGATATGCGGTCAGGATAGGCGCGGCCGGCGGACACCGGCCGGGGGTCCGCGCCGCGCGGGCTGACGGTTCATCAGGAAATATGCGGAGAAATCGGTTGTGATCGGTATCTTCGGATCATGAGTGTCCTGCGCAGTGCTTTCCTCGCGGCGGCCGTCGCCGCCGTGTCGGTGACCACCACCGCGGCCGGCGCCGCTCCCGCCGACCGGACCGGCCGGACCGAGCCGGCCGTCGTCCCCGAGGCCGACGTGGCGCACCACGGGCACGCCACCCTCTGGGACGGGCGGATCGGCGTCTGGCTCACCAGCCGCAACCACGGCCCGGCCGCCCTGGCCGACCTGACCGTACGGCTGGAGTTCTCCCAGCCCCTCGCCCCCGACCAGCAGCCGCCGAGCGGTTGCCTGCGGGACGGCGACCGGGTGCTCCTGTGCGGTACGGGCGCCCTCACCGCGGACGGCTCGCCGCGGGAGCTCGCCCTCGACCTGCGGGCCGTCGGCGCCCCGCACGAGGTGACCGTGCGCATCGACACCGTGTGGAACGGCGGCGCGACCGACCGGGACCCGGCCAACCACCGCCACGAGGTCCTCGTCCCGGCGACCGGCGACCCGTACATCTTCTGACTCGACGGGATTGTCAGACCCCGGTGCGACACTCGACCCGTGATCGTCGAACGCGCATACGCTCATCTGTCGCCGTCCGACCAGCAGGACCTCCAGCAGGAGTGGCCCTGGTCCGTGCCCTGTGTGCGCCAGCTCCTCACCGAAGGGCTGCGCTTCACCGCCCCCGTCACCTTCCTCGTCGGTGAGAACGGCTCCGGCAAGTCCACTCTCGTCGAAGCCCTGGCCGAAGGCTTCGGCCTGGACTCCTGGGGCGGCTCGCACGACTGGCGCTACGCCACCCAGCGCGGCAAGTCCGCCCTCGGCGAGCGCATACGGTTCGACGCGGCCCCCCGGGGCCGCCGCATGCTCGGCAACCGCGCCGCGCGCAAAGGCTTCTTCCTGCGGGCCGAGACCGCCCTCGACGCCCTCGACCGGGAAGGCTTCGCCCCCGACCAGGTCAGCCACGGCGAGGGCTTCCTCGCCGCGTTCCGCGGGAAGTTCCTCCAGCCCGGCCTCTACGTCATGGACGAGCCCGAAGCCGCCCTCTCCTTCTCCTCCTGCCTCGAACTCCTCGGCCACATCGACCAGTTGGTCAAGAAAGGCGGCCAAATCGTCTGCGCCACCCACTCGCCGCTGCTCACCGCCCTGCCCGGCGCGGACATCATCGAGATCGGCCCGCACGGCATGCGCCGCGTCGCCTGGAAGGAGCTCGCCGTCGTCGACCACTGGCGCCGCTACCTCGCCGACCCGCAGACGTACCTCCGCCACATACTCGCCTGACGCCTTCCGGCCCCGGCGCGGGCCCTGCTAGACCGGCGCGTCACCGAACTCGCGCAGCGCGTCCCGCACGATCGCCTCCAGCCGGGCGTGGTGGGCGCCCCGCCAGTAGACCCGCTCGCACGCCGCGCACTGCGCGAAGACGTCGTACGTACGCTCGGTGCCCTGGTGGAGCTGTCCCCGTACGGAGTCCTTGTCGGCGTCCGCCAGCTCTCCGTTGCACGCGGTGCAGCGGGTCCACGGCGCCAGGCGCGGCGCGAACCGCCCCAGCACGTCGCGCAGCTGATCGTCGGGACGGTCGCTGTAGACGTACGCCCCCGCCCACAGCTCACGGCGGCGCAGCAGCCCCCGGTCCCGGGACAGCATCACCCGCCGCTCCCTGGCGGAGAGCGCGGCGAGCGCCGGGTCGCCGATGTCCTCGCTCTCGTACGCCGCGTCCACACCGAGCAGTCGCAACCGCCGTGCCAGCGTGCCCAGATGGACATCGAGGAGAAAACGCAGCGGGGCGCCCGGAACCTCCTGCGGCCGCTCGACGCCGTACACCTCGACGCTCTCGCCCGCCGCCGGAATGTGCGAGACGGCCACCGCACGGCCGTCGACGAGGAGACGGCCCGCCTCCGTGAGCGGTACGCCCAGCGACTCGACGACATGGCCGAGCGTGGACGCGCCGTCGGTCCTCAGCGTGGTGCGCCCGCCGCGGCGGTCCGCCGGTACGAACAGGTGCAGGTCGGGGGCGAAACTGATCTGGATCTCCGGTCCGTTCACGCCGTCAGCATGTCATCGACCGCGCCGCGCCAGCCAGGAAATTCGGGGCTTCGGGCGCCGGTGCCTGTGCCTCGATCGCCAACTCCCTGGGCGACGGCGGGACGCCCCGGTAGCGTGCCAGTATGAAGATCATCGACCTTGAGCCGGGCGACCCCCGCCTCCACGACGACCTCCTGCCGGTCCTGCTCGAGCTGCGCCCCCATCTCACGGGCGAGCTCTTCCGTGAGATCTACGCCAAGGGCCACCCCCAGGGGCTCCGGTTCACCGCCGCGTACGCCGACGACGGCAGCTGCGTCGGCGCGGCGGGCTGGCGGATCGTCGACAACACCAGCCAGATCCGCAAGCTCTACGTCGACGACCTCGTCACCGCCGCGCACGCCCGCTCCACCGGCGTCGGCCACCACCTCCTCGCCCACCTCGAAGCCCACGCCCGCGCGGCCGGCTGCCACCACCTCAACCTGGACTCCGGCACCCACCGCACCGACGCGCACCGCTTCTACCACCGTGAAGGCCTCACCATCGCCGCCTTCAACTTCGACAAGGAGCTCAGCTAGACACCGCCGGACCGCCTGCCGTCGGGCATCGCGGCGGCCAGGTCGAGCCGCCAGTCATGGCAGCGCAGGGGATTCCCCGGCGGATACTCGAAGGCCCGCTCACTCCGCCGGGAGCAGCACCACCCGGTACATCCGCCCCGCGCCCGTCCGGTCCGCGCTCAGCTTCACGTACCGCCGGTGACGCCCGACCAACTGCTCATCCGACTCCGGGCCACCGAGATGGCCCGTCAACTCCGGCGCGTTGACGGCCTGAAGCAGGGCGAAGTCCCGCTCGGAATCCGACCACGGCTCGATCCATACCCCTCCCAGGGAGCCGCCATGACCGCACTCTAGGGCGGGGGTCTGACAGCCCGGGCCGATGCGCCTCCACCACCCGGGGGCGCACGCCTGCGCCCTTGTGCGGCTCGTCGAACCGCACCAAGGTGTCCGGAAAAGCAGCCCCGCCGGGAGGGAGCAGCGCGTGACACACGCCGGACCATGGGAATTCACGGACGACAGGGGCATGGCATTACGGCTGCGGCGCAGGCCGGAGCGGGTGGCGGCCTACATACGGGCCGGAGCCGCCCTTGAGGACGCGGGTCTGCGGCCGGTGGCGGTGTACGGCTCGGGTCACGACGGTCCCGCGCCCGACCCGGTCAAGGCCGGGGCCCTGGCCGGGGCGGGCGTCCCTTACCTGGGGCCCGGGCGGAGTCTTCGGGACGAAGAGCTGGTCGCCGTACGGCCCGATCTCGTCGTCGACGTCACGTACGACGGCAAGAGCGCCTACGCCCTCGACGAGGCCACCACCGAACGTCTCGGCCTGCCCCTCCTCACGCTCTCCGTCGGCGCCGAACTGTCCCTCGGGGACATCCTCGACCGCTTCGGCGAACTGGCCGCGGCCCTCCGCGACGATGACACCGGGGCCCCGGGCGCAGGAGAACTGGGCGCCGCCGAACAGGCCGTACGCGCCGCGGCCGCGGCCAACCCCTCCGTACGTGTCCTCGCGCTCTCCGCCGCCGGCCCCGACCAGGTCCATCTCGCCCGCCCGCACGCCTGGCCCGAACTGGCCCACCTGCTGGCCCTCGGCGTCCCGCTCGCCGAACCAGGACCCGGCGCCGGTACGAACTGGCTCACCGCCGGCTGGGACCTGGCCGCCGCACTCCGCCCCGGCCTCGTCCTCCTCGACAGCCGCGCCAACGCCGTCCAGGCCGACGCGCTGACCGCCTACCCGGCCTGGCGGGCCCTGACCGCCCACGCGCGCGTGACGCCCTGGAACCCGGAGACCCCGCCGAGTCCCGCCGCGCACGCGCACTTCTGCCACACCGTCGCCGCGGCCCTCCAGGCGGTCGCGGGCTAGCCGCTACCGTCCGGCCGGACGGAAGAGCCTCGCGCGCAGCGCCTCCGCGAACTCCTCCGCCCTCGCCAGCTGCGCCCGCAGATCCGCCACCCGCTGGGCGGCGGCCCGCTCGTACCGCTCGACCCGGCCGAGCAGCACCTCCCGCTCGTCCGGGTCGAGCTCCGCATCGCAGTCGAGACGGTCCATCGCCGCCAGCAGCTCCCGGGTCTCGTCGAGGGCGAAACCCAGCGGCTTCATCCGGCGGATCAGCATCAGCCGGGCCACGTCGCTCTCGGTGTAGAGCGGGAAGCCACCCTCCGAACGGGCCGACGGCACGACCAGACCACTGTCCTCGTAGAGGCGGATGGTGCGCAGCGACATCTCGGTCCGCGCGGCGACCTCGCCGATCTGCATGTGCTCGGCCTGCGCGCATTGCTCGGTGAACACGGCTGACACCCTCCCACATTAGGATTGTCCGTTTTGTCTGCCTGTCATGATGCCCTTCCATGACGCGGCGTCAGCCCAGCCGCGCCGCCCGCCGCCGCAGATAACGCGCCTCCGGCACACTGAGCGTCGCGGCCGCCGCCACCCCGTACGCCTCCCGCGCCGCCTCCCGGTCCCCGGCCCGTTCCAGCAGATGCGCCCGTACCGCCGCCAGCCGGTGGTGTCCCGCCAGCCGCTCCTCCAGCCGCGCCACCTCGGCGAGGCCCGCCCCCGGCCCGTGCACCATGGCCACCGCCACCGCCCGCCCCAGCTCCGCCATCGGCTCCGGCGCCCGCTCCACCAGCAGGTCGTACAGCGCGAGGATCTGCGGCCAGTCCGTGTCCTCGGCCCGCTCCGCCTCGTCGTGCAGCGCGGCGATCGCCGCCTGCAGCTGATACGCCCCCGCCGGCCCCTCCGACAGCGCCTCCTCCACCAGCGCCGTACCCTCCGCGATCGCCGCCCGGTCCCAGCGCGTACGGTCCTGCTCGTCCAGCGGCACCAGCTCACCGTCCGGCCCGGTCCGCGCCGCGCTGCGCGCCTCGGTCAGCAGCATCAGCGCCAGCAGCCCCGTCACCGCCCCCTCGTGTGGCAGCAGCCGGCGTACGGCCCGGGTCAGCCGGATCGCCTCACGGGCCAGATCGGCCCGGTGCAGGGCCCGGCCCGATGTCGCCGTATAGCCCTCGTTGAAGATCAGGTACAGGACCTGGAGCACGGCCGCCAGCCGCTGGTCCCGGTCCTCGGGACCGGGCTGCCGGAACGGCTCACCGCGCAGCCGTGCCTTGGCCCGGCTGATCCGCTGCGCCATCGTCGTCTCCGGCAGCAGATGCGCCCGGGCGATCTCCGCCGTGGTCAGCCCGCCGACGGCGCGCAGCGTCAGCGCGATCTGCGCGGCCGGGGTCAGCTCGGGGTGGCAGCACAGGAAGAGCAGCGTCAGGGTGTCGTCCTCGGAGGGCCCCCGGCTCTCGCCCGGCGCGGGCGCGGCGAAGGCGTCCCGGGGCGTGAGCCGTGCGGCCGTCTCCTCACGCCGCCGCCGCGCGTCGTCGGCGCGCAGCGCGTCCGTCAGCCGCCGTGAGGCGACCTTGATCAGCCAGCCGCGGGGGTTGTCCGGCACACCGGCCGACGGCCACTGCCGCGCGGCGGCGAGCAGGGCTTCCTGTACGGCGTCCTCGGCGGCGTCGAAGTGCCCGTACCGGCGCACGAGCGCGCCGAGGACCTGCGGCGCGTGCAGGCGCAGCAGGTCCTCGACGTGGTGGAGGCGGTCGTTCGGCATGGGGCGGGCCCGGGATGCCGGAGGGTGGGTGACAGATGCCGACTGTCAGCGTCGCGTATCTGTCAGCGCCCGTCCGTCATCCGTCATGGGACGTCCGTCATCGGTCAGCGGTGAGCTGTCAGACCTCGCCGCGACCCGACTCGTCGATCGGCCGGATCACCACCGGGTAGTCCTTGCTTCCCTCCGGGACCGGGCACTGTGCGACCCGCGCCGCGATCTCGGTGACCCGTTCCAGGCTGTCGCAGTCCAGCACCCAGTATCCGGCGAGGACTTCCTTGGTCTCTCCGTACGGGCCGTCCGTGACGACCGGCCGTCCGTCGGATCCCAGGCTGACGAAGCGGGTCCGGGCGGGTTCGACGAGTCCCTGTCCGTCGACGAGTTCCCCGGTCTCGGCGAGGTCGTTGTTGATCTCACCCATGAAGGCGAACATCGCCTCCAGTTCCTTCTCGCTCCAGGCGGGGCTGTGCGCGGAGCCCTTTCCGTTCATCGCGTCGTAGTCCGCCTGGGCGCCCTGCACCATCACGAGGTACTTCATGGCTTCGCTCCCTTGGGGTGCGCCGTCGCCCCGTGCGGGCGACTCTCACCGGAGACGTCGGAGCCGACGGCGCGTTCTCGACACGCCCCGGGCTTTTTCTCCGCACCACTTTTCCCGACTACCGCCGGGTACGCGCGCGGCCCGGCCCCGGCGTGGCGCTACGGCCAGACCAGGCAGTAGGGCTGGTGGCCGGCCTCGTGGAGGCGGACGGAGAAGTCCTGCCATTCGTGGAGGAGCTGGTAGACGTTGAAGGCGTCGCGGGGGCCGCCGCGGTCGGGGACCGTGGACCAGATGAAGGCGGCGGCGCCGACCGATTCCTCGCCGATGTCACGCAGGGGGTCGACGACGGTCATGGGGAGTTTGACGACGGCGTAGTCGGGGTGGAGTACGACCAGTTCCAAGGGCGGGACGCGGTGCAGGGGCATGCCCTGGATGCCCGTGAGGACCATCGCGGCTATGGTCTCGGGCTTGATCTTGGTGAACATTCCGCCCATGCCGAGCTCGTCGCCGCCCAGTTCCTCGGGGCGCATCGAGATCGGGACGCGGGCCGCGGTGGCGCCGTCGGGGGCTCCGAAGTACTTGTAGGTCACGCCCAACCGGCCACTCCTGCTTCCCGTGGGCTCGTCCGTCCGTCGTCGGTGCTTCCCCCGCCGGGCAGGCTCGGGACCCAGGTCGTCGGTCCCCTCGCCCAGTCCGCCACCGCGATGCATATCTCCACCCGACTGCTTTTTAGGCAACACGGCCCCCGCCGCGCAACCCGATCATCGTGACAGTGACCTCCCCCACGCTCGTGCGGTGAAACACCTGTCCGCAAGAACGTCCTGGCCTCTGACACCATGGATTCATGAGCTTTCCCTATGACGCCTCATTTTCGCAGACGCGGAGGCCGGCCGCCTCGTCGTGAGAGGCGGGCGTACAGGTAAGCCCATGCCGTCGCCGTTCCGCGGCCGTCAATCCGTACTCGCAGGTCAGGACCAAAGTGCCGTATTCATACGAAGCCCCAGTCTCACAGACGCTTTTCGACCGCGCGTCCCTCGTGACGCCCGGCGGCGTGAACTCACCGGTGCGTGCCTTCCGGGCCGTGGGCGGTACGCCCCGGTTCATGGTGTCCGGCACCGGTCCGTACCTCACCGATGCCGACGGCCGTGAGTATGTCGATCTCGTCTGCTCGTGGGGGCCGATGATCCTCGGCCATTCCCACCCCGAGGTGATCGCCGCCGTCCAGGCCGCCGTGGCGCGCGGCACGTCCTTCGGTACGCCCGGTCAGGGCGAGGTGGAGCTGGCCGAGGAGATCGTCGGGCGGATCGAGCCGGTCGAGCAGGTGCGGCTGGTGTCGTCCGGTACCGAGGCGACGATGTCGGCGATCCGGCTGGCCCGTGGTTTCACCGGGCGCGCGAAGGTGATCAAGTTCGCCGGCTGCTACCACGGGCATGTGGACGCGCTGCTGGCCGCGGCCGGTTCGGGTCTGGCCACGTTCGCGCTGCCCGACACGCCCGGGGTGACCGGTGCGCAGGCCGGGGACACGGTGGTGCTGCCGTACAACGACCTGGAGGCCGTGCGGGCCGCTTTCGCGGCGCATCCGGGGGAGATCGCCTGTGTGATCACGGAGGCGTCGCCGGGCAACATGGGTGTGGTGCCGCCGAAGGACGGGTTCAACGCCGGTCTGAAGGAGATCTGTGCGGAGAACGGCGCGCTGTTCATCTCGGACGAGGTGATGACGGGGTTCCGTACGTCGCGTGCGGGCTGGTACGGCGTCGACGGGGTGAGGCCGGATCTGATGACCTTCGGCAAGGTCATGGGCGGTGGCTTCCCGGCCGCGGCGTTCGGCGGGCGGGCCGACGTCATGGCGCATCTGGCTCCGGCGGGCCCCGTCTACCAGGCGGGCACGCTGTCGGGTAACCCGGTCGCCACGGCGGCGGGTCTGGCGCAGCTGCGGCTGCTGGACGGGGCCGCGTACGAGAAGGTCAACGCGGTGTCGGCGCAGATCCAGGGGCTGGTGACGGACGCTCTGAGCAAGGAGGGTGTGGCGCACCGGCTGCAGACGGCGTCCAACATGTTCTCGGTCTTCTTCACCGAGGACGAGGTGATGAACTACGACGACGCCAAGCGGCAGGAGTCGTTCCGCTTCACCGCCTTCTTCCACTCGATGCTGTCGAACGGCGTGTATCTGCCGCCGTCGGCGTTCGAGTCGTGGTTCGTGTCGACCGCGCACGACGAGCGGGCCGTCGAGAAGATCGCCGGCGCGCTGCCCGCCGCCGCCCGTGCCGCGGCGGAGGCCACCGCATGAGCGGCAGCGACATCACCGTCGTGCATCTGATGCGCCATGGCGAGGTGCACAACCCCGACGGCGTCCTGTACGGGCGGCGGGCGGGCTATCACCTGTCCGACCTCGGCCGGCAGATGGCGGACCGGGTCGCCGAGCATCTGGCGGAGCGGGACATCACGTATGTGACCGCCTCGCCGCTGGAGCGGGCGCAGGAGACGGCGGCGCCGATCGCGAAGGCGCACGGGCTGAGCGTGGACACCGACGAGCGGCTGATCGAGGCCGGGAACGTCTTCGAGGGGAAGACGTTCGGGGTCGGGGACGGCGCGCTGCGCAAGCCGGGGAACTGGAAGCATCTGACCAATCCGTTCCGGCCGTCGTGGGGCGAGCCGTACGTGGAGCAGGTCGTACGGATGATGGGCGCGCTGGACGCGGCGCGGGACGCGGCCCGTGGGCACGAGGCGGTCTGCGTCAGTCATCAGCTGCCGATCTGGATTCTGCGCAGCTTCGTGGAGCGGCGGCGGCTGTGGCACGACCCGCGTCGGCGGCAGTGCACGCTGGCGTCGCTGACGACGTTCACGTACGAGGGCAACAAGATCGTGTCGGTGGGGTACAGCGAGCCGGCGCGTGATCTGGTGCCGCCGCATCTGCTGGCGGGCGCGAAGCCCGTGAAGGGGAGGTCGAAGGCCTTCGGCGCCTGAGCCGCGAGTCTCAATCTCTTCAGCTTCTCTTCAGGGGCGGTCGTTGACGGGATGTCATACGGCCGCCCCTGAAAGTTTGTTCTGATATCCGGAACCTGTAGGTCCGTTCCCGCATCTCACCTATTGCCGGTTTGAATGACAAATCGCGAATGGGGTCGATATGCGAGGGATCAGTCGAAGGGGCCTGCTCGGTGCGGGTGCGGGAGCCGCGGCGGCGATCGGGATCGCGGGCTGCACCTCCACGAGCAAGGGCGAAAACGGCACATCCGGGCAAGACGGTCAGGGGAAGGGTGATCCGGGCGACCGGCCGAACCCCTCTCCCTCCTCCGACGGCCGACCCCTCGGGGACGGTTCCACCGCCGACACCGGCAAGCAGCCCCACCAGCCCCAGCGGCCCGTCCCGCTCGAACCGGGCCAGACGCCCCCGCAGTTCGTCGTCTTCTCCTGGGACGGCGCCGGCGAGGTCGGCAACGGCCTCTTCCCCCGCTTCCTGAAGCTCGCCAAGGACCACGGCGCCGCGATGACGTTCTTCCTCTCCGGGCTCTACCTCCTGCCGGAGTCGAAGAAGACCCTCTACCGCCCGCCGAACAACGGCATAGGCGCCTCCGACATCGGCTACCTCAAGGACGAGAACATCCGGCGGACGCTCGCCTGCGTCCGCCAGGCCTGGCTCGACGGCCATGAGATAGGCACGCACTTCAACGGCCACTTCTGCGGCGGGCGCGGCTCCGTCGGCAACTGGTCGTCCGCCGACTGGCAGAGCGAGATCGACCAGGCGGTGAAGTTCGTCACCGAGTGGAAGACCAACACCGGCCGGCGCGACCTCGACCCGCTCCCCTTCGACTACCGCAAGGAGCTCGTCGGCGCCCGCACCCCGTGCCTGCTCGGCCAGGACAAGCTGCTGCCCACCGCAAAAAAGCTCGGCTGGCGCTACGACGCCAGCTCCCCCGGCGGCACCCAGCGCTGGCCCGCCAAGCGCCAGGGCCTCTGGGACCTGCCGCTGCAGGCCGTCCCCTTCCCCGGACACTCCTTCGAGGTGCTCTCGATGGACTACAACATCCTCGCCAATCAGTCCAAGAATTCGACGCAGGGCATGCCCTCGCGCTTTCCCGGCTGGCGCAAGCAGGCCACCGAGGCGTATCTCGCCGGATTCACGCGCGCGTACGAGTCCAATCGCGCGCCGCTCTTCATCGGCAACCACTTCGAACAGTGGAACGGCGGCATCTACATGGACGCCGTCGAAGAGGCCCTGAAGGGCATGGCCGGCAAGAAGGATGTGAGGCTGGTCTCGTTCCGGCAGTTCGTGGACTGGCTGGACGTACAGGACCCGAAGATCCTCGCCAAGCTCCGCACGCTCGGCGTCGGACAAACACCGGCCGGCGGCTGGAACGGCTTCCTGCGCGCCGTTTAGTCGGGCTTGACAAGGGGCTTTACGGGCACCGAGGGGGGCGGCCAAGATCCGTGGAACGCCCATGCGAAACTTTTCACATGAGCCTTAGCCGCGCCCCCCGACGCACCCTGCTCGCCGTCGGAGCCCTCTCGGCCGCCCTTGCCCTGACGGCCTGCAGCTCGGACAGCAACGGCAAGTCCGGCGGAGGCGGAGACACCAACTTCGTCGCCAGTACGGGCGGTGTCGAAACCGTCGCCAAGGGCGAGCGCAAGGCACCCAACAAGCTCGTCGGCGAGACCCTCGACGGCAAGCAGCTCGACGTCGCCGACCTCAAGGGCAAGGTCGTCGTCATGAACCTGTGGGGATCGTGGTGCCCGCCGTGCCGGGCCGAGGCGCCGCATTTCGCCAAGGTCTCCAAGGAGCTCAAGGCCAAGGGCGTGGAGTTCGTCGGGATCAATACCCGCGACCCCAACAAACAGCCCGCGATCGCCTTCGAGAAGGACTACGGCATCACCTACCCGAGCCTGTACGACCCGGCCGGAAAGCTGATCGTGAACGGCTTCCCCAAGGGCAGCCTGAATCCGGCCGGTATTCCCTCCACGATCGTCCTCGACAAGGACGGAAAGATCGCGGGACGGGCCCTGATGGCCCTCAACGAAACCAGGCTCCGCCAGCTGATCGACCCGCTGGTCGCGGAGAAGTGATCGCGTGCTGACCCTCGCAGCCGCGGCCGCCGACGAATTCGGCCGCAACGAGACCGTCTACAGCGGAGCGATGATGCTCGCGCTGCCGATCGCCGTCATCGGCGGTCTGGTCTCGTTCTTCTCGCCCTGCGTGCTGCCGCTCGTACCCGGCTACCTCAGCTACGTCACCGGGGTCAGCGGCACCGACCTGGCCGAGGCCCGCCGCGGCCGGATGGTCGCCGGCGCGAGCCTGTTCGTCCTCGGCTTCACCGCCGTCTTCGTCTCCGGCGGCGCCCTCTTCGGCAACTTCGGCACCAGCCTGGTCGGCCACCGGGAGATACTCTCCAAGGTCGCCGGTGTGCTGATGGTCCTGATGGGCCTGCTCTTCATGGGTCTGATGCCCTGGATCACCCAGCGCGAATTCCGCTTCCACAAGCGGCCCACCGCCGGACTCGCCGGCGCGCCGGTCCTCGGCGTGCTCTTCGGCGTCGGCTGGTCGCCCTGCTTCGGCCCGACCCTCACGTCGGTGAACATGCTCGCCTTCAGCGAGGCCAGCGCGGGACGGGGGGCGATACTGATGGTCGCCTTCTGCCTGGGCCTCGGCGTGCCCTTCGTCGTCGCGGCCGTCGCCTTCCGCAAGGCGCTCGGCGCCTTCGGCTGGGTGAAGAAGCACTACGCGTGGGTGATGCGGATCGGCGGAGTGATGATGATCGCGACGGGTCTGCTGCTTCTCACAGGTGTGTGGGACACGCTGGTGCAGACGATGCAGAGCTGGGCCGACGGCTTCACGGTGGGGATCTGAGTACCAATGAGCAAGGCCGATTCCATGAACAAGGCTGCTTCCGAGGCCGCTTCCGAGTCTCCGACGGGGGCCGAGGGGGCGCACGAGCTCGGTGAGGCCGGGGCCCAGCTGTCGACCGCGCCCCGCGAGGAGAACGCGATCGGCGGTCCGACGCTCGGCGTCGTCGGCTGGATCCGCTGGTTCTGGCGGCAGCTGACCTCCATGCGGGTCGCGCTGATCCTGCTGTTCCTGCTCTCCCTCGGCGCGATCCCCGGCTCCCTGATCCCGCAGAACAGCGTGGACGAGCTGAAGGCGCAGGCCTTCAAGGACGCCCACGAGACCCTCACGCCGATATACGAGAAGCTCCAGCTCTTCGACGTCTACGGCTCGGTGTGGTTCTCCGCGATCTACATCCTGCTCTTCGTCTCCCTCATCGGCTGCATCGTGCCCCGCAGCTGGCAGTTCGTCGGCCAGCTCCGCGGCCGCCCGCCGGGCGCCCCCGGCCGCCTGACCCGGCTGCCCGCGTACACCACCTGGCGCAGCGAGACCGAGCCGGAGCAGATCCGCGAGGCGGCCCTCGCGCTGCTGAAGAAGCGCGGCTTCCGCGCGCACGTCGCCGGTGACGCGGTCGCCGCCGAGAAGGGCTATCTGCGGGAGGCGGGCAACCTCCTCTTCCACATCGCGCTGATCGTGATGCTGGTCGCCTTCGCCACCGGACAGCTCTTCAAGTCCGAGGGCGGCAAGCTGATCGTCGAGGGCGACGCCTTCTCCAACACGCTCACGCAGTACGACGACTTCAAGTCCGGGTCGCTGTTCAGCACCGACGAGCTCGTGCCGTTCAGCTTCGACCTGGACAAGTTCACCGGCACGTACGAGCGGTCGGGGCCGCAGCGCGGCACTCCGCGTACCTTCGAGGCCGCCGTCACCTACGGCAGGCCGGGTGAGGCGCAGAAGAAGGCCGTCATCCGGGTCAACGAGCCGCTGAACGTCGACGGTTCGAAGGTGTATCTGATCGCGCACGGCTACGCGCCGGTCGTCACCGTCAAGGACGGCAAGGGCAAGGTCGTCTTCAAGGGCGCCGTGCCGCTGCTGCCGATCGACAACAACATCACCTCCACCGGCGCTATCAAGGTGATGGACGGCTACCGCGACCCGAAGACCGGCAAGAAGACCCAGCTCGGCTTCAAGGCGTTCTTCGTGCCGACCTTCGCCGGCGCCGGGCAGGGCAACATGTTCTCGCAGTTCCCGGCGCTGGACTTCCCCGTGATGGCGGTCACCGGCTACACCGGCGACCTGCGCGTCGACGGCGGTCTGCCGCAGAACGTGTACCAGCTGGACACCAGCAAGATGAAGCAGTTCACGGTCGGTGAGAACGGGCAGGTCGCCCAGCGGCTGATCCCCGGCGAGACCATGACGCTGCCGGGCGGTGCGGGCTCGATCACCTTCGAGAAGGAGATCAAGGAGTGGGCCAGCTTCCAGGTCTCCCAGCAGCCCGGCAACGGCCTCGCGCTCGCCGGGGCGATCGCCGCCATCGCGGGCCTGGCCGGCTCGCTGTTCATCCAGCGGCGCCGGATCTGGGTCCGGGCCGTGCGCGGCGCCGACGGTGTGACCGTCGTCGAGATGGCCGGACTCGGCCGCAGCGAGTCCACCCGACTGCCCGAGGAGCTGGGCGAGCTGGCCCTGACGCTCCACGCCGAGGCGCCCACCGCCCCGGACACCCCTGAAGAACCCGAAGCCGACGAAGCAGCCGTTCCTGCCGAAGGGCACGAGAAGTGATCATCGCCGCCGCGACCAACGAGAGCCTGGCGCAGATGAGCAACACGCTCATCTACTCCTCGATGGCCGTCTACACCCTCGCCTTCCTCGCCCATATCGCCGAGTGGGTCTTCGGCAGCCGCAGCAAGGTCGGCCGTACCGCCGCCGCCCTGACCGCCCCCGCGGCCGCCGCCGCCTCGGTCACCGTCCAGGTGAAGGGGCAGGCCGGCTCCACCGCCGTCCTCGACAGGCCGAAGGTGGTCACCCGGGCCGCCGCGGGCCGGCGCGAGGTTCCCGACGGCCCCGGCGCGGCCGGCGGCACCGTCAAGGGCGACCTGTACGGGCGGATCGCCGTCTCGCTGACCGTCCTCGCGTTCCTGGTCGAGGCGGCCGGTGTCGTCACCCGGGCGCTGTCGGTGCAGCGGGCCCCCTGGGGCAACATGTACGAGTTCTCCACCACCTTCTCGACGGTGGCGGTAGGCGCGTACCTCGGTTTCCTTCTCGCGAAGAAGAACGTCCGCTGGATCGGCCTGCCGCTGGTCACCACCGTCCTGCTCGACCTGGGTGTGGCCACGACCTGGCTCTACACCGAGAGCGACCAGCTGGTCCCGGCGCTGCACTCGTACTGGCTGTGGATCCACGTCTCCACCGCGATCTTCTGCGGGGCGGTGTTCTACCTCGGCGCGGTCGCCACGCTGCTGTACCTCTTCCGTGACTCCTACGAGGACAAGCTGGCGACCGGGGGTGAGCCGGGCGCGTTCGCGCGGTCCGTCCTGGAGCGGCTGCCGGCGGCCGCGAGCCTGGACAAGTTCGCCTACCGGATCAACGCGGCGATCTTCCCGCTGTGGACGTTCACGATCATCGCGGGCGCGATCTGGGCCGGTGACGCATGGGGCCGCTACTGGGGCTGGGACGCCAAGGAGGTCTGGTCGTTCATCACCTGGGTCGCCTACGCCGCGTACCTGCACGCCCGGGCGACGGCCGGCTGGAAGGGCCGCAAGGCCGCGTACATCGCGCTGATCGCCTTCGGCTGCTTCCTCTTCAACTACTACGGCGTCAACATCTTCGTGAACAGCAAGCACTCCTACGCGGGCGTCTGAGCCCCGGCTCGCGCCCTGGGGCCGTCCGGGTGACGCTGGAGGTATGGCCGCCGAAGCGATACCCCGCGGTGCGAGTGAGACCCGAGGCGACACGCATGTGCTGCGGTACGTGCTGAGCCTGCCGCACGAGATGGTGCGGGTCTGGGCCGCCGTGGCCACTCCGGAGGGACTTCCGCAGTGGCTCGCGGCGGCCGACCCCTTGGAGCCACGGCTCGGCGGAGCGGTGACGCTGCGGTGGCTGAACAGCGAGACGGTGGTCTCCGGCCGGGTCACGGCGTGGGACCCGGAGTACGTCGCCGAGTACACCGTCGAGGAGCCGCACGGCCGGATCCGCTTCCATCTGGAGCCGGCCCGGGACGGCGGTACGGTCCTGCGTTTCACCAACGAGTTCCAGGGCTCCGACGAGCTGCGCCTGGACTGCCTTGCGGGCTGGCACCACCACTTCGAGCTGCTGGAGTCGGCGCTGGAGGGCCGGCCCACGGACTGGCTGACCTGGACGCCGGAGCGGTGGCGCGAGCTGCGCGAGACGTACGAACGCGAGGAGGCGCGCTGGCCGCGCTGGGAGCCCTGAGCCTGCGCGCGGGCTGTCAGCCCTTTCCGGGCGGGAGGCAGTTGTCCTTCGGGGGGTGGCCCTCCGGCCAGGCCATCTGCACGAAGCGCTGGCTGCCGTCGAGGGCGAGCTCCACGATCGGCACCGCTTTGTTGTACGGGTTGCCGTAGTTGTCGAGGCAGATCCAGCCGCTCGCGCCCTCCACCCGCAGGGAGCCCTTCACCTGGGGCCACTGCGCGCCGACGTCGCGCAGTTCCGGCAGGGTGCTGCCGGTCGGGGTGGCCTGGCGGATGGCGTGGACGGCGGTCGCCATGGCGTCGTACGCGACGATCGACTGCCCGTCGGCGAGCGCGATGGGGCCGATCGGGCCGCTGGGGGCGCGGGCGGCGCGGGCGAGCGTGGTGACGAACGTGTCGTACGCGGCGGTGGAGCCGCCTGTGGTGGGGACGGGTCGGCCGGGGACGGGCTTCCAGGCGTCGGGGTGGGCCAGCGAGGCGTAGCGGACGGTCACCTTGGCGCGCAGGGCCGCGCGGTCGAGTTTCTTGTCGCCGCCGAGGTAGGAGCCCTCGTCGCCGGTGAGGACGGTGAAGGCGCGGCTCTTGCAGCCGCGGGCGCCGAGCGCGTTGATGAACTGGCGCAGCTGGGTGTGGCGGCCGGCGAAGAAGACCGTCTCGGCGGTGGTGTCGCAGATGAGGTGGGTGATCTGCCGGAAGGTGTTGGCGGTGGTGCCTTCCTCGGTCATGTCGGCGGGTGAGGTGAACAGCTGCGGCTCGTAGGGTGCTTTGCCCTTGAGGGAGGCGGCGAAGGCGGATTTGAGGGTGTCGGTGTAGTGGTCGCCGGTGCGGGTGTCCTGGACGAGGATCGCCTTGGCGGCGTCCACCTTGCCGAAGGCGGCCAGGGCGCGGGCCTCGTCGCCGTTGGTGGGGGAGACCCGGGCGAGGCCGGGGTAGCGGTTGCGGCCGGGCCCGTTGGCGATGTCGTCGGCGGTGATGGTGGTGCCGACGACGGCGACACCGGATTTGGTGAGTTCGGTGACCGCGTCGCGTATCTCGGTGGAGCTGGTGGCGACGCCGGAGACGGCGCGCAGCTGGTCCGGGGCGCCGGTCATCGTCTTGAGCTGGTCGACGGTGGTGCGCCAGTGGGCGTTGCCTTTGCCGGTGTTGGCGAGGACGAGGCGGATGCGGGGCTTCTGGTCGTTGGACTCGTGGTTGGCGCGGTACTGCTGGGCGTAGGCGCCCTGGAGTTCGTGCAGGACCTTGCCGCTCATGCCGGTGTCGGTGGAGGTGATCGGCAGCAGGATGGCGACGGTGACGTGGTCGCCGCTGCCGAGGGTGGCGTTCTCGCGGGCGATGGCGGTGGCGACCTCGCGCAGGGCGGGGACGCCGAAGTCGTGTCCGGTGCCGTTGACGCCGACGCATTCGGTGCTGCCCTGGGGGCGGGCGACGCCGGGGGCGCAGGAACGGTCCTCCGGGTCGTTGACGGTGTCGACGACGTAGAGCGTGGCGCCGACGGTGACGGCGAGGGTGATCACGGAGGTGACGACCTTCTGCCGGGCGGTGTAGAAGACGCGGTAGCGCAGCCGGTTGGGCATGGGTGCTCAGGCTCCGTCCTCGCTTCCGGGCGGCACCGTCAGGTCCCGCCAGGCGCGGATGTCCTTCGGCCAGTGGGTGGCCGCGTCCCACAGCGGACTGCTGCCGGTGCGGTGGCGCCCGGAGAGCTGGCGCAGTTCGTGCGCCATCCGCTCCACGACGTCGTCGTCCGGCAGGGCGAGCGGATCGGTCAGCAGCCATACGGCGTGCAGGAGCCGCCGCAGGCAGAGGTGGAGTTCGGCGGCGTCCTCCTCGACGCCGGGGGGCAGTTCGGGGACGTCCTGGCCGAGGGCGACGGCGCGGCGGGGGTCGGCTGCGGCGCGGTGCTGTTCGCGCGGGTGGGGCGCGGAAGCGATGAACGTGAGCCGGCCCAGCCAGCCGGTGATGTCCGGCTGGGGGAAGTCGAGCCGTAGCCGGGTCACGGCGTCCTCGGTGCGGCCGAGCGCGAGGTCCTGGTGGAGGCGGTACGGGCCTGGGTCGGGGCCGTAGAGGCCGTGGAGGGTTTCGTGGACGGCGCGCCAGGCGGTGTAGGCGGGGTGGTCGGCGTCGTGGAAGCGCAGCCGGTGCAGCAGCAGGGCGCGCAGCAGCGGGTCGCCGACGAAGTGCCTCGGTCCGCTGGGCCAGTCGTCGGCGTGGAGCAGGTCCCGTACGCGCAGGACGAGGTCGCCGTCGGGGGATTCGCCGCGGAGCCGGGTGCGGGCGAGGGTGCGGGCGGAGTCCTCGTCGTGGGCGGCGGCGAGGACGGCGAGCGGGTCGGGGCGCAGGCCGGGGAGGAGTTCGCCGAGGAGGGTGGCGGCGACGGGCCTGGGCGGGGTGTCCTCGCGCAGTTCGACGGTGAGGTCGAGGAGGGCGCCGGGGGTGAGGGTGGGGCGAAGCCGGGCGGGGGCCTGGCCGGCGGCGCGGCTGAGGAGGGTGACGCCGAGCGGGCGGCCGCCGGTGAGGCGGTGGGCGGCGCGGGCGAGTTCGGCGGGGGTGCGGCCGGCGGGGTCGTGGCGGTCGAAGGCGCGCTGGGTGTGGGCCGGGCTGAGCGGGGTGAGTTCCACGGCGAGGATGCCGGAGGTGATGTCGGCGCCGCGGGGGCAGGGGGCGCGGTGGGCGGTCTCGGGCAGCCGCAGCCGGGTGGCGTGGCGCAGTCCGGCGTGGTCGCGGACGCGGGAGGAGGCCATGACGACGATCTGGTCGCGCCGTCCGGTGGCGCGTTCGCGCAGGAGCGGTTCGACGAGGCGGCGGCCGAGGGGGAGGTGGGCGTTGTCGAGAAGGACGAGGGGGCGGCCGCGGCGGGTGCCGCGGCGGGTGAGTCCGGTGTAGGCGCGGCCGAGGTCCTCGACGAGGGCGCCGACGAGGAAGTCCTCGGCCTCGGTGCGGCGCCGGCCGCCCTGCTCGAAGTCGATGGCGAGTTGCTGGAGGCCGGCCTTTCCGCGGCCGCCGGCGTTGCGGTAGGAGCCGTACCAGGCGTCGGACTTCTGCTGGAAGCGGCCGAAGACCTCTTCGAGGACGGTTTCGACGGTGGCTTCGGCGAGGAGTCCGGCGAGCGGGGCGGTGGATTCGGCGGCGCTGGCGGCGAGTTTGGCGAGGACCTTGGTGACCCAGGTGGCGGCGGCGCCTTTGGTGGCGTCGACGGTGGCCAGGACCGGGCCGAGGCGCTGGAGGTCGCGGCGGGCGCGTTCGTCGTCCTCCTGGGACCAGCCGATGGAGGCGACGGCGACGAGGCCGAGGGAGAGCCGGGGGAACTGGACGGTCTTGGCGCTGTGGATGCGTGGGGCGAGCTGGACTGCGAGTTCGGCGAGGGCGCCGGTGAGCGGGTTCCAGCCGGGGCCGTGGTCGGCGGGCGGTTCGATGTGGGCGCAGTCGAGAAGGGCGAGCGGGGTGCCGCCGCGGTAGGCGTTGCGGATCTGTTTGAGCAGGGCGGTCTTGCCCATGCCGCGGCCGCCGGTGAAGACGGTGACGGGCGGGTCGTCGGGGTGTTCGTAGGGGACGGGGGTGAAGCTGTACGGGGTGAGTCCGGTCAGGCGCGCGGTGAGACCGGCGGGTTCGAGGACCGCCTCACGGCCGTACAGTTCTCTGTCCACCGCCACCCCCCAGTGTCACGGGACACTTCCTGTCACAGCGTCAAGTTCAGAATATCGACAGGGAGTTGGGATCTGGGCAAGGATTCGGTGGATCTCGGGGAGGTTTCGTCAGCCGGCGGTGATCGCGTCGAGCCGGCCCCGCAGGTACGTGTGGGATTCGACGCCGCCGATGGTGGTGCCGGGGGTGCACTCGTAGAAGTAGACGAGCGACATCAGTTCCTCGGCGGGGGCGTCGACGGGCGGCGGCAGGACGCGGTGGCGGCCCGAGCGCCAGCGCCCGCCGGTCCAGTGGGCCATCAGGTCGCCGATGTTGATGGTGAACGCGGCCGGGTCGTAGGGAGCGTCCTGCCAGCCGTGTTTGTCGGTGTACACCTGGAGCCCGCCCTTTCCGGCCTGCCGGTCCAGGACGGTGACGGTGCCGAAGTCGGTGTGCGGCCCGATCCGGAACTGCCCCGGCCGGGCGGGTCCGACGGTGTCCGCGCCGGGGTACCAGTTGATGTTGAAGCCCCAGGTGGGGTGGGCGGTGTGCCGGGTGAAGAAGTCCTCGCCCTCGCCGAGTGCGCTGCCCAGGCGGGCCAGGAGGTGGTCGGAGAGCGCCCGCATCTGCGCCAGGTAGGTGGTGACCAGCGGTTCGAGGGCGGGTGTCTCGGCGGGCCAGGTGTTGGGCCGGAACCACTCGGCGTCCACGGCCGGGTCGCCGGTCGGCTCGTCCGCCGCGAACGACAGCGACTCCTTGAGGTCGGGCGGGGTCTCGGTGCCCTCCGCGTAGCCGTTGGCCTCGGCGCCGGGGCCCAGCCAGCCGCGCCCGCCGACCTTCACGGCGTACGGCTCCTTCGCGGCGGCGGGCAGGCGGAAGAACCGGCGCGCCTCGGCCCGGATCTCCGCCCGCAGGCCGGGGTCGACGCCATGGCCGGTGACCAGCAGAAATCCGGCGGTGCGCAGGGCGCGGTCGACGACGGCGCGCTGGGCGGCCGGATCGTCACGCAGGTCGATGGTGGGGACGGGGGTCCCGGGGGTGTCGGTCATGCGCCGATGTCCTCGTTCCAGAGCGCGGGGCGGGCGGCGATGAAGTCGCGCATGAGGGCGACGCACTCGGCGTCGTCGAGCACCACGATCTCCACGCCGTGGGCGGCGAGCCAGTCGTGCCCGCCGTGGAACGTCTCGGCCTCGCCGACCACGACCCGGCCGATGGCGAACTGCCGGACCAGGCCGCTGCAGTACCAGCACGGGGACAGGGTGGTGACCATCGTCGTACCGCGGTACGAACGCTGCCGGCCGGCCGCCCGGAAGGCGTCGGTCTCCGCGTGCGCCGACGGATCGCCGTCCTGCACCCGCCGGTTGTGCCCGCGCCCGAGGACGGTGCCGTCGGGCCCGTACAGCGCGGCCCCGATGGGAATCCCGCCCTCGGCGAGCCCGGCCCGCGCCTCGGCGACGGCGGTGGCGAGCCACCGGTGGGCTTGGTCGTGGTCCATGGAGGTGACTCTTCCCCGGCGGGGCGAGGACGTCACACCCGCTGCTGGTCCTCGTCCGTCGGCAGCGGATCGACGACGAATGTGCCCTTGCCGTGAACGGTCAGGATCAGGCCTCGCTCGCGCAGGACGCGGGCTGCGCGACGGACCGTTAGGTAGGCGACTCCGTATTCCTCGGCGAGGTCCCGCTCGGCGGGCAGACGGGCGCCTGGGGCCAGCTGTCCGGCCGCGATACGGGCGGCGATGTGGTCGGCCAATGCGACGTACACCAGCTGGGGGCCCTGCGGGTCGAACTCGGGGATCTGGCTGCGGTCGGTCACACGACCAACGTAAGCACCGAAGACCTGTGCGAACCAATGGTGAGCTATGCAGAGCTATACATGCCTTATAGGCTCCCCGTGACAGACAAGACCCCGGCGAGGTGGCTAGACCTCCCGGGGCATGGCCACCAACTACTCAGGGAGTTGATGACGTGCGGAACCCTATCGCGCGCCGACTGGGCCGGGCCTGGATTCCGGTCCTCCTCTGGCTGCTCGTGCTGACCCTGCCGCCCACCGGCAGGCACCGCCCCCGCGCCGCGTCGCCGTCTCCCGCGCCACGGCACCGCGCCCCTGCCCGCCGGTCTCCGTACGCCAGGGAGCAGGCGATGCTCCTCGACGGCGCCCTCTCGCCCCTGGAGCGCCCGTACCTGGCGGCGGCCGCGTCGCGGACGGCGCAGCGCAGGCGGCGGCGCGCGCTGTGGCCGGCGACGGTCGGGGTGGACGTCGACCACCGGAACATCCACGCGGGGGGTGCGCGGTGAGCCGCTGCGGGGCGAGGCGGTCCGTGTTCGCGACCGCGGAAGTCGTGCGGCCGGTGTGGGCCGGCTCGGTCTGCGTGCTCGCCGTGGGCCATGACGGTCCGCACCGCGACCGTGCGGGCGACGCCTGGTGGGTGACACCGGAGATCGCCGACGCGGTGAGCGCATCCCTGCTGGCCCGCGCCCTTACGCCCACGCCCGAGCCGGAGTTCCGCTCTCCGCGCTGCATCGTCGGCCGCCACGACCGCTGCCGGGACGGGGTACCCCGCGAGACCGACGTACCGGAGGTGCGCCTCCTCGTCTGCACGTGCCCCTGCCACGGTCTGAACGCCGCGGACGCGGTGCCCAGGCAGGCTCAGTAGCGTCGCCCCGCCTCGGCTTGCGCCTTGAGCAGGGCGAGGTCGAGGCCAACGACGCGCATGTGGCCAGTCCGTAGGAGCTCGTGGTTGAAGTACAGAGCGCCGAAGCGGTGCTCCTTGTGCTTCTGGAACTCCCATCTCGCGTCCCGGAGATCCGCCAGCCGGCCACCGCCGGAGACGCGGGCCCGGGACGCCTGGCTCGTGATCCACTGCGCGTGCTGCTCGGCCTGGTCGCGTTCGCGGCAGTACTGGGTGGCCAGGGTCCACAGGATGCCCGGGGAGGAATCGTGGTCAAGGACGCCGACGATGCCGACCTCCCCGCAAGCGATGTCGCCTTCGGAGCGAGTGGAGTAGGCGAATAGCTCGCCAAACATGTGGAAGACGGTGACGCGGTCGCTGTCGACAACGGGCATGTGCTCGCGGCCTTCGACGGGGCGCCGTCCGTCCCGCGCGCAGGCGGCGCGGGACGGACGGACCAGGCGGGTGGGGGTCAGCAGCACGGCCCGTCGCCGCAGCAGGCCGGCTCGTTGCAGTCGGCTGCCGTGCCCCAGAGGGCGTCGTCGGCGAAGTAGCCGGCGGCCCGGAGCCTGTCGACGACCTGCCGCATCACGAGGCCGTCCCGGTAACGGGAGTTGGGGGCGTGGTGGATGTAGCGGCCGTACCGTGTCCGGCACCAGTCGGTGTACTCCTGGCTGTGGAGCATGAAGGTGTGCCAGGCGGGGTCGACCGTCTTGGACGGCGACAGCGGTTCCCCAGTCGTGCCCATCAAGTCGAGGAGCGCCAGGCCCTGGTCCATGACCCGTTCGGCCATGGGCAGGTCCATGCGGTACTCGTCCGCGCAGAATGCGGCAAGTCGTTGAAACAGCGGCGGCGGAACGAGGTCCCGACCGTGACGGACTTCAAGCGCGGTCGCGGTCATGCGATGCTCCTTGTGTGCGTGCCCGGCATGCGGCCTACCCGCACGCCATCGTGCGCCCGGCTCTCGGAAAGAGCCCGGCTGCCGTCCCGGTCTGTCCGGCCAGGAGGAGGCCGGGGCGGCGCCCTGCGGGTGGGCTCGACGTTCCCGCCCACCGGCGGGAGATCAGGGGTGTGTGCGGCGGCGGGCCATGTCCTGGTATTGGGCGGTGGCGACGACCGGGTCGTCCGACCCGACAGCCAGTTCCGCCCGGTGTGTTGCGCACGCGTAGACGTCCGCTCCGCCCTGCACCGCGATCACGATGACGGGAGCTCCGTTGGCGCTGGTGATCGAGTGGCACAGGGCGCAGGCGCGGCTGCGGGGGTCGTGCTTCACGCGGCCGCCTCCTTGCCCGAACGCGAGCCCGAGGTGTGGCTTCGACACGCGCGTGGGAACCAGTTCGCGGTGTAGTCGAGTATCCGGAGCGGGCGCGGGCCGAGGTCGACCGCCGTTCCGGTGGCCAGGCTGATGCCGCACCAGACACAGTCCTGGCCGCGCTGCTGCCGCTGCGTCAGGGTCCCGATGCGTGGCAGCGTCACCGCCGTCGGTTCTTCCGTCTCTGTGGCCATGACGAGGACCGTAGGGAGGGCCTGTTGACGCATACCAGGCGATGTTCTCGAATGTTCTCGCACTCTGACGGGATGTTCTCCTGTGGTCTCGTGCGAGGGAAGGCACGCTGTAGGTCCACACTGCTAGTTCGGTGATGCTGGTGGCGGCAAGCCCGACACCAAGGGAGACGACATGGCACGACGACTGCGGTTCAACGGAACGGACAGCAAGAGTGGTGGATGCCCTGCCCTCCACGAGGACCTGGACTCTGGGGAGATCATCGTCCAGGGCAGGCCGCTGACCGAACCCGATGACATCGCCCAGCTTCAGCACTTCGACCCCGGCGACGCAGCCGTGGCCGTACCGCGTGAACTCCTCGTCAACCACGGCCCCAAGGAGATGGAGCGCATTCCCAAGCTGATCAGCCTGGACGAGTTCGGCCAGTTGTTCCACCACTTCGAGCACTCCGCGTGGCACCTGGAGACCCGCCGCGGCTACGCCTCCGACCGCGAGGACCCGGGGTACGAGGAGTTCCTCAGGACTGGGACCGCGCCCATGGACCTCGATAGCGAGTGGTGCACGAACATCCGTCGGCAGACCGAGGCGGGCAAGTACGTCGGCCGGGTGCGCGTGGTCGA
This sequence comes from Streptomyces purpureus, assembly GCF_014648195.1. GTDB lineage: Bacteria > Actinomycetota > Actinomycetes > Streptomycetales > Streptomycetaceae > Streptomyces > Streptomyces purpureus. The sequence goes on from NZ_BMQQ01000008.1 coordinate 55,696, forward strand.
CAACCCGCCGACCGAGGGGCAGCTGTTCCTCCTCAGCTACGCCCGGTGCAATGCGGCCACAGGCGAGGACGTGCGGAATCTCTGGCGCGAGGACGGCGTTCGTGCGCACCTGCCCGAGGAGGACTTCTGGATTCTCGACAGCCGCTTGGTGGCCATCCTCCGCTTCGACGATGAGGACGTGTTCCACGACGTTGAAATCGTCACAGAGCCCGCCCAGGTGCTGCGTTACTGCCAGGTACGCGACGCCGCAGTGCACGCCTCCGTGCCGTACGACGAGTTCGCGGCTCAGCTCGCCACGAAGGGCTAGTGAGCGGCACCGGTGAGCACGGACTACCAGCAGGCGCGGGAGGTCCTCGGCGCGCGCCTGCGAGAGCTGCGCTTCTCCGCCTCTGGCGGCCGGCTCACCGGTACGCAACTCGCAGAGCGACTCGGCTGGCCGCACTCGAAGGTGTACAAGTTGGAGGGCGGACGGCAGACCGCGACCAGCGAGGACCTTCGCGCGTGGGCTGACGCCGTTGGCCGGCCCGACACCTTCGCGGAACTGGACGCCAGGCTTCGTGGGTTCGAGTCACACATCCGATCCTGGCGGCGCCAACTCGCCGCTGGCCATCGTCCCGTGCAGGACAACTGGAACGCCGCCGTCGACCAGGTCCGCACCATTCACGCCTGGGAAGAGTCGGTCATCCCGGGCATGCTTCAGACCGCCGACTACGCGCGGCACATCTTCCTGCGGTACGCCGACCTTCAGGGCACCGTTCGCGACACCGACGAGGCGGTACGAGCCAGGATGAAGCGGCAGAACTGGCTGTACCAGAGCGGCAGGCACCTCCACGCACTGGTGTGGGAGGCTGCGTTGCACGCGTTGGTGTGTCCGCCTTCCGTGCTCGTCAGCCAGCTCGATCGGCTCACTGGAGTCATCGGGATGGACACCGTGAAGCTCGGGATCATCCCGCTTGGCGCATCGCTCAGAATCCCCACTGCGAATGGGTTCTGGGTCCTTGACGAGCAGGTGGTGATTGCCGAGGACTGGCATGCGGAATTGTGGCTCGATGACGATGAATCCGTGGCCATGTACCTGGGGGTCTGGCGCACGCTCAAGGAGTCAGCGGTGTTCGGATCAGACGCCCAGAATGTGATCAACAGCGTCCGCCGCTCGATGAGACCCCGGGATTGACGAAACCGCCCCCTCTTGGGTCATCGGCTCCGCCGATGACCCCATCGGCAGGACGCCCCACTGGCTCGTGGACCGGGCCCGGGCCGGATTCGTAGCGTCGCCGTCATGAGAAACGAGACCCGAGGAACCGCCGAACTGACCCTCGCCATGGTGCTTTCCGGCACTCTCGGCATCTTCGTCGTCGAGTCCGGGGCGTCACCCTTCGACGTGGTGTTCTTCCGGTGCCTCTTCGGGGCCGCCGCCCTCGGCGCGTACAGCCTCCTCCGCGGCTACTTCACCGGGCACGGCCTCACGCCGAAGAAGCTGGGGCTCGCCGCGCTCGGCGGGGTGTTCATCGTCTTCAACTGGGTCTTCCTCTTCGAGGCGTACGAAGCCACCTCGATCTCCTTCGCCACCGTCGTCTACCACACGCAGCCGTTCTTCCTGGTGGTCTTCGGCGCCGTGCTCTTCCGGGAGCGGATCACGGCGGCGAAGTTCGGCTGGCTCGGGGTGGCGTTCGTGGGGCTCGTCCTCGTCTCCGGCATCCGGCCCGGGGACACCGCGTCCCTCAAGGGGCTCGGGCTCGCGCTCGCCGCCGCCGTGCTCTACGCGCTGTCGACGATCGTCACCAAGCGGATCACCGGCGTACGGCCCCACCTGATCGCCCTCGTGCAGGTCCTGGCCGGCATCCCGCTGCTGCTGCCCTTCGCCGACTTCGGCGCGGCCGCCGGGCTCGGCGCCGGATGGGGCTGGCTCGCCGGCCTCGGACTCATCCACACCGGGCTCATGTACGTCCTGATGTACGCGGCCTACCAGAAGCTGCCCACCGCGAAGATCGCCGTGCTCGCCTTCACCTACCCCGCCGTCGCGATGTTCGCCGACTGGGCGGTGTACGGGCACCACATCGGCCTCGTCCAGGCGCTCGGCGTCCCGCTGATCGCCCTCGCGAGCCTGAAGATCACCCTTGCTGCTCGGACACCAGCCGCCGCGCCTGCTCCACGAACAGCCGCACATGCGCCGGCAGCCGCTTCCCCCGCCGCCACGCGATCTGAGTGAAGAGCGTGAACGGCGGACGCCAGTCCAGCTCCACCAGTGCCCCGGACGCCAGCTCCTCGGAGACGGTGACCCGGGGCACCAGGGCGATGCCGAGCCCGCCCGCCACGCCCCGCTTGGTCGCCTCGATCGTGCCGAACTCCATGAACGGCGGGGACCACTGGCTCAGCGACTCCTCGAACAGGTCGCGGTAGGGACATCCCGGCTCCGTCCCCACCAGCTGCGCCGCCGCCAGGTCGGCCGCCGTGAGATCGGCGCGGGCGGCCAGTGGATGCCGCGGCGAGGCGACGAGCACCAGCGGCTCCTCGGCCAGAACCTCGCTCTCCAGGCCTTCGTGCTCGGTGTCGGGCTCCATCAGGAAGCCGATGTCGTACGTTCCCTGGCGCAGCGCCTGCCGGGTCTCGTCGCCGAGGGTGGGGCGCAGCGACAACCGCACCTTCGGATAGCGGTGGTGGAAGAGCTCCAGGAGCGGCGGCAGCCGGTAGGACGTCAGCGACTCCATCGTGCCCACCGCGATCGACCCGGCCGGCTCCCCGGTCTCCACGACCGCGGCCCGCGCCTCGTCCGACAGCTCGATGATCCGGCGGGCGTACGGCAGGAGCCGCTCACCGGCCTCGGTGAGCCGGATGCGGCTGCCGAGGCGTTCGAACAACTCCACGCCGAGCGAGGACTCCAGGGCGCGGATCTGGCTGGTGACGCTGGACTGGGCGTAGCGCAGGTCGGCGGCGGCGCGAGTGAAGGAGAGGACGGAGGCGACCTTCTCGAAGGTGATCAGGAGCCGGAGCTCCATCAGCTGTCGCCGTCCTTGGCGTCGTCGCCCTGCTCGCGCTTCTTCAGCTCCTCCTCGCGGCGGCGCAGGTCGGCCTCCCAGTCCTTGAGGACGGCCTCGTCCTGCTTGTTCTCGTCCTTGAGGGACTTCAGGAACTCGGGGTTGTCGTCGGGGGCGACCCACTCGTGGCGGTGGTTGCGGTGCCATTCCGAGGGCGTACGGCCTCCGGCGGGGGCGCGGCGCAGCTTGCCGGCCGCGAGCCAGACGATCGGGCCGACCACCCAGAACAGCAGGATGATGAAGACCCAGGCGATCTTGGGGAGGTGCTTGGCCTCGTCCTCGGGGGTGTTGAGGCAGTCGATGAAGGCGTAGATCGTCAGCGCCAGCGGCAGGATGTACATCAGCGCCCTGAGCATGTGGGACAGCCCCCTGGAAGCAATGGCGAGGCACGCTTCTCCGGCCCCGGTGACAGCTCCAGCGTAGCCCGTGACCGCTGTGCTGTTCCGGGGGACGACCCCCGGACCCCCGGCAGGAATCGCCCGGCCCCGGGGCGGAGGCGCGAGCGGTGCTCAGGGATACTTGGCGCCATGGCTTACGACGATCTCCGCTCGCTGCTCCGGGCCCTGGAGCGCGAAGGCGACCTCAAGCGCATCAAGGCCGAAGTCGACCCGTACCTGGAGGTCGGGGAGATCGTCGACAGAGTGAACAAGGCGGGGGGTCCCGCCCTTCTCTTCGAGAACGTCAAGGGCTCCTCGATGCCCCTGGCGATGAACGTCTTCGGCACCGACCGCCGGCTCCTGAAGGCGCTGGGGCTGAAGTCGTACGGCGAGATCAGCGACAAGATCGGCGGGCTGCTCAAGCCGGAGCTGCCGCAGGGGTTCGTCGGCGTGCGGGAGGCCTTCGGCAAGCTGGGCTCGATGGTCCATGTGCCGCCGAAGAAGATCAAGGACGCCCCGGTCCAGGAGGTGGTCCTGACCGGTGACGACGTCGACCTGGATCAGCTTCCGGCCCTCTTCACCTGGCCGAAGGACGGCGGCTCCTTCTTCAACCTGGGCCTCACCCACACCAAGCACCCCGAGACCGGCGTACGCAACCTCGGGCTCTACCGCCTTCAGCGCCACGACAAGCGCACCATCGGCATGCACTGGCAGATCCACAAGGACAGCCGCAACCACTACGCGGTGGCCGCTGCCCGCGGGGAGCGGCTGCCGGTCGCGATCGCCTTCGGCTGCCCGCCGGCCGTGACGTACGCGTCCACCGCGCCGCTGCCGGGCGACATCGACGAGTACCTCTTCGCCGGGTTCGTGGCGGGCAAGCGGATCGAGATGGTCGACTGCAAGACCGTGCCGCTGCAGGTCCCGGCCAACGCGGAGGTGGTCATCGAGGGCTGGCTGGAGCCGGGCGAGATGCTCCCGGAGGGCCCCTTCGGCGACCACACCGGCTTCTACACCCCGCAGGAGCCCTTCCCCGCCCTGAAGATCGACTGCGTGACGATGCGGAAGCGGCCGCTGCTCCAGTCGATCGTGGTGGGTCGGCCGCCGACCGAGGACGGCCCGCTGGGCCGGGCCACGGAACGTTTCTTCCTGCCGCTGCTGAAGATCATCGTGCCGGACATCGTGGACTACCACCTGCCGGAGTCGGGCGGCTTCCACAACTGCGCGATCGTCTCGATCGACAAGAAGTACCCCAAGCACGCGCAGAAGGTCATGCACGCCATCTGGGGCGCGCACATGATGTCGCTGACCAAGCTGATCATCGTGGTGGACAAGGACTGCGACGTCCACGACCTGCACGAGGTGTCCTGGCGGGCGCTGGGCAACACCGACTACTCCCGCGACCTCACGGTGGTGGAGGGGCCCGTGGACCACCTGGACCACGCCTCGTACCAGCAGTTCTGGGGCGGCAAGGCGGGCATCGACGCGACGAAGAAGCTCCCCGAGGAGGGCTACACCCGCGACGGCGGCTGGCCGGACATGGTGGAGTCGGACCCGGCGACGGCCGAACGGGTGACACGTCGCTGGAAGGAGTACGGACTGTGAGGACGTTGCGGATGATGGGCTCGTGCAGCGCGGAGACGGGGTTTCCCCGCCTTCGCGGGGGTGATCCGGAGTACGGGCTGTGACCACGGCGGCCGTACCCGGCGCGCGCCCGGGCCGTACGAAAGCCTTCCTGCGGCTGGTGATGATCGAGCACTCGGTCTTCGCGCTGCCCTTCGCGTACATCGCCACGCTGACGGCGATGTTCCAGGCCGACCGGCGGATCGACTGGGTCACGCTGCTGCTCGTCACCGTCTGCATGGTGGGCCTGCGGACGTTCGCGATGGCCTGCAACCGGATCATCGACCGCGAGATCGACGCCCGTAACCCACGTACGGCCGGCCGCGAGCTGGTGACCGGCGCGGTGTCGGTACGGTCCGCGTGGACGGGGGCGGGGATCGCCGTCGTCGTCTTCCTGGGCGCGGCGGCCCTGCTGAACCCGCTCTGCCTGGCGCTCGCGCCGCTCGCCGTGATCCCGATGGTGGTCTATCCGTACGGCAAGCGCTTCACCAACTTCCCGCACGCGATCCTCGGCCTCGCGCAGGCCATAGGGCCGATCGGGGCCTGGCTCGCGGTGACTGGGGAGTGGTCCTGGGACGCGGTGATCCTCGGCTTCGCGGTCGGGATCTGGATCGGCGGCTTCGACCTGATCTTCGCCTGCCAGGACGTCCAGGCCGACCGCGCCCAAGGCGTCATGTCCGTCCCCGCCCGCTTCGGGATCCCGGCGGCGCTCTGGGGCGCGCGGGCCTCGGCGGTCGTCACGACGGGGCTGCTGGTCTGGTACGCGCTGGCCACGCAGGCGGGCCTCTTCCTCTGGATCGGCCTTGTGATCGTGATCGCCGCGTTCTGCTACGAGCACACGATCGTCAAGCCCCACGACCTGTCCCGCCTGAACCGCGCGTTCTTCACGACGAACGGTTTCATCGGCATCTCGCTCTTCCTGTGCGCGCTGATCGACCTGCTGGTGCGCGGCCTGACCGTGTAGCCGGCCGGGAGCGGCTCAGTCGATTTCGAAGCGCCCGGGGGTCGGTGCGGCCGGCGGCCCCGGCCGCGGAGCCGGGTCCTGGGCCTGCGCGGCGGGCGCGTTCATCTGCCGGAAGCCGCCCAGAGGATTGCTCCAGCTCTCGTCGGAACTGCTGTCCGAGTCGTAGTCCGAGTTCGAACCCACGCCGGCGTTGATGTCCTCGCCCTTACGGGGGGCGCCGCTCCTGTCGTTGCGCCGCTTGATCGAGTCCTGAAGGGTGTTCGGGTTCTCGAACAGCGGGAGACCGAGACCGGGGGCGGACTCGCCCGTCGCGGCCTCGAAGACCGCACGGGCGAAGGTGGTGCAGTTGAACGTGGCCAGGTTGTAGGAACGGCCCTCATTCGTCCGGATGAAGTCCCTCGCGCTGTTGTACTGCTCCTCCGTGAGCTCGGCGGTGAGCTTGGACGTCGCGTTGGCCGGGTTGTCGTGGTTCCTCATGACCTTCCCTTTCACCGAGGCGAAGGGCTTGTTGTGGGGGACCTCCTCGGCGGGGAAGAAGCCGTACGACTTCCATGTCTCCTGTCCGCCCTCGTCCTTGTAGAGGGCGACCCAGGCGTGGCCGAAGCCGAGGTTCCAGTAGTCGAGATGGTGGGTGCGGGCGGTCTTGCTCGTCTGGATCTGGATCCGGTACCGCGTGCGGTCGTCCTGCTCGCCGCCGGCTTCCACCCGCTGGATCTGACGCTGCCGGCCGAGCGCGCGGACGACCGCCGCGTTCCCGACGCTGCGTTGCAGCGCGTGCATGTCGGCGGGGGTGAGGTGCTGTGCTTGAACGGGCCGGTCGTCGTGACCCTGACCGACGGGGTTCGGAGCCAGGGGTGCCCGCCGGTCGCGGCCGTTTCGGCCGCGGCCCGGAGCCGCCTCGGCTGTTCCTCGGTCTCGGTGCATGAACATGGCCGCTCCGGGAGGCATGGCGTCACGACGGGTGCCCCGCAGTCTCCCCACGGCGCGGGCGTACGGTCGAGGTCCGCGAGGGCAGAGCCAGGGGCACCGCGGGGGCACGCGGGCACCCGTCAGGGGTGCAGGGCGGCCCGCTCACGGCCGGGGCGGAAGAGGAACGCCGCGCACACGCCGGCCACCAGGCCCACCAGATGGCCCTGCCAGCTCACCGACGTGTTCGCCGGGGAGATGCCGAGCAGGATCGAGCCGCCCCAGACCGCCGCGACCAGGACGCCGACCACGATGCCCAGCGCCTTGCGCTCGACGAAGCCGCGGACCACCAGGTAGCCGAAGAGGCCGAAGATCAGGCCGGAGGCGCCCGCGGTGTTGGTATGGGACGGCGATATCAGCCAGACGCCGAGGCCGTCGGCGACGATGATCACCGCGCAGACGACGAGGAAGCGCCGTATACCGCCGAGCGCGGCGAGGAAGCCGAAGATGAGCAGCGGGACGGTGTTCGCGGCGACATGGGCGAAGCCGAAGTGGACGAAGGCGCTCGGGACGACGTCCACGAGCTCGTCCGGATGGCGGGGGACGATCCCGAAGGTGTCCAGCGCGTGGCCGCTCGCGACGTCGGCCGCCTCAAGGAGCCACAGCAGCGCGACCCACGCCAGCATCAGTTTGGCCGCTGTCCTGGCCCGGTCGGCGGTGCGCCACCGCTCGGCTTTCGTTCCCGTCATCGCGGCCCCCTGCGGTGAATACGTTCACCCCTGGAACGGACGGGGCACCTTACTCGGTTCCGCCGCCGCGCCGCCGGATAGGCTCGGCGGCGTGGAGCCGGTTACAGAGCAGCGTCGTCCCTGGGTCGTCGGAGTGTCGGGGGCGTCCGGGACGCCCTACGCCGCCGCCGTTCTGCGGGGGTTGCTGGACGCGGGGGAGAGTGTCGACCTCGTCGTGTCGCGGGCCTCGCGGCTGACGCTGCTCGACGAGACGGGGATCGCCTTCCGGGACGCGCACTGGCGGGACGATCTGACGACCTGGCTCGCGCGGGGGGCCGACGGGAAGCCGGACACGTTCCGGGTGGACGTCGGCGACGTGCGCTACTGGGCGGCGGGAGACCTCGCCGCCGGGCCGTCCTCGGGGTCGTACCCCGTCAAGGGAATGATCGTCGTGCCCGCGTCGACCGCCGCCGTGGCGGGGCTGGCGCTCGGGCTGTCGAAGGATCTGCTGCAGCGGGCCGCGAGCGTGATGCTCAAGGAGCGGCGGCCGCTGATCGTCACGGTCCGGGAGACGCCGCTGAACGGGCAGACGCTGCGGCATCTGGTGACGCTGGACGAGGCGGGCGCCGTGGTGCTGCCCGCCTCTCCGGCGTTCTACGCGGGGGCGACCCACATCCAGGATCTGGTGGACTTCGTCGCCGGGCGGGTGCTCGACGCGGCAGGGGTGCCGCACGGCCTGTACCGCCGCTGGAAGGGAGAGCTGGGTGGCTCTCAGGCGGATTAGCGCCGGATCAGCGCTTCTTGGAGCGGCCGGGCTTGCGGGTCTTGTCGACTCGGTAGGCGGCGGCCGGCTGGTGAGCACGCGAGCGGTTGGCCAGCTCCTGCAGCGAGCGCATGTGGGCGTAGGCCATCTCGATCGTGTACACGGTGAGGTCACTCCTGAAAGATCGTCTTTGATCAACTGAATGATTCGCAGGGTGTCGAGCCCTGTGTACCTTTGATTCTACACCTAAACTCGCGGTATTGCTGGACAATGGAAGGCTTCAGGCATATGGACGCCGTTGACAGGCAGCTCATCCAGGCTCTGCGGGAGAACGGCAGGGCCTCGTACGCCGAGCTCGGCCGGCTCGTCGGGCTCTCCGGGCCCTCCGTCACCGACCGGATCAACCGACTGGAGGCCGCCGGCGTCATCACCGGCTACCGCGCCACCGTCGACGCTGCCTCGCTCGGTCTCGGCGTCACCGCCCTGATCGGCATCTCCCTCTCCGACGCCGCCGACCACGAGGACGTGGCGCGCCGGCTGAAGGACCTCGCGGAGATCGAGGACTGCTGGTTCATCGCCGGTGACGACTCGTACATGCTCAAGGTCCGGGCCAGCGACGTGGACGGCCTGGAGAAGACGATCCGCCGCCTCTCCGGCACCAAGGGCGTCTCCCGGACCCGTACGACCATCGTGCTCTCCACCAAGTGGGAGAACCGGGTCGGAGATCTGCCCGAGGAGGGCTGAGAGTACGGTGGGTGGAGCCTGAATTCGTCAGAAAATGGGAGGCGGCCGCAGATGGACGCGGGACTCAAGCGCGAGCTGGAGCAGAAGGTCCGTTCCGGAGAGCGGCTGAGCCGCGAGGACGGCATCGCTCTGTACGAGTCCGACGACCTGGCCTGGCTCGGCGGCCTGGCCCATGAGGTCCGGACCCGTAAGAACGGCGACGTCGTCCACTTCAACGTCAACCGCCACCTCAACATGACGAACGTGTGCACCGCGTCGTGCGCCTACTGCTCGTTCCAGCGCAAGCCGGGCGAGAAGGACGCGTACACCATGCGCATCGAGGAGGCCGTCCGCCTCGCCAAGGCGATGGAGAACGAGAACCTCACCGAGCTGCACATCGTCAACGGGCTCCACCCCAACCTCCCCTGGCGCTACTACCCCCGCTCCCTCTCCGAGTTGAAGAAGGCGCTCCCGAACGTCTCGCTCAAGGCGTTCACCGCCACCGAGATCCACCACTTCGAGACGATCTCCGGCATGTCGGCCTCCGACATCCTCGACGAGCTCATCGAGGCCGGTCTGGAGTCGCTCACCGGCGGTGGCGCGGAGATCTTCGACTGGGAGGTCCGCCAGCACATCGTCGACCACCGCACCCACTGGGAAGACTGGTCGCGCATCCACCGGCTGGCGCACTCCAAGGGTCTGAAGACCCCGAGCACGATGCTCTACGGGCACATCGAGGAGCCCCGGCACCGGGTGGACCACGTGCTGCGGCTGCGTGAGCTCCAGGACGAGACCGGCGGCTTCCAGGTCTTCATCCCGCTGCGCTACCAGCACGACTTCGTCGACATGCAGGACGGCAAGGTCCGCAACAAGCTCCAGGCGCGCACGACGATGGCGACCGGCGCGGAGGCCCTGAAGACCTTCGCCGTCTCGCGGCTGCTCTTCGACAACGTCCCGCACGTCAAGGTGTTCTGGGTGATGCACGGCGTGCAGACCGCGCAGCTCGCCCTCCAGCACGGCGCCGACGACATGGACGGCTCGGTCGTCGAGTACAAGATCACGCACGACGCCGACAACTACGGCACGCCGAACAAGCTCTCCCGCGAGGACCTGCTCGACCTCATCCGCGACGCCGGCTTCCGCCCCGTCGAGCGCAATACCCGCTACGAGATCATCCGCGAGTACCCCGGCCCGGACGCCGCCCTGCGCGAGTCGCCGCAGCCGATGCGCGTCTGACGGGGGCCGCCCACATGTCCCTCACCTTCCGACTCGACCCGCCCGTCGACCGCGCCCTCACCGAGGGCATTGTCGGCCTGTGGACCGACGTCTCCAACGCGGGCGGGGCCGTCGGCTTCGTGCCGCCGGTCGTCCCCGACGACATACGCCCCGAGTGGATCAAGCAACTCGCGGCGATCACCGAGGGCCGCAGCCGGCTCCTGGCCGGGTACGACGAGGACGGCGCCGTGGCCGCAACCGCCTTCCTCACGTACAACACCCACCGCCTGATGCGGCACTGGGTGTGGCTCTACACGGTCATGGTCCACCCCCGCCACCAGGGCAAGGGGTACGGGCGTGAGCTGATGGCCGCCGCCGAGGCCGCGGCCCGGGGCTTCGACGGCATCGACGCGATCCGGCTGGCCTGCCGCGGCGGCACCGGCGTGGACCGCTTCTACGTGGCCTGCGGCTACAAGGAGGTCGGGCGGGTGCCCGGCGCGATCCGGGTGGCCGACGGTGACGACCGGGACGACATCACCATGCTGCTCCCGCTGAATTGATCGCCCCTCCCGCCACGCCTCGTCGAGGCCCTGCGGGCCGCCCCTTTTGTTCCTCATGTTTCACTGGATCGACAACCCTCGACACCATCTGAGAAAGGGGCCGACGTGTCCGACAACGGGACGGGCGCCGCAACGCTCCGGTACACCCTGATGCGCCTCGGCGTCTTCGCCGGCTGCTTCTTCGCGCTGTGGGGCCTGGTCCACCTCGGTGTGCTGCCCCGCGGGCTCGGCGACTCCAACCTCCTGTGGGTGCTCGTGCTCGCCGTGGTGATCTCCGCTCCGCTCAGCTTCGTCCTGCTGCGCAAGCAGCGTGAGGCGATGTCCGAGCAGATCGCGACCAAGGTCGACCGCGCGAAGACCCGCCTGGAGGCCAGCCGCTCCCAGGAGGACGGCGTCTGAGACCCGCCCTAAGGGCGGCGTAAGCTTCCTCACATCCGTACGGGCCCCGGGCTCGGTGCAGCAGCGCACCGAGCCCGGGGTTTCGGCGTTTTCCGGCCTCTACGGGGTGATTCCCGGCCATCAGGGACCCAAAGAAGAGCTTTGAGGTTCTCAAAGTTCAAGTGTTAACGTACTCGGCATGACGACAGCCGTGCGCCGCCCCGAAGCCGTGAGCATCCCGCTCGTGGCGCGCCTGCATGTCGATCTGTGCCGCTGTATGTCCGCGGTCTGTTGCCGCGAGGTCTAGACCCGGCATCATGCAGCGGCGTCGCCCTTCGAGCGCGCGGGCGCCGCTTCCGTCCCGTACGACCCCCGATACGCACATCTGGAGTGTGTTCGTGTCCGCGAACCCCGCGTCCGCCACGACCGAGAAGCCGTCCGGCTCCGGTTTCCGCATACCCAAGGTCCCCTTCTGGGCCCAGATCGTGGCCGGTCTGGCGCTCGGCGTCCTCCTCGGCTGGCTGGCCCGCAGCCAGGACGTCAGCTGGCTGAAGGACACCCTCGGCCAGATCGGTGACATCTTCGTCCAGCTCCTGAAGCTGGCCGTCGCGCCGCTCGTCTTCTTCGCGATCCTGGTGTCGATCACCAATCTGCGGAAGGTCAACAACGCCGCCCGGCTGGCGACCCAGACCCTGATCTGGTTCATGATCACATCGCTGATCGCGGTCGGGATCGGCCTCACGATCGGTCTGCTGACCAACCCGGGCGCCGGCACCGGCCTCACGCCGCAGGACGGCAAGCTGCCGAAGAAGGAAGGCACCTGGATCGACTTCCTCACCGGGATCATCCCGACGGACGTCATCACCCCCTTCACCGAGCTGAACGTCCTGCAGATCGTCTTCATGGCCGCCGTCGCCGGTGTCGCCGCGCTGAAGCTCGGCGAGAAGGCCAAGCCGATCCTCACCTTCAGCGAGTCCGTCCTGGAGCTGCTGCAGAAGGCCCTGTGGTGGGTCATCCGGCTCGCCCCGATCGGCACCGTCGGCCTCATCGGCTTCGCCATCGCCGACTACGGCTGGGACCTGATCGGCAAGTACGCGACCTTCACCGCCGACGTCTACATCGGCTGCGCGCTGGTCCTCTTCGGCGTCTACCCGCTGCTGCTCGCGCTGGTCGCCAAGGTCAACCCGATCCAGTTCTTCAAGGGCGCCTGGCCCGCGATCCAGCTGGCGTTCGTCTCCCGCTCCTCGGTCGGCACCATGCCGGTCACGGTCAAGGTCACCGAGCGCCTCGGCGTCCCGAAGGAGTACACCTCCTTCGCCGTCCCGTTCGGCGCGACCACCAAGATGGACGGCTGCGCCGCGATCTACCCGGCGCTCGCCGCGATCTTCATCGCGCAGATCTTCGACGTGCAGCTCGGCATCCAGGACTACCTCCTGATCGCCTTCGTCTCGGTCGTCGGCTCGGCCGCCACCGCCGGTCTGACCGGTGCCACGGTCATGCTGACCCTGACCCTCTCCACGCTGGGCCTGCCGCTGGAGGGCGTGGGTCTGCTGATGGCGATCGACCCGATCCTGGACATGATGCGGACCGCCACGAACGTGGCCGGCCAGGCGCTCGTCCCGGTCGTCGTCGCTGCCCGCGAGAAGATCCTCGACCACGACGCCTACAACGCGGCGTCCGCGTCGCCGGTCGACGACCGCGACGACCGCGACGCCCGCGAGGCCGAGCAGAAGGTGACGGTTCCGGCCACCGCCTGACGCTGCCCGGCGGCCTGAACAGCCTGGTTGTGCCCCCTGCCCGTACGGGCAGGGGGCACGCGCGTGCGGTGGGCGCCGTAGGGTGTGGCGATCACTGCGGGAGCAGTACGGTCCGCGAGGGCGGCAGGGGCGGAAGGATGTCACGGGTGGGTGCCACGAAGGCCAAGCGGATGCCGCGCGAGGTGCGCGAGCAGCAGATGATGGACGCCGCCGTGCAGACCTTCGGCCGGCGCGGCTACCGGGCCGCCTCGATGGACGACATCGCCGAACTCGCCGGTGTGTCCAAGCCGTTGGTCTACCTCTACCTCAACTCCAAGGAAGAGCTCTTCACCGCCTGCATCCGGCGTGAGGCGGCCGCGCTCCTCGACGCGGTACGCGGCGCGGTCGAGCCGGGGCTGCCGGCGGACCGACAACTGTGGGCGGGGCTCGCGGCCTTCTTCACCCACACCGCCGAACACCCGGACGGCTGGTCGGTCCTGCACCGCCAGGCCCGTACGACCGGGGAGCCGTTCGCCGCCGAGGTCGTCGCCCTGCGCGGGGAGGTCGTGGCGTTCGTGACCGGCCTCATCGGCGCGGCGGCGCGCGAGACCCTCGCGGCCACCGATCGCGCGCCGGACCTGGCCGAACGGGACGTGGCCGGGCTCGCCCAGGCGCTGGTCGGCGCGGCGGAGTCCCTGGCGGGCTGGGCCAACGAGACCCCGGGGATGACGGCCAAGGAGACGGCCGCGACGCTGATGAACTTCGCCTGGGCGGGCCTGGGGAACCTGATGGACGGACGCGGCTGGTCGCCGGGTTAGTCGGCCGGGGCCGGTCAGGGGCGGTCCTGGGTCGGTCGTGGCCTGGTCGCGCCCCGGTCCTGGCGGGGCGCAGGGCCGGTCGTGGCCTGGTCCCTGCCCGGTCTTGGGTGCGCGTGGCCTGGTCCCTGCCCGGTCTTGGGTGCGCGTGGCCTGGTCC
>NZ_BMQQ01000008.1:69737-117983 GCF_014648195.1 Streptomyces purpureus
TCCGGTCTTGGGTACGCGTGGCCTGGTCCCTGCCCGGTCCTGGGCACGGTCGTGGCCCGGTCCCTGCCCGGTCCTGGGCCGGCCCGGGACCCGATCTCTCCCTTCCGGCGGGGTCCCAAGAGCCGTCCGGGGCCGTAGCCTTACTCCGGAGTCAGGACGGTCGCGCAGGCGCCCGTCCGCGCCGCTCAGCACGCAACGACGTACGACCTCAAGTCACTTCGACGACCGAGGAGCCGCACGTGTCCGTCGCCGCCGGAGCCCCCGGTCCGGACGGAACGCCGCCCGGCCAGCCGGAACGACCAACGGGCGGCCGGGGCGGACCTCCGGCCGGGCCTCCGGCCGGGCGCGCGGCCGGAACGGCGGGCTGGTTTCACGGTGGGTACCCGGCCGGACCGCCGGAACGACCCGCGGGCGGGCCGCCGGCCTCACCTCCGGCCGGACCGGCGAGCGAATCCCCCGCCAGGCGCCCGGCCGCGCCCGAACCCGGACCCCCGCCCGACGTTCCCGCCCCGCCCGAGCCGCGCCTGGTGCGAGTCGGCGGGCGGGTGCGGGAGGTGCACGTGCCCGCGCTCGTACCCCGGCCCCGGGGCGGCTCGCTCGCGGACATTCCCTTCCACAACGCGCGTGCCGACCCCGACGCGGTCGCCGTCGCCCGCCGCCAGGACGACGGTTCCTGGGCCGACATGAGCGCCGCCGAGTTCGCGGCCGACGTACGGGCCGTCGCCAAGGGCCTGATCGCCGAGGGGCTGCGGCCGGGCGACCGGCTCGCCATCATGGCCCGTACGAGCTACGCGTGGACCCTGCTCGACTTCGCCGCCTGGGCCGCCGGACTGGTCACCGTCCCCCTCTACCCCACCGCCTCCGCCTTCCAGGCCCGCTGGATCCTCCAGGACTCCGGCGCCGTCGCCTGCGCCGTCGAGGACGCCGAACAGGCCCGGCTGATCAGCGTCGAACGCCGCCAGCTCCCCGGCCTCGCCCATCTGTGGGTCTTCTCCACCGGCGCCCTGGACAGCCTGCGCCGCGCCGGCGCGCGGGTCCCGGACGCGGTCGTCGTCGCCCGGCGCGCCCTGCTCGGCCCCGAGCACCTCGCCACCCTCATCTACACCTCAGGCACCACCGGCCGGCCCAAGGGCTGCGCCCTGAGCCACGGTAACTTCCTCACCGAGGTCGACAACGCCGTCGCCCTGCTCCACCCCGCCTTCCGGGCGGTCAGCAAGGAGCCGGCCTCCACGCTGCTGTTCCTGCCGCTGGCGCACGTCTTCGGGCGGATGGTCGCCATCGGGTGCTTACGGGCCCGGGTCCGGCTCGGGCACGCGCCCTCGATCGAGACCGGTGACCTCCTCGCCGATCTCGCCGGTTTCCGGCCGACCTTCCTCGCCGCGATCCCGTACGTCCTGGAGAAGGTCTACAACACCGGCCGCGCCACCGCCGAACGCCTGGGCCGCGCCGCCTCCTTCGACCGCGCCGCGCGGGTCGCCCAGCGCTACGGGCGGCTGCGCGAGGCGGCCGGCCACGGCGAAGGTCCCGAACCCCCGCTCCCGCTGCGGGCCGCCCGCGCGCTGTACGACCCGCTGGTCTACCGCCGGATCCGCGCCGCCCTAGGCGGCCGGGTCCGGTACGTGATCTGCGGCGGATCGCCCCTCGGGCCGCGCCTGAGCACGTTCTTCGCGGGCGCGGGCATCGAGGTGTACGAGGGGTACGGCCTGACGGAGACCACCGCGGCCGCCACCGTCACCCCGCCCCTGCGGCCCCGCGCCGGCACGGTCGGCCTGCCGTTGCCCGGTACGGGCGTGAGGATCGCCGACGACGGTGAGGTGCTGCTGCGCGGCGGCCATGTCTTCGGCGGCTACTGGGACGCGCAGCGCGGCAAGGTCACCCCGCCCGCCCTGGAGGAGGGCTGGCTGGCCACCGGCGACCTGGGCGTGCTCGACGAGGAGGGCCACCTCACGATCACCGGCCGTAAGAAGGACATCGTCATCACCTCGGCCGGCAAGAACGTGCCGCCGGCCCCGCTGGAGGACTGGCTGCGGGCGCATCCGCTGGTCGCGCAGTGTCTGGTGGTCGGCGACAACCGCCCGTACGTCACCGCGCTGATCACGCTCGATCCGGACGGGCTGGCCCACTGGCGGCGGATGAAGCACAAGGAGCGGTTGTCGCCGGGGGAGTTGGTGACGGACGAGGACCTGCTGGCGGGGCTGCGGCGGGCGGTGGACGACGCCAACCGGCTGGTGTCGCGCGCGGAGGAGATCCGCCGGTTCACCGTCCTGACCGCCGATTTCACGGAGGTGGGCGGCTATATGACGCCGAGTCTGAAGTTGCGCAGGTCGGCGATCGTGCGGGACTTCGCCGCCGAGATCGAGGCGATGTACGAAGGCGGTGAGGACTGAGTGATGCATTTGGCGTGCGATGCCTCCATGCGCTTAGGTGTGCACGTCAAGTGATCATTGGAAGCAGAGGGGTTGACAGTGTTCAAGGCAGTACGGGGGATAGCGGTGGGTGCCGCGCTGGTGACGGCACTGACGGCGTGCGGCAGCGACGACGGCATGGACGCCTTCCGCGGCACCGACGAGCAGCCCCCGATCACGTTCACGCCGGACATGGTCCGCACGGCGCTCCCCAGCAAGGCCAGCGCCCCGAAGCCTTACGAGGCCGACGACATCGACATCACCACGGGCGAGCGGGCCGTGGAGACGTGCTCGGAGAGCACGGAGGCGAACTGCGGCGGGCTCTCCACGATCGGAGTGACCGAGTTCGACGTCGTGGACGAGAAGGGCGACAACGTCGGCGGCGAGGGGGACATCGACTTCGCCATCATCGCCTTCGCGACACCGGACGACGCCAAGGCGACCTTCAAGGCCATCGTCACCGAGGAGCGCAAGAAGGCCGGCGCCGGCTCCAAGGACCTGGAGATCGACGCGGGCGCGGAGGAGACCCAGGCGTTCACGGGCGAGGACGACACCGAGGTGATCATGCGCCTGGGCAGCCTGGTGATCAACATTCAGGGCGACGGCAAGTTCACCAAGGAGCCCGACTACAACGCCCTGGCGAAGCTCCAGATCGACCGCATCAAGAAGACCGCCGAGGGCAAGAACCCCGACGCGTGACCCAGTCCCCGAACCCCGGGGACAGGATGGGAGCCGGGGGCGCGGGCAGCGGTCCGCTACGGGAGCCCGTCCTCAGGCGCGTTCCAGGACGCCCCGGATGAAGGCCGCCTGGCCCGCGTGTTGAAGGTCCTCCGCCACCACGCTGATCAGGCGGACTCCCAGGGTCACCGGGGGTGACCAGGCCTCGTCGACGATGCGGTCGAGATCGGGGTCGGTCAGGGGCTGGACGTAGGTGAGGCTGCGGGCGTGGACCGCGTCGTAGTAGCCGAGCAGCAGGTCTGCGGAGGCGCGGACCTTGGCGACCTGCTTGGTGGAGTGGCCGTAGCCCGTCGCCTTCTTGGGGAAGGGGAGTTCGAATCTGCCCGCCCAGTCGTCGCTGAACCACAGCTGTTCCTCGTCGGCCACGTCGGAGACGTGGTCGTCCTGGATCCGGGTCAGGTGCCACACCAGCCAGGCGATCGAGTTGGCGTCCGGGTCGAGCCGGGTGGCCAGTTCGTCCGGGGACAGATCCTCGACGGCCGCGTGGACCGCCTCCTGGATGCGGCCGAACGCGTCCGTCAGCAGGTCAGCGGTCCTCATCGGCACTCCTCGTCAGCGCTCTTCTCACGGCGGATCTCCTCCCAGTGGGCCACCGAACAGGCGCCGACGGGAGCCGAACGGCCGGGAAAGGCCCTGACGACCGGGTGCTTTCACCTGGGCGGCGCAGACCCCGTACCGCCCCCGGCCCGCTCCGCCCGCCACCGTGCCACCGTCGCCTCCACGTCGAACGGCGTGACGTTCAGCGGCGGTCCCGGCGGCGGGCGCCGCAGGGCCGCCTCGATCTTCGCGTTCACCGTCGTGAGGATGTGCCGTACGCGCGCCTCCGTACCGGCCCGCGCGATCTCCTCCACCGCGTCCTCGGCCTCCTTGCGCAGGGCCAGCGCGGGCGGCAGCACGGCCACGCCCTCGCGGTGCAGCTTGCCCTTGATCCACCACAGCTCGTCGTAGGGCGCGGTGTCGTCGGCGAGCGGTTTGCCGAAGCCCGGCAGCCGCCGGAAGTCGCCGCGTTGCTCCGCCTCGCGGATCTGCTTGTCCACGAATGACTCGAAGCTCACGCCGGGGGGTTTGCGCTCGGTCATACGTTCCAGCGTAGAGGTCGCGGCGGCGGGCGGCCGGGACGAAGCTGGAAGGGGTGCCCTGTCGACACCAGAGGAAGGGGTACGCCATGACGGCAACCTCACGCGCCGACGCTCCGATCGAGGTCGAAGGCGACGGTGTGGAAGTCCGAATGAAGGAACTCGGCGGAGACATGTGCGTCGCGTTCATCACCCTGCCCAAGGGCACGGACATGGCGCCCGCGCTCAAGGGCCTGCCCGACGACCGCTGCCAGTGCCCGCACTGGGCCTACATCGTCTCGGGCAAGGTGAAGATGACGACGGCGTCCGGCGAGCAGGTCTACGAGACGGGGCAGGCGGCCTACTGGGCGCCCGGCCACGTTCCGGAGGCGCTGGAGGACAGCGAGTTCATCGACTTCTCGCCGACGGTGGAGTTCCAGCGGGTGATGGACCACATCAAGGCCCAGGGCTGACCGGGGTCGGGCGAGGGCTCGGCGGGGGGCGTGCGCCCGTACGGGGTCCCGCCGTACGGGCCCGCCCGCCCCGTCCGGTCAGCAGTCGCCGTTCGTGGGCTCGCCCGCGAACCGGTCGGCCAGCCAGTTCTGGACCGCCGACGCCTCCGTGATCACCCCGGAGACGTGTTCACCGAGCGCGATCGTGCGCCAGCGCACGTTCGCGCCCCGGCCGCACCAGTCCGCGCGCAGCCGCTTGCCCTGCGCGTACGGGATCAGCTCGTCGCCCAGCGCGTGGTACAGGTACACCGGGTGGTCCGGGGTGCGCGTGCCCAGGTCGGACTCGTGCAGCCGCCGCTGCCACTGCGGGGTTTCGAGTGGGTTGCGGACCGTCAGGTCGGAGATCTTCTTGAAGGATCCGACGATCGTGTCGGCGGCGACGCAGTTGTCGCGGAAGAAGCCGACGAGTGCCTTGCCGGCCGGGTTCAGGTACGAGTCCAGGTTCAGCTCGGGGAAGGCCGCGTCCTGCCCGGCCGCCGCCATGAAGAGCAGCCCGGAGCCGTACGAGCCGTCGTGCACAGGCGCCAGCCCGTCGAGGCGGGCCGGCACGCCGCCGGTTGCCGTGCCCTTCACCGCCAGCTCCGGGGCGTACGAGCCGTGCAGCTCCGCCGCCCAGCCGGCGGCCTGACCGCCCTGCGAGTAGCCCATGATCCCGACGGGGGAGTCCGCCGAGAGGCCCGCCTGGGGCAGCCGGATCGCGGCCCGCGCGGCGTCGAGGACGGCGTGCCCGGCGGAGCGGCCGGCGGTGTAGGTGTGCTCGCCGGGGGTGCCGAGGCCCTCGTAGTCGGTGACGACGACGGCCCAGCCGCGCCAGGTGAGCTGCTGGATGAGGTTGGCCTCCGCGGTGGTGCCCTTGGGGAAGCCGTTGCTCGGGGCGCAGGAGTCGCCGAGGCCGACGGTGCCCACGGCGTAGGTGACCAGGGGGCGCGGGCCGGTGCGGCCGTCCTGGGGGACGACCACGGTCCCCGAGACGGTGTTGGGGGCGCCGGTGGCGCTCGTCGAGCGGTAGTGGATCTTCCAGGCCTTGGTGGGAGTGGGCTGGCCGGGCAGCGGATGGAAGGCGGACTCCCGCACGGAGACGAGCTCGCCGGGCCGGCCGGTCTCCTCGGCGGTGGCGGTGGCCGACGGCAGGACGAGCGAGAGGGCGAGCGCGGCCAGACAGGCCGGCACCCGGGTGCGTACACGCATTGCGGCTCTCCCAACGGACGTGGGGGCGGGGATGGGGAGACCGTAGTGACTGACCGGTAGATACGGCGCTGACCGGGATGCTCAGCTTCACTGACCGGGGTACGCACCCTCCCCGACCGCGGTACGCACGGGACGGATCCCGGCCATCCGCGCCGCCCGCCCGCGGCCGCTGCGTACGCTGGCGTCATGGCTGAACCACCGTACGTACGCAACGACATGAGCGGCCGTGTCGAAGGCCATGTCGTGCAGGCGGGCGCCATCCACGGTGACGTGGTCTTCCCGCCGCCGAGTCCCGTCGGCCCCGAGCAGGCGGCTCTGCAGCGGCGTATGGATGAGCGGGCGCGGCGGCTCCTGGACGCCGAGGACGCCGAACGTGCCGCGGCCGCGCACCAGCGGGAGCGACTGCTCAGGATGACCCGGATCCGGAAGGTGGTCTGCGCCTGGATGACCGCGGTGTGCCTGGTGGCCGTCGGGCTCGGGCTGCTGGAGGTGGTCCCGGCGGGGCTGCTCTGGGTCCTGCTCGGCGGCCTGTACGGCGCCATCGGCCTGGCCGGATGGGTGCACAACGGCCTGCTGCTGAGGCGACTCACCCGGGGGCGCTGAACCCCGCCATCCGCCGGCCGACGAGGCCGCCGCCGGGCCTCACCTCCCCCGGTACGCCCCCGGCGTCGTCCCCGTCCAGCGCCGGAACGCCCGGTGGAAGGACGTGTCCTCGGAGAAGCCGAGCCGGGCCGCGATCGACGCGATCGGTTCGCGGCCCTCCGCCAGCCCGGCGATCGCCGCGTCCCGCCGGACCGCGTCCTTGAGCCGCTGGTACGAGGTGCCCTCCTCCTGGAGCCGGCGGCGCAGCGTCGCCGGGCTGACCGCGAGCCGGGCCGCGAGGTCGCCGAGCGACGGCAGCCGGGGCGAGGCCCGCAGCGCCTGGGCCAGCGCCCGGTGGGCCTGTTCGCCCGTGGTCGTGCCGTACGCGCGGCGGCTCAGCAGCTCGAACGGCGAGCGCCGCAGCATCCCGGCCAGCTCCTCCTCGTCCCGTACCAGCGGCGCCGCCAGCCAGTGCGCCTCGAAGGCGGCCCCGGTGACCGGCGCGCCGAAGTGGACCGGGCAGCCGAACAGCTCCTCGTACTCGTCCTTGTGCGGCGGTGGCGGATAGCCGAACCCGGCGCGCAGCAGCGGGATCCGCCGGCCCACCAGCCAGCTGCACAGCCGGTGCCAGATGATGACCAGGCACTCCGCGAGGAACCGGTCCTCGTCCCGCCCGAGGTCGCTGCGCACGACGAACAGCGCCTGCGAGCCCTGCTGTTCCAGGCCCAGGTCGGGGCCGCCGGGGAACAGCCGGTAGAAGTCGGTGCCGCGGGCGATCGCCGCGCCGAGGTCCCGGCAGCCCAGCGAGGCGTGGCACATCATCGCGAACGTGCCGGGCCGGCTGGGCGCGGAGCCGAGGCCGAGGAACTCGTCCTCCGTGGCGCGGTACAACGCCCGGAACAGCAGCGCGAACTGATCGGGGGTCACCCGTGCCCGGTCGTCGCCCAGGAGCAGCGGGGGAATGCCGGCGGCCTGGAGCAGTGGCGCCGTGTCCAAGCCTCGCCGCCGGGCCCCGCGCAGCACGGCCCGCACACGGTGCACGGTGATCGTCCGCCTGGCCATGGTCATCGACGGTAGCGGGGTTGAGCGCGGAGGTCAGCGGGGGTGACGTCTCCGGTCAGGGCGGGGGCGGGCTGGGGTTGCGGGCCAGCCAGGCCTGGAGCTCACGGTGCCGGAACTGGTACGCCGGACCGGACAGCCGCAGCAGCCCGGCCTCGCAGGCCCAGTCCATGAACTCGCCGAGCCGCAGCGGGAGCCGGGGCGCGGCGCAGAACAGGAAGACGGCGTACCGCCGGGAGGCCGCCCCGACCGCGAGGGCCAGCCCCACCAGTGCGGCCGCGCCCAGACAGACGCCCACGGCTGCCCCGTGGAAGGCCGTGCTCAGCACGCCGAGCCCCACACCGTAGGGCAGTGCCACGGCAAGGGCGTTGCGGGTGTCGTCACGGATCAGATCACGGGGTCCTGACATCTCCGAGGGGCTTTGGCTCAGCTCGGCGCCCAGGGCGAGCAGCGCGCCGCAGACCGTGCCCGGCACGATCCCGACCAGCAGGGTTGTTCTGAGGGAGAGCTCCAGATCGCCGTTCAGCGCGTCCGCGAGAACGGAGAGGACGCCGACGAAGGCGCCGCCTGCGGCGCCCACAAGGAGCCCGATGAGGACCTGGCCGAGCCCCTCGGCGGTGCGCAGCCGCTTCCAGGAGGTGCGCCGAGGTGACTCGGTGGCCGGACCGGAGCGGCCCCATGCCACCGCGAAGGCCGCGAGGGCGGTGAACACCAGGACGCGCGTGGCGAGGTGGGGGATCTTGATGTCCATGGTCAGGTGCCAGAAGGTGTCCGGGGTCAGGGCGATGCGCAGCGCCAGCATCGGCCCCATCAAGACGAGCATGGTCATCAGCCCGTCCATGATCCGTACGTCCCTGCGGCCCTCCAGCGGCCACAGCCGGTGCAGCACGAGGTCTGTGCCCATCGCCGCGCCCGGCCCGGCGGTGGCCGGGTCCGGCAGCGTCGCCTTGTTCAGATGCGCGAGCCAGCGGTGCACCCGCTGCGCCGTGTATCCCCGCGGGTTCGGCGCCAGGTCGGTCGCCGCGGGGATGAGCCGGGCCAGCAGGTGGTCGTCGAGGTCCGCCGGGGTGGCGTGCTGCAGCAGCTCGCCCGGGTCGCCGTGGCGGCGGTAGACGACGGCGGTCAGCGAGAGCCGCCACGGCGTCGACAGCGACTGGGCGAGCGTCCCGGCCGGGTCGGTCCGCAGGTGCCGGAGCAGGGGCCGCCAGCGGGCCGAGCCCGCGCTGCGGCGCTCCAGGTACGCGGCGGCGTCCTCGCGGCCGACGGCGTCCACCCGGATCTCGGCGGCGGTGCGCAGCCGGTCCTCCTCCGGCAGGGCGTCGTAGTGGGCGCTGCGGCAGGTCACGACGAGCGGGCCGCGGTCGGTGGCGTCCTGGTAGGCGTTGAGCCGGTCCAGGGCCGCCCGGGCGCGGGGCGCGGCCGGGTCGGGCAGCGGGTGCCCGTCGGCGTCCAGGAGGGCGGTGCCGGCGTGGCTGAGGGTGGTGTCCATCTCGTCGAGCCCGTCGAGGACCGGCAGGACCATGCCGTGGTCGATGAGCTGGCGGGCCCGTTTGGGATGCCAGTCGAGGGCGTGTACGAGATGGTCGGCGACGAAGTCCTTCAGGCGGGGCAGGGCGTGCGTGTCCCACTCGGCGAGGGAGAGCCGCACGGGTACGGGATCGGTGTCGGCCCGGCTCTTGAGCAGGCCGAGGATCAGCTCCAGGGCGAGCACGGTCTTTCCGGCGCCGGGTGCCCCGGTGACGACGAGGCGCGCGGGCCGGGTGCCGCGGTAGAAGGCGGTGATGTCCGGCAGCGGCGCGCCGGCCGCGCCGTCCGGTTTCGTGTAGAGCCGGCCGGCCGGTGTGGGGGCGAGCGCCGCGGCGGGGTCGGCGTTCGCATGCAGGCTGTAGTGCAGATTGATCCGCTCGACCTCGCCGCCCACGAGCCGTTTCCACTGCTCGGCCTCAGCGGCCCGGATCTGCCCGGCGAGGGTGGTGGCCGCGGAGCGGGCGGCGGCGGCCGCGTCGGCGGGCTGGCCGAGGGTGGCCAGGGTGGCGCGGAGGCTGATGAGGGCGACGACCAGACCGGTGAGCCCGATCGGCACGCCGATCAGGGTGGCGACGTCCGTCGCGGACTGGCCGGCTTTCAGATGCGAGGCGACCCAGACGGTCGCCCCGACGACGGCCGCGGTGCCGACCACGACCAACCACACGGATAACCGGCGCGACCGGCGTGCCCCCATCACCCCCCGGATCATCCAGCGCCCGGCGTGTCTCCCGCAACCGAGGCCCCACAACGCAAGGCGGGCCACCCGAAAATCCCGTAGAACAAAAGGCAGGAGCCCCATTCCACGCACGAGGCGTGGACGGGGCTCCTTGGGTACTGCTATCAGCTGACGATCGCCGACCCGGGCACCTTAGGCCGGGGTGACGTTCTCCGCCTGCGGACCCTTCGGGCCCTGCGTGACGTCGAAGTTCACGACCTGGTTCTCCTCGAGGGAGCGGAACCCGGACGCGTTGATCGCGGAGTAGTGGACGAAGACATCCGGGCCGCCGCCGTCCTGGGCGATGAAGCCGAAGCCCTTTTCAGCGTTGAACCACTTGACGGTTCCGGTAGCCATAAGCCCTCCTTGGGCCAAAGGGTTGCCCTGCTCCAGAACCTGAAACAAGTCTGAAAACTACAAAAGCCTGCGGGTCACATGCTCCGCAGGCTCTGTACTGCAAGGGAAACCAAACTGCAACTTGCGTCGAGCGTAGCACGCAGGGTGTCGGAAGCGGTAGAGGGAAAGATCACGTCACTCGCACGTTTGATGCGACCCCGATGTGCTGACGAAGATCGGGCGAACGCGCCACAACCGCGGATCGCAGGCCCCCCAAGGACGGCGGGGCCCTCACGGAGGTCTAGCCTCACGATGTGGACAAATCTTTCACCGCCGGCGAAGCCAGGACCCGGCCCAGGGTCGGCCACATCCAGTTCCTGAACTGCCTGCCGCTCTACTGGGGCCTCGCCCGCACCGGGACGCTGCTCGACCTGGAGCTGACCAAGGACTCCCCGGAGAAGCTGAGCGAGCGGCTGATCGCCGGAGATCTCGACATCGGCCCGGTCACCCTCGTGGAGTACCTGCGCAACTCCGACGATCTCGTGGCCTTCCCCGACATCGCGGTCGGCTGCGACGGCCCGGTCATGTCCTGCGTGATCGTCTCCCAGCGCCCGCTGGAGGACCTGGACCGGGCGCGCATCGCGCTGGGCTCCACCTCGCGCACGTCCGTACGCCTCGCGCAGCTGCTGCTCGCCGAGCGGTACGGCGTGACGCCCGACTACTACACGTGCCCGCCCGACCTCGGCCTGATGATGCAGGAGGCCGAGGCGGCCGTGCTGATCGGGGACGCGGCGCTGCGCGCCTCGCTGCACGACGCGCCCCGGCTCGGCCTCCAGGTCCATGACCTGGGGCTGATGTGGAAGGAGTGGACGGGGCTGCCGTTCGTCTTCGCCGTGTGGGCCGCCCGCAAGGACTACCTGGCGCGCGAGCCGGAGGTCGTGGGGAAGGTCCACGAGGCGTTCCTCGCCTCACGGGACCTGTCCCTGGAGGAGGTCACCAAGGTCTCCGAGCAGGCGGCCCGCTGGGAGTCCTTCGACGCCGAGCTGCTGGAGCGCTACTTCACCACCCTGGACTTCCGCTTCGGCGCCGAGCAGCTCGCCGGCGTACGGGAGTTCGCCCGCCGGACCGGTCCGACGACGGGCTACCCCGCCGACGTACGGGTCGAACTGCTCGGCGCCCACGGCACCATCAGCGGCGCGCGCTGACCTCGGCTACGACGCCGGGATCGGGGCCTGCATCTGCTTGCTGATCCACTCGATCGAGCCGTCGCCCATGCCCTTCACATACGTGCGGGCGTTGTGGGAGCCGTCCTGGATGACCTGGAGGCGGGTCTTCACCGGGCCCTTGGTGTAGTTCTTCATGAACTTCCTCAGATTGGCCACGCCGCCTTCCTTCGTGCCGATCTGGAAGGCCACGTACACGTCCTTGTCCTTGCCGCCCGGGGTGGCGGCGAGCGCCTTGGCCAGCTTCTCCGGGTTGTTGGCCTGCTTCTCGGCCTCATGGCCCGCCCAGAGCGGCGAGTCCGGCACGGTGTCCGGGCCCGAGGCGATGACGGCCTTGAACTTGTCCGGGTGCTTCAGCACGGACTTGAGGCCCACGAAGCCGCCGGACGACGAGCCCATGAAGGCCCAGCCGTCCCGCGATGCGAACGTACGGAAATTCGCTCGTACGAAATCCGGGACGTCCTCGGCCATCCAGGTGCCCATTTTCGGCTGCCCCGGAATATCACTGCCGTCGTAGTAGTGGTCGGCGTCCGGGTTGAGAACAGGCATCACGACGATGAACGGAAGGCTCTTTCCCTCCTCCGACCACCGGCTGATGCTGCTCTGCAGCTTCAGGTCCGTGCCCATCCAGTAGTTGTTGGGATAGCCGTTTCCGCCCGGCAGGGCGATCAGGACGGGGAATCCGCTGTTCGCGTACTTCGGGTCGAAATACTGCTTGGGCGCCCAGACCCACACCTTGCCCGTGAAGCCGGACTTCTCGCCGCGCAGGGTCGTGACACCGATCTTGGTGCCGTCGTCGAGGGTGTTCTGGGTACGGAACTCGGCCTTGGGGCCGGTGGGCATCACCGTCTTGGCGGCGGCCTCCTTCGCCTTGCCCGTCGGGGGCTTGCCGGGCGCGGGCGGCGAGACGCTCGGGCCGTCGAAGGAGACGGGGTCCCCCTCGCCCGAACAGCCCGAGACCAGCACGACAGAGCCGAGGGCGACGGTGGCTATGAGGGCCTTGGTGAGGCGTTTCATGGCAGTGACTCCGAGTCGGGGTTCCAGGACAAGGGGGGTGATTACGGAACCGAAGAGTGGTGGCGGCCGGGATCGGTTGGTCCGGCCGGGCGACCAATCCCCGTGATCCGCCCCACGCGGGGGCTCTACGCTGCTGAACTGACTCAGGAGCGGGAGCAGGGGGACACACATGCAGCCGCTGGAAGCCGGCGAACCGCGGACCATCGGCGCCTACAGGCTGCTCGGCAGGCTCGGGGCGGGCGGCATGGGCCGCGTCTACCTCGCCCGCAGCGAAGGCGGCCGTACGGTCGCCGTGAAGGTCGTCCATCCGCATTTCGCGCTGGACGAGCAGTTCCGGGCCCGGTTCCGCCGCGAGGTGGCCGCCGCCCGGCGCGTCGGCGGCGCCTGGACCGCGCCCGTGCTCGACGCCGACCCGGACGCGCCCGTGCCCTGGGTCGCCACCGGCTATGTCGCCGGACCGCCGCTGAGCCAGGCCGTCACCGAGCACGGCCCGCTGCCGGAGGTGACGGTACGGGCCCTGGGCGCCGGGCTCGCCGAGGCACTGACCGCCGTCCACGCCCTCGGGCTCGTCCACCGCGACGTGAAACCGTCCAACGTGCTGCTGGCCCTGGACGGCCCCCGGCTCATCGACTTCGGAATCGCCCGCGCCACCGAGGGCACCGCCTCGCTCACCTCCACCGGGGTCTCCGTCGGCTCCCCCGGCTACATGGCCCCCGAGCAGATCCTCGGCACCGACGCGACCGCCGCCGCCGACGTCTTCTCGCTCGGCGCGGTCCTCGCCTACGCCGCGACCGGCGGCGCCCCCTTCCCCGGCGACTCCTCCGCGGCCCTGCTCTACAAGGTCGTCCACGAGGAACCGGAGCTCGGGGATGCCGGACTGCTCGACGGCGCGCTGCGGGAGCTGGTGGTGCGCTGCCTCGCCAAGGACCCGGCCGCGCGGCCCGCGACCGAGGAGATCGCCCGCGTCCTCGCGCCCGGCGGCGCCGCCGCCGCGATCCAGGGCGGCTGGCTGCCCGGACCGCTGGTGGAACAGGTCAGCCTGGCCGCCGTCCGCCTCCTCGACCTGGAACCGGCCGCGACCGAACCGGGCGCCTCCGGGCCGGTGCCGTTCACCAGCCCCGCGATCGGCGTCTTCGGCCCGCCCCTCGAACCCGCGGACCCGTACACCTCCGGGCAGTACGCCTCCGGGCCGCCGACGGCCGGCGGGTCGGCCACCGGGCCGTACGTGACCGATCCGGGGCCGTACGGGCCCGTCCCGGCGCCCCGTACCGGCGCGGACACCACCCAGGGACCCGGCCGGGTCTCGGTCTCCCTCACCACCAGCTCCGAACGCGGGCCCCGCAAGAGCCGCCGGCTCAGCTGCACCGTCGCGCTCGCCGTCGCCGGGTCGATGGCGGCGGTGACGCTCGGCGGCCTGTTCCTCTTCGACCTGCTGCCGGGTGGCCGGGACGCGAGCAACGCGGGCGGCTCGGGCTCGACCCGGCCCCCGGCCGCCACGCAGAGCGACCCCGCCGAGAAGCCCGGCGCCGTACCCGCCGCGTACATCGGCACGTGGAAGGGGCCGTTCAAGGTGACCCTCGCGGGCAGCGAGCTCCAGGCGGGCACCTTCACCGTCGTCCTCACCCGCGGCAGCACGGGACAGAAGGTCGGCACGGTCAACCAGTTCGACGCGCTCGGCAACTTCTCCTGCGAGGACAACCTCGTGCTGCGCGAGGTCACCGAACGGGAGCTGGTCGCCGAGGGCACCGCCAGCGACAAGGCGGGCAACACCTGCACCGGCGACAAGCACACCGTGAAGCTGAAGCTGGCGAGCGGCAAGCTCACCTACACCTCCGACGAAGCACGGGCCGGCAACCCGCGGGCGACACTGGAACGGTCCCGGTGAGGGGGCCCGAAAAGGACCGTAGGGGCTGGCGTAGGCTGGTTCGGACCGTCCGCAGACCCGCCGAAAGGTACATCCGGTGACCGAGAAGGCCGACCTTCAGTCCGTCCTTGACCGCGCCGCCGAGGGTGGGCGGATCACCCCCGAAGAGGCCCTCGACCTCTACCGCCACGCCCCGCTGCACGCCCTGGGCGCGGCCGCCGACGCCGTACGCCGCCGCCGGTACGCCGGTACGGAGCACATCGCGACGTACATCATCGAGCGGAACATCAACTACACCAACGTCTGTGTGACGGCCTGCAAGTTCTGCGCCTTCTACGCGGCCCCCAAGGACACGAAGAAGGGCTGGAGCCGCGACCTCGACGACATCCTGCGCCGCTGCGCGGAGACCGTCGAGCTGGGCGGCACCCAGATCATGTTCCAGGGCGGCCACCACCCCGACTACGGCGTCGAGTACTACGAAGAGCACTTCTCCGCCATCAAGAAGGCCTTCCCGCAGCTGGTCATCCACTCCCTCGGCGCGTCCGAGGTCGAGCACATGGCCCGGATCTCCGGCGTCTCCGCCGAGGAGGCCATCAGACGGATCCACGCGGCGGGC
Organism: Streptomyces purpureus; assembly: GCF_014648195.1. Classification (GTDB taxonomy): domain Bacteria; phylum Actinomycetota; class Actinomycetes; order Streptomycetales; family Streptomycetaceae; genus Streptomyces; species Streptomyces purpureus. The sequence goes on from NZ_BMQQ01000008.1 coordinate 84,575, forward strand.
CTCGACTCCTTCGCCGGCGCGGGCGCCGAACTCCTGCCGGAGCGGCCGCGCAAGGCGATCGCCCCGCTCAAGGAGTCCGGCGAGCGCTGGCTGGAGATCATGGAGATCGCCCACAAGCTGGGCGTGGAGTCCACCTCCACGATGCTGATGGGCACCGGCGAGACCAACGCCGAGCGGATCGAGCACATCGCGATGATCCGTGACGTGCAGGACCGGACGGGCGGCTTCCGGGCCTTCATCCCGTACACGTACCAGCCTGAGAACAACCACCTCAAGGGCCGCACGCAGGCCACGGTCTTCGAGTACCTGCGGATGATCGCGATCGCCCGGCTCTTCCTGGACAACGTCGCCCACATCCAGGGCTCCTGGCTGACCGTCGGCAAGGAGGCCGGCCAGCTGGCGCTGCACTACGGCGCCGACGACCTGGGCTCGATCATGCTGGAGGAGAACGTCGTCTCCTCGGCCGGCGCCAAGCACCGCTCCAACCGCCAGGAGATCATCGACCTGATCCGCAAGGCGGACCGTGTCCCGGCGCAGCGCACGACCACGTACGAGCACATCGCCGTCCACGACGACCCGGCGAACGACCCGGTCGACGAGCGCGTCGTCTCGCACATCTCCTCCACCGCGATCGAGGGCGGCACGGCGCACCCGGAGCTGAAGCTCCTCAGCGCCAACTGACGCCGCCTTGCTGACACTTCACACGGCGGACCTGCTGCTGCCGGTGGGTGGCGAGCCGGTGCCCGGCGGGGCGGTCCTGGTGGACGGCGACCGGATCGCGGCCTTCGGGCCCCGCGAGGAGCTGACGGCCGGCCACCCGGCGGCCCGGGTCCGGGCGTGGCCCGGTGTGCTCACCCCGGGCCTGCGCCAGTGGCACGCCGTCTGGCTGCTCAGGCGCTGCTACTTCCCCGACCCGCGCGAGGCCGGCGAGCTCGGCACCGAGATGCTGCGGCCGGAGTCCCTCGGGGACCTGGCGGCGGAGCTGGAGCGGGACCCGGGCCGCCGGGCGGGCAGTGTGCGGCGGGGACTTCAGCAGATGCTGCGGCACGGCACGACGGCGGTCGCGATCAGAGCCGGCGACCCGCTCCTCGCGGCGCCGGCGGCCCGCCTGGGCCTGGAGGCGGTCTCCTATGTCGGCGGCCCGGGCATCCTCCTGGACGGCCCGAGCCTGGACCCGTTCGTCGAGGGCCACGACCTGGCCGGCTCGGTCCACCGCCCGCTGACCCCCGGCGGGCGCGCCGACTTCGCGGTCTTCGACGCACCCGACGAGGCGGCCCTGCTGGAGCGGGGCGCGGCCTGCTGTATGGCGACGGTACTGGCGGGGCGGCTGGTGCACCGCAGGCGGTGACCTGGGCGTCGCGCGCTGCGAGGCGGCGCGTCCGCACCCCGGCGGGCCGCCGGGCCGCGCTTCTCGCCCGCCGGACGGCGGTCCCGGACTCGACGGGCCGCCAGGCGGCGTATCCCGGCACCCCGCCTGGCCGGCGGGGCCTTGCAACTGCACGCGGCGGGCCGCCGGGCAGGGCATCCCGCAGGCGGCGCGTCCGCACCGGCCGCGCCGCCGGGCTCCCGCGCGCCGTGCTCAGCCTCCGACGACCGAGGTGTCCTTCTTCTGGACCGGGTGCTCGTCCGCGTACGTGAGCAGGTCCGTGAAGCGCCGGTCGCGGACGACCGTCAGGAGCGCTTCGGTGGTGACCGGGCTGGAGACGGCCGGCTGGGTCTTCGTCGGCTCGGCCGCGGTCACCGACAGTGAGGCCCGGCTGCGGCCGTGGCGGAGGCCGACCTCATAGCCGTACGTGTCCGGCCCCATCATCATTTTCAGGGCCCGCGCGGTACGCCCGCCGCCGAGGTCCACCATCGAGCACGTCAACCGCTTGTCCTGGACGCTCGGGCAGGGCTGCGGCTCGTCGTCGGCGGGCGCCACGGACAGGAACAGCGGGAAGGTCCGTCCGCCCGCGGTGATGCGGTACTGCCGCACATGGTCCGCCACCGGCCGGACGTCCGTGACGGAGTCCGGCAGCAGCTCGTCGAGGAGGGCCGCCGCCCGCTGCTGGAAGTCGGCCAGACGCTGCCGCTCCGCGTCGGGCACCCGCGCCGGCGGCTGCTGGCCCGGCGTCGGTTCCAGGGTGACCGGTGTGCGGTACGCGGAGGGGGAGGGCGAGGGCGGCGCGGCGGGGATCGGGACCTGGGAGGCCGTACCGGGCAGCAGGGTCAGCCCGAGCGCCGTCGCCGTCACGACGGCGAAGCTGCCCGCGACCACGGCCAGGCGGGCACGGGCGACGCGCCTGCGGCCCTGGCGGATCGCGAGCGGTACGAGGTCGGGCAGGGGCGGCAGGTCGTCGGTCGTGCGGTCCATGGCGCTCTTGACGATCGTTTCGTCGTCCACGGTGGGCCTCAGCTTCCGGTGGCGTGGTGGTCGGTGGCGTAGAGATGGGCTTCGCCGAGGCGGTCGCGCAGCCGGGCGAGCGAGCGGGAGCACTGGCTCTTGACCGTCGACTCGCTGCAGCGCAGGAGTGAGGCGACGGTCTCCACGCTCAGGTCCTCCCAGTACCGCAGGACGACCATCGCGCGGGCCCGGGGAGGCAGCTCCGCGAGCGCGGCGAGCAGGGTGACCCGCAGATCGGCGTGGGCCGCCAGGGGGGCCGGCCCGAGCCCGCCGGTCCTGGTGAACGCCAGCAGGTCGCGCAGCCCGCGCCGCCGCTCCGCGAGGAACGTACGGGTCAGTACCGTCTTCGCGTACGCGTGCGGATGATCGGCCGCCGCCACCTTCCGCCAGTGCTGGAACAGCTTGGCGAGGGTGGTCTGGGTGAGATCGCGGGCGGTCTCCGCGTCGCCGCAGAGCAGATACGCCGTGCGGTAGAGCCGCTGCTGACCGGCGCGGGCGAACTCCTCGAATCCGTCCGAGCCGTGCGGTGCCGGCATCGCGCCCCCTTCTGTGTCCATCTCTTGGTGTCCGACGTCAGGCCTGACTGTCACCCCTCCTTGAGTCCCGGGCGCGGGAAAAGGTTGAAAGGCGATTTCGGCGGAGAGGGCTCCCGGGAGTCCCCCGGGGGCGGCTGCCACAATGGCCGGGTGACCCGAGCATCCCTGGACAAGCAGCCGCACGAAGTCGCCTCGATGTTCGACGACGTCGCGGCCAAGTACGACCTCACCAACGATGTCATCTCGCTCGGCCAGGCCCGGCGGTGGCGCAAGGAGGTCGCCAAGGCGGTCGGTGCCCGGCCGGCCGAGAAGGTCCTGGACCTGGCGGCGGGTACGGGTACGTCCTCCCTGCCGTTCGCGGCGACCGGGGCGTACGTCGTGCCGTGCGACTTCTCCCTCGGCATGCTCCGGGAGGGCAAGAAGCGCCACGCGTGGCTGCCGCTGACCGCAGGCGACGCCACGAAGCTGCCCTTCCGGGACGGTGTCTTCGACGCGGTGACGATCTCCTTCGGCCTGCGCAACGTCCAGGACACCGAAGGCGCGCTGCGCGAGCTGTACCGGGTGACCAAGCCCGGCGGGCGCGTGGTGATCTGCGAGTTCTCGCACCCGACGTGGGCGCCGTTCCGGACGGTGTACGAGGAGTACCTGATGCGGGCGCTGCCGCCGGTGGCCCGTACGGTCTGCTCCAACCCGGACGCCTACGTCTACCTCGCCGAGTCCATCCAGTCCTGGCCGGACCAGCCGTCGCTGGCCGGGCTGCTGGGCAAGGCCGGCTGGTCGAAGGTGGCCTGGCGCAACCTGACCGGCGGGGTCGTCGCCCTGCACCGGGGCTTCAAGGACGCGTAGTGGACTACCAGTCGGTGCTGGAGCGGATCGCGCAGGACGTCGCCCCGCTGATCGGCAGCGGTACCCCCGCCGCGTACATCCCGGCCCTCGCCGACGTCGACCCGCGGCAGTTCGGGATGGCGCTGGCCGACCTGGACGGCACGGTGTACGGGGTCGGGGACTGGCAGGTGCCGTTCTCGACCCAGTCGATCACCAAGGTCTTCGCGCTCGCCCTCGCCCTGGCCGAGGGCGGCGACAGCGTGTGGGACCGGGTGGGCCGGGAGCCCTCCGGCAACCCCTTCAACTCGCTGGTGCAGCTGGAGTACGAGAACGGCATCCCGCGTAATCCGTTCATCAACGCCGGCGCGCTCGTCGTCACCGACCGGCTCCAGACCCTGACCGGCGACGCCAGCAGCGAACTGCTGACCTTCCTCCAGCAGGAGAGCGGCAACCCCGACGTCGGCTTCGACGCCGAGGTCGCCGCCTCCGAGCACGACCACGGCGACCGCAACGCCGCCGTCGCCCACTTCATGGCCTCGTACGGCAACATCGACAACCCCGTGCCCGCGCTCCTCGACCACTACTTCTGGCAGTGCTCGATCGAGATGAGCTGCGCCGACCTCGCCCTGGCCGCCCGGTTCCTGTCCCGGCACGGGCTGCGCGCCGACGGCTCACGGCTGCTGACCCGCAGCGAGGCCAAGCAGATCAACGCCGTGATGCTGACCTGCGGGACGTACGACGCGGCAGGGGAGTTCGCCTACCGCGTCGGACTGCCCGGCAAGAGCGGCGTCGGCGGCGGGATCGTCGCCGTCGTGCCCGGCACCTGCACACTCGCCGTGTGGAGCCCGGGCCTTGACGCGCGCGGGAACTCCGTGGCGGGCGTCGCGGCGCTGGACCGTTTCACCACCCTCACCGGCCTGTCCGTCTTCTGACCAGTTGTCCCAGAGGTCCAGGACTTGCCCTAGAGGTCCAGGACGTACCGCCGGGCCGGATTCCCGCCCGGGGTGCGCACTTCCTCCGCGAGCCGCATGCCGAGGCGCTCCGCCACCGCCACCGAGCGGGCGTTGCGGGCGTCGATCATCGCGCAGACCCGGGTCAGACCGGCCGCCCGGACCCGCTCGACGGTCGCGGTGGCGGCCGCCGTCGCGTACCCCCGGCCCCAGTGGGCCCGCCCCAGCCGCCAGCCGATCTCGATCTCGCCGACCGGGCCCCAGGCCTTCTCCTCGGGCCAGGGCTGGGCGCCGGTGAAGCCGACGACCTCGCCGTCGTCGTCGAGCAGCGTCCACAGGCAGAAGCCCAACCGGGCGTCGTGCAGCCGCTGTCGGGCGGTGAACTCCTCGTAGACGGAGAGCTCGGCCGGGCCGCCATGGAACTCCATGACGTCCGGGTCGTCGAAGACGCGGTGCCAGGCGTGGGCGTCCTCGTCGGTGGGCACACGCAGCCGCACGGCGGGCAGCGGCCGGGAAGGTGAAGTCGTCGTGCTGGTCATCAGGCGGCCCTTCCGATTCATGATCTCTCTCGCTGCATAGACTGCACATGTTCCGTGCCGATTGGGCACCCCTTATCGAGCCTTCGGGAGACCCGACGTGACCGAGCCCCTCTCCGAACACACCGCGGATGTGATCGTCGTCGGGGCAGGCCCGGCCGGCTCCACGACCGCGTACTACCTCGCCAAGGCCGGGCTCGACGTCCTGCTCCTGGAGAAGACGGCCTTCCCCCGCGAGAAGGTCTGCGGCGACGGACTGACCCCGCGCGCCACCAAGCAGCTCGTGGCGATGGGCATCGACATCTCCGAAGAGGCCGGCTGGCTGCGGAACAAGGGCCTGCGGATCATCGGCGGCGGCGTCCGCCTCCAGCTGGACTGGCCCGACCTCGCCTCGTACCCGGACTACGGCCTGGTCCGCAAGCGCGACGACTTCGACGAGCAGCTGGCCCGGCAGGCCCAGAAGGCCGGCGCGCGGCTGTACGAGCAGTGCAACGTGGGCGCGCCGATCGTCGACGACCGCACCGGCCGGATCACCGGCGTGAAGGCCAAGCTCGGCGACGAGAAGCGGGAAGTGACCTTCCACGCGCCGCTCGTGGTCGCCGCCGACGGCAACTCCACGCGGCTGTCCCTCGCCATGGGCCTGCACCGCCGCGAGGACCGGCCGATGGGCGTGGCCGTGCGGACGTACTTCACCAGCCCCCGCCACGACGACGACTACCTGGAATCCTGGCTGGAGCTGTGGGACCGGCGCGGCCCGCAGGACCGGCTCCTGCCCGGCTACGGCTGGATCTTCGGCATGGGCGACGGCACGTCCAACGTCGGCCTCGGCATCCTCAACTCCTCCTCCGCCTTCCGCGAGCTGGACTGGCGCGAGGTCCTCAAGGCGTGGTGCGCCTCCATGCCGGAGGACTGGGGCTTCACCCCGGACAACATGACGACGTCGATCCGCGGCGCGGCCCTGCCGATGGCGTTCAACCGCCAGCCGCACTACACCAAGGGCCTGCTCCTCGTCGGCGACGCGGGCGGCCTGGTCAACCCGTTCAACGGCGAGGGCATCGCGTACGCCATGGAGTCCGGCCAGATCGCGGCCGACGTCATCGTCCAGGCGCACGCCCGGGCCACCCCGGCCCAGCGCGAACTGGCGCTGCACAACTACCCGAAGATCCTCAAGGACACCTACGGCGGGTACTACACGCTGGGACGCGCCTTTGTGAAGATCATCGGTAACCCGAAGATCATGAAGATCGCGACGCAGCGCGGCCTGACCCACCCGGTCCTGATGAAGTTCACGCTGAAGATGCTCGCCAACCTGACCGACCCGACCGGCGGTGACGCGATGGACCGCATCATCAACGGCCTCTCGAAGGTCGCCCCGAAGGCCTGAGCGGCCCCCGGAAGCTCTGCCGGTAGTGCGTCGGGGAGACCCCGACGCTGCGGGTGAAGTGGTGGCGCAGGTTCGCCGCAGTGCCGAGCCCGCTGAGTCCGCCGATCCGCTCCACGGGCAGATCGGTGGACTCCAGCAGCGCCTGGGCCCGTGCCACCCGCTGCTGGAGCAGCCACTGGAGCGGGGTGGTGCCGGTGGCCTCGTGGAGCCGGCGGTGGAAGGTGCGGGTGCTCAGCCGCGCCCGGCGGGCCAGCTCCTCCACGGTCAGCGGCTCGTCGAGGTGCTCGGTGGCCCACTGCAGGACCGGCCCGAGGCTGTCGTCGTCGCTGGGCGGCAGCGGCGCCTCGATGAACTGCGCCTGCCCGCCGGTGCGGTGTGCGGGGACGACCATGCTGCGGGCCAGCTGGTTGGCGACGGACGCGCCGAGATCGCGGCGGACCAGGTGCAGGCAAAGGTCGAGGGCGGCGGTGGCGCCGGCGCTGGTGAGCACGTTGTCCTCGTCGGTGTAGAGCACCGAGTCGTCCACGATCACCTTCGGGTACCGGGCGGCCAGTTGGGCCGTGTGCTGCCAGTGGGCGGTGGCCCGGCGCCCGTCCAGGAGCCCGGCGGCGGCCAGCGCGAAGGCGCCTGTGCACAGCGACACCATCCGGGCCCCGGCCGCGGCGGCCTCGCGCAGCGCCGCCACGAGCTCCGCGGGCACCTCGCGGCCCTCCTCGACGACGGAGTCCGGGACGGACGGCACGATGACCGTGTCCGCGCCGACGAGACCGTCCAGGCCGTGTTCCGTACGCAGGAAGAAGCCGGGCCCTGCGGCCGGTGCGCCCATGCCGCACAGGCGCAGCTCGTACCAGGGGTCGGCCAGCGGGTGCGGGATGCCGAACACGGCACACGCGATCGACAGTTCGTACATCTCCCAGAGGGACATTCCGGGCGCGGCACCCTTGTCCTGGACGACGGCGACGGCGACGGTTCCAGCGCTCATGCCCCGACCCTACGGCAGGAATTTTGCGTGGATGGGCAGTCCTGCCACTGTCGTCGCCCCCCGCCCCCTGAGAACGTGGATCTTGCGCAAGGAACCACTGGATAAAGGGAGTCAAGGGACATGGCACGCGAAAAGGTCACCGTCATCGGACTGGGGCAGATGGGATCGGCGCTCGCCGCGGCCTTCCTCGACGCCGGGCACCCCACCACCGTCTGGAACCGCACGCCCGGCAAGGCCGACGCGCTCGTCGAGCGGGGCGCCGTACGCGCCGAGACGGTCGCCGTGGCCGTCGCCGCGAGCGAGCTGGTCGTCGTCTGCGTCCTCGACTACCCGGCCGTACGCGACCTGCTGGCCCCGGTCGTCGCCGCGCTGCCCGGCCGGGCGGTGGTCAATCTGACCACCGGCTCGCCCGAGCAGGCCCGCGAGGAGGCCGCCTGGGCGGCCGGCCACGGCTTCGCCTACCTGGACGGCGCCGTCATGACGACCCCGCCCGGCATCGGCGACAGCGCCAACATGATCCTCTACAGCGGCGCCCCCGAGGTGCTGGCCGCGCACCGCGACGCCCTGGCCGTGCTCGGCGACCCGGTCGACCTCGGCGCCGACGCGGGTCTGGCCTCGCTCTACGACGCCGGACTCCTCGGCCTGATGTGGTCGGTCTTCGGCGGCTGGCTGCACGCCACCGCCCTGGTCGGCGCGGACGGCGTGTCCGCAAAGGAGTTCACGGAGGTCGCCAACCGCTGGCTGCGGACAGTCTCGTGGTTCATGACCGGGTACGCGGACCAGATCGACACCGGCGTCTACCCGGGCGACGACGCCACCATCGACGTTCAGGTCGCCGCCATCGGGCATCTGCTGCACGCGGGCGAGGACCGGGGCATCGACCCGCGCCTGCCCCGGCTGCACCTGGAGCTGATGAAGGGCGCGGTGGCGGCCGGGCACGGCGGCGACAGCTACGCCCGCCTGATCGAGACGTTCCGCGGCCGGTAGCCGGCACGCGCGAAGGGCCGTCACTCCCCCGAGGAGTGACGGCCCTTCGTCATGGTGTGAGGGGCCGGGTCAGAGGACCCGGACCGCGCCGGAGGGGCGGTCGTAGTCGAGCGAGCGCTCGACGACACCGGTGCTCGGGTTCTGCGCGCCGACGAACTTGCCGCCGCCCACGTAGATCGCCACGTGGTACGAGTTGCTGCGGCTGCCCCAGTAGAGGATGTCGCCCGGCTGGAGGTTGTCCAGCGAGACCGACTGGCCGCGGCTGGACTGGCTGCCGGAGACGCGCGGCAGGTCGATGCCGGCCTGGCGGTAGGCGGCCTGGACGAGCCCGGAGCAGTCCCACGAGTTGGGGCCGGTGCTGCCCATCACGTACGCGTCGCCGACCTGGGCGCGGGCGAACGCCACCACGGCGGCGGCGGAGCCGGAGGCCACGGTCTCGTTGACGGAGTTGTCGGAGGAGGAGCCGGAGGACGCGGAGAGCGTCGTGCGGCCGGAGGACCGGGAGGCGCGCTCCTGCGCCTCGGCGCGGGCCTTCTCCTCGGCCTTCTTCTCGGCCTCGGCCTTGCGGTCGGCCTCGGCCTTGGCCTTCTTGGCCTCGGCGGCGGCCTTGGCGGCGGCGGCGTTCTCCTGGGCGAGCAGGTCCTGGTCCAGGGCGACCTGCTGGGTCGCCTCGGCCGACGCGGCCACGGAGGCGACGACGGTGCTCGCCGCGTCCTGGTCGAAGCCGAGGACAGGCATCTCGATGGTCTCGGTCACCGGCTCGGCATTCGCCGGCCCGGCAGCACCGGCCACCGCGATGGTGCTGAGGACGCCACCGGCAACTCCGGCCCGGAGCGCGAGCTTCGAGGCGCTGCGGCGGGGCTTCCGGTGGCTGGGTATGTGAGCGGTGTGGGACATGAGAACAACCGCTATCAGGGCGGCGCGGTTCCCTTCAAGAAACGTGTGTTGCGCCACAGTTACGTCCGGAACCGTCTAATCCGCTTCTCTGGCGCCCTTATTGACGCCGTAACGGGCAATCCGGGCACACCTCTTCAGGGCCTTGATCACGGGTTTTCCGCGAAAGGTCCGAATTGAGCCGCGCTTATCACCGCTTCACGCCGATGGCCAAGCCCTCTTCTTGAAGGGGGTGGGCGCACGTGGCGCAGGTCACAGAATGGCCACGGCCGGACCCGGCCGGCCCGCGCTCCGGGGTCTCGTGAACGCGCGCACGCGTCCACTCCCGTCCGCCAGTCCCCTCGCATGAGTGAGGGCAGCCCTCTATCACTCGACGGGCGCCCATGCGAATTTGCCTGTAGTCCACATCTCTTGCTAGGGCAAGACCGCTCCGACCAGCGGTAACACCCCCGAATGTCACGTCTGGTAAGTGCTTGGGTACTTCACGTATGAAGATCACCGCTCACCCGGCTTCATGATCCTTCGTCGGGTGGTGGAGATCACAAACTACGTCCGGTACCCCGTGTCGCAGATCACAGACCGACAGGCATAGGATGCACGGCGTCGGGCTTGTGAACTGCCTCACATGTGCACGATCTCCGAGGTGGCACGCGACATGCCCGGTGCGGTCCAACGGTCAAGGACGACTGGAAGGAGCGAGGAGCGTGAATGCGTACGCGCCCGTCCTCGTGCTCGGTGCCCTCGGCGCAGGGTTTGCGATCTTCTCCGTGGTCATGGCCACGCTTATCGGTCCGAAGCGGTACAACCGGGCCAAGCTCGAGGCCTATGAGTGCGGTATCGAGCCGACACCCACACCGGCCGGAGGCGGCCGCTTTCCGATCAAGTACTACCTGACGGCGATGCTCTTCATCGTCTTCGACATCGAGATCGTCTTCCTCTATCCCTGGGCCGTCACCTTCGACGCCCTGGGGCTTTTCGGGCTCGTGGAGATGTTGCTCTTCGTGCTCACCGTCTTCGTCGCCTACGCGTACGTGTGGCGGCGCGGCGGCCTGGAATGGGACTGAGGGGCTGAGAGGCACACTCATGGGACTCGAAGAGAAACTGCCGAGCGGCTTTCTGCTGACGACGGTCGAACAAGCCGCGGGCTGGGTGCGCAAGGCGTCCGTCTTCCCCGCGACCTTCGGCCTCGCCTGCTGCGCCATCGAGATGATGACCACCGGCGCCGGCCGGTACGACCTGGCGCGCTTCGGCATGGAGGTCTTCCGCGGCTCACCGCGCCAGGCCGACCTGATGATCGTGGCGGGCCGGGTGAGCCAGAAGATGGCGCCCGTCCTGCGCCAGGTCTACGACCAGATGCCCAGCCCTAAGTGGGTGATCTCCATGGGGGTTTGCGCATCTTCCGGCGGAATGTTCAACAATTACGCAATTGTGCAGGGTGTTGATCATATTGTGCCTGTTGACATCTATTTGCCGGGCTGCCCGCCGCGCCCGGAGATGCTGATCGACGCGATTCTCAAGCTCCACGAGAAGATCCAGGGCTCCAAGCTCGGCGTGAACGCCAGGGAAGCGGCCCGGGAGGCCGAGGAGGCGGCGCTCAAGGCCCTGCCGACGATCGAGATGAAGGGGCTGCTCCGGTGAGCGACGCACGCGCGGCCGCCGGGCCGCAGATGACGACGAATGCCGCGCCTCTGCGCCGCGCGGGCGGAGATGGGGGCGCCTCCCAGGCGCCAGCCCTGGGGGAGAACGAGGTGGCGCGATGAGTGACGAGACGCCCAATCCCGAGAAGGACCTCAGCGCGCAGAACCTTCCCGGTCAGCGAGGGGACCATGGTGAGGAGGTCCGCCTCCAGCGGGGGATGTTCGGCGCCAACAACGGCGGCGACACCTCCGGCTACGGCGGCCTCGTCCGTTCCGTACGGCTGCCCGGGCCCGCCGTCCGTCCGTACGGCGGCTGGTTCGACGAGGTCGCCGACGAGCTCGAGGGCGCCCTCGAGGAGCAGGGGCTCGTCCCCGAGAACGCGATCGAGAAGACGGTCGTCGACCGCGGCGAGATCACCTTCCACATCGCGCGCGAGCACCTCGTGCGGGTCGCCCGGACCCTGCGGGACGACCCGGCCCTCCGCTTCGAGCTGTGTACGGGCGTCTCCGGCGTCCACTACCTCGGCGACAAGGGCCGCGAGCTGCACGCCGTCTACCACCTGCGCTCGATCACGCACGGCCGGCTGATCCGGCTGGAGGTCGCCGCCCCGGACAGCGACCCGCACGTCCCCTCGCTCGTCGAGGTCTATCCGACCAACGACTGGCACGAGCGGGAGACCTACGACTTCTTCGGCCTGATCTTCGACGGCCACCCGGCCCTCACGCGGATCATGATGCCGGACGACTGGCAGGGCTTCCCGCAGCGCAAGGACTACCCCCTCGGCGGGATCCCCGTCGAGTACAAGGGCGCCCAGATCCCGGCTCCGGACCAGCGGAGGTCGTACTCGTGACCACTCCTTCTGCTTCTTCCCGCGAGACGACCGAGGGGACCGTCTACACGGTCACCGGCGGCGACTGGGACGAGGTCGTCCAGTCCGCGGCCAAGGCCGACGACGAGCGGATCGTCGTCAACATGGGACCGCAGCACCCGTCCACGCACGGTGTGCTCCGGCTCATCCTGGAGATCGACGGCGAGACCGTCACCGAGGCCCGCTGCGGTATCGGCTACCTCCACACCGGCATCGAGAAGAATCTCGAGTTCCGCAACTGGACGCAGGGCACCACCTTCGTCACGCGCATGGACTACCTCACCTCGTTCTACAACGAGACGGCGTACTGCCTGGGCGTGGAGAAGCTGCTCGGCATCACCGACCAGGTCCCCGACCGCGCCTCGGTGATCCGGGTCCTGCTGATGGAGCTCAACCGGCTCTCCTCGCACCTGGTGGCCATCGCCACCGGCGGCATGGAGCTCGGCGCCACCACGATCATGATCTACGGCTTCCGGGACCGCGAGTTGATCCTGGACCTGTACGAACTGATCACCGGCCTGCGGATGAACCACGCCTTCATCCGCCCCGGCGGCCTCGCCCAGGACCTCCCGCCCGGCGCGGTCGACGCGGTGCGCGAGTTCGTGAAGACCATGAAGAAGAACCTGCCGGAGTACGACAAGCTCGCCACCGGCAACCCCATCTTCAAGGCCCGTATGCAGCACGTCGGCTACCTCGACCTCACCGGCTGCATGGCGCTGGGCGCCACCGGACCGATCCTGCGCGCGGCGGGCCTCCCGCACGACCTGCGCAAGACCGACCCGTACTGCGGCTACGAGGACTACGAGTTCGACGTGCCCACCGCCGACAGCTGCGACGCCTACGGCCGCTTCCTCGTCCGCCTGGAGGAGATGCGCCAGTCGCTGCGGATCGTCGAGCAGTGCCTGGACCGGCTGGAGCCCGGCCCGGTCATGGTCGCCGACAAGAAGATCGCCTGGCCCGCGCAGCTCGCGCTCGGCCCGGACGGCCTCGGCAACTCCCTCGACCACATCAAGAAGATCATGGGCACCTCCATGGAGGCCCTGATCCACCACTTCAAGCTGGTCACCGAGGGCTTCCGGGTCCCGCCCGGCCAGGCGTACACGGCCGTCGAGTCGCCCAAGGGCGAGCTCGGCGTGCATGTCGTCTCCGACGGCGGCACCCGCCCCTACCGGGTCCACTTCCGCGACCCGTCCTTCACCAACCTTCAGGCCATGGCGGCGATGTGCGAGGGCGGCCAGGTCGCCGACGTCATCGTCGCCGTCGCCTCCATCGACCCCGTGATGGGAGGCGTCGACCGATGACGGACGGACACACCAGTCTCGGGATGCCCCAGCTGCCCGCACCCGACTTCCCCGCGGACGTCCGAGCGCGGCTGGAGGCCGACGCCAAGGACGTCATCGCCCGCTACCCCTCCAGCCGCTCCGCGCTGCTGCCGCTGCTGCACCTGGTGCAGTCCGAGGAGGGGTACGTCTCCCGGACCGGCATCCGCTTCTGCGCCGAGATGCTGGACCTCACCACGGCCGAGGTCACCGCCGTCGTCACCTTCTACACGATGTACCGGCGCAAGCCCTCCGGCGACTACCAGGTCGGGGTCTGCACCAACACGCTCTGCGCGGTCATGGGCGGCGACGCCATCTTCGAGGAGCTCAAGGAGCACCTCGGCGTCGGAAACGACGAGACGACCACCGACGGCAAGGTCACCCTCGAACACATCGAGTGCAACGCGGCCTGCGACTTCGCCCCCGTGGTGATGGTCAACTGGGAGTTCTTCGACAACCAGACCCCCGAGTCCGCCAAGCGGCTCGTCGACGACCTGCGCGCGGGCCGGCCCGTCGAACCCACCCGCGGCGCCCCCCTGTGCACGTACAAGCAGACCGCGCGGATCCTGGCCGGCTTCCCCGACGAGCGCCCCGGCGCCGTCGAGGCGACCGGCGGCGCCGGTCCCGCCTCCCTGGTCGGGCTGAGGCTCGCCAAGGGCGAACCCCTCGCACCCCGGGTCGTGCACCCGCGCGCCGAGGCCCGCGACAGCGAACCACGCGACAACGGAACCGAGGTGGGGGAGGAATGACGTTGGCAGCCGAGATCAACAACAGCAGCCCGGAGAAGCTGCTGGCCCCGGTCCTCTCCGCGTTCTGGGACCAGCCGGACTCCTGGACCCTCGACACCTACCACCGCCACGACGGCTACGAGGGCCTGAAGAAGGCCCTCGCCATGAGCCCGGACGAGGTGATCGCCTACGTCAAGGACTCCGGCCTGCGCGGCCGCGGCGGCGCCGGCTTCCCCACCGGAATGAAGTGGCAGTTCATTCCCCAGGGCGACGGCAAGCCGCACTACCTCGTCGTCAACGCCGACGAGTCCGAGCCGGGCACCTGCAAGGACATCCCGCTCCTCTTCGCCAACCCGCACTCCCTCATCGAGGGGATCGTGATCGCCTGCTACGCGATCCGCTCCCAGCACGCCTTCGTCTACCTGCGCGGCGAGGTCGTCCCCGTGCTGCGGCGCCTGCACGAGGCCGTACGCGAGGCGTACGAAGCCGGCTACCTCGGCAAGGACATCCTCGGCAGCGGTCTCGACCTCGAAGTGACCGTGCACGCGGGCGCGGGCGCGTACATCTGCGGCGAGGAGACCGCACTGCTCGACTCGCTGGAAGGCCGGCGCGGCCAGCCCCGGCTGCGTCCCCCCTTCCCCGCGGTCGCCGGTCTGTACGCCTGCCCCACGGTGGTGAACAACGTCGAGTCCATCGCGTCGGTTCCCGCGATCCTCAGCCGGGGCAAGGAATGGTTCCGGTCGATGGGCAGCGAGAAGTCCCCCGGCTTCACGCTCTACTCGCTCAGCGGCCATGTCGCCCACCCCGGCCAGTACGAGGGCCCGCTCGGTATCACCCTGCGCCAGCTCCTCGACATGAGCGGCGGGATGCGCCCCGGCCACCGGCTGAAGTTCTGGACTCCCGGCGGCTCCTCCACCCCGATGTTCACCGACGAACACCTCGACGTCCCGCTCGACTACGAGGGCGTCGGCGCCGCCGGCTCCATGCTCGGCACCAAGGCCCTCCAGTGCTTCGACGAGACCACCTGTGTCGTACGGGCCGTCACCCGCTGGACCGAGTTCTACGCCCACGAGTCCTGCGGCAAGTGCACCCCCTGCCGTGAAGGCACCTACTGGCTGGTGCAGTTGCTGCGCGACATCGAGGCCGGCCGGGGACACATGTCCGACCTCGACAAGCTCAACGACATCGCCGACAACATCAACGGCAAGTCGTTCTGCGCCCTCGGTGACGGCGCCGCGTCCCCGATCTTCTCCTCGCTGAAGTACTTCCGCGAGGAGTACGAGCAGCACATCTCCGGGCGTGGCTGCCCCTTCGATCCCGCCAAGTCGACCGCCTGGGCCGACACCCATGTGGAGGTGAACGCATGACCGTCACCACGTCCGGTCCCGCCGGCGGCGGCGCGGCGGCGGCGAAGCCCGAGGACCTCGTCACGCTGACCATCGACGGCATCGAGACCACCGTCCCCAAGGGGACGCTGGTCATCCGCGCCGCCGAACAGCTCGGCATCGAGATCCCCCGCTTCTGCGACCACCCGCTCCTCGACCCGGCCGGCGCCTGCCGCCAGTGCATCGTCGAGGTCGAGGGCCAGCGCAAGCCGATGGCCTCCTGCACCATCACCTGCACCGACGGCATGGTGGTCAAGTCGCAGCTGACCTCCCCGGTCGCCGAGAAGGCCCAGCACGGCGTGATGGAGCTGCTGCTCATCAACCACCCGCTGGACTGCCCCGTCTGCGACAAGGGCGGCGAGTGCCCGCTGCAGAACCAGGCCCTCTCCCACGGCCAGGCCGAGTCCCGCTTCGACGGCCGCAAGCGTACGTTCGAGAAGCCGGTGCCGATCTCCACCCAGGTGCTGCTCGACCGCGAGCGGTGCGTGCTGTGCGCGCGCTGCACCCGCTTCTCCAACCAGATCGCCGGCGACCCGATGATCGAACTCCTGGAGCGGGGCGCGCTCCAGCAGGTCGGCACCGGCGAGGGCGACCCGTTCGAGTCGTACTTCTCCGGCAACACCATCCAGATCTGTCCGGTCGGCGCCCTGACCTCGGCGGCGTACCGCTTCCGCTCCCGCCCCTTCGACCTGGTCTCCTCGCCCAGCGTCTGCGAGCACTGCGCCGGCGGCTGCGCCACCCGCACCGACCACCGCCGCGGCAAGGTCATGCGCCGGCTCGCCGCCGAGGACCCGCAGGTCAACGAGGAGTGGATCTGCGACAAGGGCCGCTTCGGCTTCCGCTACGCGCAGCAGCGCGACCGGCTCACCACCCCGCTGGTCCGCGGCGCGGACGGCGTCCTGGCGCCGGCGAGCTGGCCCGAGGCGCTGGAGGCGGCCGCCCGCGGACTGATCCGCGGCCGCACCGGCGTGCTCACCGGCGGCCGGCTGACCGTCGAGGACTCCTACGCGTACGCCAAGTTCGCCCGGGTCGCCCTCGACACCAACGACGTCGACTTCCGGGCCCGGGTGCACTCCAGCGAGGAGGCCGACTTCCTCACGGCCCGGGTCGCCGGACACGGCCTCGACCTCGACGGCTCCGGAGTCACCTACACCTCCCTGGAGAACGCCCCGGCCGTTCTGCTCGCCGGGATCGAGTCCGAGGAGGAGGCGCCCGGCGTCTTCCTGCGGCTGCGCAAGGCCTGGCGCAAGAAGGGCCAGAAGACCTACGGTCTCGCCCCGTTCGCCAGCCGCGGCCTGGAGAAGGCGGGCGGCACTCTGCTGCCAGCCGCGCCCGGCACCGAGACCGAATGGCTGGACGCACTGGCCGCCGGCACCGGCCTGGAGGGCGCCGGAGCGGACGCCGCCGAGGCGCTGCGCCGGCCCGGCGCGGTCCTGGTCGTCGGCGAGCGGCTGGCCGGCGTGCCGGGCGCGCTCACCGCCGCCGTACGGGCCGCGAACGCGACCGGCGCCGCACTGGTGTGGATCCCGCGCCGGGCCGGCGAGCGTGGCGCGGCCTGGGCGGGCGCGCTCCCGTCGCTGCTGCCCGGCGGCCGCCCCGCCACCGACCCCCGCGCGCGTGAGGAGACCGCCACCGCCTGGCGGATCGCCGAACTCCCGCACCGCTACGGCCGCGACACCGGCCAGATCGTCGAGGCCGCGGCCACCGGCGAACTGGGCGCGCTGCTCGTCGCCGGTGTGGAGGTCGCGGACCTGCCCGACCCGGCACGCGCGCGTGAGGCGCTCGACGCGGCCTTCGTGGTCTCCCTGGAGCTGCGGCCCGGCGAGGTCACCGACCGCGCCGACGTGGTCCTGCCGGTCGCCGCGGTCGCCGAGAAGTCCGGCACGTTCCTCAACTGGGAGGGAAGGGCCCGGCTCTTCGAGGCCGCGCTCAAGCCCGAGCACATGACCCGCCCGCTCGCCCCGTCCGACGCCCGGGTGCTGCACATGCTCGCCGACGCCATGGACGTCCACTTCGGGCTGCCGGACCTCAGGTCCCTGCGCCAGGAGATGGACCGGCTCGGCGCCTGGGGCGGCGAACGGGCCGCCGAGCCCGTGGAGCCCGGCCAGCAGCCGCCCCGCCCCGGCGAAGGCGAGGCGGTCCTCGCCGGCCACCGGCTCCTGCTCGACCAGGGCCGCCTTCAGGAGGGCGACACCGCCCTGGCCGGCACCCGGCACGCCGCGACCGCCCGGCTCTCCGCCACCACCGCCGCCGAGACCGGCGTCAAGGACGGCGACACCCTCGCGGTCAGCGGCCCGGCCGGCTCGGTCGAACTGCCGCTCCAGGTCACCGAGATGCCCGACCGGGTGGTCTGGCTCCCGCTGAACTCGGTCGGCGGCGGCGTGCTGTCCGACCTCGGGGCACGCCCCGGCGACGTGGTCCGGATCGGCGCGACGGCCACGACGGAGGTGGAGGCATGACCGCCCGCCTCCTGGCCACGGCCGCCCGCCGGACCCGTCCCGGCGGCGACGCACCCGTCCACGTCGTCAGCCCGGGCGCCGCCCCGGCCGCCCCCGTACCGGAGGTGCGCGCATGACCGCCCTCACCCACGTCGCCGAGATCCAGCGCAGCGTCCTCGCCGCGGAGGACCTCTCCATGTTCGGCCGCGACCCCTGGTGGCTCGTGCTGATCAAGGCGGTCTTCTGCTTCGCCTTCCTGATGGTGACCGTGCTCTTCTCCATCGTGTGGGAGCGCAAGGTCGTCGCCTGGATGCAGCTGCGCATCGGCCCCAACCGGCACGGCCCCTGGGGCCTCCTCCAGTCCCTCGCGGACGGCGTCAAGCTGATGCTGAAGGAGGACGTGATCGTCAAGCGCGCGGACAAGGTGGTGTACGTCCTCGCCCCGATCGTCGCCGCGATCCCCGCCTTCATGGCCATCGCGGTGATCCCGTTCGGCCCGGCCGGCAACGAGGTCTCGATCTTCGGCCACCGCACCACGATGCAGCTCACCGACCTGCCGATCGCGATGCTCTACGTCCTCGCGGTCGCCTCCGTCGGCATCTACGGCATCGTGCTTGCCGGCTGGTCGTCCGGCTCGACGTACCCGCTCCTGGGCGGCCTGCGCTCCTGCGCCCAGATGATCTCGTACGAGATCGCGATGGGCGCAGCGTTCGCCTCGGTCTTCCTCTACTCCGGGTCGATGTCGACCTCGGCCATCGTCGAGGCGCAGCAGGAACGCTGGTTCATCCTGCTGCTGCCGGTCTCCTTCATCATCTACATCGTCACGATGGTCGGGGAGACCAACCGCGCCCCGTTCGACATGCCGGAGTCCGAGGGCGACCTCGTCGGCGGCTTCAACACCGAGTACAGCTCCATCAAGTTCGCGATGTTCATGCTGGCCGAGTACGTCAACATGGTCACCGTCTCCGCCGTCTCGGTCACCCTCTTCCTCGGCGGCTGGCGCGCCCCGTACCCCGTCTCCACCTTCTGGGAGGGCGCGAACCACGGCTGGTGGCCGATGCTCTGGTTCGTCCTCAAGGTCCAGCTGCTGCTGTTCTTCTTCATCTGGCTGCGCGGCACCCTGCCCCGGGTCCGCTACGACCAGCTGATGAAGCTGGGCTGGAAGGTCCTCATCCCGGTCTCCCTGGTCTGGCTGATGCTGGTGGCGACCGTACGGGCGCTGCGTAACGAGAACTACGCCTTCCAGGAGATCGTGCTGTACGTCGCCGGAGCCGTCCTCACGGTCCTGGTGATCTCCTTCGTCGCCGATCTCTTCCGCGACAAGAAGGCCAAGAAGGCCGCGCCCGCGGACACCCCGCCGGCCGCCTTCGACCCGATGGCAGGCGGCTTCCCCGTACCGCCGCTGCCCGGTCAGAGCCTGCCGCCGGTCCCGCGCCGGCGACCGCGCCACCAGCGCGAGCTGATTGTCAGTGGCGCCCCCGATGCTGCTACTGCGAGTGACGGAAAGGAGACGGACGGTGTCTGATTTCCAGAACCCGGTTGCCGGCTTCGGCGTGACCTTCAAGGCCATGTTCAAGAAGCGGCTGACCGAGCAGTACCCGGAGCAGCAGAAGACGACGGCCCCGCGATTCCACGGCCGGCATCAGCTCAACCGGCACCCGGACGGGCTCGAGAAGTGCATCGGCTGCGAGCTGTGCGCCTGGGCCTGCCCGGCGGACGCCATCTACGTGGAGGGCGCGGACAACACCGACGAGGAGCGCTACTCCCCGGGGGAGCGCTACGGCCGGGTGTACCAGATCAACTACGCCCGCTGCATCCTGTGCGGACTGTGCATCGAGGCCTGCCCCACGCGCGCGCTGACGATGACGAACGACTTCGACCTCGCCGACAGCTCCCGCGAGAACCTCATCTACACCAAGGAGCAGCTGCTCGCCGGTCTCGACGACAACATGGTCGACACCCCGCACGCGATCTACCCCGGCATGGACGAGCAGGACTACTACCGGGGGCTGGTCACCGAGGCCGCGCCCGGCACGGTCCAGCAGGTCGCGACGGACAAGGGCGAGAAGGGCGAGGAGGTCGACGCATGAGCGCGATCACCCTCGCCGCCTCCGCCACCTCGACCGGCGAGGCCGTGCAGTTCTGGATCCTGGGGACCGTCGCCGTCGTCGGCGCCCTGTGCACGATCCTGATGCGCAAGGCGGTGCACAGCGCCCTCTGCCTCGCCGCGACCATGATCATCCTGGCGGTCTTCTACCTGGCCAACGGCGCGTACTTCCTCGGCGTCGTACAGATCATCGTCTACACCGGCGCGATCATGATGCTCTTCCTCTTCGTGGTCATGCTGGTCGGTGTCACCGCCGCCGACTCCCTGAAGGAGACCCTCAAGGGGCAGCGCTGGTGGGCGGCGGCCTGTGCGCTCGGCTTCGGCATCCTGCTCGCCGCCGGTATCGGCAACGCCTCGCTGACCACCTTCAACGGCCTGGGCGTGGCCAACGCCGGCGGCAACGTCGAGGGGATCGCCCGCCGGATCTTCACCACGTACGTCTTCGCGTTCGAGATCACCGGCGCCCTGCTGATCACCGCCGCGGTCGGCGCGATGGTGCTCACCCACCGGGAGCGCACCGAGCGGGCCCGGACCCAGCGCGAGCTGTCCCAGCAGCGCGTACGCGACGGCAAGCAGGTGCCGCCGCTGCCCGCGCCCGGTGTCTACGCCCGGCACAACGCCGTGGACGTCGCCGGTCTGCTGCCCGACGGCACCCCCGCCGACCTGACCGTGATGGACACCCTGCGCAAGCACGGCCAGATCCGGGACGTGTCCAGCGAGGCGCTCGAAGACCTCAAGGCACTGGAGCGGCGCTCGCGCGAGCGCCTCGGCCGGGACCGGGACGAAGAGGAGGCCTCGCGGTGAATCCGGTCAACTACCTGTACCTCGCGGCTCTGTTGTTCACCATCGGCGCGGCCGGGGTCCTGATCAGGCGCAACGCGATCGTGGTCTTCATGTGCGTCGAGCTGATGCTCAACGCCTGCAACCTCGCGTTCGTCGCCTTCTCCCGGATGCACGGCAATCTCGACGGCCAGATCATCGCCTTCTTCACGATGGTCGTCGCCGCCGCCGAGGTCGTGGTCGGGCTCGCGATCATCGTGTCGCTGTTCCGTGCCCGCCACTCGGCCTCGGTCGACGACGCCAGCCTGATGAAGCTGTGAGGGGCTGAACCGTGGAAAACGCTGAGAACCTGATCGCGCTGCTCGTCGCGGCGCCTCTCCTCGGAGCCGTCGTCCTTCTGTGCGGCGGACGGCGGCTGGACAAGGCCGGGCACTGGATCGGCACGCTGCTCGCGGCGGCCTCCTTCGTCATCGGCCTCGTCCTCTTCGCCGACATGCTCGGCCGCGGCGCCGAGGAGCGGACGCTGCGCTCGACGCTCTACAGCTGGATCCCGGTCGAGGGCTTCCAGGCGGACATCGCCTTCCAGCTCGACCAGCTGTCGATGACCTTCGTCCTGCTGATCACCGGCGTGGGCTCGCTGATCCATCTGTACTCGGTCGGGTACATGGAGCACGACGAGCGCCGGCGCCGCTTCTTCGGCTATCTGAACCTCTTCCTCGCGGCGATGCTGCTCCTGGTCCTCGCCGACAACTACCTGCTGCTGTACGTCGGGTGGGAGGGCGTCGGTCTCGCCTCGTACCTGCTCATCGGCTTCTGGCAGCACAAGCCCTCGGCGGCGACCGCCGCGAAGAAGGCCTTCCTGGTCAACCGGGTCGGCGACATGGGCCTCTCCATCGCGATCATGCTGATGTTCACCACCTTCGGGACCTTCGCCTTCGGGCCGGTCCTGGAGGCCACGGGCGACACATCCGAAGGCATGCTGACCGCGATCGGCCTGATGCTGCTGCTCGCCGCCTGCGGCAAGTCGGCCCAGGTGCCGCTGCAGTCCTGGCTCGGGGACGCGATGGAGGGCCCGACCCCGGTCTCGGCCCTCATCCACGCCGCCACGATGGTCACCGCCGGCGTGTATCTGATCACCCGCTCCGGGGCGATCTTCAACGCCGCCCCCGACGCGCAGCTCGCGGTCGTGGTGGTCGGCGCGGTCACGCTCCTGTTCGGTGCGATCGTCGGTTGCGCCAAGGACGACATCAAGAAGGCGCTGGCCGGCTCGACGATGTCGCAGATCGGCTACATGATCCTGGCCGCCGGGCTCGGCCCGATCGGCTACGCCTTCGCGATCATGCACCTGGTGACCCACGGCTTCTTCAAGGCCGGGCTCTTCCTCGGCGCCGGTTCGGTCATGCACGGCATGAACGACGAGGTCGACATGAGGAAGTACGGGGCCTTGAGGAAGTACATGCCGATCACCTTCGCCACCTTCGGCCTCGGATACCTCGCGATCATCGGCTTCCCCGGCCTGTCCGGCTTCTTCTCCAAGGACAAGATCATCGAGGCGGCGTTCGCCAAGGGCGGTACCGAGGGCTGGATCCTCGGCGCGGTCACGCTGCTCGGCGCGGCCATCACCGCGTACTACATGACCCGCGTGATGATCCTGACGTTCTTCGGCGAGAAGCGCTGGCAGCCCGCCCCGGACCCGGCCACGGCGCCGGGCGTCGAGCCCGGCGTCGAGGCGAAGCCCGGTGAGATGCCGCACCCGCACGAGTCGCCGAAGTCCATGACCATCCCGATGATCCTGCTGGCCTTCGGGTCGGTGTTCGCGGGCGGCTTCTTCGGCATCGGCGACCGGTTCGTGAACTGGCTCGCGCCGGTGACCGAATTCGAGCACGGCCACCCGCCGATCGGCGCCGCGGCCATCACCTCCGCCACGGTCGCGGTCATGGTGATCGGCGTCTCCATCGCCTACCTCCAGTACGGGCGCAGGCCCGTCCCGGTCACCGCCCCGCGCGGCTCGCTGCTCACCCGGGCCGCCCGACGCGACCTGCTCCAGGACGACTTCAACCACATCGTCCTGGTCCGCGGCGGCGAGCACCTCACCCGCTCCCTGGTGTACGTCGACCACTCCCTGGTCGACGGGGTGGTCAACGGCACCGCGGCCTCGGTCGGGGGCCTCTCCGGCCGGCTGCGCAAGCTGCAGAACGGCTACGCCCGCAGTTACGCGGTCTCGATGTTCGGAGGTACTGCGGTGCTGATCGCCGCGACCCTGCTGATGAGGGCGGTGTAACTGTCATGTCCTTCCCGCTCCTTACGGTGACGGCCGCGGTCCCGGCGGTCGGTGCGATCCTCACCGCCGCCGTCCCCGCCGCCCGCCGTACCGCCGCCAAGTGGCTGGCGCTGTTCTTCTCACTCGCCACCCTGGTCCTCGCCGCGGCCGTCACCGTACGGTTCGAGCCCGGCGGCGACCGGTACCAGCTCACCGAATCCCACGCCTGGATCAAGGAGTTCGGAGTCCGGTACGAGCTCGGGGTCGACGGCATCGGGGTGGCGCTCATCGCGCTGACCGCGCTGCTGATCCCGTTCGTGATCCTGGCCGGCTGGCACGACGCCGACCCCCTGGAGACGAAGAGCAGCCGCTGGCGGCCGACCCAGGGCTTCTTCGCCCTGATCCTGATGGTCGAGGCGATGGTGATCCTCTCCTTCGAGGCCACCGACGTCTTCCTCTTCTACATCCTCTTCGAGGCCATGCTCATCCCGATGTACTTCCTCATCGGCGGCTTCGGGGACCGGGCCCACGCGGGCTCGGACGAGAACGCGGCGGCCCAGCGGTCGTACGCGGCGGTCAAGTTCCTGCTCTACAACCTGGTCGGCGGCCTGATCATGCTGGCCGCGGTGATCGGCCTGTACGTCGTCGCGGGGAACTTCTCCCTCACCGAGATCGCCGAGGCCCGGGCCAACGGGCAGCTGGAGATGGCGACCAGCACGGAGCGGTGGCTGTTCCTCGGCTTCTTCTTCGCCTTCGCGGTGAAGGCGCCGCTGTGGCCGCTGCACACCTGGCTGCCCAACGCCATGGGCGAGGCGACCGCGCCGGTCGCCGTGCTCATCACGGCCGTGGTCGACAAGGTCGGCACGTTCGCGATGCTCCGCTTCTGCCTCCAGCTCTTCCCCGAGGCCAGCACGTGGGCCACGCCCGCGATCATCGTGCTCGCGCTGATCAGCATCGTCTACGGCGCGCTGCTCGCGGTCGGCCAGCGGGACATCAAGCGGCTGATCGCCTACGCCTCGATCTCCCACTTCGGCTTCATCATCCTGGGCATCTTCGCGATGACCAGCCAGGGCCAGAGCGGCGCGACGCTCTACATGGTCAACCACGGCATCTCGACGGCCGCGCTGATGCTGGTCGCCGGGTTCCTGATCTCGCGGCGCGGCTCGCGGCTCATCGCCGACTACGGCGGGGTGCAGAAGGTCGCGCCGGTGCTCGCCGGCACGTTCCTGATCGGCGGTCTGGCGACGCTGTCGCTGCCCGGACTGGCGCCGTTCGTCAGCGAGTTCCTCGTCCTGGTCGGCACGTACGCCCGCTACCCGGTCGCCGGAATCGTCGCCACCACGGGCATCGTCCTCGCCGCTCTCTACACGCTGGTGCTCTACCAGCGGACGATGACCGGCCCGGTGAAGGAGGAGGTGCGGTCCCTGCCGGACCTGCGGCCGCGTGAGCTGACCGTGATCGTCCCGCTGATCGCCCTGCTGATCTTCCTCGGTGTCTATCCCAAGCCGCTGACGGACATCGTCAATCCGGCCGTGCGGCACACCATGTCCGACGTACAGCAGAAGGACCCCCGGCCCGAGGTGGAGGCGGCCAAGTGAGCGCAACAGCTGTCCACAGCCTGTGGACGACAGCCGCCGAACCGATCGGCAAGATCACCGCACCGAAGATCGAGTACGCCCAGCTGGCACCCGTCCTCATCGTCGTCGGCGCGGCCGTCCTCAGCGTCCTCGTCGAGGCCCTCGTGCCGCGCCGCGGGCGCTACCACACCCAGGTCTTCCTGACCGTGGTCGCCCTGGCCGCCGGCTTCGCCGCCGTCGTGGGCCTCGCGGCCGGGGGGTACGGCTCCACCAAGGCGCAGATCGCCGCGATGGGCGCCATCGCCGTCGACGGGCCCGCGCTCTTCCTCCAGGGCACGATCCTGCTGGCCTCGATCGTCGCCGTCTTCACCTTCGCCGAGCGCCGCCTCGACCCGGCCCACCACGGCCACCGCGTCGACTCCTTCGCCGCCGAGGCCGCCGCCGTACCGGGCAGCGAACAGGAGAAGGCCGCCGTCAAGGCCGGGTTCACCACCACCGAGGTGTTCCCGCTGGTGCTCTTCGCCGTCGCGGGCATGCTCGTCTTCCCCGCGGCCAACGACCTCCTGACGCTCTTCATCGCCCTGGAGGTCTTCTCGCTGCCGCTCTACGTGCTGTGCGCCGTCGCCCGCCGCAAGCGGATGATGTCGCAGGAGGCCGCGGTCAAGTACTTCCTCCTCGGCGCCTTCTCGTCGGCGTTCCTTCTCTTCGGCATCGCCCTGCTCTACGGCTACGCCGGCTCCGTCTCGTACGCCAGGATCGCCGACGTCGTCGACGGAAACGTCACCGCGATGGACCCGGCGCTCGCCGCCACCATGGGCAACGACGCGCTGCTGCTCATCGGCTTCGCGATGGTGCTGATGGGCCTGCTGTTCAAGGTGGGCGCGGTGCCGTTCCACATGTGGACCCCGGACGTCTACCAGGGCGCCCCGACCCCGGTGACCGGCTTCATGGCCGCCGCCACCAAGGTCGCCGCGTTCGGCGCCATGCTGCGCCTGCTGTACGTGGTGCTGCCGGGCCTCACCTGGGACTGGCGCCCGGTCATGTGGGCCGTCGCCATCGTCACCATGCTGGGCGGCGCGATCGTCGCCATCACCCAGACCGACATCAAGCGGCTGCTCGCCTACTCCTCCATCGCCCACGCCGGCTTCCTGCTCGCCGGTGTCATCGCGGCCACCCCCGACGGGGTCTCGTCGGTGCTGTTCTACCTGGGCGCCTACTCCTTCGTGACGATCGGCGCGTTCGCGGTCGTCACGCTCGTACGGGACGCGGGCGGCGAGGCCACGCACCTGTCCAAGTGGGCCGGGCTCGGCCGGCGTTCGCCGCTGGTCGCGGCGGTCTTCGCGGTGTTCCTGCTCGCCTTCGCCGGTATCCCGCTGACCTCCGGCTTCGCAGGAAAGTTCGCGGTCTTCAAGGCCGCGGCGGAGGGCGGCGCCGGGGGCCTGGTGGTGGTCGGTGTCCTCTCCTCGGCGGTCGCCGCGTTCTTCTACATCCGGGTCATCGTGCTGATGTTCTTCAGCGAGCCGAAGGTGGACGGCCCGACGGTCGCCGTGCCGTCGCCTCTGACGATGACGACCATCGGGGTGGGGGTGGCGGTGACCCTGGTGCTCGGTCTCGCGCCGCAGTACTTCCTCGATCTGGCGGGCCAGGCGAGCGTCTTCGTCCGCTGACCCCCGCCGCCCGCACGCACAGGGCCCGGCTCCCCGAGGGGGCCGGGCCCTGGCGCATGCCGGTCCGGGACTCAGCCGGCGGCCGGTGTGATCCGGCCGGTCACCTCGCCCAGCGCGACCTTGGTGCCGTCCGGGCCGGGCGCCCAGGCGGTGAGGGTGACCTCGTCGCCGTCCTCCAGGAACGTCCGCTTGCCGGTGGGCAGTTCGAGGGCGTCACGGCCGTTCCACGTCAGCTCCAGCAGCGATCCGCGCTGGTGCACGTCCGGGCCGGAGACCGTGCCGGAGCCGTACAGGTCGCCCGTGCGCAGCGATGCGCCGTTGACCGTCATATGGGCGAGCTGCTGCGCGGCGGTCCAGTACATCGTGGAGAACGGCGGCTCGGAGACCACCTCGCCGTTGATCCGGACGGTGATCCGCAGGTCGAGGCCGCCGGGCTCGTCGTCGCCGGAGTCGTCCAGGTACGGCAGCAGCGGGAAGTCGCGCACCGGCGGGTCGATGCGGGCGGCGTCCAGGGCCTCCAGCGGGGTCACCCACGCGGAGACGGAGGTGGCGAAGGACTTGCCGAGGAACGGGCCGAGCGGCACGTACTCCCAGGCCTGGATGTCCCGCGCGGACCAGTCGTTGAGCAGCGTCAGCCCGAAGACGTGGTCGCGGAAGTCGCCGAGGGCGACCGGCCTGCCCAGCTCGGAGGGGGTGCCGACGAGGAAGCCGACCTCCGCCTCGATGTCGAGCTTGACCGACGGGCCGAAGACCGGCGCCGGGTCCGTGGGGGCCTTGCGCTGGCCCGAGGGGCGTACGACCTCGGTGCCGGAGACCACGACCGTACCGGCGCGGCCGTGGTAACCGATCGGCAGATGCTTCCAGTTGGGGGTGAGCGGCTCGCCGTCGGGGCGGAAGATGTGGCCCACGTTGGTGGCGTGGTGCTCGCTCGCGTAGAAGTCGACGTAGTCGGCGACCTCGTACGGCAGGTGCAGGGTGACCGCGTCCAGCGGGTGCAGCAGCGGCTCTATGTCCGGGCGGTGCGCGGGCACCGTCACCCACGCGGTGAGCGCGCGGCGCACGTCGCGCCAGGCGGTGCGCCCGGCGGCCAGCAGCGGGTTGAGGCTGGGCTGTGCGAGCAGTGTGGCGTAGGGGGAGCCCAGGGCGTGCGCCGCGGCCCCCGCGTCCAGCACCCAGTCGCCGATGCGGACGCCGAGCCGGCGCCGTCCCGGCTCGTCGGCGGTGGAGAAGACGCCGTACGGAAGGTTGTGCGGGCCGAAGGGGTCGCCCTCGGCCAGGTCGAGCGGGCTCTGCTCGGACATCGGTGCCTGCCTCGCTTTCCACGGGTGTGGGGGACACGTTACGTCGGCCGCACCGGGTGGCGGCAGAGCCCCTCCAAGTGGGTCGCCTCACCCCGCCGTGCGGGCAATCCGCTTCTCCCAGGTGCGGTGGAAGACCACCTCCCTGCCCTCCTTGCACACCAGTTCGTCCGAGGTGAGGAAGGCGTCGGCGGTGCAGGCGATCTCCGAGCGGGTCTCGATCGTCACGTCCCAGGCCAGCTCGGGGCGGTGCAGCCTGATCGTCCACTCGGAACGGGTACGGGCGGAGAGCGGGTCGTCCTCCTGGATCGTGTACGACTCCACGGCGTCCTCGGTGTATTCGAGGCCGTCCGGATGGAGGCGGGTGCCGCCGTACCCCGGGTCGGCCTCCAGGCGCCACAGGCCCTTCGCCACGTCCCGGACGATCAGCCGCTCGGGGCGTGGCTCGTCGAGGGTGGCCGGGTGGCTGACGCCGAGCGGTGCGGACTGCTCGGGCTGCTCGAAGGTGATCGCGGGCTCCTGGCCGGGTGCGGACCGGACGGGCAGCGTCAGCGCGCAGGCGGTCGGGTCGAGGGTGAATCCGTCGGCGTCCGGGCGGGGCCAGATCCAGGGCCAGTACGCGGAGGAGAGGGCGAGCCGGATGCGGTGACCGGCCGGGAAGGAGTGGCCGATGCCGTTCAGATCGAAGGCGATCTCCTCGCTCTCGCCGGGCCGGCACGGCTCGGTCCGGTCCGGTCCGTGGCGGGTGGCGAGGTTCAGGGCGCCCCGGGTGACCAGCGTGGAGGAGCCGTCCGGTGCCACGTCGCAGAGCCGGGCGACGACCTGCCCCGTCCGGGCGTGGGGCGTGAGCGCCAGGCGCACGCGCGGGCGGCCGAGGATGTCGACGGGCGCGCCCTCGGGGACGGGGAAGTCGAAGCAGGCCGAGAGGGCGTCCTCGGTGCGCTGGTCCGGGGGGAGGTCGGCGTCGTTGCCGAGGGGGAGGAAACGGCCCGCGTCCAGACCGGCCCGCTGCGGGGAGCGGACGCGGACGGGCGGGCCCTGGAGCGCGTAGGTGAGCGGGGTGACGTGGGGGGAGGGCCAGGCGTCGTCGCCGACCCAGCGGCCGGGCAGCTCGTCGTAGACCGTCGCGGGCGGGTGGGAGTCGCTGATCCAGGACCGCAGGAGCGGCTCGGACATGATCCCCGTGTCGCGGCCCTTGAGATGGTGGTCCCACCACCTGAGCGTCTCCTGGAGGAATCCGATCGCGGGTCCCGGCAGCCCGTGGTCCGGGTACTGATGGGACCAGGGTCCGATCAGTCCCCGTACCCGCTCGTGGGGGAGGTGCTCGACGAGCCGCAGGACGGTGTCGCGGTACGGGTCGTGCCAGCCGCCCACGGCGAGGACGGCGGCCCGGACCGTGGAGTGGTCCTCGCGGAGGCTGCCGTGCTGCCAGTAGGCGTCGCGGGTCTGGTGGGCGAGCCAGGTGTGGATGAGCGGGTCCACGGCGGCGAGCCGTGTCAGCCATGTCTCGCGCCAGCCGGGTCCGGCGTACTGCGGGTCCGGGGGCCGGGCGGTGAACGCGAGCATGGTCGCCGCCCACGCGTGCATGTCCATGGCGAGGACCGAGCCGCCCAGGTAGTGGACGTCGTTGTCGTAGCGGTCGTCGGTCGGGCAGACCGTGACGACGGCCTTCAGCGGCTCGGGGGCGAGCGCGGCGATCCGGAGCGCGTTGGAGCCGCCCCAGGAGATCCCGAACATGCCCACCTCGCCGCTGCACCAGGACTGCCCGGCGAGCCAGTTCACCACCGCGACCCCGTCGGCCAGCTCCAGGGCGTCGTACACGTCGCCCGGCCTGCCGCCGCTGTTGCCGTGGCCGCGGACGTCGACGCGGACGGAGACGTAGCCGTGGCCCGCGTACCAAGGGTGGCGCTGCCAGTCGCGGGGCGCGGTCCAGTCGCTGAGCCGGTGGGGGAGGTACTCCAGGAGCGCCGGGACGGGCTCCTCGGTGGCCGGCCGCCAGACGCGGGCGTGGAGCAGGGTGCCGTCGGGCAGGGGGATGCGCAGGTCCTCGCGGGTGGTCTCGTACGGGAAGTCGGTGCGAATACGCATGGCGGGACCTCAGTGGACGGGCGTCGGCGCTGTTCGGGACATAAGCCTTACTCCTGGTCGTATGAGTTGATCACGAACATACCGGCGGAGGCGGGAAGGCGCCCATGGTGATCGAAAGGCGACCGGATACGCTGACTTGAGTGAATCCAGCGACACATCGACAATCCGTGTGATCGTCAGCAGACAGGAGATCCCCTCGTGACCGTCGTCGGGCCGTTCGGGCTGAGCGTGCGGGACCAGGCTCTTGAGGCCGATGTCCAGACCGGATTGGCAGCTGTCGAGGCAGGGCTGCTCGATGCCACCAAGAGTGGTGTCCCCTTCATCACCGAGGCCGCGCAGCACCTGCTGCGGGCCGGGGGCAAGCGCTTCCGTCCGCTGCTCGTGATGCTCGCCGCCCAGTTCGGCGACCCCTACGCGCCGGGTGTCGTGCCCTCGGCGGTGGTGGTCGAGCTGACCCACCTGGCGACGCTGTACCACGACGACGTGATGGACGAGGCGGACGTGCGACGGGGCGCGCCGAGCGCCAACAGCCGCTGGGGCAACTCCGTGGCGGTCCTGACGGGCGACTTCCTCTTCGCGCGGGCCTCGCACATCCTGGCGGATCTGGGCCCCGAGGCGGTCCGTATCCAGGCCGAGGCGTTCGAACGTCTGGTGACCGGCCAGATCCTGGAGACGGCCGGGCCGCGCGACGGCCGGGACCCGGTCGAGCACTACCTCGACGTCCTCGGCGGCAAGACGGGCTCGCTGGTCGCCGTCTCCTGCCGGTTCGGCGCGATGATGTCCGGCGCGGACGAGCGGATCGTCGACGTCCTCACCCAGTACGGGGAGCGGCTCGGCGTCGCCTTCCAGCTCGCCGACGACGTCCTGGACATCGCCTCCGACTCCCACGAGTCCGGCAAGACCCCGGGCACCGACCTGCGGGAGGGCATCCCGACGCTGCCGGTGCTCCATCTGCGGGCCCAGGCGGAGGCCCACGGCCGTCCCGAGGACGTGGCGCTCGTCGAGCTCGTGGACGGCGATCTGAGCGACGACGCCCGGCACGCGGAGGCCCTGCGCCGGCTGCGGGTGCACCCGGCCCTGGAGCAGGCCCGCCGGGACACCGTGCGGTACGCGGAGGAGGCGCGGGCGCTGCTGGCGCCGATGCCCGACGGGTACGCGAAGGCGGCCCTGGAGGAGCTCTGCGACGCGGTGGTGCACCGCGCGGGCTGACCCCGCACGAGTGGCATCGATGTGACGCAGGTCACATTGCCGGCCTGCGTCGACGGACGCTTCTCAGGGTCGGGTCATCCCGAAGCAGTACGTGAAGTTGCTTCCGGGGGCTGACGCTTCCGCCCGCCCGCTTTGGTCAGATGGATGTCATCGACCACGGAGGTAGGGCACACGATGGCACCGAACGACAGCACGCACACCACGGACGCGGGACGCCGCAAGGCAGCGCGGTACGTCGTCCCCGTCGCGGTGGCCTCGGTGGCCGCGGCGACCATCGGGCTCGTCCCGGCACTGGCCGCGTCCGGCGACCCCGAGCTGCCGAAGATCAGCGCACAGGAACTCATCGAGAAGATCGCCGCGTCGGACGTCCAGCAGCTCTCCGGCACGGTGAAGATCAGCACGGACCTGGGGCTGCCCTCGCTCGCCGGCCTCGGCGGCCTGGCCGGCGGCGGGGCAGGCTCCTCCTCGTCCGCGGCCCCGCAGGACAAGCTCACCGAACTGGCCTCCGGTACGCACACGCTGCGGGTGGCCGCCGACGGCCCTGACCGGCAGCGGGTGGCGCTGCTGGGCGAGGGCGACGAGTACAGCCTGATCCGCAACGGCGACGAGATCTGGGCGTACGACAGCAAGTCGAACGAGGTCTACCACGCCAAGGAGCCCGCGGGCACGGACAAGGGCGACTCGGGCAAGGGCGGCAAGGACGGCAACGGCGGCGCGGAGAAGGAGCTGCCCGGCAAGCTGCCCTCGACCCCCAAGGACCTCGCCGACGAGGCCCTGAAGGCCGTCGACGAGACGACGTCGGTGACCGTCGACGGCACGGCGCGGGTCGCCGGCCGCGACGCGTACCAGCTGGTGATCAAGCCCAAGCAGAGCGGCTCGACGATCGAGTCGATCAAGGTGGCGGTGGACGCCGAGAAGGGCGTGCCGCTGAAGTTCACCGTCAAGTCGACGGATGGCGGCAAGCCGGTGGTCGACGCCGGCTTCACCAAGATCGACTACGCCAGGCCGGCCGCCTCCACCTTCGACTTCACACCGCCCAAGGGCGCGAAGGTCACCGAGGAGGACGGCTCGAAGGCGGCCCGCGAGGCCGAGAAGGCCCCCGAGGGCCTGGCGGAGCTCACGGGCGGCGGGCTGAACGTCCTCGGTGAGGGCTGGACCACGATCGCCCGGATCAAGGCCCCGGGCGCCGAAGGCGCCGCCAAGATGCCGGAGAAGGGCGAACTCCCGCCGGAGGCGGGCGCGTTCCTGGACGCCCTCGGCGACAAGGTGAGCGGGAAGTTCGGCTCGGGCACGGTCTTCAAGACGCGCCTGGTCAACGCCCTCCTCACCGACGACGGCACCGTCTACGTCGGCGCGGTCACCAAGGACGCGCTGGTGAAGGCCGCCGACGCGGCCAAGTAGCCGTCGATCGGCAACGTGTTGAACGCGGGGCCCGGCCGCGCCTCCTCCGGCACGGCGGGGCCCCGCGGGTTTTTTGGTGGGCCTTCAGCCCGGAAGCCTCAGGGGGCTCAGGAGGCTCAGAAGGTGAGGCGGAAGGCGTTGATGTAGCCGGTGTCCTGGGCCGCCCTGTCCTGGACGCGCAGCTTCCAGGCCCCGTTCGCGGCCTCGCCGGAGGCGTTCACGGTGTACGTGGTCTGGACGTTGTCGGCCGAGTCGCCGGAGCTGAACGGCTTCAGCGGGTAGACGGTCCCGTCCGGCGCCACCAGGTCGACGACCAGGTCACCGCGCCAGGTGTGGATGATGTCGACGCCGACCTTGAGCGTGGCCGGGGCGTTGCCCGTACGCCCGGACACGTTGACCGTGGAGGTGACGGCCGCGCCGTTGTCCGGGATGGCGACGTCGGCGGTGTTCTCGTACGTCTCACCGGGCGGCTGCGTGGTGCCGGCCGAGAGCGACCAGATGGCGTGGGCGATCGCGTCGCTGTTGCGGTCCAGGGCGGTGTCGTTGATCTGCGCCGTGGTGTCGCACGAGGAGTGGTAGCAGCGGTCGAATGCCTGCCCGGCGGTGCCGCCCCACTTCTGGGCCTGGGCGCTGCTCTTCGTTCGGCTCGCGCCGGTGAACAGGCCTCCGACCGGGATGCCGACGTTCTTGAACGAGGCGTGGTCGGAGCGGCCGTCGCCCTCGGTCTCGATCTCGGTCGGAACGCCGATACCGGCGAAGTAGTCCTTGAAGGTCTTCTCGATCGTCGGGTCGTCGTCGTAGACGAAGTAGCCCGCGTTCGAGGAGCCGATCATGTCGAAGTTGAGGTAGCCGGAGATCTTCGACCGCTCGGTGGACGGCAGGTTGTTCACGTAGTACCTGGACCCGACCAGGCCCAGCTCCTCCGCGCCCCACCAGGCGAACCGCAGGTGCTTCGCGGGCTTGAACTGCGCGCGGGAGACGGCGAGCGCGGTCTCCAGGACGGCCGCCGAGCCGGAGGCGTTGTCGTTGATCCCGGGTCCTGAGGAGACCGAGTCGAGGTGGGCGCCGGCCATGACGATCTGGTTGGCGTCGCCGCCGGGCCAGTCGGCGATCAGGTTGTAGCCGGTCGCGCCGCTGGTGGTGAACTGCTGGACGGTGGTGGTGAATCC
>NZ_BMQQ01000008.1:118007-243588 GCF_014648195.1 Streptomyces purpureus
GGCCGCGTCCAGCTTGGCCTTCACGGAGTCGATCGACGCCTTGTAGCCGGCGCGGCCGTGGGCGCGGTTGCCGCCGTTGGCGGAGGCGATGGACTGGAAGTCGTTGAGGTGCGCCTTGACGTTGGCGAGCGGGATGTCGGGCGCGGCGGCGGTGGTCGCCGCGGCCGTGGTGGCCGCCGGGGCGGCCGGTGCTGCGGTGGCGGCGGGGGCGGCCGTGACTATCAGCCCGGTGAGGGCGAGCGCCGCTATGGCCGCGGTGCGTCTCGGAACGGAGAGAGTCATGTGGGGGCTCCGGAATTCCGTACGGGGATGGGACGGAACGTGCGAGACGCCCCACGACGGCGGTGTCGCGGGGCGTTGGAGCTGTGCGTGTGCAGTGCGCGGTGTGCGTGCTGAATGTTCAGGGAGAGTTTGACTCACCGTCAAGGGCGGAAACCGGTCAGGCAAGTCCGTTTACCGGACGTTCAGGCGAAGGCCCCGGTAGCGGGGTGCTACCGGGGCCTTCGCCTGGTCCGAGGAAGAACGCGGACGGACTTCACATGGCGCAATCGGCCGGTTCAGTACGGCGACCGAGGAACGGCTCGGCGGTGTCCGCATGACGGACGATGACCGAATCCGTCCTCAGGCCGTGGCCAGCGCCGCCTCCGCCGCCTCGCGCTCGTCGTACCGCGCACGCGCCGCCGCGATCTCGTTCTGGTGGACCTCGGTCCAGGTCACCAGCGAGCGGATCGTCGTGTGCAGCGTGCCGCCGAGCGGGGTGAGTTCGTACTCCACCCGCGGCGGCACCACCGGGTGCACCGTCCGCTTCACCAGCCCGTCGCGCTCCAGCTGACGCAGCGTCACCGTCAGCATCCGCTGGCTGATGCCGTCGATCTCCCGGCGCAGCTCCGTGAAGCGCAGACGGCGGTGGTCGAGCAACGCGATGACCAGCAAGGACCACTTGTCCGCCACCCGGTCGAGGATCTGGCGGACCTCACAGTCCTCCCGGGTGTCCCACTGGAAGGGGTCGGTGTCGCCGTAGAGGCCGTCCCCGTAGGTGCCTTCGCAGTGACTCGGTTCCTTCAAAGTGCCTTCTTCCATGCCTCCCGATGGTGCCGCAGGATTCAGGTGGTTACAAGAGAGAACCGACCCGCGGTCGAGTAACCCTCCTTTCCCGTACGCCCTTTCACGGAGACACCCATGCCCAAGAACCCGACCCTGTCCGCACGCGCCTGGGCCCTCCTCCTCGTCCTCTGCGGCACGATCTTCCTGGAGGGCATCGACGTGGCCATGCTCGCCGTGGCCGTGCCCTCGATCAGATCCGACCTGGGGTTGTCGACCGGGACGGCGGCCTGGGTGATGAGCGCGTACGTCCTCGGCTACGCCGGCTTCACCCTCCTCGGCGGCCGCGCGGCCGACCTCCTCGGCCGCCGCAGGATGTTCCTGACCTGGCTCACCGTCTTCATGCTCTTCTCCGGTCTCGGCGGCTTCGCCACCGAGGGCTGGATGCTGATCACGGCCCGGTTCGTCACCGGTGTGGCGGCCGCCTTCATGACCCCGGCCGCGATGTCGATCATCACGACCTCGTACGCGGAGGGGCCGGAGCGCAACAAGGCCCTGCTGGTCTTCGCCGGCACGGCCGCGGGCGGCTTCTCGCTCGGCCTGGTCATCGGCGGGCTGCTCACCGCACTCGGCTGGCGCTGGGTCTTCTTCGCGCCGGTGATCTTCGCGGGCGCCGTCCTGCTGGCCGCGTTCAAGCTGCTCCCGGCCGAGGGCCGGCCCGCCCGTGCCACGGGCGGCTTCGACCTGGCCGGCGCGGTGGTCGCGGCGGGCGCGATGCTCCTGCTCGCCTTCGGCATCGTACGGCTCGAACACGGCCTGGACTCCTGGGAGCTGACGGCCGCCGCATTTGCCGCGGGGCTGCTGCTCACCGGCCTCTTCGTCGCCGTGGAGCGGCGCGCGAAGAACCCGCTCGTGCGCCTCGGCTTCCTGCGCAAGGCCGCGACCGTCCGCGCCGACCTCGGCATGATGCTCTTCGTCGGCGCCTTCTTCGGCTTCCAGTTCGTCGTCACGCTCTACCTGCAGGAGCTGCGCGGCTGGTCGTCCTTCGAAACGGCGCTCGCGCTGATCGTGATGGGCGTGGACGCGGTCCTCGCCCCCACCCTCACCCCGCGCCTGGTCAACCGTTTCGGCAACGCCAAGGTCGCCTTCGGCGGCTTCGTCCTCGCGGCCGTCACCTACGTCGTGTTCCTGCAGATCGGCTCGGACTGGACGTACGCGGCGATGTTCCCGCTGCTGCTGCTCAACGGCGTGGCCTTCGCCGTCGTGTACGGCCCCCTCACCATCGCCGCGACCGACGGCGTGGACGAGGAGGAACAGGGCCTGGCCAGCGGCCTGCTCACCACCGCCACCCAGTTCGGCTCGGCGGTCGGTATCTCGGCCGTCACCGCGGTCTACGGCCTGAGCGCGACCTCCGACCCGATGGACGCCTTCCGCGCGGCCCTGGCGGTCCCGGTGGCCATGATCCTCCTCGGCGGCCTCCTCACGGCCACGGGCCTGCGCACCCGGCCCGTCCGCCACATGGAGGCGGAGAGCCCTTCCGCGGAGCCGGTCCGGGAACGCCAGACGGTGTAGCGCGCCGGCCGCACGGCCCGGGACGGGTGAACGGCAACGGCTCCGGCGGACGTCACGTCCGCCGGAGCCGTCGACCGCGTTCCGGTGTGCCAGATCTCCGGGACGGGGCCTAGCGGGCCTCGACCTCCGGTGCCTGGGCCTCCGTCTGGGCCTCCGCCCGTGGCTTCACCGCGTCCACCGTCGCCGCCTCGGCGGCCAGGCGGGCCGCCTCCGTGCGGCCGCGGCGGGCCGTGCGGAGGGCGTCCCAGGTCAGGAGGGTGAGGGCGAGCCAGACCAGGGAGAAGCCGGCCCAGCGTTCGGCCGGCATCGCCTCGTGGAAGTAGACGACGCCGAGGAGGAACTGGAAGACTGGGGCCAGGTACTGGAGCAGGCCGAGCGTGGACAGCGGGACCCGGATCGCCGCCGCGCCGAAGCAGACCAGGGGCGCGGCCGTGACCAGGCCGGTCGCGGCGAGCAGGGCCGCGTGGCCGGCGCCCTCGGCACCGAAGGTGGCCGAGCTCTGGGTGCCGAGCCACAGCAGGTAGCCGAGCGCCGGCAGGAACTGGATCGCGGTCTCCGCGGCCAGCGACTCCAGACCGCCGATGTTGACCTTCTTCTTCACCAGGCCGTACGTGGCGAAGGTCAGGGCCAGCGTCAGCGAGATCCACGGCGGCTGCCCGTACCCCACGGCGAGCACCAGCACGGCCGCGAAGCCGATGCCGACGGCGGCCCACTGGGCCGGCCGCAGCCGCTCCTTCAGCAGGACGACGCCCATCGCGATCGTGACCAGCGGGTTGATGAAGTAGCCGAGCGACGCCTCGACGACCCGGCCGGTGTTCACGGCCCAGATGTAGACGCCCCAGTTGACCGTGATCACGGCCGCGGCGAGGGCTATCAGGCCCAGCTTGGCGGGGCTGCGCAGCAGCTCCCGCACCCAGCCCCAGCGGCGCAGCACGAGCAGCGCGAGGCCGACGACGGCGAGGGACCAGACCATCCGGTGGGCGAGGATCTCGACGGCCCCGGCGGGCTTGAGAAGGGGCCAGAAGAGCGGGACCAGGCCCCACATGCCGTAGGCACCGATCCCGTACAGCAACCCTGCCCGGGTCTCTCCTTGTGTCTTCACCGAACCTCCTGCCCTGTGCCACGCGCCTGTCCTGTCGAAGGTAGCGCCGCACAGGGAGGGCTGTCATGTCCGTACCGCAATACGGTCATGACCGGGGCCACCGGTCGGAAGGCCGGCGGCATCCCGGTCGCGGGCCTCGGTCAGGCGGTCCGCAGCGCCGCCTCGATCGTCTCCGCGACCGGCGTCGTCGGGCGGCCGATCAACCGGGCCAGGTCGCCGCTGCGCCGGGCCAGCGCCCCACGGCGTACGGCCGCGTCCACGTCGACCAGGATCTCCGCGAAGGCCTCGGGCACGCCCGCGCCGGTGAGCACCGACAGATGGGTCTCGGCCGGTACGTCCTGGTAGGCGATCTCCTTGCCGGACAGCCGCGCGACCTCGGCCGCGTACTCGGCGAACGACCAGGCGGTGTCGCCGCTCAGCTCGTAGACCTGGTGGAGGTGGCCCTCGCCGGTCAGCGCGGCCGCCGCGGCGGCCGCGTAGTCGGCGCGCGGCGCGGAGGCGACCCGGCCCTCGCCCGCGCTGGCGACCACGGCGCCGTGCTGGAGGACCGGAGCGAGGTGCTCGGTGTAGTTCTCGGTGTACCAGCCGTTGCGCAGGAAGGTGTACGGCAGGCCGGACTCCAGGATCAGCCTCTCGGTCTCCTTGTGCTCGTCGGCGAGGCGGAAGTCGGCCTCCGGGCCGCCGAGGATGCCGGTGTACGCGAGCTGGGCGACGCCCGCCGCCGTCGCCGCGGCGATCACGGCGGCGTGCTGCGCCACCCGCTGCCCCACCTCGCTGCCGGAGATCAGCAGGACCCGGTCGCCGGCTTCGAAGGCGTCGGCCAGCGTCTCGGGCCGGCTGTAGTCGGCGACGCGCAGCTCGACCCCGCGACCGGCGAGGTCGGCGGCCTTCTCCTTGTTCCGGACGACGGCGGCGACGCGGTGGGCGGGGACGGTGGCGAGCAGCTCGTCGATGACGAGGCGGCCAAGCTGTCCGGTGGCTCCGGTGACGACGATGCTCATGGTGAGGGTGCTCCCGTTCGGTTCGTTTCCCTGGCGTGCCACTGACCGTACGTTGGGCGCTAACCTTCCGAAAGTACCCACTTTGAAGTAAGGTACTGACATGGGAGTAAGGGAAGTCGTGAACGGCAAGCCGGACGTCAACGAGCCGATGTGCCCCTCCCGGCTCGTCCTGGAGCACGTCACCAGCCGCTGGGGCGTCCTCGTCCTGGCCGCCCTCATGGAGCGCTCGTACCGCTTCAGCGAGCTGCGCCGCACGATCGGCGGCGTCAGCGAGAAGATGCTCGCCCAGACCCTTCAGACCCTGGAGCGCGACGGCTTCGTCCACCGCGAGGCCCAGCCCGTCATCCCGCCCCGCGTCGACTACTGGCTCACCGGCCTCGGCAAGGAGGCCGCCGAACAGGTCTGGGCCCTGGCCCGCTGGACCGAGCGCCGGGTCCCCGCCGTGCAGGCCGCCCGCGCCGACTACGACCGGGCCCGCGAGGGAACCGTCACCAATTGATCCCAATGCCCCCGTAATCAGGGCTCGTTGACCCTCCGGCGCGTACGATCTGCTCACCACTCGGGGAGAGTGCGTAGCGTCCGTGGGGGGCCTGTGACGTACGGATACGGAAGAGTGCTGCGTTCCTGCTGCGCCTTACTGGCGGGCGGACTGATCCTCACCGGCTGTTCCGGCTCCGAGCCGGGCGGCAACGACAATGCCCGGCCGAAGAGTTCGCCCGCGCCGAGCGCCTCCGCCCGGCCGAGCGCGAGCCCGACCGCGAATCCCACGCCGACCCGGCTGGACTTCACCCCCGACCCCGCCCGCGCGCCCCGCACCGAGGCCGACGCCCGGCGGCTCGCCCTCGCCGTCGTCGCCGGCCCCGACTCCTGGGGCCCCGACTACGTGGCACGCCGCCCGCACCACAGCGCACCCGGCTACTGGCCCGTCCTGAGCGCACAGTGCACCTGGGAGACCGGCACCCGCCCCGCGACCGTGCTCCACAGCGTCACCGCCTACAGCGAGATCCCCGCCGCGGCCGGCAAGGGCCCGCTGCAAGTCTCGGCCACCGTCACCGTGCACCGCACCGAGACCGACGCCGACTGGGAGATGGCCCAGACGCTGGAGGAGGCGCTGCGCTGCCCCGACCAGCG
This sequence comes from Streptomyces purpureus, assembly GCF_014648195.1. Taxonomy (GTDB): domain Bacteria; phylum Actinomycetota; class Actinomycetes; order Streptomycetales; family Streptomycetaceae; genus Streptomyces; species Streptomyces purpureus. The sequence goes on from NZ_BMQQ01000008.1 coordinate 123,855, forward strand.
ACTGCGCGAAGGCGAGCGCATCAGCGGCCTCATCTCGCTCGGCAACCCCTTCGGCGTCGGCGGCAACTTCACCGCCGCCGACTCGCTCGGCGAAGGCGGCAAGTACCACAACGACGCCTTCGGCGGCCCCCAGAAATACGCCTGGTACCAGTCCCGGGTCTCCCAGGTCACCGTCGCCGTCGTCGCCAAGGGAGCCCCCGGGCACGTCGACAAGGACATCGACCACGCCCAGGTCCAGGCGCTGGTCACCATGGTCGATCGGGCCGAGAGCCAGCTGGAGGCCCAGTCATGAGCCCTGCCGCCCCGCCCCCGCCGCCGGACCGCGAACCCGACGCGCCCCCGCCCGAGCCCCCTCCCGGGGCCACCCCGCCCGAGCGCGACCCCGACGCGACCCGGCCCGGTCCCACCCCCGGCGCCACCCCGCTCCCGCGCGACCCCGGCGCCACCCCGTCCCCACCCCCGCTCCCGCCCGAGCGTGAGCGCGAGCCCGGTGCCGTCCAGCCGCTGCTCGCCTCCGACCCCTCCGTGATCGCCGGCTACCGGCTCCTCGGACGGCTCGGCGCGGGCGGCATGGGCGTGGTCTACCTCGGCCGTACCGACAGCGGTGAACTCGCCGCGGTGAAGGTCACCCACGCCGACCAGGCCGACCAGCCCGACTTCCGCACCCGCTTCCGGCGCGAGGTCGAGGCCGCCCGCCGGGTCTCCAGCCCCTGGGCCGTCCCCGTCACCGGCGCCGACCCGGACGCCCCCGAGCCCTGGCTGGCCACCGCCTTCGTCCCCGGCCCCTCGCTCGGCGAGGCCGTACGCGCCCACGGCCCGCTGCCCGCCCGCAGCGTACGGATCCTCGGCGGGGCGATCGCCCGAGCCCTGGCCGCCGTACATGCCGCGGGACTCGTCCACCGCGACGTGAAACCCGGCAACGTCCTGCTCGCCGTCGACGGCCCGCGCCTGATCGACTTCGGGATCGCCCGGACCGCCGAGGAGACCGCGCTCACCGCCACCGACATGGTCGTCGGCACCCCCGGCTTCCTCGCCCCCGAACAGGCCGAGGCCCGCGCCGACGAGATCGGCCCGGCCAGCGACGTCTTCGCGCTCGGCTGCCTGCTGGCCTTCGCGGCGACCGGCCGCCCGCCTTTCGGCTCGGGCTCCGTCGACGCCCTGCTGTACCGGACCGTCCACGACGAACCCGACCTGGCCGGCGTCCCCGACGGACTCCTCGACCCGCTGCGGGCCTGCCTCGCCAAAAGCCCCGCCGACCGGCCGACCGCCGAACAGGTCACCGCCCTCCTCACCGAGGACACCCCCGGCACCGCCGCCGACTGGCTGCCCGCACCCGTCGTCCGGACCATCGCCGAACGCTCCACCCGGATGCTCGCCCTGCCCGACATCGAGCCCACGCACGGCGGCACAAGCGTCCAGAATCCGGCCGGCAGACGGAAGTTCCTCCTGGCCACCGGGTCGGTGGCGCTCGCTGCCGCCGCGGGCGTGGGCATCTGGACCGCCCTGACGGACGACGGCGGTACGAAGGCCGCCCCGCCGCCGAAGAAGCGGCGCTGGATCATCGGCGTCCAGGCCGACCTGACCGGGCCCGCCAAGGAACTCGGCATCGCCCAGGAACACGGCGCCCGCCTCGCCGTCGACCACTTCAACGCCCGCGCCGACAAGCCCTTCACCCTCGAACTGAAAGTCTCCGACGACGCCGGCGACCGGTACCGCGCGGCCGCGGCCGCCCGCCGTCTCACCACCGACCCCGACGTCCTCGGCGTGCTCGGCTCCACCTCCGACTACACCTCGCAGGAGGCGCTCCCCGTCTACGACGAGGCCCGTGTCCCGCTGATCACGGTCTCCGCCGGCCTCAACCTGCTCACCGTGAACGACAAGACCCAGGGCCGGACCATCCTGCGGGCCTGCCCGCCGCACCCCTTCGCGGGCATGTGCCTGGCCTACTACGTCCAGGCCAAGACCCGCAGCCGCCGGCCGGGCATCCTCCAGGAACGCACCGACGACACCTACGCCTGGCAGTACATCGGCGGCGCCAACTTCGCCTTCCGCCAAGGGAAGATCGCACCGTACCCCCGGGTGGTCCCCGCGGGCCTCACCGACTACAGGTCCGTGCTCGCCCGGATGACCGCCGACGGCATCGACGCCTACGTCCACTGCGGCCTCACCCCCAGCGCCGTCCTCGCCGCCCGCGCCCTGAAGGAACTCGGCTTCACCGGCATGAAGGTGGCCGGCCAGCACGTCTTCGGACCGAGGTTCCTCAAGGAGGCCGGCGACGCGGCCGAGGGCTGGATCCTCGGCGCACCCGTCGTCGACCCCACGACCAGGAAGGAAGCCGCGGCTTTCGTCGCCGCGCACCGCGCCAAGTACGGCACCGGCCCCGCCTACTACGCGGGTGAGGCCTACGACGTCGTCAACCTCCTGATCCAGGAGGTGGTGAAGAAGGCCAAGGGCGGCGAACGCCCCGACCGCACCACACTCACCCCCGTCCTGCGCAAGGTGAGGTACGAGGGCGCCATGGGCGGCTACGTCTTCAACCACGAGACCGGCGACCCGGACGCCGTGGGCACGTTCATGTACGTCGTCGAGGGCGGCCGCTACAAGCCGCTCGAATTCGCCCCCGCAGGACCACCCGCCACCCGGGGGACGTGACGCGTGCAGCTCCTGCGTACGGCCGATCCGACGGCGATCGCCGGATTCCGGCTCCTCGGCCGGCTCGGCGCGGGCGGCATGGGCGTCGTCTACCTCGCCCGCTCCGGCGGCGGCGCCCTCGCCGCCCTCAAGCTCATCCGCGCCGAACACGCCGCCGACCCCGGCTTCCGGGCCCGCTTCCGCCGCGAGGCGCGCATCGCCGAACAGATCCGCGGCCGCTGGGTGGTGCGGGTCATCGGCGCCGACCCGGACGCCCGGGAGCCCTGGCTGGCCACCGAGTTCGTCCCCGGCCCCTCGCTGGCCGAGGCGGTCGGGCTGTACGGCGCGCTGCCCGAGGAGGCCGTCCGCGCCCTGGGCGCACGGCTCGCCGAGGCACTGGCCGCCCTGCACGAGGCCGGACTCGTGCACCGGGACGTCAAACCCGGCAACGTCCTGCTCGCCCTGGACGGGCCGCGCCTGATCGACTTCGGGATCGCCCGGGCCGCCGGGGCGACCGCCCTGACCGCCACCGACGCGGTGATCGGCTCGCCCGGCTACCTCTCCCCGGAGCAGGCCCGCGCCGCGGGGGCGGGCGAGGTCGGCCCGCCGAGCGACGTCTTCTCGCTCGGCTGCGTCCTCGCCCACGCGGCCACGGGACGACGGCCCTTCGGTACGGGCACGGTCGCCGCGATCGTGTACCGCACCGTCCACGAGGAGGCCGACCTCGACGGCGTACCGCGGCCGCTGCTCGGCCTGGTCCGGGCCTGCCTCGCCAAGGATCCGGCGGCCCGCCCCACCGCCCATGAGGTCCGCGCCTCCCTCGGCGCCGTCCCCGGCCGGCCCGAGGGGCCCGCCGGGGACTGGCTGCCGCCCGCCGTCTCCGCGCTGATCGCCCAGCGCTCCGCCCGCGTCCTCGACCTGCCGGTCTCGGAGCCGACCCTGATCGTCGACCCCGACGACCCCGGTGCGGGCGGTCGGGCGCCCTCACGGCGGCGGCTGCTGGTGCTGGGCTCGGCGGCCGCGGTCGTCGCCGCCGGAGGCGTCACCGCGTGGCTGGTGAACCGCACGCCGGCCGGTGCCGGCCCGGGCGGCGGAGGTGGCCCGCGCTCCACGTACGCCATCGGTGTCCAGACCGACCTGAGCGGACCGGGCCGGGCGGACGGTACGGCACAGGAACGCGGCGCCCGGCTCGCGGTCGAGACCTTCAACTCCCGCCAGGACCGGCCTTTCGACCTGGCGCTGAAGGTCCGCGACGACGGCGGCGACCCCGGACGGGCCCTCGCGGCGGCCCGCGCCTTCGCCGGGGACCGCACGGTCCTGGCGGTCCTCGGGCCGGTCACGGCCCGGACGGTCGTCGCCACCGCCGCCGAGTACCACAAGAACCTGCTTGTCCTGATGAACCTCGTGGCGGGCGTCAGCCAGATCGACATCGACGGGCAGACCGACGGCCCCACCTACTTCGAGCTACGGCCCGGCCACGACATGCTCACGGTCCCGCTCGTCTACTACCTGACCAAGAAGAAGATCCGGCGGACCGCGATCGTCGAGGACAGGGCGGGCGGCACGTACAGCTGGCGGATCGCGAAGACCATGAAGACCGCGCCGCCGTCCGAGGGCACGATCACCTCCCATCCGGTCGCCGCCGACACCGAGGACTTCGCCCCGGCAGTCCGCGCCGCGCTCGCCGCCGCCCCGGGCGCGGTGGTGTACGCGGGCGACTCCCCGCGCCGGGCCGCGCTGTGCGCCAAGGCCCTGCGGGCGCAGGGGTTCACCGGGCTGTGCGGGGCCGTCGAGTACGTCCTGGGGCCGGAGTTCACGGCGGTGGCGGGGCCGGCCGCCGAGGGTTGGCTCTTCGGCACGACCTACACGGATCCGGCGGTGCTCGCGCCGGCCAGGCAGTTCACCGCCGCGTACCGGACCCGCTGGCGGCTGCCGGCGACGGCCGGGATCGAGCGGTTCGCGCTGGAGGCGTACGACGCCGTGCTCTACGCGGCCGAGGGGATGCGGCTGCTGACCGCCGACGGTCTGGTGGCCGACCGGGGCGCCCTGCGCCGCAGGCTGCGCACCATGACGTACCAGGGTCTGGCGAAGACGATCGCCTTCCACGGCACCAACAGCATGCTGTTCCAGCACGAGCCGGCGCTGTTCATGCACCGGATCCAGCGGGGCGCGCCCCGGTTCCTGGGGCAGTACAAGGCGGCGGCGGAGAAGAAGTGAGGGCCCGCCGGGCGGCGCGCCCGGCAAGCCCTCGGTGGGACGGTCAGCCGACGACCGTCCAGGTGTCGTTGCCGGTGAGCAGGGCGGCGAGGTCGCCCTTGCCGTTCTGCTCGACGGCGGTGTCGAGCTGGTCGGCCATGAGCGTGTCGTACACGGGCCGTACGACACTGCGGAACACCCCGATGGGGGTGTGGTGGAGCGTGTCGGGGTCGGCGAGCCGGGAGAGCGCGAAGGCGGTCGTGGGGCTGGCGCTGCGGGCGTCGTGGACCAGCACGCTCGCCTCGTTCGCGGGGGTGACGGGGACGACCTGGAGATCGCCGGTGGCGGGGTCGCGGACCACTCCCTTGCCGCCGTCGGCGCCGAACCGGATCGGCTGCCCGTGCTCCAGCCGGATCACGGCCTCCTGCGCCTGCTCCTTGTCCTTGAGGACCTCGAAGGCGCCGTCGTTGAAGATGTTGCAGTTCTGGTAGATCTCGACGAGGGCGGTGCCGGGGTGGTCGGCGGCCTGCCGCAGGACCTCGGTGAGGTGCTTGCGGTCGGAGTCGACGGTCCGGGCGACGAACGACGCCTCGGCGCCGAGTGCCAGGGAGACCGGGTTGAAGGGCGCGTCGAGCGAGCCCATCGGGGTCGACTTGGTGATCTTCCCGACCTCGGAGGTGGGGGAGTACTGCCCCTTGGTCAGACCGTAGATCCGGTTGTTGAAGAGCAGGATCTTGAGGTTGACGTTGCGCCGCAGGGCGTGGATGAGGTGGTTGCCGCCGATGGACAGGGCGTCGCCGTCGCCGGTGACGACCCAGACGGACAGGTCGCGGCGGGAGGACGCCAGACCCGTGGCGATGGCCGGGGCGCGGCCGTGGATGGAGTGCATCCCGTAGGTGTTCATGTAGTACGGGAAGCGGGAGGAGCAGCCGATGCCGGAGACGAAGACGATGTTCTCCTTGGCCAGGCCCAGCTCGGGCATGAAGCCCTGCACGGCGGCGAGGACGGCGTAGTCACCGCACCCCGGGCACCAGCGCACCTCCTGGTCCGACTTGAAGTCCTTCATGGACTGCTTCGCCTCGGCCTTGGGCACCAGGGAGAGGAGTGACTCAGTCATCGATGGCCTCCTTGAGAGCCGCGGCGAGCTGCTCGGCCTTGAACGGCATGCCGTTGACCTGGTTGTAGCTGTGCGCGTCGACGAGGTACTTGGCCCGGATCAGGGTGGCGAGCTGCCCGAGGTTCATCTCCGGCACCACGATCTTGTCGTATCCGGTGAGGACCTCCCCGAGGTTGGCCGGGAACGGGTTGATGTGGCGCAGGTGGGCCTGGGCGACCGGGGTGCCCTCGCGGCGCAGCCGGCGTACGGCGGCGGTGATGGGCCCGTACGTCGATCCCCAGCCGAGGACGAGGGTGCGGGCGCCGTCCGGGTCGTCGACGTCGAGGTCGGGCACCTCGATGCCGTCGACCTTGGCCTGGCGGGTGCGGACCATGAGGTCGTGGTTGGCCGGGTCGTAGGAGATGTTGCCGGTGCCGTCCTGCTTCTCGATCCCGCCGATGCGGTGTTCGAGTCCCGGGGTGCCGGGCACGGCCCACGGCCGGGCGAGGGTCTGCGGGTCGCGCTTGAACGGCCAGAAGACCTCGGTGCCGTCGGCCAGCGCGTGGTTGGGTCCGGTGGCGAACTGCGTCCGCAGGTCGGGCAGGCTGTCCACGTCGGGGATCCGCCAGGGCTCGGAGCCGTTGGCGAGGTAGCCGTCCGAGAGCAGGAACACCGGGGTGCGGTAGGTCAGGGCGATCCGGGCTGCCTCCAGGGCCGCGTCGAAGCAGTCCGCCGGGGTCTTCGGCGCCACGATCGGCACGGGCGCCTCGCCGTTGCGGCCGTACATCGCCTGGAGCAGGTCGGCCTGCTCGGTCTTCGTGGGCAGTCCGGTCGAGGGGCCGCCGCGCTGGATGTCCACGACCAGCAGCGGCAGCTCCAGGGAGACGGCGAGGCCGATGGTCTCGGACTTGAGCGCCACACCGGGGCCGGAGGTGGTGGTGACGGCGAGGGAGCCGCCGAAGGCGGCGCCGAGGGCCGCCCCGATGCCGGCGATCTCGTCCTCGGCCTGGAAGGTCCGCACACCGAAGTTCTTGTGCTTGGACAGCTCGTGCAGGATGTCCGAGGCAGGGGTGATCGGGTACGAGCCCAGGTAGAGCGGCAGGTCCGCCTGGCGGGACGCGGCGATCAGCCCGTAGGACAGGGCGAGGTTCCCGGAGATGTTGCGGTACGTGCCGGTGGGGAAGGCGGCGGTGGCGGGGGCGACCTCGTAGGAGACCGCGAAGTCCTCGGTGGTCTCGCCGAAGTTCCAGCCCGCGCGGAAGGCGGCCACGTTCGCCTCGGCGATCTGCGGCTTCTTCGCGAACTTCTGCCGCAGGAACCGCTCGGTGCCCTCGGTCGGCCGGTGGTACATCCACGACAGCAGACCCAGCGCGAACATGTTCTTGCTCCGCTCGGCCTCCTTGCGGGGGAGACCGAAGTCCTTGAGCGCCTCGATCGTCAGTGTGGTCAGCGGCACGGGATGGACGCGATAGCCCTCCAGCGAGCCGTCCTCCAGGGGGGACGTCTCGTAGCCGACCTTGGCCATGGCCCGCTTGGCGAATTCATCCGTGTTGACGATGATCTCGCCGCCCGGGGGCACGTCGCCGATGTTCGCCTTGAGGGCCGCCGGATTCATGGCGACCAGGACGTTCGGCGCGTCGCCCGGGGTGAGGATGTCGTGGTCGGCGAAGTGCAGCTGGAACGAGGAGACACCCGGCAGGGTGCCTGCGGGGGCGCGGATCTCGGCGGGGAAGTTCGGCAGCGTCGACAGGTCGTTCCCGAAGGTCGCCGTCTCGGACGTGAAACGGTCACCTGTCAGCTGCATACCGTCACCGGAGTCACCCGCGAAGCGGATGATCACCCGGTCCAGACGGCGTACTTCCTTGTCGCCGGCGGGTCTGCGCGGCCCCCCCACCAGGGCCTCGCCGGCCCCGTCAGCCTCATCTGCGTGCTCGGCTGGGCTACTGACCTGGCTGGTCACTGAACTGGACCTCCTTCGAGGCGGCTGGGCTGCGGCCGGCTCACCGGTCGCTCCACGGTCAACCCTACGTCGGTAAGGGTCACCTTCCCTGGGCCGCTCAGATGCTGGACGCACTTTTGAGACGCTGTGATGCCCTGGTTTGCCATGTTCTGTTAGCCCCCCGGATGCTGATCGTCAGACACTCCCCGCTGGTCCTTCTGTCCTACATCCACTCCCTCGTGACTCGGTGCGAAACTCCATGCGACACGCCGCTATCTGACTGAGTGTCAGATATTCGGCGGGGGTTGGCTATGAGTTGAGATAGGTCAATACGGCAAGCACACGCCGGTGGTCCCCGTCGCTGGGGGAGAGCCCCAGCTTCAGGAAGATGTTGCTGACGTGCTTCTCCACGGCGCCGTCGCTCACGACCAACTGCCGGGCGATCGCCGAGTTCGTCCGCCCCTCGGCCATCAGGCCGAGGACCTCCCGCTCCCGGGGGGTCAGCCCCGCCAGGACGTCCTGCTTACGGCTCCGGCCCAGCAGCTGCGCGACCACCTCCGGGTCCAGGGCCGTACCACCCGTGGCCACCCGCACCACCGCGTCCACGAACTCCCGGACCTCCGCGACCCGGTCCTTCAGCAGATAGCCCACACCGCGGCTGGATCCGGCCAGCAGTTCGGTGGCGTAACGCTCCTCCACGTACTGCGAGAGGACCAGCACCCCGAGCCCCGGGTGGTCCTGGCGCAGCCGCACCGCGGCCCGGACGCCCTCGTCCGTGTGCGTCGGCGGCATCCGTACGTCGGCGACCACCACATCCGGCAGCTCACCCTGGTCCGCCAGCTCACTCACGGTCTTGACCAGGGCGTCTCCGTCCCCGACACCCGCGACCACATCATGACCGCGGTCGGTCAGAAGGCGGGTCAGGCCCTCCCGGAGCAGTACCGAGTCCTCGGCGATGACCACCCGCACCCTGTTTTCCACGACGTTCCGTCCCCCATGCTCCGGTGTTCTGGACTGCTGTCCTTCCAGCATCCCAGCCCGACGATCGTCCCGCGGCTTGTCCACAGATCGGATTCGGACAGGCTCGGGCCCCCGGGCGCGGCGCGCCGGGGGCCCGAGGCGCTCCGAGCTGGGAAAGGCTCGGGGGAGGGCAGGGTCAGGCGTCGGCGGTCGGCCGCGCCAAGGCCGGGGGACTGGGGACTGGGGAGGGGGAGAGGGGGCGTCGGTCAGCAGGGCCGGCTCGGCGGAGGGGGCGTCGGTCAGCCGCGCCAGGGGAGCTCGGCCGTGACCGTCGTCGGGCCGCCCGCCGGGGAGTCCACCGCGAGGATCCCGTCGACCGCGCCCAGCCGCTCGGCGAGCCCCGCCAGACCGCTGCCGCCGGCCAGGTCCGCGCCGCCTCGGCCGTCGTCCCTGACCTGGAGCAGCAGCCGGTCCTCCGTCCGCCACACCTCCACCCAGGCCCGGCGGGCCCCGGAGTGCTTGGAGACGTTCTGGAGCAGCTCGGAGACGGTGAAGTAGGCGATCCCCTCGATCGCCGGGGCCGGGCGGGACGGCAGATCCACCTCGACCGCGACCGGGACCGTGCAGCGGGAGGCGACGGAGGAGAGCGCCGCGTCCAGACCGCGGTCGGTCAGGACCGCCGGATGGATGCCCCGGGCCAGGTCGCGCAGCTCCTGCAGGGCCGTCTTGACCTCGCCGTGCGCCTCGTCCACCATCCGCGCCGCCGCCTGCGGATCCTCCACGAGCTTCTCCTTGGCCAGCCCCAGGTCCATGGCGAGGGCGACCAGCCGGGCCTGAGCGCCGTCGTGCAGGTCGCGCTCGATGCGCCGCAGGTCGGCGGCGGCCGTGTCGACGACGACACCCCGGTCCGACTCCAGCTCCGAGACCCGGGTGGCCAGCCGGGACGGCCCGAGGAGCCCCGACACCATCAGCCGGTCGACCTGGACCATGCCCCGCACCAGCCACGGCGTCACCAGCACGAAGGCCAGTCCGACCAGGCTGGTCACCGCCTGCTCGAAGGGCGAGTCGAGGATGAAGTTGCGCCGGCCGTCGCCGTACAGCTGAATCCCCTCCACGTCCGCGTAGGCGGGGAAGACCCAGCGCCACAGCGGGTACGTGAAGAGCCCCCAGGCGTACGTGTAGAGCGACACCGTCACCGAGAAGGTGAACGTCGCCCACGGCATGTGCAGGACCGCGTAGAGCAGGTGCCGCCACGACGCCCCGCTCTTGAGCACGCCGCCGACCCACGCCATGGTGCCGCGGTGGCGGGTGACCACCGGGGCCGGAGCGGAGACGTCCACACCGAGCAGACCGCGCGCCCGGCCCCGCTCCACGGCGCCGAAGCCCCGGCACATCGCGAGCGTGGCGGCCAGCAGCGGGATACCCAGGAAGGTGACGACCAGGCCGAGGCCGAGGGCGGTGAAGGAGACGGCGAGGCAGAAGAAGAGCACGGAGAGCGGCAGCCCCGTCAGGACGTACGCGAACTCACGCCAGGTGCGGCCCTCGATCGGCGCGCGCAGCGCCGCGGGCACGTGTGAGAGCCGGGTGTCCGGTGCCGGTCCGTAAGCCGTGGCCATCGTCGTCGCTTCCGTTCTGCCGTGGGGTGAGTGGTGTGGGTCGATGAGGGGGTGTGCCCGGTTCCGTGCCCGGTTCCGTGCCCGGTTCCGCGCTCGGTACAAGGTTCGCCGGGACGGACGGCCGCCGGCCATGAGGGCCGTATCCCTCTTGGGCCGGGGGTTTTCCCTACCGGCCGGGGTACGGACCGGGGCCGCCGGTGGGTCTAGCGGCCGCGGGCCGGGTGCCGGGGCCGCCAGGGGAGCTCGGCCGTGACCGTCGTCGGGCCGCCCTCCGGCGACTCCAGGACGAACAGCCCGTCGACCGCGCCCAGCCGCTCGGCGAGCCCCGCCATGCCCGTACCTCCGTCGAACCGCGCCCCGCCCCGGCCGTCGTCCCTGACCTGGAGCAGCAGCCGGTCCTTCGTACGCCACACCTCCACCGAGGCGCTGCGCGCCCGCGCGTGCTTGGAGACGTTCTGGAGCAGCTCCGAGACGGTGAAGTAGGCGATGCCCTCGATCGCCTCGGCCGGCCGCTCGTCCAGGTCGACGGTCACCCGCACCGGCACCGTGCAGCGCGAGGCGATCGAGGAGAGCGCCGCGTCCAGGCCCCGGTCGGTCAGGACCGCCGGATGGATGCCGCGGGCCAGGTCCCTCAGCTCCTGGAGCGCCAGCTTCACCTCGCCATGGGCCTCGTCCACCATGGCCGCGGCCGCCTCCGGGTCCTCGAGCAGCTTCTCCTTGGCCAGGCCCAGCCCCATGGCGAGGGCGACGAGCCGGGCCTGCGCCCCGTCGTGCAGGTCGCGCTCGATGCGCCGCAGGTCGGCGGCGGCCGTGTCGACCACGACACCCCGGTCCGACTCCAGCTCCGCGATCCGCCGCTCCAGCTCGTCGGAGGGCGACAGCAGGCCGCGCACCATCGCCCGGTCCGCGCTCGCCAGGCCCCGCACGACAACGGGCAGCAGGGGGAGCAGGATGAGACACACCAGCGTGAGCGCGAAGGTCAGTACGCCCCACGGCAGCCGGACGAACGCAAACAGCACGGTCCGCCAGCCGACCGGGTCCTTCAGCCGGGTCCACAGCCACGGGAAGAACCCGCCCCCGGCGGGCGGCGGCAGCGGGCTCGGCTCCTCGACCTCCACGCCGAGCAGCAGCCGGGCCCGGCCCCGCTCGGCGCGGCCGAGGCCGCGGGCCCCGGCCAGGCCGACGGCGAGCAGGGGCAGACCGATCACCGTCACGGACAGGGCCACGCCCGTGACGACCATGACGACCACATAGACGAAACCGAGCAGCACCACCGGAAAATTCGACAGGAGGTACGCCGCTTCCTTCCAGGTGTGCCGCCCGAAGGCGGTGCGGCGCACGGGCGGAAGCGGCCGGGACCGGTCGTCGCCGGCCCGGCCCACGGTGTCGGTGGTCTCGGTCATGGCGTCAAGCCTGCCGGGCCGAAGATCGGGACGCCATGGGGTTCGTGGGTGGGGCGAAGTGGGGATAACCCCACCCGCTCCGTGGACGGGCTGGTTACCGGCCCTTTAACAGGCCCTAGACTCCCGTCCGTACATATCGGCGAACAGCGCCAGGGAGCGAGGAACGGACGTGCCGGAAACGACCGAACCGACCGCACTCGCCGCGGACTATTTCGAGAGCTATTCCGTCGTCGGACTGCTCGCCGTCCTCGGCGTGCTCTTCGTCGCGGTGGCCTTCGGCGCCGGGCGCCTGCTGCGGCCCGTCGTCCCGACCCCGGAGAAACTCCTCACCTACGAATGCGGCGTCGACCCGGTCGGCGAGGGCTGGGCCCACACCCAGGTCCGCTACTACGTCTACGCGTTCCTGTATGTGATCTTCGCCGTCGACTCGATCTTCCTCTTCCCCTGGGCGACCGTGTTCGCCGCCGCCGGATACGGCGCCACGACACTGGTCGAGATGTTCATCTTCCTCGGCTTCCTGGCCGTGGGACTGCTCTACGCGTACAAGAAGGGCGTCCTGACATGGACGTGACTCCGGCCCCCGTGGACCTGCCCGAGCCCCAACGGCTGGGTGTGCTGTCCCGGCTGGCTCCCGAGCCGATGAAGGTGGTCCTGAACTGGGGCCGCCGCTACAGCCTGTGGGTCTTCAACTTCGGCCTCGCCTGCTGCGCCATCGAGTTCATCGCCGCGTCGATGGCCCGCCACGACTTCATCCGGCTCGGCGTGATCCCGTTCGCGCCCGGGCCGCGCCAGGCCGACCTGATGATCGTCTCCGGCACGGTCACGGACAAGATGGCCCCGGCGGTCAAGCGTCTGTACGAGCAGATGCCCGAGCCCAAGTACGTGATCTCCTTCGGCGCATGCTCGAACTGCGGCGGCCCCTACTGGGACTCGTACTCCGTCACCAAGGGCGTCGACCAGATCATCCCCGTCGACGTGTACGTGCCCGGCTGCCCGCCCCGGCCCGAGGCGCTGCTCCAGGGCATCCTCAAGCTCCAGGAGAAGATCGCCCGCGAGTCGCTCGGCGAGCGGTACGCGAACGGCCCGTCGGTGGCCCAGCTGACCAGCGGCCTGGTCACCCCGCCGACCCCGACTTCGCCGACGCCGCAGCCGGCCCAGGGGACGGGGGGTGCGCCGTGAACGCGTACGACACCCTGCCCGAGGCGGTCACCGAGATCTTCGGCGCGGAGGCGACGGCCGAGCGGGCCTACGACCTGCTCACCGTCGACGTGCCAGTCGGCTCCTGGATCGCCGCCCTGGAGATCGCACGCGACAAGCTCGGCTGCACCTACTTCGACTGGCTGAGCGCCGTCGACGAACCGGGCACCGGCTTCCGGGTCTGCGCCCATGTCGTCGCCCTCGAAGGCCACCGCGTCCGCCGCCTCCTCGTCCGTACGACCGTCCCGCACACCGCGTCCGCCCTGCCGAGCGCCGTGGACGTCTACGCGGGCGCCGGCTGGCACGAGCGCGAGACGTACGAGATGTTCGGCATCACCTTCACCGGCCACCCCCACCTGGAGCCCCTGCTGCTCCCGGAGGGCTTCGAGGGCCACCCGCTGCGCAAGGACTTCGTCCTCGCGTCCCGGGTCGCCAAGGCCTGGCCCGGCGCCAAGGAACCCGGCGAGTCCCACGACGGCGGCCCCAAGCGCCGCCAGATGCTGCCGCCCGGCGTCCCCGACCCCAACGACTGGGGCCCCCTCAAGGGCCAGCTGCCCCCTGCCCCGTCCCGTCCGGCCCGCACCGCCCGCGCGGCCGGTGCCGGTGCCGGCGCGGCACCCGGCGAACGCCCCGCCCGCCGCACCCGCACGGCCGGCGAGGGCTCGGCGAGCCAGACGGCCGGGACGCCCGAGGCCGCCACCGCCGCGGAAGCCCCGCAGGCCGAAACCCCGCCCCGCCCGCCGCGCCGTATGCGCTCCGCCTCCCAGGGCTCGGCGAGCCAGACCGCCGAGACGCCTCCGGAGCCCACCACGCCTGCGGCCCCGCCCAAGGCCCCCCGCAGCAGCGACGCACCCTGGCACCACGCGCGCCCGGCATTCGACGAGCCCGCCGAGGCGACGCCCAAGCCTGAGCCGACTGGCGAAGACGGGTCCAAGCCCGAGCCCGAGCCCGAGCCCGAGCCTGAGCCGGCCGCCGAGCCCAAAACCGAGCCGACTGGCCAGGACGGGTCCAAGCCCGACGCCAAGCCTGAGCCGGCCGCCGAGGCCAAGCCGGCGCCCGAGGCGGCTGCCGAGCCCAAGCCCGCGCCCAGCGCCGAGCCCAAGCCCGCGCCCAGCGCCGAGCCCAAGCCCGCGCCCAGCGCCGAGGCCAGGCCCGTGCCCGAGGCCAAGCCCGCGCCCAGCGCCGAGCGTGCCCCCGACGCCAAGCCCGAGCCCACCCCCGACCGCACCACCGGCCCCGACGACACCACCGGAGGCGATCCCGCGTGAACGACGCACTCGACGTCGCCCTTCGGCTGATCGTCGTCTTCGCCGTGTTCCTCGTCCTGCCCCTGGTGATCGGCCAGACCGAGCACAAGGTCATGGCCCATATGCAGGGCCGCCTCGGCCCCATGTACGCGGGTGGCTTCCACGGCTGGGCCCAGCTCGTCGCGGACGGTGTGAAGTTCGCACAGAAGGAGGACGTGGTCCCGGCCAACGCCGACCGCCGCGTCTTCCAGCTCGCCCCCGCCGTCGCCCTGCTGCCGTACCTCCTCGTACTGATCGTGATCCCGATCGGCCCGAGCACGAGCGCGGTCGGTCAGGTCATCGACGCCGGTATCTTCTTCGCGCTCGCCGTCATGGCCGTCGGCGTGCTCGGCTCGCTCATGGCGGGCTGGGCATCGGCCAACAAGTTCTCCCTCCTCGGGGGCTTGCGGACCGCCGCCCAGCTCCTTGCGTACGAGCTGCCGATGCTGCTCGCCGCCGCCTCCGTCGCCATGGCCGCCGGCACCGTCTCGCTCCCCGGCATCGTCAACGCCTTCGAGTGGTGGTGGCTGCCCTGGCAGATCGTGGGCGGCCTGGTCTTCTTCGTGGCCGGCCTGGCCGAACTCCAGCGCCCGCCGTTCGACATGCCGGTCGCCGACTCCGAGATCATCTTCGGCGCGTACACCGAGTACACCGGCCTGCGCTTCGCCCTCTTCCTGCTCGCCGAGTACGCGGGCATCGTCGTCCTGTGCGGTCTGACCACCGTCCTCTTCCTCGGCGGCTGGCACGGCCCGTTCGGCGGGGAGGGCCTTGGCTGGGTCTGGACCCTGCTCAAGATCGCCGTGCTCGCCTTCGTCGTGATCTGGCTGCGGGTGAGCTACCCGCGGCTGCGCGAGGACCAGCTGCAGAAGCTCGCCTGGACGACCCTTGTCCCGCTCGCCCTCGCCCAGATCGCCCTCACCGGCGTCGTCAAGGTGGTGATGTAGCCATGTCCCCCATTCCCGGCAGCGGCCTGGCCAAGGGCCTGGCCGTCACCCTGCGCACGATGACGAAGAAGAGCCACACCGCGCAGTACCCCGACGTCCAGCCCGAACTCCCGCCCCGCACCCGCGGCGTCATCGGCCTGTTCGAGGAGAACTGCACGGTCTGCATGCTCTGCGCCCGTGAATGCCCCGACTGGTGCATCTACATCGACTCCCACAAGGAGACGGTCCCGGCCGCCGCCCCCGGTGGCCGCGAGCGCAGCCGCAACGTCCTCGACCGCTTCGCCATCGACTTCTCGCTCTGCATGTACTGCGGTATCTGCATCGAGGTGTGTCCTTTTGACGCACTCTTCTGGTCGCCGGAGTTCGAGTACGCGGAGACCGACATCCACGAGCTCACCCATGAGCGCGACAAGCTCCGCGAATGGATGTGGACGGTCCCCGCTCCGCCCGCGCTCGACCCGTGTGCCGAGGAGCCGAAGGAGCTCGCCGCGGCCCGCAAGGCGGCCGAGAAGCTCGCCGCCGCCCAGGCCGAGGCCGAGCGGCCGCCCACCGAAGAGACCTCGCCGGAGACTTCGCCGGGAGGGGAGTCGTGAACCCCGTCCTCGCAGCCGAAGCCCCTGGCTTCCTCTCCCCGACCGGCGTCGAGATCGCGTTTCTCCTCGTCGGTCTCGTCACCCTGGCCGCGGCCGCGGTGACCGTCACCACCAAGCAGCTGGTGCACGCCGCCCTCTGGCTGGTGGTGGCGCTCGGCGGCCTCGCCGTCGAGTACCTCCTCCTCACGGCCGAGTTCATCGCCTGGGTACAGGTGCTGATCTACGTCGGTTCCGTCGTCGTACTCCTCCTCTTCGGTCTCATGCTCACCAAGGCCCCCATCGGCCGCTCCCCGGACGCCGACTCCGGCAACCGCGTCGCCGCCCTCGCGGTCGCCCTTGCCGCCGCGGCCGCCCTGGTGTGGGTGGTCGTCGACGCCTTCCGTACGACCTGGATCGACCTCGACGGCCCGGCCCAGGGCGCCACCAGGGTGTCCGGCGAGATCCTCTTCCGGCACTGGGTGCTGCCGTTCGAGGCGCTCTCCGTCCTCCTGCTGGCCGCGCTGGTCGGCGCGATCGTGCTCTCCCGCAGGGACCGCACCGAGTCCGGCCCGGCCCAGGAGGGGAAGCGCTGATGCACCTCGCCTATCCCGCGGTCCTCGCCGCCCTGCTCTTCTGCGTCGGCCTCTACGGAGTCCTCGCCCGCCGCAACGCGATCCTGGTCCTGATGTCCGTCGAGCTGATGCTCAACGCCGTCAACCTCAACCTGGTCGCGTTCGACGTCTGGCTCCGGGACACCCTCCACACCGGCCAGGCGCTGACCCTCTTCACCATCGCCATCGCCGCCGCCGAGATCGGCATCGGCCTGGCGATCGTCCTGATGGTGTACCGCAACGGCGGCACCTCGGACATCGACAAGCTCCGCGACACGACCGAGGTCCCCGGCGCGGACGACCCCACCGAGCCGGCCGGCCCCGACACGGCGGCCGGGGAGAAGGCCGAGGCCACCGCGTGACCACCACGACCCTCGCCGTCCTCGTCCCCCTCCTTCCCTTCCTCGGCGCCGCCGCCGGCCTGCTGCTCGGCCGCCGCGCCCCCGGCTTCGTCCGCCCCCTGGCCGTCCTGCCGACCCTCGCCGCGGCCGTCCTCGCCGTCCTCGTCGCCGCCCGCCAAGGGGGCGGCGACACCATCGCCGCGGCCACCCGGCTCACCCCGACCGGCTCGGTGCCCATCGACCTGGCCCTGCACATCGACGGCTTCGCCGCCCTCGTTGCCGTCCTCGTCGGCGTCGTCGCCTCCTGCGTGCAGATCTACTCGACCGGCTACCTCCGCGACGACCCGCGCTACCCGTCGTACGCCGCGCTGGTCTCCCTCTTCACCTCCGCGATGCTGCTCGTCGTCTACTCAGGCGACCTGATGGTGCTGCTGGTCGGCTGGGAGATCATGGGCATCTGCTCGTACTTCCTCGTCGGCCACTACTGGGAGACGCCCGAAGCCCGTGCCGCCTCCCTCAAGGCCTTCCTGGTCACCAAGCTCGGCGACGTCCCCTTCCTGATCGGTCTGTTCGCGCTCGCCGCCGACACCGGCACCTTCCGGATCTCCGGCATCCTCGGCGCCGTCGCCGGGGACGGCCTCGACCACCCGACGCTGATCGCGCTGCTCCTCCTCGCCGGCGTGGCGGGCAAGTCCGCGCAGTTCCCGCTGCACACCTGGCTCCCGGACGCGATGGCCGGCCCCACCCCCGTCTCGGCGCTGATCCACGCCGCCACGATGGTCGCCGCCGGTATCTACTTCGTCGCCCGGCTGCTGCCCCTCTTCGCCGCCTCCGCCGCGGCCCTGACCGTGCTCGCCGTGATGGCTGCCGTGACGATGGTCGGCTCCGCGCTCGCCGCCCTCGCCCAGGACGACATCAAGCGCGTCCTCGCCTACTCGACCATCGGCCAGCTCGGCTACATGGCCGGTGCCCTGGCCGTCGGCGACCGTGGCGCCGCCGTCTTCCACCTCCTGTCCCACGGAGCGTTCAAGGCGCTCCTCTTCCTCGCCGCCGGCGTGATCATCCACGCCGCCGGCACCAACTCCCTGACCGCCATGTCCCGGATGAGCGGCCTCACCCGGCGGATCCCCGACGCGTACTGGACGATGACCGTCGCCCTGCTCGCCCTCGCCGCGATCCCGCCGTTCGCCGGCTTCTTCTCCAAGGAAGCCGTCCTCGTCGCCGCCGAGCACACCGCCCTCGGCGACCGCACCGTCGCCCCCGCCGGCGCCGGCTGGACCATCCTGGTCGCCGGTCTGCTCACCGCCCTCCTCACCGCCGCCTACGCGACCCGCCTGTGGCTGCTCGCCTTCCGCGGCCGGGGATCCGCGGCCCCCGACCACGGCCGTCAGCCGCTCGCCATGAACACCGTCCTGTGGCTGCTGGCCATCCCCTCCCTCGCGTTCGGACTGGCAGTCGTCCGCCTCGACGACTGGTTCGACGGCCACGCCCTCACCCCGACCGCCGTCACCGCGGTCCTGGGCACCGGCATCGCCCTCGTCGGCGGCCTGGTCACCTACGCCGTCTGGCGCTCCCTCTCCGTCAAGGCCGCCCGCCTCCCGGCCGGCCCCGCCACCCCGGAGACCGTCGCCCACCCGGACGCCGAACCGGCCCTGGTCGAGGCGGAGGCGCTCCAGCTGCCGCACCCCGCGTCCGGCCCCACGGACCCGGGCCGCCCGCTGCTCGGCCCCCTCCACCGCCACGCCGCCGACGGCTTCCACCTCGACGCCGTCTACACCGCGCTGTTCGTCCGCCCCGTCCTGGCCGCGGCCTCACTGGTCCGCTTCCTCGACCGCGAGGTCGTCGACACCTACGTAAGCGGCGCGGGCACCGGCACCAACTGGCTGGGCCGGGCCGTGCGCCGCGCCCAGACCGGCAACGTGCAGACCTACCTCAGCGCCCTGCTCGCCGGCTCCGTCGTCCTGGCGATCGCCGCCGTACTCGTAGCCGCCGGAGCGTGAGCCGTGATCGACATCAGCGAACCCGTGATCGATATCAGTGAATCCGTGATGCAGTTCCTTCTGGCGTTCCTCGTCGTCGGCCCGCTCATCGGCGCGGCGGCCGCCCTCCTGCCGGCCCCGCCCGGACTGAAGGGGAAATCCCCCGACCAGGCCGTGCTGCGCCACGGCGTGACCGTCACCGGCGTCATGCTCGCCGCCGCGATCGTCCTCACCCTCGGCTTCGACCACGACCACCCGGCGAAGATGCAGGCCACCACGGACATCAAGTGGATCCCCGCACTCGACGTGCGGCTCCACCTCGGTGTCGACGGCATTTCCCTCCCCCTTCTGGTCCTGACCGCGCTGCTGACCTTCCTCTGCGCGCTCTACAGCTACTTCAAGATGCCGAGCGGGCCTTCCCCCAAGGCCTTTGTCGCCCTGCTGCTCGTCCTCGAGTCCGGCACGCTGGCGACCTTCGCCGTCCTCGACCTGGTGCTGTTCTTCCTGGCCTTCGAGATGGTGCTCATCCCGATGTACTTCCTCATCGCCCGCTGGGGCGGTGACCAGCGGCAGGCCGCCGCATGGAAGTTCATCCTCTACACGCTGCTCGGTTCCGTCGTCATGCTGCTCGGCCTGCTCCTGATCGGACTCAAGGCTGGCACGTTCGACATGGTGGCACTCGCCACTGACAACGGCCGTGACATCACGACATCCGTGCAGGTCATCGCCGTTCTCGCGATCGGGATCGGCCTCGCGGTGAAGACCCCGATGTGGCCGCTGCACAGCTGGCTCCCGGACGCCCACACCGCCGCCCCGACCGTCGGCTCCGTCCTCCTTGCCGGCGTCCTGCTGAAGATGGGTACGTACGGATTCGTCCGGATCGCCCTGCCGATCACCCCAGACGGCATGCACGTCTTCGCGCCGTACCTCGCCGCCTTCGCGGTCGCCGGCATCATCTACGGATCGCTCGCCTGCCTCGCGCTGGCCCGCCCCGGCGCCAAGGGCGACCTCAAGCGGCTGATCGCGTACTCCTCCGTCGGCCACATGGGCTTCGTCCTCCTCGGCATCGCCTCGATGACCCCGACCGGCGTCAACGGCGCGCTGTTCGCCAACATCGCCCACGGCCTCATCACCGGCCTCCTGTTCTTCCTGGTCGGAGCGTTGAAGGACCGGTACGGCACCACCGACATCGACACGCTCGCCGGCAGCGCCGGCGCCGCGCTCTACAGCCGCGCCCCCCGCTTCGGCGGCCTGCTCGTCTTCGGTGCCGTCGCCTCCCTCGGACTGCCGGGCCTCGCCGGGTTCTGGGGCGAGATGCTCGCGATGTTCGGCGCCTTCGACCCCGCCCCGGGCCTCAGCCGCCCCGCCTTCCTCACCTTCACGGCGATCGCCGCCCTCGGCACCCTGCTCACCGCCGCATACCTGCTGGTCGTCGTACGCCGGGTCTGCATGGGCCCCCGGCCCACCGCCGACCAGCCACAGCTCGCCGACGTCCAGGGCTACGAGTTCGCCGCCTGGACGCCGCTGGTCGCCCTCACCGTCCTCGCCGGACTGTGGCCCGCGGTCCTCCTCGGCCTCACCGACCCGGCCGTGCAGAAGCTCCTCGCGGGAGGAAAGTCGTGACCCCCATTGCCGCGGGCCTCGTCCAGTCCGTCGACTGGCTCGCGATCGCGCCGCCCACCCTCGCCGCGGTGGTCGCCCTGATCGTCCTGGTCGCCGACCTCTTCCTGCCCCACAGCCGCAAGCAGCTCCTCGGCTGGACGTCGATCGCCGGCCTCGCCGCCTCGATCCTGCTGCTGGCACCGCTGCGTACGGGCGACCGCTCCACCTTCTGCCTCACCACCGCCCCCGACGTCTGCAGCTACACCGCCGACCACTTCGCCGTCGTCATCCAGTTCCTCGTCCTCGGCGGCGCGCTGCTGACCGCGCTCCTCTCCCTCTCCGACACCCGGGAGAAGCTGCCGGCCGGCGAGTTCTGGTTCCTGCTGCTGTCCTCGGCCGCGGGCGCGGCGCTGCTGCCCGCCTCCCGGGACCTCGCGACCCTGGTCGTCGCCCTCGAAGTCGCCTCACTCCCCGCCTTCGCGCTCGTCGGCCTCAAGCGCGGCGACCGGATGTCGAGCGAGTCGGCCCTGAAGTTCTTCCTCTCCTCGGTCACCGCGACCGCCGTGATGCTGCTCGGCGTCAGCTTCGTCTACGCGGCCACCGGCACGCTCCACCTCACCGAGATCGCCCAGCGCCTGGACGACGTCCCCGCCCAGCTGGAGACCCTCGCCCAGGCGGGCGTGGCCCTCACCCTCGTCGGTTTCGCCTTCAAGACGGCCGCCGCGCCCTTCCACTTCTGGGTCCCCGACACTTACGTCGGCGCACCGTTGCCGGTGGCCGCGTACCTCTCCGTCGTCGGCAAGGCGGTCGGCTTCTCCGGCCTCATCCTGGTCACCGTCATCGCCTTCCCCCTCTACGCCGACGTGTGGGGCCCGGCCCTGACCGTCCTCGCCGCGCTCACCATGACCGTCGGCAACGTCGCCGCCCTGCGCCAGGTCTCCACGCGCGCGTGGAGCGCGGTACGCCTGCTGGCCTGGTCCTCCGTGGCCCAGGCCGGCTACCTCCTGGTGCCGATCGCCGCCGCCGCGTACTCCGGCGACGACCAGATCGGCTCCACCGTCGCGTACGCCCTGATGTACGCGGTCGTGAACCTGGGCGCCTTCGCCGTCGCCGCCCTGGTGGCCCGTACGCACCCCCTGAACCGCGTCGCCGACTACCGCGGCCTGTACGCCACCCGGCCCCTGACCGCGCTGACCATGGGCTTCTTCCTGCTCAACCTCGCCGGACTGCCGCTCGGCATCATCGGCCTCTTCGCCAAGGTCACGGTCTTCTCGGCGGCGGTGGACGCGAGCCTCGGCTGGCTCGCCGTCGTCATGGGCGTGAACGTCGTGATCGCGCTCTACTACTACCTGCAGTGGACCACGCTCCTCTTCCGCGCCCCGGTCACCGCCCCGGCCCCCGCCGAGTACACCGAGCCCCGCCGCCACCGGGCCCCCGCGCCGCTCACCCTGGCGATCGCCCTGACCGCCGCCGCGGGCGTCGTCCTGTCCGGCTACCCCCAGCTGGTCCTCCGCTTCGCGGCGAAGACGCTGTTCTGACCCCGCACCCTCCACAGCGGAGGCACCAAGGGTGAAGCTCCGGCGCTGATTCACCCGTACGGCTCACGCCGCCTCCGGCGCGCGCAAGGGAACCCGCACCTCTCGCCTGGCGTTGACCAGTACGGGAGGGTCCACTGAAGGCTGGACCAGCACCAGGCAAAGGGTCCCCCTGCCGCACCACTTGGAGGGCGTACCGTGCACCGCCGGCACAACGGGCTGAGGACCGCCGTACTCCTCGGCGGACTGTCCGCACTCATCATCCTGATCGGCAGTTTCTTCGGCCGTACGGGCCTGATCGTCGCGCTCGTCGTGGCGCTGGGAACCAACGCGTACGCCTACTGGAACAGCGACAAGCTGGCGCTGCGCGCCATGCGCGCCCGCCCCGTCAGCGAATTCGAGGCGCCGGGGCTCTACAAGATGGTCAGGGAGCTGTCGACCCAGTCCCGCCAGCCGATGCCCCGGCTCTACATCTCACCGACCCAGGCGCCGAACGCCTTCGCCACCGGCCGCAATCCCCGAAACGCCGCGGTCTGCTGCACGGAGGGCATCCTGCGCCTCCTCGACGAGCGCGAGCTGCGCGGGGTCATCGGCCATGAGCTCAGCCATGTCTACAACCGCGACATCCTCATCTCGTCGGTCGCCGGCGCCCTCGCCTCCGTCATCCTCTTCCTGGTGAACTTCGCCTGGCTGATCCCGATAGGCCGCTCCGACGACGACGAGGGCCCCGGCCTGCTGGGCATGCTCCTCATCATGATCCTCGGCCCGATCGCGGCCTCCGTCATCCAGCTCGCGATCAGCCGCTCGCGGGAGTACGAGGCCGACGCGTCCGGCGCCCAGCTCACCGGCGACCCGCTGGCCCTGGCGGGCGCCCTGCGCAAGCTGGACGCCGGGACGAAGCAGCTGCCGCTCCCGCCCGAGCCCAGGCTCGAGACCGCGAGCCACATGATGATCGCGAACCCGTTCCGTCCCGGCCCGGGCCTCTCCCGAATGTTCTCCACGCATCCGCCGATGGCGGAGCGCATCGCCCGACTCGAGCAAATGGCAGGCCGCCCGTGAAAACCATCCTCAACGTCATCTGGCTCGTGCTGTGCGGCTTCTGGATGTTCCTCGGCTACATCGTGGCCGGTCTGCTGCTGTGCATCACGCTCATCGGCATCCCGTTCGGCGTCGCCGCCTTCCGGATCGGCATCTACGCCCTGTGGCCCTTCGGCTACACCGTCGTCGACCGCCGGGACGCGGGCGCGCCCTCCTGCGTCGGCAACGTGCTCTGGCTGGTCCTGGCGGGCTGGTGGCTGGCGCTCGGCCACGTCTTCACCGGCATCGCCCTGTGCATCACCCTCATCGGCATCCCGCTGGGCATCGCGAACTTCAAGCTGATCCCGGTCTCGCTGCTGCCGCTGGGCAAGGAGATCGTGCCCACCGACCAGCCGTTCGCGGCACGGTAGACCGGCGCGGTCGTGAGGCGAGGGCCAGCCACCCGGCAGGTCTTCCACGGCCGCGCCCCGCGGACCCGCTGCCCGCAGGTCGTCCACGGCCGATTGTCAGTGCCGTGGTCCACCATGAACTCATGACCGAGATCGAGCAGTTGCTGGACCGTCTCGCCGAGGACGAGCCGTGCCTGGAGTACGGGCCCGACGACGACGTCGAGTCGGCCGCGCCCTGGCCCGACTACGCGGCCCTCGCCCGTATATGACCCCGCGGTGAGGCGACGGCGGCCCCGGCCGCCTCAGCGCCGCCGCACGGCGAACAGCGCCGCGCCCGCCGCCACGACGCCCCCGCCCGCCGCCACCGACTCCCACGGCAGCGCGCACGCCAGCACCCCGCACCCCACCAGGCCGACCGCCGCCATGACCCGGCCCCGGCCACCCAGCGTCCAGGCCGAGGCGTTCGCGATCGCGTAGTACACGAGCACGCCGAACGACGAGAAACCGATCGCCCCGCGCACGTCCGCCGTCGCCGCCACCACAGCGACGACCACCCCCACCGCCAACTCCGCCCGGTGCGGGACGTGGAAGCGGGGGTGCACGGCGGCCAGGGCGGCCGGCAGGTGGCCGTCCCGGGCCATCGCCAGCGTCGTACGGGACACCCCGAGGATCAGCGCCAGCAGCGAGCCGAGCGCGGCCACCGCCGCGCCCACCCGCACCACCGGCACGAGCCAGTGCGCTCCCGCCGCCCGCGCGGCGTCGGCGAGCGGGGCCACCGACCCGCCGAGCGCCTGCGCGCCCAGAACAGAGAGGACACAGACGGCCACAGTCGCATAGACGACCAGCGCGATCCCGAGCGCCAGCGGAATCGCGCGCGGAATGGTCCGGGCGGGATCCCGCACCTCCTCGCCCAGGGTCGCGATTCGCGCGTATCCGGCGAAGGCGAAGAAGAGCAGCCCCGCCGTCCCCAGCACCCCGCCCACCGACAGATCCCCGCCGAGCGCCAGCCGTCCGGCCTCGGCACGCCCCGACGACAGCGAGGAGACGACCACCGCCGCCAGTACGGCCAGAACGGCCGCCACGATCGCCCGGGTCAGCAGCGCCGACTTCTGAATCCCCCGGTAGTTCACGGCGGTCAGCGCCACCACCGCCGCGACGGCGACCGCGTGCGCCTGCCCCGGCCACACGTACGCCCCGACCGTCAGCGCCATCGCCGCGCACGACGCGGTCTTGCCGACGACGAAGCTCCAGCCCGCCAGATACCCCCAGAAAGGAGAGAGCTGTTCGCGACCGTACACATATGTGCCGCCCGACTTCGGATGGCGCGCGGCCAGCCGGGCCGACGCCATGGCGTTGCAGTACGCCACCACGGCGGCCAGCGCCAGGCCGAGCAGCAGCCCGGACCCGGCCTCCTGCGCCGCCGGCCCCAGCGCCACGAAGATGCCCGCGCCCACCATCGAGCCGAGGCCCACGACGACCGCGTCGAACACGCCCAGCGACCGTCGCAGTTCCTGTGTCATGGGCCGCACCCTACTGACCACCGCAACCACGCGGTCGACCGAGCGCGTCCTCCAGGGCAGCACGGCACGCAAGGCCACGAAAGGCAGGTTCACAGCATGGGCATCATCAGCTGGATCGTTCTCGGGCTGCTCGCGGGCGTCATAGCCAAGGTCCTGCTCCCGGGCCGCGACCCGGGCGGCCTGATCGGCACGACCCTCATCGGCGTCGCCGGCGCCTTCGTCGGCGGCTGGATCTCCGCCCGCTTCCTCGACCGCCCGATCAACGCCCAGTTCTACGACGGCGCCACCTGGATATCCGCCATCGGCGGCGCGCTCGTGCTCCTGATCGCGTACCGGATCCTGTTCGGGCACTCCCGCTCCCGCTGACCGCCCGCCAGGGCGTCAGGAGAGCCCGGTCTCCCGCAAGGTGATGTTGAGCCGCCCGGCCAGCCCCAGGGCCGGATCGGCCGTCCCGCCGTACACCTTCGGGACCCCGTGGTACGCGAACCGCGAAGGCCCGCCGAAGACGAACAGATCGCCGGAGACCAACTCGACGTCGGTGTACGGCCGTCCACGGTTCTCGGTGTTCCCGAACCGGAACACGCACGTGTCGCCGAGGCTCAGCGAAACCACCGGGGCGCCGGAGCGCTCCTCCCTGTCCCGGTGCATGCCCATCTTCGCGCCGGCGCCTGCGTCGTAGAAGTTCACCAGCGCCGTGTCCGGCGCGTAGCCACCGTGCTCCCCGTACGCCGCTACCAGCGCCTCCCGCCCCAACCCGGCCAACCACGCCGGGAGTTCGGCTGTGCCCGGCACATAGCGGTACGGCTCCCACCGCCACCCCAGGCAGAGGGTCTGTACGGACATCACGCCCCCGCCCGGCAGCACGGTGTGCTGGAACGGCACGGGACCGCGGCCCCACTCCCGGCAGGCCGCGACCAGCTCCCGCTGTCGCTCGGCGGAGAGCCATCCGGGCACATGCACGGCACCCGGGGCGACCTCCGCCCGCGCCCGCTCGACCGGGAACAGCCCCTCGGTCACGGCGCGAGCGCGCCTTCGAGACCGAGCAGCCGCTCCTTGCGCTCAAGGCCGGCCGCGTATCCCCGAAGGCTGCCGTCGGCCCCGATCACCCGGTGGCAGGGCCGCACGACCAGCAGCGGATTGCGCCCGATCGCCGTCCCCACGGCCCGCACGCCCGCCCCGGCGGACCCGACGCGCCGGGCGATCTCCCCGTACGAGACGGTGGCCCCGTACGGGATCTCCTCCAGCGCCTGCCAGACCCGCCGCTGGAAGTCGCTGCCCCCGCCGGCGTACGTGATGTCGAAGCCGGTCCGCCGCCCGGCGAAGTAGTCGGCCAACTGGGCGGCGATCTCCTCGAAGGCCTCCGGGGCGCGCAGCCAGCCGTCCCGGACGACCGCGGCGCCCTTCTGCCCGGGCAGCGACAGCGAGACCAGGGCGGTCCCGCCGTCCTCGGTCACCTCGCCGACCAGCAGCATCTCGCCCAGAGGCCCGTCGACGACCGTGTACACCGTCATGGCCCGCTCCTTCCCGTGTCCCCGCTGTTCCTCGCTCCGATCCCAGTCTGCGACCGCGCCGCCCACCGGAGCTGGCGGAATTCGGACATCGCGTCCCGGGCCCCGGGCGGCGGGCACAGGGCGGGGGCGGCGCGGCCGAGCCGCGTCCGCCCCCGAAGACGCCCGAGGTCCCGCCGAGCCGGGAGGGTCAGCGGTAGTTCACGAACTGGATCGCGAAGTCCAGGTCCTTGCCCTTCAGCAGCTGCTGGACGGCCTGCAGGTCGTCCCGGCTCTTGGAGCTGACGCGGAGCTCGTCGCCCTGGACCTGCGCCTTGACGCCCTTCGGGCCCTCGTCACGGATGATCTTCGCGACCTTCTTGGCGTTCTCCTGGGAGATGCCCTCCTCGATCGTGGCGAAGATCTTGTACTCCTTGCCCGACAGCTGCGGCTCGCCGGCGTCCAGCGCCTTCAGCGAGATTCCGCGCTTGACCAGCTTGGTCTCGAAGACGTCGAGGATGGCCTTGACGCGCTCCTCGGAGTTCGCCTCCATCAGGATCTTCTCGCCGGACCAGGAGATCGAGGCCCCGACGTTCTTGAAGTCGTAGCGCTGCGAGATCTCCTTCGCGGCCTGGTTGAGGGCGTTGTCGACCTCCTGCCGCTCGACCTTCGAGACGATGTCGAAACTGGAGTCGGCCATGTCCTGTGGCTCCTTGTATCGGGTGCGTAGAGGTTGCGTGGCGGCGCGACGGGCTGCCCGCACCACCACCGCAAAGCCTAGCCACCCGCACCCGCCCCAGGCGCTGATCAATCCGGTGGCGAAGCACCCCCGGGCATCAGGTATCGTTTACGTCGTTGCCACGGAGCACCGCCCAAAAGCGGACCTCTCGGCAGCAATCCCATGGCGGTGTGCCCGAGTGGCCAATGGGAGCGGACTGTAAATCCGTCGGCTTAGCCTACCCAGGTTCGAATCCTGGCGCCGCCACGCGAGTGAGACCCCCGTTCATCTGCGGAAACGCAGTGAGCGGGGGTTTTCTCGTTCAGGCGGAGCCCGGGGGAGGAGAGCATGGCGCTGGCCCGGAAGAAGTCGCGGACCGTCGTCGTCGACGGGGTCACTTACCGGTGGCGGGTGCGGCGGCGGCCGACGTACAGCCAGGGCATGGGGTGGAGCACGCTGGCGTACGCCGTCGCGCGCGCGGAGGAGCCCGGGAGCACGCTGCTCGTGCGGACCGGCAGGGCGCATCCGGGGCAGTGGTTGGGCGGGCCGGGCGCCGTCGTGCTGCCAGGGGAGGTCGCACGGGCCGTGCGGACCGGGATCGCTGCCGGGTGGCGGCCGGAGCGGGCCGGCGTGCCCGTGCGGGTCGAGCTCGACTCCACGCCGCCCGACCCCGGCTAGGTGCCCGGGGGCCTGTCGGCCAGCCGGAACGCCAGTTCCGTCTCCCACCGCGCCGGATCCGGCTCCACCCGGGGGTCCGTGCGGTACGACTCGATGCGGCAGCCCCAGCGTTCGGCGCCGTCCGGCTCACGGATCATGTCCCACTCCAGGCCGCGCGCCGCCGCCCACGCGCGCAGTGCCTCGGCCGCGGCGAACAGGCCGTCCGGGTGGCCCAGGTGACGGGCCGTCACGTACCGGCCCGCCGGCAGGACCGCCACGCCGATGTCGCCCTCCGGTTCGGGGGCCTCGGCGACCGGGACGCCCGCCTCGACGTCGGACTCACCGGTCATGTCCACGGTGTTGAAGCGGAAGAACGGCGCGTCCGTCACCTCGATGCCCCGGTTCATCAGCCAGCCGATCAGTTCGGGCAGCCGGTCCGCGATCTCGGCGAAGCCGTCCATCCGCACCGAGCGGCGCACGAACACGTATGGCTGCTCGGCGCGTTCCACCACCTGGATCGACGCCTGGTTCGACGCCTCGGCCGACGTCGCGACCGACGCGGGGTCCGGGTCCGTACCCATCGCTCAGTTGCCCGCCACGTCCTTGACCGCCACCGCCACAGGGATCGACCCGCCGACGACCTCCAGGGTCAGGCCGGCCGTCGCGGGGGTCTCCAGGAGCTCGGCCAGCACCGCCGCCACGTCGTCCCGGGGAATCGGGCCCCGGCCCGTGGAGGCCCCCAGGCGGACCAGTCCCGTCCCCGCGTCGTCGGTGAGCATGCCGGGGCGCAGCACCGTCCAGTCCAGGCCCAGCTTGGCCCGTACGTAGTCGTCCGCGGCGCCCTTGGCGCGCAGATAGGCGTCGAAGACCTCGTCGCCCTGGCGGTTCGCGTCGGCGCCCATCGACGAGACCATGATCAGGCGCCGGGCGCCCGCCCGTTCCGCCGCTTCGGTGAAGAGCTGCGCGGCGGCCCGGTCCACCGTGTCCTTGCGTTCGGTGCCGCTGCCCGGTCCCGCGCCCGCCGCGAAGACCGCCGCGTCCGCACCCGCCAGGGCCCCCGTCACGTCCTCGATCGACGCCGACTCCAGATCCATGACGATCGGCTGGGCGCCCGCCTCCCGCAAGGCCTCCGCCTGGGCCGGTTCGCGGATCAGGCCCGCGACCTCGTGTCCGCTCGCCGAGAGCAGCCGCTCAAGGCGCAGCGCGATCTGACCATGTCCTCCAGCGATGACAATGCGCATGCTCACGACCGTACGTCGCCACGGCGGAATCCGCGCAGGGAGCGGCCGTTCAGGGACCTGTCTCCGGGCGGCTCTGGCGCGGCAGGTCCAGCGCCGCCGCCGAGTCGCAGTACTCCCGCACCGCGCTGGTCCGGGCCACCACCCGGCCACGGTGCACCACGATCCGGCTGTAGGCGAGCGACAGGACGCCCGAGAGCCGCTCGCCGCGCACCGCCAGGAGCTCGGCGGGGAATCCCGCCTCCACCCGCACCTCCGCGAGCCCCATGGCCGCCCGTGAGGCGGCGCTCACCGCCCCGTACGCCTCCGCCGCCGACATCCCGCTCTGCGAGGCCAGCAGATACGCGGCCTCCAGGGGGTCGCCGCGGCCCACCGGGTTCGACACGTCCCGCAGCGCCCCGCTGCCCGCCGCCACCCGCACCCCGGCCGCGCGCAGCAGCCGTACGGGCGCGGTGCCCCGCAACTCCGTACCCCCGCAGCCGCCCTGGGGCAGGCAGACCACGGTCACGCCGGCCGCCGCGAGCTGGTCCGCCGCCCGCGCGGCGATGTCCGAGGGCAGCCGGGCGAGCCCGGCGCACGGGCCGATCGTCACGCCGGGCCGCAGCCCGCCCGCCATCGCCGCGAGCCGGGCCAGCCGGGCCGGGTCGTCACCGTCCGTGTGCAGATCGACGGGGCAGCCGTGTTCGGCGGCGATTTCCAGGACCGCCTCCGTGTACCCGGCCGGGTCGGGATCCAGGTCCGGGCAGCCGCCCACCACGCCCGCCCCCATCTTCACCGCGTCGCGCAGCATGGCCAGCCCGTCCGCCCCGGCCATCCCGGTGAGCAGTCGGGGCATGGCGACCGCCGTGAGGTCGACCAGCCCGCGCAGCGAGCGCCGGGCCTGCAGGACCGCCTCCAGGGGGCCGACCTCCTGCACGTCGTCGATCCGTACCTGCGCGCGCAGGGCGGTCGCGCCGTGTCCGAGCTGGAGCAGCGCGGCCTCGGTGGCCCGCCGCTGCACCTCCTCGGTGGCGTACGAGACGGGGCCGGGGAAGTCGGCGCTGAGTGCGGTGTCGGCGTGGGCGTGCGGCTCGGCGGGGGCCGGCAGCAGCAGATATCCGGCGAGGTCGACCCGGCCGCCGAGCGCCGTGAGGCTGCCCGCGGTGCCGACGGCCTCGATCCGTCCCCCGGCGAGGCGTACGTCGACGGTCCGCCCGTCGGTCAGGCGGGCGCCGCAGAGCAGCAGCGAGGTGGTGTCCGCGGTGGTGGCGGCACGGTCGTCCGGGGGCTGCGGCTGCTGACTGTCGGCGGACATCGCGCTCCTGTGGGGCTCGGGCGTTCTGTGCAAGATCACGAGCGTGGGTCGAGCCTAGGGGCGCCCCGAGCGGCCATCGAGGAGGAGCGCAATAGTCGTACCGGTGAGGCCACGAGTGGCGTACGAGGCGCAGGTGACGACGGTCGGATGACGTCCCGGCGGCGGTCTGGCGACCGGGGGGCAGCGGGCCGGGGCGGGCCGTCCGGGCGCGTCGGAAGAGCGGTGGCGAAACGGATTTGGGCGATGGGTACCCGACCGTGTAATGTCTTCATCGCTCGCCCCAATAGCTCAGTCGGTAGAGCGTCTCCATGGTAAGGAGAAGGTCTACGGTTCGATTCCGTATTGGGGCTCTGGTGTCGGGGAACCTCACCTTCGGGTGAGGGGATCCTTCATCAAAGCGGTGTAGCTCAGTCGGTAGAGCAAGCGGCTCATAATCGCTGTGTCACCGGTTCAAGTCCGGTCACCGCTACACACAGTAGCCGATTGCTGGGTCGGTCCATCGATCGGCTACTCTTTCTTGCGTTCATCCGTCCATCCGTCCGTCAAGGAGCACTCACGTGGCTGCCACCGACGTCCGCCCGAAGATCACGCTGGCCTGCGTGGAGTGCAAGGAGCGGAACTACATCACCAAGAAGAACCGGCGTAACAACCCGGACCGTCTTGAGATGAAGAAGCACTGCCCGCGCTGCAACTCGCACACCGCGCACCGCGAAACGCGTTAATCAGGCTCGATCACGAGGCCGTCCCCATCAGGGGGCGGCCTCGTGTCGTTTGTCGCCGTCATTTTTTTCCAGGAGGTAGCGAGTCCATGGCCCTCGACCAGTCCTTCGTGGGGCGGAGCTATCCGCCCACCGCGCCGTACGAGGTCGGCCGGGAAAAGATCCGGGAGTTCGCCGAGGCGGTGGGAGACACCAATCCCGCCTACACCGATCAGGAAGCCGCCAAGGCGCTCGGCCACCCCGATGTGATCGCTCCGCCGACCTTCGTGTTCGCGATCACCTTCAAGGCGGCCGGCCTGGTGGTCGAAGACCCGCAGCTGGGGCTGGACTACAGCCGTGTGGTGCACGGCGACCAGAAGTTCGCGTACACCCGTCCCGTACGGGCCGGGGACCGGCTGAGCGTCACCTCCACCATCGAGGCGATCAAGTCGATGGCCGGCAACGACATCCTGGACGTCCGCGGTGAGGTGCACGACGAGTCCGGTGAGCACGTCGTGACCGCCTGGACCAAGCTCGTCGCCCGCGCGGCAGAGGGGGCCTGAACATGACCGCGAAGATCGCTTATGCCGACGTCGAGGTCGGCACCGAGCTGCCGGCGCAGTCCTTCCCGGTGACCCGCGCCACGCTCGTGCAGTACGCGGGCGCCTCCGGCGACTTCAACCCGATCCACTGGAACGAGAAGTTCGCCGTCGAGGTCGGGCTCCCGGACGTCATCGCGCACGGCATGTTCACCATGGCCGAGGCCATCCGTGTCGTCACGGACTGGGCCGGCGACCCGGGCGCGGTCGTCGAGTACGGTGTGCGCTTCACCAAGCCCGTGGTCGTGCCCAACGACGACAAGGGCGCGCTCATCGAGGTCAGCGCCAAGGTCGCGGCCAAGCTGGACGACCAGCGGGTGCGGGTCGACCTGACGGCGACCTCGGCGGGCCAGAAGGTGCTGGGCATGTCCCGCGCGGTCGTCCGGCTCGCCTGAGCCCGTACGACGTGGACGGGGCGGCGCTGTCGGTGCCGCCCCGTACTCTTGAGCGCGTGCAGGAACTCCACGACGCCCCTCTCGCTCCCCTGACCACCTTCCGGCTCGGCGGCCCCGCCGTCCGGCTCGTCACGGCCACCACCGACGAAGAAGTGATCGCCGTCGTCCGTGAGGCCGACGCCGCCGGGACGCCCCTGCTGATCATCGGCGGCGGGTCCAACCTGGTCATCGGCGACAAGGGATTCGACGGGACCGCCCTGCGCATCGCGACCAAGGGCTTCCGGCTGGAGGGCACGGCCCTGGAGCTGGCCGCGGGCGAGGTCTGGACGGACGTCGTCGCGCGGACGGTCGAGGCCGGGCTCGCCGGCATCGAGTGCCTCGCCGGCATCCCCGGCTCGGCCGGTGCCACCCCGATCCAGAACGTCGGCGCGTACGGCCAGGAGGTCTCCGCCACCATCACGGAGGTCGTCGCCTACGACCGCCGGACGGACGAGACGGTCACGCTCACCAACGCCGAGTGCGCCTTCTCCTACCGCCACAGCCGCTTCAAGGAACACCCCGACCGCTATGTCGTCCTGCGCGTCCGTTTCGCGCTGGAGGACGCCGGAGGCCTCTCCGCGCCGCTGAAGTACCCCGAGACCGCCCGCTCCCTCGGCGTCGAAGCCGGCGACCGGGTGCCCGCCGCGGCCGCCCGCGAGACGGTGCTCAGGCTGCGCGCCGGCAAGGGCATGGTCCTGGACCCCGAGGACCACGACACCTGGTCGGCCGGCTCCTTCTTCACCAACCCGATCCTCGACGCCGCGCAGTACGAGGCCTTCCTCGGCCGGGTCCGGAGCCGCCTCGGCGCCGACGTCACCCCGCCCGCCTTCCCGGCGGGGGAGGGGCTGGTCAAGACCTCCGCCGCCTGGCTGATCGACAAGGCCGGATTCACCAAGGGATACGGCTCGGGCCCGGCCCGTATCTCCACCAAGCACACCCTCGCCCTCACCAACCGCGGCGAGGCCACCACCGAGGACCTCCTCGCCCTCGCCCGCGAAGTCGTCGCCGGGGTCCGCGACGCCTTCGGGATCACGCTGGTCAACGAGCCGGTGACGGTCGGCGTCGAGATCTAGCGACGCCCACCCGCCGAGGGCTAGTAGGCCACCCCCACACCCTGCTTGAGGGCCGCCGGGTCGTCGAGGAGCGCCAGCATCGCGTGGGCCACGTCCGGGCGCGCGATGCTCCGCCCCGAGCGCGGATTGGCCCCGACCGCCTTGCGGTAGACACCCGTCCGCGGGCCGTCGGTGAGCCTCGGCGGGCGTACGGCCGTCCAGTCCGTCGCGCTCGTGGCCAGCTCGCCCTCCATCACCCGCAGGTCGGCGTAGACCTCCTTCAGCGCCGCCCGCACCACCGCCACGAACATCCGGTCGATCAGCGGCTCGTCCGCGGGCGTCTCGATCACCGGCGCCGCGCTGACCACCACCAGCCGCCGGACCCGCTCCGCCTCCATC
Organism: Streptomyces purpureus; assembly: GCF_014648195.1. GTDB lineage: Bacteria > Actinomycetota > Actinomycetes > Streptomycetales > Streptomycetaceae > Streptomyces > Streptomyces purpureus. Next base: position 157,286 of record NZ_BMQQ01000008.1, read on the forward strand.
GCCCCGACCACCGCGCGGGTCAGCCGGGTCGTGATCCCGTCCGTCTTCCGCCCCGGCGCGCCAAGACCCGAGAGCACCGCGTCCCGCCCGGCGACCGCCCCGCGCAGCTCCTGCGGATCCCTCAGATCCGCCCGGAACACCTCCAGGCCCGGGCCCGTCACGGAGAACCGCGCGGGGTCGCGCACCACCGCCGTCACCCGGTGGCCCGCCTCCAGCGCCTGCCGGACGATCTGCTGCCCGACGCCGCCGGTCGCGCCGAAAACGGTCAGTTCCATCGCACACCTCTTCCAGGTGGATCTACGGATCTATCAGGGTGGGTGAGTGCTCACTCACCCATAGAGTGAGCACTCACCCACCTGTCGTCAAGCGTGGACGGAGCAGCCGGACATGAAGCCCACCAGGGAGCGGATCCTCGACGCGGCCCATGAGCTGTGGCTCACGGTCGGTCTGGCCCGTACGACCACCAAGGAGATCGCGCGGTCGGCCGACTGTTCCGAGGCGGCGCTCTACAAGTACTTCGCGAGCAAGGAAGAGCTCTTCGTGGGCGTACTGCGCGAGCGGCTGCCCGAGCTCACCCCGCTCCTCGACCGGCTCGCCACGGACCCGGGGGAGCTCGGTGTCGAGGAGAACCTCACGGAGGTCGCCCGCCAGGCCGCGCGCTTCTACGCCGAGAGCTTCCCGATCGGCGCCTCGCTCTTCGCCGAGACCCGGCTCAAGGCCCGGCACGACGAGGCCCTGCGGGAGCTCGGCACCGGGCCGCACACCCCCATCGAGCGCCTCGACGCCTACCTGCGAGCCGAGCGCGCCGCCGGTCGCATCCGGGCGGACGCGGACACGTTCGCCGCCGCCTCCCTGCTGCTCGGCGCCTGCGTCCAGCGGGCCTTCGCCTACGACGCCACCGTCGGCAAGGAGCCCCCGCAGGACCTCGACACGTTCGCCGCGTCGATCGCCCGCACCCTGTTGCGCGGGCTGAGCTAGCCGGCCAGCCAGTCGTCGATGCCGGCGAGCAGCTTGTTCTTCTCCGGCTCCGGCGCCGCCGAGCCCCGTACGGACTGCCGCGCCAGCTCGGCCAGCTCGGCGTCGGTGAATCCGTGGTGACGGCGGGCGAGCTCGTACTGCGCGGCCAGCCGCGAGCCGAACAGCAGCGGGTCGTCCGCGCCCAGCGCCATCGGCACCCCCGCCTCGAAGAGGGTCCGCAGCGGCACGTCCTCCGGCCGCTCGTACACCCCGAGGGCCACATTGGAAGACGGGCAGACCTCGCAGGTCACGCCCTTCTCGGCAAGCTTGCGCAGCAGCCGCGGATCCTCCGCAGCCCGCACGCCGTGCCCGATCCGCGCGGCCCGCAGATCGTCCAGGCAGTCCCGGACGGACGCCGGGCCGGTCAGCTCACCGCCGTGCGGGGCCGCGAGCAGGCCGCCCTCCCGGGCGATGGCGAAGGCGCGGTCGAAGTCCCGGGCGAGGCCCCGCCGCTCGTCGTTGGAGAGCCCGAAGCCCACCACACCCCGGTCCGCGTAGCGCACCGCGAGACGCGCCAGCGTCCGCGCGTCCAGCGGGTGCTTCATCCGGTTCGCCGCGACCAGGACCCGTATCCCGAGCCCGGTCTCGCGGGAGGCGCTCTCCACCGCGTCCAGGATGATCTCCAGGGCCGGGATCAGCCCGCCGAGGAGGGGGGCGTACGACGTGGGGTCGACCTGGATCTCCAGCCAGCCGGAGCCGTCCCGTACGTCCTCCTCGGCCGCCTCCCGGACCAGCCGCCGGATGTCGTCCGGCTCCCGCAGGCACGACCGGGCGATGTCGTAGAGCCGCTGGAACCGGAACCAGCCCCGCTCGTCGGTCGCCCGCAGCTTCGGCGGCGTACCGCTGCTCAGGGCCTCGGGCAGATGGACGCCGTACTTGTCGGCGAGCTCGATCAGGGTCGTGGGCCGCATCGAGCCGGTGAAGTGCAGATGCAGATGCGCCTTGGGCAGAAGACTGAGATCGCGATGTTGCGCCATTGCAGGATCTTGCCGCACCCGTCCGGCGTGCGACAGCCCCTTTCCCCGATCGGGACCTTGCCCGAACGCAAGAACGGGCCCCTGGTTCCGGAGAACCAGGGGCCCCACCTACCGAATCAGCAGGTACTCAGTCGCGCGCCTCGGCCAGCAGCTTCTGGATCCGGGACACGCCCTCCACCAGGTCCTCGTCGCCCAGCGCGTACGACAGACGCAGGTAGCCCGGCGTGCCGAAGGCCTCGCCCGGGACGACCGCGACCTCGACCTCGTCGAGGATGAGCGCCGCGAGCTCCACCGAGGTCGCCGGGCGCTTGCCGCGGATCTCCTTGCCGAGCAGGCCCTTCACCGACGGGTAGACGTAGAACGCGCCCTCGGGGGTCGGGCAGACCACACCGTCGATCTCGTTCAGCATCTTCACGATCGTCTGGCGGCGGCGGTCGAAGGCCTTGCGCATCTCCGCGACGGCGTCCAGGTCGCCGGAGACGGCGGCCAGCGCGGCCACCTGCGCCACGTTGGAGACGTTGGAGGTGGCGTGCGACTGGAGGTTGGTCGCGGCCTTCACGACGTCCTTCGGGCCGATGATCCACCCGACGCGCCAGCCGGTCATCGCGTACGTCTTGGCGACACCGTTGACCACGATGCACTTCTCACGGAGTGCCGGCACCAGCTGGGGAAGCGAGGCGAAGGTCGCGTCGCCGTAGACCAGGTGCTCGTAGATCTCGTCGGTCAGCACCCACAGGCCGTGCTCGGCGGCCCACTCGCCGATCGCGCGGGCGTCGGCCTCGCTGTAGACCGCGCCGGTCGGGTTGGACGGGGAGACGAAGAGGACGACCTTGGTCTTCTCCGTACGGGCCGCCTCCAGCTGCTCCACCGAGACGCGGTAGCCGGTCGTCTCGTCGGCGACGACCTCCACCGGGACACCGCCCGCGAGGCGGATCGACTCGGGGTACGTCGTCCAGTACGGGGCCGGGACGATGACCTCGTCACCCGGGTCGAGGATCGCGGCGAACGCCTCGTAGATGGCCTGCTTGCCACCGTTGGTCACCAGGATCTGCGCCGGGTCGACCTCGTAGCCGGAGTCGCGAAGTGTCTTCTCGGCGATGGCCTTCTTCAGCTCGGGCAGACCGCCGGCGGGCGTGTAGCGGTGGAACTTCGGGTTGCGGCAGGCCTCGACGGCGGCCTCGACGATGTAGTCGGGGGTCGGGAAGTCGGGCTCGCCGGCGCCGAAGCCGATCACCGGACGGCCGGCGGCCTTGAGGGCCTTCGCCTTGGCGTCGACGGCGAGGGTCGCGGACTCGGAGATCGCGCCGATGCGGGCGGAGACCCGGCGCTCGGTGGGAGAGGTAGCAGCGCTCATACGGCCATCGTCCCAGACCCTCTTCCCACCCGGCACACAGGTTTCGAGGAGCGGACAGGAACGGACATCGGCGGTCAGCGGTGCTATCTGTTCGACGTTCGCGCCTTGAACACGTACACTCACTGGTCGTTGGCCCGCACCGACCACATCTCCGGATGGGGTAGGTTGGGGGACACCGCAAAGGGTCGTAGCTCAATTGGTAGAGCACTGGTCTCCAAAACCAGCGGTTGGGGGTTCAAGTCCCTCCGGCCCTGCTACACACACCGCCAGGTTGTGTGCGCATGTACGTACTTCATTGCACCGCCGTGCGGCTCCACCCCGGGCGCGGCACGGCCACGACCCGGAATCAGGTGAGAGATCGTGACGGACGCCGTAGGCTCCATCGACATGCCTGATGCCGAGGACGAAGCTCCGGAGTCGAAGAAGAAGGCCCGCAAGGGCGGTAAGCGCGGAAAGAAGGGCCCCCTGGGCCGTCTCGCGCTCTTCTACCGGCAGATCGTCGCCGAGCTCCGCAAGGTCGTCTGGCCCACTCGTAGCCAGCTGACGACCTACACCACCGTAGTGATTGTCTTCGTTGTCATCATGATCGGTCTCGTGACCGTGATTGACTTGGGCTTCCAGGAAGCAGTCAAGTCCGTCTTCGGCTGATTCCCGCGGAGGGCGCCCCCGCGGGCGCCCCTTTTCGCATGTTCCACCCCATCTGTATCGCAGGAAGAAGCAGCCACCGTGTCTGACCCGAACCTGAACGACGCCAACGAGTCGGCCGAGTCCATCGAGGACCAGATCGACATCGTGGAGGCGGCCGACGAGGACCAGGCCGAAGCTGCTGACGCCGCTGCGGGCGAGGCGGCCGAAGAGGCCGCGCTCCACATCGAGGACGAGGACGTCGAGCCCGAGGCCGACTCCGACGAGGACGCCGAGGCCGAGCTCGACGAGCAGTCCGAAGAGGCCGAGGAGGCCGAGGAGGAGCCCCCCGCTCCCGTCGACCCCATCGCCGCCCTGCGCGAGGAGCTCCGCGGCCTGCCCGGCGAGTGGTACGTGATCCACACCTACGCGGGCTACGAGAAGCGCGTGAAGGCCAACCTGGAGCAGCGCGCCGTCTCGCTGAACGTCGAGGAGTTCATCTACCAGGCCGAGGTGCCCGAGGAAGAGATCGTCCAGATCAAGAACGGCGAGCGCAAGAACGTCCGGCAGAACAAGCTGCCCGGCTACGTGCTCGTCCGGATGGATCTGACGAACGAGTCCTGGGGCGTCGTCCGCAACACCCCCGGCGTCACCGGCTTCGTGGGCAACGCCTACGACCCGTACCCGCTGACCCTGGACGAGATCGTCAAGATGCTCGCCCCCGAGGCTGAGGAGAAGGCCGCCCGCGAGGCCGCCGAGGCCGAGGGCAAGCCGGCTCCGGCCCGCAAGGTCGAGGTCCAGGTCCTGGACTTCGAGGTCGGCGACTCGGTCACCGTCACCGACGGCCCCTTCGCCACCCTCCAGGCCACGATCAACGAGATCAACGCCGACTCGAAGAAGGTCAAGGGCCTCGTCGAGATCTTCGGTCGCGAGACCCCGGTCGAGCTCAGCTTCGACCAGATCCAGAAGAACTGACCCTCACAGGTTTCCGAGCAGGTCAGAGTGGCTCTCGTAGCCGCTCTGACCTGCTCGGTTTTTAGCCGCGCACCTATACCCGTTATCGTTGTGCGGTATGCCTCCATCCGGATGACCGGGTGGCCGGCTGAAAACTCTCACTAGGACCCGGAGAGAGCAATGCCTCCCAAGAAGAAGAAGGTCACGGGGCTTATCAAGCTCCAGATCAACGCCGGCGCCGCCAACCCGGCGCCGCCGGTCGGCCCCGCGCTGGGTCAGCACGGCGTCAACATCATGGAGTTCTGCAAGGCCTACAACGCCGCGACCGAGTCGCAGCGTGGCATGGTCGTGCCGGTGGAGATCACGGTCTACGAGGACCGTTCCTTCACCTTCGTCACCAAGACTCCTCCGGCCGCCAAGCTGATCCTCAAGGCCGCTGGTGTGGACAAGGGCTCCGGCGAGCCGCACAAGACCAAGGTCGCCAAGCTCACGGCCGACCAGGTCCGCGAGATCGCCACGGTCAAGCTGCCCGACCTGAACGCCAACGACCTGGACGCCGCGTCGAAGATCATCGCCGGCACCGCCCGTTCCATGGGCATCACGGTCGAGGGCTGAACACCCCCCTCGTGACCTTGTGGTAGGACCAGCGCTGGTCCGCACCACGACTCCACACCTGAACCACCAGGAGAAGAAGTGAAGCGCAGCAAGGCTCTCCGCGGCGCGGACGCCAAGATCGACCGGGAGCGCAACTACGCCCCCCTCGAGGCCGTCCGTCTCGCCAAGGAAACCGCCGCCACCAAGTTCGACGGCACCGTCGAGGTCGCCTTCCGTCTGGGTGTCGACCCGCGCAAGGCGGACCAGATGGTCCGTGGCACCGTGAACCTTCCGCACGGCACCGGTAAGACCGCCCGGGTCCTGGTCTTCGCGACCGGTGACCGTGCCGAGGCCGCGCGTGCCGCGGGCGCCGACATCGTCGGCTCCGACGAGCTCATCGACGAGATCTCCAAGGGCCAGCGCCTGAACGAGTTCGACGCCGTCGTCGCCACCCCGGACCTCATGGGCAAGGTCGGCCGCCTCGGCCGCGTCCTCGGTCCCCGTGGTCTGATGCCGAACCCCAAGACCGGCACTGTCACCCCCGATGTCGCCAAGGCTGTCAACGACATCAAGGGCGGCAAGATCGAGTTCCGTGTCGACAAGCACTCGAACCTGCACTTCATCATCGGCAAGGTTTCCTTCGATGACACGAAGCTGGTCGAGAACTACGCGGCCGCGCTGGAGGAGATCCTCCGTCTGAAGCCGTCCGCCGCGAAGGGCCGCTACATCAAGAAGGCGACCCTGACCACCACGATGGGCCCCGGCATCCCGCTGGACTCCAACCGCACCCGTAACCTCCTCGTCGAGGAGGACCCGGCCGCGGTCTGAGCCTCCATGGCTCGCTGAGTGGCCACGACGGGCCTTCCGCCCCCTTGCAGGGGCGCGGAGGGCCCGTCGTGCTTTTTCTTCCGGCCCATTGCCAGGGCTCCCACCAGGGCCTTCGTCCGATTTGCTTCGGATCGGCGTCATCGCGTACAGTTCCTTCGAAGCCAAAGACCGCTGGTCGTTGCTGTGCCCGTAAGGGTGCGGTGGCCGAAGGATTCGCTGAGATGCGAACGACCCGCGCAGGTGACAGTGGAAAAGTTCCCGGATCTTATGGTCCGGTCGAGCTGAGCCCCGTGCGCCTGCGCCCGGGGCGTTTTGTTTTGTTAGCCCCTTCTGAGCGGTCCTCATCACCCGGAAGGAGGCCGACGCTCTATGGCAAGGCCCGACAAGGCTGCCGCGGTAGCCGAGCTCAAGGACAAGTTCCAGAGCTCGAGCGCCGTCGTGCTGACCGAGTACCGGGGTCTCACCGTGGCCCAGCTCAAGACGCTGCGCCGTTCGCTCGGTGAGAACGCCCAGTACGCCGTGGTGAAGAACACGCTGACCAAGATTGCGGCCAACGAGGCCGGGATCACCACGCTCGACGACCAGTTCACCGGTCCGACGGGCGCTGCCTTCATCACCGGTGACCCGGTGGAGTCGGCCAAGGGTCTTCGTGACTTCGCCAAGGACAACCCCAACCTCGTCATCAAGGGCGGTGTCCTTGACGGCAAGGCGCTGTCCGCCGACGAGATCAAGAAGCTTGCGGACCTCGAGTCCCGCGAGGTTCTGCTCAGCAAGCTGGCCGGTGCCTTCAAGGGCAAGCAGTCCCAGACTGCCTCGCTCTTCCAGGCGCTGCCGTCGAAGTTCGTCCGCACCGCGGAGGCGCTTCGCGTCAAGCTCGCCGAGCAGGGCGGTGCCGAGTAATTCGGCTCGCGCAATGATCAGCGCCGCCTAGGCGGCGCGGGTCGCAGCGGGCCGAACGTACGCCCGCCTTACATGTACATCCGGCACCTGCCGAATTAGTGGAAGGATCGCCCATCATGGCGAAGCTCACTCAGGAAGACCTGCTCGCGCAGTTCGAGGAGATGACCCTCATCGAGCTCTCCGAGTTCGTGAAGGCGTTCGAGGAGAAGTTCGACGTCACCGCCGCCGCGGCCGTCGCCGTTGCGGGCCCGGCCCAGGGTGGCCCGGCCGCCCCGGTCGAGGAGGAGAAGGACGAGTTCGACGTCATCCTCACCGGCGCCGGCGACAAGAAGATCCAGGTCATCAAGGTCGTGCGTGAGCTGACCTCCCTGGGTCTGAAGGAGGCCAAGGACCTCGTCGACGGCACCCCGAAGCCGGTCCTCGAGAAGGTCGCGAAGGACGCCGCGGACAAGGCCAAGGAGGCCCTCGAGGGCGCCGGCGCCTCCGTCGAGGTCAAGTAACACCTCGAGAGTCCGCTGACTCTTTCTGAGCGCCGTACAGGCGCTTGCCAGGGGCGATCACCCATCCGGGTGGTCGCCCTTCGGCGTATCCGGGGACGCGGGCGGTGGCTGTCTTGCGTCCGCTCCGGGGCGGAGTATGGTGATCTTCGCCGTGCGCCCCGCCAGCCGGGGGGCCTTGACGAACCGCACGCAGCGCGCAATTCTCAGGACGCGTCGTCACAACGATCCGTATCCGAGGCATGGATCGACGACCGAACGGGCAGTATCGATGTGCGCCTCACGGCGCGAGGTACCGCGGAGTTGAGAACAACGAGGGTCTTGAGGATCTCGCCCTGGACATCAGTGGGCCAAGTGGCTACACTGACCCTTTGCGCTGCCTGTTAGCTGCCCCCTGCCCGTCACCAGGGGCATCCCCTCGCAAGAGCATCGTTGGCCGAACGGCCCTGACCTGGTCTTTTGATCAAAATCAGGAACGTTTGTCTCCGTGCCCCGCAAGGGACCGGTACGCGCGTAGTGAGTCCGAGCCCTCGGAAGGACCCCCTCTTGGCCGCCTCGCGCAACGCCTCGACCAATACGAACAACGGCGCCAGCACCGCCCCGCTGCGCATCTCCTTTGCAAAGATCAAGGAGCCCCTCGAGGTTCCGAACCTCCTCGCGCTGCAGACCGAGAGCTTTGACTGGCTGCTCGGAAACGCCGCCTGGAAGGCTCGTGTCGAGGCAGCTCTTGAGTCGGGACAGGACGTCCCCAGGAAGTCCGGTCTGGAGGAGATCTTCGAGGAGATCTCTCCGATCGAGGACTTCTCCGGGTCGATGTCGCTGACCTTCCGCGACCACCGCTTCGAGCCGCCGAAGAACTCCATCGACGAGTGCAAGGACCGTGACTTCACGTACGGCGCCCCGCTCTTCGTGACCGCCGAGTTCACCAACAACGAGACCGGCGAGATCAAGTCCCAGACGGTCTTCATGGGCGACTTCCCGCTCATGACGAACAAGGGCACCTTCGTCATCAACGGCACCGAGCGTGTCGTCGTGTCGCAGCTTGTCCGCTCGCCGGGTGTCTACTTCGACTCCTCCATCGACAAGACGTCCGACAAGGACATCTTCTCCGCCAAGATCATCCCGTCCCGGGGTGCCTGGCTGGAGATGGAGATCGACAAGCGCGACATGGTCGGTGTCCGTATCGACCGCAAGCGCAAGCAGTCCGTCACCGTCCTCCTCAAGGCGCTCGGCTGGACCACCGAGCAGATCCTGCAGGAGTTCGGCGAGTACGAGTCCATGCGCGCCACCCTGGAGAAGGACCACACCCAGGGCCAGGACGACGCGCTGCTCGACATCTACCGCAAGCTGCGTCCGGGCGAGCCCCCGACGCGCGAGGCCGCTCAGACGCTGCTCGAGAACCTCTACTTCAACCCCAAGCGCTACGACCTCGCGAAGGTCGGCCGCTACAAGGTGAACAAGAAGCTCGGCGCCGACGAGCCGCTGGACGCGGGTGTCCTCACCACCGACGACATCATCGCGACCATCAAGTACCTGGTGAAGCTCCACGCGGGCGAGACCGAGACGGTCGGCGAGAACGGTTCGCAGATCGTCGTCGAGACCGACGACATCGACCACTTCGGCAACCGTCGTCTGCGTAACGTCGGCGAGCTCATCCAGAACCAGGTCCGTACGGGTCTGGCTCGTATGGAGCGCGTCGTGCGTGAGCGCATGACCACCCAGGACGTCGAGGCGATCACGCCGCAGACCCTGATCAACATCCGGCCGGTCGTCGCCTCCATCAAGGAGTTCTTCGGCACCAGCCAGCTGTCGCAGTTCATGGACCAGAACAACCCGCTGTCGGGTCTGACGCACAAGCGTCGTCTCTCGGCGCTGGGTCCCGGTGGTCTGTCCCGTGAGCGGGCCGGCTTCGAGGTCCGAGACGTGCACCCGTCCCACTACGGACGTATGTGCCCGATCGAGACCCCCGAAGGCCCGAACATCGGTCTGATCGGTTCGCTCGCCTCGTACGGCCGCGTCAACGCGTTCGGCTTCGTCGAGACGCCGTACCGCAAGGTCGTCGAGGGCCAGGTCACCGACGAGGTCGACTACCTGACCGCCGACGAGGAGGACCGCTTCGTCATCGCGCAGGCCAACGCCGCGCTGGGCGACGACATGCAGTTCACCGAGGCCCGTGTCCTGGTCCGCCGCCGTGGCGGCGAGGTCGACTACGTCTCCCCGTCGGACGTGGACTACATGGACGTCTCGCCGCGCCAGATGGTGTCGGTCGCGACCGCCATGATCCCGTTCCTCGAGCACGACGACGCCAACCGTGCCCTCATGGGCGCGAACATGATGCGTCAGGCGGTGCCGCTGATTAAGTCGGAGGCCCCGCTCGTCGGTACGGGCATGGAGTACCGCTGTGCCACCGACGCCGGTGACGTGATCAAGGCCGAGAAGGACGGTGTGATCCAGGAGGTTTCGGCCGACTACATCACCGTCGCCAACGACGACGGCACGTACACCACGTACCGCGTCGCGAAGTTCTCCCGCTCGAACCAGGGCACCTCGGTCAACCAGAAGGTCGTCGTCTCCGAGGGCGACCGGGTCATCGAGGGCCAGGTCCTCGCCGACGGTCCGGCCACCGAGAACGGTGAGATGGCGCTCGGCAAGAACCTGCTTGTGGCGTTCATGCCGTGGGAGGGTCACAACTACGAGGACGCGATCATCCTGTCGCAGCGCCTCGTGCAGGACGACGTCCTCTCCTCGATCCACATCGAGGAGCACGAGGCCGACGCCCGTGACACCAAGCTCGGCCCCGAGGAGATCACCCGGGACATCCCGAACGTCTCCGAGGAGGTCCTCGCGGACCTCGACGAGCGCGGCATCATCCGGATCGGTGCCGAGGTCGTCGCCGGCGACATCCTGGTCGGCAAGGTCACGCCCAAGGGCGAGACCGAGCTGACCCCGGAGGAGCGCCTGCTCCGCGCGATCTTCGGTGAGAAGGCCCGTGAGGTCCGTGACACCTCGCTGAAGGTGCCGCACGGCGAGACCGGCAAGGTCATCGGCGTCCGCGTCTTCGACCGCGAGGAGGGCGACGAGCTTCCCCCGGGCGTGAACCAGCTGGTCCGCGTCTACGTCGCTCAGAAGCGCAAGATCACCGACGGTGACAAGCTCGCCGGCCGTCACGGCAACAAGGGTGTCATCTCCAAGATCCTCCCGATCGAGGACATGCCGTTCCTCGAGGACGGCACCCCGGTCGACATCATCCTCAACCCGCTGGGTGTCCCGTCCCGAATGAACCCGGGACAGGTCCTGGAGATCCACCTCGGCTGGCTCGCCAGCCGCGGCTGGGACGTCTCCGGCCTCGCCGACGAGTGGGCCCAGCGCCTGCAGGTCATCGGCGCCGACCAGGTCGCCCCCGGCACCAACGTCGCGACCCCGGTCTTCGACGGTGCGCGTGAGGACGAGCTGGCGGGTCTGCTCCAGCACACCATCCCGAACCGCGACGGCGAGCGCATGGTGCTCCCGTCCGGCAAGGCGCGCCTGTTCGACGGCCGCTCCGGCGAACCGTTCCCGGACCCGATCTCGGTCGGGTACATGTACATCCTCAAGCTCCACCACCTGGTCGACGACAAGCTGCACGCCCGGTCGACCGGTCCGTACTCGATGATCACCCAGCAGCCGCTGGGTGGTAAGGCCCAGTTCGGTGGCCAGCGCTTCGGTGAGATGGAGGTGTGGGCGCTCGAGGCTTACGGCGCCGCATACGCCCTCCAGGAGCTGCTGACCATCAAGTCCGACGACGTCACCGGCCGCGTGAAGGTCTACGAGGCCATCGTCAAGGGCGAGAACATCCCTGAGCCCGGCATCCCCGAGTCCTTCAAGGTGCTCATCAAGGAGATGCAGTCCCTGTGCCTCAACGTGGAGGTGCTGTCCTCGGACGGCATGTCCATCGAGATGCGCGACACCGACGAGGACGTCTTCCGCGCAGCGGAGGAGCTCGGTATCGACCTGTCCCGGCGCGAGCCGAGCAGCGTCGAAGAGGTCTGACGGGAGTCCGGTGGGGGGCTTGGCAACGAGCCCCCCGCCGACCCCGGGACCCCCATCAGACCATTTGAGACTCAACCCTGAGAGGGATTGACGCATAGTGCTCGACGTCAACTTCTTCGACGAGCTGCGGATCGGCCTGGCCACCGCGGACGACATCCGACAGTGGTCCCACGGCGAGGTCAAGAAGCCGGAGACCATCAACTACCGCACCCTGAAGCCCGAGAAGGACGGACTCTTCTGCGAGAAGATCTTCGGTCCGACCCGGGACTGGGAGTGCTACTGCGGCAAGTACAAGCGTGTCCGCTTCAAGGGCATCATCTGTGAGCGGTGTGGCGTCGAGGTCACCCGCGCCAAGGTGCGCCGTGAGCGGATGGGCCACATCGAGCTGGCCGCTCCCGTCACCCACATCTGGTACTTCAAGGGCGTCCCGTCGCGCCTGGGCTACCTGCTGGACCTGGCGCCGAAGGACCTCGAGAAGGTCATCTACTTCGCCGCTTACATGATCACGTTCGTCGACGACGAGCGCCGTACGCGTGACCTGCCGTCGCTGGAGGCCCACGTCTCCGTCGAGCGTCAGCAGATCGAGAACCGCCGCGACGCCGACCTCGAGGCCCGTGCCAAGAAGCTCGAGACCGACCTGGCCGAGCTCGAGGCCGAGGGTGCCAAGGCCGACGTGCGCCGCAAGGTGCGCGAGGGCGCCGAGCGTGAGATGAAGCAGCTGCGTGACCGTGCGCAGCGCGAGATCGACCGTCTCGACGAGGTGTGGAACCGCTTCAAGAACCTCAAGGTCCAGGACCTGGAGGGCGACGAGCTCCTCTACCGCGAGCTGCGTGACCGCTTCGGCACGTACTTCGACGGTTCGATGGGTGCCGCGGCGCTGCAGAAGCGCCTGGAGTCCTTCGACCTGAACGAGGAGGCCGAGCGCCTCCGCGAGATCATCCGCACCGGCAAGGGCCAGAAGAAGACCCGTGCGCTCAAGCGCCTGAAGGTCGTCTCCGCGTTCCTGCAGACCAGCAACAGCCCCAAGGGCATGGTGCTCGACTGCGTGCCGGTCATCCCGCCGGACCTGCGTCCGATGGTGCAGCTGGACGGTGGCCGCTTCGCGACCTCCGACCTGAACGACCTGTACCGCCGTGTGATCAACCGCAACAACCGCCTCAAGCGTCTCCTTGACCTCGGTGCCCCCGAGATCATCGTGAACAACGAGAAGCGGATGCTGCAGGAGGCCGTCGACGCGCTGTTCGACAACGGCCGTCGTGGTCGCCCGGTCACGGGCCCCGGCAACCGCCCGCTGAAGTCCCTCAGCGACATGCTGAAGGGCAAGCAGGGTCGATTCCGTCAGAACCTGCTCGGTAAGCGAGTCGACTACTCGGCGCGTTCCGTCATCGTCGTCGGCCCGCAGCTGAAGCTGCACCAGTGTGGTCTGCCCAAGGCCATGGCGCTGGAGCTCTTCAAGCCGTTCGTGATGAAGCGCCTGGTCGACCTGAACCACGCGCAGAACATCAAGTCGGCCAAGCGCATGGTCGAGCGCGGCCGCACCGTCGTGTACGACGTCCTCGAAGAGGTCATCGCCGAGCACCCTGTGCTGCTGAACCGTGCGCCCACGCTGCACCGCCTCGGCATCCAGGCCTTCGAGCCGCAGCTGGTCGAGGGCAAGGCCATCCAGATCCACCCGCTCGTCTGCACCGCGTTCAACGCGGACTTCGACGGTGACCAGATGGCCGTCCACCTGCCGCTCTCCGCGGAGGCGCAGGCCGAGGCCCGCATCCTGATGCTGTCCTCGAACAACATCCTCAAGCCGGCCGACGGCCGTCCCGTCACCATGCCGACCCAGGACATGGTGCTGGGCCTCTTCTTCCTCACCACGGACGAGGAGGAGCGCGAGGTCAAGGGCGAGGGCCGGTCCTTCGGCTCCACCGCCGAGGCGATCATGGCCTTCGACGCCCGCGAGCTCTCGCTCCAGGCGAAGGTCGACATCCGCTTCCCGATCGGCACCGTCCCGCCGCGCGGCTGGGTTCCCCCGGTCGCCGAGGAGGGTGAGCCGGAGTGGCAGCAGGGTGACTCGTTCCGTCTGCGGACGACTCTGGGCCGCGCGCTCTTCAACGAGCTGCTGCCCGAGGACTACCCGTTCGTCGACTACTCCGTCGGCAAGAAGCAGCTCTCCGAGATCGTCAACGACCTCGCCGAGCGCTACCCCAAGGTCATCGTGGCGGCGACGCTCGACAACCTGAAGGCGGCGGGCTTCTACTGGGCGACCCGTTCCGGTGTCACCGTGGCCATCTCCGACGTCGTCGTTCCCGAGGCGAAGAAGGAGATCGTCGCCGGCTACGAGGCTCAGGACGAGAAGGTCCAGAAGCAGTACGAGCGCGGTCTGATCACCAAGGAAGAGCGCACGCAGGAGCTCATCGCGATCTGGACCAAGGCGACCAACGAGGTCGCCGAGGCGATGAACGCGAACTTCCCCAAGACCAACCCCATCTTCATGATGGTTGACTCGGGTGCCCGAGGAAACATGATGCAGATGCGGCAGATCGCCGGTATGCGTGGTCTGGTGTCGAACGCGAAGAACGAGACCATCCCGCGTCCGATCAAGGCCTCGTTCCGTGAGGGCCTCTCCGTGCTCGAGTACTTCATCTCGACCCACGGTGCCCGTAAGGGTCTCGCCGACACCGCCCTGCGTACCGCCGACTCGGGTTACCTGACCCGTCGTCTGGTGGACGTCTCGCAGGACGTGATCATCCGCGAGGAGGACTGTGGCACCGAGCGCGGTCTGAAGCTGAAGATCGCGGTCAAGGGCGAGGACGGTGTCCTGCGCAAGACCGAGGACGTCGAGACCTCCGTCTACGCCCGGATGCTGGCCGAGGACGTCGTCATCGACGGCAAGGTCATCGCCCCGGCCAACGTGGACCTCGGCGACGTGCTCATCGACGCGCTGGTCCAGGCCGGTGTCGAGGAGGTCAAGACCCGCTCGGTCCTGACCTGTGAGTCGGCCGTCGGCACCTGTGCCTTCTGCTACGGCCGCTCGCTGGCCACCGGCAAGCTGGTCGACATCGGTGAGGCGGTCGGCATCATCGCCGCCCAGTCCATCGGTGAGCCCGGTACCCAGCTGACGATGCGTACCTTCCACACCGGTGGTGTGGCCGGTGACGACATCACCCAGGGTCTGCCCCGTGTCGTCGAGCTCTTCGAGGCTCGTACGCCCAAGGGTGTCGCCCCGATCTCGGAGGCGGCCGGCCGCATCCGGATCGAGGAGACCGAGAAGACCAAGAAGATCGTCGTCACCCCGGACGACGGCACCGACGAGACGGCGTACCCGATCTCGAAGCGTGCCCGTCTGCTGGTGGGCGAGGGCGACCACGTCGAGGTGGGCCAGAAGCTCACCGTGGGTGCCACCAACCCGCACGACGTGCTGCGCATCCTCGGCCAGCGGGCCGTCCAGGTCCACCTGGTCGGCGAGGTCCAGAAGGTCTACAACTCGCAGGGTGTGTCGATCCACGACAAGCACATCGAGATCATCATCCGGCAGATGCTGCGCCGTGTGACGATCATCGAGTCCGGCGACGCGGAGCTGCTGCCGGGCGAGCTCGTCGAGCGCTCGAAGTTCGAGACCGAGAACCGTCGTGTGGTCACCGAGGGCGGTCACCCCGCCTCCGGCCGTCCGCAGCTGATGGGTATCACCAAGGCCTCGCTGGCGACGGAGTCCTGGCTGTCGGCCGCCTCCTTCCAGGAGACGACCCGAGTCCTGACGGATGCGGCGATCAACGCCAAGTCCGACAGCCTCATCGGCCTCAAGGAGAACGTCATCATCGGTAAGCTCATCCCGGCCGGTACGGGTCTGTCCCGCTACCGCAACATCCGGGTCGAGCCGACCGAGGAGGCCAAGGCCGCGATGTACTCGGCCGTCGGCTACGACGACATCGACTACTCGCCGTTCGGCACCGGCTCCGGCCAGGCCGTTCCGCTGGAGGACTACGACTACGGTCCGTACAACCAGTAAGCGAGCAGTAGCTTGACCGAAGGGCGGTCACCCCGGTTCCGGGGTGGCCGCCCTTCGGCGTGTCAGCGGCCGGCGGCCTGCCAGAGCGCGACCATCAGGCCGGCGCTCGCCACCAGCGCGGTGACGCTGGCCAGCGGCCAGCGCGAGCGCTCCAGGGCGTCGAGGCGGACCTCGTGGTCGGCGAGCTGTTTGTCGGTCTGGTCGCTGCGCTGCACGAGCAGCGCGAGCTGGCCGTCGACCCGGGCGAACCCGGCCTCCAGCGTGCCGCGCAGCCGTTCCAGTTCCAGCGCGACGGTGACCGGGTCGCCCGGATCAGACTCGGTCATCCGCGGCTCCCGGGGACGTGGCGGCGGACGGGTCCTCGCTGCGGAGCCAGGACGGCAGCAGTCGCTGCACCACCGGCAGGGCCATCACACGGGTCAGCGCGCCCGCGACGGCGAGCGACCCGGCGACCCAGGGAAGGCTGGCCGGGATCCCGGACGCGTCGACGACGGCCGGCAGGACGACCGCGATGGCGACCGCGGTCTGGAGGATGGTGCGGGCCGTGCGCTTGGCGGCATCGGACATGGCGGGCTCCTTAGCGGGTGTACGGGACCTTGAGGGCGTTCCAGGAGGCAGGACCGGGGATGCCGTCGGCGTCGGCGCCGCGGAAGCCGAGCTTGCGCTGCCACTTGGCGTAGCTGCGCCTGTCGGCGTCGGTCCAGCGGGGGCCGGGCCCGACGTCGTACGCCGAGCAGCCCTCGGCGACCAGCCGGCGGCCCATCGCGGTGATCACCGGGGAGCTGGTGGCGCCGGTGACGAAGTCGCGGCCGGGAAACGGCTGGTAGCGGGGGGTTTCCCGGGCCTGCGGCGCGGTGCCGGCCGGCGTGGTCTTGGTGTGCTGGGTGGGGGCGGCGGCGAGGCGCTCGGCGATCCGGGTGCGCATCGAGGGCATGGTGAAGCCGCGCGGGTCGCTCTTGTGGTCGGACCACTCCAGATGGCCGATGACGGACTTGGCGCCCCAGCCGTGGGCGCGGCAGATCGCCGCCGAGGCCCGCTCGATGGCGTCGAGCTGGGCGGCCGGCCAGGGGTCGACGCCGTCTCCCTGGTTGACGCACTCGAAGCCGTAGAAGCGGGTGTTGCCGTCGACGGCGCCGGCGCTGCCCTGGTGCTCGTTGGTGGCCGGCGGCTTCTCGCCGTAGCTCTCGGCGATGACGGCCTTGAGGACGTCCGGGTCGCCGCCGCCCGCGTGGTTGGCGCGGCCGTTGCCGACGAGGTAGACGGTGCCGTCCTTGTCGATGACGCCGTGGCAGAGCGGGCCGGGCAGCGCGGTGTAGCCGTTGTAGCAGAGCTCGACCGAAGCCATGGTGCCGCTGGAGACGGTGTGGTGGATCATCACGCCGTTGACCGGGCCCCAGGCGCCGACGTGGTTGCGGTTGTGGGTGCGCCATTCGCGGTGTTCGACGACGGTGACACCTTCGGCGCGTAGCGCGGCGACGATCTGGTCGGCGGTGAGGGGAGTGGCCATAGCAGGCTCCTTTCGGAGAACGAAAACGCCCCGTGCCGGTCGGCCGGCACGGGGCGGTGGTGCGTTGGAGGGAACGGTCAGGACAGCGCGGCCCAGATGGCGTTGGAGTCCGGGACCACCGTCGACGGGGTGAACGACGCCGGCAGCGAGGTCTGCCCGGTGGTGGGCAGGCGGCCGTGGCGGATGAACATGCCGGGCATACGGGCGCTGCCGCCGGGCGTCTCGCCCATGGAGGCGCCGCGCATGAACGCCGGTCCGTTGGAGTTCGGGCTCGGCCCGTTGACCACAAGACCCACCCAGTAGTTACCGGGAGCGGCGTTGTACTGGGCGGTCAGCGGCAGGACGAACGTCTTGCCCTCGGTCGCGGTGAGAGCGGTGTTCAGCGCCCCCGTCTGGCCGACCTTCACACCGGCGCTGGTGTAGAGACCGGCGAAGGAGGTGGCGGCGAGGGTGCCGCCGACGTACCCGGGCACGTAGAGGACCACGTTCTTCACGGTGGTGGCCGCGTGCAGCGGGATGCCGATCAGATAGACCCAGCCGTTGATGCAGTACTGCACGGAGTTGGCGGACGAGGCCGCCGGGTCGAAGGCCCACCCGGAGAAGCCCATCGACGCGGGCGACCAGGTGCCGGCCGCGGAGACGGAGTCGACGTAGCCGCGCCGGGCCAGCTGGTTCGCGGTCGCCGGGTTCGCGGCGGTCGAGGGCGGTGTGGCGAACGTCTTGGCGCCGTTCACCGTCTGGTCGCCGGTGAGCAGCACCGCGGCGTCGGCCGCGACCGCGGAGACGTCGGCGGCGGTCAGCTGGACCGTGCCCGCCTGGCCGTTGACGGTCTTGACCGGGGCCGCGTTGATGCCCAGGTAGCGCAGGTCACCGGCGGCCGGGGTCAGCGCGCCGAGCTCCGCCGCGGTGAGGTTGACCACGCCGGTGTGCCCGTTGACCGAGGCGACCGCGCCGCCGGTGGCCGGCAGCTGCGCTGCCGGCACCTTGCCGTCGGGGCCGAGGGCCGCGACACCGCCCGCGACGCCGACCTGGTTCGCGGCGACGGCCGAGACGTCGGTGGCGGAGAGGGTGATGTCAGGGGTCGTACGTCCGTTGACGGACCGGACCGGACCGGCCGGACCGGCCGGGCCCATCTGGCCGGCGGGCCCGGGTGGACCGGGGACGGCGACGTAGTGCGGGGTGTTGGGGTCGGCGGGGGCCGAGTCGGCCAGGTCGACCGTCGCCTGGGCGGCCGGCAGGGCGATCTGGTACGACCGGATGCGGCCGAGGCCGCCGAGCTTCTCGGTCACCTGGTACGTCCAGTCGACCGGGTTCCAGCCGGGGGCATCGGTGGCAGGCAGCACCACGCTGATGCGGCCCTCCCCGTCGAGCCGGGCGACGGTCGGGCCGCCGACGAAGACGTCGGCGGTGGAGTGGGTGAGCAGGGACGGCGGGCGGAACTCGACGGATCCGCTCATGGGGGTGCCGTCCGGGGTCAGGTAACGGGCGCTGACACGGACGGTGGGAATGGACGGGGGGAGCACGGAGGGTCTCCTTCACAGGTTCGGGTGCGGTGCCTGGCCGACGGCGGCGCGGGCTGAAGGGGGACGGGTCCCGCCCCGGCGGACCGGGCCTCGGTCCGGCGGGGTGCCCGGCCACGCGGGTGCGTGGCCGGGCGAGGGGCGGTGCGGTCCGCGGGGCGGGACCCCGGATCAGGACTGGACGCCGTACAGCGCGAGCGGGCGGCAGCGGACCGTGTCGCCCGCCACCGCGACCTTCGCCTGGACCTCGAAGGTGACCGTCGCGCTGAAGCCGGCCGCCAGTGCCTCCCTGAACTCAAGATCCGCGCCGGGACCGCCCACGGGCCCCACCTGGACACCGTCGACGAGGAGGCGGACCTCGGCGCCGACGCTGCCCTGGACCGCGATCCGGGCGTACAGCCGCGGGTGCTGGGAGATGGCCGGGCCGCTGTAGAGCGTGGTCCAGTCGGTGTTGCCGGTGGACTCCCAGCGGGTCTGGTCGACCGGCCGGGGCAGCGGATAGGGGATGTACGGCCGGGCGAGCCCGCGCTGGGCCGCGTCGTCGGCGACGACGACGTTGCCCCGCCGGTCGAAGATCTGCACCGGCTGGGTCTCCAGTTGGTCGGGGGCGGTGGTCCGCACGGTCAGGGCGAGCGAGCCGTCGTCCCGGCGGATCATCAGGCCCTGCTGCGGCTTTTCCGGGCCGCGGTCGGGCTGGACCCGGCCCATGTGGATCAGGTCCTCGCCGTCGGCGGTACGGACCCGCAGCCGGCCGCCGTCACCGATGACGACCTCGCCGTCATTGATCTGGTTGAGGGCCGGTGTGGTGTTGGCGCTGCCCATCAGCTCCCGGATCTGCCGTTCCAGGGTGCGGATGCGGTCCAGCAGATCGGTGGGGATGATCGCCAAGGGTTACACCCCTTCCAGGTAGAGCGTGGCCGTTTCCGGCTTGGTGCGCTGCGGAGGATTCACGGCGAGGCCGACGATCCGGTACTGCGTGTCGAGCCCCTCCTGGTGCCACAGGTCCTGGATCCGCAGCCGGATCCGGGCGCCCAGCAGCGCGGGCGTGATGCGGCCGTCGAGGACGACGGTGAGCTCCGGGATGAGCTCGGGACGGCGCTGGCGCGTCAGCTCGGCCTTGGCCAGGGACCTCAGGGTGGCCGTGTCCTTGACCCCGCTGTGGTCCGAGGTGCGCTCGAGCCGCGGCCAGCCGCCGATCAGGTCGTCCCGGTCCCATTCCATGACCGTCAGCGGCAGCGAGTCCTGCGCCTGGTCGGTGTTGTCCGACTCACCGCGGGCCACCCAGACGTTCGCCTGCACGGTGGAGTCCGTGGGCAGGCTGTACGTCAGGATCGAGCCCGGATGGTCCAGGACGATGTCCGACTGGCTGGACTCGATCCGCGGATGGCCCAGCTGGAGCCGCTTGACCCGGCGGCCCTGGCCGTCGCGGTAGCAGTGGATCCGCCACTCGAAGCCGTCGGCCAGCTGGGCGAGCTTGTCGAGCAGCTCCCTGACCCGGGCCAGCGCGGTGTAGCCGGCCGCGAAGTCGCGGCGTACGCCGGACATCTCGGCGCCCAGGCTGATGCCGATGTCGCCGCCCTCCTGTTCCTGGGCGTGCGCCACCAGGGAGCGGGCGATGTCGAACTGGTCGGCCTGGACGAGCAGCACATCGGCCGAGAGGATCCGGTGGTCCAGGTACGAGTCGAAGGTGCCCGCCTGGAACTGCACGGTCATCCGGCCCTGTTCGTCGGTGGCGGGGGTGCAGGTCCACAGCACCCCGCCCCACCAGATGTCCCCGTCCCGCTCCAGCCAGACCGCGGTACGGCCGGGCTGCAGAGCCGCCTTGGCACGCGCGGCGAGGGCCGGCTCGGGCAGCGGGACGGTCGCGGACAGGGATCCCGACTTGCCGATGAAGTCGTCGTACTTGGCCTCCGTGAGCGGCAGGACGTCGAGGACCTGGTCGGTACGCAGGTCGCAGAAGATCGCCCGGTAGGCGGGCGTGATGACGGCTCGGCTCATGGGGCCGCTCACAGCATCGGGTCGACGCGGATGAACCGGTTGTCGAGCCAGGCGTTGTTGCTGGTGGCCGACGAGATGTACGCGCCGACGGCGTCGTACACCGTGTGCGGCTTGAGGCCGGTGACACGGAAGGTGTGCGTCACGGACATGCCCATCTTGCCGGTGGCCATGGCCGCCCGCTGCTCGTCGGCGGGGACGACGACGGCGCCGTTCAGCCGGACGTTGACCGACATCCGGGACCAGCCGGTGTCGAGCGGGTTGCTGCCGTGGTAGCCGACCGTGATCAGCACCGCGCCGGAGACCGGCGTCGTGAACGAGGTCGAGATGCCCGGCCCCGTCGTGTCGACGATCGTCTCCACCCAGGTGACGGACTTGCAGTAGCCGCCGTCGTTGTTGTAGGCCCAGCCGGTCGCGGGCACGACCGGGCGCCAGACCGTGCCGTCCCAGCGCTGCAGCTTGCCGCCCTCGTCGCGGTACTGACCGACGTACTCGCCGTTCGCCAGCGTGCCCTGCGGGGCGATGCCGCCGATGTGGCGTGGGTAGGAGACCCAGCGGGTGCCGTCCCAGCGCTGGAGCTGGGTGGCGTTGTCGCGGTACTGGCCGGTGTAGCCGCCCTTGGTGTCGCGGTTCCAGGACTCGGCGAGGATGCCGCCCGCCGCCACGGTGGTGTGGCGCATGTCGTAGACGGCCTTGGACCAGTCCAGGCCGCCGGTGCCGACGGACGCGCCCGCCGGGACGGTGACCTGGGCCAGCGCCAGGGCGCCCTCCGGGACCGGCTGCGGCGTGGGGTTGGGCTCGGGGGCGCCCTTGAGGATCTCCAGGACGGCCTCGGTGCGCCCGGAGACCGGGTCGAACTGGGCGTCGTACACCCGCAGCAGGACCAGGTCGACGCGCGGGTTGTTGGCGTCGCCGTCGTCGAAGGTGATCTGGGTGTAGTCGGTGAGCACGACCGGGTAGGCGCCGGCCGCGGCGGGGCCCTGGATGACGGCCCGGCCCGGGGCGACGTTCGCGGTCATCCCGGCGGTGTCACCGTAGACGTACAGGGCGTCCATGACGTACCGGCCGTCCTTCGACCCCGGGATGATGCCGGAGGTGCTGGTCAGGGCGCCGGTGGGGGCCATGGTGCCGGTGGGGGCGAGCCGGGTGTCGGTGCGGGACTGGCCGGTGTCGGTCGTGGTGCGGTTGATCAGCCATGCGCTGCGTACGGGCATGAGGTCCTCCTGGAATATGCGGTGCGGGAAGTCGGTGCTGCGGGGCCGGTCACCAGTGGGAGTCGCGCCAGCGGACCGTGACCGAGGCCCCGGGGTCGGGTGTCGCGTCGTCGGAGCGGAAGGCGAGCGTGGTAGGCCCGGGCTCCAGCCGGAACAGCTGCTCGGGCGCCGAGGCCGGGGACGCCGTGTAGAGCCGGGACGCCGTGCCGTTGAGCAGGACCGTGCCCGCCTCGGTGTCGACGGTGAGGACCTCACCGGCGCCGAGCGCGATGTCGTACTGGAGCTGGCGGCCGTCACTGAGCCGGCTCAGGGTCGGTCGGCGCACGGGACCGCGGAACTCGATCAGCGGGTGCGCGGCCGCGCCGCCCTCGTTGACGGCGGTGAAACTGCCGGCCTCGGCGTCCCCGCCCCAGTCCAGCGGCCACGGAAGCCCGCTGCCGGTCTCGTTGTCCCAGGTCAGGCCGGGCTCGGGTATCGGAAGGACGGCCTGGCCCTCGCGCAGGGTGGTGCTGAAGCGGCGCGGGTCGGTCGCCGTCCACTGCAGGCTGGCCTTGCCCAGGCCGTGCCGTACGTACGCCCGGTCCTGCGGCACGACCCGGCGGCTGACCCGGGCCCGTACCGCGAGGGTCTCGCCGTGCAGCCGCACCGCGAGCCAGCGCTCGCCGCCCTCGGGTCCGGTGGCCGCGCGGAAGGCGAGGCTGGTGTCCAGGGCCTTGGCGAGGGTGGCCGGCGAGAGCCAGACGGTGGCGGTGACGAGCCGGGGCTGCGCCCAGACGGCGCCGGGCCAGGCGCCGTGCTGGTCGGGGCGGGGCACGTCACCCGTGTCGAGGGTGGGCAGGTCGTCCCAGCCGGTGATGCCGGAACGGTCGATCTCGTACGGAGTGCCGGGGCCCATCAGCAGTCCGGCCCACTGGATCTGCCCGTCGCGGGTGATCAGTGAGCCGGGTGCGGTCTCGTCCGTGTATGCGATTGTGGTCTCGGCCATGACGGGCCGTCACCTCACTTTCATCAGGCCGCGCTCAGCCCGCGGAGAGCCCGCGGAGAGTCCGTGGTCATGCCGCGGTCCGGTGCAGGAACAGCAGGTCCTCGGCGATGGCGAGGGCGCTGCGGCCCTCCGGTTCGCGGTAGGTGTGCAGTCGGGCGCGGTGGGAGGGCGGGCGGGGGGTGCCGCTCGCCCGGTGTCCGGCCTCGGCGGGGCGCAGCCGGTCCAGCGAGGACAGCGGCCGTACGGCGGAGGCGTTGTCGCGCGAGGGGTCGACGATGCCGCCCTCGGCCAGCTGCGGGATCTTGTCGAGCTCGACGCCGAACTTCTTGCCGAGGAACTCGCCGCTGAGGCTGTTGAGTCCGTCGATGACCCAGTTGGCGAAGGCGATCAGGCCCTTGATGGGGCCGGTGATCACGCCCGCGAGCGTCTGCAGGCCGGTGGACATGAAGTCCCCGATGCCGCCGAGGGTGTTGGACGTGGCGTCCTTCACCTTGGTGAACTGCTCGGGGATCTTCTTGGTGATCCAGTCCAGGACGGGCTGGATGACGGTCTTGAACGCGTTCCACGGCCGCCGGACGAGGTTGCTGAGCGCCTCGGTGGCCCGGGAGATGGCGCCCTTGGCCTTGCCGAAGTCACCGGAGACGGCGGCGCCGACGACCTCGACGACGGTCGTCATGATGACGCCCATGGCCTTGAAGTACGTGCCGATGATCGTGCCGTAGAAGGTGACGACCGGGCCGAGGAACTTCAGGATCTGCTGGAAGATCTTCAGGACGTGGTCGAAGACCTGCTTCATGATCTTCTGGCCGGTCTCGGTGTTCATGGCGTACTCGATGATCGCGGCCAGCACCGGAACGATGATTCCGGCGAGGAAGCCCAGCGGGTTCGCGCGCATGGCGACGTTGGCGGCCGTCATGGCGGCCGCGGCTGCGCCGAGGCCGATCCCGAGGACGGTCATGACCTGGGACATCGGGCCGATGAACTGGCCGAGGAGGCCGGCGATGCTGTCGAATCCGGCCGCGCCGGCAACGAGCGACACCAGCCCCGCCGCCGCGCCCTTGGTCTTCGAGCCGCCGTTCTTGATGCCGTTCGCGGCGGTGGAGGCCGTGCGGCCGACCTTGGTGAGCGACTTGCCCGCGCCGTCCGCCCGGTTCCGGATCTGCTTGAGCTGGGTGGCGGCGGAGGAGGCGCCGGAGCGGATCGTGCCGAGGCCCGTGGCCGCTCGGCCGGGGGCGCTCTTCAGGCTCCGCAGAGCGCGCGCGACCGGCTGGATCTGTCCGCGGAAGGGCTGCAAGGCCCGGGTCAGGCTCCGGAGTTCGAGCCCGAGGGCGTCGGGCCCGGCGACCGCCGTACTCATCCGCGTGCCTTGGACAGGAACAACAGGGCGGAGGCGGTCTCCCGCAGGTCGCTGGAGGACGCCTCGTAGTAGTTCTCGATCTGGAAGCCGTGCGTGGCGCCGGCCCCGGCGTTGACCGCCTGGGCGCGGGCCGCGCGGGCCGTGTGGCGCAGCAGCCGGTCGAGCTTGGACAGCGGCAGCACGGCCTCGGCCTCACCGGCCTCGGCGACGATGGCGTGGACACCGCCGCGGCGGGGCTGGACGACACCACCCTGGGCGAGCTGCGGGATCTTCGGCAGGCTGACGCCGAAGGTCTTGCCGCCGACGAAGGGGACCCAGCTGGGGATCGAGACCTTGATGCCGTTGAGCTTGCCGATCGCGCCGTTGATCAGGCCTATGACGGCGTTGATCGGGCCCTTCACGGCGCCCTTGATCTTGTCGAAGGCCCTGCCCGCGATGTCCTTCAGGCCGCCCCAGATGCTGGACAGCTTGTCCTTGACGGCGGTGAAGGCCCTCGGGACGACGTCCTTGATCCAGTTGACGACCGGCATGATGATCTTCTTGATGCCGTTCCAGACACTGGAGATCACGGACTTCACGCCGTTCATCACCGAGGTGATGACCTTCTTGATGGCGTTGAACGTCGTGCTGATCACCTTGGACACGGCGTTGACGACGACCGTGATCGCCTTCTTGATGCCGTCCCAGACCGTTTTGATCAGCTTGCCGGCGGCCTTCATGATCGGCCCGATGGCCTTCATGACGGAGGAGATGACCTTCTTGATGGCGTCGAACGCCACCTTGAGGACCTTCTGCATGGTCTTCGAGCGGGTGGCCATCTCGACCACCTTCTCGATGAGCGGCATGAACAGTTCCATGAGCCGGGCGATGAAGTTGCCCTTCATGGACTTGTTGAGGCCGTTCATGCCCTTGGAGGCGTTGTCGGCGCCCTTCTTGAAGTTGCCGATCTTGCTGCCGCTGGTGGTGCCGGTCTTCCCGGCCTTCGCGAGGGACTTGTCGGCCTTGTCGGCGGCGGACTTGAGGTTGTTGAGTTCACGGGTCGAGCCCTGGGCGGCGGACCGCAGTCCGGTCAGTCCGCTCTGCCCGGTGCGGGCGCCCTGACCGATGCTCTGGGCCGCGCGGGCCGAGGCGTCGGCCTGGGTCTTGAACTGTTTCAGTGAGCCCGAGGCCCGTGTTGCTGCCGAAGCGAGCGACATGGCGACTCCTTGGGATATGCGCGGTTAGGCGAAGGCGGTGGCGAGTTCGTGGACGGCGCTGCGGAGAATGCGGACGTCGGAGGCGACGCCCCGGACCGTGGGGCCGAGGGTGCTGGTGGTGTCGAGGCCGCGCGTGTTGGTGCCGCCGCTGAACCGGCTGGACTCCCTGGTTCGCTGGGTCTGTGCGGACTGACCCGCACGCCTGAGGGCCTCCTTGATCTTCCTTACGTCTTCCTTGAGATCGTCGAGCTGCTTCTTCTCCTCCTTTTCCGCGGCCTCAGCAGCCAGCCGGTTCTCTCGCTGGGACTTGTTCTCCATCCACTTCCACTTTTCGCGGGCGAACTTCTCCCACTTGTCGAGAAGCTTGTTCGTCCACACGAATTCCCGAGTCACCCCGAGAATGGTTATTCCCTTTTCATCCACCTTGATCAGGGAAATGCCGATGGACAATGCGGCGAAGCTCGCGGCGGCGGCGGTCGCTGTGACGGAGGCGTAAGAAGCCGTACCGCTCAACTTGGAGAGGGTAAGGCTCATGTTGTTGATGGTGACGCTCATGTCGTTGACCGTCTTGCTGTACCTGTTGACGGTCAGACTCTGATCGTTCTGGGTGATGCTGATGCCGTTGACGGTCTTGCTGATGCCGTTCTGGGTGATGCTGATGCCGTTGACGGTCTTGCTTATGTCGTTGTGCGTCGAGCTGATGCCGTTGACGGTCTTGCTGATGCCGGCCTGGGTGAAGCTCATCCCGTTGACCGTCTTGCTGATCTTGTTCTGTGTGTCGCTGATGCCGTTGATGGTCTTGCTGATGCCGGTCTGGGAGGTGCTCAGCTCGGTGATCGACCGGGAAATTCTGCTGTAGGACTCCCGGATCTCCTTGTAATTCGGGTCCTTCTTTTTGTCGTCTTCGAGGACGGCGAGGTCCTTGTCTATTTCTTTGAGGCTTCTGGATCCGTCCATACGGGTTCTCCTGGGGGATCAGTGAGGGTATGGTGCTCCGCATGACTTCCGCCGCAGCGCCGGTAGTTCTGGCGCTCTCCACCGCGCTTCCGAGATACTTCGGGCCTCACGAGTACGCAATGACATGGCATGCCCGACAGGCTCTCCGGGTCGCCGACAAGTTCTCTCCGGGCGCTGGGGTCGATGTCCTTCTGTACGGCGATCCGGCCGACGGCAGCCATGCGGAGGACGGCATCGTCGTACGCACGCATGTGGAGCCGGACTCGGTGGAGGAATGGGCCGATGAATGGGCGACAATTGCGAACACCGGCCTGGCTTTCCTCGGAGACAGGCGCCCGGCCAATCGCGTGGAGCAGACATTCGCGGCCGGGCAGTCCTCGTCCAGCCGTCCGCGAGGAGCGCTGCGACAGGTGATCGCCATGCTCCAGGAGATGCCGGAACCGCCTCTGGTGATCTTTCAGCTGGACACCATGCTCGGCCAGGAGGAAATGGTCCTGGCGATCCGTGACGCCGGCGAGCACGCGGCGTTCTGGCAGCTGTTCGGCTGGGAGCACGCGATCGGCGAAGTCTTCTGGACCCAGGAAGGCCTGTATCGCGGGCGTGTACTGCCCAACCTCGCGGTGTACTTCGGTGCCGACTGGAGCCACCGCGCCGTCGCCCGGCGCTTCTCCCGGTGGCGGAAGAAGTCGCTGGGCTGACGGCGGCACGGGGCATGACTCAGGAGAAGAAGCGGCCCAGTTCCGCTGGGTCCGGGATCCCCGCCTCCTCCGGTTGCGCCTGTTGCGCCTGTTCCTGACGCTCCCGGTCGCCCGGTCGGGGGACCGGGACCGGCTGCTCAGGCGGGTCGGAGTCCTCGTCCGAGTGCACGGAGGCGAACATCCAGTTCGCCGCCGCCATGTGGTCGACGAGGGCGGCCAGCAGATAGTCGGTGACCGACCATTCCGCCGCCTCGCCGTCCTGTTCCCTGCAGACGGCGCTGTCGCGCGGCATGTGCTTCACGAGCACCGCGAGCCGGCGTGAGGAGAGCCCGCCCCGGTACCAGTCCAGCAGGTCCACTCCGTAGTGCCGGAGCAGATCGGCCTCGAGGGCCTCGGCGTGTTCGGTGACGAACGCGTCGAGGCTCAGTCTTCCCCCAGGCCGAGCCCGGTCTCCTTGCCGTAGGCCTCCAGGATGGCGGCGATGTCCTGCATGGTGACCTCGTGCTTCCCGAAGCGCGCGAACTGCTCCTCACCCATCAGCAGGCGGAGCAGTCCGTCGACGTCGTTGTCGTCGAGGTCCTTCAGCCCACCGGCGGCACCACGGGTGAGCTCGGTCGGCAGTTCGAAGGTTTCGCCGTCCAGCTCGAACGACCAGTGCGTGCCGAGGGCCTCCAGGCGCTGGGCGCGGGCGGCGTTGACGTTGAACGAGGCCATGGGATGTCTCCGTATCTCTGCGACTCAGATGTGAAGGCTGTGCATGTGGAGCGGTGCGCCGGGGCGGGGCCACGGGGGCTTCCGCCCCGGCGCGGGGTGGTGCTTAGGCGGTGGGCGCGGTGGCGGTCGCGTACGCCGGGTCCTTCATGACGAAGGTGGCGAGCGGCTCGCCGTCACCGGCCGACAGCGCGGTGAAGGTGACACCGAGCGACGCGGCCGCCTTGCGGGCGAGCTTGATGTCGTCGGTGGCGGTGACCTGGCCGCGCGGGATGACGAAGCGGTACGTCACGTTCGTGCCGTCGGTGAACTCCAGGCCCAGGGCGCGCTCGTCGAAGGTCGGACCGTCCGGGACGTCGAAGGTGAAGACGCCCGGGTTGGAGGTGCCGCCGGAGACGATGTCGGCCTTGCTGCCGCCCATGAAGAAGGGCAGCGTGTCTTCGTTGAACTGCAGCATCGAGAACTTCAGCGTCAGGTCACGGTCCGAGTAGACGAACCGCGCCGGGCTGATCGACTGCCACGTCTCGACCGGGTCGAGCTTGTCCTTCTTGGAGAAGGTCACGCCGTCGGTCGTGGTGTACCCGAGGTCCACCCAGCTGCTGCCCCAGTCGGTGGAGGGGTTGGCGGAGAAGGTGGTCGGGAGGGCGGCGCCCAGCGGGGCGACCAGGACACGTCCGGTGCCTGCGACGCGGATCTCGGACGCGGAGTTGCCTGCCATGTTGTGCTCCTTCAAAGGGATGGTGTGGTGCATCGGTGGGTGCCGTGGGTACGGCAAAGGCCCCGCCGGGATCGGCGAGGCCTGGTCTGTGGGTACGGGCCGGAAGAGGGCCCGTACGGTCCGTGGCGTACGGGCGGGGCGTCAGCCCGTACGGACGGAGAGCTGGATCACGCAGAGGTAGCGGTTCGCGGCGGTGTAGACGTAGTCCGGCAGCCAGCGAGGGCCGTCCGCCTCGGCGACGTCGGTGATGACCGAGGTGCCGAACACCGTGCCGGCGCTCTGCAGGAGCACCGCGCGGGCCGCGTTGGCCAGGACGTGCGCGGCCGTCTTGTCGGGGCCGTACACCTCCAGTTCGATCATGGGCCGGTCGATGTGGAGATCGTCGATCCAGGCGCCGCCGCGGCGGGAGACGATCACGGCCCGCTGGGTGCCGTTGAAGCCGGCCGGCGGGGTTTCGTCCACGATCGCGCCCGCCAGCTCCGGACGGTCGGAGAGGAGGTCCACGACGATGGCCTCCACATCGGGGAAGGTGCTCGGGGCTGAGCTCATGACGGGGAATCACTCCTGTTCGTACGGGGGCTGACGGCGTACGGGCGGTGCCCGCGGCGCACTCGGCGCGCCGGAGGCGGCCTGGGGAGGGAGCCGGCCGCCGGCGCGCGGGGCCTGCGGGGCACCGCCCGGACGCGAGGCGGCGGAGCCGGGCCCTTGGAGGGATGCGGGCACAGCTCCGCCGGTGCACCTATTGTGATTCAGATCGTGCGAGAGCGCAACTAGTGCGTGCGAGAGCGCACTCGGCATATGTCTTTGGAGTGGTGTCACGCGGCCACGGGGCGTTACTCTCGATACTTCGAACAGAGATTCGATAGGTGCGGTGAGTCGATGTCAGCTCGTTGTGCGGACAGGGAACGGCAGGTGCGCGTGGTCAGGAGTGCCGGCAGTGCTCATGAGCGGCTGACCGATGTGGTCGCGGCCGCCGTCGAGGTCGCGGCGGAGGCGGGGGAGGCCGGGACCTACACAGGAGACATGGCCCGGACCCTCACCGCCGTCGTCGGCAAGGTGGGCGCGCGCATCGCCGTCGAGGCGGAGATGCGCGGCTTCACCGGCGGCTGGCAGGAGGCGGTCGCCCACATCGGGGCCGGCCGTCCCGAACCCGGCGGCGCGCGGGTGGTGCACATACGACCCGAAGGGGACGGGTGACCGTGAGACCGGGACCGCACGGCATACGAAAGAGGCGGCCGCCCCTCGGGGCGACCGCCTCTTCCCGTACGTCCTCTTCCCGTACGTCCCTGCTCCTTCTACGGCCTCTTCTCCACGGGCCTGCGCCGCGTGGCGCGCTCCGCGGCGAACACGTCCTCCAGCCGGTACAGCTGTGCCCGGCCCTGACGTCCGGCCGGTATTAGATGACCGAGCTGGACCCACTTGCGGATCGTGGCGGGCACGACTCCGGCCTCCGTGGCGGCAAGGGCGCCGTTGATCAGGGTGTCGGCGGCGAGGATCGTCATCGGCGGGCTCCTTCGTTCGAACGCAGGGGGGTGGCGGACTCGTCCATCGACGCGTCGATCTCGGCGCGGTCCGCCCCGGCGGCGCCCGCCAGGGCCTCCCAGTCGCCCTCGTGCCACACGTGCCGGTACGCCGGATCCGTACGGCAGTCGCACTCCTCGTCGGCGCAGCGGCACGCCGGGTTCACGCACAGCACCGCGCGCCGGGCCGGGAACGCCCGCAGGGAGACCGAGTCGCACCACGGGCAGCGGCCCCGCACGCGGACCATCGTCTCCGAGTCGCCCAGCACCCGGGCGCACCGCCGGGCCATCCGCCGGGACTCGTCCCGTACGTGCGCGGCCAGCGCCGGATGGGCGGCGACCTGGGCAAGGAGACCGGCGATCCGCATCAGCCGCTGCGGCACGCGCGCGTGGCGCGGGCGGCCGAGGCCCAGCTTGTCGTGGACGGCCTCGTCCAGCTCGATCACCCCGTCGGTGATGTCCCGGATGGCGTCGGAGACATGGAGCCGCAGTGGGGCGGCCGAGTATCCCGGTACGGCCGTGCCGTGCCGCTGCTGGGCGAGCAGGGAGTCCCGCCTCTCCTCACGGATGCGCCGGTCGAGCTCGGGGGATGGCGCGCGCCGCTCGCCGGGGGCGGCGGACGGGCGGCCCGGGGCCAGCTCGGTCAGCAGCTCGGGGAACTGCTTGAGGAGCGCCTCGATCCACAGGGCGGCATCCCGCACGGTCTTCAGGTCGGTCTTCACGTCGGATCCGGAGGGGTAGGGCGAGGGGGAAGGCGAGGGAACAGAAGCGGGCTCGGTTGCTGCTGATGCGGATGCGGCTGGCGTGGACAAGGTGCCTCCCAGGTGCGGCAGGTGCGGCTGTGGTGAAGCGGAGGTGAAGTCGGCCGGCGAGGCATGACCCGTACGAGACGCGTCTACGTCACAGGGCGTTGTGGAGCGAGCCTCTGGCGTAGTCCTTAGTACGTATTCAGTCATTTCGTGCGCACGCGATGCCGTACGGCTCAAACGGCATGCGCGCGCAGGCGCAACGAACCGGCGGGGGTGGCCGTCATGCCGCGCCACGGGCTCGCCGCCGGGCGTCCTTGAGGACGACCGGACGGCCGTTGCGCCACAGACGCCCGGCGCTCACCCCGTCGAAGAAGCTCTCCGCCGGGGCCACCGCCTCCTCGCAGCGACGCACCACCGGGCACCGCTCACAGGCCATCAGCGCAGGCCGGGCCTCGTTCTCCCGCTTGCTGAAGACCACCTGCGGGGGCAGCCCCGAGCACGCGGCGGCGGCCCGCCAGCCGAAGAACTCCACGACCTCGGACAACGGCAGGGCTGGTGCGGACGGCATGGCGGCGCTCCTGTCTCGGGCGGCGATCGGACGACTCGTACCGCCCCGAAGGGCGGTTGCGAACACGCACACTGGCATGTTGCGCGCTCGCACGCAACTCAAAAGTTCGCCACCTTCGCGGAATCGACACCGTGCGCGCGCAGGAGCACGTAATTCCGTGCGCGCAAGCGCGATAAGCTGGGCATCGCTTTGGAGGGAGGCGACCAGCCATGACCGCCAGTGATCTGGAACAGTTCGCCGCCTGGATCGAGGAATTGATTCGCCGTCGCGGCTACGACATCGACAGCCCGCGCGGCGGTGGCAAGTCCCGCCTCGCGGACGAAGCGGGGGTGCACCGCGCCGCCATCACCCGCCTGCTGCAGCGGCAGAGCATGCCGGACCTGGAGACGACCCGCCGTCTCGCGCACGTCCTGGACGTGCCGGTGCGGGACATGCTCATCCGGTCCGGCCGGCTGACCGAGGACGACCTGCCGCTGCCGCGGGTCGCCGCCGCGTCCCCGGCCGACGCGGGGGAGCGCCGGATGACGCTGGAGGAGGCCGCGGCCGGGCTCGGCGTACCCGCCGACCAGCGGGAGATGTTCATCAAGGTCGCGGGCCAGTTCCTGTCCGCGTCTCCGGTCCGCCGCGAATCGCTCGCCAAGGACTGACCGCTCCGCTTCACGCGCCGGGCGCTCCCGCCCCGAGGGCGGCGTACGGGGAAGGGCGTCCGGAACGGCCGCCTCCCTCGGGTCCCAGTAAACTGTCACGGCCTGTCCCCCCACACTTACACAGGCTGTACACCCCCCAAGAGCCGCACACGCCGGCGCCGCCAGGCCGGACGCGTCGCCGAAGTGTGCCTCCGACGCCATGGGCGGGATTGGCAGCGATGGGACGCGAGAGAGAAATACGCATGGCCGAGGGCAACGAGCGCTCCCTGCCCTCGGGCGACAGTCGCGACGCCGCCGACGGCGCACCGGGCCCCGCCCCGGTCGACGACCATCCGCCGGGCGGGGAAGACGCACGGATACCGCCGGACGACCTCCCCGGCCTCCTGGCTTTACTCGGCAGACTGCTGGAGGACCATGCCCCCGACGAGGTCGCCGTCGTGCTCCGCGAGGAGATCGAACGCCGGGAGTACACCGCGTACGCCAACGGCTGGCGCGACGCCGCCGCCCACTTCACCCCCGCCCTGGAGCAGGCGCGGCTGACGCCTGCCCGCACACTGCGGCTCGTCGACCGCATCCCGGGCCAGGCCGCCGTCATCCCCTTCCCCAAGGGGCGTACGCCGACGGGCGCGCCCGGTGACGACGTCGGCAGCGACCCCTCAGGACCGGCGGGTCCGGGGAGCCCGGGGGAGTCCCCTTCGCCCCCGGCCGGAGAGGCCGCCACGGGAGCCGGCGACGGCGACGCAGCCGCTGCATCCCAGGCCTCGTCCACCACGGGCGCCACAGACGCCACAGGCGCCTCGGAGGCCCCACGGAGCACCCCGCCCGGCTTCGTCCCCAAGAGCCGCCGCTCGAAGGTGCCCACCATCCCCAGGCTCAGCGGTCTCCCGCGACCAAGGCGCGACCCGTCCGCCAACCGCCCCCCGGCCCCCGGGGCGCCGGACGACGACGTGGTCTGAGGCCCGCGCGCGGACCGCGTCCGGGCGCGTCTGCCGAGGTCGGCCGGGCCCGCTGCGCGCGGGCATTTGTTTTGACCGGAGTCCATGCGATAGGTACGCTCAGACCTTGTGCCTGGGGTGTGCCTGGGCTCGCGTGCGTGTCTTCAACCGCACGGCGAGTCGCCAACGGCCGCCGTAATCTGCGCCCTTTTCGCCTTCGGGCGGGGATCCGCAGCATTCGACACACCCGACCGCGTGGGTCGGCAACGTTCCAGGTTAGCTTTACTACACGGCACACAGAAACCGGAGAAGTAGTGCCTACGATCCAGCAGCTGGTCCGTAAGGGCCGGCAGGACAAGGTCGAGAAGAACAAGACGCCCGCACTCGAGGGTTCCCCTCAGCGCCGCGGCGTCTGCACGCGTGTGTTCACGACCACCCCGAAGAAGCCGAACTCGGCCCTGCGGAAGGTCGCGCGTGTGCGTCTGACCTCCGGCATCGAGGTCACGGCCTACATTCCGGGTGAGGGACACAACCTGCAGGAGCACTCCATCGTGCTCGTGCGTGGTGGCCGTGTGAAGGACCTGCCGGGTGTTCGTTACAAGATCATCCGCGGTTCCCTCGACACCCAGGGTGTCAAGAACCGCAAGCAGGCCCGCAGCCGCTACGGCGCCAAGAAGGAGAAGTAAGAATGCCTCGTAAGGGCCCCGCCCCGAAGCGCCCGGTCATCATCGACCCGGTCTACGGCTCTCCTCTGGTGACCTCGCTCATCAACAAGATCCTGCTGAACGGCAAGCGCTCCACCGCCGAGCGGATCGTGTACGGCGCCATGGAAGGCCTCCGCGAGAAGACCGGCAACGACCCGGTCATCACGCTGAAGCGCGCCCTCGAGAACGTCAAGCCGGCGCTCGAGGTCAAGTCCCGCCGTGTCGGTGGCGCCACCTACCAGGTGCCGATCGAGGTCAAGCCCGGTCGCGCCTCCACCCTCGCGCTGCGCTGGGTCGTGGGTTACTCCCGCGCCCGCCGCGAGAAGACCATGACCGAACGCCTCATGAACGAGCTGCTCGACGCCTCCAACGGTCTCGGCGCTGCGGTCAAGAAGCGTGAGGACACGCACAAGATGGCCGAGTCCAACAAGGCCTTCGCGCACTACCGCTGGTAGTCGCACCCACATCGAGACCGAGAGAAGACTGAAGCCTTATGGCTACCACTTCGCTTGACCTGGCCAAGGTGCGCAACATCGGCATCATGGCCCACATCGACGCGGGCAAGACGACGACCACCGAGCGCATCCTGTTCTACACCGGTGTTTCGTACAAGATCGGTGAAGTCCACGACGGCGCCGCCACGATGGACTGGATGGAGCAGGAGCAGGAGCGCGGCATCACGATCACGTCCGCCGCGACGACCTGTCACTGGCCGCTCGAGGACGTCGATCACACCATCAACATCATCGACACTCCCGGTCACGTGGACTTCACCGTCGAGGTGGAGCGTTCGCTCCGCGTCCTCGACGGCGCCGTGACCGTGTTCGACGGTGTTGCCGGTGTGGAGCCGCAGTCCGAGACGGTGTGGCGTCAGGCCGACCGTTACGGCGTGCCCCGCATCTGCTTCGTCAACAAGCTCGACCGGACCGGCGCGGAGTTCCACCGCTGCGTCGACATGATCTCGGACCGCCTCGGCGCGACCCCGATCGTCATGCAGCTTCCGATCGGTGCCGAGGCCGACTTCAAGGGCGTTGTGGACCTGGTCCGCATGAAGGCCCTGGTCTGGTCCGCCGAAGCGGCCAAGGGCGAGATGTACGACGTCGTCGACATCCCGGCCACGCACACCGAGGCCGCCGACGAGTGGCGCGGCAAGCTGCTCGAGACGGTCGCCGAGAACGACGAAGAGATCATGGAGCTGTACCTCGAGGGCCAGGAGCCTTCCGAGGAGCAGCTGTACGCGGCCATCCGCCGCATCACGATCGCTTCCGGCAAGTCCAGCGACACCACGGTCACCCCGGTGTTCTGTGGTACCGCGTTCAAGAACAAGGGTGTTCAGCCCCTGCTCGACGCGGTCATCCGCTACCTGCCGTCGCCCCTGGACGTCGAGGCCATCGAGGGCCACGACGTCAAGGACGCGGAGGTCGTCGTCAAGCGCAAGCCGTCCGACGACGAGCCGCTGTCGGCGCTGGCGTTCAAGATCATGAGCGACCCGCACCTCGGCAAGCTCACCTTCGTCCGGGTCTACTCGGGCCGCCTGGAGTCCGGCACTGCCGTGATGAACTCCGTCAAGGGCAAGAAGGAGCGCATCGGCAAGATCTACCGCATGCACGCGAACAAGCGTGAGGAGATCGAGTCGGTGGGCGCGGGCGACATCATCGCCGTCATGGGTCTGAAGCAGACCACGACCGGTGAGACGCTGTGCGACGAGAAGGACCAGGTCATCCTGGAGTCCATGGACTTCCCGGCCCCGGTCATCCAGGTCGCCATCGAGCCCAAGTCCAAGGGTGACCAGGAGAAGCTGGGTGTTGCCATCCAGCGTCTCGCGGAGGAGGACCCCTCCTTCCAGGTTCACTCGGACGAGGAGACCGGCCAGACCATCATCGGTGGTATGGGCGAGCTGCACCTCGAGGTGCTGGTCGACCGTATGCGCCGTGAGTTCAAGGTCGAGGCCAACGTCGGCAAGCCCCAGGTCGCGTACCGCGAGACGATCCGCAAGGCCGTCGAGCGCGTGGACTACACCCACAAGAAGCAGACCGGTGGTACCGGTCAGTTCGCCAAGGTGCAGATCGCGATCGAGCCGATCGAGGGTGGCGACGCCTCCTACGAGTTCGTGAACAAGGTCACCGGTGGCCGCATCCCCAAGGAGTACATCCCCTCGGTGGACGCGGGTGCGCAGGAGGCCATGCAGTTCGGCATCCTGGCCGGCTACGAGATGACTGGCGTCCGCGTCATCCTCATCGACGGTGCCTACCACGAGGTCGACTCCTCCGAGCTCGCGTTCAAGATCGCCGGTTCGCAGGCCTTCAAGGAGGCCGCGCGCAAGGCCAGCCCCGTGCTGCTCGAGCCGATGATGGCCGTTGAGGTCACCACGCCCGAGGACTACATGGGCGAGGTCATCGGCGACATCAACTCCCGCCGTGGTCAGATTCAGGCCATGGAGGAGCGTATGGGCGCCCGGATCGTCAAGGGTCTGGTGCCGCTCTCGGAGATGTTCGGCTACGTCGGCGACCTCCGCAGCAAGACGTCGGGTCGCGCAAGCTACTCGATGCAGTTCGACTCCTACGCCGAGGTTCCGCGGAACGTCGCCGAGGAGATCATCGCGAAGGCCAAGGGCGAGTAACTCACCCGAGTTCACGCTTTAGGCTTGACTCCGGAGCCTGCTGGGGCATTCCGACACAACAGTGGCGGAGTGCCCCGGGCCCCGGGCTTTCCAGCAAAGATCACCTGGCGCCGATGAAGCAAGGCGTTCAGAACCACTCCACAGGAGGACCCCAGTGGCGAAGGCGAAGTTCGAGCGGACTAAGCCGCACGTCAACATCGGCACCATCGGTCACATCGACCACGGTAAGACGACCCTCACGGCCGCCATTACCAAGGTGCTGCACGACGCGTACCCGGACCTGAACGAGGCCTCGGCCTTCGACCAGATCGACAAGGCTCCTGAGGAGCGCCAGCGCGGTATCACCATCTCCATCGCGCACGTCGAGTACCAGACCGAGTCGCGTCACTACGCGCACGTCGACTGCCCCGGTCACGCGGACTACATCAAGAACATGATCACGGGTGCCGCGCAGATGGACGGCGCCATCCTCGTGGTCGCCGCCACCGACGGCCCGATGCCGCAGACCAAGGAGCACGTGCTCCTGGCCCGCCAGGTCGGCGTTCCGTACATCGTCGTCGCCCTGAACAAGGCCGACATGGTGGACGACGAGGAGATCCTGGAGCTCGTCGAGCTCGAGGTCCGTGAGCTCCTCTCCGAGTACGAGTTCCCGGGCGACGACCTGCCGGTCGTAAAGGTCTCGGCGCTCAAGGCGCTCGAGGGCGACAAGGAGTGGGGCCAGTCGGTCCTGAACCTGATGGCCGCCGTCGACGAGGCGATCCCGCAGCCCGAGCGTGACGTCGACAAGCCGTTCCTGATGCCGATCGAGGACGTCTTCACGATCACCGGTCGTGGCACCGTCGTCACCGGCCGTATCGAGCGTGGTGTCCTCAAGGTCAACGAGACCGTCGACATCGTCGGTATCAAGACCGAGAAGACCACCACCACGGTCACCGGCATCGAGATGTTCCGCAAGCTGCTCGACGAGGGCCAGGCCGGTGAGAACGTCGGTCTGCTCCTCCGTGGCATCAAGCGCGAGGACGTCGAGCGCGGCCAGGTCATCATCAAGCCCGGTTCGGTCACGCCGCACACCGAGTTCGAGGCCCAGGCCTACATCCTGTCGAAGGACGAGGGTGGCCGTCACACCCCGTTCTTCAACAACTACCGCCCGCAGTTCTACTTCCGTACCACGGACGTGACCGGCGTCGTGACCCTCCCCGAGGGCACCGAGATGGTCATGCCGGGCGACAACACCTCCATGACCGTCCAGCTGATCCAGCCGGTCGCCATGGAGGAGGGCCTGAAGTTCGCCATCCGTGAGGGTGGCCGGACTGTGGGCGCCGGCCAGGTCGTCAAGATCACCAAGTAATTTCCTGGTGATTGACCTGGTAGCTCGCTGAGCACCAAGCAAAGGGCCCCGCACCGAGAGGTGCGGGGTCCTTTCGCATGTCCCGGCCGGGCCATGCGAAAGACGTCAGCCGGCCGTCCCCGAGGCCGGGGCCCACGCCCACGGCTGGGCGTCCGGACCGAGACCGACGGCGGTGACCGTCGTACCGCGTACGTGCAGGGCGGCGGTCTCCAGCGCCACGGTGCCCTGGGTACGGGTATGCAGCCGGCCGTCCCGGCGCAGCTGGACGCGGCCCCGCAGATCCTTGCCGAGAAGGACGGTCCCGCCCGGCACCGCCGCCGCGGCCACCGGCCCGTACCCGTCGAACCGCGTGGCAGGCGTCGAGCCGCCGCCGCCGACCCGGACCGAGGCGAGTTCCTTGGTCGCCGGGCGCCGGTAGAACAGCGCCAGCGAGTCACCGGAGGGGACCGCGGCCACCGGGTCGCCGGGGAGCGGCAGCCCCGCGTCGGAGGCGAACTCCACCGGCCCCCGCGCGGTCTTCTGCGACCAGCGGTGCACCGACTCCCGGCCGGCCGCGAAGACATGCACGAGCCCGGCCGCGTCGACCACGGCGCACAGCCCGTCCTGGACCTCCTCGCCGCCGAGGTCGCGCCAGCCGCCCCAGACACCCGAGGTGTCCCGTACGCGCGTGGAGAGACCCTTGTCGGCGTTGCGTACGAAGAGATGGACCCGGCCGTCGGAGCCCGCCACGGCCACCGGCACACCGATGCGCCGGCCCCGGTCGGCGCCGCGCTCCGGATTGCCCAGGCCCTTCCACGGCAGGAAGGCGCCACCGGGGGAGCGCTGCTCCAGGCAGACGATCTCGCGCTTGTTCGCGCCGCCGTGACCGCCGAGGGCCTCGAACCGCAGCCCGAACAGCAGCTTCCGCCCGTCCTCGAGGGTCGCCGCGCCCAGGGCGGGCGCCAGCGGCCCGCCGCCGAGGTCGTCCGGCTCCGTCCACTGCCCGCTGCCCGGTTCGGTCTCCCGCCAGCGCACTGCGCGCAGCCCGAGGACGCCGTAGACCGACAGCCTGCCGTCCGTCTCGGTGGCCGCGACCGGTCCGGCGCTCGGGTAGCGGTAGTGGGTGGCCCGTACCCAGCCCTTCTTGTTGGTGAGCGGGCGGACGCCGCCGACCATGTAGTCGCCGCAGCCCGAGGCGTTGCCGCACTCCCAGGCCGGATCGCCGCCGTACGGGACGAGGTGCGCCGCCTTCTCCTTGAGGGTCTGCGGCGGGAGGTTCTTGGGCCAGTGACGGTTGTAGTAGCCGCGGAAGGCGGTGGCGGTGAACGCCGGGACGGTGCCGCCGCCGGTGCTGGCGTCGGCGACCCAGCGGACCATCGCGGCCCAGCTGAAGCAGGCGACGGCGGTGTGGTCGCCGTGGTCGGAGTAGCCGGGCTGCTCGCTGTCCTTCTTGCGGGTCGCCTCGTCGCTGTGCTGGATGTCCGGGTCCGGATCCAGCGTGTGGATCACGGTCGGGCGGTACCGCTCCATCAGCCCGACCAGCACGTTGATGAGCTGGTCGTAGTCGTAGGTGTCGGCGCGGCGGACGGGGGAGTCGGCGGCGACCACGGTCCGCAGGCCCAGCGCCCGGTCCTTCCACAGCGCCGGGAGGGCCATGTAGCGGCGGGGGGCGTGCATCGCCAGGTTCAGGAAGATCAGCTCGACCCGGCGGGTGCCGTTGGTGAGGGTGTTGATCTCGGCCTTGCGGTCCCCGGCGAGCGTGATCACGCCCTTCTGCCAGGGGGTGAACTTGTCGAGGCCGAGGAGCGTCGCGTACGCCTGGCGCAGGCCCTGGTGCCGGGCGGAGGAGTAGGCGGGCTGGTCGGCGGGGGTGTCGGGCTTCCCCGGTATGTGGTTCTTGCCGTCGTGCTCACCGGCGGTGACGTAGACCGACACCAGGGGTATCCCGCCGTCCAGCATCCGCTGGGTGTCCGGGTTCATGAAGTACAGGTCGTCGTCCGGGTGGGCGGCTATCTGCATCAGCTGAGCGTGGCGGGCGCTGGCGATCGGCAGGCCCGGAGCGGGATCGGCCATCGGCCCGCGCCGCCGCGGGGCGGGCACCGAGCACCCTGCGAGGCCGGCCACGCCGAGCGCCGCGGCGGACGCGAGCACGCTGCGGCGGCGCAGGGCAGCACGCAGCCCGGACACAGGTGTCTTCTTCACTTGTACGCCAGCTCCGTCCGCTTCCCCCGCAGCGTCCGGCGTGACCACGCCCCCCTGCTGCGTTACCCCTGATCCCCAAAGGCGGGCCCTGGCCGGTCGAGGGGCCGGGCCGCGCTCTTCTAGACGGCCCGGAAGGGGAGCAGGTTGCCTGGGGAACGCGAATTTCGCGTCACTTCCGGCTCAGCTTTCCTCGGGCCTCCACCGCAGCTCACCGCTGCCCAGGGCCAGCGTCGCCCGTACCCGCATCGGCTCCTCCGCGCGGCGGGAGAGCAGGACAAGCTCGGTGATCCGGACCGACGCGGGGGGCAGCAGGTCCTCGCAGTGAGTGGCGAGCCGCTGGGGGTCGCGGGACCGGCCCAGGGAGAGATGCGGGGTGAAGCCCCCGGAGCGCCCCACGCAGAGCGGGAAGCGGGACTCCAGCGCCTGGCGGAGCCGCGCCCAGGGCTCGTCGCCCGCGGCGGCCGGGTCGAGCCAGACCGTGGCGTCGTCCCGGTGCCCGAACCAGTGCACGCCCTCCAGCCGCGCCGTGAAGGGCGGAGCCTCGGTGGCCGCGGCGGACAGCAGCGGGGCGGCCCGCGGGAAGTCGGACTCCGGTACGAAGCCGAAGAGGACGTTGACATGCGGCGGCCAGCGGTGGATCTGGCGGTCGTGGTCCCGCCGGATGTGCTGGACGAGCGGCCACAGCCGGTCGGGCGGAATCCAGGCGACCGCGGTACGGGACGTCGGCCGCACGGCTAGCACCTCGCCCGCACCCTCCCGCCGCGGCTCCACGACACCCGGCACCCGCCCGGCCCCGCTCTTGTCCATCCGGTCCACCCCGGCGGCCCGGTCCCAGACGACCTCCCCGTCCGCCTCGAAGAACAGCACCCGATGCCAGGGAATCTCCCCACCGGGCTCGAAGTCCCCCAGCGGCATCCGCGCGGGCGGCGCGCCCCGCTGGCCGATCCCCATCACGAACCGGTCCGGATCGAAGCGGGGATCCCACAGGACCCGGTGGTAGATCTCGTCACTGGTACGCATCGGACGCCTCCTCCTCCACGGTCCCACGCCTGCCGCTTCCCGAGGCCCGCGCGGGGCTCTCACCAGGCGGTATGAGACGCTCCTGCGCGCGACAAGCGGGGCCGATTCCTGTCATGGCTCCGCAGAACAAGGGGTGGGGACATGAGGTAGCAGGGGACATCCGGAACCGTACGGACGGCCCGAGCGGCGTTCGGGGTGGTGGCGGTCGGGCTCGCCGTGCTGGTGCTGCGGCCCGATCTGATACCCGGGCGGGAGGGATTGGCCCCCGAGCCGCTCGCCGCGGAGACCGCGCGGCCCTCGCAGGCGCCGCCGGAGGAGGTGATCCCCGACCGGCCGACGCTCAAGGAGCCGTTCAAGGGTTCGCCGGCCGCCGCCTGGGCCGACGGGGCCGCCGGCATCCAGGCACCGCCGGCCAAGGCCGTCGGCTGGATGTCGAAGGCGCAGGTCGCCGATGCGCTGCGCACGGTCAAGACCTTCCTTGTCGCCGCCAACATCGATCCGGTCACCGTCAAGGGCGGTCGGCCCACCGCGGCTCTGGAGCTGCTGGACCCCGAGCAGCCGGACGTGCTCTCCGTCATGGAGAAGGCGCTGGTCACCCCCACCGAGGAGAAGGACCCGACCCTGCTCTTCAGCCGGTTCGACCCGGCCGAGGTCCGCCCCGTGGGACAGGTCGTCAAGACGCGCGGACGGATGACCGTCGAGAAGGGCGAGCGCGCCGGGGAGGTGCTCGTCCACACCGACTACACCTTCGTCTACCCCCTGGTGAAGACCCGTCCCGGCGCGGACGAGGTGGCCCGGACGATCGTCCGCCGGGAGATCACCTTCGCCCTGCCCGACCCGGCCCGCTACGTGGTCACCAAGGGCAGCCTCTCGGTCGTCGCCTGGAGCTCCAACGCCGGCAACAGCGCCTGCGACCGCCCGGCCGCCGGCTTCTTCCGCCCCGAGTTCACCGAAGACCTCGTCGCCGATCCCGACCCCGGCTCCGAAGGCCAGGTCGTCGACCCGTACGACCGCAGCAAGAGCCTCGCCGCCCTCCCCCAGGAGTGCGCCACGAGCTCCCGAACCTGACGGAATTCGGGGTGCCGGGACGCGACTCGGAGCCACGCTGAGCGAACCCCGCGTGTACCCCCACGTGACGTGGGGTACAGTCTTCCGCCCCGATTGGCGGCCGCATGGCCCCGTATGGCAGACTGTCGGGGTTGCTCGGTTGAGTGCCGATGCTGCGCGTCTCCCGCCGGGAGGACCGGAAGCGAGTCCCACAGTACTCGTCGCCCCTGTTAAGGGGCGGACGTACGGGAATCTTCCGGGAAGCGTCAGCGGGGTGCCGACCAGGCACCCGGTGGGTGTTTCTCCCCCGGCACGCGGTCGTCAGGGCCCGCACCCCTTGGTTGGGAAATCCTTCGGGAATTCTTCGTAGAGGGACTGCGACACGCCCGACCGCGTGGGTCGGAGGAAGGCAGTGTCATCGCACAGCCGATCGGGTTCCAGAGCGTTACGAGAGACAGGACTACTGAGTAGCCATGGCGGGACAGAAGATCCGCATCCGGCTCAAGGCCTACGACCACGAGGTCATCGACTCCTCGGCGAAGAAGATCGTCGAGACGGTGACCCGCACTGGTGCGTCGGTCGCGGGCCCGGTGCCGCTGCCCACTGAGAAGAACGTGTACTGCGTCATCAAGTCGCCGCACAAGTACAAGGACTCGCGCGAGCACTTCGAGATGCGCACGCACAAGCGCCTCATCGACATCCTCGACCCCACGCCGAAGACGGTTGACTCGCTCATGCGTCTCGACCTGCCGGCGGGCGTCGACATCGAGATCAAGCTCTGAGGTGACGCGCGAGATGGCTAAGAACATCAAGGGCATCCTGGGCGAGAAGCTCGGCATGACCCAGGTCTGGGACGAGAACAACCGGGTTGTCCCGGTGACCGTCGTCAAGGCTGGGCCCAATGTCGTCACCCAGGTCCGCACGAACGACATCGACGGCTACGAGTCGGTCCAGATCGCCTTCGGCGAGATCGACCCGCGCAAGGTGAACAAGCCCCTCAAGGGCCACTTCGCCAAGGCCGACGTCACCCCGCGCCGCCACCTGGTGGAGCTCCGCACCGCTGACGCCTCCGAGTACACCCTCGGCCAGGAGATCACCGCTGAGGTCTTCGAGGCGGGCGTCAAGGTCGACGTCACCGGCAAGAGCAAGGGCAAGGGCTTCGCCGGTGTCATGAAGCGCCACAACTTCCGTGGCCTGGGCGCCGGACACGGCACCCAGCGCAAGCACCGCTCGCCCGGTTCCATCGGTGGCTGCGCCACCCCGGGCCGCGTGTTCAAGGGCCTCCGCATGGCGGGCCGCATGGGCAACGAGCGGGTCACCACCCAGAACCTGACCGTCCACGCCGTTGACGCGGAGAAGGGTCTGCTGCTCATCAAGGGCGCGGTCCCCGGTCCGAACGGCGGCCTCGTCCTGGTCCGTACCGCGGCCAAGGGGGCCTGAGGTAACCGATGAGCACCATTGACATCCTTTCGCCGGCAGGCGACAAGGCCGGGACCGTCGAGCTCCCCGCGGAGATCTTCGACGCGAAGACCAGCGTTCCGCTGATCCACCAGGTCGTCGTCGCCCAGCTGGCCGCTGCCCGCCAGGGCACGCACAAGACCAAGACCCGTGGCGAAGTCCGCGGTGGTGGCAAGAAGCCTTACCGCCAGAAGGGCACCGGCCGCGCCCGTCAGGGTTCGACCCGCGCCCCGCAGTTCGCCGGTGGTGGCGTCGTCCACGGCCCCGTGCCGCGTGACTACTCGCAGCGCACCCCGAAGAAGATGAAGGCCGCCGCCCTGCGCGGTGCCCTCTCGGACCGGGCGCGTCACTCCCGCATCCACGTCGTCACCGGCGTGGTCGAGGGCGCGATCTCCACCAAGGCTGCGAAGACGCTGTTCGGCAAGATCTCGGAGCGCAAGAACCTGCTCCTGGTCGCCGAGCGCTCCGACGAGGCCGCGTGGCTCTCCGCCCGCAACCTGCCCCAGGTTCACATCCTGGAGCCGGGCCAGCTGAACACGTACGACGTGATCGTCTCCGACGACGTGGTCTTCACCAAGGCCGCCCTCGAGTCCTTCGTGTCTGGCCCCCAGACCGCTGAGACCGAAGGGAGCGACGCCTGATGACTGAGGCCGTCGTCACCAGCAAGACCTTCTCGGACCCGCGCGACATTCTCGTCAAGCCGGTTGTCTCGGAGAAGAGCTACGCCCTGCTGGACGAG
This sequence comes from Streptomyces purpureus, assembly GCF_014648195.1. Classification (GTDB taxonomy): domain Bacteria; phylum Actinomycetota; class Actinomycetes; order Streptomycetales; family Streptomycetaceae; genus Streptomyces; species Streptomyces purpureus. Next base: position 201,451 of record NZ_BMQQ01000008.1, read on the forward strand.
AACAAGTACACGTTCATCGTCGCGCCCGGCGCCAACAAGACCCAGATCAAGCAGGCCGTCGAGGCGGTCTTCTCGGTCAAGGTCACCGGGGTCAACACGATCAACCGTCAGGGCAAGCGCAAGCGCACCCGCACCGGTTTCGGCAAGCGCGCCAACACCAAGCGCGCCATCGTGACCCTTGCTGAGGGCAACCGTATCGACATCTTCGGCGGCCCGACCGCCTGACGGCGGTCGAGTCGTCCGGAATCGGACGAGGACTGAGAAATGGGAATCCGCAAGTACAAGCCGACGACGCCGGGCCGCCGTGGCTCCTCCGTCGCCGACTTCGTCGAGATCACGCGGTCCACGCCGGAGAAGTCGCTGGTCCGCCCCCTGCACAGCAAGGGCGGCCGTAACAACACCGGTCGTGTGACCGTCCGTCACCAGGGCGGTGGCCACAAGCGTGCCTACCGCGTGATCGACTTCCGTCGTCACGACAAGGACGGCGTGCCGGCCAAGGTCGCTCACATCGAGTACGACCCGAACCGCACCGCGCGCATCGCGCTGCTCCACTACGTGGACGGCGAGAAGCGCTACATCATCGCCCCGCGTGGCCTGTCGCAGGGTGACCGGGTCGAGAACGGCCCCACGGCCGACATCAAGCCCGGCAACAACCTGGCGCTGCGCAACATCCCGGTCGGTACCACGATCCACGCGATCGAGCTCCGTCCCGGCGGTGGCGCGAAGTTCGCCCGTTCCGCGGGTGCCTCCGTGCAGCTGCTCGCCAAGGAGGGCCAGATGGCCCACCTGCGTATGCCGTCCGGCGAGATCCGCCTGGTCGACGTCCGCTGCCGCGCCACCATCGGCGAGGTCGGCAACGCCGAGCAGTCGAACATCAACTGGGGCAAGGCCGGCCGTAAGCGCTGGCTGGGCGTTCGCCCGACCGTTCGCGGTGTGGCGATGAACCCGGTTGACCACCCGCACGGTGGTGGTGAGGGCAAGACCTCCGGTGGTCGCCACCCGGTCTCCCCGTGGGGTCAGAAGGAGGGTCGTACTCGTTCTCCCAAGAAGGCGAGCAACAAGTACATCGTCCGCCGCCGCAAGACGAACAAGAAGCGCTAGGAGCGGGTTTAGATGCCGCGCAGTCTCAAGAAGGGGCCCTTCGTCGACGACCACCTCGTAAAGAAGGTGGACGCCCAGAACGAAGCCGGCACCAAGAACGTCATCAAGACCTGGTCCCGTCGCTCGATGATCATCCCGGCCATGCTCGGCCACACGATCGCGGTGCACAACGGCAAGACCCACATCCCGGTGTTCGTCACCGAGTCGATGGTCGGCCACAAGCTCGGCGAGTTCTCGCCGACTCGCACCTTCCGCGGCCACGTCAAGGACGACCGGAAGTCGAAGCGCCGCTAACCGCGGGGTGGAACGACTATGACTTACACCGAAGGGACAACCATGGAAGCCAGGGCCCAGGCGCGGTACATCCGCGTCACGCCCATGAAGGCCCGCCGCGTGGTGGACCTCATCCGTGGCATGGACGCCACGGAGGCTCAGGCGGTCCTGCGTTTCGCCCCGCAGGCCGCGAGCGTGCCGGTCGGCAAGGTGCTGGACAGCGCCATTGCCAACGCCGCGCACAACTACGACCACACGGACGCTTCGTCGCTGTTCATCAGCGAGGCGTACGTGGACGAGGGCCCGACCCTGAAGCGGTTCCGACCGCGTGCTCAGGGCCGTGCCTACCGGATCCGCAAGCGGACCAGCCACATCACCGTGGTCGTCAGCAGCAAGGAAGGAACCCGGTAATGGGCCAGAAGGTAAACCCGCACGGGTTCCGACTCGGTATCACCACGGACTTCAAGTCCCGCTGGTACGCCGACAAGCTGTACAAGGACTACGTCAAGGAAGACGTCGCCATCCGTCGGATGATGACGTCCGGCATGGAGCGCGCCGGCATCTCGAAGGTTGAGATCGAGCGCACCCGTGACCGCGTGCGGGTGGACATCCACACCGCGCGTCCCGGCATCGTCATCGGCCGCCGTGGCGCCGAGGCCGACCGCATCCGCGGCGACCTCGAGAAGCTCACCGGCAAGCAGGTCCAGCTGAACATCCTCGAGGTCAAGAACCCCGAGGTCGACGCTCAGCTCGTGGCCCAGGCCGTTGCCGAGCAGCTGTCCTCCCGCGTCTCCTTCCGTCGGGCCATGCGTAAGAGCATGCAGTCCGCCATGAAGGCCGGCGCCAAGGGCATCAAGATCCAGTGTGGCGGCCGTCTCGGCGGCGCCGAGATGTCCCGCTCGGAGTTCTACCGCGAGGGTCGTGTGCCGCTGCACACGCTGCGCGCGAACGTCGAGTACGGCTTCTTCGAGGCCAAGACCACCTTCGGCCGCATCGGCGTGAAGGTCTGGATCTACAAGGGCGACGTCAAGAACATCGCCGAGGTCCGCGCCGAGAACGCTGCTGCCCGTGCGGGCAACCGCCCGGCCCGTGGCGGCGCTGACCGTCCGGCCGGCCGCGGTGGCCGCGGTGGCGAGCGTGGCGGTCGCGGTCGTAAGCCGCAGCAGGCTGCTGCTGCCGAGGCCCCCAAGGCCGAGGCCGCTGCCGCCGCTCCGGCTGAGAGCACCGGAACGGAGGCCTGACCGAAATGCTGATCCCCCGTAGGGTCAAGCACCGCAAGCAGCACCACCCGAAGCGCAGCGGTATGTCCAAGGGTGGCACGCAGGTTGCGTTCGGCGAGTACGGCATCCAGGCGCTGACCCCGGCGTACGTGACGAACCGCCAGATCGAGGCCGCTCGTATCGCGATGACCCGCCACATCAAGCGTGGCGGCAAGGTCTGGATCAACATCTACCCGGACCGTCCGCTCACCAAGAAGCCTGCCGAGACCCGCATGGGTTCCGGTAAGGGTTCTCCCGAGTGGTGGATCGCGAACGTCAAGCCGGGTCGGGTGATGTTCGAGCTGTCCTACCCGAACGAGAAGATCGCGCGCGAGGCCCTGACCCGTGCGGCCCACAAGCTGCCGATGAAGTGCAAGATCGTTAAGCGCGAAGCAGGTGAGCTGTGATGACCGCCGGTACCAAGGCGTCCGAGCTGCGCGAGCTGGGCAACGAGGAGCTTGTCGCCAAGCTTCGCGAGGCCAAGGAAGAGCTGTTCAACCTCCGCTTCCAGGCGGCGACCGGGCAGCTCGAGAACCACGGTCGGCTCAAGTCCGTCCGTAAGGACATCGCCCGGATCTACACCCTGATGCGCGAGCGTGAGCTGGGCATCGAGACGGTGGAGAGCGCCTGATGAGCGAGAAGAATGTGACTGAGACGAACGAGCGCGGTTTCCGCAAGACCCGTGAGGGTCTGGTCGTCAGCGACAAGATGGACAAGACCGTCGTCGTCGCCGTCGAGGACCGCGTGAAGCACGCCCTGTACGGCAAGGTCATCCGCCGTACGAACAAGCTCAAGGCGCACGACGAGCAGAACGCTGCCGGCGTCGGCGACCGCGTCCTCCTGATGGAGACCCGGCCGCTGTCCGCCACCAAGCGGTGGCGCGTCGTCGAGATCCTCGAGAAGGCCAAGTAATTACTCGAGGGGTTTCCCTCGGGTCAGTTCCGCCAGGCTCGGCCGGGGCTGAGCAATCAGCCCCGGCCGGGAACCGGCAGACAAACAGGAGATAGACGTGATCCAGCAGGAGTCGCGACTGCGTGTCGCCGACAACACTGGTGCCAAGGAGATCCTTTGCATCCGTGTTCTCGGTGGCTCCGGTCGCCGCTACGCGGGCATCGGTGACGTCATCGTCGCCACCGTCAAGGACGCGATCCCCGGTGGCAACGTGAAGAAGGGTGACGTCGTCAAGGCGGTCATCGTTCGCACCGTCAAGGAGCGCCGCCGCCAGGACGGCTCGTACATCCGCTTCGACGAGAACGCCGCCGTCATTCTGAAGAACGACGGCGACCCTCGCGGCACCCGTATCTTCGGCCCCGTGGGCCGTGAGCTGCGCGAGAAGAAGTTCATGAAGATCATCTCGCTCGCGCCGGAGGTGCTGTAAGCATGAAGATCAAGAAGGGCGACCTGGTCCAGGTCATCACCGGTAAGGACAAGGGCAAGCAGGGCAAGGTCATCGCGGCCTTCCCCCGCGAGGACCGTGTCCTGGTCGAGGGTGTCAACCGGGTCAAGAAGCACACCAAGGCCGGTCAGACCGCTCGCGGTTCGCAGACCGGTGGCATCGTGACCACCGAGGCCCCGATCCACGTGAGCAACGTTCAGCTCGTCGTGGAGAAGGACGGCAACAAGGTCGTCACGCGCGTCGGTTACCGCTTCGACGACGAAGGCAACAAGATCCGCGTTGCCAAGCGGACGGGTGAGGACATCTGATGGCTACCACCACCACTCCGCGTCTGAAGACGAAGTACCGCGAGGAGATCGCGGGCAAGCTGCGTGAGGAGTTCTCCTACGAGAACGTCATGCAGGTTCCCGGCCTCGTCAAGATCGTGGTCAACATGGGTGTGGGCGACGCCGCCCGCGACTCCAAGCTGATCGAGGGCGCCATCCGCGACCTCACCACGATCACCGGTCAGAAGCCGGCCGTCACCAAGGCCCGCAAGTCCATCGCGCAGTTCAAGCTGCGTGAGGGTCAGCCGATCGGTGCCCACGTCACGCTCCGTGGCGACCGCATGTGGGAGTTCCTGGACCGCACCCTGTCGCTCGCGCTGCCGCGCATCCGCGACTTCCGCGGCCTGTCCCCCAAGCAGTTCGACGGCCGTGGCAACTACACCTTCGGTCTCACGGAGCAGGTCATGTTCCACGAGATCGACCAGGACAAGATCGACCGCGTCCGGGGTATGGACATCACCGTGGTGACCACGGCGACCAACGACGACGAGGGCCGTGCCCTTCTCCGTCACCTCGGCTTCCCGTTCAAGGAGGCGTAAGCGAGATGGCGAAGAAGGCTCTCATCGCGAAGGCTGCCCGCAAGCCCAAGTTCGGTGTGCGTGCGTACACGCGCTGCCAGCGCTGCGGCCGCCCCCACTCCGTGTACCGCAAGTTCGGCCTGTGCCGCGTGTGCCTTCGTGAGATGGCTCACCGTGGCGAGCTGCCGGGCGTGACCAAGAGCTCCTGGTAACAACCCACTTGGGTTGATACCGGGCTCTCGGTAAGCATCCGGTCGGCGGGTGCCCTTCTCCACATGCCGTAGGCTTGTGGGGTTGGGCGTCCGCCGCCCTGACCGACTTACTACGCCGTAGGTCCCCGCACCGCACCCGTCCCGCCTCTGAGCGGGGAGAGGGATGGCGCATACAGGAAACCCCGGCGAGAGAGGCCGAAGGCCAATTCATGACCATGACTGATCCGATCGCAGACATGCTTACGCGTCTGCGGAACGCGAACTCGGCATACCACGACTCCGTGTCGATGCCGCACAGCAAGATCAAGTCCCACATCGCGGAAATCCTCCAGCAGGAGGGCTTCATCACCGGCTGGAAGGTCGAGGACGCCGAGGTCGGCAAGAACCTCGTCCTCGAGCTGAAGTTCGGTCCGAACCGTGAGCGCTCCATCGCGGGCATCAAGCGGATCTCGAAGCCCGGTCTGCGGGTTTACGCGAAGTCCACCAACCTGCCGAAGGTCCTCGGCGGCCTGGGCGTGGCGATCATCTCCACGTCCCACGGTCTCCTGACCGGCCAGCAGGCGCAGAAGAAGGGCGTGGGTGGGGAAGTCCTCGCCTACGTCTGGTAGTCGGGAACGGAGGAATAGCTAATGTCGCGTATTGGCAAGCTCCCCATCCAGGTTCCCGCCGGTGTGGACGTCACCATCGATGGCCGTACGGTCACCGTGAAGGGTTCCAAGGGCTCCCTCACGCACACCGTCGCCGCGCCGATCGAGATCGTTAAGGGTGAGGACGGCGTTCTGAACGTCACTCGTCCGAACGACGAGCGTCAGAACAAGGCCCTCCACGGCCTGTCCCGCACGCTGGTGGCCAACATGATCACCGGTGTGACCCAGGGGTACACGAAGGCGCTCGAGATCAGCGGTGTCGGTTACCGCGTCGCCGCGAAGGGCTCCAACCTGGAGTTCCAGCTCGGCTACAGCCACCCGATCCTGGTGGAGGCCCCCGAGGGCATCTCCTTCAAGGTCGAGTCGCCGACCAAGTTCTCGGTCGAGGGCATCGACAAGCAGAAGGTCGGCGAGGTCGCCGCGAACATCCGCAAGCTTCGCAAGCCCGACCCGTACAAGGCCAAGGGCGTGAAGTACGCGGGTGAGGTCATCCGCCGCAAGGTCGGAAAGGCTGGTAAGTAAGCCATGGCATACGGTGTGAAGATCGCCAAGGGCGACGCTTACAAGCGCGCTGCCAAGGCACGTCGCCACATGCGCATCCGCAAGAACGTGTCGGGTACGGCGGAGCGTCCGCGCCTCGTCGTGACGCGTTCCAACCGCGGTATCACCGCTCAGGTCATCGACGACCTCAAGGGTCACACCCTTGCGTCGGCGTCGAACCTGGACGCGTCGATCCGCGGTGGCGAGGGCGACAAGTCCGCGCAGGCCAAGCAGGTCGGCGCCCTGGTCGCCGAGCGCGCCAAGGCCGCCGGTGTCGAGACTGTCGTGTTCGACCGTGGTGGCAACAGGTACGCCGGGCGCATTGCCGCTCTGGCTGACGCCGCCCGCGAAGCCGGGCTGAAGTTCTAAGCCCCGGTTCCGGGACTAACGGACGTAACAGAGAGAGGTATTCCAATGGCTGGACCCCAGCGCCGCGGTAGCGGTGCCGGTGGCGGCGAGCGGCGGGACCGGAAGGGCCGTGACGGCGGCGCAGCTGCCGCCGAGAAGACCGCTTACGTTGAGCGCGTTGTCGCGATCAACCGTGTCGCCAAGGTTGTGAAGGGTGGTCGTCGCTTCAGCTTCACCGCGCTGGTCGTGGTGGGCGACGGTGACGGCACCGTGGGTGTCGGTTACGGCAAGGCCAAGGAGGTGCCGGCCGCCATCGCCAAGGGTGTTGAGGAGGCCAAGAAGCACTTCTTCAAGGTCCCCCGTATCCAGGGCACCATCCCGCACCCGATCCAGGGTGAGAAGGCCGCGGGCGTCGTCCTGCTCAAGCCGGCTTCCCCCGGTACCGGTGTTATCGCCGGTGGCCCGGTGCGTGCCGTGCTCGAGTGCGCCGGCGTTCACGACATCCTGTCGAAGTCCCTGGGCTCCGACAACGCGATCAACATCGTGCACGCGACCGTGGCGGCCCTCAAGGGCCTGCAGCGTCCCGAGGAGATCGCGGCTCGCCGTGGTCTGCCCCTCGAGGACGTCGCTCCCGCGGCTCTGCTTCGTGCGCGTGCCGGGGCGGGTGTCTGATGGCTCGCCTCAAGATCACGCAGACGAAGTCGTACATCGGTAGCAAGCAGAACCACCGCGACACCCTGCGTTCGCTTGGCCTGAAGAAGGTCAACGACGTGGTTGTCAAGGAGGACCGCCCCGAGTTCCGCGGCATGGTGCACACCGTCCGCCACCTCGTGACGGTTGAGGAGGTTGACTGACATGGCGGAGAACAACCCGCTGAAGGCCCACAACCTCCGTCCTGCCCCGGGCGCCAAGACCGCCAAGACCCGTGTGGGTCGTGGTGAGGCGTCCAAGGGTAAGACCGCTGGTCGTGGTACCAAGGGTACGAAGGCCCGTTACCAGGTTCCGGAGCGCTTCGAGGGTGGCCAGATGCCCCTCCACATGCGTCTTCCGAAGCTGAAGGGCTTCAAGAACCCGTTCCGCACCGAGTACCAGGTCGTCAACCTGGACAAGCTGGCCGCGCTCTACCCGCAGGGTGGCGAGGTCACGGTGGCCGACCTGGTCGCCAAGGGTGCGGTTCGTAAGAACCAGCTCGTCAAGGTGCTCGGCACCGGCGAGATCTCCGTGGCGCTGCAGGTGACGGTCGACGCCGTCTCCGGCTCCGCCAAGGAGAAGATTGCCGCCGCCGGCGGCTCCGTCACCGAGCTCGTCTGAGCCCGGTTCGACAGCACTGAGCCTGGCCGGCTCCCCTTCGTGGGGAGCCGGCCAGGCTTCTTTGTGTGCCGTACGCGGTACGGCCGTGTGGCTGTGCGGCGGTTCAGGCCGCGACCGAGGCGAGACCCCGGGCCTTGAGGCACCGCCAGAGGCGTTCCTCCGCCACTCTTCCGTCGACCGTGATGACGAAGCGGAGCGCGCTCACCGCGTCGTCCGGGTGCTCGGCGAACATCTCCGCCTTCCGGTCGCCCGTCACCGCCGGGAGGGCCCCCGACGGCGCCGCCTCGGTGAACTCGGTACGGGACACGGACGCCTTGGCCCCGCCCGCGTCAGCGGCGCTCCCCGCGGCGTCGACACCGACAGTTACGGCCACGACCGGAAGTGGTCTGGGCCGAGGCGGCGCTCGCGACGGTGAGTGACGTCTTCACGAGGTGGTTCCCCCGGAGCGGTGATGAGTCGCGACGAGCGGTTCCCTGCCGGTCGGTCCGGAACCGCTCGAACAGTCTTCTGGGGGCGAGGTGCCATGTCATCGCGTCTCTTGGCCGGTATGCGCACCGCACGAAAGTCGGATGTCCGGAAACCGGAGGGTCGGCAGTGGTCGCTGCGGCGTTGACGGCCCTGTGAGACGTTTCCCGCTGGCTGTGGGGGCGGGTATGGTAGCGCCTGTTAGCTTCCCCGGCAGTCTGCGCTTCTGGCGTGCGGCTGCCGTGTTCTGTACCTGCTCACATACAAACCGTCACCCTCACGCGCGTAACGCGGGGGTCGCAGGAGGCACCGTGCTCACCGCGTTCGCCCGGGCGTTCAAGACGCCCGACCTGCGCAAGAAGCTGCTCTTCACGCTCGGCATCATCGTGCTGTACCGGCTCGGGGCCCACATCCCCGTACCCGGTGTCAGTTACCAGGCCGTCCAGCAGTGTGTCGACCAGGCGAGCCAGGGCAACAACTCCCTGTTCGGCCTGGTCAACATGTTCAGTGGCGGGGCGCTGCTGCAGATCACCATCTTCGCGCTCGGCATCATGCCGTACATCACGGCGAGCATCATCCTGCAGCTGCTCACGGTGGTGATCCCGCGACTGGAAGCCCTCAAGAAGGAGGGCCAGTCCGGCCAGGCCAAGATCACGCAGTACACGCGCTATCTGACGGTCGCGCTGGCGATCCTCCAGGGCACCGGTCTCGTGGCGACCGCCCGCACCGGCGCGCTGTTCAGCGGCTGCACCGTCGCCGACCAGGTCGTGCCCGACCAGTCGATCTTCATCACCGCGACCATGGTCATCACGATGACCGCCGGAACGGCCGTCGTCATGTGGCTCGGTGAGCTCATCACCGACCGCGGCATCGGCAACGGCATGTCGATCCTGATGTTCATCTCGATCGCCGCCGGCTTCCCGGGCGCCCTGTGGAAGATCAAGGTCGAGGGTGACCTGGCCGACGGCTGGATCGAGTTCGGCACCGTGATCCTCGTCGGCTTCGCGATGGTCGGCCTCGTCGTCTTCGTCGAGCAGGCCCAGCGCCGGATCCCCGTGCAGTACGCGAAGCGCATGATCGGCCGCAGGTCCTACGGCGGAACGTCCACGTACATCCCGCTCAAGGTGAACCAGGCGGGTGTGATTCCCGTCATCTTCGCCTCGTCGCTGCTCTACATCCCGGCCTTGATCGCGCAGTTCTCCAGCTCGACCGCGGGCTGGAAGACCTGGATCGAAGCCCACTTCGTCAAGGGTGACCACCCCTACTACATCGCCACGTACTTCCTCCTGATCGTGTTCTTCGCCTTCTTCTATGTGGCGATCTCGTTCAACCCCGAGGAAGTCGCCGACAACATGAAGAAGTATGGTGGCTTCATCCCGGGTATCCGGGCTGGTCGACCTACTGCTGAGTACCTGAGCTACGTGCTCAACCGGATCACTTGGCCGGGCTCGCTGTATCTGGGTCTGATCGCTCTTGTGCCGACGATGGCGTTGGCAGGCTTCGGTGGCGCGAACGCCAACTTCCCGTTCGGTGGGACGAGCATTCTCATCATCGTGGGTGTGGGCCTGGAGACCGTGAAGCAGATCGAGAGCCAGCTCCAGCAGCGCAATTACGAAGGGTTCCTCCGCTGATGCGAATCGTCCTCGTCGGACCGCCCGGGGCCGGCAAGGGTACGCAGGCTGCGTACCTTGCCAAGAACCTGGCCATCCCGCACATCTCCACGGGTGACCTGTTCCGCGCCAACATCAGTCAGGGCACGGAGCTGGGCCTCAAGGCCAAGTCGTACATGGACGCCGGCGAGCTGGTCCCCGACGAGGTCACCATCGGGATGGCCAAGGACCGCATGGAGCAGCCGGACGCCGTGAACGGCTTCCTGCTCGACGGCTTCCCGCGCAACGTCGCCCAGGCCGAGGCGCTCGACGCCATGCTCGAGTCCGAGTCCATGAAGCTCGACGCGGTGCTGGACCTCGAGGTCCCCGAGGACGAGGTCGTGAAGCGGATCGCGGGCCGCCGCATCTGCCGTAACGACAGCGCCCACGTCTTCCACGTCACGTACTCGGCGCCGAAGACCGAGGGTGTCTGCGACGCCTGCGGCGGCGAGCTGTACCAGCGCGACGACGACTCCGAGGAGACCGTCCGCAAGCGCCTGGAGGTCTACCACACGCAGACCGAGCCGATCATCGACTACTACAAGGCCCAGGGCCTGGTCGTCACGATCACCGCGCTCGGCAAGGTGGACGAGGTCACGGCACGGGCCATGGAGGCCCTGCGCGGTGACAAGGCCGCCTAGGTCTCCCCAGCTGTACGGATACGGCCGCGGTGCCCCCCAGGGGCGCCGCGGCCGTATCGTTGATGTGTCCCACGCACAAACCCCGATGGAAAGGCGCCCGCCGCAATGGTGCAGATCAAGACCCCCGAGCAGATCGCGAAGATGCGCGAGGCGGGACTGGTCGTCGCCGCCATCCACGCGGCGACCCGTGAGGCCGCGGTGCCCGGCGCCACCACCCGGGACCTGGACGAGGTCGCCCGCAAGGTGATCGCCGACCACGGCGCGAAGTCGAACTTCCTCGGGTACGGCGGTTTCCCCGCCACCATCTGCACCTCGGTCAACGAGGTCGTCGTCCACGGCATCCCGGACGAGAAGACCGTCCTCAAGGACGGCGACGTCATCTCCATCGACTGCGGCGCGATCGTCGACGGCTGGCACGGCGACGCCGCGTACACCGCGTTCGTGGGCGACGGCCACGCCCCGGAGCTCATCGAGCTGTCCCGGGTGACCGAGGAGTCGATGTGGGCCGGCATCGCCGCGATGAAGAACGGCAACCGGCTCGTCGACATCTCCCGCGCCATCGAGACCTACATCCGCCGCCAGCCGAAGCCCGGCGGCGGCAAGTACGGAATCATCGAGGACTACGGCGGCCACGGCATCGGCACCGAGATGCACATGGACCCGCACCTGCTGAACTACGTCGCGCGCAAGCGCGGCAAGGGCCCCAAGCTCGTACCCGGCTTCTGCCTGGCGATCGAGCCGATGGTCTCCCTGGGCACGCCCCGCACCGAGGTGCTGGAGGACGACTGGACCGTCATCACCACCGACGGCACCTGGTCCTCGCACTGGGAGCACTCGGTGGCCCTGACGGAAGAGGGCCCGCTGGTCCTGACGGCGGTCGACGGAGGCAAGGCGAAGCTCGCCGAGCTGGGCGTCACGGCCGCCCCGGACCCCCTGGCATAGCCCTCGCTTAAGGATCTTCTACGCTGGGCAAACTTCTCGGATTCGTCTTTTCCAGAGCCCTGACGTAGACTGATGCGTCGGCTCTCGTGTACCCGTGTGTCCGCATACGGATGCGGGAGTCGATCAAGGTAGCCGATTCGAAAGGCGAAGCGTGGCCAAGAAGCAAGGTGCCATCGAAATCGAGGGCACCGTGATCGAGTCCCTCCCGAACGCCATGTTCAAGGTGGAGCTCCAGAACGGTCACAAGGTCCTCGCGCACATCAGCGGCAAGATGCGGATGCACTACATCCGAATCCTCCCGGATGACCGGGTCGTCGTGGAGCTCTCTCCGTACGACCTGACGCGTGGCCGGATCGTCTACCGCTACAAGTAGATCTTGTCGCACCCGCGGCGGAGCATCCGCTCCGGCGGGGTGGTGGCACTGACCCGGAGAACCTCACATCCCATGAAGGTCAAGCCGAGCGTCAAGAAGATCTGCGACAAGTGCAAGGTGATCCGCCGTCACGGCCGGGTCATGGTCATCTGCGACAACCTGCGCCACAAGCAGCGCCAGGGCTGACGCACGCCGACCTGCACCTCGCAGTTCATTCGCGCGACGCAAGCAATTACGTACATACGCAGAGCCCGTCGGGCCGTGTTCCACGGCTGACGACACCTCCGGCGGGGGCCGGGGACCCGATCTGTACCTCATACGGCAGTCGGGACCGGCTTTGCTGAAGACCCCCGAACACACAGGAGCCATTGAATGGCACGCGTTTCCGGTGTCGACATCCCGCGCGAAAAGCGCGTGGAGATCGCACTCACCTACGTCTTCGGTATCGGGCGCACCCGGTCCAAGGAGATCCTCGCCTCCACCGGCGTGAACCCGAACACCCGCGTTCGTGACCTGGCCGAAGAGGACCTCGTCAAGATCCGCGAGTACGTGGACGCCAACCTCCGTACCGAGGGTGACCTCCGCCGCGAGATCCAGGGCGACATCCGCCGCAAGATCGAGATCCAGTGCTACCAGGGCATCCGCCACCGTCGTGGCCTGCCGGTGCACGGTCAGCGCACCAGCACGAACGCCCGTACCCGCAAGGGCCCGCGTCGCGCGATCGCCGGCAAGAAGAAGCCGGGCAAGAAGTAGTCCTCAGCGGACACGCTTTCCAGCGGTCTTGCGCTGTAGGACCGACCACCTCCCTGTAGGAGTAAGAGATGCCCCCCAAGGGTCGTCAGGGCGCTGCCAAGAAGGTGCGCCGCAAGGAAAAGAAGAACGTCGCTCACGGCCACGCGCACATCAAGAGCACGTTCAACAACACCATCGTTTCGATCACGGACCCGTCCGGCAACGTGATCTCCTGGGCCTCCGCCGGCCACGTCGGCTTCAAGGGCTCGCGCAAGTCCACCCCCTTCGCCGCGCAGATGGCCGCCGAGTCGGCCGCCCGCCGCGCGCAGGAGCACGGCATGCGCAAGGTCGACGTCTTCGTCAAGGGTCCCGGCTCCGGCCGTGAGACCGCGATCCGCTCCCTCCAGGCCACCGGCCTCGAGGTCGGCTCGATCCAGGACGTCACCCCCACGCCGCACAACGGCTGCCGTCCCCCCAAGCGCCGCCGCGTCTGACGCACGGGCTGCTTGAGCAGGACTTTCGGGCGGTACGGCTCTTCGGGGGCGTACCGCCCGTACCCTTGCACGTAACACCATCGGGCTCCGCCCGGTGTCTCAGGACATCAAATAGTGGGTGTCCATGACTGAAGGATTCACACCATGCTGATCGCTCAGCGTCCCTCGCTGACCGAAGAGGTTGTCGACGAGTACCGCTCGCGGTTCGTCATCGAGCCCCTGGAGCCGGGCTTCGGCTACACGCTCGGCAACTCCCTGCGTCGTACGCTCCTCTCCTCGATCCCGGGTGCGGCTGTCACGTCCATCCGTATCGACGGTGTCCTGCACGAGTTCACCACCGTGCCGGGCGTCAAGGAGGACGTCACCGACCTCATCCTCAACATCAAGCAGCTGGTCGTCTCCTCGGAGCACGACGAGCCGGTCGTGATGTACCTGCGCAAGCAGGGCCCGGGTCTGGTCACCGCCGCCGACATCGCGCCGCCGGCCGGTGTCGAGGTGCACAACCCCGACCTGGTCCTCGCCACGCTCAACGGCAAGGGCAAGCTGGAGATGGAGCTGACCGTCGAGCGCGGTCGCGGCTACGTCTCCGCCGTGCAGAACAAGCAGGTGGGCCAGGAGATCGGCCGTATCCCGGTCGACTCCATCTACAGCCCCGTGCTCAAGGTCACCTACAAGGTCGAGGCGACCCGAGTCGAGCAGCGCACCGACTTCGACAAGCTGATCGTCGACGTCGAGACCAAGCAGGCCATGCGCCCGCGCGACGCCATGGCGTCCGCAGGCAAGACCCTGGTCGAGCTGTTCGGCCTGGCCCGCGAGCTCAACATCGACGCCGAGGGCATCGACATGGGCCCGTCCCCCACGGACGCCGCCCTCGCCGCCGACCTGGCGCTGCCGATCGAGGAGCTCGAGCTCACCGTTCGGTCGTACAACTGCCTCAAGCGTGAGGGCATCCACTCCGTGGGTGAGCTCGTCGCCCGCTCCGAGGCCGACCTGCTCGACATCCGCAACTTTGGTGCGAAGTCGATCGACGAGGTCAAGGCGAAGCTGGCCGGCATGGGCCTGGCCCTCAAGGACAGCCCGCCCGGATTCGACCCGACCGCCGCGGCGGACGCCTTCGGCGCCGACGACGACGCGGACGCGGGCTTCGTCGAGACCGAGCAGTACTAAGCAGTACCCGGTGGTCCGGGGCCCGCGTGGCCCCGGACCACCGTATGGACTTCCGGCGGGCGGTCGCCCGTCGGTAACTGACACCGGTACCTGACACGGCCGGTGCAGAGACGAGGAGAAACACCATGCCGCGTCCCACCAAGGGAGCCCGTCTGGGCGGCAGCGCCGCGCACGAGAAGCTGCTTCTCGCCAACCTGGCGAAGTCGCTCTTCGAGCACGGCCGCATCACCACGACCGAGGCCAAGGCCCGCCGCCTGCGTCCGGTCGCCGAGCGCCTGATCACCAAGGCGAAGAAGGGCGACATCCACAACCGTCGCCTGGTGCTGCAGACCATCACGGACAAGGGCGTCGTCCACACGCTCTTCACCGAGATCGCTCCGCGTTACGCCGAGCGTCCGGGTGGCTACACCCGCATCACCAAGGTCGGCAACCGTCGTGGCGACAACGCCCCGATGGCCGTGATCGAGCTGGTCGAGGGCGAGATCGCGAAGAAGGCGACCGTCGCCGAGGCCGAGGCCGCCACCAAGCGCGCCGTCAAGGAGGCCGACGAGGCCGCCAAGGCCGAGGAGACCACCGAGGCCCCGGCCGAGGAGTCCAAGGACGCCTGATCGCGTTCCGAAGGCTGGTGAACGGGCCCGTCCCCCTCGGGGGGCGGGCCCGTTCCGCTTGATCTGCTTGAGAGGATGGATCGCGTGAGCGATGAGGTGAAGCCCGGCTTCGTGCGGGTGCGGCTGGATCTTTCGTACGACGGCAAGGACTTCTCCGGCTGGGCCAAGCAGGCCGGCGGCCGGCGGACCGTGCAGGGCGACATCGAGGACGCCCTGCGGACGGTGACCCGGTCCAAGGAGACGTACGAGCTGACCGTCGCCGGGCGGACCGACGCCGGGGTGCACGCCCGCGGCCAGGTCGCCCATGTCGATCTGCCCGAGGAGCTGTGGGCCGAGCATCAGGACAAGCTGCTGCGGCGGCTGGCCGGGCGGCTCTCGCACGACGTACGGATCTGGAAGGTCGCCGAGGCCCCGGCGGGCTTCAACGCCCGCTTCTCGGCGATCTGGCGGCGCTACGCCTACCGGGTCACCGACAACCCCGGCGGTGTCGACCCGCTGCTGCGCGGCCATGTGCTCTGGCACGACTGGCCGCTCGACATGGACGCCATGAACGCCGCCGCCGAGCGGCTCGTCGGCGAGCACGACTTCGCCGCGTACTGCAAGAAGCGCGAGGGCGCCACCACCATCCGGACCCTCCAGGAGCTGCGCTGGGAGCGGCGGCCGGGCGGGATCCTGGAGGCGACCGTCAAGGCGGACGCCTTCTGCCACAACATGGTCCGCTCGCTCGTCGGCGCGCTGCTCTTCGTCGGCGACGGGCACCGGCCGGTCGAGTGGCCCGGGAAGGTCCTCGCGGCGGGCGTACGGGACTCGGCCGTCCATGTCGTACGCCCCCACGGGCTCACCCTCGAAGAGGTCGGCTACCCGGCCGACGAGCTGCTGGCCGCCCGGAACGTGGAGGCCCGCAACAAGCGGACGCTGCCGGTCGCCGGGTCAGGCGGCGGGTGCGGTGGCTGCGGCTGACGCCTGGGCGCGGCCACGGGCCCAGATCTGGTTGAAGGTGAAGGCGGCGAGGTCGTCGCTGGTGTTGAAGACGGCCTTGTCGCCCGTGGTGACCTTCTTGCCGTTGGTGAACCCGGCCTGGGTGAAGTAGGCGTACCGGCCAAGGGAGTTGGCCCGGCGCAGGCAGACCGTGGCGCGGCAGAACTCGTCGACGCCGGCGCCGGCGAGCGGGGCGATCCCGCCGCTGGTCTGCTCCTTCGCCTTGAGGGCCTGGGCCTCGGTGGGGAAGACGGCGACCCCGACGGTGATCGCGACGCCGTCCTTCTCGTACGTGGCCCGGATGACCCGGTCGCAGCCGTTGCGCTTCAGTACGCCGCCGAGGGCGCCCTGGGTGACGGAGGCGCAGTTGGTCGTGGAGGAGGTCGCGCCCTTGGCGTACACGCGGCCGTTCATGGTGAGCTTCTTGCCGGGGAAGAGGGAGTCGGCGCTCAGCGGGGCGCGGTCCTTCTTGTCGGTGGCGATGAAGTCCCTGGGGTTCGGCGGGGGCGGGGGAGCCACCGAGGAGAAGGACGGCTGCGGCTGGGTGGTGTCGCTCGGCAGCGCGGTGTCCGTGGCCACGGTGGTGCCGTTCTTGTCCTGGGCGCCGGTGCCGGGGGAGCTGTTGGAGGAGACGACGGCGGTGGCGACGATCGCGGCGATCGCCGCGGTGGCCAGCGCGCCGCCGCCGACCAGCAGCCAGCGCTTACGGCGGTGGCGCGCCGCGGAGGCGTCGGCCAGCGCGCCCCAGTCCGGGGTCTGCGACCCGAACGGCTGCTGCGGCTGCGGTGGCGGAAAACTGTTCGGCTGCTGAAACGGCTGCGGAAACGGCTGCTGCCCCTGCTGCTGCGGCTCCTGCGGCCACTGGGGTCCCCCAAAGCTCATGCCGCGCATCCTAAACCGGTTGGGTGAGGGCCGGGCCTGCGGCGACAATGCGCAGCATGGGACATGTCGAAGCCGCACACCTCGAGTACTACCTTCCGGACGGGCGGGTGCTGCTCGCGGACGCCTCCTTCCGGGTCGGGGAGGGCTCCGTCGTAGCCCTGGTCGGCGCCAACGGCGCCGGCAAGACGACCCTGCTCCGGCTGATCTCCGGTGAGCTCCAGCCGCACGGCGGCTCGGTCACGGTCAGCGGCGGTCTGGGCGTGATGCCGCAGTTCGTGGGCTCGGTGCGGGACGAGCGTACGGTCCGTGACCTGCTGGTCTCGGTCGCACAGCCGCGGATCCGGGAGGCGGCGAACGCGGTCGACGAGGCCGAGCACCGGATCATGACCGTGGACGACGAGGCCGCGCAGATGGCGTACGCGCAGGCGCTCAGCGACTGGGCCGAGGCGCAGGGGTACGAGGCCGAGACGGTCTGGGACATCTGCACGACGGCGGCGCTGGGTGTGCCGTACGACAAGGCGCAGTTCCGGGAGGTCCGCACGCTCTCCGGCGGTGAGCAGAAGCGCCTGGTCCTGGAGGCGCTGCTGCGTGGCCCCGACGAGGTGCTGCTCCTGGACGAGCCGGACAACTATCTCGACGTGCCCGGCAAGCGGTGGCTGGAGGAGCGGCTGCGGGAGACCCGAAAGACCGTGCTGTTCATCTCCCACGACCGGGAGCTGCTCGCCCGCGCGGCGGAGAAGATCGTCGCGGTGGAGCCCGGGCCCGCCGGCAGCGACGTGTGGGTGCACGGCGCGGGCTTCGGGACGTTCCACGAGGCGCGCCGGGAGCGGTTCGCGCGGTTCGAGGAGCTGAAGCGGCGCTGGGAGGAGAAGCACGCGCAGCTCAAGAAGCTGGTGGTGAACCTGCGGCAGGCGGCCGCGGTCAGCCATGAGATGGCCTCGCGGTACGCGGCGGCGCAGACGCGGCTGCGGAAGTTCGAGGAGGCGGGGCCGCCGCCGGAGCCGCCGCGTGAGCAGGACATCCGGATGAGGCTGCGCGGCGGCCGTACGGGCGTACGGGCGGTGACCTGCGCGGGTCTGGAGCTGACGGGGCTGATGAAGCCGTTCGACCTGGAGATCTTCTACGGGGAGCGGGTGGCGGTCCTGGGCTCGAACGGGTCGGGGAAGTCGCACTTCCTGCGGCTCCTTGCCGGGGAGGACGTGGCTCATACGGGGAGCTGGAAGCTGGGCGCGCGGGTGGTCGCCGGGCACTTCGCCCAGACCCACGCCCACCCCGAGCTCAGGGGCCGCTCGCTCGTCGACATCCTGTGGACCGAGCACGCCAGGGACAGGGGCGGGGCGATGTCGGTGCTGCGCCGCTACGAGCTGGAGCGCCAGGGCGACCAGCCCTTCGAGAAGCTCTCCGGCGGCCAGCAGGCCCGCTTCCAGATCCTCCTCCTGGAGCTGGCCGGCACCACCGCGCTGCTCCTCGACGAGCCGACCGACAACCTCGACCTGGAGTCGGCCGAGGCTCTCCAGGACGGCCTGGAGTCGTACGGGGGCACGGTCCTCGCGGTCACCCACGACCGCTGGTTCGCGAAGTCCTTCGACCGCTATCTGGTCTTCGGCTCCGACGGGGTCGTACGGGAGACGAGCGAGCCGGTCTGGGACGAGCGGCGCGTCGAGCGGGCGCGCTGAGCCGGGCGTCCGGGAACCGGCGTGCGCCGGGGTGGCCGTGGGTAAGGTGCCGCCGGGGGGTGGCGTATGCAGCCGGGGGAGAAGTTCGGGCCGTTCACCGTGCTCGCGGAGCTGGCCGACGGCGGGATGGGCCGGGTCCATCTGGCGCGCTCGCCCGGCGGGCGGCTGGTCGCGGTCAAGACGCTGCTCACGCACGGTGAGGACGACCGCCGGCGGTTCGCCCGTGAGGTCGGCCTCGCTCAGCGGGTGAAGGGTGTGTACACCGCGAGCGTGGTGGACGCGGACGCCTCGGGAGCCGTCCCCTGGATGGCGACCGAGTACGTACCGGCGCCCTCGCTCAAGGAGCTGGTGGAGCGGTGCGGGCCGCTGGGGCCCCGGGCGCTGTACTGGGTGGCGGCGGGCATCGCCGAGGCCCTGGTCTCGCTCCACTCGGCCGGTCTCGTGCACCGGGACGTGAAGCCGTCGAACGTCCTGCTGCCGCTCGACGGGCCCCGGGTGATCGACTTCGGGATCTCGCAGGCCCATGACGTGACCCGCACCGACACGGCGCTCGGGACCGTGGCGTACGCCTCCCCCGAGCAGGCCCGGGGCGAGCCGACGACCCCGGCGTCGGACGTGTTCTCGCTCGGGGCGACGCTCTTCCACCTGGCGGTGGGCCGGGCGCCGTACGTGGGCGGCGGGGCGGGGCCCGCGATGGAGCAGCTGGTACGGGCGGCCACGAACGACCTGGACGTCACCGGTCTGCCCGATGAGCTCGGGCCGCTGGTGCTGCCCTGTCTCGCCCCCGACCCGGCCGACCGGCCCACCCCCGCCGCGCTGCTGGCGTACTGCTCGCGGCGGCTGGACGGGGCGGCCGACGCCCGCGAGGCGTGGCTGAGCCCGGCATGGACCGAGGCGATCGAGCGGTACCGCGACGAGCGGCTGCGGGCGGTCGAGGAGGCCCGGCGGCGGGTGGACCCGGACGCGGCGACGGGCCCCGTACCGGCCCCAGGGCCGACGGAGCCGCTCGGAGGCGGGGCGCTTTCCGGGTCTTCCGGGCTTTCCGCGTCAACGAGACCGGCCGGGCGCGGGGCCCGCCGGCCGTGGTGGCCGGTGGCGGCCGGGGTGGCCGTCGCGGCCGCCGGGATCGTCCTGGCCGTCGTACGTCCGTGGGAGGGCGCCGCCACCGCCGCGCCAGGAGCGCCCGAGCAGCCCCTGCGGATCATGGAGGTGGAGAGTGTGCGCCAGGGCGTGTGCTTCCCCGACCGGGCCGGGGCGCAGCTGCCGGTGGGTGAGTCGCCGCCGCCCGAGGGGCTCTCGTTCACCTCGGACAACCGGGACACCTGCGTGGTGGCCAGGGGCTCCGGCGGGATGAACGTCGCCCGCTTCCGGGAGGTACGGGTGGTGGAGGCGTCGGCCTCGGGCACGTGGGAGGTGCAGATCACCTTCCAGGACAAGGACGCGCGGGCCTTCGCCGAGCTGACCGGCAGGGTCGCCGGGCAGCCCGAGCCGCGCAACCAGCTGGCCTTCGTGCTCGGCAAGGACCGGCTGGTGAGCAGCATCATGGTGCTGGAGCGGCTGCCCGGAGGAAGCGCCCAGATCACCGGTGGGTACACCCGGAACCAGGCCCAGGCGCTCGCCCGGGCGCTCGGCGCGCCGTGAGGCGGCGCCGTCCGGTCGCGCGCAACCCGTTTTGACCCGCCCGGGGGAGCCCGGGTACGCTTCTGCTTTGTTATGCGTATTGGCTTGCTCTATCTCACGTGAGAGGCCCTTACGCCGGTCCACCGGGCCGATGACCAGCGGCATGTGCATGGGTTGCGTCCCCGTCGCACTGCCAAGGCTGTCGTGCATCGTCCGGGTGGCCTTGTCAGGACCACTCACTGAAGAAGCGAAGGCTACGACCGTGCGTACGTACAGCCCCAAGCCCGGCGATGTGACGCGCCAGTGGCACATCATCGACGCGCAGGACATCGTCCTGGGCCGTCTGGCCACCACCGCCGCCACCCTTCTCCGGGGCAAGCACAAGCCGATCTACGCGCCGCACGTTGACGCTGGTGACTTCGTCATCATCATCAACGCGGACAAGGTGCACCTGTCCGGCAACAAGCGGACCCAGAAGATGGCGTACCGCCACTCCGGTTACCCGGGTGGTCTGCGCTCCGTCCGCTACGACGAGCTGATGGACAAGAACCCCGAGAAGGCCGTGGAGAAGGCCGTCAAGGGCATGCTCCCGAAGAACTCCCTGGGCCGTCAGATGCTCTCGAAGCTGAAGGTCTACGCGGGCGAGAACCACCCGCACGCTGCTCAGCAGCCGGTCCCGTTCGAGATCACCCAGGTCGCGCAGTAATTCCGGCCACCCCCTAAGACGAAACAGAATCTGAGGAGCATCGTGGCCGAGACCACTGTTGAGAACCCCATCGAGGGCGAGGAGACCTACGCCGAGGTCACCACCTTCGAGTCCGAGGTCCCCGTCGAGGGTGAGTACACCTCCGAGTCCCTCGCGTCCCGCTTCGGCGACCCGCAGCCGGCCGCCGGCCTGGGCCGTCGCAAGAACGCCATCGCCCGCGTCCGGATCGTCCCGGGCACCGGCAAGTGGAAGATCAACGGTCGCACCCTCGAGGACTACTTCCCGAACAAGGTGCACCAGCAGGAAGTCAACGAGCCCTTCAAGGTGCTCGAGCTCGACAACCGCTACGACGTCATCGCCCGTATCTCGGGTGGCGGCGTCTCCGGCCAGGCCGGCGCCCTGCGCCTCGGTGTGGCCCGTGCGCTGAACGAGGCGGACGTGGACAACAACCGCCCGGCGCTGAAGAAGGCCGGCTTCCTCTCCCGCGACGACCGTGCGGTCGAGCGCAAGAAGGCCGGTCTCAAGAAGGCCCGTAAGGCCCCGCAGTACAGCAAGCGCTAAAAATCGCCTGCTCGGCCTGCTTTACACGTACGCCCCGGCGGCACCTCCGTGCTGCCGGGGCGTACGTTTTTCCACGACCTCGGGGCACACGAAGCCTTGGAGGCCTGCATTTCGGAGCATTTTCGGAGGACAGCTGTGGGACGACTCTTCGGCACGGACGGCGTGCGCGGTGTCGCCAACGCGGATCTGACGGCGGAGCTGGCGCTCGGTCTGTCGGTCGCGGCGGCACACGTGCTCGCCGAGGCGGGGACCTTTGAGGGACATCGGCCGACCGCCGTGGTCGGCCGGGATCCGCGTGCGTCGGGAGAGTTCCTGGAGGCCGCCGTCGTGGCCGGCCTGGCCAGCGCGGGCGTGGACGTGCTGCGCGTCGGCGTGCTGCCCACCCCCGCGGTGGCGTACCTCACCGGTGCGCTCGGTGCCGACCTCGGTGTGATGCTCTCCGCGAGCCACAACGCCATGCCCGACAACGGCATCAAGTTCTTCGCCCGCGGCGGCCACAAGCTCGCCGACGAGCTGGAGGACCGGATCGAGACCGTCTACGAGGAGCACCGCACCGGCGCCCCCTGGGACCGTCCCACCGGTGCGGGCGTCGGCCGGGTCCGCGACTACGACGAGGGCTTCGACCGCTACGTCGACCACCTCATCTCCGTCCTGCCGAACCGCCTCGACGGCCTGAAGATCGTCCTCGACGAGGCGCACGGCGCGGCCGCCCGCGTCTCGCCCGAGGCGTTCACCCGGGCCGGGGCCGAGATCATCACCATCGGCGCCACGCCCGACGGCCTCAACATCAACGACGGCTGCGGCTCCACCCACCTGGAGATGCTGAAGGCCGCCGTCCTGGAGCACGGCGCGGACCTTGGCATCGCCCACGACGGTGACGCCGACCGCTGCCTCGCCGTGGACGCGGCCGGCCAGGAGGTCGACGGCGACCAGATCCTCGCCGTCCTCGCCCTCGCCATGCGCGAGGCGGGCACCCTGCGCGGGGACACCGTCGTCGCGACGGTCATGTCGAACCTCGGCTTCAAGCTGGCCATGGAGCGCGAGGGCCTCCAGATCGTCCAGACCGCCGTCGGCGACCGGTACGTCCTGGAGTCGATGAAGGAGAACGACTACGCGCTCGGCGGCGAGCAGTCCGGCCACGTCATCGTCCTGGACCACGCCACCACCGGTGACGGCACGCTGACCGGTCTGATGCTGGCGGCCCGGGTCGCGGCGACCGGCCGTACGCTGGCCGAGCTGGCCGGGGTGATGGAGCGGCTGCCGCAGGTCCTCATCAACGTCCCGGACGTCGACAAGTCGCGGGTGAAGACCTCGGCCGACCTCGGCGCGGCGGTGGCGGAGGCGGAGCGCGAGCTCGGTACGACCGGACGGGTGCTGCTGCGGCCGTCGGGCACGGAGCCGCTGGTACGGGTCATGGTCGAGGCCGCCGACATCGAGCAGGCGCGGACCGTGGCCGGACGCCTCGCCGACGTGGTGAAGTCGGCGCTCGGCTAGACACTCTTCGCGGCGACGGGCCGGGTGCACCTCTTGGGGGGCGCCCGGCCCGTTCCCGTACGTAGCCGCGTTTCCAGGCGCGTGGCCAGCTGCGTTTCCAGGGGCGATGGCCGGGCGCGAGGCTAGGCGCGCTTCTGGGCGTGCTTCTGAGTCGCCCAGAGCGCCTTCTGGACCAGCAGCGTGACCGTGCCGGCGAGCACGATGCCGGTCAGGTTGGCCAGGAGCTGCCCGGTCGACCCCCAGGTCTGGCCGTAGTCCCGGTAGCTGAAGGCGACCGCCGCGTTGGCCGCCGCCGGGACGGTGGTCACCGAGATGGCGACGCCGATCAGGGCGCCGGACTTGGACGAGGTCAGCGAGAGGGTGCCGGCGATGCCGGCCAGCAGCGCCACCACGAAGGAAATCCAGTCCGGCTGGTAGATGAAAGCGGTGTTGGGCCGCGCCGCCTCGACCATCGCCCTCTCGAACAGCCCGAGTTGGTCCAGGACCCAGGCGAACCCGGCCGTGAGCACCATCGCCGCGGCGAAGCCGACGAGCAGAGCCGTCAGGCAGCGCCCGGCCAGGCGCGGGGCGCGCTGCACGAGCGCGGTGGAGATGCCGGCCAGCGGGCCGAACTCGGGCCCGACCGCCATCGCGCCCACGATGAGGATCGCGTTGTCGAGCATCACTCCGCACGCGGCGAGCATGGTGGCGAGGGCCAGGAACGCCACATAGGTGACGCTGAGCGTCGACTCCTCGTGCGTGGCGTCCCGCAGGTGCTCCCACAGCACGGCGTCGGCGCTTTCCCCCGGCGCCTCTTCCGTGGCCTTCTCCGCGCGCTGCGACAGGGACAGATCGATGTTTTCGACGGCGATCGAACCCGCCTCGGCGACGCCCAACGCCCGTAGGGAGCCGATGAGTTCGTCACCGGCCTCGCGGGCGACGTCGCACAGGACGAGATCCCCGGAGGGGCTGCGGGCGGCGCCCGGCACCACGGCGAGATGGGTCGTGCCCACGGTCTTCTCGATCGTACGGACGACGTCGTCGGTACGGTCGGCCGGAACGATCAGGCGGAGGTGCAGCACACCCGGGCTCCTCAGAGTTTGCGCAGCGACAGCCGCTGGACCTTGTGGTCCGGACCCTTGCGTACGACGAGCGTCGCACGCCCGCGCGTCGGAGCCACGTTCTCCAGGAGATTGACCTTGTTGACGGTCCGCCACATCGTGCGCGCGTACTCCAGGGCCTCGTCCTCGGAGACCTGGGTGTACTTGCGGAAGTACGAGAACGGGTTCTGGAACGCGGTCTCCCGCAGCTTGCGGAACCGGTTCAGGTACCAGAGTTCGATGTCCTCGGGGCGCGCGTCCACGTAGACGCTGAAGTCGAAGTAGTCGGCGAGGCCGACCCGGGTACGTCCGTCCTGCCCGGGCAGGGCCGGCTGGAGGACGTTGAGCCCCTCGACGATGAGGATGTCGGGGCGGCGGACGACGAGCCGCTCGCCGGGGACGATGTCATAGATGAGGTGCGAGTAGACCGGGGCGGTGACCTCGTCCTTGCCGGCCTTGATGTCGGCGACGAACCGGGTCAGGGCGCGCCGGTCGTAGGACTCGGGAAAACCTTTCCTCGACATCAGCCCGCGCCGCTTGAGCTCCTCCATCGGATAGAGGAACCCGTCGGTGGTGACCCGCTCCACCCGCGGGTGCTCCGGCCACCGGGCGAGCAGCGCCTGCAGCAGCCGGGCGACGGTCGACTTCCCGACGGCGACGGACCCGGCGACGCCTATGACGAAGGGGGTGCCCTGCTGGGTGCCGTGCCCGTTGCCCGCGTCCCCGAGGAAGGTGTTGAGCGCCCCGCGCAGATTGGCGGTGGCCCCCACGTACAGATTGAGCAGCCGCGACAGCGGCAGATAGATGTCCCGCACCTCGTCGAGGTCGATGACGTCCCCGAGCCCGCGTAGCCGCTCGACCTCGTCGGCCGAGAGCGGCAGCGGCGTCTTGTCACGCAGCGCGCTCCACTCGGCACGGGTGAGGTCGACGTACGGCGACGTCTCCGTCTTACGGCTTCGTGGCGGCGAGGTGATCACAAGGACATTGTCGGGGGTGACCGGGAATTGTGGGCCGTGTGCTCGGTCACGCCGGTGAGGTGGCCTTGCGTGAAGGAAGGACCGACCCCTCGGTGCGTCACTGAATCGTTACGGATAGTGCTCACTTTGTCCGATTGGCGATCTTGTTCGTATCGCGTCACTCCCGGATGATCAATTCTTCGAACATATGTCAGGGGTGGGGACCTTTGTACGGGGTGGGGAAATGGGGGAGGCACGTCGCCGTCTGGGCGACGACGGCACTCCTTGGCGTGGGCTTGGCCGGTCTCGCGTCGTCACCGGCGATGTGGACGACGTCCGCGTCTACAGCGGTGTCCTCGACGTGAGCACGATCCAGCAACTCCGGGACAACTACGCAAAGCCGTCTCTGTAGGTCGCGTGCCCTGGCCGTCATGTGCCGGCCGGGGCGTCGGTCCCTCCTTCGCGCTCTTCGCGCATCTCCGTGGAGTCACGCATGCCCCCTCGGTCCAGTTTCCTCAGACGTGTCCGCCGCGGCAGAGCCGCCACCGTCGTGACGCTCGCCTTGTCCACGGTGCTCACCGCATCGACGGCGCAGGCGGTCGCCTTCCCGCAAGAGACCTCTCCGTTCCGGGCGGACCGCCCGACGTTCGACAAACCCGCCGAGGGACGCGCGGAGACCGCGCGCCCGCGCCCGGTCGACATGACCAAGAAGGCCGCCGTGACGCGGCTCGGTCCGAGCGTGTGGCCCAAGGCGGGCAGCGTGACGATCGACGTGACGCCCACGGGGAAGGCGGCCCGGCCGGGCGGTCTGCCCGTCACTGTCAGCGCACCCACCGCGAAGACCGCCCGGTCATCCGCGGCTCGGCACGTGCGCGTCGAGGTCATGGATCAGCGGCGCGCTGCGGCCCTCGGCGCCGCCGCGCTGATCAAAGCAAGGCACACGGATGCCGGTCGAAAAGCCGGCAAGATACGTCTGACCCTTGGCTACAAGGCGTTCAAAGACGCATATGGCGGTGACTACGGCGCCAGACTCGGGCTGTTTCAACTTCCCGCCTGCGCGATATCGGCCGTGCCCGGGTCGAAGGCATGTCCCGTAGCTCCCATCCGGCTGAAGTCGGTCAACGACACCGAGGCGGGAACTCTCTCCGCCGACGTCCAGGTCGGGCCCGAGAGCCCCACCGCCCCGATGCTCGCCGTGGCGGCCGAGGCCACCTCCTCGCAGGGCAACTACAACGCCACGCCGCTCTCGCCCTCCGCGTCGTGGAGCGTGGCCCCGTCCACGGGCGGCTTCTCCTGGTCGTATCCGATGCGCGTGGTGCCCACGCCCGGCGGTCAGATTCCTTCGGTCGGGCTCTCGTACTCCTCACAGGCCGCTGATGGGAAGACCGGAACGACCAACAACCAGGGTTCGTGGGTGGGTGAGTCGTTCTCGTACGAGCCCGGTTACATCGAGCGGCAGTACAAGCCGTGCGCCGACGACGGTCACAAGAGCTCCGGCGAACTGTGCTGGGCCCACGACAACGCCACGATCATGCTCAACGGATCCTCCGGGCAGCTGATCAAGGATGACAAGACCGGCGCCTGGCACATGACCGGCGGTGCGGGCTGGAAGATCGAAAAGCTCACCGGTGCCAGCAACGGCGACAACAACGGCGAGCACTGGAAGGTCATCGCCGACGGCAGTGAGTACCACTTCGGGCTGAACCGGCGTCCGGGATGGCGTTCCGACAACCCGGCGACGACCGGCAAGGTCGACGCCGATCCGGTCACCGACTCCACATGGAACGTGCCCGTCACCGGTGACGACAGCGGGGAGCCTTGCTACAAGGCCGCCTTCGCCGACGCCTGGTGCATGCAGGCATGGCGCTGGAACCTCGACTACGTCAAGGACCGGCACGGCAACACCATGTCGTACGTGTACGGCAAGGAGCTCAACGCGTACGCGAGGGGCGGGAAGACCGACGTCGCCGGAACGACGTACAGCCGCGGCGGCTACCTGAAGCGCATCGAGTACGGGCAGCGGGACACGACGGTTTTCACGGAAGCCGCTCCCGCACGCGTCGTCTTCACCACCGCCGAACGGTGCGTCAAGGACGCCGCATTCGACTGTGACCCGGCGAAGTGGACCGAGGCCAACGTCGCCCGGTGGCCCGACACGCCGTACGACCGGTACTGCGCCGTCGGCACGAAGTGCAAGTTCACCCAGGCGACTCCGTCCTTCTTCACCCGCAAGAAGCTGACCAGCATCGCGACGCAGATGCGCACGGGTCCTACGACAACCACGACCACCAGCGCCAGCACGCCTTACGCGACCGTCGACGCATGGAATCTCAAGCACATCTTCACGGACAACGGGGACGATTCCCGAACGCTGTGGCTGTCCGAGATCGAGCATGAAGGCAAGGGGAACGGCGGCAGCGTCAAGCTTCCCTCCGTCCAGCTCCTGGGCCGTAAGCTGCCGAACCGTGTGGACGAGGTGGGGAACAACCTCTCACCCATCAACCGGTTCCGCCTGTACACGGTCCTGAGCGAGTCGGGCTCTCAGCTCGACGTGACCTACAAGCCGGCGGACTGCGCGGTCGGTACCCTGCCGAAGCCCGGCGAGTCGGTGCGACGCTGCTACCCCGTCGTCTGGGCACCACCGGGCTATCTGGAACCCATCACCGACTGGTTCCACAAGTATGTCGTCGCATCGGTGCAGCAGTCGGACCGCACCGGCAAGAGCGCCCCGATGGTCACCGACTACGAGTACCTCGGTGATGCGGCGTGGCGTAAGACTCAGCCCGACGGAATCACCGACCCCAAGTTCCTTACCTGGAGCCAGTGGCAGGGCTACGGCAAGGTTCGCGTCACCGCGGGGGACGGCCAGAACCAGACCTCTCGTGTCGACTACACGTACCTGCAGGGCATGGACGGTGACGCCGACCCGGGCGGCGGCAAACGTGCCGTGTCCGTCACCGACTCCGCCGGCGTAGCGCACAAGGACCTTGAGGAGTATGTCGGTTTCGAGCTGGAGAAGGCCGTCTACAGCGGTGGTGCGCTCGTCTCGAAGGTGATTTCCCAGCCCTGGCAGCACACCACCGCCACCCAGACGCGTACCTGGGACGGAACACAGGTCGTCAGCAAGGCGACCACCGTGCGCCCCGAGGTCACGCGTGGATTCACCGCCCTTGCCGGTGGGGGATGGCGCGAGTCGAAGAGCGTGACGACCTACGACACCGGCGTGGGCGTCGCAGGGCGCGTCGAGCAGGTCGACAACCTGGGCGACCTGTCCACCTCGGCGGACGACACATGTACCCGAACCACCTACGCGGACAATCTCGCGCTCAATCTCGTCAACCTGCCCCGCCAGATCGAGACGGTCGCGGTCAACTGCCACGCGGTGCCCAAGCGAGCCACGCAGGTCCTCAGTGACCAGCGCACGAGCTACGACAACGGCGCCCTCGGAGCCGCGCCCACACGAGGCCTGGCCACCAGGACCGAGCGGCTGACCAAGCACGACGGCACGACACCCACCTATCAGGTCACCGGCACGACCTCGTACGACGGTTACGGGCGGCCGCTCACCCAGACCGACGAGCGCGCCAAGGCCACCACCACCTTCGACTACACCGAAGCCAACGGTCTGATCTCCCAGGTCACGTCCAAGAACCAGCTCGGACACCTCACGACCACGGAGTACGCACCGGCGTGGGGTCAGGCCAAGGCGCAGATCGACCCGAACGGGAAGCGCACCGACCTCGAGTTCGACGACCTCGGCCGGCTGACGTCGGTGTGGCTTCCGGACCGTACGAAGGGTGCGGTCGGCCCGAGCCTGAAGTACGGCTATCTGATCCGGCAGGACGACGCGTCCGTCATCAAGACGGAGAAGGTGGACAACGACGGAACCTACGGGGTGGAGTACCAGCTCTTCGACTCGCTGCTCCGCCCGCGCCAGCAGCAGACGGAAGGCCCCGACGGCAGCCGTATGGTCGCCGACACGTGGTACGACGGCCTCGGCAAGATCGCGAAGACCAACGCCACCTACAACGCGACAGGCCTGCCCTCCGACAAGCTCATGGCCGTCACCGACGGAGATGTCGGGGCTCAGACGCGCTACAGCTACGACGGACTTGGGCGCCCCACGGCTGAGATCTTCGCCATCGCGGGGCATGAGCAGTGGCGGACGACGACGTCGTACGACGCCACCTCCGAGGGCGACCGTGTCCACACGGATCCCCCGCAGGGCGGCACGCCGACCACGGCGGTCAGCAACGCCAAGGGACAGTTGACCGAGCTGCGTCACTTCGACGGCTCGTCACCGGACCTCACGGCGCCGTACAGCGGCCACACCGCCACCAAGTACACCTACTGGCCGTCCGGGCAGATGAAGTCCGTCACCGACGCCGTGGGGAACGTGTGGTCGTACGACTACGACCAACTCGGACGCAAGACGAAGACCGTCGACCCGGACGCGGGAACCTCGACCACGACGTACGACGACGCGGACCGGCCTGTCACGACCACCGACGGCCGGGGCCAGTCCGTCACGACGGCCTACGACGTGCTGGGCCGGCCCACCTTGACGTACGCGGGCAAGACGGTCGGCGGCACGAAGCTGACCGAGACCCGGTACGACAAGGCGGGCGCGCTGGGCCATCCGTACGCGTCCTTCCGCTACACCGACGGCACGCAGTACTTCGCCTCGGTCACCGCTCGCTTCGACACCTTCTACCGGCCCACGCAGTCCAGCATCTCCGTTCCCGCGTCGGAGGGGACGACGCTCAAGGGCGTATACACGTACACCACCGCCTACAACGCCGACGGAACGGTCGCTTCGACAGGCATGCCGGGTGTGGGCGGGCTTCCCGCCGAGACGCTGGCCACGACGTACGACAAGCTCCAGCGGCCCCTGACGCTGAAGAGCGCCACCACGAACTACGTCACCGACACGGTGTGGACGCCGACCAGCCAGCTCTCCACGCTGACCCTGGACACCGGCGGCAAGCAGACCCAGCAGAGCTACTTCTACGAGCGGGGAACCGATCGGCTCACCCGGCATCTCGTCACGGTCGACGGGTTGAGCAAGGCCGCCAAGGACACCCGCACCTCGTACGACCCGGCGGGCAACGTCCTCTCGATCGCCGACACGTCGGACACCACCGCTCCGGCGAAGACGGACGTTCAGTGCTTCGCCTACGACGCACAGAAGCGGCTGTCGGAGGCGTGGACCCCTTCGGCCACGGCGACGTCCGCGGCCGGCGGGGGCACCATCGGCATGCTGACGCCCGAGTACAGCGGAAAGACTCCCAGCGCTTGCGCGGCTGCACCGGGCGCCAGTCCGCTGGGTGGGCCGGCGCCGTACTGGACGTCGTACACGATCGACAAGATCGGCAACCGCACCAAGGAAGTCCGCCACGACACCGGCCTCAACGCGGCCAAGAACGTCACCCGGACCTACACCTACGCGGACGCCGACCAGGACGGCACGCCGCACGAGCCGGCCACCGCGACCTCCGACGGCGACGGCGGTCCGCACGCGGTCACCAAGGTGACCGAGCAGACGCCCACGGGAACGCAGACGGCGAAGTACGCCTACGACAAGGCCGGCAACACCAAGCAGCGCACGCCGGTGGGCGGCGACTCCCAATTCCTCGAATGGGATGCCGAGGGCAAGGTCACCAAGATCTCGGAACCGGACGACCCCACCACCCCGGGCACGAACGAAGCCACCGAGACCACCTTCCTCTACGACGCGTCCGGCAACAGGCTCAAGCGCAAGGACGCCTCCGGAACCACGATCTACCTGCCCGGCACCGAGCTTCACCTGCCGTCAGGGGCAACGGTGGCCAGGGCCACCCGCTACTACACCCACGCCGATAAGATCGTCGCGGTCCGTACGTCCGACAACAAGGTGAGCTTCATCGCCGCGGATCACCACGGCACGGGCGACCTGGCGATCGACGCCGCCACCGGGGGCGTCACGCAGCGCCGCCTGGACCCGTACGGCAACCAGCGGACGGGGAACACCGGCAACTGGCCCGGGCAGAAGGGCTTCGTCGGGGGCACGATCGACGAGTCCACCGGGCTCACGAACATCGGCGCGCGGCAGTACGACTCGTACCTGGGCAAGTTCATATCCGTCGATCCGCTGATCGACGTGACCAACCCGCAGCAGATGAACGCGTACGCCTACGCGAACAACACGCCGGTCACCCTCTCGGACCCCACAGGACTCGCCCCTTGTGCCAGCGGCCTCACCGCCACCTCTTCCTGCCCGCCGTCCGACACCTGTGGACGGTTCTGCGCCAACCCTGACGCAGAAGCGAAGGAGCCTGTCACAAAGGCGGAGCAGGAGGTTCGAAAGGCTGAGGAGTCGCATAACAGGGCCAAGCAGAAGGTCGTCACCGCGGCCAAGGCGCTCGTCAAGATCCTCATGGATGAGCTCGGGGTCACCGCGGCCTTGGACTGCGTTTCCAGCGGAGACGTCGCCGCCTGCGGCGAAACCATCCTGAACATCGCCGGCAGCTTCGCCGGCGGCCTGGCGGGGAGGCTGCTGGCCAAATACGGGGCGCCGTGGAAATGGGATGACGCGGCTCGGCTGGTCAAGCGTGTGGGCGGCCTGCTCGGCGACCTTGTGTCCGGGGTCAAAGAAATCTGGGACACCTCCAAGGCCCTCGGCAAGGCAAGAGACAAGCTGGCAGCGGCCCAGGCCAAGTTCAAGATGGCGCAGGAACCTTCCTGCCGGGTCGGTGCCAAGGCCCACAGCTTCCTGCCCGGGACGCAGGTACTGCTCGCGGATGGCTCCACGAAGCCCATCGAGGACGTCGGACCCGGCGACAAGATCGTCACGACGGACCCCGGTACCGGCGAAGAGGTCGTCCGCGAGGTCGCCGGCACCATCGTCACCGAGGACGACAAGCACTTCGTCGACCTCACGATCGTCGCGGACGGCCAGTCGGCCTCCCTCATCTCCACCACCACGCACCCCTTCTGGGTGCAGGCCGAGAAGGCCTGGGTCGAGGCTGGGGACCTGCGACCGGGGATGCGACTCACCACCCCGGCGGGCGACTCCGCTGTTGTCGAGGCGACACGCTACTTCGAAAAGCGCCAGCGCACGCATGACCTCACTATTGCGGACCTGCACGCGTACTATGTGCTGGCGGGGGCAACTCCGGTACTCGTTCACAATTGCGGCGGTGCAGTTACAGGGCACCCGGCGGCCTGTGAATGTGCTGATGGCGGAATACCGAAGGTGCGTAATGGGAAGCTGGCGGGAGATGTTCACCCCAAGACGAATGTTCCATTCGATGAAAACGGCTTCCCTGACTTCTCTGCATGGCGCCATCCAGATGTGCCTGATGTTCGGATCGAGCTCTCCGGTAGTCGCGGAACAGATTTCGCGAGATCTAACCGGGCGGCAGGACTCAGTGAGACGCCAGATGGCTATACCTGGCACCATCATCAAGAACCTGGTCTCATGCAGCTGATCGAGACAGAGGCCCATAAACGGACGGCCCACACGGGTGGATTCTCCGGAGGGAGGTAGCGATGAATGAAATATTTGAAGATGGGGACTTCTATACGGGTCCACCGCTGAGCGTTGACATGATTAGTCGGGCCGAGCAGGCCCTGGGTCTGCAACTTCCGTCAAGCTATGTCGCGGCGCTATCGGAAAAGAACGGCGGAGTATTGAAGCGACGCCGCTTTCCTACGAAGTTCGCTACGTCCTGGGCTGTCGACCATTTCGAGATTCGCGCACTTCTCGGAATTGGCGGGAAGTGGGGGATTGATTCCTCCTCTGGCCTGGGGAGTGCTGACCTGATTGCCGAATGGGGTTATCCGGAAATCGGCGTAGTCATCTGCGATATGCCCTCAGGTGGGCATGATGCAGTAATGCTCGACTACTCCGAGTCCGGACCATCTGGTGAGCCTTCTGTCGCCTACATCGACGAGGACCGTGTTCCTCGTAAAGTAGCGGGATCATTCGAGGAGTTCTTGTCTCGACTGGTTCCCTGCGGTCCACCGATTTAGGGTCACGCCCTTTTCCGGTGTTCTTGAGGACAGAGCAAGGTCCCCTCCGCGCAGTGGTGCGGAGGGGACCTTTGTTTCGTTTGACGGCAACGCTGACGGCAACGTCAGCGGACGACGGCTGCGGTGGGTGGGTCGTCGGGGGCATCGTCGCTCTGGCCGAGGGCGTTGCCGAGGGTGTCGATGGCGTGGCGCTGGAGGCGGAGTCGGACGTGGGCGTAGACGCCGGCGGTGACGCCGATGTGGGCGTGGCCGAGGAGTTCCTTGATGACGACGAGGTCGATGCCCTGTTCCAGGAGCAGGGTCGCGGTCGAGTGTCGAAGGTCGTGGAAGCGGATGGTCCGGAGCTGCGCGTGGTGGAGGAGACGGCGGAAGCGGCGGGTGAGGTTGGTGGGATCGAGAGGTCTTCCGGTGGGGGTGGCGAAGACGAGCCCGGTGTCTGTCCAGCCTGTTCCGGCTGCCTCACGTTCTTCCTGCTGCAGTTCCTGGTGGGTCTTGAGGGAGTTGATGCACTCGGTGGGGAGGGCGATGCGGCGTTCGGAGGCGCGGGTCTTGGTGTGAAGGATCGTCAGGCCACCGGTGGGAGTGCGCTGGAGGGAGCGGTGGATGCTGGCGGTTCCACTGTCGAGGTCGAGGTCTTCCCAGTGCAGCCCGAGGAGTTCGCCCTTGCGGAGGCCGGTACGCAGGGCGAGTTCGTACAGGGCGTGGAGCCGGTCGCCGCTGGCTGCGTGGAGGAACTGCCGGGCCTCGCTCGCGGTGAAGGGCTTGAAGCGCCGGGGGCGGGGCGCGGGCGTCTTGATGTTGCGGGCGACGTTGCGGGGCAGGTCGTCTTCGCGGACGGCGTGCTCCAGGGCGGACTTGAGGACTGAGTGGACGTAGGTCACGGTCAGCGGGGAGAGCCGCTTGTTGCAGCACTGGCCGATGGTGCAGCAGGAGCGCCGGTCGGTGTCGCGTCCCTGGGCGCAGCACTGGCAGGCGACGCGGAGGCGGTCGAGGAAGGTGCGGACGTCGCGGGCGGTGAGCCGTGCGAGCTTCTTGGTGCCGAGGCCGGGGTTGAGATGGAGGCGGACGCAGGCGGCGTATCGGGTGTGGGTGTTCTCCCGTACCTGGTGGACGGCGATGCCGTTCAGCCAGTACATCAGGTACGCGCTGACGGTGATGT
Organism: Streptomyces purpureus; assembly: GCF_014648195.1. Classification (GTDB taxonomy): domain Bacteria; phylum Actinomycetota; class Actinomycetes; order Streptomycetales; family Streptomycetaceae; genus Streptomyces; species Streptomyces purpureus. Next base: position 235,577 of record NZ_BMQQ01000008.1, read on the forward strand.
CGGCCGCCGCAACGGGCAGGCCGAGGTTGCTGGCGGCGATCTTCTCGGTGAGCTTGGCGAGGGCATCCTTGCGGGTGGTGCCGTAGACGCGGATGCGCTTGCGGGTGTTGCCGGGGGCGAGGATGTATCCGGCGGCTTCCCAGCGGCTGTCCTTGCGCTGGTAGACGGTTCCGTCGCCGTTGGCGCGGGAGCGGGTGCGGCGGGATGAGGTGGGGCGAGGGGTGGTCATCAGGCGGCGGCTTCCTGTTCGATGCGGGCACGGATGAAGTCGGTCAGAGCGTGGGCGGGTATGCGGCGGGCGCGGCCGAGGGTGATCGAGGCGAGTTGACCGGAGCGGAGCAGGTCGTAGACGGCGGAGCGGCCGAGCTGGAGACGGGCCATGACCTGGGGGACTGTCAGCAACTCCTGTGACAGGTCAGGGTCTTGGAGAGGTGCCGTCGGCGGGTACGTAGTCATCAGAAGCCGCCTTCGGCCGCGAGCTGCCGTTCCAGTTCCTTGCGATGCCGGACGTGGGCTGCGAGGAGGGCCGCGCCGGGGCTGTAGCCCGAGCCGAGGTAGTCCCAGTGACCGACGACGAGCGTGGTCGCCGGGCCGGACTCGGGCAGGCCGGCGTGGGCGCAGGCCTGTTCGGTGCGCCAGACCCGACGGGCGGCGCGCAGCGCGCCCAAGGTGGTGGAGTAGCTGCGGGACTTGGTGGAGAAGTGGCCCCGGAAGCCGAGCATGTGCGCCCACTTCCAGAGCTTCAGATCGGCGAACTCCGGCAGCTTTCCCAGCTCCCAGCAGGTGCGGATCATCTGTCGCACGTGCCGGGCGACGGCCAGGCGGGGCAGCGGGCGGGCCTGCCCGGTGCCGTCGCAGGCGGTGCAAGCGAGCGGGGTTCCACGGGGCAGAAGGGTGGCGCCGCGTCCCTGGCAGGGGCGGCAGAACAGGGCGCGGTCGAGGGCGCCGGAGGCATCGGTGGACTTGGTGGCGTACTTGGCCACGTAGGCGGCAACGGCCTGGTCGGTCAGTTCGGTGTCGGTGCCGAAGGTGGCGATTTGGCGTACGTCGAGCTGTTGGCCCCAGCCGAGTTCGCGTTCCCCGACCGCGTCCGAGACGACGGTGATGCGGGCGCGGGGTGCGGCGGCGCGGATGGCGTCGGTGAGCACGGAGACGGTGGCGTGCGGGGGTGGAGGCGTGGTGTTGCCGTCCGGGCCGTCCAGGCGGATGACGGCGTGGAAGTGGACCAGGCCGCGTTTCTGGTACTCGGCGACCTTGGCGAAGGAGACCCGCAGTACGGTTCGGGCGGCCTTCTGGGTGAGGTTGAGCCGGGCGGCGATTTCGCGGCGCAGGTAGGTGGTGAAGCGGGCCCACAGCACGGAGGCGTGGGCGTTGAGCAGGACCGCGCCCGCGTAGTCGTAGGTTGCCGGGTTCAGCGGCGTGCCGAGCAGTGGATCCGTGGGTTCGTGGAGCTTGCGGCAGCGGCAGGGCCGGACATCGCCGCTGGGAGTGGTCGGGCGGTTGTGAACGGGGCCGAAGGAAGGGGCGGTGAGGGTGGTGAACACGCGGGGGTGGGTGCGGACGGTGTCGGGGACGGTCTTGCCGCCGGAGAGGCCGGCGCGGATGAGGTGGTAGGTGTCGGCGGCGTAGAGGCGGGAGCAGGCCGGGCAGCGGGAGGAGCGGCGGTTGCCGCACGCGGTGAGCAGGCTGCCCGTGGGCTCCTCGGACGAGGTGTAGGAGCGCAGCACCTCACCCGTCGACGTGTCGACGGCGGCGGTGTGGCCGGTGAGGCGGACGGGTTCGGTGCAGCCGCCGAGGTGTTCGATCTGCTGCTGTGCGCGGTCGAAGTCGGGGTGGTTGAGGAGGTGGAGCAGGTCCCGTACGGCGGGGCTTGCCACGTGGCGCAGGTCCAGGGTGACCATTTGGGGCGTGTCCCTTCTGTTCGGGTGGGTGGCCCCGAGCAGCAACCAGCCGGATCTGTAGGCGTGTTGGTGCTGCTCGGGGCATGGCGGACCAGACCCAGGGGCGGGCGTGGGTTCAGCGAGGGGGATGTGGCCGGTGGGGGCCGGGGCTAAGAGTTGAGCGAGTGCGGTGGTGGCCACCGGCAGGGCGACGCCCATGCGCGTGCCCAGGTGGGCGGCGGTGATCGGTGTTCCGTGCTCGGCGCGGTGGGCGTCCGCGATGCGCCGGGCCGAGTCCAGCAGAGCGGCCGGAAGGGCCGGGCCGGAGGCGGGCCGAGTCGTCTTGGCGACGGCGACTGGCGGAGTAGCGGCCGGAGTCGGAGCGGGCTCCAGGTCCTCGGCCGGGGAAGCAGCGACGGCCGGGGCGGGCATCTGGGGCTCGGGTGCGGGTGCGGGTGCGGGTGCGTCGTCGGGCATCGGCTCTGCGGCAAGGGTGGCGGCGCCCTCCAGGCGTGGGGTGGGGCGGATGAGTGTGTGGAACTGGGCGAGGAAGGCGGGGCCGACGTGGCCCCAGCCGAGCAGCAGGAGCGGGGCGACGGTGTCCAGGCAGGCCCGTCCGTAGCGTCCGGCCAGTAGTGGTTCGGCGGTGTTCAGGGCGAGGGTGAGCAGGCCGCACAGGTGCAGCAGCCGGGTACCGGCCTTCAACTCCGTCTTGGGTACGCCGCGCAGGGCCAGGAACCGCAGGGCGACCAGGAGCCCGACGACGGACAGATCGACCATGGGGGCGATCAGCGGCGCGATCGGGTGGGGAACGCCGAGCCGCAGGGCGAGCGCCCAGACGTTGCCGAAGGAGAAGACGAAGGCCAGAGCCGCGATGACCGCCATGACCACGGTCACGGTGCGCCGGGTGAACCGTTCCTCCGACATATCATCAACCTCCTTTCTGGCGTGGGTGGTTCGGTCTACTTGGCGAGCGGGACAGGGGTGCCGTCCGGGCCTTCGTCGTCGGGGAACGTCCGGCCGGCCGAGTCGAGGAGGGCGTCAGGCCAGTTGCGGATGTCGTCGCCGAGTGCGGCCACTGCGGCTTCCACGGTCTTCTGCGCGAAGGACAGCCCGATGGGGCACACGTCGCGGATGAAGGTCGGCAGGGCGTCACCGGTGGTCTTCTGGCTGATCAGGATCACTAGGATGCCGACGCTGCGGCCCTTCTTGACCAGGTCCTCCACCAGGCGGGCGTTCTCCGCCGTCAGCGCGCCCAAACGTTTTGTCTCGGCGTCGCTGCCCTTGTACTCACGGAAGAACGTGTGCGCCTCATCGATGATCAGGACGGTGAGAGGCCACTGCGGCGAGGGGCCGACGTGCCACATGTTCTTCACGCCCAGCACGTCACGGATGGTCGAGGACCGGCGACGACGCAGCTCCACCAGCCGCTTGAACAGCGCGTTGGCTTCGTCGAGGTCGTCACCGCAGAACGCGAACATCCGCTTGACCAGGTCGGCGTAGTCGCCTTCCGAGGCGCGTGACACCTTGCCGTCCGCAGTCGCGATCTGCACGGCCGCCGACGGCGCGAAGTCGCAGACGAACTTGTTGACGGTCGAGGTCTTGCCCGCGCCGGGGGTGCCGGCCACGGTCACGCCGGGCACGTTGGCCAGGGACACGCACACCTTCGCGGCGTACTCGTCCACGCCCAGCTCCCAGCGCGTCAGGTCCGTGGGCGGGCGGCCGGTGGGCCGGTGCCCGGTCGGCGTGGTCAGCGGGTCGGAGCGCACGCCCCGGATCACCACCCGCCCGGGGCCGTCCGGCAGGACGGAGACCCGCGTGCACCGCCAGGCGTCGGCCAGGAACCGTGCCGACTTCTGGTACTCCTCCAGCCCGACCTGCGGCAGCGTCTTCGCCCGCACGACCACGCCGAACCGGTCCGGCTTCACCTTGATCCGAGGCGTCAGCACCCGAGGCGCGGGGGCGGGGCCGTCCTTGGACGCGGTGATCTGCGCGAGCAGGCCTGGGGTCTTGTCGGTGACCGTCAGCCCGGCCATCCGCGCGAGCCGTACCCAGCCCCAGCGAACCCGCACGGCCTGCCGCATGCTGACCCGCGTGCCCCGATCAGCCCGCACGTAGCGCATCACCATCACCAACAGCCACACACCGACCAGCGCAGTAGCGATCGGCAGCGCGTACGACGCATATCCCTTGATGGCTTCCATGTCAGACCCCCTCTTCTCGTATCAGGCGGAGAACGTGGGCCAGGTCCAGGCGGGCCACCTGCTCCGGGCTCAGGCCGAGCAGATCGAGCACCGCCGCCGAGGCGGAGAACGTGGCCTTGCCCTCGGTCCCGGGCAGGGGCCGGAGCGGGTGCAACTCCCGCTCCGGCACAGAGTTTTCGAAGCGGATCACTGGGCCGCCTCCACCGTCACCAGCTCCAGGCGGGCAGCGCGGTAGGCGACGCCGTCGGAGAGCTGGCCGTTGAAGATCCGCGCCCACGGGGTCGCGAACAACTCGACGGGCCGCACCATCGCGCCCGGCTTCAGCCCGGCCGCGAGGCCCGTCTCAGGGACGGTGATCTTCAGGACCTCAGCGCGGCCGTCCTCCATCAGCATCACGATCACCGTGTGCAGCGACGCTCCAGTCTCCCGGTCGGTGGCGACCTCCCCGGTCTGCTGGTCCTTGATCTTCAGCACCGGCTCGGTGCCCGCAATGCAGACCGCCGACGGCAGCAGACCAACACGAATACGGGTCATGGCCATGCCATCACATCCTCGCTCGATGGAGCCGCTTGATCGGCTCGACCTGAAGCATAAGGAGATTATCGCTCAACTTGCAAGGTCGATTAGGTTGTGACTTCGATCAGGTTGGTAGGTGGTCAGGCAGGGAACCCGGGGATGTGCCTGTATCGCTACGGCTTGCTGGCGATACCGTGGGGGCATGACCCTGCCCTTGGACGAGGACTCCCGGCCGCCGTATCTCCAGGCTGCCGAGGCCCTGCGAGACGCGATTCTGAACGGCGAGTTCGGCCCAGGTGAGCGCCTGCCCTCGGCCAACGTGCTGCGCGATCGGTTCGGGGTCTCCAGCTCCACCGTCCAGAACGCCCTGCGCGTGCTCAAGCAGGAGGGGCTCGTCTACTCCCAGCTCGGTCGGGGCAGCTACGTCAGCACCTCCGCCGGCCAGAGCGCCGAGCCAGCCGGACATGGTCACGACGACTCCGATACCGGAGGACCGGACTGGCCGGTCGACGTCATCCGCAACGAAGACGCTCGACCGCCCTACATTCAGGTCGCCGACATCCTTCGCCGCGAGATCCTGGAGGGCACCTACCCTCCGGGCTCCCAGCTCCCGCCCGCCAGGGAGATCCAAGAGCGATTCAAAGTCGCCAACTCCACCGCGCAGAACGCCTATCGAAGCCTCAAGCAGGCCGGTCTGGTATACGCGGTCAAGGGTCGTGGCGTCTTCGTGCGCCAGGAACCGGAGCCGGGTAAGTACCACGGGACCATCACGAACTACCTGCTGAGAGAAGAGATCGACCGCGAGGCGAGTGCAGCCGCCACCGAGTTCGCCGACCTCAGTGACGAGGAGCTGCTGGAACGAGAAGCCGAGCTGGACCAGCGATGGGTCACGGTCCGGGAGGAGCACCAACGGCTTTTCAACGAGCGCCGGAAGGTCAAACGCGAGAAGAGCCGACGCGGCCTGTTCCTGCCGCCTCTCCATGACGACGACGCCGAGCCGAACATGTCGCCAAGCGAGAAGCTGAACACCGCACTGGCCGAATCGAAGAAGCGCCGACAGCAGCGCCCCTGACCCTCGGCCGGACAGCTTGACCAGCGGGTGAGCTGTTCAGAGTTTCTTTACTTGATCAAGAAGGGCGTCCCGCTTGCGCGGGCCGCCGCGCGTCGGCGGCCGGTGGCCGCCGTCCGCTCCTGTCTGCCGCCCCGCTGGCGACGGCCACCGGCCACTCGGCGCGCAGTGGCGACAAGCGAGCCGACTCCGATCCCGGAAGCAACCGCAGCGGCGCCGCCAGGCCGACTCCGCCGAACGCCGCACAGCACCACGTCAGGCTGCGGCAACCGAAGGCCGCGATCGATCGTCGTCGGCGTGGGTCACAGGCGAAGCCACAGATCGAGCAGCCCATCCCGCTGCCGAGCGGCCAGGCCGGAGCGGGGCGGATGCTGTGACGGAAGGAAGAGGCGTGGTTGAGGCCGGTGCGGGGTTGCTGGAAGCACACGTGGCGGGTGATCTCTCGGCGCGCCCGCCGTCGTGGCTGACTTTCTGTGGCTGAGGTTGAAGGTGCGACGGGGATCAGGCGACCAGCGACGGTGGTGCGATCGTCCGTGCTCGGTCGTACAGGTCGAGCGCCGTCGCGTTCTTCAGATGAGGGCGCAGGAGACCAAACATCGCCTTCACGCGGTCGTCGGCGCGGCCGGACTGCACCTTGGGGTAGTCGTCGAGGGCCTGGTGCCAGGTGGCGCAGGCCGCTTCCAGGTGGCCGAGTTCCAACTGCCGCTCTGCCAACAGGCCACGACGGTGTACTCGTGTGCGCTGGTACACGCTTGGGCGGAGCCGGTCCGCTTGCTGCATGGCGTCGACGGCTCCGGCCTTGTCACCGAGTTCGTAACGGACCTGGCTGACGTGGTAGTTGAGCGAAGAGGGGTCATACGAGCCGAACGCCTTACCGCGTGACTCGGCACGGTCCATGGCCGCCTCGGCCTCCCGGATGCAGCGCAGCGCACCCGTACGGTCGCCGGTCTGCGCGGCGGCGTGTGCCTGCTGGCCGACGAGGAAGGCCAGCATCCGAGGGCCGGCCTTCGGGGAGGCGGCGGCAGCGGCGTCGGCCAGCTCCATGGCCTTCGCCCCGTGGCGGAGGTCGACCGCCTGGACGCTCATGCCCCGCAGGGTGATGCAGTACGTCAGGTGGTCCTCCGCCGCGCCCGCCAGCTCCAGGGCCTTGACGTAGTAGCGCTGCGCGAGACCGTGCAGACCTTCGTCCACGGCCATGTAGCCGGTCAGGTAGAGCAGGTCCGAGGCGGCGGACAGCATCGCCTTGCGTACGTCCTCGGGTGCGTCGGCGCGCAGGTAGGAGGCCACGGTGTTGACCATGAACGAGGCCGCCATGGGGCGTGCGTGACGACCGCCGAACTCGTCGTCCAGTTCCGAAACACGCTCGGTCATGGCGATGACCATGTCCACTTCGTTCATACCGATGCGACTCGTGCGGCCAGACTGAATGGCATCGGCACGCCCGACTACATCAGGCCAGCCGGGAATGGTGACGGCCACGGAGAACAGGCCGGCACCCAGGACACTCCGGCGGGACGGGTCCATATCCAGCCTCCCCAGGTCGATCACCCCTTCCACGGTATCCGCAGCCGCGGAGGAGCGATTGCGTGGAACGGGCAGCCCGGCCTCGGCATGGGTGACGGGGCGGCCGAGGCGGCGGGAGAGAGCTTCGAGGACGCATCCGCGCACCGCACCCCGAGGGACGGTGCCGCCCAGCCAGTGGCTCACCGCCGACTCGTCGTAACGCAGAGGGATCCCGGTCTCCGTACCGACGCGGTTCACCGCCCGTGCGAACTGGCGGTGAGTCCAGCGGCTCTCGGCGAGCAGGCGCCCGAGCGCCGCGTTCGGTTCACGCTTGGCCATGCCCTCAACTCCCCGTGACCTTGCGAACTTTCAAGGCTTTCAAGTCCTGGTGCTGCGGCAACGGTACCGCTGAGCGTGGTCGTGCGGTTGCGTAGAGACAGCAGGCAACGGCGAGTCCTCGCCGCAGCCGTCGTCTGAAGGGCTGAGGGATGAGAAGCGAAGCACGGGCCCGTCTGGCTCGGATGACCGAGGAGCGGGGCATGGACGGGGTGTTGAGGATCGACTCCTACGAGGGTGCGGACCTGCCGCCGGGTTCGAACCGGTTCTCGCCGTGTCTCTGCCCGCAGCACGGCAGGGCCACGCCCGAGTACGGCGCGGAGAAGCTGAGCGTCGCAGTACGCGAGGCCAACCAGCGCAGCCGCGGAGAGCGGCTGTGAACCGGTTAGCCGCAGCGGAGTCCGGTGCGGAGGGCGAGTTCGTACAGGGGCCTTGCCCCCGGATCTTGGACACTCGAGACACTTGGATCTTGAGTCCAGGAGAACGGATGTCCCGTGGTCATGA
>NZ_BMQQ01000009.1:0-30034 GCF_014648195.1 Streptomyces purpureus
CGGCGGCTTCTTCTTGGACCCCATGAATCCCAACTTCCCCTGCAATCACGGGCTCCACGCTACGAGGGGATACTCACCTGCCCTGCCCGTGCTCGACCAGGCCCGGCTCCGCACGCTGCCGGACCGGGCCCTGGAGCACTACGCCCGACTCCGCAAGGCCGACCGGTGGCAAGAGGCGGACGACATCGAGGACGCGCTCGATCGAATCGCCCAGGCCGCCGAGAACCGCTCGGCCGGTGCCACAGTGGCTCCATTCGGCTGGGTGCACTCCGAGTTCCACCCCACCAGCCTCCACATCAGCAGGCACGGCTGGCGGCTGCTGGACTTCGCCCGCGCCTTCACCGGCCCCGGCCTGCTCGACCTCGCCAGCTGGCACGGCACCCTCGACACCCCCGATCCCGTACGCTTGCGGGTCTTCCTGGAGCAGTACGTCACCGCTGGCGGCACCCCCGACGCCCTCGACCGGCGCGGCGGGCTCACCGCCGAGAACTGGGCCCTGGGCTGGCATCGCATGTGGGCCGTCGAGTGGTTCATGGAGCAGTCGATCCGCTGGATCAACGACTCGGCCACCGACCCCGCCTACATCAAGGCCGTACGCCGCCACCTCACTGACGTCCTCCACCTGCTGGAGGTCTAGGTGCTCACCCACGCTTCCCCCTGGTACGTCCACGCCCTCCAGCGCACCACAGCAAACCCTGCCGAGCCACTCTCGGTCCCCGCGCGGATGGAGTGGACCACGCGGCCGGGCACCGGGCCCGGCGCCGAGATCCTCGGCCCGGACCTGCGCCGCAAACGACTGCTGGAACTCGGCTGCGGCCCCGGCCACAACGCCTCCCACCTCGCCACCCGCTACGGCGCCAAGGTCACCGGCGTCGACCTCGTCGGCCTCCAGGTCCGCCGAGCCCGCTCGCACTACGGGCGACTGAGCAACCTGACCTTCGTCGCCGGCCATGCCCTGCACTACCTACAAGCCTCAGACGAGCAGTTCGACGCCATCTACTCCGTCTTCGGCGCCATTGGGCTCGTCGCCCCCGAACTCCTGCTCCCGGCCATCGCCCAGCACCTCAAACCCGGCCGCACTCTCGCCTTCTCCGTACCCCACCCGCAGCGCGGGGGCCTCCGCCCGGCCACCGATGACCGGCCGCGCCGCGACTACGTCACTCTCCCTGACCGCACCCGACTACCCATCGCCCGCTGGGACTTCGACGCCAGCCGCTGGGAGACACACCTCGACCGCGCCGGCCTCTGGCTCACCTCAGCCCAGGAGTTCCACGACGCCCGCCACGGAGGCCGTTGGCCCACCACCCTGCTGATCACCGCGCGCAAACTCTGACCCTCACCCCGGCTCCCCTGGGAGAAACCCATGCGCTCGCCCTACCTGCTCCTCGACATCGACGGCGTCCTCATACCTTTCCCCGACGCGGAGGGCTCGACCCCAGCCACGCACGCCCGCCACGACGTCGTCCCCACTTGCCGCAGTGCCGACGACCCGGTCACCATCTGGCTCAACCCCGCCCATGGCCCCATGCTCATGGAAGCGATCCGTACCGGCATGGTCACGCCAGTCTGGTGCACCAGCTGGCGCCAGGACGCCGCCACTCTGATCGGACCGCTCCTCGGTCTCCCACCCCTGCCGCACGTCGATCTCCCGCGCCCCAAGATCACAACCAGCCACCCCAATGGCTACCTGTGGAAGCGCGACTACGTCGACGCGTGGCTGGCTGACGCCCCCGCTGTGTGGATCGACGACGACTTCACTGACCTCGACCACTCCTGGGCTGCGGAGCGCACCGCCCGTGGCGCGGCGACCCTGCTGGTACAACCTGATCCCCACGCCGGGCTGCAGGTTGAACACCTGGCCGAAGTCCGAGCGTGGGCCGGGCGGCTGCTCGCCGTGCGGACTGGTGCACCCGCTGCTCCGAGCGGAACAGAAGCAGCCTGACGCGAAGCCGTGGCAGAACAGTCGATGCCCCCGCCGCGCTGTATGGCGAGGGCATCCGACCGGGTTCAGCGGTGCCGACCACGTTCTTCGGGCGTCATGTTCACTGGTGTGGCCGGAGGACGTGGAGCGGCGGACATGGACGTCGTGCCGCTGATGGTGCTTTGCCTACGTGCTGCCTGAGCGCGCCTGTTCGGTTGAGCGGTGATGCGCCAGTTGAGGACCTCGGCGGGATGCTCGGCACTATCGAGTTCCCGCCGGGTGCCGACCTCGGACAGGAGGCGCCGGGGATTGTGGCCGGCGGTCTCGGCGCGGGCGAGGGTCGTGGTCAGGGCTGGCCAGGCGGGATCGGCGAGGACACGGTCGGCGTGGTCGGGGAGGACTGCGCGCAGGTCCTGCTCGAATCGGCTGGCGGTTGTGGCGCGCGGTGCGCGACGGGCGAGATCCGCCAGGACTGGCTGGGCGGCCTGCTGGTAACCGGCGTACAGGTGGCGGAAGGCTTCTTCGGCCGCTGCGGCCTGCTGTTCGTGGCCGCGCTGCTCATGCCACTTGGCGGCGGCGCGCGCCACGTGGAGCGCGGCGAAGATCAAGGCGATGGCGAGTCCGCCCGGATCGTGTGTGGCGTAGGCGAGTTCCTTGGCGGCTTCCCGCAGGGCGGTGGCCGCCTGGTGGTCGGCCAGGATCGCCGAGCGGCGGGCGCGGTTGAACGTCCTTGCTGCTGCTTGCAGTTCGGCCTGGTGCCCACCCTTGGTGGCGAGGGCCAGGTTGTGGAGGGCGTCGCCGAAGGCATCCAGATACCCCTGGGCCACTGCGTCGTCGCCCGAGTCGAGGATGGCTTGGGCGTTGCGGATGGCGGTTTCGGCGCGGTGCCACGGTTCGGCCGGGTCTGCCACCTGCTGAGGGCGGTCGGCCAGGTCCTGGGTGGGAAGGCGTTCGCAGAGGCGGTTGTAGGACAGGTCGGGGGCGAGCTTTGAGCCGCCGTACCAGACCGGCTCGCCTTGGGCGGTGTCGCCGGGCGCGGCCAGGCTGTAGCCGGTGACCTCGCTGGTCTCGGGGCCGATGCGCGGCCTGACTTGGATGCCGAGGGAGCGCAGCACGGTGAAGTACTCGTCGATGCTGCGTACGGCGGCGGCGACCGCGTACGCCTGCTCGCGCAGCCACTCCCGCGCGGTCTCATCCCGGCCCTGGCGCTCGGCCTTCGCGCGCTCGGCGCCTGTGGGCGTGCGCGGGGCGGTGAGGTCGCCGGACTTCAGGCGGCGCAGCCCGAACTCGACCTCGATCTTGCGGCATTCCCGCTGTGCCCGCCAGCCGTCACGGTTCGTACGGGGGCGGCGGCCGTCAGCGCGGACGGTGGTGGCCATGATGTGGATGTGGTCTTCGGCGTGCCGGACAGCGATCCATCGGCACGCCTGCTCGTCGCCCTCGGGGGCGATGCCCGTTGCGGCGACGACGCGGCGGGCGACCTCGGCCCATTCGGGGTTGGTGAGGTAGCGGTCGCCCGGCGCGGTGCGCACGGGGCAGTGCCATACGTGCTGCGGCGGCTGCTTTCCGCCGAGTTCCCGGATGCGCAGGTCGACGTGGTGGTCCAGGCGCCGGGCGAGCTGGGTATAGGTGGCGGTAGGGTCGCGGCCGGGGTCAGGGGCGCCGGCCATGTCCCAGGCGGCCACGATGTGGGGGTCCGTGTGCTCATCCCGCCGCCCTTGGCCAAAGAGGTAGTTGATCAGGCCGAGCGTGCTGGAGCCGGTGGAGACGTCAGGAACCATGACCGGCCCCTTCCGCCAGGAGCCGGTCCATAAGTGCGTAACTGGCCTGGGCTGCCTGCTCGATGCGGTCGAGGACGGCCTCGGTGCGCTCGGGTATCGCGCCGGAGTGGATGGCTGTCGTGATCTGGTTGAGGTTGGTGCCGATCCGGTTCAGGGCCATTGCGTGCGCTTCGATGGCCTCCACCAGCGGGCGGATGGGGTCGTCCTCCGGGCTGCCGACCATTCCCGCCTTGCCGAGCGCGACGGCGAGGGCGGCGTCGCCGACGAAGCCAGCGAACTTCTGGCGGCGCCGCTTGGCCTCGGCGTCGATGAGGCGAACCGCGGTCGGGGTGAAGCGGATCTTCTTCTCTTGGTCGCGCTTCTCAGTGGTGCGCTTGCGGTTCATCCGCGAGGGCAGCACGGGGGCGTCGGGCTGGCGCCACGACGGCTGTTCGACGGCGGCGGGAGCTTGCGCCTCGGCGGACGGCTCGACGTGTGGGGTGACGGAGTCGGCGACGGGCTGCTTGGCGCCGTCGGCGGCAGACATGGTGCGCGGCTCGCTCACTCCCTCCTCAGGCTCGGGCGCCCGCTGGCGCCCGGCCCCTTCTCCCTCCGCCACCCCAGAGGTGGGGGCAAGCGCGGACGAAGCCCCATTAGGGGCTCGTTCGCTCCAGCTTGCTGCTGTTCGTCGGTCCCGGCTGAACCAACCCCAGCGGCGGGAAGAAGAGGGGTTCGTGTCGTTCGCAGTGTGCATGGTGGTGCTCCGGTGCAGAGGGGGATAGGGCTGTGTCACGTCCGTCGCATCCGTCGCATGCCTGGTCAGCGCAGGTACGGACACGCGGGCAGGTACGGAGAACTCCGTCCCGGCTAGAGAGTCCGTCCCCGCGCTGACCTGCGCGGGGACGGATGCGACGCAGTGATACGGACCCCGGTGGGTTCAGAGAGTGCGCTTGGTGCCGACGGGGCCACCGGGCGGGCCGACAGGCAGCGCTCCCGCCGGGGCGGCGGGCGGCCTGCCCTGCGCCATGCGGGCAGGGGCGGCGACGTGTTCGGGCTCGGGCGCCGCCTCGACGAGGTCAGGGCAGTTGCGGGCCCAGGCGTCCAGGAATCGGTTGCGCATGTACGCCTTGGCCTGCCTGCCCTTGTCGAATCGGTAGTTGGCCGGGCTGATGTTGAAGTCCCGCAGCAGGTTGCTCAGGTGGTAGGCGTTCAGCCCTTTGGTGCCGTGCTCCGCCCACGGGGCTTCGGCGTCCTGGATCAGAGCGGCGACCAGATCCTGGGTGGCCAGGGCCTCGGGGTTGTCGGCCTGCGCGAAGATGCGGTGGATGTCACGCAGCAGCCGCGTCTTCAGGCTGGACTGCTCGTCCTGGACGGCCTCGTGCCGAGTCATGGCCAGGCAGGCGGCGCGGGCGCGAGCGGGCCAGTGGCCGCCGGCCAGGTCAGCGATGATGACCAGCGGCTCCCAGGTGTCCGCCGCCCGGTCCTCCACCGGCATCTGAGGCACCATGCGGGCAGCCTGCCCGCGTAGCGGGCCCAGCCAGGCAGTCAGCCGATCACGCAGCGCGTTGAGTTCGGGCACCGAATACCGGGAGCGGAAGGGGGTTACCTTCTCGCCCGGCTTGCGCTTCTGCATCCGCAGCACGACCGCCCGGTCCATGACCGTGTCCGGCAGGTCACCGATCCCCGCGATGGCGGCCATGGCGAAGGTGGGGAACGGGGTCGGTTTGTGCTCCGGACCGGAGATTCGCCAGGCGGGCCGATTGCGCTGGTGCCCGGCATTCAGCAGGCCGCGCAGGATCTCACTGTCGCCGCTCGCCTTGGGGCCGAAGATGGTGTCCGCCTCGTCCACCAGCAGGGTAGGCGGGTTCTTGCCGATGACGCGGAAGATGACCGCCGGGGAGGTGTTCACCGTCATCATCGGCTGGTGCACGGTCTCGTGGAGCACGTCCAGAACCCGGGACTTGCCGCAGCCTTTCGTCGGGCTCACCACCGCCAGACGCGGCGCGTGCTGCAGAGCCGTCTGGATGTGCGTGGCCGCCACCCACAGGGTGACCGCGGTCAGCGTCTCGTCACTGGGCAGTACGACGTACCGGCCGATCGCTGCCCGCAATTCGTCCAGCAGCGCGACCCCGTCAGCAGCAACCTGGGTCCCCGCGCCTTCATGGCCTCCGGTGCCTGTCCCGTCATCCATGGCCGCGGTCTCGTGTCGCTCGGCCTCCTCTACGGGGGCGTCGGTCCGCGGTGACAGGTGAGGGCCGTTGTCCCGGTCCCCATTGCGGTCCCCTGGTGCAACTCCTGCGTCTTGGGGACCGGTCCCCGTTGGGACGCTGCTGGCCAGCCCGTTTGCACCGGATGCGGATATCGGGACCGTGGCTTGAGGCGACAGGGGACCGGATGCATTGTGGGGATGGTCCCCTGGCACCGCATCAGTGGAGTGCTCGTCCCCGCGGCGCCCGGGGATGCCCTGGCCGGGGACCGCGACCTCGGGCCAGCTGGCCTTGGGGACCGTATTCGGGTTGGTGGGGGACGTAGAGTCCTCCATAGACGTTCCTCTCAGGTGAGGGGCAGGACGGGCAAGGTCCAGCCCCTCACCGGCTTGTTCGTTCGGGGATGGGCGAAGCGCGGGGGACTCTTCGGCCCTTGGCGTTGGCGCGCCGAGGGCCGTTTCCGTGTCCGGGGCCTCCGACGGCTCAGGAGGCCAGACCCCACTCGTCCCGGCCGTCACTCAGCGCGCGCTCGTAGCGCAGCAGCTCGGACTCGGCGTACAGCACTCGCTTACCGATCTTGATACCGCGCGGGCCTTTCTCGATCTGGCGCCAGTAGCGGACGGTGCTCTCGGCGGTGCGGTAGCGCTCGGCGACCTCGGAGGTGGTCAGGTATCGCATGCATTCCTAATCGACTAGACGGCGTTTCAATCTGCATGAAAGTGTGCCCGACGATCGGCGGTTAACCAAATCGGATAGGTCGTGTTACAATTTGGAAAGTGATGACGGTGGCGGAGGCGTGATGGCAGGCGACAAGCACGACGGCGGCGATGTGCCACTGCTCTACAGCGAGGGCAATATCGCCGCGCGGGTGGCGCTTGAGCGCGAGGTCAGAGGGTGGAGCACGATCGAGCTGGCGGACCGGGTGTCCAAGGCCGGCGTCAAGATGAACCAGACCGCCGTCTGGCGCATCGAAAACGCCACTCCACGCCGTCGCATCAACGTCGACGAAGCCCTCGCCTTCGCCCGCGTCTTCGAGCTGCCCCTCGAAGAGCTGATGTCCCCGCCGCTGGAAGGGCTGGACCTCGACAGCAGACGCCTCGTCCAGGAAGCCGTCGAGGCGTACTACGAGACACGCGACGCCGAGGACCGCCTGCACCAAGCCGTCGTCGGTATCGCCGAGCACATCCAGGCCCGCCCCGACAGCTCACGAGCCATCCACGAGCAGTGCCTTCGCCTCATGGGCGAGGAGCGCGACGCCCGCACCCTCACCGAGTACATCGAGGGCGGCGGCTACTACCGATAACCAACCCAAGGGAGAAGCCACTTGGCCAACATCCAAAAGCGCCCCAACGGCAAATGGCGGGCCCGCTACCGCGACCTCGACGGCAAGGAACACGCTCGCCACTTCGATCGCAAGCTCGACGCCCAGCGCTGGCTCGACGAGGTCACGGCCAGCATCGTCACGGGCCAGTACGTCGACCCGCAGGCCGGACGGATCACCTTCGAGAAGTACGCGAAGAAGTGGGAGGAGTCGCTCATCGCCAGCGAGGCGGGCGAGCGGATCACCGACAACGCGCTCCGGCTCCACCTCGTCCCGGCGCTCGGCTCCCGCGCCATGGCGGCAATTCGCCGCAACGACCTCCAGGTGCTGTTCAAGAGCCTGTCCGAACAGCTCGGCCCCGGCAGTGTTCGCAACGTCTACGACGTCCTCGTACGCCTCATGACGGCGGCCGTGGAGGACAAGGTCATCGCGTCCAGCCCTTGCCGCCGGATCACGCTCCCGCCCATGCCGGACGGGGAGGTCACCCCGCCCACGGTCGTGCAGGTCGAGGCCATGGCCCGCGTGATGCCGCCGTACATCCGCGCGGCGATCGTCACGCTCGCCGGATCAGGCTTGCGTATAGGTGAGTTGCTCGGCCTCAAGGTGTCGGACGTCGACTTCAAGGCGGGCACCATCCGGGTCGAGCGCCAGCGCCTCCAGTCCGGGAAGATCGGGCCGCCGAAGACCGCCAAGTCCCGGCGTACCGTCCCGGTCGGTGAGGTCGTAACCGACGCGCTCCTCACGCACCTCGCCGCACGCCCCTCCAAGGAGTGGCTGTTCACGATGGACGAGGGCGAGCCTCTCAACTACCGCCGCTGGAAGACCGAATGGAACGGCACCCGCAAGGCGCTCCAGCAAGCGGAGAACGAGGCAGCCGAGCGCGAGGGCCGCAGGCCCGTCGAGCTGCCGCACATCGTGACCCACGACCTGCGTCACTTCTACGCCTCCGCCCTCATCGCCGGCGGGGCGAGCGTCAAACAGGTGCAGCTCGTCCTCGGCCACGCGTCCGCCGTCATGACGCTGCGGATCTATGCCCACCTGTGGCCTGGCGAAGAAGACCGCACCCGGTCCGTGATGGACGCCGTGCTCTGCGGGCTGCGGAGCAAATGCGGGCAGGTAGGTCAGGGGATCAAGGAAACCACAGGTCAAACGGTATGAGTCGTGCCTATCGCTTCCCGTCTTCGTAGCAGAATGGGCTAGCGAAGATGTGCGGAACCGCTGGTGACAAGCCGAGAAACTGCGTCTTCTGCAATGGATCGGCCATGCTGCCCGACTCATCGACTTCAATTGTCCCCGTGGGGCAGGTGGGCGCCCTTGGACTGCGCCACAGTGGATCTCGGTAGTCCGGCATGTCCCGCAGTTCACGGGCGCTACGGTGCTTGCCTACCCATATGTAGAAGTAAGTGCGGAGGGGTGCGTCACATGCCAGAGGCCAGACGCAGAGTGATGTGGGCGATGGCAGCGATGTGCGGCGTGGCGGTGGTTGGGCTAGTGCTCATCGCCGTACTTGTGGATTTGGACAGCGCCGATCGAACGGCGAGTGTGGTTGGAGCCGTTGTGGCACTCGTGGGCCTCGTGCTGAGTGTGTACGCCTTGCTTCAGGCCCCGGGAGGTACCGTGCGGGCGTACGGGCACGGCGCTGCAGCGGCAGGTGGCAACATCGCAGGGAACGCCATCGGCGCCAGTAGCAAGGTTAGCGCCAGTCCAGTACCTGCCCCTCCTGCCACATCACCGACGAACCCGGTCACTCCTGCCCCGAATGTCGAGTCGCGTGGTGAAGGTGCGGTTGCTGCGGGTGGGGACATAAGCGGCAATGCCATCGGTGATGACAGTGAGGTGCGATGACTCCGTCTCGATGGCGCCGGAGACAGATCAATGAGGCGAGCAGTTCGCCGCAGGAGCCGGGTGTCTCTGACGGAGGACCTGAACTCTCCCACTCAGCCGGTCGTGCGCCGATGTCCGTCGAATCCAGTCCGAGCCGGGTCAGAGTGCGAGGCGATGGTGCGCTGGGCGCTGGCCGGGATATCAAGGGCAACGCCTTCGGTGATGGCAGCAAAGCCATCTACATCGAACACCAGATCGTGCAGGAGGCCCCGCCATGGCAGGAACCGACCTGGCCTGTACTGATTGGGGTCGTCCCGGCTCAAGCAGGCTATTACCAGCACCGCCCGCAGATTGAGCAGCTCGTCGAGGAGTTGGAAGACAGCTCGACGTCGGAGTGGTGTCTAGTCATCACTGGTACTGGAGGGGTCGGCAAGACCCAATTGGCCGCAGAGTACGCGCGCACCGCCTTGCATTTCGAAGGCGATCTGCACGGTGCAGGCGGGGACGGGGGAGTCCCGGGCAACGGGTCGGGATCGAGGGCTGTTGAGCTGCTCCTCTGGGTCAATGCAACCAACCAACAAGCGATCACTGATGCTTACGCATTGGCCGCGCAAGTAGTGCTTCCCGGGGGCGCGGCCGGGCTGGACGCGAACCAGGCTGCGCAGCGATTCTTGGCCTGGTTGCGGACTACAGCACGGCGGTGGCTGGTAGTGCTGGACGATGCAACAGCACCTAGCACTCTCACCGGACTTTGGCCGCCAGAAGTTTCGGTGGGGCGGGTGTTGGTAACTACTCGTAGTCGAGACGCGGCTTGGAGCACAGAGACTCGCAGGCTTCTGCAGGTCTGTTTGTTCACGCCCGACCAGTCTGCCGCCTACCTACGTCGAGCCCTTGTCCGCCCAGGGTGCCCTGAACGCGGCGACAGCGATGGCGAGATCGCTGCCCTGGCCGACGACTTGGGACACCTCCCGTTGGCCCTTGCGCAAGCAGCTGCTTATCTAGTTGATACGGGTCGCGATATTTCTCGATACCGCAGCTTGTTGGCTGATCGGGCCCGCTTGCTGGCTCATCTTGTGCCAGATATTGGTGGGCTGCCCGATGCGCAGACTAGGACGGTTAACGCCGTATGGGACATCTCGCTAGCGCTCGCCGATACTTACCGGCCTGTTGGCTTGGCTCGGCCAATGATGGAAATTTCTGCGGTATTGGACGCTAGCGCGATACCTGAACAGGTGCTGACCACATCTGCGGTTCGATCTTATCTCAATGCTATTCGTGCGATGTCAGGGAAAGTAAATACGGTTGGCGCTTCTGACGGTGGAGTAGTGGACGAGGTGGATGCCGAGGATACTCTCCGTGCCTTGCATCGGCTCAACCTGCTGGATCACGACTCGAATGCCCGTACTGTCCGTGTTCATCAGCTGATCCAGCGCGCAGTCCGCGAACACGAGAGTGGTAGAAAACGTCTTCCTCAAGTGGTGCCTGCGAGCGCATCTGCTCTGGTTGAATCATGGCCAGAGATCGAGCGCGACACCGCGTTCGCTTTGATTTTGCGCACGCACGCAGACGCACTTATTGGTCACAGTAGTGGCTTCCTATGGCAGGGCAGTGCCCACCCTGTGTTGTTCCGTGTTGGTCGCAGTCGAGGAGAGGCTGGTGAAGTCAAGGGAGCTGCTAAGTATTTCGAACGCTTGGTTGGCGATGCTCGGGATGCATTGGGGCCAGATCACCCTGACACTCTTTCCTTCCGCCACGAGAATGCATACTGGCGAGGACGGGCAGGCGGCATAGCGGAAACGCTTGCTGCGTACGAACAACTGTTGATCGACCGGCTTCGTGTCCAAGGCCCGGACCACTCTGACACCCTCACGGCCCGAAATGAAGTTGCCTTCTGGCGGGGAGAAAGCGGAGATGTTTCGGGGGCTATTGCTGCAACAGAGGAACTGTTGGCCGATCGGCTGCGAGTGCTGGGGACTGACCACCCTCATACCTTCGCAACCCGCGGCAACCTCGCCGGACTGTTGGGGGAGGCGGGTGATGTGGCTGGTGCTGTGAATGGGTACGAGGATCTTCTCGCTGATCGGTTGCGGGTGCTTGGCCCTGATCACCAAGACACTCTCACCACTCGCAGTCAGCTAGCTCACCTGTTGGGGGAGGCGGGTGATGTGGCTGGTGCTGTGAATGGGTACGAGGATCTTCTCGCTGATCGGTTGCGGGTGCTTGGCCCTGATCACCAAGACACTCTCACCACTCGAAACAATCTTGCCGCGATGCGCGGGTATGCCGGTGATGCAGTAGGTGCCGTCTCTGCGTTTGGGGATTTGCTAACAGATCTAGAGCGTGTGTTGGGACCTGACCATCCCCGCACACTCAGCACTCGCGGCAACCTCGCGTTCTGGCGAGCCGAGGTCGGTGACGTGGTGGGCTCGCTGAGCGCGTACGAGGATCTCCTCGCTGATCGGTTGCGGGTGCTTGGCCCTGATCACCCGGACACACTTGCGTCCCGTAGCGACCTTGCTGGGGCACAGGGGGAAACGGGGGACGTTGTTGGGGCAGTCACCTCCTATGAGCAGCTGCTGACTGATCGGCTCAGGAAGCTTGGCCGCGACCATCCGGACACGCTTGCCACTCGCAGTAATCTCGCCGGCTGGCGGGGTGAGGCGGGGGATTTGCAGGGTGCTATCGCAGCCACCGAGGAACTCTTGATCGATCAGCTGCGAGTTCTCGGTCCTGATCACCCGGATACGCTTGCGTCCCGTAACAATCTTGCTGGAAGGCGAGGGCAAGCGGGCGACGTGGCTGCTGCTGTAGCCGCCTATGAAGACCTGCTGGCTGATCAGGTGCGAGTCTTGGGAGCCGATCATCCAAGCACTCTTGCAACTCGCGGTAATCTCGCTGGCTGGCAGGGGGAGGCAGGGGATGTTTCGGGGGCGCTCCTCGCGCAGACAAATCTTCTGGCTGACCGAATGCGAGTTCTCGGCCCCGACCACCCAGAAACCCTCTCCACCCGCCACAACTTGGCTGAGCTGCAAGGCCAGGCGGGCGATGCGGCAGGAGCCGTCATCGCTTACGAAGAGTTGCTGGCCGACATGTTTCGCATCCTGGGGCCGCGTCACCCTCTGACTTTCGATACGTTTTGCCAGATGCAGCAATGGAAGAGCCAGGCATAGTAGCCCCATTTCCAACCTGTTCGATGTGACTGAGCGTCGTTGTGCGGGCTGTCGGCCGCGACGCCTGGTCACAAGTCCGGTAGAAGAAGCCAGACTTCGGAGAAGGCGAGGCCGTGCTCGCGAGTCACCACCCCGCACGGGCAGCCCAGCGAGACCTGGTGCCAGTCGCAGGTCACGGTCCACGGGCCAGCTTTGCCCCCGCACGCCGAGCAGACGATGGTCTCGGCCGTCCAGACCTCGGGAGCAGGTCTGCCATGACGACGGAAGCGGCCCGCGTACCGGACCTGCCAGGGCTCGACCGGGGGCGTGAGCGGGATGGTCCCGGACGGGCTCGTCGAGGCCAGCTCGGTGAACAGTGCGATCAAATCGGGGAGCAGGGCCTCGCCAGCCTCTGTCGGTGGCACGGCTAGGCAGTCTGCCGTCTCTGCCGGGGTCCCGTATCTCGGGGCCGCCGCCGCGCCCGGTGGGTTCGGGTAGGCGTGCCATGGCAGGAAGGCGCGGGCTACGGCGGCCAGGAGGGCGGCTGCGGGTGGGCTGACGGCGCCTGCGTCGAGGTGGTGGAGGGTAGTGCGCAGGAGGCGTTGGAGCCGCCGGTCCCGATCCGTGGCCGGCGACCGTGCGGTCGCTGCCCGGCGGGCCGGGAGCGGGGCCGCGAGGCGGTCCAGGACGGCCGTTGCTGCTTCGGAGTCCGCCCTGTCAGGGCGCCACTCCCCGGCAGTCAGGAGCTGCCGTGCCCGCCCGGCCTCACGGGTCAGGGCGCGCGTCTGCAGCGTCCGCGGGCCGAAGGCTGCCCCGTGAGTCTCGTGCCCGCTCGTCATGGCGGATCCTCCACAAGGTCCGGTGCTCGATCACCCGCATCACCGGTCTCGTCCAGGCCATCCTCTGCCTGCATCTGGCCAGCCCACCATGAAGTTGGAAGGGGATCAGTGGATCTTCAATAGATTTAGGGGACTTGGCGAAGCAAGATGTCAAAGTAGCCGGGCCGAGCTACGGCCGGGCGAAGAAGACCGCACCCGGACCGTCATGGACGCCGTTCTTGGCGGCCTGCGGACCGGGTGCGGACTCCGAGACACTGCAACCAAGGAAATCGCAGGTCAGAGGGCATGATCAAAGATCAAGCCTTCTTGGTCTCCCAGAAGATGCGGTCGATCTCGGCGATGAGCTCCAGCGCCTTCTCGCCCGTCTTCGGGTCCGTCGAAGCCTTCGCCGTCGACAGCGCCTTGAGCGTGTCGTTGATCAGCGTGTGCAGCTCCGGGTACTTCTCGAAGTGCGGCGGCTTGAAGTAGTCGCTCCACAGCACCGAGACGTGGTGCTTGGCGAGCTCCGCGCGCTGCTCCTTGATGACCGTGGCGCGGGCCCGGAAGTGCGGGTCCTCGTTGGCCTGGTACTTCTCCTGGACGGCCTTGACCGACTCGGCCTCGATGCGAGCCTGGGCCGGGTCGTAGACACCGCAGGGGAGGTCGCAGTGGGCGCTGACCTTCACCTTGGGGGCAAACAGGCGGGAGAGCATTGAGCTGTCCTTCCTCGTGATCGTCTTCTCAGGTGGGACATTACTCCGTGAGAAGCGCGTTTTCGCGAGGGCCCCCTTGGGCTTAGGACAAAAGTCCAGGGTCACCATGGGACTCGTGGAGGATCGGACCTGGGAGGTGCCGGATGACGGATCAGGGGCGGGAATCGGGAGCGCCGTTCGGGATCGCCGAGGTGACCGGGCCCTCGATGGTGCCCACGCTGCTCCATGGCGATCTGCTGCTCGTGCACTACGGCGCGGCCCCCCGACCGGGTGACGTGGTCGTGCTGCGCCATCCGCTCCAGCAGGATCTGCGGATCGTCAAGCGGCTGACCGGGCGGCGGGGCGGCGGCTGGTGGGTGGAGAGCGACAACCCGTACGCCGAGGGCGGCGACAGCCGGGTCTTCGGCAGTGTGCCGCCCGATCTCCTGCTCGGGCGGGTACGGGCCAGATACCGGCCCCTCGCGCCAGGCGGTCAGCGCTCGGTGGGGGCCGTGCTGTCCTGGCTGCTCTCGTCGGTGCGGCCGGTGCTGTCCGACCGCTCGCTCTCCAGCCGTTTGCGGGCCCGGTAGGCGGCCACGTTGGCGCGGGTCGCGCAGCGGTCCGAGCAGTAGCGGCGGGAGCGGTTCGTCGAGGTGTCCAGGTAGGCGTTGCGGCAGGGCGCGGCCTGGCAGAGCCCGAAGCGGTCCGCGCCGAACTCGGTGAGGTGGAATGCGAGCCCCATCGCGGCGATCGCGGCGTAGCCGGCGGTCGCGTTGGACGGGTGGTCGGCCAGGTGCATGTGCCAGCGCGGGTGGCCCTCGTCGTCGAGGTAGTCGTGGCCCGAGATCTGCGGGCTGACCGGGAACTCCAGCAGCAGCGAGTTGAGCAGGTCCACGGCGCTCGTGTGGTCACCGGCGTCGGCGGCCGTGAAGACCGCCCGCAGCCGGGCCCGTACCGAACGGAAGCGGGTCACGTCGGCGTCCGTGACGCGCCGCGACATCTGGGATGCCTCGCCGAAGAGCTCGCGCACCGCGTCCACGGACGTGAGCGTGTCCTTGTTGCGTGCCGGCTCCTCGGTGTTGACCAGCCGCACGGCATAGTCCGAGTAATAGGCCAGTTCCACTTGTAGTCCTTACGGAGGCGGTCTAGGGTCGGTGCCCACGGGGGTAACGGACGCGTGTACTTCGAGGGTATTACGGAGCGGGAGGTCGCGATGGCGGAAACGACGGCGGAGACCACGGACTGGCAGGCCTGGCAGAACAGCTGGGACCGTCAGCAGGAGTGGTACATGCCCGATCGCGAGGAGCGGTTCCGGGTCATGCTCGACATGGTCGAGGCGCTGGTGGGCACCGAGCCCCGCGTCCTGGATCTGGCGTGCGGTACGGGAAGTATCACGGACCGGCTGCTGCGGCGGTTCCCGGAGGCCACCAGCACCGGTGTCGACCTCGACCCCGCGCTGCTCGCCATCGCCGAGGGCCACTTCGCCGGCGACGAGCGGGTGAGCTTCGTCCGCGCCGACCTCAAGGACGCCGACTGGACGTCCGCGCTGCCATACGACTCGTACGACGCGGTCCTCACCGCCACCGCCCTGCACTGGCTGCCGCTCGGGCCGCTCGCCTCGCTCTACCGGCAGCTCGTGCCGCTCGTGCGGGACGGCGGGGTCTTCATGAACGCCGACCGGACGGTCGACGGCGCCACCCCCCGGATCAACGCCGCCGAGCGCGCCCACCGCCACGCCGCCATGAACCGCGCCCGGGCGGACGGGGTGCTCGACTGGGCCGAGTGGTGGCAGCTCGCCGCCGCCGACCCGGTCCTCGCCGCGCCGACGGCCGAGCGGTTCGCGATCTACGGCGAACACGCCGAGGGCGACACCCCCTCCGCGCAGTGGCACGCCGAGACCCTGCGCGCCGCCGGATTCGCCGAGGCCAGGGCCGTCTGGGCGTCGCCCTCGGACACCCTCGTGCTGGCCGTGAAGTAGCGGGCCGTCCATGACGAAGGGGCGGTGCGGACCGTGGGTCCGTACCGCCCCTTCCGTGCGTCTGCGTCCGTACCGGCCTACAGCACCTTCGACAGGAACGCCTTCGTCCGGTCGTGCTGCGGGTTGGTCAGGACGTCGCGCGGGTGGCCCGACTCCACGACCACGCCGCCGTCCATGAAGACCAGCGAGTCGCCCACCTCGCGGGCGAAGCCCATCTCGTGGGTCACCACGATCATGGTCATGCCCGACTCGGCCAGGTCCCGCATGACGTCGAGGACGTCACCGACCAGCTCCGGGTCGAGCGCGGACGTCGGCTCGTCGAAGAGCATCAGCTTCGGCTCCATCGCCAGCGCCCGGGCGATGGCGACGCGCTGCTGCTGTCCGCCGGAGAGCTGCGAGGGGTAGTTCCCCGCCTTGTCCCCGAGGCCGACCCGGTCGAGCAGCTTGACGGCACGCTCCCGCGCCACCGCCTTCGACTCTCCCTTGACCTGGACCGGGGCCTCCATGACGTTCTCAATGGCCGTCATGTGCGGGAAGAGGTTGAAGCGCTGGAACACCATGCCGATGTCCTTGCGCTGCGCCGCGACCTCGCTGTCCTTGAGCTCGTAGAGCTTGTCGCCCTTCTGGCGGTAGCCCACCAGCTCGCCGTCGACGTAGAGCCGGCCGGCGTTGATCTTCTCCAGGTGGTTGATGCACCGGAGGAAGGTCGACTTGCCGGAGCCGGACGGGCCGACCAGGCAGAACACCTCACGCGGGGCGACCTCCAGGTCGATCCCCCTGAGGATGTGCGCCGGGCCGTAGGACTTGTGGACGCCCTCGGCCTTCACCATGGCAGTCACTTGGCCACCGCCTTGCGGTTCGAGAACGACGAGAGGTTTGCCTTGATCTTCTGCCACGGGGTGGGCGGCAGCGAGCGCAGGGCGCCCCTCGCGTAGTACCTCTCAAGGTAGTACTGCCCGATGCTGAAGACCGTGGTCAGGATCAGGTACCAGATCGAGGCGACGAAGAACATCTCCATCACCGCGAACGAGGTGGACGCGATGTCCTGGGCGGCCCGCAGCAGGTCCGCGTACTGGACCGCGACCACCAGCGACGAGGTCTTGAGCATGTTGATGAACTCGTTGCCGGTCGGCGGCACGATCACGCGCATCGCCTGCGGCAGCACCACACGGCGCATGGTCTTCGTCTGGGACATGCCCAGCGCGTGCGAGGCCTCGGTCTGGCCCTCGTCGACGGACTGGATGCCCGCGCGGACGATCTCCGCCATGTACGCGCCCTCGTTGAGGCCGAGACCCAGCAGGGCGGCCAGGAAGGGGGTCATGACATCGGTCATCTCGTCCTTGTAGAACCCGATGTTGAGGATCGGGAAGATCAGGGCGAGGTTGAACCAGATGAGCAGCTGGACATAGACCGGGGTGCCCCGGAAGAGCCAGATGTAGAGCCAGGCGATGCTGCTGGTCACGGGGTTCTTGGAGAGCCTCATGACCGCGAAGACCACGCCCAGGACCAGACCCAGCGCCATGGACGCCACGCTGATCTTGATCGTGTTCCACATACCGCTGAGGATCGTGCCGTCGAAGAGCTTCTCCGGCACGGTGGCCCACCGCACGTTGCCCTGAGAGAAGGCGTAGGCGAGTACGGCGAGCAGGATGACGGCGATCACGCCGCTGACCCAGCGTCCCCAGTGACGTACGGGGATGGCGCGGATCATCTCGGGGGGGACGGACCCGGCCGGCGGGGTGTCCGCCGGGCCGGGAACCTTGTCGAGCTTGTCAGTCACAGCGACTGCCCTTCAGTACTGCGCGGGTCAGGAGCCGCCGTTGATCTTGGCCTCGGTCACGGCGCCGTCGCCGGCGCCCCACTTGTCCAGGGCGGCCTTGTACGTGCCGTCCTTGATGATCGCGTCGAGCGCGGCCTTGAGCGCGTCGCGCAGCTCGGTGTTCTTCTTGTCAACGGCGATGCCGAAGAGGCCGGCGTCCGACTTGTTGGCGATGGCCTCGAAGTCGTTGCCGCCGCCCGCGGTCTTGGCGATGTACGCGGCGACCGGGGAGTCGTTCAGGTCGGCCACGGCGCCGCCGGCCTTGACGCGGGTCTGGGCCTCGGCGTCGGTCGGGAAGGCCTCGATGGCGATCTTCGCCTTGCCGTCCTTCTCACACTTGGCGGACTGGTCCTTGGCGGCCTGCTCGTAGGTGGTGCCGCGCTGCACGGCGAGCTTCTTGCCGCACAGGTCGTCGAGGGACTTGATGCCCTGGGGGTTGCCCTTCTTGACCAGGATGCCGGTCGACGCGGAGAAGTAGTCGACGAAGTCGACACCGGTGCCGGTCTTCTTGCCCTTGTCGTCCAGACCCTCCTGGCGGGCCTTGGTGTCCGTCATCGACGACATCACGATGTCCGTACGGCCGGTCGGCAGGGCGCCCAGCAGGGTGTCGAAGGTGCCGCTGGTGAACTCGAACTTCACGCCGAGCTGCTTGCCCATGGCGGCGGCGACGTCGGGGTCCACACCGACGATGTTCGCGCCCTCCTTGAACTCCATCGGCGCGTACGTGGCGTCCGTACCGACCTTGATGACGCCGGCCTTCTGGATCTTGGCGGGCAGCTTGGAGAACAGCGGGGCGGCGCTGCCGGCGGTGGCACCGCCCTCCTTCGTGCCGCTCTCGGTCTGGTCTCCACAGGCGGTCAGCAGCATGGAGCCCGCCACCGCGATCGCGGCGACCGCGGCAATCCGGGACTTCCGGGACTTCGCGACGGCCGTACAGCGGGTGGTGCTTGCGGTCATGGTCGGGTTCCTCCGGCGGGTGAGGGAGTTGCCAGTCGGGTCGGGCACGCACCTTCGGGTGTCGCGACCTCGTGTGATTACGCGCATCTTGCCATTCGGACCCGTCGAATCAGGGGGGCACGCATGTCAAAATCGGATAACGGGTGACCCCCGAACCCCGCGACGCCCGTAGATAAAGGCCGGACCTTCTGCGGGGACACCACCTTCCCACCGGAAAATCTTCGGTTCCCCTCGTCATACGGGCGAGGTGAAGGCGGCAAACCGCCTGACTGCCGGACGTGTCCCGACAAGGGCGGACGAGTCGTGTCACCGCCGAGGCGGTCGGGAGAGACGGATACCCGGAAATGGACTCGTCGCCGGTACCGTCCGTCCGGTAAGAAGGATCCTTACACCCCTCATCCGGGGCTCAGGGCGCGTTGTGCGGCGCGCCCGCGCGGCTGCCAGACACGGCGGCTGCGGGACCCACCCACCCCTCCTCAACCAGGAGTGGCCACCCTCAAATGATGAAGACTTAAGGGGTCAACCCAATGGCAGCGGAGATCGTCAATCCTCGCAGCGACAGCGGTACGGAAGGGGCTCAGGAGGAGCCCTTCGATCCGGCTTTCGCGCTTCACCGCGGCGGCAAGATGGCCATTCAGGCCACGGTGCCGATCCGTGACAAGGACGACCTGTCCCTCGCGTACACGCCCGGCGTCGCCAAGGTGTGCACCGCGATCGCCGAGCAGCCGGACCTGGTCCACGACTACACCTGGAAGTCCCAGGTCGTCGCCGTGGTCACGGACGGTACGGCCGTGCTCGGACTCGGCGACATCGGCCCGGAGGCCTCCCTCCCGGTCATGGAGGGGAAAGCCATCCTCTTCAAGCAGTTCGGCGGCGTGGACGCGGTGCCCATCGCCCTCGCCACCACCGACACCGACGAGATCGTCGACACCGTCGTCCGGCTCGCCCCCTCCTTCGGTGGGGTGAACCTGGAGGACATCTCGGCCCCCCGGTGCTTCGAGATCGAGCGCAAGCTCCAGGAGCGCCTGGACATCCCGGTCTTCCACGACGACCAGCACGGCACCGCCGTGGTCACGCTGGCGGCGCTCCGTAACGCCGCCAAGCTGACCGGCCGGACCCTGGGCGACCTGCGCGGTGTCATCTCCGGCGCGGGCGCGGCCGGTGTGGCGATCGCCAAGTTCCTCCTGGAGGCCGGTCTCGGTGACGTGGCGGTCGCGGACCGCAAGGGCATCGTCAGCCTCGACCGCGAGGACCTGACCCCGGTCAAGCGCGAGCTGGCCGAGCTCACCAACAAGGCGGGCCTCACCGGCTCCCTGGAGAGCGCCCTGGCCGGCGCGGACGTCTTCATCGGCGTCTCGGGCGGTACGGTCCCGGAGGAGGCGGTCGCCTCCATGGCCCCGAACGCGTTCGTGTTCGCCATGGCCAACCCGAACCCCGAGGTCCACCCCGACGTCGCGCACAAGTACGCCGCCGTCGTGGCCACCGGCCGCTCGGACTACCCCAACCAGATCAACAACGTCCTCGCCTTCCCCGGCATCTTCGCCGGGGCCCTCCAGGTGCGGGCCTCGAAGATCACCGAGGGTATGAAGATCGCCGCGGCCGACGCGCTCGCCGACGTGGTCGGTGACGACCTCGCCGCCGACTACGTCATCCCGTCCCCGTTCGACGAGCGGGTCGCCCCCGCCGTCACCGCCGCGGTCGCCGCGGCGGCCCGTGCGGAGGGCGTGGCGCGCCGCTGACGCCCCGTACGCGCGTGTGAAGGGCCCCGCCGGACGGCGGGGCCCTTCACCGTTCCGGGGGCGGGGCGGGCAGGCGTACGGACCGCTTCGCCATTCCGGGGGGCGGGGCGGGCGGCCGTGCGGGACGCTTCGCCGCTCCCGTACCGAACACGAAGCCGTGCGGGCCGCTTCGCCGTTGCGGTGCCGACGGGTAGCCCTACGGGCCGCTTTCTCGCTCCCGTCCCCAGCGCGCAGCCGCAACGACCCTTCACCGGCCCCGCACCCCGCACGAACCCGTACCGGGCATGAACCGGTCATGTTCCTCCGCGCGCCTTCCAGGGTTCACCCGGGGCTGCTGTGATGCACCGCGCCGAACCCCACCACAGGAGGCACGAGTGAATCTGGTCGTCAACGGCGACGCCGAGAGCGGGCCCGGCGGCACCGCCGAACCCGTCGGGTCCGTCACCGGGTGGAAGGTCGTCCAGGGCGCGCCGGCGCTCATCGCCTACACCCTCGGCGGCGGCTACCCCGGCACCGCCGACCCCGGACCCACCCCGCGGGGCAGCCGCTTCTTCTCCGGCGGCGACAGCCCCAGGACCGTCCTCGTCCAGGACATCGCCCTGCCGACCGCCGGCATCGACGCCGGATACACCCGGTACGAGCTCACCGCCTGGCTCGGCGGATACGCCACCCAGGAGGACGGCGCCCGGCTCTCCGTCGAGTTCCGCGACACCCGGGGCACCCCGCTCGCCCTCAGCGTCCTCGGGCCGGTGACCTCCGCCGAGCGCGGCGGACGCACCGGCCTCGTCGAGCGCCGCGCCACCGCCACCGTGCCGCCCGGCGCCCGCACGGCCCGCGTGCAGCTGGTGCTCACCCGCAGCGGCGGCGGCACCTCCAACGACGGCTACGCGGACGGCATCACGCTCACGCTGAACACGACCGGGAGCACCCGATGACCCTGAACCGACGCGACCTGCTCCGGGCCGCCGGCGCCGCGGGCGCCCTCGGCGCCGTCTGGCCGCTCAGCGCCGGCCTCTCGCCCGCCCAGGCCCGCGAGGCCGCCGAGGCCCTCGGCGCCGACTACGACCCGGCGCCCTTCACTCTCGGCGTCGCCTCCGGCGACCCGCAGCCCAGCAGCGTCCTGCTGTGGACCCGGCTCGCCCCCGAGCCGCTCGCCGCCGAGCAGGACCTCCCCGAGATCGTCGAGGTCCGCTGGACCGTCGCCACCGACCCCGCGCTGCGCCGCGTCGTCGCCCGCGGCACGGTCGCCGCCTCCGCGACGCTCGGCCACAGCGTTCACGTCCCCGTGCACGGACTCACCCCGGGCCGCACCTACTGGTACGCCTTCAAGGCCCTCGGCCGCACCAGCCGCGTCGGCCGGACCCGGACCGCGCCCTCGGGGCCGGTCTCCAAGGTCCGCTTCGCCGCCGCCAACTGCCAGGCCTTCCACGACGGCTTCTACGCGGCCCACCGCGGCATCGCCCGCGAGAACGTCGACTTCGTCGTCCACCTCGGCGACTACATCTACGAGCACGGCCAGGTCGGCGGGGTCCCCGCCGACCACGTCCGTGACCACGAGGGCGGCGCGGTCTTCACGGTCGCCGACTACCGCCGTCGGCACGCCCTCTACAAGGGCGACGCCTCGCTGCGCGAGGCGCACGCCGCCCACCCGTGGTTCCTCACCTGGGACGACCACGAGGTCGTCAACGACTACAGCGGCACCGGCGGCGGGGCGCCGTTCCTCCAGCGCCGGGCCGCCGCGTACCAGGCCTGGTACGAGAACATGCCGCACCGCGACGGAGCGAGCGGCGACGGCGCGCTGCCCGACCCCGTCATCCACCGCCGGCGCGGCTGGGGCGGCCTGCTCGAACTCACCGTCCTCGACCTGCGGTCGTACCGCTCGGCGCAGAACCTCAAGGACGGCACGATCCTCGGCGCCGAGCAGAAGGCCTGGCTCAAGCAGGGCATCAGCAAGGCCCCGGACGCCTGGCACGTCTGGGCCAACTCGATCATGCTCAGCCAGCTGCGGGGCCGCCCCGGCGGCTCGTACATGTTCACCGACCAGTGGGACGGCTTCCTCGCCGAGCGCCGCGAGGTCCTCGGCCATGTGCACAGCAGCGGCCTGGAGGACCTGGTCGTGGTCACCGGCGACTGGCACTCCGCGTTCGTGGACGACCTCCGCCCCGACTTCGACGACACCTCCTCGCCGGTCGTCGGTACGGAGTTCACGGCGCACTCGGTGACCTCGGGGGCGTACTCCGCCAGCTGGAACGCCACCAACGGGCCGCTCATGGGCGCGGCCAACCCGCACCTGAAGTACTTCGAGGGCAACCGCTACGGCTACGACGTCTACGAGGTCACCCCGGAACGCTTCAGCGCCCACATGCGCGTCATCGGCGACCTGCGCGACCCGGCCTCGCCGGTGACCACCCTGACCACGTTCCACGTGGACCGGGGCAAGGCTGGCTCGTACGAGGACCCGGCGACGAAGAACTCCCCGGCGCAGTACCGCCGCGACTGAGGAGCCGTTCCGCCGCGGCTGAACACGGAAAACGGGACCCGTGTCACACCGGTGCGCGGTTCCGCCGCGCATCGGTGGGGTCCTACGCTCGGGCCATGTTCGCTGCCTATGCCGCTCGAATCGACCGTGACCAGCCCCTGAACGGCCTCGTGCTGGGCGAACGCCCGGCGCCCGAGGTACGGCCCGGGTGGAGCACGATCACCGTCAAGGCCGCCTCGCTCAACCACCACGACCTGTGGTCGCTGCGCGGTGTCGGTCTGGCCGAGGACAAGCTGCCGATGATCCTCGGCTGTGACGCCGCCGGCCTCGACGAGGACGGCAACGAGGTGGTCCTGCACTCCGTGATCGGCCAGTCCGGACACGGCGTGGGCCCGCGCGAGCCGCGCTCCATCCTCACCGAGCGCTACCAGGGCACCTTCGCCGAGCAGGTCACCGTCCCGACCTGGAACGTCCTGCCCAAGCCGAAGGAGCTCTCCTTCGAGGAGGCGGCCTGTCTGCCGACCGCCTGGCTCACGGCGTACCGGATGCTCTTCACCAACGCCGGTGTCCGGCCCGGCGATTCGGTGCTCGTCCAGGGCGCGGGCGGAGGCGTCGCCACCGCCGCGATCGTCCTCGGCAAGGCGGCGGGCCTGCGGGTCTACGCCACCAGCCGGGACGAGGCCAAGCGCAAGCGCGCCGTGGAGCTCGGCGCCGTCGAGGCGTACGAGCCCGGGGCCCGCCTGCCGCAGCGGGTGGACGCGGTGATCGAGACCGTCGGCGCGGCCACCTGGTCCCACTCGGTCAAGTCGCTGCGCCCCGGCGGCACTCTCGTGATCTCCGGCGCGACCAGCGGCGACCGTCCCTCGCACGCCGAGCTGACCCGGATCTTCTTCCTGGAGCTGAAGGTCGTCGGCTCGACCATGGGCACCAAGGACGAGCTGGAGGATCTGCTGGCGTTCTGCGCGGCGACCGGGGTCCGGCCGGTGATCGACGAGGTGCTGCCGCTGGACCGGGCGCGCGAGGGCTTCGAGAAGATGGCGAGCGGCGAACTCTTCGGGAAGATCGTCCTGACGACGTCTTGATGGTGCGTCAGATGAGCTGATGGGATCTCCGGCACCGCGTACCACCGTCGTACCACCGTGCCGGAGGTTCCCATGCGTCGTGTCCGAACATCCCTGCTCGCCGCGGCCGTGGTGGCCGCCCTGCTCGCGCCCACGGCCGCCGCCCGTGCCGAAGAGCCTGCGGCGCCGCCGCCCGGGGCAGGCATACCGCCGCTGACCGACGACCGGGGCCGGACGCTCACCCTGCGCGGCTGGAACGTCGAGGACAAGACCCACCGAGGCGAGCAGGCGCTGTCCGCGATCACCGAGAAGCACTTCCGCGACCTGCGCGCGAAGGGCTTCAACTTCGCCCGGCTGCTGGTCTTCTGGGACGACCTGGAGCCGCGCAGGGGCCAGTACAGCCAGGCCTACCTGCGCAAGATCGAGCGGATCCTGGACTGGGCGGAGAAGTACGACGTCCAGGTCCTGATCGACGCCCACCAGGACGTCTTCGGCCCGGCCTTCGGACACCGGGGGATCCCCGAGTGGGCGACCCGGACGGACGGCCTGCCGTTCACCCCGCACCCGGACGACTGGTTCGCCGAGTACTTCGAACCGGCCGTGCAGCGCGCGTTCACGCACCTCTACGAGGACCCGGACCTGCGGCTCGCCCAGGCCCGGATGTGGCGCGTGCTCGCCGACCGCTTCGAGGACCACCCGGCCGTCCTCGGCTACGACCTGATCAACGAGCCCATGGGGGAGCTGAAGGAGGGCGAGGACCTGCCGACGGCCGCGCGCCGGATCGAGCGGGACCACCTCACGGCGATGTACAACCGCCTGGCGGACGCGGTCCGTACGGTCGACCAGGACAACTGGATCTTCGTCGAACCGACCCCGATCGTGGGCGAGGGCGTGCCGACGGGCCTGGGCAGGATCGACGATCCGAAAGTGGTCTACGCCCCGCACTTCTACAACACCGCGATGGAGGCGGGCGCGGACTACGACCCGGCGGCCGGCTGGATCGAGTCGTACGAGGAGGCGGTCACCGCCTACCCGAAGGAGTACAAGGTCCCCGTGGTGGTGGGGGAGTGGGGGCCGCTGAACAACTCCCTGCCGAACATGGGCCGTTTCTACCGCGACGCGCTGGCGTCGCTGAACCGCTACTCCTCCGGCTGGGCGGGTTACGTGTGGTGCTACGGCGGCGGCTACTGCGCGGTGGACGCGACGGGTGCCTTCCGTACGAACAAGGAGCAGACCGCGCAGCCGTACGCGGCGGCGGTGGCGGGCAGGGTGCGCACGTCGACGTACACCTCGGGCACCTATCGCCTGGTCTACGACGCGGCCCGCCGCGGCGGCCCCACGGAGCTGCGGCTGCCGGGCCCGGACTGGAAGGTGACGACGGAGGGTAGGGCGGTGGCGGTGCGCGGCCGCGACGGGGTGGTGCGGGTCTACGCGGCGCCGGGGGCCCGGGTCACGGTCACGGCCGGCCGGGGCTGACCCCGGGTGATGGAGTCGGCGGCGGGCGGCCTACGCGGGCCGGCACCGCCGCGGCTCGTTCGCCCCCCGGCTGCCGGTGCGTCCACCCGCCGGCGCGCCGGCCCGGCCGCCCCGTCGCCGCCCGCTAGCCCTCTCCCAGCAGGCGCTTCAGGTCCTCCGCCGTGGCGGCCAGGCGGGAGCGGGCCTCCGTCAGCTGGGACTCCGTCACGCCGTGGTCGCGGGCCGCATCGCGGACCGTGTCGCGGAAGCGGTCGAGGAGGCGGTCCAGGTCGCGGGCCGGGTCGCCGGAGGGGGCCGGCCAGTCGGTGGGCGGAGCCGCCTGGGGCTTGGCGGGGATGGTGCCGAGCAGGCTGCCGAGACCGGCCGGCCAGTCGCCGCGCGCGAAGTGGTCCTGGACCTGGCGGGCGATGCGCTGGACCTCCTGGCGCGCCTTCTCCTGGGCCTCCTTCGCCTGGAGCCGGGCCGCCTTGGCGTCCTCCCGGGCCCGGCGCGACTCGTCCTTGGCCCGGCGGGTCTGCTCCTTCCACTCCTGCTTGGCCCGGCGCAGCTCCTCCTTGGCGTCGTCGAAGACCGACGCCCCGGCCGACCCAGCGGCGGTGCGCGTCTCGCTCGCGGCCGCGCGCATCTCGTGGCGCAGCTTCCCGGCCGCGCCGCGCACGTCGTCGCGGATCTCGGCGGCGAGCTCGGAGACGGACTCGCGGATCTCCTGTTCGAGGTCGGCCAGTTCACCGCCCCGCCCGGCGAGCTCCTCGCGGCCGGCGTCGGTGAGGGAGTACACCTTGCGCCCGCCCTCGGTGGCGTGCGTGACCAGGCCCTCGGCCTCCAGCTTGGCCAGGCGCGGGTAGACCGTGCCCGCCGAGGGCGCGTACAGGCCCTGGAACCGCTCCTCCAGCAGGCGGATCACCTCGTAGCCGTGGCGCGGTGCCTCGTCCAGGAGCTTGAGCAGGTACAGCCGCAGCCGGCCGTGGGCGAAGACGGGGGGCATCTCAGAGGACCTTTCCGGAGTCGGTGCCGCTCTCGGCGGCCGGGGCCGGGCGGCGCAGCAGTGCGATCGAGCCGGTCACGGTCGTCGCCTTCAGCGTGCCCGTGCCCGCCCCCAGCGTGCCGGTGATCTTCTTGGCGCCCCACTGTCCCGAGACCCGCAGGTCGTCGAAGGCGTTGGAGACCGAGCCGCTGGTGGTGTTCGCCTCGACCTGGGCGTCCGCGGGGTGCGGCAGCCGGATGGCGACCTCGCCGGAGACGCTGGTGAGCCGGACGTCGGCCGGTCCGCCGACGCCGAGGTCGACGGCCATGTCACCGCTGATCGACTCGGCCCGCACGGACGGCCCGCCGCCGTCGACGACGGTCAGGCTGCCGGAGACGGACGTGAAGCGCAGGTCGCCGGTGACGGACTGGGTCTCGACGCTGCCGCCGATGCTCTCCGCGCGGACCGCGCCGGCCAGGGCGACCAGCGTGGCGTCGCCGTTGACGCCGCGTACGTCCGTACGCCCCCGGATGCCGGAGACCATCGTGGCGGCCTCGACGGCGCCCACCTCGACGTCGGTCCCGGCCGGGACGGCGAGCGTGACGACGGCGCGACGGCGCAGGTCGCGCAGGGGGAGCCTGTTCTTGATCCAGTCGAGGAAGCCGCTCCAGGACAGGTCCTCGTACGTGACCGTGAGCGTCGACCCGTCCAGGGTGACGGTCAGCGGTGGCCCCTCGATCTCGGAGACCTCAAGGCGGGTGGAGCCGTCCTCGGTGCCGACGACGTTGACCGTTCCCTTGACGACACGCACCTTGAGGGCCGTCACGGGGTCGTCGAAGGTGAGCTTCTTCGGCTCGGCGACGGACCATTCGTTCATGGTGCATACCTCCTACGACGACATCGACCGGACGCGACGCGACGGGACGCAACATATCGCGTCTTCCGATGAACACGATATATCGCGGTATGGGGAAGTCAAGGGGTGGAAGCCGCCGAGGGAGGCGGCGCCACGGGGTTCGTAACGGGGCAAAGTGCCCTAGCGTATGGGGAATGAACGCGACATCCGGCCCCGGATCCGCCGGCCCCGCGGGCGCGCTGCTGCTCTGCCGGGCCGACCCCACGGCCGTACGGCCGCCGGCTCCGCTGCTGCGCGAACACCTGCTCCTCGTGCCCGCGGGACAGGAGTGGAGCGTCCTCGTCCCCGAGGGCAAGCCCTGGCGGGAAGGTGCCGCGGAGATCGACCAGGTGGTGACGGGCTGGGCCGCCGCGCTCGCCGTCGGCGTGAGCTGGCCGGTCCTCGCGCTGTGGTGGGACGCGGACCGGGCGGGGTACACCCTCGCCTCCGGATTCCGCCGCACGGTCGGCTACGTCTGGCTCGCCGACGGCACCCCGCTCGGCGAGGACGAGGCGATGCGTACGTTCGCCGCCCGGCTCGGGCTCGACCCCGTCCTGGACGCCCAGGCCCTGGAAGGACTCACCGCCCCCGACCCGGACGCCGACGCCCGCGCCAGGCTCCTCGGCCTGATCGCGGTCCTCACCCGCACCGGCCTGGCCCTCCCGGCCGGGCTCACCCCCGGCGAGCCCGCCGACCGGCTGCGCTCCACCGCCCTCGCACACGGCGCCGAACATCTCGAATGGTCCGGCTGGCGCGACGCCGTCCGCGCCGAGCTCGACGTCATGGAGGGCGGCCCGCTCGGCCCGTACGTCCGGGGGCCCAAGGCCCGGCTCCTCGCGCTGGCCCAGGTCGCCGCAGGCGTCCCCCTGCTGGTCCTGGGCCTGCGCAGGCGCAGCGGCGGCTGGGCGACGGCCGGCGCGCTGCTGCTCGCGGACGGGGCGCTCGGCCTGCTCTACGACCGGCTGCGGCGCGATCCGGCCTGAGCCGTCGCCGCCACGGGCCTACACGGCTACACGCCTACCCGCCTACTCGTCGTCCTCGTCGTCCAGCCGGGCCAGCCAGGTCGCCAGCCGCTCGACGGGGACCTCGAAGTCCGGGTTGAGGTCGACGAACGTACGCAGCTGCTCGGCGATCCACCCGAGGGTGACCTCCTCCTCGCCGCGCCGGTTCTCCAGCTCCTCGATGCCACGGTCGGTGAAGTACAAGGGGTGCTCCGGTGCACTCGGAAACGCGTTCTCCCAGCCAGGATAGGAGAGCCCGGGAGGCCCTCGCCCCCACGCCCCCGGCGAGCTAGCCTGATCCTCCATCAAAGTGACTGTGGTGTACGGGAACAGGTGCGCCGCAGGGACGGGGGTGCGCCATGGGGGACGGGATACGGCCGGTACAGCTGCCCGACGGCACCGAGATCTGGGTCAGGGCCTCGCGCCTCGACGGCGTCGACGGGGACACCTACGACGACCTCTACGAGGACGTCGGCGTCTGGGACCGGGTGACCACCCGGGTCGCCGGGCTCAGGGAGACCGTGGAGGGCGTCGCCCGCTCGGTCCGGGACGCCACCGCCGACGTGGCCCCCGACGAGACGGCGGTGACCTTCGGCATCGAGGTCTCCGCCAAGCCGGGCAAGGCCGTCGCCGTGCTCGCCGACGGCGAGGCGAAGGCCAACCTCTCCATCACGCTGACCTGGCACAACGCCGCGCGCCGGGCGAATGCGGCGGCCCCCGGACAGACGCCTGAAGGAGGCGCGGGCCGGGACGGGAGCTGATGTCCGGGCGCGAGACGCTGTGGCGGCTGGCCCAGGACGCCACCGTCGGCATCTGCCCACCGCCCCGCACACGCGAGACCACCGGCCCGGCACTGCCCGGCCCGCGCCGCCGCCCCGTCCTGTGGGGCAGCGGCTTCCTCGTCGCGCCCGGGTGGGTGCTGACCTGCGCCCACGTCCTCGTCGACGGGCATGGGCTGCGGCGGCCCCAGGACCCGGCAGCCGGCGGGGCCGAGGGGGCCGACGTGGGCGTGGTCGTCGACGGCGAGGTGCTGCCCGGCCGGCTCGCCTACTGCATGCCAAGGCCGCACCAGGCCGTGCCCGAGCGCGGCGGCGACCAGCCGGGCCGCGAGCCGTACGCCGACGCCGTCGACGGCATCACCCCCGACCTCGCGCTGGTCGCTCTGCTCGCCCCGCTCAAGCGCGAGCGGTGCGTCTGGCTCACCGACCGGCCGCCGGGCGAGTTCGGGCAGGCCGAGGACGACGGCGGCGGGATCATCGGACGGTTCTACGACGCCACGGGCGAGGAGGGCCCCTTCGTCACCGAGCAGCTCGTCTGCGGCCACGGAGGCAACAAGGGCAGCCGGATCAAGGTCACCCTCCGGGTCGACATGCGCCACGGCGTCTCCGGCGGACCCCTCATCGACCTGGAGCGCGGCGAGGTGATCGGCGTCGTCAAGGCCCGCGCCAAGGACGGCCGCTCCGGGCTCGCGGTCGCCGTCAGCGCCCTGCGCGCCCTCGGCCCCGACTCCCACCAGCCCGGCGCCCCCGACCTCGGCGACGAGCCCTACCGGGAGCTGATGCGGCTGCACGACGCCTGGCACTGGCGCCGCCAGGACCCCGAGCAGAGCGACGGCCAGGACACCTGGATCGACGGGCAGCGCGAACTGCCCGGACGGCTCAGCTCCTGGGAGCTCACCGACCGGCTCACCGCCCTGAACCGTCTCGGCCGTATCCCCGGCCCCCGCAGCCCCGACGTGGTCCAGCAGCTCGTCCACGACGCCACCGGCCAGCACGCCAACCGCCACACCCGCGCCGTCACCTGGCGCGACGGCCACGGCATGCTCCGCGGCTTCGGAGGCGACGACGACCTCGCCGTCCACCTGCAGTACCTGGCCCGGGTCGCCGTCGAGGTGTACCGCGGCGCCGCGGCCCCCGGCGCCGACCCGCAGGCGGTCGCCGAGGCGCGGGCGCTGCACCGCTGGGTGATGGAGC
>NZ_BMQQ01000009.1:30062-63783 GCF_014648195.1 Streptomyces purpureus
GCGGCCAGGCCCTGCGCCCCCAGATGCGCAAGCGGCTGAGCGGACTGCGCCCCGCCCCGCGCGCCGTCCTGCTGGAGTTCGAGGAGGCGCCCGCCTTCTACGACGACACCGAGGACGACGGGTACGCGGGCGCCGGTGCCGAACAGGCGCTGTTCACCTGGTCCGTGCTGCGCGGCTACGGGGACGGGCGCTGGGAGCTCGCCGTCGAGCCCCAGCCGGACGGCGTGCCCTTCGCCCGCGCCCGCGAGCAGGCCCTGCTCGCCCTGGCCGGGGTGCTGGCCGGCGCCGACGCGGCCCGCCCGGCCGGTGACCCCGTGCCCCTCGAAGTCGCCCTGCCGGGCTCGCTGTTCGGCGCCGCCGTCGCCGAGTGGGAGATGCGCGAGGACCACCGCCCCAGCTCGCCGCGGTCCGTCGTCGGCGCCGACCGGCCCGTCGTCCTGCGGGACATCGAGCGCCGGCTCGCCCCGGTGGTGGGCGACGAGGGTGCCGCCGACCCGTGGGCGCGCCGCTGGCAGGGGCTGCTGAGCGCCCCCCGCCTCACGCCCGTACGGCTCGCCGAACCGCACGCCCCGCTCGGCCGGCAGCAGTTGAGCGCGCTGCCGGACGGCACCGTGCCGGTGCTCTGCCGGGACGTGTCGGCCGGGACCGGCGGCGACGCCGTCCAGCGCGCGGCCGGTCTCGGCTTCCCCGTCGCGCTCTGGCGCGCCGACGGCCACGGCGAGCCGCACCCGGATCCGGCCGCCGGCCACTGCGAGGAGTTCCACGACGGGGTCGCCGGGCTCCTCTCCGCCGTCGGCCCCGATCCGGCCGTCCTGTCCCTGCCCCGCCGGGTGTGGCGACTGCGGGCCGGGGAGCCGAGGGCCGCCTGGACGCGTGGTCTTGTGCTCTTCTACGACGATCCGCGGCACCCTTTGCCCCGCGCGGCCGAAAAACCCCTCCAGCAACCGGGGCGACGAGACCGGAATGCATCGTGATCCGCGGCGGGCCCCGGTACTGTCGTGGCAGCCTGTCGAGAAGGGGGTCGACATGAGCGAATGGCTTATCTACCGGGGCGCCGGAGCCCCGCACGACGGAATCGACCTGCTGCCCCCACCGCCGCCATGGCGCGATTTCGACGGTGACGGCCCGGTCCAGACGGCGAGCGCGCTCGACAGCGCCTCCCGCCGCCGGCTCGGCGTCCGCGACTTCCAGGCCCAGCTGCACCGGCCGGGCACCGAGGAGCGCGAGCTCGTCAACGCCGCCCTCTATCTGCGCAGACCCCTCCTGGTCACCGGCAACCCGGGCAGCGGCAAGTCGACCATCGCCCACTCCGTCGCGTACGAACTGCGCCTCGGCCGGGTCCTCAACTGGCCCATCGTCAGCCGCAGCACCCTGCGCGACGGGCTCTACCAGTACGACGCCATCGGCCGGCTCCAGGACCTCCAGATCCGCCGCACCCTCGGCGAGGGCGACCAGCACGAGGGCTCCGCCATCGCCGACATCGGGCGCTACATCCGGCTCGGCCCCCTCGGCACCGCGCTGCTGCCGTACGACCGGCCCCGGGTCCTCCTCGTCGACGAGCTCGACAAGAGCGACATCGACCTCCCCAACGACCTGCTGAACGTCCTGGAGGAGGGCGAGTTCGTCATCCCGGAGCTGGAGCGGATCGCCGACATCGCCCCCGTGGTCGAGGTCATGACCGACGACGGCGTGAAGGTCCCCCTCCACGGCGGGCGGGTCCGCTGCCGGCAGTTCCCCTTCATCGTGATGACCAGCAACGGCGAACGCGACTTCCCCGCGCCGCTGCGCCGCCGCTGCATCCAGCTGCAGATGCCGGCCCCCGACGAGGCCCGGCTCGCCGGGATGGTGCGGGCCCACTTCGGCGACCAGGCGGAGGTGGAGCATGCCGACCTCATCCGGCGCTTCCTCCACCGGGACGCCGGTGACGTCCTCGCGGTCGACCAGCTGCTCAACGCCATCCAGCTGGTCCGGCTCATGGGGGCGGAGGAGGGCGCCGCCACCAGGGCCCGGCTCGCCGACGTCCTGATGACACCGCTCGACCGGACGGGGTGACGCGGGTGCCCGGCCCCCGCCCGGACCCCTTCCTCCATCTCGTAGAGGCCCTCTCGACCGCCGGAGTACGGCTGGACAGCAGGGAGATCGCGGACGCGCTCTGGCTGTCCCGGTGGACGGCGCCCGACGCCGAGCCCGCGCCACCCGGCGCGCCCGACGCACGCCGCAAGGATCCGGCCAAAGTCCCCGCCGGGCATCCGGCGGCCGAAGCGGACCAGGCCCCGCCCACCGCCGCGACGGACCGTGACACCCCGCCGGAGACCGAGCCACGCGGTTCGACGGCACCCGTCCCCGCCCCCGATCCGGGCCGCCGGACCAGGGCGCCCGCCGCATCCACCCTGCCGTCCCTGCCCCCGCTGCAGCGCGCCCTGCGGGCCCTGCGCTCCTACCGGCCCTCCGGGCCGACCACGGACATCGCCCTCGACGTGGACGCCACCGTCGAACTCGCCGCCAGCACCGACCTGGTGGTCCCCGTGGTCCGCCGCGTCCGCGGCCGCACCGCCGACCTGCAGATCCTCATGGACGGCGCGCCCTCCATGGCCGTGTGGGAGGGCCTGCTCCAGGAACTGCGCCGGACCTGCGAGCAGCTCGGCGCCTTCCGGGACGTCGGCGTCCAGTACGTCCACCCGCTGCGCGAGGGCATCGGCGTCACCGCCCACTCCGGACCCGGGCAGGTCCTGCGCCCCGCCCAGGAGCTGTCCGACGCCTCCGGACAGCGTGTCCACGTCGTCCTCAGCGACTGCACCGGACCGCTCTGGCGCGACGGCACCTTCCAGAAGCAGCTGCGCCGCTGGGCGGGCAGCGCGCCGCTCGCCGTGCTCCAGCCGCTGCCCCACCGGATGTGGCAGCGCACCGCGCTGCCCGCCGCCGTCGGCCTGCTCACCCGCAGGCCGGGACCGTACCGGGCGCTGGAGTTCCGGGGCCTGGAGCCGGGCACGCGCGCGCGGTACGGCGCCACGGTGCCCCACCCCGTCGTGCCCGTCCTCACCCCGACGCCGGCCGCGCTGCGCACCTGGGCGCGGCTGGTCTCCTCCGACGCCGGGCTCGAACTGCGCTGCGCGGCCGCCCCCCTTGAGGCGCCCCGGGACAGCGTGGCGGCCGCCCCCGGGGAGGACCGGGAGGCCGCCGCCGAGCGGCTCGCCGAGTTCGCCGAGACCGCCTCGCCCGCCGCCCGTCAGCTCGCCGTCCAGCTCTCCGCCGCGCCCCTGTCCGTGCCCGTGATGCAGCTTGTCCAGCGCGCGATGCTGCCGCAGAGCGGCCCCGGCGAACTGGCCGAGGTGCTCCTCGGCGGCCTGGTCCGGGAGCTCGACGAACCCCGCGGCGGCGACCGGGACGACGGCCGGCGGCACGGGCCGTGGTTCGAGTTCCAGCCGTACGTACGCGAACTGCTCCTCGAACAGCTCAGCGCGGGCGAGGCCGCACTCGTCCTCAAGCACTGCGCCTTCTACATCGAGCGCACCTTCGGCCGCGGCGCCCGGAACTTCCCCGCCATCGTCGTCGCCCACCTGGAAGGCACCGGGCGCCGGGTCGCCAGCGGCAGCGGCAGCGTGCCCGAACCCTTCGTGTACGTCTCCGAACAGGTCATGCGGCGCTTCGAGCGCGAGGTCGGCTACCGCTCCACCACCCCCTCCGCCGCCGAGGGCCCGGTCGCCGCCGCCACCGCCCACCTGCGGTCCTACGCCGCTAAACGCTCCACCGACGACCTCCTGGAGGCGCTGCGGCTGCTGCGCACCCCGGCCGCCGCCGACCACCCCGACCGCGGCCGGCTCTACACCGAAGCGCTGCTGCACGCCTGGACCGAATGGCGTGACCCCGACTCCCTGCGCCGCGCCGAGCAGGTCGCCCGCGCCCGTACCGACGGCGCCACCGCGCGCGTGCGGGCCCGGGACCGGCTCACCCTCGCCCGCGTGCTGCGCGCCCGCGGCGAGGCGGTCACCGGCGACCAGGGCGCCGGGGACCTCGACGAGGCCGCCGCCCAGCTGGAACGGGCCCTCGGGGAACGGGGCCTGGACACCGACACCATGCGGGAGTGCGCGCTGCTCCACACCCGGATCGTGGAGCGGCGCTCACAGCTCTCGCCCACCGCCGCCGCCGAGCCGCTGCGCCGCTCCAGCCGCCTGCTCGGCCGGCTCACCCAGACCTGGCCGGGCGGCCCGCCGCCGCCCGAACTCCGCTTCGCCCTCGGGCGGGTGCTCCTCCAGCGGGCCGCCCTGGAGGAGCCCGGCAGCGACCGGACAAGGGAACTGGCCGAACGGGCCGCTTCCGCGCTCGATTCGGGGGTACAGGACACCAGGAGCGCGGAGGACGGAGCTGTACCACCGGCGCGTGCGCTGTTCGATCTTGCCGAGGCATACGCGCTCAGTGGTGAACCGTTCACACACCCCGCGGAAGGGGAAACCTTGAACCGGGCCGCCGACGCGGCCCGTAGAGAGGGGGAGACGGAGCTGGAGGCCCTCGCGCTCGGCCGGCTCGCCGTGTACCGGTGGGCCCGGCACCGCGCGGCCGGCCACGCACACGACGTTGACAGCGTCACACAGGACACCGAACTGGCCGAGGCGGAGATGAAACGGGCATTGAGTCTGTTACGACCGGGTGACCCACAACGCGTAGAACTCCTCGTCGCATACGGCCGGATGCTCCTGGAGATTCTCCAGGAGCCCGAGCCCAGGTCCACGGTCTCCGAGGCCGTGCACAGCCTCCGGGAGGCCGTCGCCGACACGGCCCCCAGCCACCCCTCCGCGGCCGAGCGCCGACTGCTCCTCGCCCGCGCGCTGCGCGAGCGCTACCACCGCGAGTCCATGATCGCCGACCTGTACGAGGCGTGCTGGACGGCCGAAGAGGCACTGAGGGGCACCGAGATACCCGCCCCGCGCGCCCAGGCCCTGCTCGAACTGGGCGGCCTGCACCGGCTGCTGGCCGAGCGCACCGAGGAGCGCGGCGAGTGGGGGATCTCCGACGACACCTACCGGCGCGCGGCCACCGAGGCCGCCGCCGCGGGCGACCCGCTGACCGCCGCGCGGGCCCTGCACGGCCGCGGCGAGGTCCTGGAATACCTCGCCGGACCGGCCAGGGCGCTGGAGATGTACCGGCAGGCCCGCGAGCAGTGGGACGGCGTCCCGGGCGCGGATCCGGCCGAAGTGCGGCGCACGGATGACCGGATCCGGCACCTGGGCGGCACGCGGTGACTCGCACGTGTTTCCGGGCGCGGGCCAGAGGGCATGTGCGGTGAGACCTGCACAGCGCGGACGCGACCACACGAGGAGACGATGTGCGGACCCCGGCCGTGAGCGTGCCCGGCGAGTCGCTGCCGGACTTCTCCGGCGTCGACCTCGCCGCCCTGTACGACCGCAGTGAACGGCCGGCGCTCTCCGTG
Source organism: Streptomyces purpureus (assembly GCF_014648195.1). Taxonomy (GTDB): domain Bacteria; phylum Actinomycetota; class Actinomycetes; order Streptomycetales; family Streptomycetaceae; genus Streptomyces; species Streptomyces purpureus. Next base: position 35,488 of record NZ_BMQQ01000009.1, read on the forward strand.
GTGCTGGAGGGGCTGCTGGCCCGGCCGCGTACGGAACACGACACGTTCGCCGCGTTCGAGGACACACCGTGAGACCCCGCCCCGCCGGGCGGGGGAACGACTGGAGCCGATGAACTGACGCAACGGGGGTGCGGAGTGAGGGTCGAGCACACGGGCGCGGGAGCGGCCCGCTCCCCGGCGCCCTGGCCGCTGTACGAGCTCGATCTCGCCGAGGCCCGACGCACCGGGCCACACCCCCTGCCGTTCCGCCAGTTCGTCCTGAAGACACACAGCCGCTGCAACCTGGCCTGTACGTACTGCTACATCTACGAGAGCCCCGACCGCAGTTGGCGCGAGCGGCCCGTCCGGGTCCCCGACGCCACCATGCGGCGCACCGCGGCCCGGATCGCCGAACACGTCCGCGCCCACCGCCTGAGCTCCGTACGGGTCGATCTGCACGGCGGTGAACCGCTCCTCGGCGGCGCCGCGCCCCTGCTGCGCTACACCGCCCACGTCCGCGAGGCGTTACCCGACCACTGCGCCGTCTCCTTCGTCGTGCAGACCAACGGCACCCTCCTCACCCCGGACGCCCTCGCCGCACTCGCCGGCGCAGGCATCCGCGTCGGGCTGAGCCTCGACGGCGGCACCGCCGCCCACAACCGCCGCCGCGTCGACCACGCCGGCCGCCCCGGCTGGCCGGCCGCTGCCCGCGCCGCCCGGCTGCTGCGCGACCACCCCGGCAGCTACGCCGGCATCCTCTGCACCATCGACCTCACCAGCGACCCGGGCGAGGTGCTGGACGGCCTCACCGCGCTGCGGCCCCCCGCGCTCGACCTGCTCCTGCCGCACGCCAACTGGTCCTCCCCACCGCCCGGGGTCGCACCCGACGACCCCCGCACGCTCACCCTGCCCCACCGGCGCCCCACGCCCTACGGCGACTGGCTCGCCGAGGTCTTCGACCTGTGGTGGGACAAGGACCGGCCCGCGGTCCCCGTCCGGCTCTTCGCCGAGATCATCGCCCTGCTCCTCGGCCTGCCCAGCTCCACCGAGTCCGTCGGACTCTCCCCGGCCGCCACCGTCGTCGTCGACACCGACGGCGCCATCGAACAGGTCGACTCGCTGAAGACGGCCTACCCCTACGCCCCGGCCACCGGACTCGACGTGCACCGCAACACCTTCGACGAGGCCCTGGAGCACCCCGGGATCGTCGCCCGGCAGCTCGGCCGCGGCGCACTGCCCGCCGCCTGTCTCGACTGCCCCCTCGTCGCCGTCTGCGGCGCCGGCAACTACGCCCACCGCTATGTGGCGCACAGCGGGTTCCAGCACCCGACGGTCTACTGCGCGGACATGACCCGGCTCATACGGCACATAGCCGGCCGGCTGCGCGCCGAGATCGCCAGCGCCTCGCCGTAAGCCTGTCGGCCGATTGCCCGCGCGCGTCCGGGACTTCACCGGATCGGCAGGTCGCGGATGCCTTACGGTGCCGGAAGAGCCCACGTTCCCCATCGCACGCCACACTGCTCGCAGGACAGGGAGACGGTCGTATGGCCGAGCACATCACCATCAGCCACGCGGGTTCGAGCCGCCCGTGGGCGGCCTGGATCTCGCACCAGCTGGAACAGCAGGGACTCAGTACGTCCATGCTCCGCTGGGACCCGGCCGTGGAGACCACGCTCGTCGAGGCCCTCACCGGCCTGCTCGACGGGCCCGGCCGGGTGCTGCTCGTCCTCGACGACTGGTACTTCGGCCTCGGCCCCCGGCCCGCCGCCGAGTGGGCCGAAGCGCTGCGCGAGGTCGTCCCGCCGAACGCCGACCGGTTCGCCGCGGTGAACGTCGCCACCGGCGCCCTGCCCACCACGGCCGCCGCGCTCGGACCGGTGAACCTGCTCGGTCTCGACGCCCGCGAGGCCCGCCGCCGGCTGCTGCGCCGGCTCTCCGTGGAGCAGCCACGGCCCACCGACGACACGGACGGCAGCAGCCCCCGCTTCCCCAACGACGACCAGGCCCAGTGGAACGTACCGCCCCGCAACGAACGCTTCACCGGCCGCGACTCCGTCCTCGACGAGATCCACGACGTCTTCACCCGGGGCTCCGGCGAGGGCGAGCGCTGTGTGCTGCGCGGAATCTCCGGCGTCGGCAAGACCCAGATCGCCCGCGAGTACGCCTACCGCTTCCGCAACGAGTACGACATCGTCTGGCAGGTCAACTCCGGCTACCCCGGCACCGCCCGCGAGCAGCTCGCCGAGCTCGCCACCCGCCTCCAGCTGCCCGCCGGACGCGAGACCGGCGACCGGATCCGGGCCGTCCAGGACACCCTGCGCAGCGGCCGCCCGTACCGCAACTGGCTCCTCGTCTTCGACGGCGCCGACTCCACCGAAGGCATCGAGGGCCTGCTCCCCGACGGGCCGGGACACGTACTGATCACCACTCTCACCCGGGACTGGGCCGCGCTCGGCCGCACCCAGGAGATCGAGATCCAGCCCTTCACCCGCCGCGAGTCGGTCGCCTTCGCCCGCCGCCGCGCCGCCCGGCTCAGCGCCGAGCAGGCCGACGCGCTCGCCGAGGCCGTGCAGGACCTGCCGCTGCTGCTCAACCAGACCGCCGCCTGGCTCGACATCAACGAGACCATGCCGGTCGAGACGTACATCGAACGCATCCGCAGCGGCCGGCCCAACCAGTTCGGCATCTCCATCGCCGACGACGACTACAAGAAGAGCGTCTGGACCAGCTGGTCGCTGACCCAGAACATGCTCCGCGAGAAGCACCCCGACGCCGCCGAACTCCTCAAGGTCTTCGGCTTCTTCTCGCCGGACGCCATCCCCGTCGGACTCATCCAGACCGCCCGCCCCGGCGACCTGCCGCCCCATCTCGCCGCCCTCGCCGCCGACCCCATCGGCTGGCACACCAACCTTCGCCGGCTGCACGAGGCGACCGCGGTGATGCGGATGGACTACCCCGCGGACACCGGATTCGACCCGGGCGTCGAATCCGTCCAGATGCACCACCTTTACCACGGCTACCTCCGCGACGGGATGCCGCAGGCCGAGCGCGAGGCCGCCTCCGCGGCCGCCTGCCGGGTCCTCGTCAGCGGATCCCCGCGCAACCCCAACGACACCCGCCTGTGGGCCCGCTACGCCCAGCTCATCCCGCACCTCGAATACGCCGGCGCCTTCGACAGCACCGACGCAAGCGTCCAGGAGCTCGTCCTGGACTGCATCAACTACCTGCGCGTACGCGGCGAGTACACCGCCGGGCTCGACCTGTGCGTGAAGGCCTGGCCCCGCTGGCAGCAGCGGCTCGCCCCGGCCGACCGCAATCTGCTCATGCTCGAATACCTCCACTCGATCCTGCTGCGCAGGGTCGGCCGCTACCGCGAGGCCGAGGCCATGGGCCGGGGCTCCGTCGCCCAGCTGGAACAGCACTCCCCGAACAGCGGCGAACTGGTCCGCGCCAAGACCGGCCTCGGCGGCAGCCTGATGGCCCTCGCCTCCTACGACGAGGCGAAGCTCCTCTTCCAGGAGGTCTGGGAGACCTACAACAGGCTCCTCGGCGACCAGCACCCCCGCACCCTCGGCGCCCGCCACAACTACGCCTACGTCCTCGCCCAGCTCGGCCGCTACGAGGAGGCGCTCACCATCGAGCTGGACGTCCTTCAGGTCATGGAACGGGTGCTCAAGCTCCGCCACCCCTCCACCCTCTCCAGCGGCATCACCTGCGCCACCCTGATGCGCTGGCTCGGCCGCTACGAGGAGGCCACCTCACGTCAGGAGCAGAACGTCCGCGTCCACCGCCAGATCATGGACCGGCACCACCCGCAGACCCTGCGCGCCGAGCAGAACCTGGCGCTCTGTCTGCGCCGCACCGGCGAATACCAGTCCGCCGAGGTCCTCATGCGGACCGTCCTCAGCCGCTCCGAGCAGGTCCACGGGCCGCGCCACCCCGACACCCTCGCCGTCCTCGCCGACTACGCCAACCTGCTGCGCCAGCACGGCGACACCGGACGCGCCAGAGAACTGGCCGAACGCGCCTGCGACGAGTACAGCTCACTGCTCGGCGACGGGCACCCCTTCGCCGCCGGCGTGCTCGGCAACCTCGCGCTCGTACGGTCGGAGTTCGGTGAGCGGGAGGAGGCCCTGCACATGTCGGAGCGGGCACTGTCCCGGATGCGGGCCTCCGTCGGCGAACACCACCCCTGGACGCTCGGCTGCGCGCTCAACACCTCGGCCGCCCGGGCCCTGGTCGGCGACGAGGAGGGCGCGGCGGAACTCTCCGCGGGCACCGCGCAGCGGGCCGGGGACGTGCTGGGCGAGTCCCACCCGCTGACGCTGTCCGCCCGCGCCGCGCACGCCGCCGACCTGCGCGCGCTGCGGCGCGCCAAGGAGGCCGCGGAGAAGGAGCAGGAGGTGATCCGGGCGCTCGCCCAGACCCTCGGCGACCAGCATCCGCACACCCTGAGCGTGCGGCGGCGCGAGCGCCCGTACTGGGACTTCGAACCGCAGCCCGTCTAGGCCCCTGGCCGGGACGCCGAAGGGCCCGGTCCGTATCGGCTGATACGGACCGGGCCCTTCGATCGTCTACGTGCCTGCTGGATCAGGCGTCGAAGACCTCGGCCACCAGCTGGGCCTGCTCGATCTCATGACGCTTCTTCGAGCCGACCGCCGGGGACGAGCTGTGCGGACGCGAGATGCGGCGCAGACGCTCGCCGTGCGGGATGTCCGCGCCGACGGCCAGGTCGAGGTGGTCGATCAGGTTCAGCGCGATGAACGGCCACGCACCCTGGTTCGCCGGCTCCTCCTGCGCCCACAGGTACTTCTCGGCGTTCGGGAACTTGGCGATCTCGGCCTGGAGCTCGGCACCCGGCAGCGGGTACAGACGCTCCAGACGGATGATCGCCGTGTCCGTCGTGCCGCGCTTCTTGCGCTCGGCGTCCAGGTCGTAGAAGACCTTGCCCGCGCAGAAGACGACCTTCTTGACCGCGTTCGGGTCGACCGACTCGTCGCCGATCACCGGGCGGAAGCCACCGGTGGTGAACTCCTCCGCCTTCGACGCCGCCGCCTTCAGACGCAGCATCGACTTCGGGGTGAAGACGATCAGCGGCTTGTGGTGCGGGTTGTGCACCTGCCAGCGCAGGAGGTGGAAGTAGTTCGACGGGAGCGTCGGCATCGCGACCGTCATGTTGTCCTGCGCGCACATCTGGAGGAAGCGCTCCGGGCGGGCGGACGAGTGGTCCGGGCCCTGGCCCTCGTAGCCGTGCGGCAGCAGCAGCGTGACGCCCGAGGTCTGGCCCCACTTCTGCTCGGCCGAGGAGATGAACTCGTCGACGACCGTCTGCGCGCCGTTGACGAAGTCACCGAACTGGGCCTCCCAGACGACCAGCGCGTCCGGGCGGGCCAGCGAGTAGCCGTACTCGAAGCCCATCGCCGCGTACTCGCTCAGCAGCGAGTCGTAGACGTTGAAGCGGGCCTGGTCCTCGGAGAGGTAGAGCAGCGGGGTGAAGTCCTCGCCGGTCTCCTGGTCCACCAGCACCGCGTGGCGCTGGCCGAAGGTGCCGCGGCGGGAGTCCTGGCCGGCGAGCCGGACCGTGGTGCCCTCCATCAGCAGCGAACCGATGGCGAGGGTCTCGCCCATGCCCCAGTCGATGGTGCCGTCGTCGACGGAGGCGGCACGCCGCTGCAGCTGCGGCATCAGACGCGGGTGGACCGTGATCCGCTCGGGGATCGTCACCTGCGACTCGGCGATCCGCTTCACGACCTCCTGGGAGACCGCGGTGGTGACGGCCACCGGGAACTCCGGCTGCGCGTCCGGGACATGCGTCGGAGCCGGGTGGCTGGTCGCCTCGCGGACCTCCGCGAACACCTTCTCCAGCTGGCCCTGGAAGTCCTGGAGCGCCTGCTCCGCCTCTTCGAGGGTGATGTCACCGCGACCGATCAGCGACTCGGTGTAGAGCTTGCGCACCGAACGCTTCTTGTCGATCAGGTTGTACATCTGCGGGTTGGTGAACTGCGGGTTGTCGCCCTCGTTGTGACCGCGGCGGCGGTAGCAGATGAGGTCGATCACGACGTCCTTGTTGAACGCCTGGCGGAACTCGAAGGCCAGCCGCGCCACGCGGACCACAGCCTCCGGGTCGTCGCCGTTCACGTGGAAGATCGGCGCCTCGATCATGCGGGCCACGTCGGTCGCGTACATCGACGAACGCGACGACTCCGGGGCGGCGGTGAAGCCGACCTGGTTGTTGATGACGATGTGGACCGTGCCGCCGGTGCGGTAGCCGCGCAGCTGCGACATGTTCAGCGTCTCGGCGACGACACCCTGGCCGGCGAAGGCCGCGTCACCGTGCAGGGCGACCGGCAGGACCGTGAAGTCCGTGCCGCCCTTGTTGATGACGTCCTGCTTGGCGCGCACGACACCCTCGAGGACCGGGTCGACCGCCTCCAGGTGCGAGGGATTGGCGGTGAGCGAGACCTTGATCTGCTCGCCGTCCAGACCGGTGAAGGTGCCCTCGGCACCCAGGTGGTACTTCACGTCGCCGGAGCCGTGCATCGACTTCGGGTCGAGGTTGCCCTCGAACTCGCGGAAGATCTGGGCGTACGACTTGCCGACGATGTTCGCCAGCACGTTCAGCCGGCCGCGGTGGGCCATGCCGATGACGACCTCGTCGAGGCGGGCCTCGGCGGCGGAGTCGATGACCGCGTCCAGCAGCGGGATGACGGACTCGCCGCCCTCCAGCGAGAACCGCTTCTGACCGACGTACTTGGTCTGCAGGAAGGTCTCGAACGCCTCGGCGGCGTTCAGGCGGCGCAGGATCCGCAGCTGCTCCTCACGCTCCGGCTTGGAGTGCGGGCGCTCGACGCGGTCCTGGATCCACTTGCGCTGCTTGGGGTCCTGGATGTGCATGAACTCGACGCCGGTGGTGCGGCAGTACGAGTCGCGCAGCACGCCGAGGATGTCGCGCAGCTTCATCATCGACTTGCCGGCGAAGCCGCCGACCGCGAACTCCCGCTCCAGGTCCCACAGGGTGAGGCCGTGCTCGGTGATGTCCAGGTCGGGGTGCTTGCGCTGGCGGTACTCCAGCGGGTCGGTGTCGGCCATGACATGGCCGCGGACCCGGTAGGAGTGGATCAGCTCGAAGACCCGCGCGGCCTTGGTGACGTCGTCGTCGTGCGAGGCGTCGATGTCCTTGAGCCAGCGGACCGGCTCGTAGGGGATGCGCAGGGCCTTGAAGATCTCGTCGTAGAACCCCTCCTCGCCGAGGAGGTAGTTGGCGACGATCCGCAGGAACTCGCCGGAGGCGGCGCCCTGGATGACCCGGTGGTCGTAGGTCGAGGTCAGGGTCATGACCTTGGAGATGCCCAGCTTGTTCAGGGTGTCCTGGGAGGTGCCCTGGAACTCGGCGGGGTAGTCCATGGAGCCGACGCCCATGATCACCGACTGTCCGGGCATCAGCCGCGGCACGGAGTGGACGGTGCCGAGGCCGCCTGGGTTGGTCAGGGAGACCGTGACGCCGGTGAAGTCCTCCATCGTCAGCTTGCCGACGCGGGCGCGCTTGACGATGTCCTCGTAGGCCTGCCAGAACTCGAAGAAGTTCAGGGTCTCGGCCTTCTTGATGCCCGCGACGACGAGCTGGCGGTCGCCGTTGGGCTTCACCAGGTCGATGGCGAGGCCGAAGTTCACGTGCTCCGGCTTGACCAGGGTCGGCTTGCCGTCCTTCTCCGCGAAGGAGTAGTTCATCGACGGCATGGCCTTGATCGCCTGCACCATCGCGTAGCCGATCAGGTGCGTGAAGGAGATCTTCCCGCCCCGGGCGCGCTTCAGGTGGTTGTTGATCACGATCCGGTTGTCGAAGAGCAGCTTCACCGGGACGGCGCGGACGGACGTGGCCGTCGGCATCTCCAGCGAGAGGTTCATGTTCTTCGCGACGGCGGCGGCCGGGCCGCGCAGCGTGACCAGCTCGGGGCCGGCAGGGGCCTCGGCCGCGGGCTTGGCGGCAGCCGGCTGTGCGGCGGCTGCGGCCGGCTTCGCGGCGGCGGGCTTGGCCGGAGCGGCCGGGGCGGCGGGCTGTGCGGCAGCCGGCTGTGCGGCGGCTGCGGCCGGCTTCGCCGGAGCGGCGGCGGGGGCCTGGGCCGGGGCGGCGGGCGCCGCCGGGGCGGTCACCGCAGCCCCCGTGGCTGCGGCACCGGTCGTGGGGGCTTCAGCCGTGCCGGGGGTACCGGGCTTGTAGTCGGCGAAGAAGTCCCACCAGGCACGATCGACCGAATTCGGGTCCTGGAGGTACTGCTGGTAGATCTCGTCGACGAGCCACTCATTGGGACCGAAGGCGGCGGCAGGGTTCTTTCCCTGCGCGCCTTGGTCGGTCTGGGAGCTCGAGTTACTGGGGGACTGAGACGACACGGCGGCAACCGCCCTCTTCCGCTTCACAAGGTGATGGACAGCGGAAATAAAGGCTACGCCTCCCCGGCCGGGAGGTGCAGGCCGGGCATGCCAACGTCGCGCAAGTCACACTTGACGGAGAGTTTCGGCGTAGGGAATGGCGGGAAACAAGCGTGGTTCCGCTTTGTTTCGGGTACGCGCGAGCGTGGCTGCGACCCCCGTGAGTCGCAGCCCGGCCGGCGTTCTGACCACTGACACGCAGAACACGGGCTTCCGGTTCGAACCCTACGTCAATCTCTTGCTCAGGGGCTGCCCGGAAGAGTGACCTGGATGCGGCAGCCACGTGCGGATTCGGCCACACCGATACGGCCACCGTGCAGATCCACCGCCCAGCGGGCGATCGCCAGCCCCAGACCCGTACCGCCGTCGCTGACCGGCCCCTTCTGGGCCGGGACGCTGCCCCGGTTGAACCGCTCGAAGACCGTGCGCCGCTCCGACTCCGGAATGCCGGGGCCCTCGTCCTCGACCTCCAGCTCCAGCGACTCGGGCCAGGCGCCCCGCCGGGCCCGTACGGTCACCCGGCCGTGCGGCGGGGAGTGCTTGACCGCGTTGTCGATCAGGTTGGCCATCACCTGGTGGAGGCGTTCGGCATCCGCGCGGGCGGTCAGCTCCGGCGGCGAGACGTCCAGGTGCAGATGGACGTCGGTCCGGGTGTGCAGACCGGAGGTGGAGGACAGGCCGCGCTGGGCGGCCGCGAGATTCGCCTCGCGCAGCACACCCGACAAATACGGCCAGACCTCGAAGCGGCGCGATTTCAGCGTGACGACACCGTTGTCGAGCCGTGACAGATCGAGCAGGGTCTCCACCAGCCGGCCGAGCCGCTCGGTCTGCTTCAGCGCCGTGCGCATCGTCTCCGGATCGGCCTCGGAGACCCCGTCCACCACGTTCTCCAGGACGGCCCGCAGCGCGGCGATGGGCGTGCGCAGCTCATGGGAGACGTTGGCGACCAGCTCCTTGCGGTGCCGGTCCACGGCCTCCAGGTCGTCCGCCATCCGGTTGATCGTGGAGGCGAGCGTCCCCAGCTCGTCGCGCCGGTCCGCGCCCCGCACCCGGTGGGTGTAGTCGCCGTCCGAGATCGACCGGGCTACCGTGTTCATCTCGTCCAGCGGGGCGGTCAGGCCGTGCGCCACGAACTGGGTGATCAGCAGGGTCGCGATCATCGCGAAGATCGTGATGTAGCGGAACTCGGTCGAGGTCTTTATGGCGACCAGCGCCAGACCCGAGGTGATCAGCACCGCCCCGACGACCAGCGCGCCCAGCTTCGCCTTGATCGAGACCGTCATGCGCCGGCGGGCCGGCCGGGCGGGCCGGGGCGGCCTGGGCGGGCGGGCCGGCCGCGGCGCGGTCACGGCGCCGGGGTCTCCAGCGCGTACCCGACACCGTGGACGGTACGGATCCGCTCGGCGCCGATCTTGCGGCGCAGCGCCTTGATGTGGCTGTCGACCGTACGGGTGCCGGAGGCGTCCGCCCAGTCCCACACCTCGGCGAGCAGCTGCTCACGGGAGAGGACCGCGCGCGGGGTGTTGGCCAGGCAGACCAGCAGGTCGAACTCGGTGGGCGTCAGATGGACGTCCTCGGCCTTGACGCGGACCCGGCGCTGGGCGTGGTCGATCTCCAGCTCGCCCAGGCGCAGGATGCCGCTGCGCGGCGTCACGGCCGCCAGGGCCGCCCGCTCCACCCGGCGCAGCAGGACGTGCACCCGGGCCGCCAGCTCCCGCATGGAGAACGGCTTGGTCATGTAGTCGTCCGCGCCGACCCCGAGCCCGACCAGCATGTCGGTCTCGTCGTCACGCGCCGTGAGCATCAGCACGGGGACGGGGCGCTGCGCCTGGACGCGGCGGCAGACCTCCAGGCCGTCGAAGCCGGGCAGCATCACGTCGAGGACCATCAGGTCGGGCTGCCAGGCCTCGGCGGCATCGACGGCCGCCGGGCCGTCGGTGGCCGTCTGGACCAGGAAGCCCTCGGCCCGCAGCCGTGCGGAGATGGCGTCCACGATCGTGGCGTCGTCCTCGACGACCAGGACCCTTCGCTGGGCGCTGGCCGACGGGTACGGCGCCGCACCGCCCTGGCTGGTGGTTGTCTGCTCCATCGCCCCGCCCCTGACACGCGTCGTCGCGCACCGCACGTAGTTCTGTGTGGCCGTCTTCATCGTGGCCGTGATCCGAGTTGTCGAGGCAGCAGCGTAAAGGCAGTCGCCGCGTCGCGGCTATCCAGCCCTGACGCCGAGGTGGACCACATCGGGAACGCCTCGGGCAACGTGGATCTCTTCAGTCCTTACCCCGCTGAATCCGGCATTCCGCATTGACTCCTCGAATTCGGAGGAGGGCCGCGCGGACCAGACGGCGAGCACTCCGCCCGGCCTCAGTCGAGCCCGGCAGAGGGCCAGTCCGCCGGGCGAGTAAAGGGTTTCGTTGTCCTCGGTGACGGTCCAGTCGGGGCCGTTGTCGATGTCCAGGCAGAGGGCGTCGTAGGTGTCCGGAGTGGTCCGCAGATGCTCCACGAGGTCCGTGTGCAGAATCACGGTCGCCGGATCGGCCAGCGCCTCGCCGGAGATCGCCGCGAGGGGGCCTTCGCGGTGCCAGTCGATGATCGCCTGCTCGCGTTCGACGACGGTGATCCGCGCCCAGTGGCCGCTCGCCGCCGCGTGGGCCAGCGAGAAGCCGACGCCGAGACCGCCGATGAGGACGGCCGGGGCGGCCGGCGGCGGGTCGAGGGCCAGGTACGCCGCGTCCACGAGCAGCCGTTCCGAGCGCCCGTCGGAGGTGTCCATGAGGAACGTGCCGTTGGCGATGATCTGGAACAGGTCTCCGTGCCGCCGCAGGACCACCTCCCCGTACGGTCCTTCGCGCCGGTCGAGGGTGACGGGGGCGGACATGCGGGGAGCCTCCTGCCGTAGGTGGGTGCACATGGTCGTCGGGACCATCCTCGCCGCGCGGGAGCGCCCCGGACAATCGGTTAACGGCCGTCTCGCGCCCGGGGCACCGGCTCCCCGTGGCCGGTTCACGCCGGACCGTCGGAGTGTCGTAGGTCACCCGCCTCCGGTGGTGGTGACCGTGGTGGCTGGGGCAGGGTGGAGGCCGGAGTCGATCGACGCGAAGGGGCCTGGTGAGGTGCGGCGACGTCGGACACCGCCGGACCCGTCCGGCCCCGCGGGCCTCCTCGACGCCCTCCCGCAGCGGCCGGCGCCGCCCGCCGGGACCGTCATGCGCGGGCGGGTCCCCGTGCCCTTCACCTTCGCCTACGGCGGGGTGCTCCTGGCGACCTCTCTCTACGCGGAGTTCGGCGACCCCGGCACCGTCGCCGCGCTCCTGGAGGGCTCCAGCACCGACGCCGCCCATCTCGCCCGTACTCCCCTGCTCGTCCTCGTCGCCAGCGCGCTGTGGATCGCGGGCGGACTCGCCTCGCCGTACGCGCTCGGCTTCGTCGTCGTGCTCGCCGCGCTGGAGCGGCGGGTTGGCGCGGTGCGCACCGCGGCCGTGTTCGGCGCGGGGCACGTCGTGGCGACGCTCGCGACCGAGGTGCCGGTCGGGATCTCGGTGTGGGCCGGGCAGTTGCCCGTCTCGTCGCTGCACCGGCTCGACTACGGCATCAGCTTCGGGCTGCTGGCCTGCACCGGGGCGCTCGCGCTGCTGCTGCGCGCGCCACTGCGCGCCGCGCTGCTCGCCGGGGTGTCCCTGATGCTCCTCGCGGATCTGCGCGCCTACGAGGACCCGGTCTCCGACTGGGGCCATCTGCTGGCCTTCGTCACCGGCCTCATGTGCTGGTCAGTCGTGCGTCCCGGGGCAGGGCGTCGAACACCCGCCGAAGGGCGTCGGGACGCTCCCCGTCGGCCGCGACGACGACCCGGTGGTCGTGCGCGATGACGTACTGGAACCCGTCGAAGACGGTCGGCCCGGTGGGCCGCACGGGCACCCGGGCGTAGGCCGGCGCCTCGAGGGAGGCCCGCAGCCGCGCCACTTCCGCGCCGGTCATCCGGCCGGTCCGCTCCTGGCCCTTGCCCGTGCGGACGGTCCAGCGGCCGTCGCCGTGGACCCGCAGTTCGTTGCTGACGCCCGCGAACCCGCCGCTGACGTTCACCGACACCAGGACCTCGTCCGGGTCGGCGGCCCGCTGGGGCGACGCGGGCGGTGACGTGGCGGGGGAAGGTGACGCGGCCGTGGACGGTGACGCTGCGGGCGGCGGGGCCGCCGAGGGCGGTGGCGGGGTGTCTCCGGTGGCGCAGCCGCTGATCCCCGCAGCGACCGCGAGCACCAGGGCCATGCCCCATCCGGCCCGTGTGTTCCCCCCGTTGGTCATGGCACGAGGATGCCGCCTTCACCCCGTCAGAAACAGCCCCTGTTCCGTACGGCTCCGGCGTACCGGGGCCCGATCGCTCAGAGCGAACACCTGTCGGGGAACAATCCCCGGCTCAGCAGCATTGAGTCGGCATAGCTCAACTTGACTGCCGAAGGGGAGATCATGGCTTCTGAGTCCACGGTGTCCGTGCCGCTCACTCTGCCCGTGCTGCCGCTCGACGACGAGGTCGTGCTGCCCGGGATGGTCGTGCCGCTGGACCTGTCCGACAACGACGTACGCGCCGCCGTCGAGGCCGCCCAGGCAGCCGCCCGTGCCACCACCGGCAAACCGCGGGTCCTGCTGGTGCCCCGTATCGACGGCACCTACGCGTCCACCGGCGTCCTCGGCACCGTCGAGCAGGTCGGCCGGCTCTCCGACGGCGACCCCGGCGCGCTGATCCGCGGCCGCGGCCGGGTGAGGATCGGCGCAGGCACGACCGGTCCCGGCGCAGCCCTCTGGGTCGAGGGGGCCACGGTCGAGGAGACCGTGCCCGACCCGCTGCCCGGTCAGGTCACCGAACTGGTCAAGGAGTACAAGGCACTCGCCACCGACTGGCTGAAGAAGCGCGGCGCCTGGCAGGTCGTGGACCGTGTCCAGCAGATCGACGGCGTCGGCGCGCTGGCCGACAACTCCGGCTACTCGCCGTTCCTGACGACCGCCCAGAAGGTCGAACTCCTGGAGACCGCCGACCCGGTCGCCCGCCTCCGGCTCGCCACCGAGCAGCTGCGCGAGCACCTCGCCGAACAGGACGTCGCCGAGTCCATTGCCAAGGACGTCCAGGAGGGCGTCGACAAGCAGCAGCGCGAGTTCCTGCTGCGCCGCCAGCTCGAAGCCGTCCGCAAGGAGCTGCGCGAGCTCAACGGCGAGAGCGAGGGCGAGGAGTCCGACGACTACCGCGCCCGCGTGGAGGCCGCCGACCTGCCCGAGAAGGTGCGTGAGGCCGCCCTCAAGGAGGTCGACAAGCTGGAGCGGTCCAGCGACCAGTCCCCGGAGGGCTCCTGGATCCGCACCTGGCTCGACACCGTCCTCGAACTGCCCTGGAACGAACGCACCGAGGACCAGTACGACATCCAGGGCGCCAAGACCGTCCTCGACGCCGAACACGCCGGCCTGGACGACGTGAAGGAACGCATCACCGAGTACCTGGCGGTCCGTAAGCGGCGCGCCGAGCGCGGTCTCGGTGTGGTCGGCGGCCGCCGCGGCGGCGCGGTCCTCGCCCTCGTCGGCCCGCCCGGTGTCGGCAAGACCTCCCTCGGCGAGTCCGTCGCGCACGCCATGGGGCGCAAGTTCGTCCGGGTCGCCCTCGGCGGTGTCCGCGACGAGGCGGAGATCCGCGGCCACCGGCGTACGTACGTCGGCGCGCTGCCCGGCCGGATCGTACGGGCGATCAAGGAGGCCGGGTCCATGAACCCGGTGGTCCTGCTCGACGAGATCGACAAGGTCGGCTCGGACTTCCGCGGCGACCCGGCCGCGGCCCTCCTCGAAGTCCTCGACCCGGCGCAGAACCACACCTTCCGCGACCACTACCTGGAGGTCGAACTCGACCTCAGCGACGTCGTCTTCCTCGCCACCGCCAACGTCCTGGAGGCCATCCCCGAGGCCCTCCTCGACCGGATGGAGCTGGTGCGGCTCGACGGCTACACGGAGGACGAGAAGGTCGTCATCGCCCGGGACCACCTGCTGCCGCGTCAGCTGGAGCGGGCCGGTCTGGAGCCGGGCGAGGTCGTCCTTCAGGACGCCAGCCTGCGCAAGCTGGCCGGCGAGTACACCCGCGAGGCGGGCGTACGCAACCTGGAGCGCTCCATCGCCCGGCTGCTGCGGAAGGTCGCGGCCCAGCACGAACTGGGCGACCGCGAGCTGCCGTTCACCGTCACGCCGGACGATCTGCGCGCGCTGATCGGGCGTCCGCACCACATCCCCGAGTCCGCCCAGGACCCGGCGGAGCGGCGCACGTCCGTGCCGGGTGTCGCGACCGGTCTCGCCGTCACCGGCGCGGGCGGCGACGTCCTGTTCGTCGAGGCGTCGCTCGCCGACCCGGAGACGGGCGCGGCGGGGCTGACCCTGACCGGCCAGCTCGGCGACGTGATGAAGGAGTCCGCGCAGATCGCGCTCTCCTTCCTGCGCTCGCACGGCGCGGAGCTCGAACTGCCGGTGACCGGCCTCAAGGACCGGGGTGTGCACATCCACTTCCCGGCGGGCGCGGTGCCCAAGGACGGTCCGAGCGCGGGCATCACGATGACGACGGCCCTCGCCTCGCTCCTGTCGGGCCGTCTGGTCCGCACGGACGTGGCGATGACCGGCGAGGTGTCCCTGACCGGCCGGGTCCTGCCGATCGGCGGGGTGAAGCAGAAGCTGCTGGCCGCGCACCGGGCGGGCATCACGACCGTGGTGATCCCCAAGCGGAACGAGGCCGACCTCGACGACGTCCCGGCCGAGATCCTCGACACGCTGGAGGTCCACCCGGTCACCGACGTCCGCCAGGTCCTGGAGATCGCCCTGACCCCGGCGGAGGTGGCTGTCTCCGCCGCGGCGTGAGACGGCCCGTGAGGAACGGCGCCCCCTCGGGGGCGCCCTCCTCACGCGCCTACGCCGGGCGTGGCTCACGCCCCGCCGCGCCCCGACCCTGCGGCGGGGCCGGTCATACGCCCGGCCGCGCCCGGACCCCTGCGGCCCCGGCCTCACCCACCTGCCGCGCCCGGACGCCCCGGCGGGGAGGGGACTCATGCCCGGCCGCGCCCGGACCCCTGTGGCCCATCCGGGCCTCACGCCCCGCCGCGCCCCGGATCCCTGCGCCCCCCGTCGGCCTCACGCCCCCGCCGCCTTCTCGTACAGCTCGCGCGCCCGCGCGTCGAAGACGACCGCCGTGGACTCGGTGTCCGTCTCGCCGCCGCTGAGCACCCCGATCAGACGGCCCGGGTGGCGGGCGTCGCGGTAGTCCGCGAGCCAGGGGCTGCCGCTCGTGCCGTCCCAGAAACCCGCGCACTCCATCCGCATCGAGCCGTCCAGCTCCGGGTCGGGGGAGGTGTCGGTGGTGCAGGAGACCGGCGTGCCCGAAGGGTTGTGGTCCTCGTTCGGGTAGCCGACGACCGTCACCCGGCGGTGCGCCGGGGAGGCCCAGTCGGCCTCGGCGCCGCCGACGACCTGCTGCACACTGCGGCCCCGCTCGTCCGGTTCCAGGGTCAGGAAGGCGTAGTCGACGGCGTCGTCCCCGTCGTCCCGCCATCCGTCGTCGACCTGGACCGCGCGGACCTTCCAGCTGCCGTACGGGCGGGTGCCCGGGTCTGCGCCGCGGTAGCCGGGCACGAAGGAGAAGTCCTCGGCGTAGGCGCCGTCCGTGAAGACACAGTGCGCCGCGGTCGCCACGACGTCGCCGCGCGGACTGTCCACGACGCTCGCCGTGCACCAGTGGCCGTCCTCGTCGGCCAGGACGCCCACCGACGGCAGTCCCACCCCTGGCGCGGCGGCTCTCCCCGGAGTGGGGGAGGGCAGCCGCGGCACCGGTGGCGGACCGGTGCGCGCGGGGGCCGCGCAGGCGGTGGCGCTCGTCAGCACGGCGGCGACGGACCAGAGCAGAAGCCTCTTCCCGTACACGTACATGCGTCTCATCCTTACCCACCCGCCTGTGAACCCGCCGGTGAACCCGCCTGTCAAGCAGCCTGGGAAGTCCCGGCCGTGGCCGTCACACGTCCAGCCACCCGCGCAGCGTGGCCCGCGCGCCCGCCTGGAAGCGGGTCTCCGCGTCCAGCGCCTCCAGGAGCCGGCTGATCCGGCGGCGCGCGGTGTGCACATGCACGCCGAGGCGCCGGGCGATGGCCTCGTCCTTCAGCCCGGCCGCGAGCAGCCCGAGCAGTTCCCGCTGCCCCTCGGACAGTTCGCCGTCCCCGTCGCCGGTGGCGCCGCCGCCCGCGCCGCCCAGCGGGGTGGCCCGTTCCCACACCGTCTCGAAGAGCGGCAGCAGCGCGTTGTGCAGCAGGCAGTCGCCGACGACCAGCGCCGAGGCGGTCGCGTCGGCGGCTCCGCTGGGCGGCAGCAGGGTGATCCGCCGGTCGACGGCGATGAGTTTGGTGGGGACGCCGGAGGCGACCCGGGCCCGCAGGCCCCGCTCCACCAGCGCCGTCAGGGACCGCATCCGGCCCGGGTAGCCGAGCGCCGTCCGGTCGAGCACGGTCCGTACCCGTACGCCGCGCTCCAGCAGCGCCTCGACGTCAAGGCCCGGGGTGCGGGAGGTGCCGTCGCCCGGCTGCCCGCCGGTGTACGGCGGCCGGTCCAGGATGGCCACCTCGTGCTCGGCCAGGGCCAGCAGGTACGCGGCCCGCTCACCGATCGCTCGCGGGCCGGTGACCACTTCGATCCCGCCGTCGGCGGCGCTCGGCGAGAGGGAGGTCAGCCGTCCGGCGAGCTGGTCGGCGGACATCCGCAGGCGCTCAAGCTCCGCGGAGCGCAGGTGGAGTTCAGCCTGTCTTCGGTGGATCAGCGTACGGATCGCGGCGGCCGGCGCCGCCGGGTGCGGCAGCCCGCCCTGGTCGGAGGGCGAGGCGAAACCGTGCTCGACCAGCCGGTCGAGTGCGCTCTGCAGCCGGTCCCGCGGCAGTGCGAGCAGGACCGCCAACTCCTCGGTCCCGCACGCCCGTTCCTGTAACAGCGCCTCGTACGCGCGCTCCTCGGCCGCCCCCAGGCCCAGAGTTCGCAACTCCCCCTCGATCATGGGGTGGATTCTCACGCCGCCTTCACGACGCACACAAGTGTGCGTGTCCACTACTGAACACCGGCTCAGCATTGAACGGCCGATACCCCACCTGTTGCATGGTCATGACCACCTGAAAGTGCCTGACCAGCATGTGGGAGGGGTACGTTCTGTGCGCACGTACAGGAGAAAGACGACCGGTTCACGGCGGGCCGGAGCGGGGGTGGCGGCGCTGCTCGGCGCCGCCGGGCTCCTGATCACCGCGGTACCGGCACAGGCGGCGGCGACACCGCCGCCGGCCACCGGTGTCGTACCGGCCACCGACACGGAGACCCCGGCGCTCGTCGAAGGGATCCGGGAGCCGGTCGACGCGAAGGCCGCCCCGGCCGACGCGGCCCGCGAGCATCTCGCCGCCAAGGAGAGCCGCTACCGGATCGCCGAGCCCGCGCGTGACCTCGCCCCGCTGCGCACGGTCGCGCAGGACGGCAAGGAGACCGTACGGCTCCAGCAGAAGCACCGCGGCGTCCCCGTCCTCGGTGGGCAGTACGTGGTCCGGATGGAGACCAAGGACGGCACACGGGTCGTCACCGGCACCTCCGGGAAGTACTTCACCGAACTGACCGCGGGCACCGAGCCGTCGGTCGACCAGGAGACGGCCGTGCGCCGCGCGGTCGCCGCGACCGCCCGCGGGCTCGGCGGCAAGAAGCTCACCCGGGCCGACGCGGTGAAACGGCAGGGCGCCTCGTCCGAGAGGGCGGCCGCGCTCAGCGGTACCGCGCGCGGCCTCGTCGTCATCCCGCGCGGCGAGGGCGTGCTCGCCCACCATGTCACCGTACGCGGCGCGGACCCGGCGACCGGGGAGCCCGTCCTGCGGCAGGTGTACGTCGACGCGAAGGCCGGCTACCCGGTCCTCGAGTACAGCGGCATCAAGACGATCGCCGGCGCCCGGCAGCCGGGCGGGAAGCCCCCGGCCGCGGCCGCCGCCGCCACGGCGCACCCCGGTTCCGAGGGCAGCGGCGTCCTCCTGGACGGCACCAAGGTCCCGCTGAACGTCTACCGCGACACCACCCGCGACCAGTACGTCATGGTCGACCACGCGCGGATGGCCGACGGCACCAAGGGCACCCTCTCCACCTGGGACGCCACGGGCCGCGACGTGAGCGAGGCGGCCGGTGCCTGGCCCAGCGGCATCAAGGAGGTCGGCTCCGCCACCGCCGACTTCGGCAAGGAGGCCACCGACAAGGGCGCGGTCGACGCGCACTGGGCGGCCGGCCAGGTCTACGACTACTACAAGCGGCAGCACGGCCGGGACGGGCTCGACGGGCGCGGCTCGTCGTTCAACTCGCTCGTCGGCGTCACCGAGTTCGGCCAGCCGTACGTCAACGCCTTCTGGGACGGCCAGAAGATGGTGTACGGCTCCGGCGACGAGGAGTACAAGCCGCTGTCGGCCGACCTCGACGTCGTCGGGCACGAGATGACCCACGGTGTCGTCGAGAACACCGCCAACCTGGTCTACGCGGGCCAGTCCGGCGCCCTCAACGAAGCCATCGCGGACTACTTCGGCAACGCCGTCGACGTCGCCGTCGCCGGCCGCTCCATGAGCGACCCGGACGCGGGCCTCATCGGCGAGAACCTCTGCCGCACCACCGCGCCCCGCGACTGCGCGCTGCGCGACCTCAACGACGGCGCGAGCACGTCCAAGAACTTCCTCGGCGTCGCCTTCGGCACCGACAACGGCGGCGTGCACCTCAACTCGACCATCTTCTCCGGCGCGCTGTGGGACATGCGCCAGGACATGGGCGCCGAGCTCGCCGACCGGATCGTCTACCGGGCGCTGTCCTCGTACATGACCCCGCTGGACGGCTTCACCGAGGGCCGGGCGGCGGTGCTCGCCGCGGCGAAGGAGCTCGGGGCCTCCACGAAGCAGCTGTCGGTCACCAAGCGGTCCTTCGCGGCCCACGGCATCGTCCCCGGCTGGGAGAAGGCCCTCGGCGTCGACACCGACGTCCTCTTCCGCAAGCTCAACACCGCCGGCACGGGCGTCGGAGCGGGCGGCGGCTGGTGGACCGTCTCCAAGTCGAACGACGACGGCTCCGAGCCGTACTCGGTCTACGCGGGCCGGGCCAACGGCACCGGTACACCCAGGCTGATCAGCCCCAACGACGGGCGCTTCCACGTCTACCCGGCGACCGACGGCAAGACGGTGGTCTGGGCGGCGTACGGCCCGACCAGCCTGGACATCCTCTCCCGGCCGCTGGCGGGCGGCCCGATCAAGAAGCTGTACACGTCCACCACGGACATCTCCGGGCTGCGCTACGAGAACGGCGTCGCCGTCTTCGAGACGTACGACCTCTTCGGCGGCCGGCACGTCGGCTTCCTGCGCCCTGGCGACCGCGAGCCCGCCTTCGTGGACGGCGGCCGCTACCACCTGGCGACCGCGCTGCCCTCGATCAGCAAGGGGAAGATCGCGTACGCCAAGCTGTACCCGGGCGAGAGCGGCGACTACCGGCTCGGGGTCGAGATCTACGACCTCGCCACCGGCAAGGCGACCCTGACCGAGCAGCTCGGCGAGCCCCAGGGCCTCGGCCAGACCGGCATCAACGGCAGCCACGTCTTCTGGCTCGCCGACGAACTGACCGACGACGACGGCCAGATGGCGATCCGCCGGGCCGACCTGGACGGCACCAACGCCTTCGACATCAGCGGCGAGGCCAAGCCGGGTGCCCTGATCGCCGCCGACCTCACCGTCTCGGAGACGTCGGTCACGGTCAGCTCCCAGCTCCCGGCCCTCTCCTGGAACAACGAGTCGCTCTCCAAGCTCTGGCAGCTGACCACGGACGGCGCGCAGCGCGAGCGGGTCTCCTGCAACCGCGGCGAGCAGCTGTCCCCGGCGGCGGCCGGTGACCGCCAGGTCATCTGGATCGACGCCACCACCGGCTGGACCGACCTCACCACCCGCACCCGCCCCGCGGGCCGCTGCGGCTGACCGGCCCCGCACAGACCAGGACCCCCGGCGCCCGTGCGCCGGGGGTCCGCCGTGCGGGCGCCTAGCAGAACCAGACCTGTGGGGAACCCGGCCGTGGGATCGAACTCCCGCTCGGCGAGACGAAGCGGGCCACGGTCTGCAAGGCCCAGCTGTAGAACGCCTCGGGGCTGTCGCCGCGCCGCCGGACCAGGCAAGGGAGCTGCGTCGGTCCGCCGGCCGTCCTGCCCGCGCGAAGGCCCCCGGCGCCCGTACGCCGGGGGCCTTCGCCGAGGTCGGGGTCAGCCGTACGCCAGCGCCTGTACGCGGTCGTAGGCGCCGTTGAACTTGTTGTGGTCGCCGACCGTCGGGCCGGTCGAGGTGTACTGCCACATCGTGTAGTAGCCCCAGCCCGCCGGGAGTTCACCGGGGGTGGTGTTGTAGCGGGCGATCCACAGCGGGTTGACCGAGCCGAAGCCGCCGTAGTTGCCGGTGCACTGCTTCCACCACGACGTCGCCGTGTAGATCACCGGGGCCCGGCCTGTGCGGGCCTTGTAGCGGTTCACGAAGTCCCGGATCCAGGTGACCATCCCGGACGCGCTCTTGCCGTAGCAGGCCGCGCCGTAGGGGTTCCATTCGATGTCCAGCGCGCCCGGCAGGGTCTTGCCGTCGCGGGACCAGCCGCCGCCGTTGTTGACGAAGTAGTCGGCCTGGGTCGCGCCGGAGGTCGTGTCGGGGGTCGCGAAGTGGTACGCGCCCCGGATCATGCCGATGTTGTAGGAGCCGTTGTACTGCTGCGCGAAGTAGGGGTTCTTGTAGTACGTCCCCTCGGTGGCCTTCACGTAGGCCCATTTCACGCCGCTGTTCCAGAGGGTGGACCAGGCGACGTTGCCCTGGTGGCTGGAGACGTCCACGCCTTCGGTCTGGGCCGCGCGGGAGTCGCTCGGCAGGCCGCCCACGCCGTCGTGGGCGGCGACGCCCATGCCCATGTAGGCCTCGCCGCGGTCGGGGCGGTGCGGGCGGTCGGCGGCCGTGGCCGCGCCGGGGAGGGTGAGGAGGAGGG
Source organism: Streptomyces purpureus (assembly GCF_014648195.1). GTDB lineage: Bacteria > Actinomycetota > Actinomycetes > Streptomycetales > Streptomycetaceae > Streptomyces > Streptomyces purpureus. The sequence goes on from NZ_BMQQ01000009.1 coordinate 56,938, forward strand.
CCAGGGCCGCCGTCAGGGCGGCGGCCACGGCGGATCTGCGGTGACGGATCAGGCCGGGTCTGCGCACAGGCATTGCGTGCCTCCGATGGAACCTCGGTGGTGGGGGGATCCGGGGGACTGACATGCGCTGGTGTGGACATGTCACAAGTGACGCTACGCACGTAGAACACTGCGCGGAAGAGGGGCAGAGTGCTGCCGTTGGTCTACGCCTGCGAAATACTGACGGAGCTGCGGCAACGGCCCCGGCGGTAAGAAACTTTCAGTCGGGTAAAAGCGCGCGAGGGGTGCTGACGTGCACAGAAGCGGTACGGGGAGTGAAGCGGACCCGGCCGGGGAAAGTGGTGTGGACCACGAATTCCTGGCCCTGGAACGTGAATTGGCGGTCTTCCTGCGGCGCGCCCGGGCGTCCTCCGGCGAGATGGCCCGCGAGGTCCACCCGGAGCTCGAACCCGCCGCCTATGGACTCCTCGTCCGGCTCGACGAGGCCGGCGGCCAGCGCGCCACCGACCTCGCCGGCTACTTCGGTGTCGGCAAGGCGACCATGAGCCGCCAGCTCCGCGCCCTGGAGGACCTCGGACTCGTCGCCCGTGACCCCGACCCCGCCGACGGCCGCGCTTCCCTCGTCCGGCTCACCGACGAGGGCCGCGACCGCTTCCGGCATGTGAGGGATGCCCGCCGGGAGCGCTACGTACGCAAGCTGTCGGGCTGGGATCGCGGCGAGGTCGCCGAACTCGCCCGTCTGCTGCACCAGCTCAACACCCGCGCCGAGGACCGCTGACCGCCCCGCGGCCGGCCGTCCCACCTCAGCCGCCCCCGTGCCGCAGCGGCGTGAGCTGCTCGATGTCGTACCTCGCCCGCAGCCGGGCCACCGCCGCGTGGTCCACGGGACCGCCGGAGGCGAGGATGTCCATCAGCTCCTCGAAGTACCTCTCGTGGTCCGGCGGCGGCGCCGCCTGGAACAGCATCCGGGCCGGCTCGCCGGTCGGATTGGCGAAGGCGTGCGGGCACCCGGGCGGTACGAGGATCAAGGTGCCCGGCCCCGCCCGCATCACCCGCTGCCCCGACCGCGACTCCCACTCCCGCCAGGAGTCCGGGGTCCGCACCAGCGGCTCGAAGGCGAGCACGTCCAGCTCGCCGTCGAGGACGTAGAACAGCTCCTCGCTGTGCCGGTGCGCGTGCGCGCCCACGTCGAACCCCGGCGGCACGCTCACCTCGAAGGTCGACGCGGTCGGCGACTGCCCGCCGGTCACCTTGAACGTGACGTCCTGCGCCGCCGTGGTCAGCCGCCGCCCGCCGCCCGGCGGCACCACAAGACCGTCGCGCGCCACCGGCTCCGCCGCGCCCGGCCGCCCGGCGTCGAGCGCGGTCACCAGCTCACCGGCAGGGTCTCGGGCCCCCGGATCAGCGCACCGCGCTGCCAGCGGATCTCCGCCGTCGGCACGGCCAGTCTCAGCCCGGGGAAGCGGTCCCACAGCGACTGGACCAGGATCTCCGACTCCATCCGGGCGAGCGCGGAGCCTGGGCAGTAGTGCGGCCCGTGGCCGAAGGCCACATGGGGGTTGTAGGGCCGGCCGAGGTCCAGGGTGTCGGGGTCGGCGAAGACCGACGGGTCGCGGTTGGCCGTCAGGTACGAGACGTAGACCGGATCGCCCTCGGGGATGACCACCCCGCCGACCTCCACGTCCTCCAGCGCGATCCGCGACAGGCCCACCGCGTTGCGGTGCGGGATGTAGCGCAGCAGCTCGTCGACGGCGCCCGGCAGCAGCGCCGGCTCGGCGCGCAGCCTGGCCAGCTGGTCCGGGTGGGTGAGCAGGGCGTACACCATGTTGGCGCTGTTGTTGCGGACGGCGTGGGCGCCGCCGATCTGGATGAGGACGGCGAGTCCGACCGCCTCGTGCTCACTGAGCACCTCCTCCTCGACCGCCTCGGCCAGGACCGCCGCCAGCGTCTCGGACCCCGGTGCGCACGGGGCGCCGATCAGGGTGCGGAAGTAGGCCGCCATCTCCTCCTTGGCCCGCTCGCTCGCCTCCCGGCCGGCCGCCGCGGAGATGATGGTGTCGGACCAGTGCGCCATCAGAGGCCGGTCCTCGGGAGGCACGCCCATCAGCTCGCTGACCATGATCAGCGGGAAGGGGCGGTTCACCCCTTCCATGAGGTCGGCGGGCGGGCCGTGCTCGGCCAGGGTGTCGAGGAGCCCGTCCATCGCCTCCTGCGCACGGGCGCGCAGGGCGCTCAGCGCGCGGGCGCCGAAAGCCTTCGCCACCACCCGTCGCATCCGGGTGTGGTCGGGCGGATCGGCGAATCCGACGGCGCCGTCCATCGGGATGAAGTGCGGCGCGAGCCGGGTGACGGAGCGCCCCCAGACGGCCTGCCGGCTGAAGCGCGGGTCCACGGACACGAACTTCACGTCCTCGTACCGCGTCACCAGCCAGGCGTGCCCCTCGCCGTGCGGCAGCCGGACCCGCGCCACCGGCTCCTCGTGCAGCAGCCGGGCGAGCAGCGGGTCGAAGTCGAGTCCTGTCAGATCGGGCACGGCCCAGAAGTGGACCTCGGGGGAGGGCGTCACGCTCGACGCCGTGGTGGTGGTGCTCATGGCGAGGGGGCCTCCTGCGGTACGCCGTACGTCCTCTCCCGTTATGCCCTCTTCCTCCCGATCGCGCGCGGCGAACGGTCCCTCACCCTCCGCTGTACGAACGGGCTTCGGCTCACCCGGCCGGCCCCGCTCACAGCTCCACGTACAGCGCCGTCGCGTCGTCGTGGAGCTTCCAGCGGCGCGCACCGCCCGCCGTCCGGTCGGCCGATTCGATCGCCCGTACCCGCTCGACCAGCCCCCGCGGCCCCTCCTTCTCGAGCAGCCGGAAGCAGGCGGCCCAGTCGCCCTCCTGGAACAGCTCCACCCAGCGCGACGCGCCGTCGGTGAGCGCCGCGAAGGCCCGTACGTCCGCACGGGGCGTCACCCCGGTCACCGCCCGGTGGGCCACCGAGGGGTCGGCCGCCGCCGTGAAGAAGCCGCCCTCCGTGTTGCGCAGCGCGTCGGTGGCCACCCGGGAGCGCAGGATCTCGCGCGGCACCAGGTCGAGCCGGCCGTCGAGGACGGCCCGGACCGTGCCCTCGGGGGAGGCCAGGAGCAAGGCCGAGTCGGACAGGACCAGATGTTCGACCGAATCCCGATCCCAGCGCGCCATGACCACCGTCGCCTGCGGAGTACGGACGTGAGAAAGGTCACACGTGTCGCGGTGGGAATCCGCGGTGCGCCGGATTGCCAGGGACAGGATCTCGGCCAGGGAGAGGTCGCGCCGCGAACCGGACAGTTCGGTCAGCGCGCCGCCCAGCCGCGCGGTGAACCAGTCGACGGTGTGCACACAACCGTCATCGTCCGGCGGGGGTGTCACCCCGTCCAGCACGACCGCGGTTCCTCCCTGGCCCGACGAGGGAAGAGCCACCGAGATCCAGTCCTCGTTGGGGCGTTCGGGGTGACCGGGGACCGTGACGAGTTCGGTGCGCATGACTGTCAGTCTGCATGACTCCTTCACGCCGCCCCCGAACGGCCGAAATTGGCCTGTACCAGCAGGTCACGCCGTGCGTGACGGGCGGAACCGAAGGCTCCGAGGAGCTGCGGGCGCGCATCCTGCCAAAGCCCGCGCGGAAGTTCCAGCCGGCGCCCCGCACGGCCGTCGGGAGCCCGTCAGGGCGGCTTGTTTGTCAACTCCGGAGTGTTGTTCACTCGTTCGGGTGGCGGAGCGGCCGATGCGCGTCCCCCTCCCAAAAGCGCTGGAATGGTCGGAAGCCGTACCAGGGGTGGGGGCGCTCTCTTGTGTGACCGGTCGTCACCTCTGCTTCATGGGTGGACGAGTCAAGGATGCGAGCACCGGTGCAGAAGAAGCGGCCTCGGAGCAACAACGGCACGCGCAATGAGACCCCCGGTGATCCGCAGACCCCGGACTCCGGCGCGGGCCGCACCGTCCGCGTACGCAGCCGGCTCGTCGCCGGCGTCGCCCTGGTCGGCATCACCGTCGTCGCGGCCGGCGCCCCCGCCGTCCTCACCGCCTCCGGCGACCTGACGGACTCCCAGCGACTGGTCACCCTCGCCGAACTCAACCGGCAGGCCGTCACCCTCGCCCACTCCCTCGCCGACGAACGCGACGAGGTCACCGCCTACGTCGCCGCGGGCCGCGACGAGCAGAAGGGCGACGAGAGCGCCGACAGCGACAAGAGCCGCGGCAAGCGCCAGGTCTCCTCCGCCCGCAGCGCCCGCGTGGACCGGCAGATCGACGAGATCCACCCCGAGGCCCCGGCAGAGCTCCGCCGCGACCTCGCCACCGTCCCCTCCGTCCGCCGCACCGCCCTCACCGGCAAGGGCACGGCGCTGGAGACGTACAAGGCGTACACCGACATCATCACCAAGCTGCACGCGCTGGCCGACCAGCTCGCGCAGCACACCCCCGCGCGCGCCGCGGACGCCTCCCGGGCCCCCGCCGCGCTCGGTCTCGCCGTCGAACAGGCCTCCGCCACCCGGGGCCTGCTGGTCGCCGCGCTCTCCGTCCCCACCCCCGAGGGCTCCCAGCAGGGCCAGGGCTTCCCGGGCTCCCAGAGCTCGCGGGCCGACGAGGAGGCCGCCGCCGAGGCCGCCCGGACCCGCGACGCGCTCAGCGCGGCGGCCCAGCAGTCCCGCGTCCGTGAACTGGCCGCCCTCGCCGACTTCGACCAGGCCGCCACCTCCACCGCCCGCGACTCCCTCGCCGCCACGGTCACCGGCCCCGACGTCAAGGCCGCCGAGAGCCTGCTGGCCCGGCTCACCGACCGCCCCGAGCTCTCCAAGTCCGACCGCAGGACCGACCGGGAGACCCTGGAGGCGGCCCTCTCCGCCCGTATCGAGCAGATGCGCGGTGTCGAGTCCTCCCTCGCCACCGGCCAGGTCGACCAGCTCTCCCAGCTCCGCGACGACGACGTCACCGCCCTCGAACTCCGCATCGCCCTGCTCGGCGGGCTGCTCCTGGTCGCGATCGGCATCTCCACCGCCGTCGCCCGCACCCTCACCCGCCCGCTCGCCGTCCTTCGCATCGGCGCCGCCCGCCTCGCCGCGGCGCCCGAGGCCACCGCCGAGGAGCCGATCCGCTTCACCGGCCGCAACGACGAGTTCGCCCAGGTCGTCCGGTCCCTCAACACCCTGCACGGCAAGCTGTACGCGCTCGGTGTACGGGCCGGGAAGCTCGACGGCGACCGCGCCGACCTCGCGGTCGCCCGCGACGCCCTCGCCGAGGAACTCGCCGAGCGGCGCGCCGAACTCCAGGAGCAGACCGAGCGGCTTACCGCCGAACTGGAACGGCACCGCCACACCGTCCAGCACACCTTCGTCAACCTCTCCCTGCGCACGCTCGGCCTGGTCGAGCGTCAGCTCGGCGTCATCGAGAAGCTGGAGGAGCGCGAGCAGGACCCGGAGCGGCTCGCCACCCTCTTCAAGCTCGACCACATGGCCACGGTCATGCGCCGCCACAGCGAGAACCTGCTGATCCTCGCCGGCTCCGAACACGGCAACACCCACCACGGGCCCGTACCGCTGGTCGACGTCGTACGGGCGGCCGTCAGCGAGATCGAGCGGTACGAGCGGGTCACGATCCAGGCCCTGCCGCCGCACGCCCATGTCGCCGGGTTCGCCGCCGACGACCTCTCGCACCTGATCGCCGAACTGCTGGAGAACGCCACCTCCTTCTCCCCGCCCGACGCGCAGGTCCAGCTCTCCGGCTGGCTCCTGGAGAGCGGCGAGATCATGCTCTCCGTCCAGGACGAGGGCATCGGCATCACCGAGACCCGGCTCGCCGAGCTCAACGCCCGCCTCGCCGACCCCGGCCCGGACCACGACCAGGACATGGACGGCGAGGGCCTCGGCATCCGGGTCACCGCCCTGCTCGCCGCCCGGCACGGCGTACGGGTCCAGCTGCGCGAGCAGAAGCAGGGCGGCACCGCGGCCGTCGTCGTCCTGCCGCAGGGTCTGCTGCCCGAGGCCCCGCCGGCCGCCGTGCCGCCCGCGGTGACCACGGCGGGCACCGCGTCCACGCTCACGCTGCCCGGATCGGTCGCGGAGGCCAACTCCAACACCCTCCCGGGCCGCGTACGGGACCCGCTGGTGGCCGCGGCCGAACAGACCGTCGCGGAGACCGGAACCGAGGTGGTCCCCGAGCCCGAGGCAGAGGCGTCGGACGAGCTCTCGGAGCCCGTCGAGTCCGAGGAGCCGGTCGAGTCCGAGGAGCCCGTCGAGTTTGAGAAGCCGGTCGAGACCTCGGAGCCCGTGACCTCCGAGACCACCCTCCAGGTACGGATCCCGGTCCAGACCGCCGACCCGTACGCCATCGGCCCCGACACCCACGAGCGCGCCGAGGAGCCCGCCGCAGACCCGGTCCTCGACAGCGGCCCCAAGGTCGCCACCTGGGAGCGCGTCACCGACAAGGGCCTGCCCAAGCGCACCCCTCAGGTCGTCCGGCCCGCCGAGGCGCCCACGAAGGAGCGCGGCGGCGGTATCGACGCCGAGGCCCTGCGCCGCCGCCTGGGCGGCTTCCACCAGGGAGCCAAGGACGGGCGCCGCGACGTCGAGGCGGAGATCGCCGAGGAACACGGCCTCGCCGCCGACGACCCCGAAGCCACACAGCAGTTGGAAGCAGTACGCACAGAGGAGACGACGGGGGACACAGTCGAGGAGGCACGTAGTTGACTGCGACCGGCACATTCGGACTGAGCAGCGAAGCCCGCAATCTGCAATGGCTGCTGGGCAACCTCGTGGAGGAGGTGCCCGGGGTCCGGTCCGTCGCCGTCGTCTCGTCCGACGGACTCCTGCTGCTCTCCTCCGACCCC
>NZ_BMQQ01000009.1:63812-110783 GCF_014648195.1 Streptomyces purpureus
GCCCCGCCCCCCGCCCCCACCGCCGCCCGCCCCCACGGCCCCCGGGGCTCCAGCGCCGACCTCGCCACCATCGTGTCGGGCATCAGCAGCCTCACCGTCGGCGCCGCCCGCCTCATGGACGGCGGCACGGTCAAGCAGACCATGGTCGCCATGGAGGAGAGCAGCGTCCTCGTCATGTCGATCAGCGACGGCTCGCTGCTCGGCGTGCACGCCACCCCCGACTGCGACATGAGTGTCGTCGCCTACCACATGGCACTCTTCGTCGGCCGCGCCGGACACGTCCTCACCCCCGAACTCCGCAGCGAGCTGCGCAAATCGTTGGAGAGCACCCGATGACGTCCGCCGCCGAACCCCTGCGCAGGCTCCCCGTCCGCGGCGAGGGCAAGCGCCCCGCCCGGGTCCGCCCGTACTCCCTCACCGGCGGCCGCACCCGCTTCGGCCACGTCCTGCTCGTGGAGACCTTCGTCGCCGCGCTGGAGGCCTCCGAGGAGCGCCGGGAGCTGGCGAACGGGATCGTCTCCCGCGTCATGCCGGAGATGCGGGCCATCGTCGAACTCTGCCGCCGCATGCGGACCGTCGCCGAGATCTCGGCGCTGCTGCGGATACCGCTGGGGGTCGTCCGGGTGCTGCTCAGCGACCTGGCCGACCAAGGAAAGATCCGCGTGTACGGGACCGGGCACGGCATCGGCCAGCCCGACCGCGCCTTGCTCGAAAGGGTGCTGAATGGACTCCGTCGTCTCTGACCTCCCAGGGGCCGCCGAGGCCCCCGGGATCGTCGCCCGGCCGGGACCGGCGGCGCCCGCCCCGCGACTCGCCGCCGACGAGGGACTTCGGGACTGGCAGCTCGACCACACCCGCGCCCCGATCGCCACCAAGATCGTCGTCGCGGGCGGTTTCGGGGTCGGCAAGACGACCTTCGTCGGGTCCGTCTCCGAGATCACCCCGCTCCGGACCGAGGCGCTGATGACCCGCGCCAGCGAGGACACCGACGACCTCGCCGCCACGCCCGACAAGCTCACCACCACCGTCGCCATGGACTTCGGGCGGATCACGCTCGACGACGACCTGGTGCTCTACCTCTTCGGCACCCCCGGCCAGAAGCGCTTCTGGTTCATGTGGGACGACCTCGTGCGCGGCGCGATCGGCGCCGTCGTGCTCGCCGACACCCGACGGCTGACCGACTGCTTCCCCGCGCTCGACTACTTCGAGAGCTGCGGACTGCCGTACATCGTCGCCGTCAACCACTTCGAGGGCACCGAGCTGTTCGAGGCCGAGGACGTCCGGGAGGCGCTGACGGTGCCCCCGCACGTCCCGGTGCTGATCATGGACGCGCGCAACCGGGTCTCGGTCATCGAATCCCTGCTTGCGATGGTCGCCCACGCCCTCGACGTCACCCCCGAATAAACCGTAGGAGACTCCGCCATGCGGAAGATACTCATCGTGGGGGCCGGCCAGTCCGGTCTTCAGCTCGCCCTCGGCCTCCAGTCCCAGGGCTACGAGGTCACCCTCATGTCCAACCGCACGGCGGACGAGATCCGCACCGGCCGGGTGATGTCCACGCAGTGCATGTTCCACACCGCCCTCCAGCACGAGCGCGACCTCGGCATCAACTTCTGGGAGTCCCAGGCCCCTCGGATCGAGGGCCTCGGCGTCTCCGTCGCCGGCCCGGAATCCCAGAGGGTCATCGACTGGGTCGGCAGACTCGACGGCTACGCCCAGTCCGTCGACCAGCGTGTGAAGATGGCCGGCTGGATGGAGACCTTCGCCCAGCGCGGCGGCCAGCTCGTCATCCACGGCGCCGCCGTCGGCGACCTCGACTACTTCTCCCGTACGTACGACCTGGTGCTGGTCTCCGCCGGCAAGGGCGAGCTCGTCTCCATGTTCGGCCGCGACGCCGCCCGCTCCCCGTACGCCGAACCGCAGCGCGCCCTGGCCGTCTCCTACGTCCACGGCCTCGGCCCCCGCCCCGAGCACCCGGACTTCGACGCGGTCCGCTGCAACCTCGTCCCCGGCGTCGGCGAGCTCTTCGTCATGCCGACCCTGACGACCTCCGGCCGCGCCGACATCCTCTTCTGGGAGGGCATCCCCGGCGGGCCCCTCGACGTCTTCCAGGGCGTCAAGGACCCCTCCGAGCACCTGGCGCTCACGCTGGAGCTGATGGAGAAGTTCACGCCCTGGGAGTACGCCCGCGCCACCAAGGCCGAACTGACCGACGCCAACGGCACCCTCGCCGGCCGCTACGCCCCGACCGTCCGCAACCCGATCGGCCGGCTCCCCGGCGGCGGCCTGGTCCTCGGTGTCGCCGACGTCGTCGTCGCCAACGACCCGATCACGGGCCAGGGCTCCAACTCCGCGTCCAAGTGCGCCGCCGCCTACCTCGCCTCCATCGTCGAGCACGGCGACAAGCCGTTCGACGAGACGTGGATGCGGGCCACCTTCGACCGCTACTGGAACACCGCCCAGCACGTCACCAAGTGGACCAACGCCATGCTCGGCGTCCCGCCGGAGCACGTCCTCGGCCTGATCGGCGCGGCCGGCACGCTCCAGCCCGTCGCCGACCGGTTCGCCAACGGCTTCGACGACCCGGCCGACTTCGAGAACTTCTTCTTCGACCCGGAGAAGACGGCCGCCTACCTCGCCGAGGCCGCCGGCTCCGGCCGGTCCTGAGCGAACCCCTCGTCCGCGCCGTCCGTCGCCCCCTCGGGGAGCGGCGGCGGCGTGAACGAGGGGAGCGGGGTGCCCGCCGGGTCCGGGCGGACGGCGCCGAGCAGTGGGTTCGCCGCGATCGGGGAGACCTTCACCAGGCCGCCCGGGCGCGGGGCGTGCACCACGAGCCCCTCGCCCAGATAGAGCGCCACATGCGTGGCGCCCGGGAAGTAGACCACCAGATCGCCCGGCCGCAGGTCGGACAGCTCCACCCGCGGCAGCGTGCGCCACTGCTCCTGGCTGGTGCGGGGCACCGCCAGGCCCGCGTCCGCCCAGGCCTGCGAGGTCAGCCCCGAGCAGTCGAAGGCCTCGGGCCCCTCGGCGCCCCACACGTACGGTTTGCCGATCTGCCCGACCGCGTAGCGCAGGGCCTGCGCGCCCGCCTCGGTGGGCGTCCGTGTCACGTCCAGGACGCCCGAGTCCATCAGCGCGCTCTGGGCGCCCGCCGTGACCGTCTGCTCCCGTGCGTCCAGCGCGGCCAGCTGGTCGGGCGACAGCGCCGCGAGGAGCTCCTCCACCTCCCTCAGCCGCTCATGGACCGCGTCCCGCTCCTCCTTCTGCCGGGCGGCCAGCGTCTGCTGCCGGTCCAGCGCGCGGCGGGCGGCGACGGCCAGCGAGTGCGCCCGCCGCTCCCCGTCCTCCAGCCGTGCGACGGCCGCAGCCCGCTCCCGCGCCGCCCGGTCGATCAGCCGGCGCCGGTCGAGGGCGACACCGGGGTCGGGGGAGAGCAGGAAGCGTACGTACGACGAGAACTCCCCGGCGCCCTGGTACTGCGCCCTGGCGAGCCGGCCCACGTCGTCCCGGCTGCGGGAGAGCGCGCCGCGGGTGCGGGCCAGCTTGAGGTTGAGGGCCTTGGTCGCGGCAGTCTGCCGGGCGAGCTCGGAGGCGGTGGCGTTGTACCTCTCGGTGGCGGCCTCCGCCTGCTGGCAGAGGCTGCGCAGGCGGACGAGGAGCGCGCCGACGGAGTCGTCGCCGGGATCCTCGGGCCCGAGGGCGGCCGCGTCGTCCTCCGGAACCTCTTCCGGCTCGTCGTCCTCCGGGACCTCCTCCGCCGTCTCCTGAACGTCCTCCGTCTCCTGGACGTCCTCCTGGACCTCCTCCGTCTCCTCCGCCACCGGGGGCGGTGTCGGCTCCACCGGCAGCGCCGCCGCCGGAGCGCCCAGCACCGTGGTCACGGTCGTCGCCGAGACGAGGGCCGCCGTACAGACCGCGCGCAGCACCCTTCCTGACATGTCATCACCTCACGGCGATGATGCGGAGGCCCCCGCCCGGTCACCTCCCGGGTGGGCCGATCGTGCCAATCGGGTCACCCGTCGAGGGGGAGTGCCACGATCCGCCCGCGCGCCTGCAGATAGAGCCGTTCCTTGTCGGCGGAGAAGGACGCCGAGCCGGGGTTGCCTGCCGGCCCACCTCGTACGCCCACTCCTTCTTCCGCGTCCGCAGGTTGAGGACGTACAGCCAGGTCCGGGTGTCGTCGCAGGCCAGGTAGGCGAGTCCGGCCCGGGCTTGAGGTCGCGGTGCACGATCCCCGCCGTGTGCAGCGCGTCCAGCGCCCGGGCCAGCGCCCCGCCGAGCGCCGCCACCCCTTCCTCCGGCAGCGGCCCGCGCCCCTCCACGCACTCGCCGAGCGTCGGCCCCACCACGAACTCGGTCGCGAACCACGGCGGCCGGGCCGCCAGGTCCGAGCCCAGCACCCCCGCGACGTACGGATGGGTGACGGCGGACGCGGCCCGGATCTCGCGGCGGAACCGGGCCAGCAGCTGCGGCTCGTGCGCCAGGTCCGGCAGGAGCGTCTTCACCGCCACCGGTGTGCGGCCGTCCCGCCCGAGATAGACCGTGCCCATGCCGCCCGCGCCGACCACCCCGAGCAGGGTGTACGGCCCGAGCCGTCCGGGATCCTCGGCCCCTAGCGGCCGCATCAGTCCAGGGGGAGCGAGTAGTACGCCCGGCCGCGGCCCACGACCACCGACCCTCCGGCGGCCAGCACGCGGTACGGCTCCGCGGGCGGCTCAGGCTGCCCCGGCGCCTGGGCACCGGCGTCCTGGAACTTCCACAGCCGCCGCCCGTCCTCCGCGCCGAAAGCCGTGACCTGGGTGGCGTCCGCCGCCAGCACCGTACGGCCGCTCGCACCGACCACGATTTCCGGACTCGCCGCGGTGGCCGGTCCGGCCGGCGCCTCGGTGGCCCGCTGCCAGCGCACGGCCCCGCCGGCCGCGTCGAGCGCGAACACCGACTGGGAGCGCTGGGCGACGTACAGCGCCGAGCCGTGCCGCACCGGCCGGCCGAAGGCGAGCGCCGGACCGGCCGGCCGCTTCCAGACCTGGGCGCCGGTGCCGGAGGCGTACCCGAACACCGCGCCCGGCAGGGCCGCGTACACCCGCCCCTCCGCGTCGCCGGTCACCGGCGCGGTCAGGGCGACCGCGCCGAACTGCCGCTTCCACAGCAGCTTCCCGGTCGCCCGGTCGTAGCCGTAGAAGACGGCGCGGCCCTTCTGGGCCTTTGCCTGGGCGGCGGTGAGGGTGGCGGCGTTCTGCCGCACGACGAGCTGGGCCGGTCGGATCGCGACCAGTTCGTACGTCCCCGGGGCGGGCGTGCGCCACAACTCCTTGCGGCGGACGACGTCGTAGGCGAACAGCGCGGCCGGAGCGGTGCACCAGACGACCGGGCCGTCCTGTCCGACGACCCCGGTCAGGCCCTGGTGCGGGGCGCGGTGCTCGATCTTGCCGCTGCTGGGGGAGAGCCACAGGAACTCGCTCGCGCCGGCCACGAACACCGGCCCGTCGGCCGTGGGCAGCGCCCGCCGCGCCGACGCCGCGCCGGGCTGCTCCCAGATCCGCCGGCCTGAGGCCAGGTCGACGGCGGTGGTCCCGGCGGCGGAGGTCAGCAGCAGCCGGTGCCGGTCGACGACGGCGGCCGCGGCGGCCGAGTGCTCGTACCTCCACGCCGCGACGGGCGGCACGCCGGCCACCGGGGGCCGCGGCTTGGGCGCGGCCGGCTTGGCCGGGGGCGCGGGGCTCTCGTCCCCACCCGCGCTCAGCGCGAGCCCGCCCCCGGCCCCGATGAGCAGCCCGCCCCCGGCCCCGATGAGCAGCGCCCGCCGATCGAGCCCCTGGCCGCGCTTGGGCGCTGAGGGAGGGGTGGGGCCGGCCGCCGGTGGCACGCTCGGCGGCACGACGGCCGCGGGCAGCGGGGCCCGCTGCCCGGGCACGGCGAGTTGCGTCGTGACCCGGTCGCCCGCCTGGGCGCGTGGCAGGGCCGCGAGCTGGGTGGTGGCTGTGTCGGGGGTGGGGGGCCCGGGCGGCAGGGCGGCAACGGGCGCGGCGGGTGCCCCGGCGGCCAAGGCAGCGGCAGGCGCCGCGGGCGGCAGAGCAGCGACGGGCGGCATGCCTTCGGTCGCGGCGAGCGGGCCAGGGGCCGAGGCGGCGACGGGCGCCGCAGGGGGCAGAGCAGCGACGGGCGCCACGCCGTCAGTCGCGGCGGGCGGCATGCCTTCGGTCGCGGCGAGCGGGCCAGGGGCCGAGGCGGCTGCGGGCGCGCCGACGCCCAAGGCGTCGCCGGACGCCGCCGGCGCCACGGCTGCTGCCGCCGGGGCCTGCGCTCCGGTGCCGAACCGCGTCGTGACGGGGTCCTCCCCGGCGGGCGAGCCGGGCGCGGGGACCGCCTGCGCTCCCGTTCCGGGGTCGTCCGCGGCGTCCGTGCCGGTGGTCTGCTGGTCCGTCTGGGCCTGGGCCCGCGCTCCCGTTCGGTGATGGTCCGCGACGTCCGCACCGACCGGCCCCGCGTCCGCGCCGACGGCCCCCGAGTCCGTCACGTCCGTGCCGACGGCCAAGGCGTCGCCGGACGCGGCGGCCCGCGCCGCCTCCGCCGTCACCACGTCGTCCCCCGACACCATCCGCCCCACCTCCGCCTCCCGCGCCGCGAGGGCGTCCAGGAGGGGCTGGGGCAGCCAGCCGTCACGGGCCAGGGCGGCCGCGCCCTCCAGGGCGAGGGTGGCGGCTGCCGAGCCCGCCGAGGGGCGGGCCGAGGGGTCCTTGGAGAGGCAGTCGGCGACCAGGGGGCGCAAGGCCTCCGGGACGGCGGTCAGTTCGGGGTCCTTGTGGGCGATCTCCGCGCTGTCGCCGAGCGGTGTCGTCCCCGTCGCCGCATACGTCAGCAGCAGGCCCAGCACGAACAGGTCCGACGCCGGGCCCGGTTCCTTGCCCGCGATCTGTTCGGGGGTCAGGTAGCCGAGCCGTACGGACAGCTGGCGGCCCGGGCCGGCCTGCGCGGACGCGGCCGCGCCCAGCGCTCCGTACGCCGTCAGGCGGGGGCCGTCCGTGGCCAGTTCCACCGTCTCGGGGGTCAGGCCGTGCAGGACCGCCCCGGTGGCGTGGACCCGGGAGAGGGTCTCGGCAAGACCGGCGCCCAGTATCCGGACCGCCTTCTCGGGCAGCGGACCGGCCAGGGAGATCGCCTCGGCGAGCGTCACACCGGGCACATACGCGTCGACGGTCCACAGCTCGTCGCCCTCGCCGGTGGCGAGCGGCGGGCACACCCAGCCGCCCGCGAGCCGCTCCGCCGTCCGGGTCTCGGTGCGGAAGCGGCGCCGGAAGGCGGGCAGCGCGGCCAGCTCGGGGCGGGGCACGGTCACCACCACAGGCGCCCCGGCCTCGTCGCGGCCGAGGTACCGCACGGCCGCAGCCGTCTGACGCAGCCGGGTCCGTACGACGTACGGACCGACCTGGCGCGGATCGTCCTGCTGCAGCGGCTCCACGACGGGCCTCCCCCCTGATGACACGAGGGTCGATCTTATGGGGCGCCGTTCGGCTTCGACCAGGGCCACTTGAGGGTGCGGCGCTCGCGGCCCTCGGGCGCGTACTCGTACTTCCAGCCGGTCTGCAGGCCGAGCCGCCTGGTGTGGCCGGCCGGCTCGCGGCGGTAGGTGTACACGGTCGGGGGACCACCTTCGGCGGCCGGTACGGGCACCTCGTACCACTTGGGCGGGTGTCCGGTCGGCCCGACGAGGACGGCCAGCACGCGCCCGTCCAGGGGCCCGCCGTAGAACGGCGTCTTCTCGCTTCTCACGGCACCAGTGTCATATGAGGTGGGCGGCCTCGCCCACGACGGGGATCACCCGCCGGGCCAGCGTGCCCACCGGGCCGTGCGCCGTCTCCTGCGCCAGCAGCAGTTTCACCGCCGTCGCCGTCTCCTCGTCGGTCGCCGATGTGGCCGTGAGAAGCGCGATCAGATGGTCGACGAGCCAGTCCCGCAGCTCGGTGGCGGACGGCTGCTTCTCCTCGTCCAGCCAGATCAGCGAGGCCGCCTCGACCGCCGCGATCCACGTGCGGACCATCATCCGCAGCCTCGGCCCCGGCCGGCCTGCGCCGAGGTGGATCAGGATCTGTTCGGCCGCCGCCCGACGTACCTCGTCGACGATGGCGGTCGTCCGGGACGTCTCGGCGACGCTGCCGCCGCGCAGCAGCGCGCTGAACCCGGCGTCGTGCTGGTCGACGAAGTGGAGGTACCGGTCGAGGACCCGGGTCAGCCGCTCGGTCGGCGGCCCTTCCGGCGGCTCGGTGAAGCACAGCTCCAGCTCGTCGGCGGCCGAGCGCAGCGCCGCCTCGTACAACTGCTGCTTCCCGCCGGGGAAGTAGCGGTAGACGAGCGGCCGGGAGACCCCGGCCGCCTCGGCGACGTCGTCCAGCGACACCTCCTCGGGCGCCCGGTGCGCGAAGAGCGACAGGGCGGCGCCCAGGAGTTGCCTGCGCCTCTCCTCGACGCTGAGCCGGCGGTACGCGGGCGGCGTGGCGGGACTGGTCATGCACGCAGCGTAGCCCCGGGGGCCCCCGCTCAGGCGAGGAGTCCGGAGGACTTCCACAGCGAGCGGCCGACGCCGCGCAGGACGCCGATGTCGTCGAGGAAGTCCGTCAGCCGCCGCGCCCCCGACTGCATGACCTCGCGGCGGTGGCCGCTCGCCTTCACCTGCGCGACGGCCTCACGGCGGTCCAGGCCGACGTTCTCGTACACCTTCGGATTGACGAAGCAGGTGGAGAAGACCCGGGCGGCCTCGCCGCAGCTGATCCGGGTGAACTCCTGCTCCCAGCGCGGCGCGGTCACCATCTGGCGGCGCAACTCCTCGCGGGCGTAGCGCACATGGCGGGCCTCCTCGACCACATGGATCCGGGTTACGCCGCGCACCAGGGTCTGGACGCGCTCGTCCGGGAAGGTCAGCCGCTGCATCCAGTCGAGGATCTCCTCGCCGAGGAGGGTGGCCGCGAACGAGCCGGGGGTGGTGGAGACGGTCTTCAGGACGCGCGCGAGGTTGTGGTACAGCCGGGGGACGGGGTAGGTCGGCGCGCCACCCTTCTGGATCATCCGGGCGAACATCATCGAATGGCGGCATTCGTCGGCTATTTCCGTGAGGGCGTAGCGGACGTGGTTGCTGGTGACGGACTTGTCGTAGATGTGCCGGACCAGCAGCTGCATCAGGATGATCTCGAACCAGATGCCGAGGGAGGCCAGCGACGCGGCCTCGTGGCGCGCGAGGTCCAGGCGCTGGTCCTCGGACATCTTCTTCCACAGCGGTGTGTCGTAGAGGGAGACCAGCTCCGGTGGCCAGAACCACTTGCCCTCCTCCAGGGGGGCGTCCCAGTCGAGCTCCTTGTCGGGGTCGAAGGAGTGCTTGGCGGAGGACTCGAGCAGTCGCTCGGCGACCTGCTCGCGGTCCCGCAGCGGGCCGAGCGCGTCACGCAGGACGGTCAGGTCGCGTTCGGTCACGGTCGTCATGGCGGAGTCCACCTCGTCCTTGGGGTTACTCGGGGTTCGCGTCTTATGAGACTGCGTGTCAGTAAGCCCGTCAATCCCTTTCGCGCGACTTGTTGACCCCTTGTCTACCAACGTGTGAGCCTGCCAAGAGCCCGCCAAGTCCCCATCCGCGCGCGGAAGTCCGTGACCCGAAGGAGCCGTCAGTGTCGACGTACGACCTTTACACGAACGACCCGGGAGCCCCCGTCTGGCAGGTGCCCGCCGCCGGCGCGGCCCGCTTCAGCTGGGAGTACGACGACGGCAGGGACCGTCTCCTCGCCCTCTATCAGAAGGGCAAGGACAAGCAGTGGGACGGCGCCACCCGTATCGACTGGGACCTGGAGGTCGATCCGTACGACCCGCTCGGCGCGCCCGACGAGTCCCTCACGCTCCACGGCACCCGCCACTGGGCCAAGATGACCGACCAGGACAAGGGCGACCTGCGCCGGCACTACGCCTCCTGGCAGTTCAGCCAGTTCCTCCACGGCGAGCAGGGCGCGATGGTGTGCGCCGCCCGCATCGTCGAGTCCGTGCCCGACCTCGACGCCAAGTTCTACTCCGCGACCCAGACCATGGACGAGGCGCGGCACGCCGAGATCTACGGCCGCTTCCTGCGCGACAAGATAGGGATGCTCTACCCGATCAACGACAATCTCCAGGGGCTGCTCGGCGACACCCTGCGCGACTCCCGCTGGGACATGCCCTACCTCGGCATGCAGGTCCTGATCGAAGGCCTCGCGCTGGCCGCCTTCGGAATGATCCGGGACACCACGGACAAGCCGCTGCCCAAGCAGATCCTCGCCTACGTGATGCAGGACGAGGCCCGCCACGTGGCCTTCGGCCGGATGGCGCTGCGCGACTACTACCGCCAGCTCACCGACGCCGAGCTGCGTGAACGCGAGGAGTTCGTCATCGAGGGCTGCTATCTGATGCGCGACCGGCTGCGCGGCGTCGAGGTGCTCGAGAACTTCGGCATCCCGAGGAAGGAGGCCGAGCAGTACGCCGAGCAGTCCGAGTTCCTCGCTCTCTTCCGCAAGCTGCTGTTCAGCCGGATCGTGCCGTGCGTCAAGGACATCGGCCTGTGGGGCGAGCGCCTCCAGAAGGCCTATCTGGACATGGGCGTCTTCGACCTCGGCGACTCCAACCTCGACCTGCTGATGAAGGAGGATGAGGAGATCGCCGAACGCCTCGACCGCGAGCGGTTCGCCGCAGAGGAGGACGCTCGGGTCGCGGAGGTGCGCAGGACCATCGAGGAGGGCGCCACGACGTAGTGAGGGGGTCACGTGGCGGCGCGCGGGTCGTGCCGTAGGTTGCGGGGATGACCACGCCGCCGCAGCCGCCGTACCACCCGCAGCCCCAGGGCTACCCGCAGCCCGCGCCCGCTCCCGGTCCGTACGGCCCGCCGCAGGGCATGCAGCCGCAGCCGTTCCCGCAGCAGTACCCGGGCCAGGGCGGCTGGGGCGGGCCGCCGATGGGGCCGCCGCCGAAGAAGAAGCGGACCGGGCTCGTCGTCGGCATCGTGGCCGGGGCCCTGGTGCTGCTCGGCGGGCTCGGCTACGGCGTCTACGCCCTGCTCGACGCCGCCTCCGGCGCCTCCAGGCCCTTCCCCGAGGCCAAGTACAGCCTCACCGTGCAGAAGACGCTCCTCGACGGCGAGTACAAGCTCCTCAGCGACGTCTCCAAGACCGAGGGCAAGGAGGTCGAGGACACGTACGACCCGAGCGTGCGCGACGCGAAGGCCGCCATCGCCCAGTACCAGGGCGCCTCCGAATCCGTGCTCGTCGTCTCCGGCTTCCACGGCCGTCTCAAGGACCCGGAGAACACCCGCAAGCAGATCCTCAAGGGTGCCGTCACCGACAAGGGCACCACCGTCGTCGTCCGGCCCAAGGACTTCAAGCCCGCCGGCTCCGACACCACGGTCACCTGCCAGGTCGCCCGCACCAAGGACGGCGGCATGGAGAGCACCTTCCCCATGTGCGCCTGGGGCGACGACAACACCGCCTCCTTCGTCGCGATCATCACCCCCGAGATCGCCCGGCAGAACCCCAAGGAGGTCGACCTGGCCAAGCTCGCCGACCAGACGGCCAAGGTCCGCGACGAGATGCGCACCCCGATCGGCTGACGGGCCCACCGGGCGGCGCGGACGACGCCTCGCCGATGGGCGCCCCGACGCCGCGGGGCGCCCATCGGCGGTAGGCCTCCGGCCGCGGTGCCGGTGGGGCGGGGCGACACCTCGCCGACGGGCGCTCGACGTCGCGGGGCCCATCGGTCGCCGAAGGCCGGCGAGCGGGCGCGTCGACGCCGACGCTAACGTCGTCCCGCCGACGGCTTCGGCGGCGCCTGCCGGGGCATGTGCCCGCACAGGCGACGAGCGTGCCCATCGACGCCGACGTCGTGCGGTCTCCGACAGCTTCGGAGGCATCCACGAGGGCCTGGCCCAACTCGCCGTGCACCGCCTCCGGCAGGCGACGGGCGGCACTCACCTCGGCAGCCGCAGCGCCTCCTCCATCACCTCGCGTGCGATCGGCGCCGCGCTGCCGCCGCCGCTGATGTCCGCCCGGTTCGCGGACGCGTCCTCCACGACGACGGCCACCGCCACCGCCGGCTGCGCCTGGCCCTCCGCCTGCGCCCAGGCGATGAACCAGGCGTACGGGGTGCCGGTGTTGCCGAGCCCGTGCTGTGCGGTGCCGGTCTTGCCGCCGACCCGCGCGCCCGGGATCGCCGCGTTCGCCCCCGTGCCGTCCTTCACCGCCTCGACCATCATCCGCTGGAGCCGCCCGGCCGTGGACGGCTGCATCGCCTGACGGTACGTACGCCGCCCCCAACGGCGTACCGTCAGCCCGCCCGCGGTCGTGGTCCGCTCCACCAGGTGCGGCTGCGCGATCTCCCCGTTGTTGGCGACGGCCGCCGCGACCATCGCCATCTGGAGCGGTGTCGCGGCCGTGTCGAACTGGCCGATGGCGGAGAGTGCCAGCTGGTCGTCGCTCATTCGCGTGTCGAAGTTGGACTTCGCCACCCCGGACGGGATCCGCAGCCCGGTGTCGTTGAAGCCGAACCGCCCCACCGCCTCCACCATCCCCGGCAGCCCCACCCGCACCCCGAGATGCGCCATCACGCTGTTGCACGACCAGCGGATCGCGTACGACAGCGAGGCGTTGCCGCAGCCCGGCACTTCGTTGGGCAGCACGCGCGTGGTGCCCGGCAGCAGATACGGGTCGGGCGCGCCGGTCGGCGCGTCGATGTCGGTGACCACCCCGGCGTCCAGCGCCGCCGCCGCCGTCACGATCTTGAAGCTGGAGCCGGGCGGATACGTCTGGCGGATCGCGCGGTTCAGCATCGGCTGCTCCGGCGCCGCGTTCAGCCGCGCCCAGGCGTCGGCGACCGGGGCGCCGGTGCCGGAGAGCACCCCCGGGTCGTACGACGGGCTGCTGACCAGCGCCAGGATCTTGCCGCTGGACGGTTCGATCGCGGCCACTGCCCCGCGCCTGCCGGCGAGTCCGCGGTAGGCGGCCTTCTGCATCGGCGCCCTGATGGTGGTGACCGCGTCCCCGCCGGGCCGCCGCCCACGGCTGAGGTCGGACCAGAACGGGAACGGCGCGAGCAGCGGGTCGGTGCCGGAGAGGACGTCGTCCTCGGCGTTCTCGACCAGCGTCGTGCCGTACGTCTGGGAGGCGTAGCCGGTGACGGGGGCGTACAGCGGGCCGTCCTTGTAGGTGCGCTCGTAGCGCAGCTGTTCGGCGCTGTCCCGGGAGCCGGTGACCGGTCTGCCGTCGACGACGATCTCCCCGCGCGGCTGCTCGTAACGGACGATCGCCTGACGGCGGTTGGCCGGATTGCTGTCCAGCGCCTCGGCCTGGAACAGCTGGATCCGGGCGGCGTTGACCAGCAGCGCGACCAGGAGCAGCAGGCAGAGCGCCGCGGCCCGCCGGATGTAGCGGATCACCGCTCGGCCTCCACGGCGGCGGCGATGACACCGGTCTCCACGGCATCGGGCACGGGCGCGCGGGCGAAGTCGCTGACCCGGATCAGCAGCGCGATGATGACCCAGTTGGTGACCACGGACGAACCTCCCTGGGCGAGGAACGGCATGGCCATCCCGGTCAGCGGGATCAGGCCCGTCACCCCGCCCGCGATCACGAAGACCTGGAGCGCCAGGATCGAGGCGAGCCCGATGGCGAGGAGCCGGCCGAAGGGATCGCGCAGCGACAGGCCGGCGCGGTAGCCGCGGGCCACCAGCAGTGCGTACAGCAGGAACAGCGCGGTGAGCCCGACAAGGCCGAGCTCCTCACCCGCGGTGGCCAGGATGAAGTCCGATTTGGCGGCGAAGCCGATCAGAATGGAGTGCCCGAGCCCGAGGCCGGTGCCGAGCATCCCGCCGGCGGCGAACGCGAACAGCGACTGGGCGAGCTGGCCCGGGCCCTGCCCGGCCTCGATCGAGGCGTACGGGTCGAGCCAGTCCTCGACCCGGCTGTGCACATGGGGTTCGAGGGAGCCGACGGCGAACGCGCCGACGGCGGCGAGCAGCAGCCCGACGGCGATCCAGCCGGTGCGCCCGGTCGCCACGTACAGCATGATCACGAACAGTCCGAAGAAGAGCAGCGAGGTGCCGAGGTCCCGTTCGAGGACCAGCACCACGACGCTCAGCAGCCAGATTGTGACGATCGGGCCGAGGACCCGGCCGGTGGGCAGCTGGAGCCGCCAGACCTTGCGGCCGGTGTACGCGAGGGCGTTGTGGCTGGCGGCGAGGTACGCGGCGAAGAAGACGGCGAGCAGGATCTTGGCGAACTCCCCGGGCTGGAAGGAGAATCCGCCGATCCGGATCCAGATCTTGGCCCCGTTCACCGCCGGGAAGAAGATCGGCACGATCATCAGCACGAGCGCGGTGACCATGGAGAGGTACGCGTACCGCTGGAGCACCCGGTGGTCGCGCAGCGCCAGGACGACCGCGATGAACAGCGCCACCCCCAGCGTCGACCAGATCAGCTGGGTGGGCGCGGCCTCGTCCCGGGGCGTCTCCAGGTCGAGCCGGTAGATCAGTACGAGCCCCAGGCCGTTGAGGAGGACCGCGATCGGCAGCAGCAGCGGATCCGCGTACGGCGCCCGCAGCCGCACCGCGAGGTGCGCGACGAGCGCGAGCATGCCGAGACCGGCGCCGTATCCGGCCACGTCGGGCGGGACGGCGTCGCTGCGGGCGAGGCCGACGGCGGCGTAGCCGAAGACCGAGATGAGCACGGCGCAGACGAGGAGGGAGAGTTCCACCCCGCGCCGGTTGGTCGGGCGCGGTGCGGGTGGGGGAGCGCCCGCCGTCGATGCGGTCATGGTCCGCAACGTAGCAAGCGGTAAGCCTTATGTCCCTTTATGTGACGGTGTGCCGCTGTTGTGGGCGGAGGAGGGTGACGGGTCGTCCGGTGGGCCGTCCTCGTCGGGCGCGGCGAACCGCACGTACTCCGGCAGCGTCAGCCGCGCCTCGGCCCCGCCGTCGGGCGCGTTGGCGAAGACCAGCTCCGCGCCGATCACGGACGTCTGGCCCACCGCGATGGTCAGCCCCAGACCGTGTCCCTTGCTGCCGCTCTCCGTGCGGAACCGCTGCGGGCCGCTCTCCAGCAGGTACGCCGGATAGCCCGGCCCGTGGTCGCGGACCCGCACCACCGGGCCGTCCACGGTCACCTCCACGGGCGCGGCGCCGTGCTTGTGCGCGTTGGCGATGAGGTTGCCCAGCACCCGTTCCAGCCGCCGCTTGTCGGTCTCGACGGTCGCCTCCCGTACGACCGTGAGCCCGGTCGGTGTGCCGGAATACCGCACCACCCGCTCCACCAGCGGCCCCAGCGCGTGCACGGCCAGGTCCACCTTCTCGTTGCGGGCGTCAAGCCGGGAGATCTCCAATAGGTCCTCGGTGAGCGCGCGCATCGCCCGCACCCGGTCCTGGACGAGCTCGGCGGGCCGGCCGACGGGCAGCAGCTCCGCCGCCGCCGACAGGCCGGTCAGCGGGGTGCGCAGCTCGTGCGCCACGTCGGCGGTGAAACGCTGCTCGCTCTGCAGCTTGCGCTGGAGCGAGGAGGCCATGGTGTCCAGCGCGCCGGAGACCGTGGCCACCTCGTCCTGGGGCAGCGAAGGGTCCTTCGTCCGCGGGTCGTTGACGCGCGCGTCGAGGTCGCCCGCGCTGATCCGGCGGGCCACCGTCGCGGTCAGGTGCAGCCGCCGGGTCACCCGGGTCACGGCGAACGCGCCCACCAGCAGCGTCGCCCCGATGGCGAGCACCGACGAGCCCAGGATCGACCGGTCGAGGCCGGTGATCGTCCGGGCGCTCAGCGAGTAGTCGACCCGTACGGCCAGCGCCCGCCCGTCGGCCGGGCCCGCAGCCCACATCGTGGGGTGGCCCTCGTGGTCGGCGACGACCGTGCCGCGCCGCCCGCGCACCGCCAGCTCACGCAGCTCGGCCGGGAGCCCTTCGGGGTCCACGCCCGCGAACCGCGGCAGCGGCTCCCCCGACTCGTAGGAGCGGGTGACCTCCTCCAGCCGGTTGAGCGCCTTGTCCCGGGCGGTGTCGACGGTCTGCCGGGTCACCGACACATGCACGAGGGCGCCGAGCAGCGCCGCGAGGGCGCAGCACATCACGGTGATGAAGACCGCGGCCTTCCAGGTCAGCGTCGCCGTCCAGGCGGGCAGCAGCCGCAGCACCCGGCGGCCGGCGCGGCGCCGGCGGCTGCGAGGGCTCATGAGCGGCCCGCCTTCGCGGCCGGGCTCTTCTCCGGAGCGGGGCTGGGATCCGGCTCCGGCTCCGCGGGCTCGGGGGCGCGGGAGGTGCCGGGCGGGTTCGGCTTGATCCGGATGATCTCGTCCCGGGTCGGCAGCATGGTCCGCTGCTGGTCGTCCCAGGACCAGTTGGTGCGGTACTCGTAGCCGGGGATGCCCGCCGAACCGACCCGCAGGATCAGATCCCGCCCGGCCAGCTCCACGCTGATCACCTGGTCGACCGTGGACATGATCCGGGTGAGCCCGCCGTTCTCGGCGAGGTAGACCCGCACACCCACCTGCTGGTCCGGCATGCGGATGCCGACGATCAGCTCGTCACGGCCGTTGCCGGTGAGATCGCGGTAGTACGGCTTGAGCACCGGGCAGGCCCGCGGTTTCCGCTCGCACTCACCGAGCTGCTTGACCGTTTCCTCATAGACGCCGTCGGTGCCGCTGTACGTGTCGGGGTGCGCGTTCACCTCGGCCCGCACCACCGCCACCGGGTCGACGGCGTGCACGTCGTTCCCCGGCGCCTTGATCCCCGGCACGCGCTCGGTGTCGCTCTCGCCGTAGTCGAGGGGAGGATCCGTCGCCGGAGGCAGATCCGGCCACAGCCGCACCGGCCCGACCGCCGTCGGGGTCGGTCCGGCACTCTGCAGCCCGCCGGCGTTGTCGCAGCCCGTGAGCAGCCCGAAGAGCAGCAGCGCAGCCGTGACCGGCAGCAGTGCGAGGCATATCGGGCGGCCGGAGGGGCGCAAGGTGCTCCTTGGGTGTCTCTCGGGTCTCTCGGGAGCCGGAGCTCCGGGCGGTCGGCCGCCCCGTAAACCTTATGCGGAGGTAAGTTCTCTTTGTCCAGTTGATAAACCGTGCGGACACGGAACGTGGCCACCAGGCCGTCCGCCCGGCCGGGCGGAGTCGTGGCGCGCGCCCGGCACCACTGTGTACCAGCCCCGCCGACCGGCCCCGCGGCCGCCCCCGCGACCGGTGAACCGGGCGGCCGGGGCTGGTGGGTCAGGACTCGGAGCGGCCGCGGCGCAGCGTCGCGAAGCCGATGCCGGCCGCGCCGACGGCGGCCACGGATCCGCCCGCCACCAGCAGCGTCGAGTGGTCCCGCGCGGTGGAGAAACCCTCCGCCGCCGACCCGGCGGCGGGGGAGAGGGACGGGGACGGGGGCGCGGCGAAGGCGGCGGTGGCCGGGACCGCCAGCGCTCCGACGACGGCGGCGGTCAGGGCGGCGGCGCGAAGACGGGCGTAACTGCTCACGGGGTGGTCCTTGGTACGTCAGATGCTTCGATGACGCCTCCGACGCTAGGCCGCCTCCATTGCGGCTCCGTAACAGTGCCCCGTACGCGAGCGCGCGAAGCTGTCACCACCTCGCACGGGTTCTGTCCGGGTTCTGTCACGAGGCGGTACGGCGCCAGGAGCCCGGCCTCACCGCGCCCCGTGGGCCGCCCGCTCCTGGAGCGCCCGGCCCTGCGCCGCCGCGAGCCGCTCCTCGTACCCGCAGAACGCGCACTGCGTCGCGTACGTCGTCGAGAACGGGAACAGCGGCACGAAGAACAGCGTGAACTTCGTGACCCGCTTCCTGAGCGCGTGCGCGGCCGGATTGCCGCACCGTGCGCAGACCAGCGTCAGCATCGCGAGCTGGTACACGTACACCTTGGTGCCGAAGATGATCATCCGTGCGTTTCCGCTTCGCCGACCGCCACGTTCTCGATCTTCTCCAGCGCCGTACGGCAGAGCGCGAGCAGCTTCTCGTCCTGCGGGATGTCATGGCTGCCCGAGCCGCCCTCCACCACGTTGTGCCGGCACGGCCGGGCCAGCTCCGCCCGGAGCACCGGCTCCGCCTCAAGGGCCGCCGGACCCATCTCCGCCAGGCACTCGGCGATCGCCACGCGCGCGTAGCGGTTGTCCCGCCAGGCCGCCAGGAGCACCGGCAGGGCCTCACCGGCCTCGCCGGTCACCCGCCACAGCGCCGCCGCGCTCTCCACCCGCAGCCACAGATCGAGGTCCGTCAGGCAGCCCCGCAGCGCCGGTGCGGCCGGCGCGGCCGCCGGGCCGATCGCCCCCAGCGCCCGGGCCGCCGAGCGCCGCTCCCCGGGGTTACGCGCCCGCAGCCAGGTGTCCAGCGTCGGCAGGACCGCCCTCGCGTCCCGCTCGACCGCCCACAGGGCCCGCGCGGCGGCCGTGGCGACCGTCGCCGACTCGCTGCCAAGCAGCCGCCGCAGATCCCCGACCGCCTCACGGGCCGCGGGCCCGAACGCGGTCAGGGCGCGCAGCGCCGATTCGAGCACCCAGTCCCGGCGGTACGGCGGCGCCCCGCGCACCACCCGCAGCACCTCCGGCAGCGCCTCCGTCGCCCCGACCGTCGCCAGGCCCAGCAGCAGAGGCGCCGCACGGTCGTACAGCTGGTCGTCCAGCTCCACCTCCGCCAACCGCTGCCGCAGCACCGGCCCGAGCGGCGCGGCCGCCGCCCCCAGTTGGCTGATCGTGTACGTCAGCTGATCCGGGATGTCGCCGCGCTCCAGCGCCTCGCCGAGCACCGGGACCGCGCGCGCGTCACCGCAGCGGGCCAGCGCGAGCAGCGCGCGGCCGAGCGCGATCCGCCCGTCCAGACGCTCCTGAAGCCAGGGCGTCGGCTCCAGCGCCACCCGCGCCGCCAGCGCGTCCGCGGCCGGCCTGGCCAGCTCGAACAGGCCCTCCAGCCAGCTGGCGGCCGCCTCCCGCAGCCGGGGCTCGGGGTCCGACAGCTGCTCGCCGACCAGCCGCACCACCTCGGCGTACGCGCCCCGCCAGCCGTGCACCAGACCGTTGCACATCCACACCGCGTCCGCCCGCTCCTGCCAGTCGGGGCTGCGCAGCTGGGCGGTGACCAGCGCGATCCGGTCCTCGACCCGGTCGCCGAGCGCCGAGTGCAGGGTCCGCAGCAGCTCGTCGGTCCACGGCGTCCCGCGGCCGGCGGACTGCTCCTCTCGGCGCTCCCGCAGCTGCCCCACGAGCGTGGCGGAACGCGTCACGGACCCCTCCGCGAGCGGGTTCGCCGGTGGCTCGTTCCGTACCTCCTCCAGGAGGCCGGTCACCCGCGCCACGATGTCGGTCGGCAGCCGGGCCGGGGCGCAACGGGCCAGCTGGGCCAGGGCCGCGAGCCGCAGCCCCGGCGACTGCGCCGCGCCGGAGAGCCAGCCGAGCCAGTCGACGGTCTCCTCGCGCAGCGAGGCGTGGCGTAGCGCGATCCGGCCCACGGCCTGCACCAGAGCGAGCCGGACGGGCGTGTCGCGCTCGACGGTGAGCCGCTCGCGCAGCAGATCGAGGACGCGCGCGGGCTCCCCGTGCAGCGACGCCAGCGCACACGGCGCGGCCAGCCGCACCTCCTGGTCCGGATCGCCGAGCAGCTCGATGAACGCGTCGGCGCCCGCGGCGACCGCGGCCGCCGCCATCGCGTAGTTCGCCGCGTCCTCGAACTCCTCGTCCTCCGGGTCGAGTCCGTCCAGCTCGTCGTCGTCCGCCAGGTCGATCCCGCCGATGCTGGTGAGCAACTCCACGATGCCGCCCCGGTCCTGGACCTGCGGATCCACCACCAGCTCCAGCAGGAACGGAATGCAGGCCAGCGTGCAGTCGTACACATCACCCTGGTGGTGCACGGCCCCGTACATGCCGTCCAGCGCGATCTCGCGCTCGGCCGCGTCGTCGGACGCCAGCCCCCGGAGCATGCCCGGCACGTCGTCGGCCGGCCCGTAGGCATGCCTCATGGAAGTCCAGTCGACCTCCTCGATCCCCGTCAACATGCCCCGCCTCCCCGTTGAACACCGAACTTGGGGGCAAGTGTGCACCACCACGACGACAAGCAGGACCCGGCAATCGGACGCGGTTGGAGAGCCCTCTTTGCGCCACTCCTCAGCCGTCCGCACCCTTGTCCGGAACCAGCCCCTCCTCATCGCCCTCCGCCGCGTCCCGCAGCCGCAGCACGGTGATCAGGGAGTGGCGCGTGGTGCCCTGTGCGACCTCCGCCATGAGCCGGGGCGGTACGCGGCGGTACTCGACCTCGCCGAGCCCCGGCGCCATCGCCGTCCCCGTACCGGGGACGGGCTCCGGCAGCGCCGCGCCCGCCTGGCCGCGCAGCGGCGGGGCGAGCGGGCTGGAGACGACCGGCGTGTCGTCGTCCGGCAGCACCAGCGCCAGCGCCGCCGGCCGGGACCGCGCCCCGGTGAACCCGACCACCATCGCGTCCCGGGTGTCCGTGTGCCGCAATTTGCGCCACGCGCGCGTGCCGGCCTTGTACGGCTGGTCCAGCCGCTTGATCACCAACCCCTCGACGCCGATCTCCGGCAGGGTCTCGTACCAGACGGCCGCCAGCTGCGGATCGGTCGTCATCGGCACCGGCTGCAGCGGCGGCCCCAGCGCCCCGAGCACGGCGACGAGCCGCTCACGCCGCCGCTCGTAGCGCACCGGCCGCAGGTCGCGGCCGTCCTCCGCCAGCAGGTCGAAGGCCGCGTACGAGGCGGGCAGCCGCACCGCCAGGGTCCGGGCCCGCACCGGCGTGGCGGCCGCCCGGCCCTGCACGGCGGCGAAGTCCGTCCGGCCACCGGTCCAGACGACCACCTCGCCGTCGAGGACCGTACCGGCCGGGAGCTGCCGCGCCGCGTCGACCAGATCGGGGAATGCGGCGGTGATGATCCGCCCCGACCGGGCCTGGAGCACGACGTCCCCGGCGTCCCGGAAGATCACCATCCGGTGGCCGTCGAACTTCGGCTCGTACGCCAGCCCCGCCCCGCGCGGCAGCGCGCCCACCGACTCGGCGAGCGCGACCCGCACGGGCGGCCGCAGGCTCATGGCAGTGACCTCATGGGGCTCATAGGGCTCGTGGCACTCATGGCAGGGACCCGGCGCCGCGGGTGTCGAAGAGCGGAGCGAGCAGATCCCCGTACATCCCCACCCGTGGCGCGACGTCCTCCAGCAGGAACACCAGCTGGCCGGGATCGGTGCAGGCCTCCACCTCCTCCCAGGTCACCGGCGTGGAGACGGCCGGGGTGCGGCGGGCGCGGAGCGTGTAGGGGGTGGCGGTGGTCTTCGCCGCCGCGTTCTGGCTGTGGTCGACGAAGACCTTGCCCGGGCGCAGCTTTTTGGCCATCCGGTGGACGACCAGCGAGGGAAGCTCCGCCTCCGCCTCGACGGCCAGTCGCCTCGCGTACGCGGACACCTCCTCCGACGGCGTCGGCACCAGCGGAACCAGCAGATGCAGCCCCTTCGCGCCGGACGTCTTCACGTACGCCACCAGCCCGTCCTCGGCCAGCCGCTCCCGCAGCCGCAGCGCCACCCGGCAGCACTCCACGACGGTGGCGGGCGAGCCCGGATCCAGGTCGAAGACGAGCCGGTCCGCCACGGCCGGGGCGTCGGAGCGCCACTGCGGGGTGTGGAACTCCACGACCAGATTGGCGGCCCACATCAGCGACGGGAGGTCCTGGATCACGACCTGGCGTGCCGAAGGGTCGTCGGACCGGGGCACGGGGGCGGTCATCACCCAGTCGGGTGTGCCGGGCGGCGGGTTCTTGGTGAAGAAGAGCTGCCCGTCGGGCCCGTCCGGATAGCGCAGAAACGAGACGGGCCGCAGGTGCAGATGGGGGAGGAGGACACCCGCGGTGATGGCGTAATAGTGCAGCAGTTCGCCCTTGGTGGTGCCGGTCGCGGGGTACAGCACCTTGTCCAGATTGCTGAGCGGGAGGCGCCGCCCCTCCACCTCTGTGATGGGCGTCATACGATGAGAATCCCACATCTTCGGGCATGGCCCATCAAAGCCGGGTGAAAGGAATGAAGCATGCGATCCATCTGGAACGGTGCGATTTCCTTCGGGCTGGTCAGCATCCCGATCAAGCTGGTGAACGCGACCGAGAGCCGGTCGGTGTCGTTCCGGCAGATCCACACGGAGGACGGCGGCCGCATCCGCTACCGCAAGGTCTGCGAACTCGAAGGCGAGGAGGTCCCCGCCGCCGAGATCGGCAAGGCGTACGAGGAGGCGGACGGGACCATGATCCCGATCACCGACGAGGACCTCGCCGCGCTGCCCCTGCCGACCGCCAAGACGATCGAGATCGTGGCGTTCGTCCCGGCCGGTGAGATCGACCCGCTCCAGATGGACGCCGCGTACTACCTCGCGGCGAACGGCGTCCCGGCTGCCAAGCCGTACACCCTGCTGCGCGAGGCGCTCAAGCGCAGCGACAAGGTCGCCATCGCCAAGTTCGCGCTCCGCGGCCGCGAACGGCTGGGCATGCTGCGGGTCGTCGACGAGGTGATCGCCATGCACGGCCTGCTGTGGCCCGACGAGATCCGCGCCCCCGAAGGCGTCGCCCCGGAGACCCGGGTGACCGTACGGGACGCCGAACTCGACCTCGCCGACGCCCTGATGGACACCCTCGGCGACGTCGACCTCGACTCCCTGCACGACGACTACCGCGAGGCCGTCGAGGCGATGATCGCCGCGAAGGCGGAGGGCGGCGGCGCGGTCACCCCGGAGGCCCCGGAGGAGGCGGAACCGGGCGGCAAGGTGATCGACCTGATGGCGGCCCTGGAAAGCAGCGTGCGCGCGGCCAAGGAGGCCCGCGGCGAGGGCGAGGGCGAGGTCGCCGAGGTCACCCCGCTCCCGTCCCGCAAGCGGACGGCCGCGGCCGTCCCGAAGGAGACGGGCGGCAAGAAGTCGACGGCGAAGACCGCGGCGAAGAAGACGGCGCCGGCACGCAAGACGACCGCGAAGACGGCGGCGAAGAAGACGGCGTCGTCGTCGAAGTCCACGGCCAAGTCGACGGCCAGGTCGACCTCTTCGGAGAAGGGGAAGAAGGCGGCGGCCAAGAAGACGACCGCGAAGAAGTCCTCGCCGCGCAAACGCTCCGCGTAGGGTGCGGGGAGGGCGGGAGAGCGGACCGTACGCGCGGCAACGGCCCGCATGACGGGGCTACGGACCGTACATTCGGCAAGGGGGGCGCAGTTGAACGCGAAGGCTCACGGGAACACCGTCAACGGGAGGGCGAACGCGGGTACGTGGATACGCCAGTTCCACCCCGCCCCGGACGCCAAGCTCCGGCTCGTCTGCTTCCCGCACGCGGGCGGTGCGGCCGGCACGTACCAGCCGCTCTCCGCCGCGCTCCCGGCCGGCCTCGCGGCGCTCGCCGTGCAGTACCCCGGCCGCCAGGACCGTCTCGGCGAACCCTGCCTCGAGACGATCGCCGCGCTCGCGGACGAGGCCGCGGCCGCCCTCGACCTCTACACGGCGGAGCCCTACGCCCTCTTCGGCCACAGCATGGGCGCCCTGGTCGCCTTCGAGACCGCCCGCCGCCTCCAGAGCAAGGGCCTGCCCCCGGCCGCGCTGTTTGTCTCGGGCCGCCAGGGCCCCGCCCAGCCCCAGCTCCCCGACGGACTGCCGCCCCTGACCGAGCTGGACGACACGTGGGTCGTCGCCGAGGTCCGCCGCCTGGGCGGCGCCGGCAGTGTCCTGCTGGACCACCCGGAGATCCGCGAGCTGG
Organism: Streptomyces purpureus; assembly: GCF_014648195.1. Taxonomy (GTDB): domain Bacteria; phylum Actinomycetota; class Actinomycetes; order Streptomycetales; family Streptomycetaceae; genus Streptomyces; species Streptomyces purpureus. The sequence continues at coordinate 87,545 of NZ_BMQQ01000009.1, forward strand.
CCCTGCCTTCCCTGCGCGCCGACTTCCGCGCGGTCTACACGTACGTCCACAGCCCCACCCCGCGCCTGACCTGCCCGGTGATCGCCCTCACCGGCGACCGCGACCCGCGCGTCACCGGCCCCGGCGCGCGGGCCTGGGAGGCCGAGACCATGGGCCCCTTCAGCCTGCACGTCCTGGAGGGCGGCCACTTCTATCTGGACGCCCACATCCCGCGCATCGCCGAACTCATCACGGCCTCCCTGCCGATGTGACCAGCTCCCGCAGGGAGGTTCTCATCGTCGCGTGATTCCCGCTCGGCCTCCCCGGCAAGGTGCGGCGGCAGATGCGGATTTGAGGTCCTCCAGCTTTTCTCCGACAGGCTGTAAGGATCTGCCCCGCGCATGACATATACGGGGTGTGGAGAACAACCAGACCGTGAGCGAGTCGGGCCGCGGCACGCGGTTCACCGAGCTGTACACGCGGGAGTACCCCCGGGTGCACGCCTTCGTCCACCGCAGAGCGGGGGACCGGGGCGCGGCCGAGGAGGTCACCGCGGAGGTGTTCCGGATCGCGTGGGAGCACGTGCTCGGGGGCGGGGAGGCGACGCCCGGATGGCTGTTCGTCACGGCCAGGAACGTGCTGGGCAACCACTACCGGGCCACCGCGCGGCTGACCGAGCTGCACCGGCGGATCGGTGAGGAACTGGACCGGGCGCCCGCGTCCGCCGAGGACTCCGCGGTCCTGGACACGCTCGACCGGCTGGCGGACCAGCACCGGGAGGTGCTGCTGCTCAGCTACTGGGACGGCCTCGGCGCGGCGGAGATCGGCCGTCTGCTCGGCTGCGGCGCCCCGGCCGTCTGGGTCCGTCTGCACCGGGCGCGCAAGGCGTTCCGTGAGCTCTACACCTCGTCCCGGGAGTCGGTATGAAGCGTCCGAAGAACTCTGTTACGTCCGCCATGTCCGCGAAGCGGGTGGAGTCGCTGATCCGGCACGCCGATCCGCTGCCCCCCGGCGCGGCGGAGGCGGGTCTGTCCCCGCGTGCCGTGGCGGAGCTGGGCGCCCTGGTCGGCGGCGCCCGGCCCCCGGCGGGGACGGTGGCGCGGCCCCGGCGCCGGCGCGGTGTGCTGATCGCGGCGGTGGCCTGCGGGGCGGCCGCGGCGGTGGCCGCGATCGCCGTGTTCGCGGCGGGCGGCCCGGACGGCCCCGGGCCGGGCGGCGGGCTCGTCGCCGACGAACCCCACTACCCCTCGACGGCCGAACTGGAAGGTGCGGCCGACCTCATCGTGCGGGCGAAGCTGGGTGCCGGTACGGAGCGGACCACCGACGACATCACCTCGACGGTGGCCCCCGCCGAGGTGCTGGCGACGGCGAAGGGCACGGTGCCGGGCGGGCAGGTCACCGTCTCGTACACCCCGCCCGGCTCGGGCCCCGAGACCGCCGCGCTCGAGGCCGGCCGGGAGTACGTCTTCCTGCTGGAACACCAGGACGACGGCCGGTACACCCTCGTGAACACCGCGCAGGGCGCCTACGGGGTCAGCGGCGGCAAGGCCGTGCCCTCCGAAGGCAACGAGGTGGCGCTGAGCCCGGCCGCCTTGAAGGCTCTCCGGCTGACCGGCTGACCGGCTGACACGTGGAGGGGGTGCCGCCCACCGGGCGACACCCCTTCTGTTCACCTGACCTTGCGGCCGGCGCCGCCTACTTCATGCGGGCCGTACGGTCCTTGAGACGGCCGACCGTCCCCGCGTCCTCGAAGCCACCGCCGGTGGCGGGGCGGAGCTTGCCGCCCTTGTCGACGGTGTAGAGGGCTTGCTCGGGGTTGAGCAGGTCGTACGGCGAGGAGCCGTGGTCGGCGAGCATCAGCACGTACTCGGTGCCGTTCTTCGCCAGGGTGGTGGTGTGCTTCTCCTTGTAGGTGGTCTTGCCCAGCGTGCCACCGAGCTGGCTCACCTCGACGGTGTCGCCCGGCTTCACGTCACCGGCGAGCACCTCGGAGACCTTGACCTTGGAGACGGTGATGATCACCGGCTCGACCTCGGCGGCCTCCTCCTTGCTGAGACCGGCCTGCGGGTTCGTCAGCGGGTCACCCTCGGTGGAGACCTCCGGCATCAGCTCCTTCACGGTGGAGCTGACGACGGTGCCCTTCACGATGGTGTCGGCCTTCTTGACCACCGCGTCGAGCGAGTCGTAGACGGGGTAGTCGGCCTCGTAGGCGATGACCTCGGGGGCACCGGCGGAGGCCTTGCCCTCGGTCCGGTCGCCGCCGCCCGTGGAGCAGCCGGCGGCGGTCAGGACGGCGAGCAGGGCGGATCCGCCGACGACGGCATGGCGCAGATTCATCATCAGTAGATCCTCTTGACCTCGGAGACGTCGTACGCCTGCGGCTTCTGCACGGTGGCCCGGTTGCGGCTGTGCTTCATCAGGGACGCCTTGCGGGTCCCCGGGTTGTCGTCGAGGCTCAGAGCGTGCCCCAGCTCGTGGGTGGTGGTGCTGCGCGACCACTCGGTCATCTTGGAGCCGGCGTCCCGGGACAGGGTCCGGGCATTGACCTTGATCTTGAACACGCGGTTGACCGGCCGCCAGCCGGACGGGGAGTAGAGCCCGTACCAGCTCTCGTTGTAGCGACCGGCGGTGAAGGTGGCCTTGGCGTTGGACTTGCGCCCGATGCTGACGCCGGCACCGGCGTTGTTCCAGTTCTTCCGCCCGGTGTCGAGGAACCCGACCCAGGTGTCGTTGATCCCCACGGCCTTGACGTTGAACTTGGGGCTGGGCATGCCGCCGTCGTAGTAGTCGGCGTTCGCGGTGCTCGCCCCGCCGAGCCCGACGGCCACGGCGAAAGCGGTAACGGATGCGATCCGTGCTGTGGTGCGCGTATGACTACGCCTCAATGGAAGTCCCCCTGTTGAGCCCGCGCGGGCTGCCCCGTCGCGTGCTTCAGCCATCGGGGCCGACCAGGGGGAAAGGCGCCCGACGTGCGGAAACAGGCATAGGAAAGCCCAGGAACCCCCGGGATGACCCCCGCACCGCAGCACCGGACCAGTCGGCTTCATCCCCCGTGGATCGGCCTTCGGTCGGTCATGAACCTAACAACGCTGATGCGAAGTCGCAACGTGTATCCGTACACAAGTTCGCTCGGCTGAAAGGGGTTTGACGGCGCGCCCGAGCCGCGTAGGAAGCCAAGCCGTGAGGTCAGCCGCTGTGCCGGAACCCCTTGCCCGTGCGGTCCAGGGGGTCGGGGGAGAGGCCGAGGAAGCGGTCGCGGAGGGCGTCCCACGCGGCGAGGCGGGTGAAGTCGGGGGTGTCGAGGATTTCCTGGCGGTCGGTGAGGAAGGGGTTGGGCAGCAGGACGGTCATCATCTGCTCGTCGCGGCCGTTGAACAGGCGGGCTCCCCAGCTGACGGGGGCGCCGTCGGAGCCGATGGAGCGATAGAGCTCGGCACGGGAGCAGCGGCGGATGCGGCCGAGTTCGGGGCCCGAGGCGGTGTGCTCGCCGATGCAGAGGTGGAAGTGCCAGGCGCCGAAGTCGACGGTGGCGTAGCCGTCGTTCATGGTGATGGCGGTGGGGGCGCCCGGTGCGCCGACCTCCCAGGCGGCGCCTTCGATGATGGGACCGAAGTGGATGTGCTGCCAGTGGTCGGTGAAGACGGTGGTGACGAGGTCGAGGAGGGTGGTCTCGTCGACCGGGAGGGGCCAGACGTGCTGGGTGCCGCCGCCGGGGGTCTCGACGACGGTCGGCTCGGTGGTGGTCATGAGGTCTTCTCCTTGGTGTTGAGGACGCAGTCGCCGCAGGTGCCCGCGCCGGGCACGCGGTAGTACAGGCAGCAGCTGCGGCGCTGGAAGGCGAGCGGCCTGGTGTGAGTGGCGCGGTACGTGCCGGCGCCCGCCAGCGGAGGCTGGTCCAGCAGCGCGCGGACGAGAGGTACGACGGGGAACGGAGTGTGCGGCTCCCTGGCGAGCAGGACGCGGTGGGCCCCGATCAGCGCCGAGGCGGCGTTGCCGCGGAGAACGTGCGGGGACACGCCGGACACACGCCGTACGGCGGCGGCCAAAGGCGTCAGGTTCTGGACGACGACGGTGTGGTGCAGGGCCGGGTGCGGTTCCCGGTCCACCATCCTCAGGTCGGGGAGCCACAGGTCGAGAGGGCCGGAGGCGGGCAGGCGCCACCACAGCCGGTCCGGCCGCAGATCGGGCACTTGGCCCGTGAGCGTGGCGCAGGCCAGGGCGATCGACCAGAGCCGCGAGGCGGTGCCCAGGTGCAGGGTGGACGCGGCCACCCTCGGCTGGTCGGTGCCCAGCCGCCCGGAGACGGCCCGTACGCACTCCTCCAGCGCGGCCGGGTCGGTGTACAGGTCGGTCATCGGCCGGAAGCCTCCCCCAGAGCCTTCGACCTGGGAGGTACCCCCATCCTCGGGACGGGGGCCTGTCGCCACCGCGAAGTAGGGGCCGATCGCGGAGACCCGCGTCAGCACGTCGGAGGTGAGGGCCACGGTCACCATGTCCGTACCGCCCGGGTCAGCTCGTGGAAGCTGTGGACGACCGCCCCGCCCGGACCGGTGAGGGTGAACCGGTCTCCTCCGTTCCAGGTCACCTGCCTGTCGGCGGTCGGGTCGCCCGGGCCCGCGACGGTCAGCCCTTCGCGGGCGAGGGCGCGTTCGAGGAGCGGGAGCACATCGGCCGGCGCGTCCACCGCCACGGCGGCGCGTGCCGTGCGGCGCAGTCCGAAGGTGCCGGACACCGGGTCGAAGGCCAGGTGATCGGCGTCGAAGGCGTCGGCGACCGCGCCGCTGCGGATCAGGTCCTCCGGCGCCCCGGCATGGACGTGGCGGTCGCGGTCGACGAGCCAGACGGCGTCGGCCACCCGCAGGGCCAGCTCCAGGTCGTGCGTGCTGACCACCACGGTCAGGCCCTTGTCCCGGGCGAGGTCACGCAGCAGCACCGTGAGCGCCACCCGTGAGGGAACGTCGAGGAAGGCGGTCGGCTCGTCCAGGAGGACGACCTCGGGCTCCTGGGCGAGGGCGCGCGCGGTCAGCACGCGCTGGCGTTCGCCGTCCGAGAGCTCGGCGGCCGGCCGGTCCGCCAGGTGTCCCGCGCCCACCGCCTTCAGCGACCACTCGACGACCGCGTGGTCGGCGTCCGTGAGGCGGCCGGTGAAACCGGTGTGCGGGTGGCGGCCGAGCCCGGCCAGTTCCCGTACGGACAGCAGCCCGGGGTCCACCCGATCGGTCAGGACGACAGCCAGCCGGCGGGCGAGCGCGGTCGGCGACGTCCGGGCCAGGTCGGCCCCGCCGATCCGTACCCGGCCTTCAAGCGACGGCAGAAGCCCGCACAGGGTCCGCAGCAGCGTGGACTTGCCCGCTCCGTTGGGCCCGAGCAGTACGGTCAGCTCGCCGGCCCGCGCTTCCAGGTCGAGCCCGGACAGTACGGCCCGGTTCGCTCCGCGCCCGCGCGCCGACCGGGTGCGGTAGCCGACGGCGAGCCCTTCGGTGGCGAGACCCTCGGGGCGGTCCTGTCGGTCGGCCGTGTCCGTGGCGGGTTCGGTCATGGTGTCGGTCACGAGGCCACTCCTTGTACGCCGCGACGGCTGCGGATCAGGAACACGATGACGACGGGAGCGCCGAACAGCGACGTGATGGCGTTGAGGGGCAGCACCGAATCCGTACCCGGCGGCTGGCTCAGCAGCGCGCACGCCAGCGCGAGGAACGCCCCGGCGAGCATGGACGCGGGGATCAGCGCCCGGTGGTCGGAGGTCCCCAGCGCCACCCGCGTCAGGTGCGGGACGGCCAGGCCGAGGAAGGCGATGGGCCCGCAGAACGCGGTCGCCGCGCCCGCGAGGAGCGCGGTGCCGAGCAGCGCCAGATCGCGGCTGCGCCGCACGTTCAGGCCCATGGTGCGGGCGTAGTCCTCGCCGAGCAGCAGGGCGTTGAGGCGTTTTGCGGTCAGCAGCGCGGTGAGCAGGCCGGCGCCGATGACGGGCAGCATGACGTGGAGGTCGGGCCAGGTCGTGGCGCTGAAGTTGCCCAGGCTCCACATGACGAACTGCTGGGCGCGTTCGGGCCGGGAGTAGACGAGCATCACGCCGACCACCGCGGTGGCCGCCGAGCCGATCATGACACCGATCACGAGCAGCGTGACGGCCGACTTCACCCACCGCGACAGGAGCAGGACGAGGGCCAGTACGGCGGCGGCGCCGATCGAGGCGGCCAGGACGACGCCCACCCGCCCCAGCCCGGCCAGGTCCCCGGTGAAGCTTCCGGCGACCCCGCCGGTGCCGACGACCACGGCGGCGACGCCCATGCTGGCGCCGGAGCTCACTCCGAGGGAGAACGGGTCGGCCAGCGCGTTGCGGAACAGGGTCTGCATCTGTACGCCGGCCACGGCGAGGGCGGCGCCGACGGTGGTGGCGGTCAGCGCGCGCGGCAGCCTGACCTGTTCGACGATCACGGTCCAGCGCGGGTCCTCGGCGGCGGAGCCGAACAGGACCCGTACCACCTCCGCGACCGGCACCGGATGGGAGCCGGTCGCGATGGTGAGGACGAACAGCGCGGCGGTACCGGCCGCGAGGGCGAGGACGACGGCGAGCCGCCGCCGCCCCGGCGGCACCTTCGGCGCGGTGTCCGGGGCGGCGGCCGGCATGGTTGCCATGTGCGTCGTCACGCCTTCGGCACCGGCTGGTAGAAGGTGAAGGTGTGGCCCTTGGCCTGGTCCGGGTGGATCAGCGCGAACAGGTCGGCGAGGACCAGGTCCGGGCGCAGTACGCCGCGCTCGTAGTAGTCGTTGCCGCCGCCGGGGCCGAGCGCCTTGTGGTTCGTCCAGACGGCGCCGCCGGAGAGGGCCTTCAGCTGCCCGTACCGGCTGTCGGCCTTCACGGCGTCGGCGGTGGACTTCCACTGCTGGTCGGCGATCCAGACCGGGGCTTCGCCGCCCTTGGCGTACACGGCCTCGAAGTTCAGCTGGAGGTTGCCCGTGCCCGCCTCGCCGGCCCAGGGGTAGGTGCCGCCCGCGTCCTTGATCAGCCGCCCGGCGTAGCTGCCGCCGGCGGGCATGTTCCAGGTGCCCTGGTACATCGTGCCGGGCAGGACCTCGACGGGCTTGCCCGCCTTGACCGCCTGCGCGCCCTTCTCGGCAACCTTCCGGTAGTCGCCCTCGATCGTGTCGAACACCTCGCCCGCGCGCTTCTCCGCCCCGGTCAGCGCGGCCATCGCCTTGACCCACTCGGCGCGGCCGAGCGGACTGGGCTCCAGCCACTCGGCGTTGGCGACCACGGCGATGCCCGCCTGGCGCAGCTTGGGGTACTGAGGGTCGTCGGTGCCCTGCGTCATCAGTACGTCCGGCTTGGCACCGATGACCGTCTCGGCGTTGAGGGTGTGGTCCTTGGCGTACTCGGTGACCTTTCCGGCCTTCACCCGGTCGAGCACCTCGGCGGAGGAGATGGCCGTGGCGCTGGCGACCCCGGTCAGGACGTCCAGGGTGCCGGTCTCGGTCAGCAGCGGAAGGTGGGTGGTGGAGGCGGAGTACAGGCTCTTGACGGGGACGGTGACCGCTTGCGCCGACGCCAGCTCACCGGTCAGCTTCGGCTTCGGCGCACCGCACTTGACCAGCACGTACGACTCGGGCTTTCCCTTGGGGAAGGGCTCCTTGACGGTGAGGACCTGGTAGCTCTTCTCGTACCGGAGCGTGAAGTTCTTGGCGTGCTTCACCGTCGACTTGACCGGGAAGTAGTCCTTGGCCGGGTCGAAGTTCTTGATGCAACCCTCTCCGGCGGCCCGGGCGTCGGCATCGGCGGGCCGGCTGGAGTCGCCGCCGCACGCGGTGAGCGTGAGGGCGGCGGCGAGGAGCGCCGCCGCGGCGGCCCGACGGCGGCCGGGCATGACTGATCGTACGGACAAGGTGACTCCTGGTGGCGTGCGTGGGCAGTGCGCACCGGCATGGCGGCGCGCACGATGCGGCGTACGGGAAGGAACCCGCTGAGGGAGAAGGTCGTCAGACCCTGGGAGAACGGGCCCGAGCGTCAAGCCGGGCAGGCCGACTCCGAAGAGCCACCGGCAGCCCCGAGGCTGCCACCACACATGTGCGGGCACACGAGTGCCACCGCCTCTCCTGGGGAAATCCGCCCCGTACATCGAGGTGCGACGGCGTGAGTCTCCTGACTCGGGATCAACGCTTCTCCGGCCTTCCCACCCCGATGGGGCGGTGGCCATGGACGGAGTCGCTCCCCCTACACAGTGGCGGTACCGTGCCGGAATCTCACCGGCTTCCTCGTTCCGCCGTCGCTTGTCGGACGGAAGCATCGCAGAACCGGCCACAGCCCCGCCAGACCCAGACCTGTGCGACCCGCCACAGGGGGCGTGGCCGGCCGCGCGGGTGTGATGGATCAGGAGACGGACAGCTCGTCGCGGACCGTGCGGGCGGCGGCGAGGTTCTCCAGGGAGGCCTGGGTCTCCAGCCACCCGCGGGTCTTCGGGCCGCAGCTTGGTGGATCCACCGCCGCTCGGCCGGAATGGCCTCAAGTCCCTTGCGGAGCCGGGCCGTAGCCTCCTCCACGGCAGGAACGCGCGGGGAGTGGATGTCCCACACACCGGGGACGGCCTCGCGCGGGTAGCCGTGGTCGGCGACCGCATGGGCGACCTGCACGTGGGAGCGGGCGGCTTCCAAGCTGATGACGTCGGCGTCGAGACCGTCGATGGCCTGGACGATGTCGCCGAACTCGGCGTAGCACATGTGCGTGTGGATCTGGATGTCCGGCTGCACGCCGCTCGTGGCCGGGCGGGTTCGAACCAGCTGCACGCACCACCCTACGGGGCAGCCCGCTGCGCGGCGGCTCTTGTCCAGATACGCAGCTCCGGAACGCGCGAACGACAAAGGGCGGGAGTCGGTGACACCGACTCCCGCCCTCTCGTCCGTAGGGGCAGTTCAGCCCTTGCCGTCCAGTGACTTCTGGACGGCCGGAAGGTATGCCCCGATGAACTGGGTGAGGTTGACGCGCCGTTGAGGCAGGTCCTTCGTCACGGAGACTGGCCTGGCACGGCGCGCCTCTCGTACGGGGTCAGTTCGTGCACCCTGCCGCCTTCTTGGCCGCCGGGAAGTAGGCGGTCATGAACCGGGCCATCTCGCCGCGGCGCTTGGCGACGTCTTCGGTCGCCGTCGGCGGGAACACCTGGGCGACGAAGCGGCGTGCTTCACCCCGGTACGTGCAGGAGGCGACGGCGATCACCGTCGCGTCGCCGACGCGTCCGTCGTCACCGACCCCGATCCGGTCGGAGTTGACGAGCAGCCCCGCGTGGACCTTCATCGGGTCTGATTCCACGCCGATCACGTCGCCCTTCACCGTGAGGACCTGCTTCTTGTCCACGGTGATCGCGCACCGGGGCCGGCCGGGCGCCGAAGCGTACGACGACTGTTCCACCTTGTCGCCACCCGGCAGGACCAGTGATAGACAACGACAAAGAGCCGGACCCAGTGGGACTGGGTCCGGCTCTTGAAGTCTGGCACTTCCGCAGATCAGCGGGTTGAACACGCTGTTCCGGCTTCTGTGCCCCCGGCAGGATTCGAACCTGCGCACACGGCTCCGGAGGCCGTTGCTCTATCCCCTGAGCTACGGGGGCGTCCGCCGCGTTCGGCGGCGACGGGTAGAACCCTACCAGCTCCCGGCCCATGGCTGTGAACAGGTATTTCGGCCGGGCGGGCGCAGGTGCGTCCCCCGCTCGGGGTGGAAGTGGGCAAAACCCGGACGCAGCCCCTGCCGCCGACCTACTCTCGAGGAGTGTCAGGCGTGTCCGGGCGGGTGCTCGTTGTCGACGACAACAGGGTCATCCGGCAGTTGATCAGGGTCAATCTCGAGCTGGAGGGCTTCGAGGTCGTGACCGCGGCCGACGGTGTCGAGTGTCTGGACGTCGTGCGCCAGGTCCGCCCCGACGTCGTCACGCTCGATGTCGTCATGCCCCGGCTCGACGGGCTCCGGACCGCCGCGCAGCTGCGGTCCGATCCGCTGACCAGCCACGTGCCCGTCGCGATCATCAGCGCCTGCACGGAGTACGAAGTGGAGACCGGGATCGCCGCCGGAGTCGACGCGTTCCTCGCCAAGCCCTTCGAGCCCGCCGAGCTCGTCCGGGTCGTCCGGCAGCTGATGCGGCCGCGCGGCGGGGGAGAGGAGCGGGACGAGCCGCCGTCGCTCGACGGCAGGCACGGAGCCGGGCGGGCCGGGAGCACCCGAGGCTGAGGGTATGGCGGCTCCTGCCCGCATCGCGAAACCGGTTCGCATTCATCCCCCCCTCCTCCCATACGCTTGTCTCGTGACCCCCGCGGACCTCTCCCTCACCGTGCTGCGCGCCGTGCGCCGTGCGGTCGACGAGGGTGCGCTGCGGGTGGCGCTGCCCGAGCGGGTTGTCGTCGAGCGGCCCCGGCCCGGCGGGCGGGGGGACTACGCCACCAACGCCGCCCTGCGCCTGGCCCGCGACGCCCACCTCCCGCCCCTCGAAGTCGCCCAGATCCTCATGGACCGGCTGCGCGACACCCCCGGCATCCGCACGGTCGAGATCACCGGGCCCGGGTTCCTGAACCTCACCCTCGACGCCGCCGGGGACGCCGGTCTCGTACGCCGCGTGCTCACCGCCGGGACCGCCTACGGGCACGGCGGCTCGATGGCAGGGCAGGTCTTCCAGTACCACCACCGCCCCGAGGTACGGGCCGCCGTCGTCGCCGACACCGTGCGCCGGCTCCAGGTGGCCCAGGGCGCCTCCGTACGGACCAGCTGCGATCACGTCGACCCCGACTGGGCCCGCCTCGGCGTCACCGTCGGAGCCGAGGGGCGGCCCCCCGTCGAGCTCGCCGAGCTCCGCGCGCGGCCCGCCGGGCACACCGCCGACGTACTGCTGCGCCGCTTCGGGGCCGACGCGACCCGCTGGGCCCTGCTTCGGGCCGCCGCGCAGGACCGGCCGCAGCTCGACGACACCCTGCTCCTGCAGACCGAGGCCAATCCCCTCTTCCGCGTCCGGTACGCATACGCCCGCAGCCGCGCCCTGCTGCGCGGCGCCGCCCAGCTCGGCTTCGGCAGCGACCCGGCCCCGACCGCCGCGCCCGCCCATACCGCCGCGCTCGGCACCCAGCCGGCCGACGTGCCCGCCCGACCCGCCGCGCTCGGCACCCACCCCGTCGACGCGCCCGCCCATACCGACGGGCTCGGCACCCACCCCGCCGACGCCCCCGCCCTCACCGCGGCGCTCGGCACCCACCCCGCCGACGCCCCCGCCCTCACCGCCGCCCTCGGCGACCACCCCGTCGTCCTCGAATCGGCCGCCCGCCTCCGCGCCCCCGACCGGGTCGCCCGGCATCTCGAAGTCATCGCCGATGCCCTGCTCGCCTTCCAGCACACCGTGCTGCCGCTCGGTGACGAGAAACCCTCGGCCGCCCACCGCGCCCGGCTCGCGCTCGCCGAAGCCGCCGGGACGGTGCTCGCCGGCGGCCTCACCCTGCTCGGCATCAGCGCACCCGAACAGATCTGAAAGAGCGACGACATGAGCCGTTCCGCACACCCCGCCGGGCCCCGCCACGCAGACGTCCTGCCCGAGGGGCACTACTCGGCGCCGCCCGCGGACCTCAACCTTCTCGACCCCAAGGTGTGGTCGCAGACCGTCGGACGGGCCGAGGACGGACAGGTCACCGTCGGCGGCATCCCGGTCGGCACCCTTGCCGAGGAGTTCGGCACCCCCGCCTACTTCCTCGACGAGGCCGACTTCCGCGCCCGCTGCCGCGCCTGGGCCGACGCCTTCGGCAAGGAGGCCGACGTCTTCTACGCCGGAAAGGCGTTCCTCTCCCGGGCCGTCGTCCGCTGGCTCAAGGAGGAGGGGCTCAACCTCGACGTCTGCTCCGGCGGCGAGCTGACCACCGCCCTCGCCGCCGGCATGCCCGCCGACCGCATCGCCTTCCACGGCAACAACAAGTCCGAGCAGGAGATCCGGCGGGCCGTCGAGGCCGGCGTCGGGCGGATCGTCCTCGACTCCTTCCAGGAGATCGTCCGCGTCGCCCACATCGCCCAGTCCCTCGGCACGCGCCAGCGCGTCCAGATCCGGATCACGGTCGGTGTCGAGGCGCACACCCACGAGTTCATCGCGACCGCCCACGAGGACCAGAAGTTCGGCATCGCGCTGGCCGGCGGGCAGGCCGCCGAGGCCGTACGCCGGGCCCTCAAGCTCGACGGCCTCGAGCTCATCGGCATCCACTCCCACATCGGGTCCCAGATCTTCGACACCTCCGGGTTCGAGGTGGCCGCCCACCGGGTCGTCGGACTGCTCAAGCAGATCCGCGACGAGCACGGCGTCGAGCTGCCCGAGATCGACCTCGGCGGCGGCCTCGGCATCGCGTACACCTCCGACGACGACCCCCGTGAGCCGCACGAGATCGCCAAGGCGCTCTTCGAGATCGTCACCCGCGAATGCGAGGCCGCCGGACTCCGTACGCCCCGGATCTCCGTCGAGCCGGGCCGCGCCATCGTCGGCCCCACCGCCTTCACCCTCTACGAGGTCGGCACGGTCAAGCCGCTGGAAGGGCTGCGGACGTACGTGAGCGTCGACGGCGGCATGTCGGACAACATCCGCACCGCGCTGTACGACGCCGAGTACACCGTCACCCTCGTCTCGCGCACCTCCGACGCGCCGCCCATGCTCTCCCGAGTCGTCGGCAAGCACTGCGAGAGCGGCGACATCGTGGTCAAGGACGCGTTCCTCCCCGCCGACCTGGCCCCCGGCGACCTGATCGCCGTACCCGCCACCGGCGCCTACTGCCGCTCCATGGCGAGCAACTACAACCACGCTCTTCGCCCGCCCGTCGTCGCCGTCAAGGACGGCGAGGCGCGCGTGATCGTCCGGCGCGAGACGGAGGAAGATCTCCTGCGTCTCGATGTCGGCTGATGAAATAGATGTCTCAGGATCCGGACGGGGGATAGAAACCGCCGTCCGGTGAGTGAGACTGGTCCATACCGTAGAAGTACGAGAAGTGAGGTCGGATGATGCGTACGCGTCCGCTGAAGGTGGCGCTGCTGGGCTGTGGAGTGGTCGGCTCAGAGGTGGCGCGCATCATGACGACGCACGCCGACGACCTCGCCGCGCGCATCGGCGCCCCGGTGGAGCTCGCCGGCGTCGCCGTCCGCCGCCCGTCCAAGGTGCGTGAGGGCATCCCCGCGGAGCTGATCACCACCGACGCGACCGCGCTGGTCAAACGCGGGGACATCGACGTCGTCGTCGAGGTCATCGGCGGCATCGAGCCGGCCCGTACGCTGATCACCACCGCCTTCGAGCACGGCGCCTCGGTCGTCTCGGCCAACAAGGCCCTGCTCGCCGAGGACGGTGCCACGCTCTACGCCGCAGCCGAGGAGCACGGCCGGGACCTCTACTTCGAGGCCGCCGTCGCCGGCGCCATCCCGCTGATCCGCCCGCTGCGCGAATCCCTCGCCGGCGACAAGATCAACCGCGTGATGGGCATCGTCAACGGCACCACCAACTTCATCCTCGACGCGATGGACACCTCCGGCGCCGGCTACTCCGAGGCGCTGGACGAGGCCACCGCCCTCGGGTACGCCGAGGCCGACCCCACCGCCGACGTCGAGGGCTTCGACGCCGCAGCCAAGGCCGCCATCCTGGCCGGGATCGCCTTCCACACGCGCGTACGCCTCGACGACGTCTACCGCGAGGGCATGACCGAGGTCACCTCCGCCGACTTCGCCTCCGCCAAGCGCATGGGCTGCACCATCAAGCTGCTCGCGATCTGCGAGCGGGCCGCCGACGGCGAGTCCGTCACCGCGCGCGTGCACCCCGCGATGATCCCGCTGAGCCACCCGCTCGCCTCCGTCCGCGAGGCCTACAACGCGGTCTTCGTCGAGGCCGAGGCCGCCGGGCAGCTCATGTTCTACGGCCCCGGCGCCGGCGGTTCGCCGACCGCGTCGGCCGTACTCGGCGACCTGGTCGCCGTGTGCCGCAACAAGCTCAACGAGGCCACCGGCCCCGGTGAGTCCGCGTACACCCAGCTGCCCGTGAGCCCCATGGGCGACGTGGTGACGCGGTACCACATCAGCCTCGACGTGGCCGACAAGCCGGGCGTCCTCGCCCAGGTCGCGACGGTCTTCGCCGAGCACGGGGTGTCGATCGACACCGTCCGCCAGCAGGGAAAGGACGGCGAGGCATCGCTCGTCGTCGTCACCCACCGCGCGCCCGACGCCGCCCTCTCCGGGACCGTCGAGGCGCTGCGCAAGCTCGACACCGTGCGCGGTGTCGCCAGCATCATGCGTGTTGAAGGGGAGTAAGGACCCATGACCAGCAAGGGCACCCACCAGTGGCGCGGCATCATCGAGGAGTACCGGGACCGCCTTCCGGTCACGGACACGACGCCGGTCGTCACGCTCCGTGAGGGTGGCACTCCGCTCGTCCCCGCTCAGGTCCTCTCCGAGCGCACGGGCTGCGAGGTGCATCTCAAGGTGGAGGGCGCCAACCCCACCGGCTCCTTCAAGGACCGCGGCATGACCATGGCCATCACCAAGGCCAAGGAGGAGGGCGCGCAGGCCGTCATCTGCGCCTCCACCGGCAACACCTCGGCGTCGGCCGCCGCCTACGCCGTACGCGCCGGCATGGTCTCCGCCGTCCTCGTGCCGCAGGGCAAGATCGCGCTCGGCAAGATGGGTCAGGCACTGGTCCACGGCGCCAAGATCCTCCAGGTCGACGGCAATTTCGACGACTGTCTGACGCTGGCCCGCGCGCTCTCCGAGAACTACCCGGTGGCGCTGGTCAATTCGGTCAACCCGGTCCGTATCGAGGGCCAGAAGACCGCCGCGTTCGAGATCGTCGACGCCCTCGGCGACGCGCCCGACATCCACGTCCTGCCCGTCGGCAACGCCGGCAACATCACGGCGTACTGGAAGGGCTACCGCGAGTACGCGGCGGACGCGATGTCCACGCACACCCCGCGCATGTGGGGCTTCCAGGCCTCCGGTTCCGCGCCGATCGTGCGCGGCGAGGTGGTCAAGGACCCGTCGACCATCGCCACCGCGATCCGGATCGGCAACCCCGCCTCCTGGGACTACGCGCTCGCCGCCCGGGACGAGTCGGGCGGCTTCATCGACGAGGTGACGGACCGCCAGATCCTGGCCGCCTACCGGCTGTTGGCCGCGCAGGAGGGCGTCTTCGTGGAGCCCGCCTCCGCCGCGTCGGTGGCCGGTCTGCTCAAGGCCGCCGCCGAGGGCAAGGTCGACCCCGGCCAGAAGATCGTCTGCACTGTCACCGGCAACGGACTCAAGGACCCTGACTGGGCCGTCGCCGGCGCCCCCCAGCCGGTGACCGTGCCGGTCGACGCGGCCACCGCGGCCGAGCGTCTCGGTCTCGCCTAGCCCCCGACCCCGTACGAGGTCGGGCACCGTGCGACGCCCCGCGCCGAAACTCGCACAGGAACGTACATAGGTGCACAGGATGGCTCGCGACACGCATCGTGCGCCTCCTGTGCGCCCTATGTCGCCACAGAACCTTCCTTCGATAGGCTGTACTTAACCCGCCCCGCCGCATATGCCGCGGTGTTGCCGCCGTTGTCGCCAGATGTGGTCGGCACGGCCCCCGGGTCTTCGTACTTCCTCCAGAAAACCCGTAGTCAAAGCCAAGGAGAGTCATCGAGCGATGGCCGGTCCAGCGTTCCGCGCCGCCGCCGTACGGGTGCGCGTTCCCGCCACCAGTGCCAACCTCGGCCCGGGCTTCGACGCCCTCGGCCTGTCGTTGGGGCTGTACGACGACGTCGTCGTCCGGGTCGCCGACTCCGGGCTGCACATCGACATCGCCGGCGAGGGTGCCGAGACGCTCCCCCGCGACGAGAAGCACCTGCTCGTACGCTCCCTGCGCACTGCCTTCGACCTGCTCGGCGGGCAGCCGCGCGGCCTCGAGGTCGTCTGCGCCAACCGCATCCCGCACGGCCGCGGCCTCGGCTCCTCGTCGGCCGCCATCTGCGCCGGCATCGTCGCCGCACGCGCGGTGACGATAGGCGGCGACGCCAAGCTCGACGACGCGGCCCTGCTCGAGCTCGCCACCGAGATCGAGGGCCACCCCGACAACGTCGCCGCCTGTCTGCTCGGCGGCTTCACCCTCGCCTGGACCGAGAGCGGCGCGGCCAAGGCGATCAGGATGGAACCCGCGAATTCCATCGTTCCGGTGGTTTTCGTCCCCGGAAAGCCGGTGCTCACCGAGACCGCCCGCGGCCTGCTGCCGCGCACCGTTCCGCACGTCGACGCGGCCGTGAACGCGGGCCGCGCGGCCCTGCTCGTCGAGGCGATGACCAGGCGCCCCGAACTGCTGCTCGCG
The DNA here is from genome assembly GCF_014648195.1 of Streptomyces purpureus. Taxonomy (GTDB): domain Bacteria; phylum Actinomycetota; class Actinomycetes; order Streptomycetales; family Streptomycetaceae; genus Streptomyces; species Streptomyces purpureus. The sequence goes on from NZ_BMQQ01000009.1 coordinate 103,843, forward strand.
GCCACCGAGGACCGGCTGCACCAGGAGTACCGGGGCCCCGCGATGCCGCAGAGCCTCGACCTGGTGAACCGACTGCGTGCGGACGGTGTCCCCGCGGTCATCTCCGGTGCGGGCCCCACGGTGCTCGCGCTGGTCGAGGACGGCGCGGCCGACAAGGTCGCGCTCCTGGCGGGCGAGGGCTGGGCGGCCAACCGCCTGGCGCTCGACGGTTCCGGCGCGAGTGTTCTGCCGCTCGCTCCGTAACGCGCAGTGACACGAGATTGCCGGTGATGGAGAGGGGGAATGTTTGATGGAGCCGGTAGTGTTAACCTCAAGTCTGCACCCGACGTCGTTGTGGCGCGGTGCTGAGTGTCCCTATCCGGGACCGCCATTCTTCCGGGAGCCTCCCCAAACTGCCTGAGCAGCCTGCCTGAGCAGTTTCGAGCACGCTCCGGAACCGGCACGACACCCCTCGCTTTCCCCAGGAGCGGGCCGAGCACAGGGGGCCTCGGGCCGGACCCACAGCACACTTTTCTCTCCGCCGTACCCGGCGGGACCACCGCCCCGACCGGCTCACAAGCCAAGAGCCGTAGTCGGACAGCACAACCGGTCGCCGAGCCAGATGGCCGACGTCCGCTCCAGGGAAGGACCCTTCGTGAGCGACACCACCGATCTGATGGGCGTGACTGCCGACACCAACGTCGACAACGCCGCGCCCGCCGCAGGTGCTGCCACTGGCACCACCGCACGGCGCCGCCGCTCCGGCACCGGCCTCGAGGGCATGGTCCTGGCCGAGCTGCAGCAGGTCGCGTCCGGCCTCGGCATCAGGGGCACCGCGCGGATGCGCAAGAGCCAGCTGATCGAGGTCATCAAGGAGGCGCAGGCCTCCGGCGGCGCCGCCAAGAGCGCCGGTCCGGCCGCCGAAGCCGCCGAGACCAAGCCGAAGCGCCGCGCCACCTCCAAGGCCCGTACGGGCGAGGACACCGCCGCGGCCGCGCCCAAGGCGGAGAAGGCCGAGAAGGCCGTCGCCCAGCAGCAGATCGACATCCCGGGCCAGCCCGCCAGCGACGACCAGCCCGTGGGCGAGCGCCGTCGTCGCCGTGCCACCGCGCCGGCCGGCAGCCCGGAGGGCGAGACCAAGGCCGAGGCCAAGGCGGAGACGAAGACCGAGGCGCGGATCGACGCGCAGCCCGAGGCCAAGGCCGAGGCCGCCGTCGACGGCGCCGAGGGCCGTGGCCGCCGCGACCGCGGTGAGCGGGGCGAGCGCGGCGACCGCCGTGAGCGTCAGCGCGACCGCCGCGACCGCGGCAAGGGCGACGACCAGCAGGGCGGCGGTGGCCAGGGCGGTCAGCGCCAGCAGCGCCAGGGCGGCCCGCAGGGCCCCCAGGGCGGCCCGCAGGACGACTTCGACGACGAGGGCGGCCGTCGTGGCCGTCGCGGCCGCTACCGCGACCGCCGTGGCCGTCGCGGCCGTGACGACTTCGGCGCGGAGCCGCAGGTCAACGAGGACGACGTGCTGATCCCCGTCGCGGGCATCCTCGACATCCTCGACAACTACGCGTTCATCCGGACCTCCGGCTACCTGCCCGGCCCGAACGACGTGTACGTCTCCCTCGCCCAGGTCCGCAAGAACGGCCTGCGCAAGGGTGACCACGTCACCGGCGCCGTGCGCCAGCCGAAGGAGGGCGAGCGCCGCGAGAAGTTCAACGCGCTGGTCCGGCTGGACTCGGCCAACGGCATGGCCGCCGAATCGGGCCGTGGCCGCCCCGAGTTCAACAAGCTGACCCCGCTCTACCCGCAGGACCGGCTCCGTCTGGAGACCGACCCGGGCGTGCTGACCACCCGCATCATCGACCTCGTGTCGCCGATCGGTAAGGGCCAGCGAGGCCTGATCGTGGCCCCGCCGAAGACCGGCAAGACCATGATCATGCAGGCGATCGCCAACGCGATCACCCACAACAACCCCGAGTGCCACCTGATGGTCGTCCTGGTCGACGAGCGTCCGGAAGAGGTCACCGACATGCAGCGGTCGGTCAAGGGCGAGGTCATCTCCTCGACCTTCGACCGCCCGGCCGAGGACCACACCACCGTCGCCGAGCTCGCCATCGAGCGCGCCAAGCGGCTCGTGGAGCTGGGCCACGACGTGGTCGTCCTGCTCGACTCGATCACCCGCCTGGGCCGCGCGTACAACCTCGCGGCGCCGGCCTCCGGCCGCATCCTGTCCGGTGGTGTCGACTCGACCGCGCTCTACCCGCCGAAGCGCTTCTTCGGTGCGGCGCGCAACATCGAGGACGGCGGCTCGCTGACCATCCTGGCCACCGCGCTGGTCGACACCGGCTCGCGGATGGACGAGGTGATCTTCGAGGAGTTCAAGGGCACCGGCAACATGGAGCTCAAGCTCGACCGGAAGCTCGCCGACAAGCGCATCTTCCCGGCGGTGGACGTCGACGCGTCCGGTACGCGTAAGGAAGAGATCCTGCTCGGCAGCGACGAGCTGGCGATCACCTGGAAGCTGCGTCGCGTGCTCCACGCGCTCGACCAGCAGCAGGCGATCGAGCTGCTGCTCGACAAGCTCAAGTCGACCAAGTCGAACGGTGAGTTCCTGCTGCAGATCCAGAAGACCACGCCGTCGTCGAACAACGACTGACGCCGTCTCAGGTCGTAGCACCAGCCGCCCCCGTCACTCCGGTGACGGGGGCGGTTGCGCGTTGTACGATCACCGTGTCGTAAGTGGGGGGAACGTATTTCCGAATGCGCCTACTGAGTTGGCGGAGCCATGCCCTGAAGTCGCCGGGCGGCACGCCCCGTGTGGGATCTCTTCTCTCTCCTTCGAACTACGACACTTTCGATAGGAGAACTGCGTGACACTTGCTCACCGGAGAGCCAGGACGGCTCTCCCCGCGGCTGTCGCCGCGCTCGCGCTCGGCGGCGCGGTCCTGACGGCCGTACCGGCACAGGCCGCGGAGACCCCCCGGCCCGCCGTCGAACTCCCGGCGCCCGAGGTGGCGTCGAAGGCCGAGCTGAAGAAGCGCGCCGAGGGTGCGCTCAACGCCCTGCCGAAGGACACCAAGCAGGACGAGGGCGCTTCCGAGGCCCCCAAGACCCCCAAGTCCTCCACGTCGCCGAACGGCGCCGACCCGAAGATCATCGGTGGCGTCGACACCCCCGCGGGCGCGGCCCCGTGGATGGTGCAGCTGTACGGCGTCGACAAGGCGACCGGCGAGGGCTTCTTCTGTGGCGGCACGCTCATCGCCCCCGCGAAGGTGCTCACCGCCGCCCACTGCGTCCACGGCGCGGACTGGGGCACCTCCGGTGCCGTCGTCGCCGGTGCCACCCAGCGGGCCAGCGAGGACGCGAACGGCAACTGGCAGTTCCACGGCGGCCTGCTGGCCGTGCCGAAGCGGGCCTGGCTCAACCCGGCCTACAACGACGCGGCGATCAGGGGCGACGTCGCGGTCCTCACCCTGGACCGCCCGATGCCGTTCAAGACGCTGCCGATCGCGGCGCCGACCGACACGGCCTCGTACAAGCCGGGCACCAAGGGCACGGTGTACGGCTGGGGCCGCACCAGCGGTACGCCCGGTTCGGCGGGCTCGGAGACGCTGAAGCAGGCGAGCCTCAAGATCCAGCCCGACGCGTCCTGCCCCGGCTGGGCGGACGCGAAGGACACGTTCGTCGCCGGCCAGATGTTCTGCGCGGGCGAGCCGGCCACGGGGTCCGACGCGGGCACCGTCTCGCCGTGCAACGGCGACTCGGGCGGTCCGCTCGTCGTCGGCGGCCGGGTCGTCGGCATCGTCTCCTGGGGCGTCCGGGACTGCATCGCCGCGGGCGCGCTGAGCGTGTTCACGAAGGTCAGCACGTTCACGCCGCAGGTGGCCTCCGTGGTGGACGACGCCAACCTGACGGACGACAACAAGGCCGACGTGATCGCCCGTAAGACGAACTACAACACCTACATCTACAGGTCGCGCGGCACCTCGCTCGGCCTGGACGAGTCCCTGGGTGTGTGGAACAACGTCAACGTGATCCGCCAGGGCGACCTCAACAAGGACGCCAACCAGGACATCGTCTTCCGCACGCCGGCCGGCGAGCTGTACTGGGCCCGCTACGAGTGGCGGGGCGAGTCCATCGGGTACGAGTGGACCGAGACCCGCATCGGTGTCGGCTGGAGTGGCTTCAAGGACATCACCATCCCCGGTGACCTCAACCAGGACGGCAACCCCGACCTCATCGCCAAGGACTCCTCCGGGAACCTGTGGATGTGGGGCGGCCGTGGCAACGGTTCCTTCGCCGCCAAGGTCAAGATCGGCGTCGGCTGGAGCTCGTACGCCGTGTACGGCAAGGGTGACTACAGCGGTGACGGCAAGCCCGACATCATCACCCGTGACACCGCCAACCGGCTGTGGATGTACAAGGGAACCGGTCACCCGACCGCTCCCATCTCCGGCCGTGTGCTGGTCGGCAAGGGGTGGAACTTCAACGCCTTCGTCACCACCGGCGACCTGACCGGCGACAACAAGGCCGACTTCCTGGTGCGTGACTCGGCCGGGTCGATGTGGGCCTACAAGGGCACCGGCAACGCCACCACGCCGTTCGCCACCGCCGCCAAGGTGAAGATGGGCGTCGGATTCACGTCCTTCAACCTCTTCGGCTGAGCCGCGTAACCGGCTTTCCCCGACGAGACCTTCACCACACGGACGCCTCGCCGGCCCCGCCGTCGTAACCCGTCCGTGACCTGCGTAAAGACCACCGCGCCCACCGTGCCCCGCACGGTGGGCGCGGTGTTTCCACACACCGCGCCCGCCGAAACCTCACAGGTCCCTGTGCAACCCTTTCGGGCGCCTTGCCGTCACACAAGGTGAACCGATGACCTGAGCCGCTGACCCGAGGAAGCCGATGACCGAGCAGAGCACGAGCGGCCGAATACGCGGAGCCGGACGCCGGCGCAAGCCCCCCACGAAGACCCGCAGGGCGGTCACCATCGCCGGCTGGACCGCCGCCGCGGCCGTGGTCGTCGGCGGCGGAGGACTCGGTTACGTCTACGTCTCGCTCAACGGCAACATCGAGGGCGTCGACATCAACGCCCAGCTCGGCGACGACCGCCCGATCGACGTCGACAACGGCTCGATGGACATCCTCGTCCTCGGCTCCGACTCCCGCTCGGGCGACAACGGCGCCTACGGCAAGGACGAGGGCGGTGCCCGCTCCGACACCGCGATGATCGTCCACGTCTACGAGGGCCACAAGAAGGCCAGCGTCGTCTCCGTCCCGCGCGACACCCTCGTCGACCGCCCCCAGTGCACCGACAGCCAGGGCAGGCAGGTCACCGGCGAGCGCCGCGCCATGTTCAACACGGCGTACGAGGTCGGCGGCCCCGCCTGCGCGGTCAAGACCGTCGAGTCGATCTCCGGCATCCGCATGGACCACTACATCGAGGTCGACTTCACCGGCTTCAAGAAGCTGATCGACGAGCTCGGCGGGGTGAAGATCACCACCACCAAGCCGATCAAGGACAGCAAGAGCCACCTCGACCTCCAGCCCGGCCCCCACACCCTCGACGGGGAGCAGGCCCTCGGCCTCGTCCGCACCCGCAAGAGCGTCGGCGACGGCAGCGACCTCGGCCGGATCCAGCTCCAGCAGGCCTTCATGAAGGCCCTCATCAATCAGGTCAAGAGCGTCGGCGTCTTCACCAGCCCCAAGAAGCTCCTCGACCTCGCCGACTCGGCCACCAAAGCCATCCGGCCCGACTCCGAGCTCGACTCCGTCAACGAGCTGATGAGCTTCGCGAGCGGCCTCAAGGGTCTCGGCGCCGACGACGTCCACATGATCACGCTGCCGGTCACGTACGACGAACGCGACCCCAACCGGGTCGTCCCCCTCAAGGCCCAGTCCCAGCAGGTCTGGGCGGCACTCAAGGCCGACCGTCCCATCCCGGCGAGCGCCACCAAGGACGCCGCCACCGGCTCCGCCGACGGCGTCGTGAAGTAGAGGCAAGCCGGTGGAATAGATCCGGCCACCCCCCGGTTTTGGGAGATGCGGCCGGTCCTGGCAGACTGGTACGTCGGCCCCGGTTCACGCACCCGCATCCCGCGCGTGCGACCCGGTGCCCTCCCGAAACTAGGAGACACCTTGAAGCGCGACATCCACCCCGAGTACGTCGAGACCCAGGTCAGCTGCACCTGTGGTGCGTCGTTCACCACCCGTAGCACGATCGACGGCGGCAACATCCGTGCCGAGGTCTGCTCCGAGTGCCACCCGTTCTACACGGGCAAGCAGAAGATCCTCGACACCGGCGGTCGTGTGGCCCGCTTCGAGGCCCGCTTCGGCAAGGCTGCCGGCTCCAAGAAGTAGCGAGCCACTGCGCCGGTCTTCGGCCGCCCCGACCGGGGGTGGCCGGGACCGGCGTTTGCCGTCTCCCCGCAGCCCCACTTGCCGTACGAAACCAGGAGCCCCCGATGTTCGAGGCGGTCGAGGAACTGGTCGGCGAACACGCCGATCTCGAGAAGAAGCTCGCCGACCCTTCGGTCCACGCCGATCAGGCGAACGCGCGCAAGCTCAACAAGCGCTACGCCGAGCTGACGCCGATCGTGGCCACCTTCCGCTCGTGGAAGCAGAGCGGGGACGACATCGAGACGGCCCGCGAGCTGGCCCACGACGATCCCGACTTCGCCGCCGAGGTGAAGGAGCTGGAGAAGCAGCGCGAGGAGCTGACGGACAAGCTCCGGCTGCTCCTGGTCCCGCGCGACCCCAGCGACGACAAGGACGTCATCCTGGAGATCAAGGCGGGCGCGGGCGGCGACGAGTCCGCCCTCTTCGCCGGCGACCTGCTGCGCATGTACCTGCGGTACGCCGAGCGCGTCGGCTGGAAGACCGAGATCATCGACTCCACCGAGTCCGAGCTGGGCGGGTACAAGGACGTCCAGGTCGCGGTGAAGACCAAGGGCGGCCAGGGCGCCACCGAG
>NZ_BMQQ01000009.1:110975-130592 GCF_014648195.1 Streptomyces purpureus
TCGAGGTCCACGCCAACGACCTGCGCATCGACGTCTACCGCTCCTCGGGCCCCGGCGGCCAGTCCGTCAACACCACCGACTCCGCGGTTCGCATCACCCACCTGCCGACCGGCATCGTCGCCTCCTGCCAGAACGAGAAGAGCCAGCTCCAGAACAAGGAGCAGGCCATGCGTATCCTCCGGTCCAGGCTGCTCGCCGCGGCCCAGGAGGAGGCCGAGTCGAAGGCCGCCGACGCCCGCCGCAGCCAGGTTCGTACGGTCGACCGCTCAGAGAAGATCCGTACGTACAACTTCCCGGAAAACCGCATCTCGGACCACCGCGTCGGCTTCAAGGCGTACAACTTGGACCAGGTGCTCGACGGAGAGCTCGACCCCGTCATCCAGGCCTGCGTCGACGCCGACTCCGCGGCGAAGCTCGCCGCCGCGTAAGCCACATTCCCCGTACGGAGGACCAGCGTGAACCTGCTGCTCGCGGAAGTGGCCCAGGCCACCCAGCGGCTGGCCGACGCCGGCGTGCCCTCGCCGCGCAACGACGCGGAGGAGCTCGCCGCGTTCGTGCACGGCGTCAGGCGCGGGGAGCTGCACACGGTCAAGGACGCGGACTTCGACGCGCGGTACTGGGAGACCATCGCCCGCCGCGAGGCGCGTGAACCGCTCCAGCACATCACCGGACGTGCCTTCTTCCGCTATCTGGAGCTCCAGGTCGGGCCCGGTGTCTTCGTGCCGCGCCCGGAGACCGAGTCGGTCGTCGGGTGGGCCATAGACGCCGTGCGCGCCATGGACGTCGTCGAGCCGCTCATCGTGGACCTCTGCACGGGCTCCGGGGCCATCGCCCTGGCCATGGCCCAGGAGGTGCCGCGCTCGCGCGTGCACGCGGTGGAGCTCTCCGACAACGCGCTGGTGTGGACGCGGAAGAACGCCGAGGGGTCCAGGGTCACCGTCCACCAGGGCGACGCCCTGAGCGCCCTTCCCGAGCTCGACGGCCAGGTCGACCTGGTCATCTCCAACCCGCCGTACATCCCGCTCACCGAGTGGGAGTACGTCGCCCCCGAGGCCCGCGACCACGACCCGGAGATGGCTCTCTTCTCCGGCGAGGACGGCCTCGACACCATCCGCGGGATCGAGCGCACCGCGCACCGCCTGCTGCGGCCCGGCGGGCTCGTCGTGATCGAGCACGCCGACACCCAGGGCGGCCAGGTCCCGTGGATCTTCAACGAGGAGGCCGGCTGGGCCGACGCAGCCGACCACCCGGACCTGAACAACCGCCCCCGCTTCGCCACGGCCCGCAAGGCGACGCCGTGACCACCCGTACCGTGTACCAGGAGGCCCGCTGATGGCTCGGCGATACGACTGCAACGACGCGACGGACCGTACGACGGGCCTGCGTGAGGCCGCGTCGGCCGTCCGCCGTGGCGAGCTCGTCGTGCTCCCCACCGACACCGTGTACGGCATCGGTGCGGACGCCTTCTCCTCGGAGGCGGTCGCCGATCTGCTGCAGGCGAAGGGGCGCGGCCGGAACATGCCCACCCCGGTCCTCATCGGCTCCCCGAACACCCTGCATGGCCTGGTCACCGACTTCTCCGAGCAGGCGTGGGAGCTCGTCGACGCCTTCTGGCCGGGCGCGCTGACGCTGGTCGCCAAGCACCAGCCGTCCCTCCAGTGGGACCTGGGGGACACCCGTGGCACGGTCGCCATCCGGATGCCGCTGCACCCCGTCGCCATCGAGCTGCTCACCGAGGTCGGCCCGATGGCCGTCTCCTCCGCCAACCTGACCGGACACCCGGCGCCGGAGGACTGCGACGCCGCGCAGGAGATGCTCGGCGACTCCGTCTCCGTGTACCTGGACGGCGGCCCGACCCCGGGCATCGTGCCCTCTTCGATCGTCGACGTCACCGGCAAGGTGCCGGTGCTGCTGCGCGCCGGTGCCCTGGACGCGGACGAGCTCCGGAAGGTCGTACCCGACCTCGAGGTGGCCCCGTGAGCGGAGCGCACAACCGAGGACCAGCGCTGTGACCGCCCCTGAGGGGCGTGGCATAGCGGGGTACGACAACTCCTTCCGCATCCTCCACGTCAGCACCGGCAACGTCTGCCGCTCGCCGATCACCGAGCGGCTGACCCGCCATGCCCTGAGCCACCGCCTGGGCGGCGATCCCCTCGCGGGCGGCCTGATCGTGGAGAGCGCCGGCACCTGGGGCCACGAGGGCGCCCCGATGGAGGCCAACGCCGAGATCGTCCTCGCGGACTTCGGCGCCGACGCGACCGGCTTCGTGGGCCGCGAACTCCTCGACGAACACGTCATCCGCGCGGACCTGGTCCTCACGGCGACCCGCGACCACCGCGCCCAGGTCATCTCGATGGGCCACTCGGCGGGCCTGCGGACCTTCACCCTCAAGGAATTCACCCGCCTGGTCCGCGCCATAGACCCCGCGACGCTGCCGGACCCCCTGAGCGACGGCATGGTCGAGCGGGCCCGCGCGCTGGTGCGTGCGGCGGCGGCGCTGCGGGGATGGCTGTTGGCGCCCAGCGCGGAGGCGGACGAGGTGAACGACCCCTACGGGGCGCCCATCACGTTCTTCCGTTCGATCGGGGACGAGATCAACCAGGCGCTGGATCCGGTGGTGACCGCGCTGACCGGCGTATCTGCGCGAACCTGACCAAGGCCGGGGCGCGGTGGCCGAAAACCAGCCGTGCACCCGGATCGCCGTACTACCGCGCATCCGGGTCGCCACGCGCCTACATTGGAGCTGAAGCCCAGCCCACGCCTGGAGCCAAGATGCCGGTCACCGCTGCTCCCGCTGCCGCCTCCCACGATGTGCGTGCCACCCCCTACGGTCCGGATTTCGACGCCCTGCGACGGCAGGACCCGGAGATCGCCGATGTGATGCTCGGCGAGGTACGGCGCCAGGCCGACGGCCTGCAGCTCATCGCCGCCGAGAACTTCGCCTCCCCCGCCGTGCTCGCCGCCCTCGGCTCGCCCCTCGCCAACAAGTACGCCGAGGGCTATCCCGGCGCCCGCCACCACGGCGGATGCGAGTTCGTCGACGCCGCCGAACGCATCGCCGTCGACCGCGCCAAAGCCCTCTTCGGCGCCGAACACGCCAACGTCCAGCCCCACTCCGGCTCCTCCGCCGTCCTCGCCGCCTACGCCGCGCTGCTCCGGCCCGGAGACACCGTTCTGGCCATGGGACTCGCCTTCGGCGGCCACCTCACCCACGGCTCGCCCGCCAACTTCTCCGGCCGCTGGTTCGACTTCGTGCCCTACGGCGTCGACGCCGGCACCGGCCTCATCGACTACGACCAGGTCCGCACCCTCGCCCGCACCCACCGCCCCAAGGCCATCGTCTGTGGCTCGATCTCATACCCCCGCCACATCGACTACGCCCTCTTCCGGGAGATCGCCGACGAGGTCGGGGCCTATCTGATCGCCGACGCCGCCCACCCCATGGGCCTGATCGCCGGCGGCGCCGCGCCCAGCCCCGTGCCGTACGCGGACGTCGTCTGCGCGACCACCCACAAGGTGCTCCGCGGCCCCCGCGGCGGACTGATCCTGTGCGGCGCCGAGCTCGCCGAGCGCATCGACCGGGCCGTCTTCCCCTTCACCCAGGGCGGCGCCCAGATGCACACCATCGCCGCCAAGGCCGTCGCCTTCGGAGAGGCGGCAACACCGGCGTTCTCCGCGTACGCCCATCAGGTGGTGGATCATGCCCGGGTCCTCGCGGCCGGCCTCGCCGCCGAGGGCTTCGCGCTCACCACCGGCGGCACCGACACCCACCTGATCACCGCCGACCCCTCCCCGCTCGGCATCGACGGCCGCCTCGCCCGGCTGCGGCTCGCCGCCGCCGGCGTCGTCCTCGACACCTGCGCCCTGCCTTACGGGGACGGGCGCGGCATCCGCCTGGGCACCGCCGCGGTGACCACCCAGGGCATGGGCCCGGCCGAGATGGCGAAGGTCGCCACCCTCTTCACCGCGGCGCTGAGCGAGGACCCCGCCGAGGCGGCCCGCGTCCGCGCCGACGTACGTGATCTTGCCGGGCGATTTCCTCCGTACGGACGGTAGGGAAACGGGCCGTGCAACCATCGCCCCGCCCCCGATGTCCTTGAGCACATGGACGGCACAGCTAGGGTGTGGGGCTGAGATGGCCAGCGATTCCTGTGGGGCAGCCCGTGCGTGATTACCTGCTGACGCTCTGTGTCACGGCTGCGGTGACCTACCTGCTGACCGGTCCGGTGCGGAAGTTCGCCATCGCGGCCGGGGCGATGCCGGAGATCCGCGCGCGAGACGTACACCGAGAACCGACACCGCGGCTTGGTGGCATCGCCATGTTCTTCGGGCTGTGCGCGGGTCTGCTGGTCGCCTCGCACCTGGAGAACCTCAGCAGTGTCTTCGACCTCTCCAACGAGCCCCGCGCGCTGCTCTCCGGCGCCGCCCTGATCTGGCTGATCGGCGTCCTTGACGACAAGTTCGAGATCGACGCCCTGATCAAGCTGGGCGCGCAGATGATCGCGGCCGGTGTGATGGTGATGCAGGGTCTGACCATCCTGTGGCTGCCCATCCCCGGCGTCGGCACCGTCGCCCTCACCCAGTGGCAGGGCACGCTCCTCACCGTCGCGCTGGTCGTCATCACCATCAACGCGGTCAACTTCGTCGACGGTCTCGACGGCCTCGCCTCGGGCATGACCTGCATCGCCGCCGGAGCCTTCTTCCTGTACGCGTACCGGATCTGGTTCGGCTACACCATCGAGGCCGCAGCCCCCGCCACGCTCTTCGCGGTCCTGCTCATCGGCATGTGCCTGGGGTTCCTGCCGCACAACATGCACCCGGCCCGGATCTTCATGGGCGACTCCGGCTCGATGCTGATCGGGCTGATCCTCGCCGCCTCCGCCATCTCGATCACCGGCCAGGTCGACCCGGACGCCCTGAAGATCTTCGAGGGCTCCACCCGTGAGGCCACCCACGCGGCGCTGCCCGTCTTCATCCCGCTGGTGCTGCCGCTGACGATCATCGCGATCCCGGTCGCCGACCTGATCCTTGCGATCGTGCGCCGGACCTGGCACGGGCAGTCGCCGTTCGCAGCCGACCGCGGCCACCTCCACCACCGGCTCCTGGAGATCGGCCACTCCCACAGCCGGGCCGTCCTGATCATGTACTTCTGGTCGGCGCTGATCGCCTTCGGCACGCTCGCCTACTCGGTCCACTCGGCGTCCATGTGGATCGTGCTGCTGATCGTCGTGCTGAGCGCCGCCGGACTGGTGCTCCTGCTGCTGCCGCGGTTCACGCCGCAGGCCCCGCGCTGGGCGGAATCCTTCGTACCGCCGCGCTACCGCAGGCATCGCTTCGCCGCCACGGAACCGGCGGCCGGATCCCCGGCCGCCTCCGCCGCCCCGGTGGAGGAGCGCACCCCTGTGCCCGCCGGGGTCAATGGGGCGACCGCCATCGGTCACCGGTCCCGGTTCACGGACCGGCGTAAGGCGGGCACGCCCAGTTGACGAATGCGGCGATCCGCCGCATTACCAGACAAGGCGCCTCGATTTCCTGCACACACGCGCAGGGTCACTCTCATGTGTGAGAGTCAGCACACCCCTGGGTAAAGACCTATTCAAATAGTTTGTGATACGGTTCACGAGACCCGGCGACAGAGCCGAAGGGCCGTAGTGCGACGGTCCCTTGGCCCCGAGATCACGCCTCGGACCGGGCATACGCTCGTCCATGACGACACCACTGCCCCCACCAGCAAGCGGAGATGCCGCCATGCCGTCCAACGACGCCCGCACCCTTCTCTACGCCGCCGTACCCTCCGCAGTCACCGGCGCGGTCGCCGCTGTGATCAGCGGTGTGGTCGCCGGCGGCAAGGGGGCGCTCGGGGCCGTCGCCGGGACGGTGGTGGTGATCCTCTTCATGGGAATCGGTCTCGTGGTGCTCCAGCGGACCGCAAAGTCTCTTCCGCAGCTGTTCCAGGCCATGGGGCTCATGCTCTACACGGCCCAACTGCTGCTGCTCTTCATGTTGATGGCCCTGCTCAAGAACACGACGTGGTTCAACTTCAAGGCCTTCGGATTCACCCTGCTCGCGGCGACCATTGTCTGGATCGCCGCTCAGGCGCGCGCGTACATGACCGCGAAGATCATGTACGTCGATTCCGAAGCCGCGAAGGGTGAGAAGCCCGAGAAGACGGGTTCGTCGAAGTGAAGGGTAGGGCCGGGATAAATGCCCGTTCGGGATCCTGCTATCGTCCGGTGCCAACTGCGGCACTGCGGGCGCGGGCATCCGAGCTGACGCCTGTCCCAGCGCGAGGCTCGAAGCCGAACCGCCGCCCCCTTATCCGTAAGACCAGTCCAGTGCCGACCCGCGGCTGCGTGCCGCGCCGACACAACGAGGTTGCCGTACCTATGCGCCACGCTGAAGGAGCCCGCGGTGAGTGCTGACCAGACGCTTGCCTTCGACCCCGATTGCCACATCTTCTCCGGATGTGGTTTCCCGGCGCCGGGCCTCCACACCTTCCTGTACGAGCCCATCGCCACCATCGGCGGCTTCGATTTCACCAAGCCGATGCTGCTCGCGCTGATCAGCACGCTCGTGGTCGTCGGCTTCTTCTGGGCCGCCTTCAACAAGCCCAAGATGGTCCCGGGCAAGGTTCAGATGATCGGCGAGGCCGGCTACGACTTCGTGCGTCGCGGCATTGTCTACGAGATCATCGGCAAGAAGGACGGCGAGAAGTACGTCCCGCTGATGGTGTCGCTCTTCTTCTTCGTGTGGATCATGAACCTCTGGTCCATCATCCCGCTCGCGCAGTTCCCGGTCACCTCGCTGATCGCCTTCCCGGCCGCTCTCGCGCTGATCGTCTACGTGCTCTGGATCAGCCTGACCTTCAAGAAGCACGGCTTCGTCGGCGGCTGGAAGAACATCCTCGGCTACGACAAGAACCTCGGCCCGATCCTGCCGGTCGTGATGGTCCTCGAGTTCTTCTCGAACCTGATCATCCGCCCCTTCACGCACGCGGTCCGACTGTTCGCGAACATGTTCGCCGGTCACCTCCTGATCGTCATGTTCTCCCTGGCGACCTGGTACCTCATGAACGGCCTGGGCTTCGTCTACGCCGGTGCCTCGTTCGTGATGGTCATCGTGATGACCGCCTTCGAGCTCTTCATCCAGGCCGTGCAGGCGTACGTCTTCGTGCTCCTGGCCTCCAGCTACGTACAGGGCGCGCTCTCCGAGCACCACTGAGCCAGCTCCATTCCCCAAGACCCGCATTCGTCCGGTGGCCAACCCCCACCGGGACATTGAAAGAGAAGGAAGAACCGGCATGTCCGCTCTCCAGACCCTCGCCGCCGAGAACGCCGTCTCCGGTAACGTCTCCGCGATCGGCTACGGCCTCGCCGCCATCGGCCCCGGCGTCGGCGTCGGCATCATCTTCGGTAACGGCACCCAGGCCCTTGCCCGCCAGCCCGAGGCTGCCGGCCTGATCCGTACCAACCAGATCATGGGTTTCGCCTTCTGTGAGGCGCTCGCCCTCATCGGCATCGTCATGGGCTTCGTCTACAAGTAAGCCGGACCGACAGCCCAACCCCTTTCACGGAAGGCACTGATGTGAACGCTCTGCTTCTTGCGCAGGCGGAGGAGCCTCAGAATCCTCTCGTCCCGCATCTCGACGAGCTCGTCATCGGCCTGATCGCCTTCGTCATCGTCTTCGGCTTCCTCGCCAAGAAGCTCCTTCCGAACATCAACAAGGTTCTGGAGCAGCGCCGCGAGGCCATCGAGGGCGGCATCGAGAAGGCCGAGGCGGCCAAGATCGAGGCTCAGAGCGTGCTGGAGCAGTACAAGGCTCAGCTCGCCGAGGCCCGCCACGAGGCCGCGCGTCTTCGCCAGGAGGCCACGGAGCAGGGCACCGCTCTCATCCAGGAGATGAAGGCGGAAGGCCAGCGCCAGCGCGACGAGATCATCGCTCTCGGCCACGCCCAGATCGAGGCCGACCGCAAGGCCGCGGCGACCGCGCTGCGTCAGGACGTGGGCAAGCTCGCCACCGACCTGGCCGGCAAGCTGGTCGGCGAGTCCCTCGAGGACCACGCCCGCCAGAGCCGCACCATCGACCGCTTCCTCGACGAGCTCGAGGAGAAGGCCGAGGCCGCCCGATGAACGGAGCGAGCCGCGAGGCACTGGCTGCCGCGCGCGGGCGTCTCGACGCGCTGACCGACAACACCTCGGTCGACGCGGCGAACCTCGCACAGGAGCTGGCCGCCGTTACCGCGCTGCTCGACCGCGAGGTGTCGCTGCGTCGGGTCCTGACCGACCCGGCGCAGGCCGGTGAGGCCAAGGCCGAGCTGGCCCGGCGACTGCTCAGCGGTCAGGTGGGCGGCGAGACCGTCGACCTGGTCTCCGGCATGGTCCGTTCCCGCTGGTCGCAGTCGCGCGACCTGGTCGACGGGGTCGAGGAGCTGGCGAACATCGCCGACCTCACCGCGGCGCAGCAGGCCGGTGTGCTCGACAGCGTCGAGGACGAGCTGTTCCGGTTCGGCCGGATCGTCGCCTCCAGCACCGAGCTCCGCTCGGCGCTGACCGACCGGGCCGCGGCGGCGTCCGCCAAGGGTGAGCTGCTGCGCAGCCTGCTCGGCGGCCGGGCCGACGCGGTCACCGAGCGCCTGGTCGTCCGTCTGGTGACCCAGCCCCGGGGACGTAGCCTGGAAGCGGGACTCGAGTCCCTGTCCAAGCTCGCCGCGGCGCGCCGGGACCGCATGGTCGCCGTCGTCACCACGGCGGTGCCCATGACCGACGGGCAGAAGCAGCGCCTCGGCGCCGTGCTGGCCAAGGTGTACGGGCGCCAGATGCACCTGAACCTGGACGTGGACCCGGCGGTCCTCGGCGGGATCTCGGTGCGCGTCGGTGACGAGATCATCAACGGCACCATCTCGGAGCGCCTCGAAGAGGCGTCCCGACGGCTCGCCGGCTGACGCTCCGCGTCGGCACCAACTCAACAAGCATCACCAGCGGCCCGGTTGGGCCGTGCAGAGATTGCAGAAGATTCCTGGGGGTCGGCCCCCAGACCCCCAAAGAAACTTCGGGCCCAACAAGGAGAGCAGGGAACCCAGATGGCGGAGCTCACGATCCGGCCGGAGGAGATCCGGGACGCGCTGGAGAACTTTGTCCAGTCGTACAAGCCGGACGCGGCCTCGCGCGAGGAGGTCGGCACGGTCAGCCTGGCCGGCGACGGCATCGCGAAGGTCGAGGGTCTTCCCTCGGCCATGGCGAACGAGCTGCTGAAGTTCGAGGACGGCACCCTCGGTCTCGCCCTCAACCTCGAGGAGCGCGAGATCGGTGCGATCGTTCTCGGCGAGTTCAGCGGTATCGAGGAGGGCCAGCCGGTGCAGCGCACCGGTGAGGTTCTCTCCGTCGGTGTAGGCGAGGGCTACCTGGGTCGCGTCGTCGACCCGCTCGGCAACCCGATCGACGGCCTCGGCGAGATCGAGACCGAAGGCCGTCGCGCCCTGGAGCTGCAGGCCCCGGGCGTCATGGCGCGTAAGTCGGTGCACGAGCCGATGCAGACCGGCTACAAGGCCGTCGACGCGATGGTGCCGATCGGCCGTGGTCAGCGTCAGCTGATCATCGGCGACCGTCAGACCGGCAAGACCGCGCTGGCCGTCGACACGATCATCAACCAGCGTGACAACTGGCGCTCCGGCGACCCGAAGAAGCAGGTCCGCTGCATCTACGTCGCCATCGGCCAGAAGGGCTCCACCATCGCGTCCGTGCGCGGTGCCCTGGAGGAGGCCGGCGCGCTCGAGTACACGACGATCGTCGCCGCCCCCGCGTCCGACCCGGCCGGCTTCAAGTACCTCGCCCCGTACACCGGCTCGGCCATCGGCCAGCACTGGATGTACGACGGCAAGCACGTCCTGATCATCTTCGACGACCTCTCGAAGCAGGCCGACGCCTACCGCGCCGTGTCCCTGCTGCTGCGCCGCCCGCCGGGCCGTGAGGCGTACCCGGGTGACGTCTTCTACCTGCACTCCCGTCTGCTGGAGCGTTGCGCCAAGCTCTCCGACGAGATGGGCGCCGGTTCGATGACCGGTCTCCCGATCGTCGAGACCAAGGCCAACGACGTGTCGGCGTTCATCCCGACCAACGTCATCTCCATCACCGACGGTCAGTGCTTCCTCGAGTCCGACCTGTTCAACGCCGGTCAGCGTCCGGCCCTGAACGTCGGTATCTCGGTCTCCCGTGTCGGTGGCTCCGCCCAGCACAAGGCCATGAAGCAGGTCTCCGGCCGTCTGCGCGTGGACCTCGCCCAGTACCGCGAGCTGGAGGCGTTCGCCGCCTTCGGTTCCGACCTGGACGCGGCCTCCAAGGCTCAGATGGAGCGCGGCAAGCGCATGGTCGAGCTGCTGAAGCAGGGCCAGTACATGCCGATGCCCGTCGAGGAGCAGGTCGTCTCCGTCTGGGCCGGTACCACCGGCAAGATGGACGACGTCCCGGTCGCCGACATCCGTCGTTTCGAGGCCGAGCTGCTGGAGTACCTGCGCCGCGAGCGCAAGGACCTCCTGACCAGCATCGCCGAGGGCGGCAAGATGTCGGACGACACCCTCACCTCCGTCGCCGACGCGATCGCCGCCTTCAAGCAGCAGTTCGAGACCTCGGACGGCAAGCTTCTGGGCGAGGACGCTCCGGTCAGCACGGCCAAGTAACGACGGAAGGGACCTGACTCATGGGAGCGCAGCTCCGGGTCTACAAGCGTCGTATCAAGTCCGTCACCGCGACCAAGAAGATCACCAAGGCGATGGAGATGATCGCCGCCTCGCGCATCGTCAAGGCGCAGCGCCAGGTGGCGGCCTCCACGCCGTACGCGACCGAGCTGACCCGCGCGGTCACCGCGGTGGCGACGGGGTCGACGACGAACCACGCCCTCACCACCGAGGCCGAGAACCCGACGCGTGCCGCGATTCTGCTCATCACGAGCGACCGCGGCCTCGCGGGCGGCTACTCGTCCAACGCCATCAAGGCGGCGGAGGAGCTCACCGAGCGCCTCCGCGGCGAGGGCAAGGAGGTCGACGCCTACATCGTCGGCCGCAAGGGTGTGGCGTACTACGGCTTCCGTGAGCGCAAGGTCACGGAGTCGTGGACGGGCTTCACCGACAACCCGACGTACGCGGACGCCAAGGCTGTCGCGGCGCCGCTGATCGCGGCGATCGAGAAGGACACGGCCGAGGGCGGTGTGGACGAGCTCCACATCGTGTTCACCGAGTTCATCTCGATGCTCACGCAGACCCCCGTGCAGAGCCGGCTGCTGCCGCTCAGCCTCGAGAAGGCTGCGGAGGAGTCGGGGACGAAGGGCGAGATCCTTCCGCTGTTCGACTTCGAGCCGTCGGCTGAGGACGTCCTCGACGCCCTCCTGCCGCGCTACGTCGAGAGCCGGATCTACAACGCGCTGCTCCAGGCCGCTGCCTCCAAGCACGCCGCCACCCGCCGCGCGATGAAGTCGGCGACCGACAACGCCGGGGAGCTCATCAAGAGCCTCTCCCGGCTTGCCAACGCGGCCCGCCAGGCCGAAATCACCCAGGAAATCAGCGAGATCGTCGGTGGCGCCAGCGCCCTGGCCGACGCGACCGCGGGGAGTGACAAGTAATGACGACCTCTGTTGAGACGGCCGCCGCCACGGGCCGCGTCGCCCGGGTCATCGGCCCGGTCGTCGACGTGGAGTTCCCCGTCGACGCGATGCCGGAGATCTACAACGCGCTGACCGTCCAGGTCGCCGACCCGGCCGAGGACGGCGCGCTCAAGACGCTGACCCTCGAGGTCGCCCAGCACCTGGGCGAGGGCCTGGTCCGCGCGATCTCGATGCAGCCCACCGACGGTCTGGTCCGCCAGGCCCCGGTGACCGACACGGGCGACGGCATCACCGTCCCGGTCGGCGACTTCACCAAGGGCAAGGTGTTCAACACCCTCGGTGAGGTGCTGAACGTTCCCGAGGAGAACGCCAACATCGGCGAGCGCTGGGCGATCCACCGCAAGGCGCCCACCTTCGACCAGCTCGAGTCGAAGACCGAGATGTTCGAGACCGGCGTCAAGGTCATCGACCTTCTCACTCCGTACGTCAAGGGTGGAAAGATCGGTCTGTTCGGTGGTGCCGGTGTCGGCAAGACCGTTCTGATCCAGGAAATGATCTACCGCGTCGCCAACAACCACGACGGTGTGTCGGTGTTCGCGGGCGTCGGTGAGCGTACCCGTGAGGGCAACGACCTCATCGAGGAGATGTCCGACTCGGGCGTCATCGACAAGA
This sequence comes from Streptomyces purpureus, assembly GCF_014648195.1. Taxonomy (GTDB): domain Bacteria; phylum Actinomycetota; class Actinomycetes; order Streptomycetales; family Streptomycetaceae; genus Streptomyces; species Streptomyces purpureus. The sequence goes on from NZ_BMQQ01000009.1 coordinate 123,241, forward strand.
CCGCCCTGGTCTTCGGTCAGATGGACGAGCCCCCGGGCACCCGTCTGCGCGTCGCCCTGGCGGGTCTGACCATGGCGGAGTACTTCCGCGATGTGCAGAAGCAGGACGTGCTCTTCTTCATCGACAACATCTTCCGGTACACCCAGGCCGGCTCCGAGGTGTCCACCCTGCTCGGCCGTATGCCGTCCGCGGTGGGTTACCAGCCGAACCTGGCCGACGAGATGGGTCTGCTGCAGGAGCGCATCACCTCGACGCGTGGTCACTCGATCACGTCGATGCAGGCGATCTACGTCCCCGCGGACGACCTGACCGACCCGGCCCCGGCCACCACCTTCGCCCACCTCGACGCGACGACGGTTCTCTCCCGTCCGATCTCCGAGAAGGGCATCTACCCGGCCGTGGACCCGCTGGACTCCACGTCCCGGATCCTGGACCCGCGCTACATCGCGCAGGACCACTACGACGCCGCCACGCGCGTCAAGGGAATCCTGCAGAAGTACAAGGACCTCCAGGACATCATCGCGATCCTCGGTATCGACGAGCTCGGCGAGGAGGACAAGCTCGTTGTCCACCGCGCCCGTCGTGTGGAGCGCTTCCTGTCGCAGAACACCCACGTCGCCAAGCAGTTCACCGGCGTGGACGGCTCGGACGTGCCGCTCGACGAGTCGATCGCCGCGTTCAACGCGATCTGCGACGGTGAGTACGACCACTTCCCCGAGCAGGCGTTCTTCATGTGCGGTGGCATTGAGGACCTCAAGGCCAACGCCAAGGAGCTCGGCGTCTCCTGACCCCGTGCTCTCTTCGAGGGGGGCGGGTTCGCCCCGCCCCCCTCGGCACGCCCCCGGCCGTAAGGCCCAGGGGCATGGCCCGGCGCATCGGTGCCCGCGGCCCTACTAGACTTATGACCCAACACCCGGCACTTCCGCCGGGTGGTGACCCGAGGAGCCACCCTTGGCTGCTGAGCTGCACGTCGAGCTGGTCGCCGCGGACCGGAGTGTCTGGTCCGGCGAGGCCACCCTGGTCATCGCGCGTACCACCTCCGGCGACATCGGCGTCATGCCCGGCCACCAGCCGCTGCTCGGTGTGCTGGAGTCGGGCCCGGTGACCATCCGTACGAGCGAGGGCGACACTGTCGTCGCCGCCGTGCACGGCGGATTCATCTCGTTCGCCGACAACAAGCTGTCGCTGCTCGCGGAGATCGCCGAGCTGGCGGACGAGATCGACGCCCAGCGCGCCGAGCGTGCGCTGGAGCGAGCGAAGTCCGAGTCGGACGCGGCCGCCGAGCGCCGCGCCGATGTCCGGCTGCGCGCGGTCGCGGTGCGCTAAGGCGCTCCGCACCGAGAGTTTGAACCTCAGCCGCGGCACGACTGGAATTTTCCAGACCGTGTCGCGGCTGAGGCGATGCAGATCCACTGTGTATGACGGTTACGGGACGAAGCGAGGAGGTCGGTGAAGATGTTCCTCGCTCTGCTCGTGGGCGGCCTGGTAGTCGCACTGGTGGTGATCGGGCTCTTCGTCTTCGGACTGCGGCGGCGGCTGATCCAGCGCTCCGGCGGGACCTTCGACTGCAGTCTGCGCTGGAACGTCCCCGAGAAACCCGACCCGTCCGGCAAGGGCTGGGTGTACGGCGTCGCCCGCTACAGCGGTGACCGGATCGGCTGGTTCCGGGTCTTCTCGTATGCGCCCCGCCCCCGCCGCGTCCTGGAGCGCTCGTCCATCGAGGTGCTGGCCCGCCGCATGCCCGAGGGCGAGGAGGAGCTCGCGCTGCTCTCCGACGCCGTGGTGCTGGGCTGTCTCCACCAGGGGACCCGGGTGGAGCTGGCCATGAGCGAGGACGCGCTCACCGGCTTCCTGGCCTGGCTCGAGGCGGCGCCGCCCGGACAGAGGGTCAACGTCGCGTGAGCGACCCCGTAGCAGTCGTACGGCCCGGTGAGTGCCATGTGTGGACCGCCAGGGCCGTTTCCGTACCCTCTCCCGCCCTGCTCGCCCTGCTCGACGAGGGGGAGCGGGCCCGCTACGACGCGTTCCTGCGGGACGAACCGCGGGCGCTGTATCTGACGGCGCACGCCCTGCTGCGCCAGGTGACCGCCGCACAGCTGGGCACGGACCCCGCGGGGATCGTCTTCACCACGGTCTGCCACCACTGCGACGGGACGCCCGACCGTCCGCATGGCAAGCCCGGCCTGCCGGATTCCCCGCTCGAACTGTCGCTGTCGCACTCCGGGGAGATGGTGGCCGTCGCGCTGACGTACACCGGACCGGTCGGCGTCGACATCGAGCAGGCCACGACCCGGGGCGAGCTGCCGCTGAACGTCCTCGCCGCCGTCGAGCGCGCGGAGCTGGACCGGCTGCCGGAGTCCGAGCGGCGCGCCGCCTTCATCCGGTACTGGGCGCGCAAGGAGGCGGTCCTCAAGGCGACCGGGGACGGACTGATGGCCGACCCGGCGACGCTGACGGTCAGCGCCCCCGGCCGGCCGGCCGAGCTGCTCCACTGGGCGGAACGCGTACAGCCGCACCCGCCGGTGCGGCTGTACGACGTCGAGACGGAGAAGGACTACCGGGCGGCGGTCGCGGTGCTCGGCGACGCCTGCCGGGTGGTCCCGCACCATGTGGAGTACAGCGGGGACGGCGTGCTGCGCCGCCCCCGCTGATCCGTGGCCGCTACCTCAGGCCGCTGTTGATGGCGCTGACCAGCTCGCCGTTGCTGGTGTCACCGCTGAACTCCCAGAAGAAGGCGCCGCCCAGGCCCTGGTTCTTGGCCCAGCCCATCTTGGACGTGACCGTGGCGGGGGTGTCGTAGCTCCACCAGTTGGTGCCGCAGTGGGCGTAGGCGGTGCCGGCGACGGTGCCTCCCCCAGACTCCGTCTGGGAGGTGCCCCCAGCCGGGCAGGAGTTCTTGAGGACCTTGTAGTCCTCGATTCCCTGCTCGTACGTGCCCTGCGCCGGTCCGGTGGCGGTGCCGCCGGGCTCCTTCTGGGTCACGCCGGTCCAGCCGCGGCCGTAGAAGCCGATGCCGAGGAGCAGCTTGGCGGCGGGGACGCCCTTCGCCTTGAACTTGGCGATCGCCTCGGCGGAGTTGAAGCCCGCCTGCGGGATGCCGGGGTAGGAGGTGAGCGGGGAGTGCGGGGCCGTCGGGCCCTTGGCCGCCCACGCGCCGAAGAAGTCGTACGTCATGACGTTGAACCAGTCCATGTACGGCGCCGCGCCCGCGTAGTCGGCCGCGTCGATCTTGCCGCCGGCCGAGGCGTCGGCGGTGACGGCCGCTGTGACCAGGTTCTTCGTGCCGAACTTGGCGCGCATGGCCTGCATCATGTTCTTGAAGGAGGCCGGTCCGCTGGTGTCGCAGGACAGACCGCAGGCGTTGGGGTACTCCCAGTCCAGGTCGATGCCGTCGAAGACGTCGGCCCAGCGCGGGTCCTCGACCAGGTCGTAGCAGGACTGGGCGAAGGCGGCCGGGTTCTGCACGGCCTGGCCGAAGCCGCCGGACCAGGTCCAGCCGCCGAAGGACCACAGCACCTTGATGTGCGGGTACTGCGCCTTGAGCTTGCGCAGCTGGTTGAAGTTGCCGCGCAGCGGCTGGTCCCAGGTGTCGGCCTTGCCGTCGACGGACTGGTCGGCGGTGTAGGCCTTGTCGTAGTCGGCGTAGGCGTCACCGATGGTGCACTTGCCGCCCTGGACGTTGCCGAAGGCGTAGTTGATGTGCGTGATCTTCGACGCGGAGCCGGACGTCACCAGGTTCTTGACGTGGTAGTTGCGGCCGTAGACGCCCCAGTTGGTGAAGTAGCCCAGCTTGACCGTGGAGCTCGGGCCGGGGCCCGTGCCGCCTCCGGTGGTACGGACCGACGCGGCGCCGCTGACCGGGCCGGTCTGGTCGGCGGTGTCCCGGGCCTGGACCGTGTAGGTGTAGTCGGTGCCGGCGGTCAGACCGGTGTTGGTCCAGGTCAGGCCGGTGACCGTGGCGACCTTGGCGCCGTCGCGCAGGACGTCGTAGTTCTTGACGCCCTTGTCGTCGGTGGCGGCGGTCCAGGTCAGCTTGACCGAGGTGTTGGTGATGTCGGAGGCGACGGGGGTGCCGGGGGCGCTCGGCCGGGCGTCGCCGGGCTGCGAGCCGCCGTCGCAGGAGGCGCCGTTGATCTTGCAGCCGGAGGGGGAGCCGCCGCCGGTGCCGTTGAAGCCGAAGGAGACGGTGGCGCCCGGGGCGAGAGTGCCGTTCCAGCCGACGTTCTTGGCGGTCCAGTGGGTGCCGGAGCTGGTGACGGTGGCGTCCCAGGCGGAGGTGACGGCGGTACCGGCGGGGAAGTCCCACTCGACGGTCCAGGCGCTGAGGGTCGTGGTGCCGGTGTTCTTCACCGTCCACTTGCCCTCGAAGCCGCTGCCCCAGTCGGAGACCTTGGTGTACGTGGCGGTGGCCGACTCGGCGGCCTCGGCGGGGGTGGCCAGACCGACCATCGCGGCGAGCGGCAGCAGCAGCGCGGTCAGCCCGGCAGCGACCCGGGATCTGAAGCGTGGTTGGTGCACGGAGGCTTGAGTGCTCAACTGTGCTCCTCAAGTTGCGGACGGGCAAGGTGGGGGTTGGGTCCGTGAACTGTGCGCGCCGTGAGCGTAGGAAGGTCTGGACCAATCGTCAATAGGTCCAGACCATAGATGGTGCGACTGGGGGAGGTTAAGGGGTCAGACCCCCAACTCCTGCGCCAGGACAGCCGCTTGGACCCGACTGCGCAGCTCCAGCTTGCCCAGCAACCGGCTGACATGCGTCTTGACGGTTGCCTCCGCCATCTCCAGCCGCACCGCGATCTCCGCGTTGGCCAGACCCTGCCCCAGGCACGACAGCACCTCGCGCTCCCGGCGCGTCAGGACGTCGAGCACTGCGGGATCCGGCGCGTCGGGGGAGCGTACGGGCCGCGGTGCCGCGAACTCGGCGATGAGCCGCCGGGTCACCGCCGGGGCGATCAGACCCTCGCCGCGCGCCACCGTCCGTACCGCCTCGATCAGCTCCTTGGCGTCGGTGTTCTTCAGCAGGAACCCCGAAGCCCCCGCCCGCAGCGCCCCGAAGACGTACTCGTCCAGATCGAACGTGGTCAGCACGAGCACGTCGGCAAGCCCCTCGGCGACCACCTGCCGGGTCGCGCTCACCCCGTCCATCCGGGGCATCTGAATGTCCATCAGCACGAGGTCGGGACGGAGCTCGCGGGCGAGCTCCACGGCCTGCTCCCCGTCCGCCGCCTCACCCACCACCTCGATCTCCGGCGAGCTCCCCAGGATCAGCACCAGACCGGCGCGCACCGCGCTCTGGTCCTCGGCGACCACCACCCGGATCGTCATGGCTTGGGCGTCCTCTCCTCGGCGGGCAGCTCCGCCCGCACCTGCCAGATCTTCACGCCGTCGGCGGCGGTGACCGGGCCCGCCTCGAAGACCCCGCCGAGCAGGGCCACCCGCTCCCGCATGCCGACCAGACCCGCCCCCGACCCCGGCGCCCGCGGCCCCGGCCGGTCGCCGAAGGTGCTGGTCACCCGTACGGTCAGAGCCCGGTCGTCCTGGCCGAGGGTCACCGTGACCGGACCGGCCGGGGCGTGCTTGAGGGCATTGGTCAGCGACTCCTGCACGATCCTGTACGCGGCGAGCTCGACCGGGGCGGGCAGCGGCTCCTGCCGGGGCCGGCGAGCGTCGTCCAACGTGAACGTCAGCCCGCTGGAGGCGCCGTTGGCCATGGCCTGCGCGAGGAGCGCGTCCACGCCGGCGAGCGTGGGGGAGGCGGCCGGCTCCGCGTCGCCGCTGCTGTCCCGCAGCAGCCCGATCAGCCGCCGCATCTCGGCGAGCCCCTCGACGCTGTTCTCCCGGATCACGTTCAGCGCCTGCCGGGTGGTGGCCTCGTCGTCGATCGACAGCGCGGCCGTGGAGTGGATGGCGATCGCCGACAGATGGTTGGCGACCATGTCGTGCAGCTCCCGGGCCATCCGGGCCCGCTCCGCCGTCACCGCCTGGGTGCGGTCCATCTCGGCGAGCAGCGCGGTCTGCTGGGCGCGCAGCGTCGCCGTCTCCGCCGCCTGCCGGTGCGCGCGCACCAGGGCGCCGGTGGTGGCGGGCGCGAAGGAGACCAGACCGACGACCATGCCGACGAGCAGCGCCTCCGGGTCGCGGTACCAGGCCACGTAACCTATGGTCGCCGCCACACTGATCAGTCCGGTGGTGACCGGGATCCGCCGGGCGGAGGCCGGCGTGCCGTACACCACCGCCGCGTAGACGATGTCCGTGAACATCAGGACCGTCGCCACGCTGCCGGTGGTGAACTGGTCCGCCACGATCGCCAGCGTGCCGGCGACAAGGGCTGTACGGGGCATCGTCCGGCGCAGCAGCTCAAGCCCGGCCATCACGGCCAGCGGCACCAGCGCCACCCAGTGCGCGGGGAAGAGCCGGCCGCCCTGGGTGTGCAGCCCGACGGCCCACAGCAGCAGTCCGCCGATGAGGCCGCCGGCGGCGATGAACACGTCGTCGCGGTGAGGGCGGGGCAGAGTCACCCACCCATCAAACACGCACCGGCCCGGCGCGTCTGTCCCCGCCCGGTCGGAGCCGGCGGTACATCGAAGGATGCAGTCGCGGCTCGTCACTGATGACGACGCGGCGCGGCCACGGCGACGGGAGGCTTGGACCGTACGAAAGGAGAGCCCCCGTGATCGTCGCCCTGATCGTGATCTGCGAGGTCGGCTTCTGGGTGCTGCTGGCGGCCGGACTCGCCGTCCGGTACCTGCTCAAGATGGTCCGGACCGGCGCGGCCCTGCTCCTGTGCGAGCCGCTGCTGGAGGTCCTGCTGCTGGTCGTCACCGCGATCGACCTGAAGAACGGCGCCGAGCCGAGCATGAAGCACGGTCTGGCCGCGCTCTACATCGGCTACACCGTCGGTCACGGCCACCGCACGGTGAAGTGGCTCGACCGCCACGCCGCGCACCGCTTCGGCGGCGGCCCGGTGCCGTGGCGGCCGCCGAAGTACGGCATGGCCCGGGCGGCCTACGAGGGCAAGCTCTGGCTCGGCACCCTCCTCGGCGCCGCGGTCGCGACCGCCCTGCTCCAGATCGCGATCTGGTACGTGGACGACGCGAGCCGTACCGGTTCGCTGCAGAGCTGGATGTCCGGGGCCTGGAAGGCGGCCGCCATCCACGGCCTGATCGCGCTCACCTACGCGATCTGGCCGAAGAAGGACCCGAACCCGACCCCCGACGAGGACCGCGAACCGGTCCGAGTGGAGCGCTAGCGGGGCGGCGGGGTGGCTGTCAGCGCTCCCCGCCCGGGACCCAGAGCACGTCGCCGACCTCCTTGTTCGCCGTCCTCGCGAGATGCTGTGTTTCCCGGGGGAGACC
>NZ_BMQQ01000009.1:130769-232937 GCF_014648195.1 Streptomyces purpureus
TGTCCTCGCAAGGATGAACAGGAGGTCGGAGAGGCGGTTGAGATACGTCGCCGTCAGCGGGTTCATCGTCTCCCCGTGCACCTCCAGCGCCGCCCACGTCGAGCGCTCCGCGCGGCGGACCACCGTGCACGCCTGGTGCAGCAGGGCCGCGCCGGGCGTGCCGCCCGGCAGGATGAAGGAGCGCAGCTTCTCCAGCTCCTCCAGGAACCGGTCGCAGTCCGCCTCCAGCTTGTCGATGTACGGCTGCTCGACCCGCAGCGGCGGGTACTTCGGGTCCGCCACCACCGGCGTCGAAAGATCCGCGCCCACGTCGAACAGGTCGTTCTGGACCCGGACGAGGACCTTCACGACCTCCTCGCCGAGCTGCCCGAGGGCGATCGCCGTGCCGATGACCGCGTTGGCCTCGTTGGCGTCGGCGTACGCCGCGATCCGCAGATCGGTCTTGGCGGTCCGGCTCATGTCGCCAAGGGCGGTGGTGCCCTGGTCGCCGGTACGGGTGTAGATGCGCGTCAGATTGACCATACGGCCAGCGTAGTTACGCCCCGGCCGCGCCGCGGACCCGCGGGGGGCCCCGTGCGGAATGAGCCGTACCAGTGTGATGTCCGTCATTCGAGACGTGACGCGCATCTCTTCCCGCTCACACGGTCCCTCACGGACGCTAATCTCCGCCGAAGAGCCCAGAAGTAAACAGCCGTTAAGGGGTAGAACGTGGCCAGGAAGCTCGCCGTCATCGGGGCCGGACTCATGGGGTCCGGTATCGCGCAGGTCTCGGCCCAGGCGGGCTGGGAGGTCGTGCTCCGTGACGTCACCGACGCCGCCCTGACCCGCGGCACCGACGGCATCAAGGCGTCGTACGACAAGTTCGTCGCCAAGGGCAAGCTCGAGGCCGCCGACGCCGAGGCCGCCCTCGGCCGCATCACCACCACGACCGACCTCGACGCGGTCGGCGACGTCGACGTCGTCGTGGAGGCCGTCTTCGAGAAGCTCGAGGTCAAGCACGAGATCTTCCGGACGCTCGACAAGCTCGTACGCGACGACGCCGTCCTCGCCTCCAACACCTCCGCCATCCCGATCACCAAGATCGCGGCGGTCACCGAGCGCCCCGAGCGGGTCGTCGGTACCCACTTCTTCTCGCCCGTCCCGATGATGCAGCTCTGCGAGCTCGTCCGCGGCTACAAGACCAGCGACGAAACCCTCGCCACCGCCCGCGAGTTCGCCGAGTCCGTCGGCAAGACCTGCATCGTCGTCAACCGCGACGTGGCCGGCTTCGTCACCACCCGCCTCATCTCCGCCCTCGTCGTCGAGGCCGCGAAGCTGTACGAATCGGGCGTGGCCACCGCCGAGGACATCGACATCGCCTGCAAGCTGGGCTTCGGTCACGCCATGGGCCCGCTGGCCACCGCCGACCTGACCGGCGTCGACATCCTCGTCAACGCCACCAGCAACATCTACACCGAGTCCCAGGACGAGAAGTTCGCGCCGCCGGAGCTGATGCGCCGGATGGTGGACGCCGGTGACATCGGGCGCAAGAGCGGGCAGGGCTTCTACAAGCACTGAAACCCCCTTCACCCCGACGGGTGAATTCGGTCTCGGTTCGCTTACAAGGCGCAACGCTTCTGCCGGTCTGGCAGTCAGTTGTTGCAAAGACGGAGCACTCTCGGGGAGCGCATATGCACATCAGGGGCGACCACGCCGAGCTGGTCGTCGGGGGCCGCCTCGACGTCCGCAGCGCGGCGGACGCCCGTACGGTCCTGCACTCGGCCGTCGACGACGGAGTCGGCGACCTGGTGCTCGATCTGACCGGCCTCGATTCCTGGGACGCCACCGGGCTCGGGGTCATCATGGGCGCGCACCGCCGGGCCGGCCGCTGCGGCCGCCGCCTGGTGCTGCGCGGTGTCCCGCCCCAGATGCAGCGCCTGCTGGTGGCGACCCGGCTGCACCGCATCCTCGCCATCGAGGGCGGACTCGCGGCCGAGTCGCTGCCACGCGTCTGAACAGCGGTTACGGCGAGGTCACCGGGTGTGGAGCGGCTGTGAAAATCGCCCGCCCCGCCCAATCCTCACGAGAAGGTGACGTCTTGGGCGGCCTGGCACCCCGCCTGTTCACGAATACTCTGCGAACGTCTAGGGTTCGGTCGCCCGCCGATTGACGGACCCACACGGCGGGCACCGGACCAGAAGCGACAGCGGAGCGTGCAGATCGGCCGGGAGGGGCTTCGGCACGCGGACGCTTTTGGGGGGCTTTGGCCATGGACCCGATGAACCGAGGACCGGAAGAGCACGGTCACGACAACGAGGCCGCCGACGGCGGCCGCCGCGAGGCCGCCCTGCCCATGGGCGGACCGACCAAGGGCAGCGGCCCGGCCTCGACCGGACCCGCCCGCACCGCCAAGATCGTCACCGGCGATCTGCTGCTCACCATCAACCCCATAGACGGCAGCGAGATAGAGCCCTGCCCGCCGGGGGAGACCCCGGACCGGCCGCGCAAGCGCACCGCCGACGAACGCGCCGAGCTCGCCCGGGCCGTCGCCCCGCCGCTGCCCCCGGGCCCCGCCGCGGCCCAGCCGCCGCTCCTGGAACGCCAGGAGGAACGCGAACGGCTCGTACGGCTCCTGGCCCGCGGCCGTTCCGTACGCCTCACCGGCCCCGCCGGCTCCGGCCGTACGGTCCTCCTCGACACCGTCGCCGCCGACTGCGCCGACATCGCCCCCGACGGAGTCGTACGCCTCTCCGGCCACCACCGCACCCCCGTCGAACTTCTCCACGACCTCTACACCACCGTCCTGCACGCCCCGCGCCACCGGCCGGACCGGGCCGGGCTGCTCGCCGCCGTCCACGACATCGGCGCGGTCGTCGTCGTCGACGACCTCGAATTCGGCGGCGCCGCCCTCGACGAACTCCTCGCCGCCACCCCCGAGTGCGCCTATCTGCTGGCCGCCACCCCCGACGTGGCCGCACCCAGCCCCGACTCGCACCTCGAAGAGGTCTTCCTCGCCGGTCTCGGCCGCAGCTCCGCCCTGGAACTCCTGGAGCACGCCGTCGACCGGCCGCTCACCGACGACGAGGCGAACTGGGCGGGCGACCTCTGGTTCGAGTCCGAGGGGCTGCCGCTGCGCTTCGTCCAGGCGGGCGCCCTGCTGCGGCAGCGCGACGCGCTACGGGCCGGACAGGGCTCCTTCGATGCCTTCGGCACCGGCGACCGGGACGCTGACGACGACACCCCGCTGCCCGAGGAACTGCCCGAGGTACCGCTGCCCACCCTCGGCGACGGCGCGGCCCCCGCCCCGCTGCTCGCCTCCCGGCTCGGCGAGTCCGCCCGCGAGACCCTTCGCTTCGCCGTCGCCCTGGGCGGGGAGGTGCCCCACCAGGCCCATCTGCCCGCGCTCGTCGGCGACACCCACGCCGACGCGGCCCTCGGCGAACTCACGGGCTGCGGACTGCTCACTCCCGTCGGCCCCCGCTACCGGCTCGCCGCCGGAGTCCTCGCCCAGCTGGAGGCCAAGGGGTACGGCGAAGGCGCCGAGGGCCGCGCCCACACCGTCGCCCAGCACTACGCCTGGTGGGCCGGCCACCCCTCGGTCACCCCCGAACGGGCCGCCGCCGAGGCGGACGCCCTGCTCGCCGCCATGAACGTGCTCGTCCCCGGCTCGGAGGCCGGCCACACCAGCGCCGCCGTCCTGCTCGCCCGCAGCGCCACCCCCGCCCTCGCGGCCGGGCTGCACTGGGGCGCCTGGGAGCGGGCCCTGCGCGCCGGCCAGGAGGCCGCCCGGATCGCCGGCGAGGTCGCCGAAGAGGCGTACTTCCACCACGAGCTGGGTGTCCTCGCGCTCTGCGCCGGAAACGTCGAACGGGCCCGCGCCGAACTCGAAGCCTCCATAGCCCTGCGCGGCGCGCTCGCCGACAAGCGCGGCACCGTCGCCGGCCGCCGGGCCCTCGCCCTGGTCGCCGACCGCGAGCGCGGCCCGCTCTCCGGCGGACGTACGCCCTCGGGCGACGCGGTGCCCGCCGCGCGGTCCGAGGAGTCGGCCTCCCCGCCCCGCGGCATCCCCGCGGCCCGGTCGCTGCCGGGCTTCCCCGACGAGCCCGTCACCCTGATCACCCGCCGGGACACGCCCGTCGGCGGGCTGCCCAAGCTGAGCACCCCGCGCGCCCTCCTGGGCGGCGCCCGGCGCAACCTGGTCGCGGCCGGCGCGGGCGCCCTGCTCGTGGCCGTCCTCGGCACGGTCGTCACCCTCGGGGCGACCTCGGACAGCGACGACGCCCCGGGCTCCGACCGGGTCACCTCCGACCAGTCGGCCACCGAGGACCCCGGCGACGGCGGCCTCGACGCGTCCGAGCCGGGCGGCCAGGACGAGGCCCCCGACCCGAGCCGGCCGGGCGGCGGCCAGTCCCCGGACCCCTCGGGCTCGGCGGCCCCGGGCGGCAACGGCTCCACGACGGGCGGCGGCACCTCCCGTACCCCCGACAAGCCGTCCTCCTCGGGCAGCGCGACGGGCGGTACGACAACGGGCGGCCCGTCCACCGGCGGCTCCTCCTCGGGCTCCCCGTCGGGCGGAGGCACCACCACGTCCGGCAGCCCGAGCGGCTCCGGCTCCCCGTCGAGCACCGGCTCGACCAGCGGCAGCCCCTCCACCTCCGGTAGCCCGAGCGGCTCGGGGTCTCCGTCGGGCAGCGGATCGACGACGAGCAGCCCGACCACGGGGACGACCACGGCCGGCAGCCCGAGCGGCTCGGGCGGCAGCTCCGACGGGTCGACCGCCGGCACTCCCGGCGGCAGCACCACCGACGGGGGAGCGAGCGGCGAGCAGACGGGTGGCGCCTCGGGCGGGGCGACCTCCACCGGCGCCGCCGGTGGTACGACCGGCACGACGGACGGCGCCGGCGCCCCCAGCGCCACCTGACCCCCGTACGCAGACGGCGGCCCCGGGCGGATGATCATCCGCCCGGGGCCGCCGTTCGCGTACGTCGGCCCTAGAAGAGCCGCAGCTTGTCGTCCTCGATGCCGCGCAGCGCGTCGTAGTCGAGCACCGCGCAGTCGATGCCGCGGTCCGTCGCCAGCACCCGCGCCTGCGGCTTGATCTCCTGCGCCGCGAAGATGCCCTTGACCGGCGCCAGATGCGGGTCGCGGTTGAGTAGCTCCAGGTAGCGGGTGAGCTGCTCCACACCGTCGATCTCGCCGCGCCGCTTGATCTCCACCGCCACCGTCGCGCCGTCGGCGTCCCGGCAGAGAATGTCGACCGGGCCGATGGCGGTCGGGTACTCGCGGCGGATCAGCGTGTATCCATCGCCCAGTGTCTCGATCCTGTCGGCGAGAAGCTCCTGAAGGTGCGCTTCCACGCCGTCCTTGATAAGGCCCGGGTCGACACCCAGCTCGTGCGAGGAGTCGTGGAGGATCTCCTCCATCGTGATGATCAGTTTCTCGCCCGCTTTGTTCACCACGGTCCACACGCCCGCCTCGCCGTCGACGCCTTCCTTGAGCGTGCAGGGCGGCGACATCCAGTTGAGGGGCTTGTACGCCCGGTCGTCGGCGTGGATGGAGACACTGCCGTCGGCCTTGACCAGGATCAGACGGGGGGCGGAGGGCAGGTGGGCGGTGAGCCGGCCCGCGTAGTCCACGGAGCAGCGGGCGATGACGAGACGCATGGGGCGCAACGCTACTCGACGCATACGCTTCCGCGCGATTCGGCCCTAAAGCCCCGTTCGTTATTGGCCGGTTGTGGTCCCAATCTCCTGGTGCGGTCCGGACAGCACGCTTACCGTGGAAGCGGGAGGTTGTCGCTCGTGCACTCTGCGTGCGTACGGGGGCTCCTCCTTCCCTGCCCGTAAGACCTCGCCTTCCGCGGGGTCGCGAGAGGAGAACCCATGTCGCTCGACGTCTCACCGGCTCTGTTGGAACAGGCCGAGCGAGGCGAGGTCGACGAAGCCGACTTCGTCGACTGCGTCCGGACCTCCCTGCCCTACGCATGGGAGATGATCAGTTCTCTGGTGGCTCAGCTGAAGGTGGACGGTGGCGAGTTCGCCGACAACCAGACGCCGCCGCCGGACGAGCAGGCTCGTGGTCAGCTGCTGCGCGCGCTGGCGAGTGACGCGATTCGCGGTGCGCTCCAGCGGCACTTCGGTGTGCGTCTGGCCTTCCAGAACTGCCACCGCGTGGCGGTCTTCCCGCTGGACGCCTCGGTGGACGAGCGGCTGGCCCGCTTCACCTCGATCCGCGGCCAGCTGCTGAACCAGTCGCCGGAACTGCGCGACTGCTGATGTCTTGGGCTGCCGCTCCGCGTCGCGGGAGGTGCAAGAGACGCCGGGGCGGCAGCAGTTCGGTACCGCTCCACGGTGCCTCAGCCGAGCCGCGGAAGCACCTCTTCGCCCAGCCGCCGTACGTTCTCCTCGGTGGCGCCGAGTTCGCCCGAGCCTTCGGCGAGCAGCGCGAAGCGGGTGATGCCGGTCCGCTCCGAGGTGGCGGCGAGCCGGTCGGCCGCCAGCCGCGGTGTGCCCACCGGATGCAGGGAACAGAGGAGTTCGGTGTAGGCGACCGGGTCGCGCATCGCGCGGTGCCGGCCGTCGACCGTCACATGGGCGTCCAGTCCCTGTTTCAGCCAGCCGGGCATCGCCTTGAGCAGCACCTCCGCCGCGTCGGCCGAGCGGTCGGCGAGCTGGACGACACCGGCGGACACATGCAGCCGGGCGGCGCGCGCGACGGCGTCCGGCGCGTGACCCGCCGCGAGCGCCTGGGTACGCCACGACGCCACCATCTCCGCCTTCTCCTCGTCGCCGCAGTGCATCCCGAGCAGCATCGGCAGCCCGCGCTCGGCGGCCAGCCGGACGCTCCGCGGCGAAGTGCAGGCCACGATCACCTCCGGCCCGTCACCCGGACCGCCGACGCCCCCGTCGGTGATCAGCTCGTCCGGCCGGGGCACGACCGCCACTTCCCGGAAAGCGAATCGTTCCCCCTCCGCTCCCACACGGGGTTCACGCAGCCAGCGCAGCAGCAGACCGAGCGCCTCGGGAAAGCCGCGATCGTACGCGTCGAGGCCCGCGCCGAAGACCTCCAGATCGACCCAGGGGCCACCCCGGCCCACGCCGAGCGTGAACCGGCCGCCCGAGGTCAGATGCAGCAGCGCGGCCTGTTCGCCGACCGCGACCGGGTGGTTCGTGGGCAGCACGGTCACCGCCGTACCCACCCGGATCCGGCGGGTCCTGCCGAGGAGCAGCGCGGCCAGGGTCACCGCCGACGGGCAGACCCCGTACGGCACGAAGTGGTGCTCGGCCAGCCAGACGGAGTCGAGTCCCGCCTCTTCGGCCACCTCGGCGGTCCGCACCGCGCGGTGCAGTGCCTCCCCCTGTCCCTGGCCCGGGAACTGGGCGGCCAGAACAAACGTACCCACGCGCATCGCCTTCTGCCTCCTTGCTCGGCCGACGCGGCTCTCCCCCTGTTACCGGCATCAACGCCTGACACGTGCCAAAGGCAACGGCCGCCCGGGAAGTTCTTGCGATTTTCCGGCAACTAGCCCCCCTGGCGGGTGCCATAGGACCCGTGGGGGGCGTGTACCCAGCGTTGTGGCCCGTACGCTGGATGGCGTCTTTCCCGTGTCCGTTACGAGTCGGCCCCGTGAGGTGTTCCGTGTCCCCGCGTCGCAACCGCCCCCGTGGCGGCGAGAATCCCGCCGAGCACGAGGGCGCCTCCGGCGACCGGTACGGCGGTGCCCAGCGCACCGAGTCCTGGCTGGGGGAGGAGTGGTCGGTCCGGCATGTGGCCGGCGCGAGCGCGGCCGGCAAGCGCTACCGCTGCCCCGGCTGCGACCAGGAGATCCCCTCCGGCACGCCGCACGTGGTGGCCTGGCCGGAGTACGGCGGCGTCGACGACCGCCGGCACTGGCACAAGGCGTGCTGGAACGCGAAGGACCGCCGCACCTCGCGGGTGCAGCGGTCCCGTAACGCGCCGAAGTACTAGCCGCCCGGACGAGCGGCCCACCTGGGGGTCCGGTCAGACGTCCCGGGTGTTGAGGACGGCGAAGGCGGCGCCCAGCGCGACGGCCGTGACACCGAGCATGATCCACACCGGCTCCCAGCCGGCCGGGGCGGACTCGGAGACCCCCGACTCGCTGTAGATCGCGATGAGCTGGCTGGGGATCGAGTACTCCAGCAGCGCCTGCTGCAGGTCCTGCAGCGACTCCGACATCATGAACATCGCGGCCACCAGCGGGAACAGCATCAGGCCGATCATGATCGTGATCGCGCCGGCGGAGTGCCGGATCAGCGAGCCGACCGCGAGCGCCAGCAGCCCCAGCAGCGCGACGAACAGCCCGATGCCGACGGTCGCACGCAGCCACTGCGCCCCGGTCGCGTCCGGCGCCTCCACCATCCCGGTCTGGACGACCGCGACGAACGCCGCGATCGCCGTGGTGAGCGTGAACACCAGCAGGAAGAAGACGATCGCCTTGGCGGCCAGCACCCGGCCGCGGCTCGGGCAGGCGGTCAGCGTGGTGCGGATCATGCCGGTGCCGTACTCGGACGCGATGGTCAGCACGCCCAGGGTCATCACACAGATCGAACCGAGCAGCACGCCGAAGAAGCCCATGCCGAGCGCCGGCTCGCCCTCGGTGTCGACGTTGGCGTTCGACACGATCGCCGCGACGCCCAGACCGACGCCGAGCATCAGCAGGACCATGACGCCGAGCGTCCACACCGTGGCCCGTACGGAACGGATCTTGGTCCACTCGGAGGCCAGGGCGTCACCGAGGTGGGCCCGGCGCACCGGGATGGGGGAGGTGTACGTGCCGAACGGCGCGCCCGGCTGCTGGTACGGGGTCGTCATCGGGCGTCCTCGTCGTTCTCGCGCTTGGTCAGGTCGGGGGCGGCGGCCGGTGCCGGTGCCGGAGCGGCGGCGGGCGGCACGGCCGGGGCCGCCTGCGGCGCTACGGGCGCCGCCGCGGGCGCGCCCGCGTACGGGTTCTGTCCTGGCGGCGGCGGGGCGTACCAGCCCTGCTGCGGCACCTCGGGGATCACCGGCTGCGGCGGCGCGTACCCCGGGGGCACCGGCTGCTGGAGGCCGGCGAGCTGGTCCTCGGTGGAGCGGTAGTCCACGGCGGCCTGCGTCATCCGCATGTACGCCTCCTCCAGGGAGGCCTGGTGCGGGGAGAGCTCCCACAGCCGTACGTCGGCGTCATGGGCGAGATCGCTGATCCGGGGCAGCGCGAGCCCGGTCACCCGCATCGCGCCGTCCGGCTCGGACAGCACCTGCCCGCCCGCCTCGGTGAGCACGCCCGTCAGTTTCTCGCGCTGCTCGGGCGCGGTCTGCGGGGTCCGCACCCGGGCGAAGTCCGCGGAGTTGGCCGAGATGAAGTCCTTGACGCTCATGTCGGCGAGCAGCTGGCCGCGGCCGATCACGATCAGGTGGTCGGCGGTGAGCGCCATCTCGCTCATCAGATGGCTCGACACGAAGACCGTGCGGCCCTCCGAGGCGAGCTTCTTCATCAGGTTGCGCACCCAGAGGATGCCCTCGGGGTCGAGACCGTTGACGGGCTCGTCGAAGAGGAGCACCTGCGGGTCGCCGAGGAGCGCGGCCGCGATGCCGAGGCGCTGCCCCATGCCGAGCGAGAAGCCCTTGGAGCGCCGCTTGGCCACGTCCTGGAGGCCGACGACACCGAGCACCTCGTCGACCCGGCGGGCCGGGATGCCGGCCAGCTGCGCCAGGGACAGCAGGTGGTTGCGCGCGCTGCGCCCGCCGTGCACCGCCTTGGCGTCGAGCAGGGCGCCGACCTGCCGGGGCGCGTTCGGCAGCTGCCGGAACGGGTGGCCGCCGATGGTGACATGGCCGGAAGTCGGCTGGTCGAGGCCGAGGATCATGCGCATGGTTGTCGACTTCCCGGAGCCGTTGGGCCCCAGGAAGCCGGTGACGGCGCCGGGCCGCACCTGGAAGGAAAGGTTGTACACGGCCGTCTTGGCGCCGTAGCGCTTCGTCAGGCCGACTGCCTCGATCATTCTCCAGCCCCATCGACAGGTCAGGTGTCGTCGGGGCAGCGGCCGCGGCCGGAAGCCCCCCGTAAGACTTAGGAGGATATCGAGCCGTTGACGGTTCCGCCGAAGCCGGACGAAGACCGGCGGCGCCGGGCGGCCCGCGGCCGGACGGTCAGGGCCGGTGGCCAGGGGGTTATGGCCGTCAGGCGTCCCGCTTCTTGATCACCAGATAGCCGCCGACCAGGGCCGCGGCCACCCAGATCAGCATGATCCCCAGCCCGCCCCAGGGCCCGTACGGCGCCTTCTCGGTGTTCAGGGCCTCCGGGACCACCTGCATGATCTTGGCGCCGGCCTGGTCGGGGAAGTACTTCGCCACCTCCTTGGCCTTCGGCACGGCCGAGAGGATCTGCGAGATCAGGAAGAAGAACGGCACCAGGATGCCCAGCGACAGCATCGACGAGCGCAGCATCGCCGCCACACCCATCGAGAACAGCGCGATCAGACCCATGTAGAGCCCGCCGCCGATCACCGCGCGCAGGACGTTGTCCGCGCCCAGGGTCGTCCGGTGCTCGCCGAGCAGCGCCTGCCCCAGGAAGAACGACAGGAAGCTGGTCGCGAGACCCACCACCAGGGCCAGCGCCGCAGCCACCGCGATCTTGCTGAAGAGGAAGGTGGCCCGCTGCGGGACGGCGGCCAGGGAGGTGCGGATCATGCCCGAGCTGTACTCGGTGCCCACCACCAGCACGCCGAAGACCACCATCGCGAGCTGCCCCAGGATCATCCCGGAGAAGCTGATGAAGGTCGGGTCGAAGGTGGCCCGCTCGGCGGGGGAGAGCTCGTCGAAGGTGGCCTTCATCAGCGCGCAGAGCGCCGCGCTCATGGCGACCGTCACCAGCAGTGCGCTGGCCAGCGTCCAGCTGGTCGACGAGACCGTACGGATCTTGGTCCACTCGGACTGGAGGACCGCGGGTACCGATGCCATGCTCACTTCCCCTGGGAGGTCGTGCCCCACCGGGGCGCCTGGTCGCCCCAGCGGGGCCCGCTGTCCGTACCGGGATGTACGTCCGTGCCGTGCGCGTGGTACTCGACCGCGCCCGCCGTCATCTGCATGAACGCCTCCTCCAGCGAGGCGCGCTGGGCGCTCAGCTCGTGCAGGACCAGCTGGTGGCGGGCGGCGAGCTCACCGAGCGACTCCGTGGTCGCCCCGTCGATCTCCAGAGTGCCGTTGCCCGACTCGACCGCCTGGTAGCCGTGTTCGTGCAGCAGATCGCGCAGCCGCTCCTGCTGAGGGGAGCGAAGCCGCACAAAACTCCGTGAGTTCCGCTGAATGAAATCGGCCATCGATGTATCGGCGAGCAGTCGCCCCTGCCCGATGACGATCAAGTGATCTGCCGTCAGGGCCATTTCACTCATCAGATGGCTGGAAACGAAGATCGTCCGGCCTTCAGCCGCCAACGCCTTCATCAGATTGCGGATCCAGTGAATTCCCTCGGGGTCCAGACCATTGACGGGTTCGTCGAACATAAGAATCTCCGGATCGCCCAGCAAGGCAGAGGCGATTCCCAGGCGCTGGGCCATGCCGAGCGAAAATCCTTTGGACTTCTTCCGGGCCACCGAGGTCAGCCCCACCGTGTCGAGCACCTCGGCGACCCGGCGCTCCGGAATGCGGTTGGACTGCGCCAGACAGAGCAGGTTGTTGTACGCCGAGCGACCGCCGTGCATCGCCTTGGCCTCCAGCAACGCCCCGATGTACTTCAGCGGCTCCTCAAGATCGCGGTAGTGCTTCCCGTCGATCCGGACCCTCCCGCTGGTCGGATTGTCCAGATCGAGCATCATCCGCATCGTCGTCGACTTCCCGGCCCCGTTGGGCCCCAGGAACCCCGTCACCACACCCGGCCGGACCTGGAAGGAGAGATGGTCGACCGCCACCTTCGTGCCGAACCGCTTGGTGAGACCCTCAAGCTCGATCATGTCGCCACGCTACGGGCGCACGAATCCCCCCGCCACCGGAGTGACAGGGGGATCTGTGGAACGAGACGTTCGGCGTACGTTACGAGGCTCTGCTCGTCGTTACCGCGACTGCTGAGCCGGGACGCCGCGGGTCGCCGGCTCGTCGTCGATCGGGGAACCGGCCGCGGCCACCGCCGCGCCGGTCAGCGTCGCCAGCATCTCGCGGACGTTGGTCAGCTGCGCGTTGATCGAGTCGCGGCGGTTGGTGAGCGCCGCCAGCTCGCGCTCCGATTCGCTGCGGATCCGGTCCGCCTTGGCGTTCGCGTCGGCCACGATGTCCTCGGCCTGGCGCTGCGCGGTCTCCACCGTCTGGCGGGCCCGGCGCTCCGCGTCCGTACGCAGCTTCTCGGCCTCCAGGCGCAGCTGCTCGGCGCGGTGCTCGATCTCGGCGAGACGCTTCTCGGCCTTCGCCTGACGCGAGGCCAGGTCCCGCTCGGACTGCTCGCGGCGCTTGGCCAGGTTGGTCTCGAAGTCGGCCGCCGCCTGCGCGGCCTTGGCGCGGGTCTCCTCGAAGAGGGCGTCCGCCTCCTCACGCTTCGACTGCGCGTCCTTCTGCGCCTCGGCGCGCAGCGAGTTCGCCTCGCCCTGGGCCTTCTCGACGATCCGAACGCCCTCGTCCTCGGCCTTCGCCTTGCGCTCCGCCGCGAACGACTCGGCGTCGTTGCGCACCTGCTGGGCGGCCGACTCGGCCAGCTCGCGGTGCTGCTCGGCGGCGCGACGGGCCTCCTCGCGCAGGTCCTTCGCCTCCTCCTCGGCGAGACGGAGGATCTTCTCGACACGCGCGCCAAGACCGGCGTACGACGGTTCCGCGTCGCTGACCTGGGCCTGAGCGTTCTGCGTTTCGAGGTGGAGCTCCTCGATGCGCTTTTCCAGAGAAGTGATTCGGGCCAGAGCACTGTCTCGGTCGGCGACGAGCTTAGTAATGCGGTCGTCCACCTGACCGCGGTCGTAACCACGCCGCACGAGCTCGAAGCCGAAGGGGGAGGAAGTGTCGCTCATGGGGTTCCTGTCGAATGAGACCGGTGAGGTGTTAGGGGGAATCCTAGGGGTCGAAGCGGCGTGTCATCGAGCGGATGCCCGTTTGATCTGGAGAATGTCCAGCCTTTTGAGTGGCTAGCCGTCGGACGACTTGCCACTCGAACGTGTAACCCCCGCCGAGACAGCCGTCTTGCCTCCGTCCTTCCCGCCGGCTGACGGTGCCTCGAATGATTCCAACGCCTCAAGGACATCCTGGACACGGGAGATCTCCGCATTGATGTCCTCGCGCCGGCGCACCAGGACCTCCAGTTCCCGCTTGCCCTCCGCGATCATCGCGTCGGCCTCGGCCTCGGCGTCCGCCTTGATCTTCTCCGCCTCGCGCACCAGCGTCGCCTTCTTCTGCTCGGCCTCCTTGAGCAGCGCCTCCGCCTTCTTGACCGCCGCGATCCGGACCTTGCCCGCCTCCGAATTCGCCTCGGCCACCAGCGTCTTGACCTTCTCCTCGGCCTCCTGCTGCTGCTGGGTCGCGGCGGCCACCAGCTTGTCGACCCGCTCCCCGGCCGTCTTCATCTGCTCGGCGCTCTCACGGCGGGCCCGCTCGTGCAGCTCCTCGATCTCGCTCTCGGTGCGCGTACGCAGCTCCTCCGTACGCTCCCTTATCGCGGTGGCGTCCCGGCGCGCGCCGACGAGCAGCTCGTCGGCGTCCGTACGGGCCTTCTCCACCAGCGTGTTGCCCTCGACGGTCGCCTCGGAGACGATCCGCTCGGCCTCCTTGCGGGCCGCGCCGACCATCGTGTCGGCCTGCGACTCCGCCTCGGTGGTGGCGCGCAGCGCCTCCTCCTGGGCCTTCGCCATCAGCTGGTCGGCCTGCTCGGCGGCGTCCGCGCGCCGCTTGGCCGCGGCCTCGCGCGCCTCGTCGAGCGTACGGTCCGCCTCCTCGCGCGCCTCGGTGCGCATCTGCTCGGCGGCGGCCTCGGCCTCGGCCCTGCCACGCTCGGCCTCCGCCCGGATCCGCTCGGCGGCCTGCTGCGCCGAACCGACGGTCTCCGCCGCCTCCGCGCGCAGCCGCTCGGCCTCGCCGGACGCCTCGGCGGTCACCCGCTCGGCCTCGCGGCTCGCCTCGCCGATCAGCTGGTCGGCCTGCTCGGCGGCGTCCGCGCGCCGCTTGTCGGCGGCCTTGCGGGCCTCGTCGAGGACCTGCTCACCGTCCGTACGGGCCTCGGCACGCAGCCGCTCCGCGTGCGCCTCGCCCTCCGCCCTGACCCGCTCGGAGTCCGTACGGGCCTGGGCCGCGTCCTGCTCCGCCGCGGCGAGCAGCTCGGCGGCCTCGGTGGTGATCCGCTCGGCCTCGTTCGTCGCCTCGCCGACCAGCCGGTCCGCCTGCGCGGCCGCCTCGGAACGGATCCGGTTGGCGTCCTCACGGGCGTCCGCCCGGGTGCGCGCCGCGTCCTGCTCGGCCTGGGCCAGCGAATCCGTCGCCTCGGTCCGTACCCGCTGCGCGTACTCGGCGGTGTCCGTGCGCAGCTTCTCGGCCTCGGCGATCGCGTCCGTGACGGTCCGCTCGGCGAGCGCCTTGGCCGCGTCCGCCTCCTCCTGGGCGCGGGTGCGGGTGCGGTTGGCGTCCTCGGTGGCCCGCTCCCGCTCCTCGTAGGCGTCGGAGCGGACCCGGTCGGCCTCTTCCTGCGCCTCGGTCCTCGTCCGCTCCGCCGCGTGTTCGGCGGCGGAGCGCAGCCCGGCGATCTCCTCCTCGGCCTGCTCCTGCAGCCCGGCGACGGAGTCCCGTACCTGCTGGGCGGTCTGCTCGGCCGCCGACACCATCTCCGTGGCGCGCCGGTCCGCCTCCTCGACCAGACGCTGCGCCTCGGCCTGCGCCTCCTCGACCCGCTTGCGGGCGGAGGCGAGCAGCTCCTCGCTCTGCTGACGAGCCTGCGCGCGCTCGCCGTCGGCCTCCGCGCGGGCCGACGAGAGGGTCTCCTCGGCCTCGCGGCGACGCCGGTTGGCCTCCTCCTGGGCGGCCGACAGCGCCTCGGCGGCCTCGGCGGCGACCCGCTCGGCCGCGGCGGCCGCCTCGGCGCGCACGCGGTCGGCGGTGTCCTGCGCCTCCGACTTGAGCCGCTCCGCCTCGGCGGCGGCCTCGGACCGCAGCCGTACGGCGATGTTCTCGCCCTCGGCGCGGGCGGTCGACGCGTCCGCCGCCGCCTCCGTGCGCAGCCGCTCGGCCTCCTGCTCGGCCTGGGACTGGAGCGTACGGATCCGCTCGGCGGCCTCGGCGCGCAGCCGCTCGGTCTCCTCCGCGGTCTCCCGGCGCATCCGCTCGGCCTCGGCGCGGGCGTCGGTCAGCTCCTGCCCGGCGGTGGTCAGCCGGGACTCGGCCTCGGTGTGCAGCCGGGCCAGCTCGTCGGCGGCCTCCGCGGCGCGGGCCTCGGCGGCCCGCTCGGCGTCGGCGCGCAGCTCGGCCGCCGCCCGCTCGGCGGCGGTCCGCACGGACTCGGCCTGCTCCTCGGCCTCCGTGCGCAGCTGCTCGGCCTCCGCGCGGGCCCGCTCCAGGGCCTCCTCGGCCTGGTTACGGAGCGTGGCGGCGCGCTCGGCGGCCTCCGTGCGGACCCGCTCGCTGTCCGCAGTGGCGCCGGAGCGCAGCTCGTCCGCGTCGGCCTTCGCCTTGGTCAGCAGCTCCTCGGCGGTCTTGGCCGCCTCCTCGATCTGCTGGACGGCCTCCCGGCGGGCCTCGCCGCGAATCCGCTCGCCCTCGGCGATCGCCTCGGCCCGCAGCTGTTCGGCCTCGCCGCGCAGTCGGCGCGCCTCCTCCTGGAGCTCGACCGTCTTGGCGCGGTACTCCTTGGTGTCGTCCTTTGCAGCGCCCTTGAGCTGGTCGGCCTGCTCCTCGGCCTGCGAGCGCAGCCGCTCGGCCTCCGCCTCGGCCTCGCGGCGGATCCGGTCGGCCTCCTCGGAGGCCTTGCGGGTGGTCTCGCGGGCGTCGTCGGACGCCTTGGTCAGGACCTCCTCGGCGGTCCGGGCCGCCTTGGCGAGCTGGGCCGCCGAGTCCTCGGCCGCGGCCGTACGCGCCTTCTCGGCCGCTTCCGCGACCAGCTTCTCCGCCTCGGCGCGGGCGTCGGCGAGCGCCTGCTCGGCCTCGGTCTTGAGGGTCTCCGACTCCTTGGTGGCCTCGCCGACGAGCCGGGCGATCTCCGCCTTGGCGGTCCGGGTGCGCTGCTCGTTGACCGACTCGGCGCTCGCCAGCTGCCTGGCCGCCGCCTCCTTGGCCTCGGCCAGCGTCTTCTCGGCCTCCGCACGGGCCTCACGCAGCCGCTCCTCGGCCTCGTGCATCCGCTGCTCGGCGGCCCGGCTGAGCTCCGCGGCCTGCTGACGGGCCTGGTCGGACTCGGCGGTGGTGGTGGAGCGCAGCTGCTCGGCGTGGCTGGTGGCCTCCTGGGCCTGCGTGGAGGCGGCGTTCAGCAGCCGCTCGGCGTCCTTGCGGGCGCGCAGCAGGATCGCCTCGGCCTCGGCGCGGGCGGACTCCGCCTCGGCGCCCAGGCGCTGGCGGGCCTCCTCGGCGAGGCGGGTGGCCTCGGCGCGGGCGGCGGCCAGGGACTGCTCGGCCTCGGCGCGGGACTCCTCCATCAGGCGGCGGGCCTGGGACTCCGTACGGGCGCGCAGCTGCTCGGCCCAGGCCACGTTCTCGTTGACGTGGGCCTCGACGGTCTGGCGGCGCTCGGCGAGCTCCTGGTCCAGGCGCTGGCGGCGCTGCACCGCCTCGGTGTGCAGCTCGGCCTGGAGGCGCGCCTGGTGCTCGGCGTGCTCCTGGAGGATCCGCTGGGTCTGGGCGCGGGCCTCGCGCAGCTCCCGCTCGGCGTCCGAGCGCAGCTGGTCGGCCTGGATCTGGGCGTTACGGAGCAGCTGCTCGGCCTGGTAGCCGATGTCCGCGCTGTCGTAGGCGGGCCGGGACGCGATCGTACGGCGCGCCTCGTGGAGCTTGGCGCGCAATACCTCGACCTGGTAACCGAGGTCCTCGGCGTGCTGGACGGCCTTCTCCCGCTCGGTCTTCAGCCGGTCCATCTCGGCCTCGAACCGCGAGAGATGGTCGTCTTCAGCCCGGTGGCTCTCCTGGCGTTCGTAGCCCCGCACTGCGCGGTCCCATCCGTCCCCTGGTCGCAACTCTCTCCAAACGAGCACCGTTCGCCGGCGAACGGCCCCCCGGGGAATGGTGTCAGATCAATCACGACACCGCGGCACGGCCCCGATCCGGCCCCGGCCCGGAGCCGCCACTCTACCGGGCCAGGAATCGGGAGGTCAGTGCTCGGCTGAGGAGGAGTCAGCGGACGGCTGTGCCGAGGTGACCAGCTCGGTCAGCACGCCGTGGCAGTCCTTGGGGTGCAGGAAGGTGATCCGGGACCCCATGGACCCGATGCGCGGCTCCTCGTACAGAACCCGCACACCCTTTTCACCGATGGCCTGGGCGTCGGCGTCGACGTCCGCGGTGCCGAAGGCGATGTGGTGGACGCCCTCGCCGTTCTTGGCCAGCCACTTGCCGACCGCGGAGTCCTCGCGGGTGGGCTCCAGGAGCTGGAGGTAGGAGGCGCCGCCGTCCGAGGTCTCGTTGATCTTGAGCATGGCCTCCCGGACGCCCTGCTCTTCGTTCACCTCGGTGTGGAACACCTCGAAGCCGTAGGTCGCACGGTAGAACTCGACAGTCTTGTCAAGGTCGAAACAGGCGATCCCGATGTGGTCGATACGCGTCAGCATGCCTCTAGTGCAGCGCTCCGGAGGCTGGTTACGCAACGTGCGCGCGATCACACTGACTGGCCGATGACCGAGGCCAGTACCGCTCAGTACATTGAGGTAAACCCTCGTTCACTCCTCATCCAAGGGGCCGTGCCTCATGTCTGGAACGACCGGTACCACTTCAGTGATCGTCGCGGGCGCCCGGACGCCCATGGGCCGTCTGCTCGGCTCGCTCAAGTCCTTCTCCGGCGCGGACCTCGGCGGTTTCGCCATCAAGGCCGCGCTCGACCGGGCCGGCATCAGCGGCGATCAGGTGCAGTACGTGATCATGGGCCAGGTGCTCCAGGCGGGTGCCGGCCAGATCCCCGCCCGCCAGGCCGCCGTCAAGGCGGGCATCCCCATGAACGTCCCCGCGCTGACGATCAACAAGGTCTGTCTGTCCGGTCTGGACGCGATCGCCCTGGCGGACCAGCTGATCCGCGCGGGTGAGTTCGACATCGTGGTCGCCGGCGGCCAGGAGTCGATGACCAACGCCCCCCACCTGCTGCCCAAGTCCCGGGACGGCTTCAAGTACGGCGCGATCGAGATGCTCGACGCGATGGCGTACGACGGTCTGACCGACCCCTTCGAGACGATCGCCATGGGCGAGTCCACGGAGAAGCACAACACCCGCCTCGGCATCGCCCGCGCGGACCAGGACGAGATCGGCGCGCTGTCGCACCAGCGCGCGGCCGCCGCGCAGAAGAACGGCATCTTCGAGGCCGAGATCACCCCGGTCGAGATCCCGCAGCGCAAGGGCGAGCCCGTCGTCTTCGCCAAGGACGAGGGCATCCGCGCCGAGACCACCGTCGAGTCCCTCGGCAAGCTGCGTCCGGCGTTCGCCAAGGACGGCACGATCACCGCCGGCACGTCCTCGCAGATCTCGGACGGCGCCGCGGCCGTCGTGGTCATGAGCAAGGCCAAGGCCGAGGAGCTCGGCCTGGACTGGATCGCCGAGATCGGCGCCCACGGCAATGTCGCGGGCCCGGACAATTCCCTCCAGTCCCAGCCCTCCAACGCCATCCAGCAGGCCCTGAAGAAGGAGGGCCTGAGCGTCGACGACCTCGACCTCATCGAGATCAACGAGGCCTTCGCCGCGGTCGCCGTCCAGTCAATGAAGGACCTGGGCGTTACCCCGGAAAAGGTGAATGTCAACGGTGGCGCGATCGCGCTGGGGCACCCCATCGGCATGTCCGGCGCGCGGGTCGTCCTCCACCTGGCGCTTGAGCTGAAGCGGCGCGGTGGCGGGGTCGGCGCGGCCGCCCTGTGCGGAGGCGGCGGCCAGGGCGACGCCCTGATCGTGCGCGTGCCGGGTAAGTAAGACTCGACGAACGGAGCTGCGTGATGGTGGACGTCCCCCAGCTGGTCGCCCAGGCACGGGAAGGCCGGCCACGGGCCGTGGCCCGGCTGATCTCACTCGTGGAGGGGGCGTCCCCGCAGCTGCGTGAGGTGATGGCGGCGCTGGCCCCGCTGACCGGCGGGGCGTACGTGGTGGGCCTGACCGGCTCACCCGGCGTCGGCAAGTCCACGTCGACGTCCGCGCTGGTCTCCGCCTACCGGCGGGCCGGCAAGCGGGTCGGCGTGCTCGCCGTGGACCCCTCGTCGCCGTTCAGCGGCGGCGCGCTCCTCGGCGACCGGGTGCGCATGTCGGAGCACGCCTCCGACCCGGGCGTCTACATCCGGTCCATGGCCACCCGCGGCCACCTCGGCGGCCTCGCCTGGGCGGCGCCCCAGGCCATCCGCGTCCTGGACGCGGCCGGCTGCGAGGTGATCCTCGTCGAGACGGTGGGTGTGGGCCAGTCGGAGGTCGAGATCGCCTCCCAGGCCGACACCTCCGTCGTGCTGCTCGCGCCGGGCATGGGCGACGGAATCCAGGCCGCGAAGGCGGGCATCCTGGAGATCGGCGACGTGTACGTGGTCAACAAGGCCGACCGGGACGGCGCCGACGCCACCGCCCGCGAGCTCAACCACATGCTCGGCCTCGGCGAATCCCGGGGGCCCGGCGACTGGCGGCCGCCGATCGTGAAGACGGTCGCCGCCCGCGCGGAGGGCATCGACGAGGTCGTCGAGGCCCTGGAGAAGCACCGCGCCTGGATGGAGGAGCGGGGCGTACTCGCCGACCGCCGCCGGGCGCGCTCGGCGCGCGAGGTCGAGACCATCGCCGTCACGGCCCTGCGCGAGCGGATCGGCGACCTCCACGGCGACCGGCGCCTGGACGCGCTGGCGGAACGCATCGTCGCGGGCGAACTCGACCCGTACGCGGCCGCCGACGAACTGGTGCACACACTGACGAACGGCTGAGATGCGGCCGGCCGCCGTCGGCTCGGGCCGGTTACGGCTTGCCGCGGCGGCCGCGCAGGTGGTCGGCGACCGGGGAAAGTGACTCGCGTAGATCCGCGAGGGCCTCGGGCGACAGCAGGTCGATGAAGTGCTTGCGGACGGACTCCACGTGGTGCGGCGCGACCTTGCGCATGGTGTCCATGCCGTGGTCGGTGAGGACGGCGTACAGCCCGCGCCGGTCGGACTCGCAGTTCTCGCGGCGGACCAGGCCCGCGTTCTCCATACGGGTGATCTGGTGCGAGAGCCGGCTCTTGGACTGGAGCGTCGCCGCCGCGAGGTCGCTCATGCGCAGGCGGCGCTCGGCCGACTCCGAGAGATTCACCAGGATCTCGTAGTCGTTGATGGTCAGGCCGAACGGCTGGAGGTCCTTCTCCAACTGGTACGTCAGCATCCTGTTGACGTCCAGATAGGTGCGCCAGGCACACTGCTCGGCGTCGCTCAGCCAGCGGGTCCCCTCGGCGGCGCTCTGAGGGAGGGTGGCGGTCTCGGTCTCCATATATGGATTCTACCTAAGAAGTTGAATACTGGACGAAGTTGGGGAGTGTGACGCCGGATACGAGTCGGCGCGCCCGCGCGTTCGACTGGCGGTCCCCCGGGTCCCGCACACAAAGGCGCAGACGTTCGAGGGCGTCACACTCCGCAGACTACCGGCTACAGCCCGAAGCGGCGCTGGAGGTCTCCGAGCTGTCCGGGAAGGCGCGGTACCGAACCGGCCGAACCATGGCCAAATCCGGCTCCACCCTGGCCTCCGGGCACCCCCGGCTCATGTGGCACGGCGCCCGTCGGCTGCTCCGCCATCAGCGTCTCCGTCGACTGGAGCAGGACCGTACCCGCCCCCACGAACTCGAACTGGTGCTCCTCGCCGGAGACGCCGCCCAGGCCCGTCAGCGCCCGCAGACCGCCCATCACGCCGGTCATGTACCCGTGGTCGTAGTGGTGGCACGGCGAAGGGCAGTCCGCCCAGCCCACCAGCGCCTGCGGATCCACCCGCAGCGGCGGCTCCATGAACACCACCGGACCGTTCGACGCCGCCACGAACTTCCCCGTGCCGATCAGCGTCACGAACCCCGGCACGATCGACTGCTTCAGCGCCAGCGACGGCTGGTAGGCCAGCAGATTGCCGGAGCGGATGGTCAGATTGCCCTCGTCCAGGTCGAACGAGTTCACGTCGAAGGCCCGGTCCGCCAGCAGCATCTTGCCGCTGCCCTCGGCCACCACCCAGTCGCTCGCATGCAGCGGCGAATGGAAGCTGGTGCGCAGCAGCCGCTCGAAGCGGCCATGGCCGATGCCGTTGAACTCGATCTGCCCGTAGTAGGCGATCATCTTGCCCTTCTGCAGGAACCACTGGGAGCCCTTGAGCTCCACGCAGAAGGTGTACGGACTGACGTTGTCGTCCGACGGCAAGGTGTGGGGGTCGAAAACCACAGGGGCGCTCACAGCTTCTCCTCCGACGCCTGGACGTACACCGCACCACTGCCGCTCAGCTCCAGCTGGAACGCCTCGCCCGAGCCGCGCCCCACCATGTCGCGCCAGCCCAGCGCGGTGGAGAGCTTGTTGCGTACGTCGCCGTGGTGGGCCACATACGCCTGCGGGTCCACATGGACCGCCCGGCCCGGGGTGACCGGCAGCTCGATCACTCCGCCGTGGGCCATCACCGCCACCGCGCCATGACCCTTCAGGGTCGTGGTGAACAGCCCCTGACCGGTCACCTGGCCGCGCACCATGCCCATGACGCCGCCCTGGGCGCCCATGAACATCGTGCCCTGCTCCAGGGACCCGTCGAAGGCGAGCAGCCGGTCCGCCTCGACGTACAGGGTGTCGCCGGTCAGCTGGATCACCTGGATGTGGTGACCGCCGTGACCGAACATGACCGTGCCGTTTCCCTCGACGGTCATCAGCGGGGTCGCCTCACCGGCCACCCGGCGGCCGATCATCGACATCACGCCGCCCTGGCCGCCGGCGATGTTCGGCGTGAAAGTGACGTCGCCGCGGTAGGCGAGCATCGCCCCGCGCTGACTGAACATCCGCTGCCCCGGCACGACCTGGGCCTCGACCATCTTCGAATTGATCTCGCGGAACGGCATCAGATGTCACCCCCCACCGTGTTGCGCTCGCTCGGCTGCACGTACACGATCCCGTCGCCCTCGAAGCGGATCTGGAACGCCTCGCCGCCGCCCTCGCCCATCAACGTGCGGAAGGTCACACCGGACTGGAAGCTCTGCTGGAGGTTGCCCTGGTGGGCGATGTACGCGCCGGGGTCGACGGAGAGCGGGTACTGCGGGGTCACCCGCAGCACCACCGCCGGGCCGTGGGACATGATCGCGGCCTGGCCGCTGCCCTCGACGGTGGTGGTGAACAGGCCGTTGCCGGTCGCCCCGCCGCGCAGCCCGGTGAAGCTCGTGCCCGTACGCAGGCCGCCGTCGGTGCAGAGCAGGTTGCTCGCCTCGACGTACAGCTTGTCGCCGTGCAGCGAGACCAGGTTGATCTCGGAGGCCCGGTCGGCGAAGTAGCAGGTGCCCTGCCCCTTCACCTCCATCACGGTCATCTGCTCGCCGGTGAGCCGGCGGGTGACCATGCCGCGGATGCCCTCACCGCCGCCGGACATCTTCTTGAACGCCATCTGGCCGTCGTAGGCGACCATCGAGCCGTTCTTGGCCTTGACGGTGTCGCCGGTCATGTCGACGGCGAGCACTTTGCTGCCTTGGAGTCGAAACGTTGCCACGGGGTGACGTTACTTGCAGGTGGCGCTCCCCGACAGGGTCCAAGGCCCCGGTCAAAGTCCCGGTAAAGGCAACTGCCACAATAGGTGCGCTTGTGCATCCATTCACAAGATCACCGGCCCCTCCCACCGAAGGTGACCCCGTGGACATCAAGACCGCCTCCTCCCTCCACCGACTCCGACTCGTCTCCGCCCCGGAGGCCGTCTCCTTCCTGCTCCTGCTGGTCTGCTCGGTGCTCAAGCGCACGACCGACTTCAACGCCGTGCCGGTGATGGGCGCGATCCACGGCATCCTCTTCATCCTGTACGTGCTCTTCTGGCTGGACGCCTGGAACCGCACGAAGTGGCAGTTCAAGACCGCCGCGCTCTACTTCGTCCTCTCCGTGCTGCCGCTCGGCGGCTTCTTCGCCGACCGCAAGCTCAAGCGCGAGGCCGAGAACGCCGTCATCGCCTCCCGCGCCCGCCGCGAGGGCACGGTGAACGCGTGATCGTCGCCTTCTCCGTCACCCCGCTGGGCGTCGGCGAAGAGGTCGGCGAGTACGTCGCCGACGCCGTCCGGGTCGTCCGCGAATCCGGGCTGCCGAACCACACGGACGCGATGTTCACCTCCGTCGAGGGTGACTGGGACGAGGTCATGGACGTCGTCAAGCGCGCCGTCGCCGCCGTCGAGGCGCGCGCCCCGCGGGTCTCGCTCGTACTCAAGGCAGACGTGCGCCCCGGTGTCACCGACGGACTCACCAGCAAGGTCCAGACCGTGGAGCGGCACCTGTCCGCCTGACGGCGCACGGCCCACCCGCACAACCCGCGGGTGACACCCGAATGCCTCGAAGCCCCCGGCCACCGCGGCGGGGGCTTCGCCGTCGCTCGCTCGGTCTGCTCCCGTCGCAGCGCCGGCTCCCTGTCCGCCTCCGTGCCTGCGCAGCCGGCGAGCAGCGCGCAGGACACGACCGGCGCGGTGAGTACGCGGACGAGTCCGCCATGTCTGCGGCCGGGCATCCAGCCCCCTCGGGCGACGGTGGACGTCAGTCGGCGCCGGGCCGCGACACCGCGATGCCCAGCGGGGTGCGTTCATACAGCACCTGATGTCCGTGGCGGCGCGAGACCAGCAGCCCGGCGCCCCGCAGTACGGACAGATGCGCCGACACCGACGACGCCGCCAGGCCCAGCCGGTGCGCCAGCGCCGTCGTGCTCGCGGGCTCGTCCAGCGCGCACAGCACATCCGCCCGGGCCCGCCCCAGCAGCTTGGCGAGCGCGTCCGGGGTGCGGCTGCCGCGCTCGGCCCACAGCCCGCCGATGCCGCGCGCCGGATACACCACGGTCGGCTGCCACGGCGGGTCGAAACCGCTGACCACATCCGGCCAGACGAACACGGACGGCATCAGCACCAGCCCCTGCCCGTCGAGCGTACGGGTGTGCTCCTCGCGGTAGTCGATGGTGAGCCGGGCCGAGGACCGGTCCCAGGAGACGCGGGGGCTCAGCTCACCGAGCAGCGTCTCCAGACCGGCGTCCGCGAGCCGCCGGGAGTGGAACGCCACGTCGGCCTCCAGCAGGGCACGAAGCCGCGGCCACTCGGGCGCCACGAGCGCCTCCCAGGCCTGCTCCAGCAGCCCGGCCAGCTCCCGCACGGCCCGCGCCGGATCGTCGAGCATCGCCCGCCCGGCCTCGCTGCCGGCGGCACCGGGCGTATCGGCGAGCGCCCGCGCCATCTCCTCACGGGCGGCGGCCGGATCCGTCGCCCGCACGGCCGCGATCTCCTCCTCGAACGAGGCGGCGGGCCCCAGCGGCGGCGGAAACAGGCAGTCGGGGGAGTGCCCGTGCCGGGGCATCAACAGCTGCAGCGCCCGGAGATCCAGCCGCCCGGCCGCCTCCTTGATCCGCCGCAGCCACGGCAGGTGGTACCCGTGCTGCCCGGGCCGCGCGAGGGTACGCACGGCGGCGTGGGTCTCCCAGAGGGGCGAGACGGCGAACCGGCAGCGGAGCAGGTCGGTGTCGCTGAAGTGGAGATGATGCGGGATGACGCCCCCAGGATTCGGCTGGAGCCGAAAGTCTAGGGGGGAGGGATGGGCGCGGCGAGTGTGGACGCCATGTCCACACCTCCACCGCGCGGCGAAGCAGCGAGCCCGGCGGGCGCCAGCCCCGGCCCGACGGCCTCGGGCCTGGGCCCCGAACCGTCGACCCCCGATCTGAGGCCGAACCGGGCGGCCACGGGCCGGGAGTCGTGCCGAGCGGCCAAGGGCCGGAGGCCCGAAGCGGCGGCCAGGGGCGCCGGGGCGGGCCCGGGAGCCTCGGACCCCGGCCCGCGTCCGGTGACC
Source organism: Streptomyces purpureus (assembly GCF_014648195.1). Lineage (GTDB taxonomy): Bacteria > Actinomycetota > Actinomycetes > Streptomycetales > Streptomycetaceae > Streptomyces > Streptomyces purpureus. Next base: position 155,840 of record NZ_BMQQ01000009.1, read on the forward strand.
GCCTCCGGCCCCGGCCCCCGTTCCGGCGGATCCGGCGCGTCTCCCGGATACCGGGCCGTGTTCCGGGTGCGGGAGTTTCGGGTCGTCTTTGCCGCGCATACGCTGTCGCTGCTCGGGATCGCCGTCAGTGAGGTCGCCCTCACCGTCCTCGTCTACGACCTCACCCGCTCCCCGCTGCTCAGCTCGCTCACCTTCGCCCTCGGGTTCCTGCCCTACCTGCTCGGCGGCACCCTGCTCGCCGGGGTCGCCGACCGGTACCCGGCCCGGCGCGTGCTCGTCGTCTGTGACCTCGTGTGTGCCGGGTGCGTCGCGGTGATGGTGCTGCCCGGCACGCCTGTCGCCGGGCTGCTCGTCCTGCGGTGCGCGACCGCATTCGTCGCGCCCGTCTTCAGCGGCACCCGCCTCGCCACCCTCGCCGACATCCTCGGTGACGAGGACCTCTACGTCCTCGGCCGCTCCCTCCTCCGGATCGTCTCCCAGGGCGCCCTCCTCGCCGGGTTCGCCGCCGGCGGCCTGCTGCTCTCCGTCGTCGCCCCGCGCGCCGCGATCGGGATCACCGCGGTCACCTTCGTCGCCTCCGCGCTGCTGCTGCGGTACGGAACCCGGCACCGGCCCGCCCGGGCCCGTACCGGCGCCGCGACCCGGCGCGGCAACCTCGCCGTCCTGCGGCACCGCCGGATCCGCGCGCTCCTGCTGCTGTTCTGGGTGCCGCCGATGTTCGCCGTCGTGCCCGAGGCGCTCGCCGCCCCGTACGCCGACTCCGTCGGCGCCTCCGCCGCCGCCCTCGGCGTCCTCATGTGCGCGCTGCCCGTCGGCACCATCGCCGGGGAACTGTTCGCGGGATCGCTGCTCGGCCCCGCGGCCCGCGCCCGGCTCGTGCTGCCCCTGGCCGCCGTAGGGCTGCTGCCCTACCTGCTGTACGCGCTCCACCCCGGGATCACCCTCACCGTCCTCGCGCTCGCCCTGGCCGGCGCCACCGGCGCGTACACCCTCGGCCTGGACGGCTGGTTCGTCGCGGCCGTCCCCGAGGAGCTGCGCGGCCGGGCGATGACGCTGCTCTCGGCGGGGACGATGACCGTCCAGGGCGTCGGCATGGCCGCGGCCGGGGCCGCCGCCGAGTTCTTCGCCGTCCACACCGTGGTGACCGGCGCCGGGGTCGTCGGCACCGCCGTCGTCCTCGCCCTCGTCCTTGAAGTCCGCAGGACCGAAGAACGAGACGGGGCTGACCAGCATGTGACCAGTCGGTAAGGTCGTGCCGTGCCGAAACCGCTCAGCCTCCCCTTCGACCCGATCGCCCGCGCGGACGAGCTCTGGCAGAACCGCTGGGGCCCCGTGCCGTCGATGGCCGCGATCACCTCGATCATGCGCGCCCACCAGATCCTGCTCGCCGAGGTCGACGCGGTCGTCAAGCCGTACGGACTGACCTTCGCCCGCTACGAGGCGCTGGTCCTGCTCACCTTCTCCAAGGCCGGTGAGCTGCCGATGTCCAAGATCGGCGAGCGGCTGATGGTCCACCCCACGTCGGTGACGAACACCGTCGACCGGCTGGTGCGGTCCGGCCTGGTCTCCAAGCGCCCCAACCCCAACGACGGGCGCGGCACGCTGGCCTCCATCACGGACAAGGGCCGCGAGGTGGTCGAGGCGGCCACCCGCGACCTGATGGAGATGGACTTCGGGCTCGGGGTGTACGACGCGGAGGAGTGCGCCGAGATCTTCGCCCTCCTGCGCCCCCTGCGGGTCGCGGCGCACGATTTCGACGAGGGGTAGCCCCCCGGCCCCCGCGAAGATCGCCCGGAACGGCCCGTTACGCTCGATGCCATGAAAAAGAGCGTGCTGACCCGCTACCGGGTCATGGCCCTGGTGACCGCCGTGATGCTGCTGGTGCTCTGCACCTGCATGGTTTTCAAGTACGGCTTCGACACGGGCGAGGATGTGACCTTCGCGGTCTCCCAGGCCCACGGCGTGCTCTACATCATCTACCTGATCTTCGCCTTCGACCTGGGCTCCAAGGCGAAGTGGCCGTTCGGCAAGCTCCTGTGGATCCTGCTCTCCGGGACGATTCCTTTCGCCGCTTTCTTCGTCGAGCGCAAGGTCGTCCGCGAGACGCTTCCGCTGGTCAGCGGCGCGGAGCCGGCTCCCGCCAAGGCCTGACCCCAAGCCTCCGCACAAATGTGCGGAGGCTTCCCATCGACATTTACTAGGACGTCCTAGTAAATTCGAGGGTATGGACGCTGACGCCATCGAGGAGGGCCGCCGACGCTGGCAGGCCCGTTACGACGCGGCCCGCAAGCGCGACGCCGACTTCACCACGCTCTCCGGTGATCCCGTGGAGCCGGTCTACGGGCCCCGGCCCGGTGACACCTACGAGGGCTTCGAGCGGATCGGCTGGCCCGGTGAGTACCCCTTCACCCGCGGCCTCCACCCGACCGGCTACCGCGGCCGCACCTGGACGATCCGGCAGTTCGCCGGGTTCGGCAACGCCGAGCAGACCAACGAGCGGTACAAGATGATCCTGGCGGCCGGCGGTGGCGGGCTCTCCGTCGCCTTCGACATGCCGACGCTCATGGGCCGCGACTCCGACGACCCCCGCTCCCTCGGCGAGGTCGGCCACTGCGGCGTCGCCATCGACTCCGCAGCCGACATGGAGGTCCTCTTCAAGGACATCCCGCTCGGCGACGTCACGACTTCCATGACCATCAGCGGGCCCGCCGTGCCCGTCTTCTGCATGTACCTGGTCGCCGCCGAGCGCCAGGGTGTCGACCCGGGCGTCCTCAACGGCACGCTCCAGACCGACATCTTCAAGGAGTACATCGCGCAGAAGGAGTGGCTCTTCCAGCCCGAGCCCCATCTGCGTCTGATCGGCGACCTGATGGAGCACTGCGCCTCCGCCATCCCCGCCTACAAGCCGCTCTCCGTCTCCGGCTACCACATCCGCGAGGCCGGTGCGACGGCCGCGCAGGAGCTCGCGTACACCCTCGCCGACGGCTTCGGCTACGTCGAGCTCGGCCTCTCCCGCGGCCTGGACGTCGACGTCTTCGCGCCCGGCCTCTCCTTCTTCTTCGACGCGCACCTCGACTTCTTCGAGGAGATCGCCAAGTTCCGCGCCGCCCGCCGGATCTGGGCGCGCTGGATGAAGGAGGTGTACGGCGCCAAGACCGACAAGGCCCAGTGGCTGCGCTTCCACACCCAGACCGCCGGTGTCTCGCTCACCGCCCAGCAGCCGTACAACAACGTGGTCCGCACCGCCGTCGAGGCGCTCGCGGCCGTCCTCGGCGGCACCAACTCCCTGCACACCAACGCCCTCGACGAGACCCTCGCGCTCCCCAGCGAGCAGGCGGCCGAGATCGCGCTGCGGACCCAGCAGGTCCTGATGGAGGAGACCGGCGTCGCCAACGTCGCCGACCCGCTGGGCGGCGCCTGGTACGTCGAGCAGCTCACCGACCGGATCGAGGCCGAGGCCGAGAAGATCTTCGACCAGATCAAGGAGCGGGGCCTGCGCGCCCACCCGGACGGCAAGCACCCGATCGGGCCGATCACCTCCGGCATCCTGCGCGGTATCGAGGACGGCTGGTTCACCGGAGAGATCGCCGAGTCCGCCTTCCGCTACCAGCAGTCGCTGGAGAAGGGCGACAAGCGGGTCGTCGGCGTCAACGTCCACCACGGCTCGGTCACCGGCGACCTGGAGATCCTGCGGGTCAGCCACGAGGTCGAGTGGGAGCAGGTCCGGGTACTCGGCGAGCGCAAGGGCCGCCGGGACGACGCCAAGGTGCGCGCCTCGCTGGAGGCGATGCTGACGGCGGCCCGGGACGGCTCCAACATGATCGCGCCGATGCTGGACGCCGTACGGGCGGAGGCCACCCTCGGCGAGATCTGCGACGCGCTGCGGGACGAGTGGGGCACGTACACCGAGCCCCCAGGCTTCTAGCCCCCGTCATGAGAACGCGGGAGGCGGCGCCCCATCCCCCCGGCGCCGCCTCGCGCCTCCCGCCTCACGCCTCCCCTCCCGCCGGACGTTTCGCGCCCGGCGGGAGCGGGAGGCGGAACAGCGCCCCGCCGCCCGGGGCGTTCTCGGCCGTCAGGTCCGTGGCGTGGGCGCGGGCGATCTGGCGGGCCATGGCGAGGCCCAGGCCCGAGCCGGGCAGGGCGCGGGCCGACTCGGCGCGGTAGAAGCGGTCGAAGACGTACGGCAAGTCCTCCGGCGCGATTCCGGGGCCGTGGTCCCGTACCGTCAGCGCCCGGGGCGTCAGCTCGACCTCGACCGGCCCGCCCGGCGGGCTGAACTTGGCGGCGTTGTCGAGCAGATTGGTCAGCAGCCGCGAGAGTCTGGCCGGCACCCCCGGCATCGTCAGCTCCGCCGCTTCCTCCTCGACCAGGGTCCGGAACTCCACGCCGGGCCAGTGCGCCCGGGCGGACGCCACCGCGTACGCGAGCAGCGCCGCCGGCCGTACGTCCTCCACCAGCGGCTGCGGCTCCTCGTCCCTCGCCAGTTCGATCAGGTCGTTGACCAGGCCCGTCACCTCCCGCAGCTGCCGGCCGAGCGCCGCCGACGCTCGCTCGCGCCGCGCCGGGTCGAGCCGGTCCGCCCGGGCCAGCAGCTCCGCGTTGGTGCGCAGCGCCGTCAGCGGGGTGCGCAGTTCGTGCGAGGCGTCCGCCACCAGCCGCCGCTGTGCGGTGACCGACTGCTCCAGCTCACCCAGCATCGTGTTGAACGTCGCGGCCAGCCGGGTCACCTCGTCCTCGCGGCCCGGCGGGCCCGGCGGCAGTTCGATGCGGTGGCGCGGGTCCCGGGTCGCGGCGATCCGCTCGGCCGTCGCGGTCAGCCGGGCCACCGGCGCAAGTCCTGTCCGGGACACCGCGTAGCCGAGCCCGGCGGCGAGCAGCACCCCGGCGCCGCCGACCAGCGCGAGCAGGCCCGCCGCCTGCCGTACGCCCTGCTCGACCGTGTCCGCCCGCAGCGCGACCTGAAGCGCCTTCCCCTTGCCGAACGGCGTGGTCAGCATCCGGCCGGGCCGGCCGTCCAGGGTGATGTCGCGGTAGTACGGGGCCCGCTGCCCGGCCGCCACCTCGCGCACCGGCTCCGAGACCGGCAGCAGGTACGGCTCCGCCGGGTCGGCGGCCGGGTCCGCGGGAACGATCTGGGCGCAGGCGGGGGCGGACAGGAACCGGCACTCCCCGGCGAGGACGCCGGGCGCCGCGCCTCGGTTCTGCTGGGTGGCCAGGGTCGCCGACTGGGTGAGGTTCAGTTGGAGCTGGTGGTACAGCTCGTAGCGGATCACGGCGAACGCCGCCGCGCACACCCCCACCGCGACCAGCGCGACGGCCGTCGACGCGGCGACGGCGAGCCGGGTGCGCAGCGGCCGGTACCGCCGCCACCTGGCGCCCAGCCGGCGCCGGGCGCTCACGACTCGTCCAGCCGGTAGCCGACGCCGTGCACGGTGTGGACCAGCCTGGGTTCGCCGCCCGCCTCCAGCTTGCGGCGCAGGTATCCGACGTAGACGGCGAGGGAGTTGGAGTCCGGGCCGAAGTCCTGGCCCCACACCCGCTCCAGGATCAGCTCCCGGGGCAGCACCTGGCGCGGATGGCGCAGCAGCAGGTCCAGCAGCGCGAACTCGGTACGGCTGAACTCCAGCGGACGGCCGCCCCGGCTGCCGGTCCTCGTCTCCGGATCCACCAGCAGGTCCGCGAACCCGAGCGCCACCGGCTCGTGCGGGCCGGGCGCCGTCCGGCGCAGCAGCGCCCGCAGCCGCGCGGTCAGTTCGTCGAGCGCGAACGGCTTCACCAGATAGTCGTCCGCGCCCGCGTCCAGGCCGTCGACGCGCTCGCTCACCGAGCCGAGCGCGGTCAGCACGATCACCGGTGTCCGGTCGTCGAGGGCGCGCAGGCGGCGGCAGACGGCGAGCCCGTCCAGTACGGGCATCATCACGTCGAGGACGATCGCGTCCGGCTGCCAGTCGGCCACGGCGGAGAGCGCGGCCAGCCCGTCGGCGGCGCCGCGCACCTCGTACCCCTCCACCGCCAGGCCGTCCTCCAGGGCGGCCCGGACCTCCGGCTCGTCGTCGACCACCAGGATCTTCGCTGCGCTCATGGGCCCAGCCTGCCAAAGCGGTCTCTTAGAACCCTCTTAGACCGCCCCGGGACCGTGCCGTGCCATGCGCACTCCACTGTCAGTCGTGATCGGGGCGGGAGGCACGGGTGGCCACATCTATCCCGGGCTCGCCCTCGCCGACGCCCTGCGCCGGGCCGCGCCCGGCGCCGTCATCTCCTTCGTCGGGACCCGCCGGGGCCTGGAGACCGAGCTGATACCGGCCGCCGGGTACCCGCTGCACACCGTCGACATGATCCCCTTCGACCCGGCGCTCGGCGCCCGGCGCTACCTCCTGCCCGCCGCCCTGCTGAAGTCGGCCGCCCAGTGCCGGACCGTCCTGCGTGACCAGGGCGCGCAGGTGGCGGTCGGCATGGGCGGCTACCCCAGCGCACCGGTCGTCCTCGGCGCCCGGACGGCCGGCCTGCCGTGTCTGATCCACGAGTCCAACGCCGTACCGGGCCGGGCCAACCAGTTCGCCGCCCGCCTCACCCCGCACATCGCCGTCGCCTTCGACACCGGCCACCTCCCCGGCGCCGTCACCACCGGCATGCCGATCGCCGCCTCCCTGGCCGCCCTCGACCGGGAGGCGCTGCGCCCGGCCGCCCGGCGGGAGCTGCAGGTCCCCGACGGGGCACGGCTCGTGCTGTTCAACGGCGGCAGCCTGGGCGCCGCCCGGCTCACCGAGGCGGCGCTCGGGCTCGCCGAGCGCTGGCGCCACCGGCGCGACGTCCATCTCCTCGTCAAGACCGGACCGGCCGCCCTCGACGCGACCCGGCGCGCGCTCGACGGCAACCCGGTCGCCCGCGCGGTCCGCTACCTGGACCGGATGGACCTGGCCTACGCAGCCGCCGACCTCGTGGTCTGCCGGGCCGGTTCGGCGACCGTCGCCGAGCTGGCGACCACCGGCGTCCCCGCCGTCCTGGTGCCGTACCCGCACGCACCCGGCGACCACCAGACCCACAACGCCCGGGTCCTCACCGACGCCGGCGCGGGACTGCTCCTGGCCGACGCCGACACCACCGCGGACCGGCTCGCCGCGCTCGTCGAGCCGCTGCTCGCCGACCCGGCCCGGCTCGCCGCGATGAGCGGCGCCGCCACCCCCGGCCCGCACGCCCGCGCCGCCGACCTGCTCGCCGAGCGGGTCCTCGCCCTCGCTTCCCGCACCGCCAAGGAGTACGCACGATGACCACGACGAACTGGAACGACCGCACCGTCCTCGTCACCGGGGCGGAGGGTTTCATCGGCTCCACCCTGGTGGACCTGCTCGTCGAACGGGGCGCCCGGGTGCGGGCGTTCGTCCACTACAAGCCGTACGGCGACAAGGGCAATCTGGCGCACCGCCGGGACGACGTGGAGCTGATCGCCGGTGACGTGCGCGACCCGGGGCGGGTGGCGGACGCCGTCGCCGGCTGCGACACCGTCTTCCACCTGGCCGCCCTGATCGGCATCCCGTACAGCTACGACTCGCCCGGCGCGTATGTGCAGACCAATGTCGTCGGTACGGAGAACGTCGCCGAGGCCTGCCGCCGCCATCAGGTGCGCCGCCTCGTCCACACCTCCACCAGCGAGGTGTACGGCACGGCCCGCACCGCCCCGATCGGCGAGGACCACCCGCTCCAGCCGCAGTCGCCGTACTCCGCCTCGAAGATCGGCGCCGACATGATGGCGCTGTCCCACTGGCACGCCTTCGAACTGCCGGTGACCGTGGTCCGTCCCTTCAACACCTACGGACCGCGCCAGTCGGCCCGTGCGGTGATCCCCACGATCCTCGCCCAACTGCACGCCGGAGCACGGCAGATCAAACTCGGTTCGCTGACGCCCACGCGCGACTTCACGTATGTCACCGACACCGCGCGGGGGTTCCTGGCGGCGGCGGAGTGCGACCGGGCGCTCGGTCAGGTCGTCAACCTCGGTTCGGGGCAGGAGATCGCCGTCGGTGAGCTGGCGCGCAAGCTGATCGAGGCCTCGGGGCGGGACGCCGAGGTCGTGGTCGACCCGGCCCGGCTGCGGCCCGCCGGGAGCGAGGTGGAGCGGCTGCTGTCGGACAACGGCCGGGCGCGCGCCTGGACCGGCTGGCGGCCGGAGGTGCCGCTGGAGGAGGGGCTGAAGCTCACCTCGGAGTGGATCGCGGAGCACCTCGGTCTCTTCGCGGCCGACCGCTACCAGGTCTGAGCGACCTGCCGGCTCCCGGCGCCCGCGGCCGTCACGAGGCGGCCGCGGCGGCGCCGAGGCCGCCGATGAGCAGCGCCGTGAAGCGCTGGACCCAGGCCTCGTCGACCGGTTCCGCGCTCACCAGCGCCCGGTGCACCACCGCGCCCGCGATCACGTCGAAGATCAGGTCGTCGGTGGCGTCCGTGGCGAGCGGGTCGCGGCCGGCGGGGAGTTCGCCGCGGGCCTGGGCGCGCTGGCGGCCCTCCAGGACGAGCCGCTTCTGCCGGTCCACGATCGAGAGCCTGATCCGCTCGCGCAGCGGCTGGTCGCGGGTGGACTCGGCGACCACCGCCATGAGGGCCGTGCGGGTCTCCGGCCGCTCGAGCAGCGCCGCGAATTGCAGGACCACATGCTCGATGTCGGCCTGGAGGCTGCCGAGATCGGGCAGTTCGAGTTCGTCGAAGAGCACGGCGACGGCGTCGACGACGAGTTCGTTCTTGCCGGCCCAGCGCCGGTAGAGGGTCGTCTTGGCGACCTTGGCGCGGCTGGCCACGTCGCCCATCGTCAGCTTCGACCAGCCCAGCTCGACCAGGGCCGCCCTGGTCGCCTCCAGGATGGCGGCGTCCGCCTCCAGGGAGCGGGGGCGTCCGGTACGGCTGCGGGACGTGGTGCGGCTACACATGACGGTTGACCATACCGGCGAGTAGGTAACGCGCCAGGGGGGCGGTGCTGTGAGCCAGTTCACCCCTTCGAGTCCGGACGGCCGGCGGGCGATCCAGTTACGCTACGACCCGTAGCGAAAGGCCTGAGCGGCCCCAGCGACAACCACTGGCGCCAGGTGGGGACCCGGCGCCGACCACGAGGTGGCAAGAGGCTTACCGGTTACGCGCGCGGAAGGGGGAGGATGTACGTATGCAGCCTAGGAACATGTCCATGAGCGGCGTCGTCGACCTCGCCGCGGTGAAGGCGGCCGGAGAGGCCAAGGCCAAGGCGGAGGAGGCCCGCGCCGAGGCCGCCCGGCGGGGCGGCTCCGCGGCCGTCGCGCCCTCCGCGCTGGTGATCGATGTCGACGAGGCCGGCTTCGAGCGTGATGTCCTGCAGCGCTCCACCGAGGTGCCGGTCGTCATCGACTTCTGGGCCGAGTGGTGCGAGCCCTGCAAGCAGCTCGGCCCGCTCCTCGAGCGGCTCGCCACTGAATACAACGGCCGGTTCGTGCTCGCCAAGGTCGATGTCGACGCGAACCAGATGCTGATGCAGCAGTTCGGGATCCAGGGGATCCCGGCCGTCTTCGCGGTCGTCGCCGGTCAGGCGCTGCCGCTCTTCCAGGGCGCCGCCCCGGAGGCCCAGATCAGGGCCACCCTCGACCAGCTGATCCAGGTCGGCGAGGAGCGCTTCGGCCTCACCGGCATCACGGTCGACCAGAACGCCGACCCGTCGGCCCCGGCCCCCGCGCCCGTGGGCCCGTACGACGCGCTGCTCGAGGCGGCCGTCCAGGCGCTGGACGCCGGTGACCTCGGCGGCGCGGTGCAGGCGTACAAGAACGTGCTGGCCGACGACCCCGGCAACACCGAGGCGAAGCTCGGCCTGGCCCAGGCCGAACTGCTCCGCCGGGTGCAGGAGATGGACCCCCAGCAGGTCCGCAAGAACGCGGCCGAGAACCCGGCCGACGTCCCCGCGCAGATCGCCGCGGCCGACCTGGATCTGGTCGGCGGGCATGTCGAGGACGCCTTCGGGCGGCTGGTGGACGCGGTGCGGCGCACGGCAGGCGAGGACCGGGACGCGGCGCGGCTGAGGCTGCTCGAACTCTTCGAGGTCATCGGCCCGGACGACCCCAGGGTGACCGCGGCGCGGCAGGCCCTGGCACGGGTGCTCTTCTGAGTCCGGACCCGAGCCGGGACCTGAGCCCCTGACCCACCCCGCACGCCGCCGATTTGGCGACACAGCGACATGACGCGGCCGCGTTTTGCCAAAACTTGGCAAACGCGGCCGCTGTTACTCGGAGTAAATCGGCCGATTGTTTCTGTCCGGGTATTTCCGGCCATCTCCTTCTAAGTCGCATGCACCGGTGGCACCCTGTGTGGCCGGGCGACATCGCCCTGTCGTGGCGTGGTTATGCACCCGTTACTAGCCAGTAACGAACCCCTTGTGCCCCGGCCGGTAATGGACCACGATCGGCGACGCTCGGTCCAATACCGCACCAGCCCGGCAACCGGCGGGATGAGCGGCGAGGGTCCCCACCGAGCCGGCCGGCGGCAGTGACGCCGGCCGTGGACAGGGGGGTTCCTGCTGACCGGCAGGGCCTGTCCAGCAGGTCGCGCGAAGGCGTGATCAGTGGTTGTCGCTCGGGGGTGATCGCCGGTGATTCGGACGCACCTCGCGCCTGGAGTACGGCGCTCTCCTTCCCGAGGACGTAGCACTTCTCCCATCCCAGGACGGGCCCTGGCCCATCCGGAGATGTACGTCCGAGAAGGAGGAATTCTCATGAAGTCCCAGGTTCGTGGCGGGACCAGATGGAAGCGCTTCGCGCTTGTCATGGTGCCGAGCGTGGCCGCGACGGCCGCGATAGGCGTCGGCCTGGCGCAGGGCGCCCTGGCCGCGTCGTTCAGCATCTCCGGCCAGGAGTTCAAGGTTAAGGCGAAGTCCCTCGAGGGCAACGACTTCGTCCAGTACGGCAGCTACGTCGGTGGCAAGGACCTCAAGGGCAAGACCTTCCACGAGCCCGTGGCCGTGTCGGGCTTCAGCGAGGCCTGGATCACCGACATGTGCCAGTCCGTCGTGACGCCGGACGTGCCGTTCATCGGCAACGTCAGCCTTGAGCTGCGCGCCGGTACGGGCAAGGAAAAGGTCTACGCGAAGGACATCTACCTCGATGTCTCCTCGCTGAAGGCCGACGCCGAGTTCTCGAACATCGACATCGGCGTCGCCGCCGGTGCCCTGAAGAACCCGGGCATCCAGCCCAACACCGAGGACAAGGTCCACCCGTACGGCTTCGCGCAGCGCGCCAAGGGCGCGAAGCTGTCGAACGTCGAGCAGAAGGCCTGGGCGACCACCGCCGGCACCTTCAAGCTGCCCGACCTGAGCCTCAAGCTGCACAAGGGCACCAAGGAGTGCTTCTCCGAGTAGTACGCGCCGGGCGGGTGGGGCCGTGATCACCGCTGCCCCGCCCGCCGGGTCGAATGACTACATTCACCACCTTTTCTCAGCAACACCGCTTCCAGGGAGCTGTTTTCCATGAGCGCCGAGTCCACTGGTTCCCGCGGATTCACCTACTGGCGGCTGCGTTTCCGTACCTGGCGGGGCAACCGCCCGTTCTGGGGCGGGCTGCTCACCATGCTCGGCGGCGTACCCATCGCCTATCTGCCGTACGCCGACATGCGACTCGGCAACATGACGATCGCGATGGCCACGACCGCGGGCGCCGGATCGCTGATCATCGGTGTCCTGCTCGTCACGCTCGGTCTGACGATGTGGTTCCAGGCCGCCGTCCGGGTCTTCGCGGGTGTCGCCGCGATCGTCCTGGCGCTGGTCTCGATCCCGGTCGCCAACATCGGCGGGTTCGTCGTCGGCTTCCTGCTGGCGCTGATCGGCGGCGGGCTCTCCGTGGCCTGGGCGCCCGGAGCCGAGCCGGATCAGGCCGCGGCGGCCTCGGTGCCGGAGCAGCGCACCGACGAGGAGCCGTACGCCGTCGCCACCGCGGGCCCGGCCGAGACCGCGAACGAGAACGCGAACGTCCCCGAAACGACGATCGACGCCAACGGCGGGAGGAACAGTGCGGGGTGACGAGATACAGCCGGCGGCTGGGGGCGACGCTGCTGAGGTAAGAAGAGGGCCGCGCCACGCGGCCCCGCGCAAGTCGCTGCTGACGAAGATCCAGGGGCCGGCCGGCAAGGCGATGGCCCTGGCGGCGATGCCGACCGCCGTCTTCGTGGGCCTCGGCCTGACTCCCAAGCTCGCACTCGCGGACGAGAAGGACATCCCCTTCGCCCCCGGTCCCTGTGTGACCCGCTCCGACGCGCCGGTGGAGCCCGAGGAGTCCAAGAGCCCGGAGAAGAAGGAAGAGTCCGCGAAGCCGACGGCCGAGCCGAGCCCGAGCGCGTCGGCGGGCCAGGGCGACGGCGACAAGGACGAGCGGCCCACGCCGTCCGCGAGCCCCTCCGCGAGCCCGAGTTCCTCGCCTCCGGCCACCGCGCCGCAGGCCGGTACGCCGGACAAGGCGCCGCGCGCCACCCCCACCCCGACGAAGACGGTCAACCCGCTGGACCCGCTGGGTGTCGGCGACAAGATCAAGGACCTCTTCGACGGCCCCGACAAGCCCTCGCCCACCCCCACGCCCACCGCGACGACGGCCTCGCCGACCGCGAAGCCGAAGCCGAAGCCGAGCGTGACCCCGACCGTCCCGGTCCCGTCCGCCAAACCGCCCACCGCTCCGTCCGCCGGCCCCGTCGACCGAACGAAGGAAGCGATCAAGGAGGCCGCCGAAAAGGCCGGCGCCAAGGTCGAGGAACTTCCGGAGAGCGCCAAGGGCCTCGACCCCAAGAAGGACGAGGACATCCCCGAGGGCGCCCAGGGCGAGAAGCCGCGCTTCCCGTGCCCCACCCCGGACCCCGAGGCGCTCGCCAACGCAAAGCTGGAGCCCGGAATCCCGCTGCTGCCGGACGAGCCCTGGCGGCTGGAGAGCACCAGGCTCACGCTGAAGGGTCTCGACTACCACGGCATCGTCGAGGTGAAGACCGGCAGCGGCAAGATCAAGAAGGTGCTCAAGTTCACCGCGGACGAGGTCGACATCAAGGACCTGCACCAGCTGACGGTCCACTCGGAGGGCCTGACCGGCCACGTCCGCTCCGACCGCGGCAGGACGTCCACGATCACGGGCGGCACGGTGACGATGTACACGGAGGAGCTGAAGGGCAACCTCTTCGGCATCATCCCGATCACCTTCAGCCCCGAGAGCCCGCCCCCGCTCAACGTGCCACACGCCATGTTCACCAACGTCAAGGTGAAGCAGGCGGGCCAGTTCGGCGGCACGCTCAAGGTGCCCGGCCTGCGCAACACCATCGAGCGCGGCTGACGACCGCACCCCGCACCACCGGACGTACGACTTTCTCCGGGAGCCGCAGCACGACTGTGGGCCGCACCCCGATCGGGGGGCGGCCCACAGTCGTACGCGCGATCAGGCCTGGGGAGCCGGGGCGGCGCCGCCCAGGTGGTGGACCCGGACCATGTTGGTGGTGCCGGGCACGCCGGGGGGCGAACCCGCCGTGATGATCATGGTGTCGCCCTCGTTGTACCGCTGGAGCTTCAGCAGCGCCGCGTCGACCAGGTCGACCATGGCGTCGGTGGTCTCCACGAACGGCGCGAGGAAGGACTCCACGCCCCAGCTCAGGGTGAGCTGGTTGCGGGTCGACTCGTCGGTGGTGAAGGCGAGGATCGGCTGGGTCGCGCGGTAGCGCGAGAGCCGCCGGGCGGTGTCACCGGACTTGGTGAAGGCGACCAGCGCCTTGCCGTCCAGGAAGTCCGCGATCTCACAGGCCGCACGGGCGACCGAGCCGCCCTGCGTCCGCGGCTTCTTGCCGGGGACGAGGGGCTGCAGACCCTTGGAGAGCAGCTCCTCCTCGGCCGCGACGACGATCTTCGACATCGTCTTCACGGTCTCGATCGGGTACGCGCCGACGGAGGACTCCGCCGAGAGCATGACCGCGTCCGCGCCGTCCAGGATCGCGTTGGCCACGTCGGAGGCCTCGGCGCGGGTCGGACGGGAGTTGGTGATCATCGACTCCATCATCTGGGTCGCGACGATCACCGGCTTGGCGTTGCGCCGGCACATCTCCACCAGGCGCTTCTGCACCATGGGGACCTTCTCGAGCGGGTACTCGACGGCCAGGTCACCACGGGCCACCATGACCGCGTCGAACGCGGCGACCACGTCCGCCATGTTGGCGACCGCCTGCGGCTTCTCCACCTTGGCGATGACGGGGACCCGGCGGCCCTCCTCGTCCATCACCTTGTGGACGTCCTTGACGTCGTTGGCGTCCCGGACGAAGGAGAGCGCGACCATGTCGCAGCCCATCCGCAGGGCGAAGCGGAGGTCCTCGACGTCCTTCTCGGACAGGGCCGGGACGTTCACCGCCGCGCCGGGCAGGTTGATGCCCTTGTGGTCGGAGATGACACCGCCCTCGACGACGATCGTCTTGACCCGCGGCCCTTCGACCTCGACGACCCGCAGCTCGACGTTGCCGTCGTTGATCAGGACCTGGTCGCCCTTGGAGACGTCGCCGGGCAGGCCCTTGTAGGTCGTGCCGCAGATCGACTTGTCCCCGGGGACGTCCTCGGTGGTGATGGTGAACTCGTCACCGCGGACCAGCTCCACCGGCCCCTCGGCGAAGGTCTCCAGACGGATCTTGGGACCCTGCAGGTCGGCGAGGACGCCGACGGCACGGCCGGTGTCATCCACCGCCCGGCGGAGACGGTCGTACCGCTCCTGGTGCTCGGCCTGGGTTCCGTGGCTCATGTTGAAACGGGCCACGTTCATGCCGGCCTCGATGAGCGCTTTCAGCTGCTCGTAGGAGTCGACGGCGGGGCCCAACGTACAGACGATTTTGGAACGGCGCATGAGGCGGATCCTATCGGTTTGTTTCTACGCGGAATATTCCGTCTGGTGGAATGTACAAATGGGCGGGGCGGCGCTCAGGCGAGGCCGCCGACGGCGTCCTCTCCCGGCCCGGCCGCCACGAGCGCGAAGGTCTGGTTCGCGATCTCCAGCTCCTCGTCGGTCGGTACGACCGCCACCGCCACCCGCGCGTACTCCGGCGAGATCAGCCGCGGCTCGTCGGACCGTACGGCGTTGAGTCCACTGTCCACCGCCAGGCCCAGCTCCTCCAGACCCGCGATGGCAGCTTCCCGCACCGGGGCCGCGTTCTCACCGACACCCGCCGTGAACGCCACCGCGTCCACCCGCCCGAGCACCGCGTAGTACGCGCCGATGTACTTCCTCAGCCGGTGGACGTAGACGTCGAAGGCGAGCCGCGCCCGCTCGTCCCCCTCGTCGATCCGGCGGCGGATCTCCCGCATGTCGTTGTCTCCGCAGAGCCCGACCAGACCGCTCTTCTTGTTCAGCAGCACGTCGATCTCGTCGGTGCTCATCCCGGCGACCCGCTGGAGGTGGAAGGTCACCGCCGGGTCGATGTCCCCGGAGCGGGTGCCCATGACCAGGCCCTCCAGCGGGGTGAGCCCCATGGAGGTGTCCACACACCGACCGCCGCGCACGGCCGACGCGGAGGCCCCGTTGCCCAGGTGCAGCACGATCACGTTGACGTCCTCGGGCGCCTTGCCGAGCAGCGCGGCCGTCGCCCGCGAGACATAGGCGTGCGAGGTGCCGTGGAAGCCGTAGCGGCGGATGCGGTGCGCGTCCGCGGTCTCCACGTCGATCGCGTAGCGGGCGGCGTGCTCCGGCATCGTCGTGTGGAACGCCGTGTCGAAGACCGCGACCTGCGGCAGGTCCGGGCGCAGGGCCTGGGCCGTACGGATCCCGGTGATGTTCGCCGGGTTGTGCAGCGGAGCGACCGGCACCAGGCGCTCGATCTCCGCCAGCACCTCGTCCGTGACCACCGTCGGCGCGGTGAACCTCAGCCCGCCGTGCACCACCCGGTGGCCGATCGCGGCCAGTTCGGGGGAGTCCAGGCCGAGCCCGTCCGCCGACAGCTCCTCGGCGACCGCCTTCAGCGCCGCCGCGTGGTCGGCGATCGGAGCGTTCTTCTCCCGCTTCCCGGCCCCGTCGCCCTGGAGCGGGGTGTGCACCAGCCGGGAGGTCTCCTCGCCGATGCGCTCCACCAGGCCGACGGCGAGGCGCGAGCTGTCCGCCATGTCGAGCAGCTGGTACTTCACCGACGAGGAGCCGGAGTTGAGGACGAGGACACGGGACGGGTGGGCGGTCATGCGGGGAGCTCCTGACCCTGGGACTGGATGGCGGTGATGGCGACGGTGTTCACGATGTCGCTGACGAGCGCGCCGCGTGACAGGTCGTTGACCGGCTTGCGCAGGCCCTGGAGGACCGGTCCGACCGCGACCGCGCCGGCCGAACGCTGCACGGCCTTGTAGGTGTTGTTGCCGGTGTTGAGGTCCGGGAAGATCAGTACGGTCGCCTGGCCGGCCACCTCGGACTCCGGCAGCTTCGTCGCGGCGACGGACGGCTCGACGGCCGCGTCGTACTGGATCGGGCCCTCGATCTTGAGGTCGGGGCGGGCCGCGCGCACCAGCTTGGTCGCCGCGCGCACCTTGTCGACGTCCGCGCCGGAGCCGGAGGTGCCGGTGGAGTACGAGAGCATCGCGATCCGCGGCTCGACGCCGAACCTGGCCGCGGTGGCGGCGGACTGGATGGCGATGTCCGCGAGCTGCTCGGCGTTCGGGTCCGGGTTGACCGCGCAGTCGCCGTAGACGAGGACCCGGTCGGCCAGGCACATGAAGAAGACGGACGAGACGATCGAGGCTTCCGGCTTCGTCTTGATGATCTCGAAGGCGGGGCGGATGGTGGCCGCGGTGGAGTGGACCGATCCCGAGACCATGCCGTCGGCCAGACCCTCCTGGACCATCAGGGTGCCGAAGTAGTTGACGTCCGAGACGACGTCGTACGCCAGCTCCACCGACACGCCCTTGTGGGCGCGCAGCTTGGCGTAGCGCTCGGCGAACTCCTGGCGCAGCTCGGAGGTCTGCGGGTCGACGATCTGGCTGTCGCCGAGGTCGACGCCGAGGTCGGCGGCCTTCTTGCGGATGACCTCCACGTCGCCGAGCAGGGTCAGGTCGCAGACCCCGCGGCGGACCAGCACGTCGGCGGCGCGCAGCACCCGCTCCTCGCTGCCCTCGGGCAGGACCACCCGGCGGCGGTTGGCGCGGGCCTGCTCCAGCAGCTCGTGCTCGAACATCATCGGGGTGACGCGGCCGCTGCGGGCCACCGAGACGCGCCTCAGCAGATCGGCGGTGTCCACATGACGCTCGAACAGTCCGAGCGCGGTCTCCGCCTTGCGGGGCGTGGCGGCGTTCAACTTGCCTTCGAGGCCGAAGAGTTCGGCGGCGGTCGGGAAGCTGTTGCCGGCCACGGAGATGACCGGGGTGCCGGGGGCGAGCCGGGCGGCGAGGGTGAGGATCTCCTCGCTCGGGCGCTCGTTCAGGGTGAGCAGGACGCCGGCGATGGGCGGGGTGCCGGCCGAGTGCGCGGCCAGCGCGCCGACCACCAGGTCGGCGCGGTCGCCGGGGGTGACGACCATGCAGCCCGGCGTCAGGGCGCCGAGGAAGTTCGGCAGCATGGCGCCGCCGAAGACGAAGTCGAGGGCGTCCCGGGCGAGCCCGGAGTCGTCGCCGAGCAGGACCGTGCCGCCGAGCGCGTGGGTGATCTGGGAGACGGTCGGCGCGGCCAGCGCGGGCTCGTCGGGCAGGACGTAACAGGGGACGGGCAGCCGGGCGGCGAGCCGCTCCGCTATCGCCTCGCGGTCCTCGGCCGCGACCCGGTTCACCACCATCGCGAGCACGTCGCAGCCGAGCCCGTCGTAGGCCCGGAAGGCGTTGCGCGCCTCGGCCCGTACGGCATCGGCCGGCTGGCCCTTGCCGCCGACCACCGGGATCACCGAGGCGCCGAACTCGTTGGCGAGCCGGGCGTTGATCGCCAGCTCATCGGGGAGCTGGGTGGCGGCGAAGTCCGTGCCGAGGACGAGGACCACCTCGTACTCCCGCGCGACCCGGTGGAAACGGTCGACGAGCCGGGAGACCAGCTCGTCGGTGCCCTTCTCGGCCTGGAGGGCGGACGCCTCGTGGTAGTCCATGCCGTAGACCGTGGCCGCGTCCTGGGAGAGCCGGTAGCGGGCCCGCAGCAGGTCGAAGAGCCGGTCCGGACCGTCGTGCACGAGCGGGCGGAACACCCCCACCCGGTCCACCTGGCGGGTCAGGAGCTCCATGACTCCCAGCTCCACGACCTGGCGGCCGTCTCCGCGGTCGATCCCGGTCACGTACACGCTGCGCGTCACGCCGTCGTCTCCTGTCAAGCGAGTGCGGTGAGAAAACCTCGATAGGGTGGGATTGCCCTCTTGACAATACCTCTGCGCATGGTTAGGGCGCCCGCCGGACTCATGGCCTGGGGGAACGGCGCGAAAGGCCCGGTGGGGCGGGTGCGCGGAGTATCCGGAAGCGCGTGAGCCCGGTCTCCCATGGGAGAATCGGAAAAGCTCACACGTACCACTATCGAGCAGGAGACACGGCACGATGCGCATCGGAGTTCTCACCGCAGGCGGCGACTGTCCCGGCCTGAACGCAGTGATCCGGTCGGTCGTGCATCGGGCGATGACCGGCTACGGCGATGAAGTCATCGGCTTCGAGGACGGATTCAAGGGCCTCCTCGACGGGCATTACCGGCCCCTCGACCTCAACGCGGTCAGCGGCATCCTCGCCCGAGGCGGCACCATCCTCGGCTCGGCCCGGCTCGAGCGCGCCCGGCTGCGCGAAGCCGCCGAGAACTGCCAGGAGTTGCAGCAGCGGTACGGCATCGACGCGCTCATCCCGATCGGCGGCGAGGGCACCCTGACCGCCGCCCGGATGCTCTCCGACGCCGGTATGCCCGTGGTCGGCGTGCCGAAGACCATCGACAACGACATCTCCTCCACCGACCGCACCTTCGGCTTCGACACCGCCG
This sequence comes from Streptomyces purpureus, assembly GCF_014648195.1. Lineage (GTDB taxonomy): Bacteria > Actinomycetota > Actinomycetes > Streptomycetales > Streptomycetaceae > Streptomyces > Streptomyces purpureus. The sequence goes on from NZ_BMQQ01000009.1 coordinate 174,748, forward strand.
TCATGGTCGCCACGGAGGCCATAGACCGGCTGAAGACGACCGCCGAGTCCCACCAGCGGGTCATGGTAGTCGAGGTGATGGGCCGGCACGCCGGCTGGATCGCCCTGGAGTCCGGGATGGCGGGCGGCGCCCACGGCATCTGCCTGCCCGAGCGCCCCTTCCAGGTCGACGACCTGGTCAAGATGGTCGAGGAACGCTTCGCCCGCGGCAAGAAGTTCGCGGTCGTCTGCGTCGCCGAGGGCGCCCACCCGGCCGAGGGCTCGATGGAGTACCAGAAGGGCGAGATCGACCAGTACGGCCACGAGCGCTTCCAGGGCATCGGCAACCGCCTCGCCGTCGAGCTGGAGCGGCGCCTGGGCAAGGAGGCCCGGCCGGTCATCCTCGGACACGTCCAGCGCGGCGGCACCCCGACCGCCTACGACCGGGTGCTCGCCACCCGCTTCGGCTGGCACGCGGTCGAGGCCGCGCACCGCGGAGACTTCGGCCGGATGACGGCCCTGCGCGGCACGGACGTGACCATGGTCCCGCTCGCCGAGGCCGTGACGCGGCTGAAGACCGTCCCCGAGGACCGGATGTTCGAGGCCGAGTCCGTCTTCTGACCCACCCGGCCGGCGGCCCCGGCCGTCCCCGCCTGCGCCGTCCCTGCCTTGTCCGGGACAGGCCGCCCCCGGGCACGCGAACCGAAGGCCCTGATCGCCCCCCGTGGGCGACCAGGGCTGTTCGCTTCCCCCGCGCAACCCGGCAGCCACCGGAATTGCCTCATTCCACTCTTGAGCCGGAGCGCGGGATCAACAAGGCTTACGCCTGTCCCGGACATGTCCCACCTCTGTCCGGGCGCGGACGACGGCCGTCGGGAGGGGGAACGTGGCACCCAGGGGAGGGCGCGCATGACCGATGGGGAAAGGGCCCTCGATCCTCGCGAGGCACGCAGTCCCGCCGAATTCATCGCCCAGCTGTCCGCGCTCAAGGAGTGGTCCGGACTGACCTACCGGGAGCTGACGGCGCGCGCCGAGGCCGTCGGGGACGTGCTGCCCCGCTCGACCGTGGCGAACATGCTGGCCCGTACGACCGTCCCGCGCGAGGAGCTGCTCACCGCGTTCGTCCGGGCCTGCGGCGCCGGGCCCGCCGCGGTCGAGAGCTGGCTGGCGGTCCGCAAGGAGCTGGCGGTACGGGGACGCGTCGAGTCCCTGGAGGCCGAAGGGGAGGGTGACGAAGTGGACCGGCCCGCGGACGCGTGGCCGGAGGACGATCCCCGCGACACCGCCCCGCGCCCCGCCGCGGCCGCCGCGCCGCCCCCGGCCGGCCGCTCCCGGATGCCCCGACTCCTGGTCGCCGTGGTGGCCTTCACCGCCCTGGTCGTCGCGGTCATCAGCGTCGTCGCGCTGGTACGGGACGGGGGCGGTGCGGGAGGCCCCGGCGGGCCGAAGCCGCTGTCGGCGCCCGCGCCGGGGCCGGTGAAGATACGGGCGCTCCACTCCGGGCTGTGCCTGAACGAGCGCCCCAAGAAGGACGACGGTCAGGTCTACCAGGTGGAGTGCGCGGACGCGACGGTCCCGCTGTACGAACTCGAACGGATCGGCGGCGACCGATGGAGGATCGTTTCGCTGCATCCGGACTACGGACCCGGCTGTTCCGGGATCCCGGCGGAGGCCCGCCTTGTGGGCGGCCCGCTGCAGGACGGGGTGTGCGGCAAGCGCGGGGCGGCGGAGGCGTTCCGGTTCGAAGCCTTCGGATCCCCGGCCGTCGGCTACCGGATGCGGCCCACGCACACCGAACTGTGCGTCGGGGTCGTGGGCGCCGCTCAGGCCCGGTGGGCCCGGCTGGAACAGGCGGAGTGCGCGGCCGACGGGGCGAGGCAGCTGTTCAGCTTCGACCCGAGGACCTGAGGGTGCGGGAGGCGGAAACCCGGACGGGAGCGCGGCGGCGACTCGGCTGCGACCTGCGGACCTATGGGTGTGAGATCCCCGGGGGCGCGGGAGCGGCTCAGCCGCCGGCCAGCTCCCAGAAGTGGTCGGATATCCGGTCCAGGAACTCCCGGCCCGACTCGCCGCTGCCCCCCGACGCGCCCCAGCTGCTGGTCGCCGCCATCCGGGCGTGGTACTCGCCGTGCAACTGCTGGAGCACCCGCTCCAGAGCGGCCCGGTCCAGCGCGACCAGCTTCGCGACCGGCTTCACATACGCCTGCCAGCGGGTCGTCGCCGCGTCCTTCAGCACCTCGGCCAGCTCCGCCGCCCGGCCCGTCGCCGCCACCAGCGCGCGCGGGGTGAGGCCGAGGGCCTCGGCGAGCGCCCCGGTCTGGCGCTCGTTGCCCTTCCAGCGGTTGGACTCCTCCATGCGCCGGTACGCGCCCGCGTCCAGCCCCACCCGCCGGGCCAGATCCTCGGGCGGGATGCCCCGCGCCATCCGGTGCTCCTTGAGCGTGGTGGCGGCGGCGAGCAGCTCGGCGGGGGCGCACCACAGGACGCCGGCGAGCGCGGTGAGCTCGCGGGCGGTGGGCGGGAGGTGCCCGCGTTCCCAGGCGATGACGGTGTCCGGGGTGACCATGAGCCCGTACTGCGCCCGCAGGCCGTAGGCGACATGGCCGGGCGCCATGCCCAGGGCTTCGCGCAGTCGGCGCGCGGCGGGGGCATTGAAGGGTGGGGAGGATTGCACGCGGCCACGGTAAGACCGATGGTCACCAATGGCTACGGTGTGTTCACCCAACGCCATGGCTCGTAGGAACGTCCGAGCATACGTGTAACCCGGGTCCAGGGCAGGGCTCGGTGCACTGTAGCGAACTCATGGGTAACCGGGAAGGGTTGACGCGGATCTCCCGCGAATCTCATCTGGTGGATGGGATCCAGCGGTACTGGAGCTCCGGGCGGCCGATCTGGCCGTACTGCGGGCTGCGCCCGGCGCGGCCCTCGCCGACGAGGTGCTCCAGATAGCGGCGCGCGGTGATCCGGGAGATCCCGACCGCGGCGCCCGCCTCGCTCGCGGTCACTCCGCCGGGTGCCTCGCGCAGCGTCCGTGTCACGGCCTGCAGCGTCGGCGCGCTCAGCCCCTTGGGCAGCGCGGCCGGCTGGGGAGCGCGCAGGGCGGCCAGCGCGCGGTCGACCTCCTCCTGCCCGGAGGCCTCACCCGCGGCGGCGCGGAACTCGGCGTAGCGGGAGAGCCGGTCGCGCAGCGTCGCGAAGGTGAACGGCTTCAGGACGTACTGCACCACCCCGAGCGAGACGCCCTCGCGCACGATCCCCAGGTCCCGCGCCGAGGTCACCGCGATCACATCGGCCGCGTGCCCGGCGGCGCGCAGCGCCCGCAGCAGCTGGAGGCCATGCCCGTCGGGCAGATACAGATCCAGCAGGATCAGATCCACCTCGCACCGCTCCAGCGCCCGCACGGCGGCCGCCCGCGAGTGGGCGACCGCGACGACCGTGAAGCCCTCCACCCGCCCGGCGTACAGCGCGTGCGCGTCGGCGGCGACCGGATCGTCCTCGACCACCAGCACCTTGATCACGCGACCACCTCCGGGGACCGTGCACCGGAGGGAGCCGGGCAGCGAAGCGGCAGCCGTACGGTGAACTCCGCGCCGCCGTACGGGCCCTGGGCCAGCACGACCGTGCCACCCGCGCGGTGCGCCGCCTGCCGGACCAGCGCGAGACCGAGGCCCCGGCCGGCGCCCCTGGTCGACCAGCCGCGCTCGAAGACGGCCGCAGAGTCCTCGGCCCGTACGCCCGGCCCGCTGTCAGCGACCCGCACCAGCAGTTCACCGGCGTCGGCGCGGGCCGTGACGGTCACCCGGGCCCGGAGGAGCGCCGGCGCGTCCGGCTCCGGTTCGCCGTCCCGCTGCCGCGGCGGGGCGGGCCAGCCGGAGCCCGGGTCGGAGGCGGCCTCGACCGCGTTGTCGATCAGATTGCCCAGGATCGTCACCAGGTCCCGGGGCGGCAGGGTCGGCGGCAGCAGGCCGTCGTCGATATGGCTGTCGTCGGTCAGGACCAGTTCCACGCCGCGTTCGTTGGCCTGGGCCGCCTTGCCGAGCAGCAGCGCCGCGAGGACCGGCTCGGCCACCGCGTCGACGACCCGGTCCGTGAGCGCCTGGGCCAGCTCCAGTTCGGCCGTGGCGAACCGGACCGCCTCGTCCGAGCGGCCCAGCTCGATCAGCGAGACCACCGTGTGCAGCCGGTTGGCCGCCTCGTGGGCCTGCGAGCGCAGCGCCTGCGTGAAGCACCGCTCGGAGTCCAGCTCGCCCGACAGCGCCTGGAGTTCGGTGTGGTCCCTCAGCGTCACCACGGTGCCCCGGCGCTCCCCGCCGATCACCGGCCGGGTGGAGACCACGAGGACCCGCTCCGCGGTCAGATGCAGCTCGTCCACGCGGGGCTCGCTGGAGAGCAGCGCTCCCGTCAGCGACGTGGGCAGCCCGAGGTCGGCGACGGACGTTCCCACCGCTTCCTCGCCGACCCCCAGGAGATCGCGCGCCCCGTCGTTGATCAGCGCGATCCTGCGCTGCCCGTCCAGCATCACCAGCCCCTCCCGCACCGCGTGCAGCGCGGCCTCGTGATAGTCGTGCATCCGGCTCAGCTCCGCCGCGTTCATGCCCTTGGTGTGCCGTCGCAGCCGGGCGTTGATGACGTACGTCCCCACCCCGCCGAGCGCCAGCGCCGCGCCCGCCATCACCAGCAGCGCGGTCACCTGCTCCCGAACCTGCGCGCTGATCCGCTCGATGGTGATGCCCGCGCTGACCAGCGCGATCACCTCGCCGTCGGCGACGACCGGGGTGACCGTGCGCACGGACGGCCCGAGCACCCCCATATGCGTCTCGGAGAAGGTCCGGCCCGCTACGGCGGGCTCGATGTGGCCGAGGTACGTACGGCCGATCTCGTCCGGCTCCGGATGGGTCCAGCGGGTGCCGTCGGTCGCCATCACCACCACGAAGGTGACCCCGGACTCGCGCCGGAGCGCCTCCGCGTACGGCTGGAGGGTGGCCGTCGGATCGGCGGAGCGGACCGCCTCGGCCACCGAGGGGGCTTTCGCGACCGCGGTCGCGGTCGCCGTGGACTGCCGCCGTGCGGTCTCCTCGGCCTGCGCGCGGTCCGTCACATACGCGAAGACCGCGCACCCGGCCACGATCGCCGCCACCAGCACGACCTGCATCGCGAAGAGCTGGCCGGCCAGGCTTCGCGGCCGCAGGAGGGGTAGGCGCATCTGCTCAGTCTGCCTGTCCGGAAATGTACGGCGGAATTGCCCAGGGACTGCGTGACGCAATTGTGTTCCGGAATCGTGTGAACGAAAGGAACGCAAGGGTGACCGCCGTCACAGGGGTGATGGATAGTCGCGGGGTCTACGGGACGTAGACATTTCCCCTGGACGAGGAGGATCCCGTGGCCGCACGCCGGGACCGTACCCACTATCTCTATCTGGCCGTCATCGCCGCCGTCATCCTCGGCATCGGCGTCGGTTTCGTCGCACCCGGCGTGGCCGTCGAGCTCAAGCCGCTCGGCACCGGGTTCGTGAATCTCATCAAAATGATGATCTCGCCGATCATCTTCTGCACGATCGTGCTCGGCGTGGGGTCGGTCCGCAAGGCCGCCAAGGTCGGCGCGGTCGGCGGCCTGGCACTCGGCTACTTCATGGTGATGTCGACCGTCGCCCTCGCCATCGGCCTGCTCGTCGGCAACCTCCTGGAGCCCGGCTCCGGTCTCCAGCTGACGAAGGAGGTGGCGGCGGCCGGCGAGAAGCAGGCGTCCGGCGCCAGCGAGAGCACCACCGACTTCCTCCTTGGGATCATCCCCAAGACGCTGGTCTCCGCCTTCACCGAGGGCGAGGTCCTGCAGACCCTGCTGGTCGCCCTGCTCGCGGGCTTCGCACTGCAGGCGATGGGCGCGGCCGGTGAGCCGGTCCTGCGCGGCATCGGGCACATCCAGCGGCTGGTCTTCCGCATCCTCGGCATGATCATGTGGGCGGCCCCGGTGGGCGCGTTCGGCGCCATAGCGGCAGTGGTCGGCGAGACCGGCCTCGACGCGCTGAAGTCGCTCGCCGTCATCATGATCGGCTTCTATGTCACCTGCGCGCTCTTCGTCTTCGTCGTCCTCGGCGCCCTGCTCAAGCTGATCGCGGGCATCAACATCTTCACCCTGCTGAAGTACCTGGGCCGGGAGTTCCTGCTGATCCTCTCCACCTCCTCCTCGGAGTCCGCGCTGCCCCGGCTGATCGCGAAGATGGAGCACATGGGCGTCAGCAAGCCCGTCGTCGGCATCACCGTCCCCACCGGCTACTCCTTCAACCTGGACGGCACCGCGATCTACCTGACGATGGCCTCGCTCTTCGTCGCCGAGGCGATGGGCAACCCGCTCTCCATCGCCGAGCAGATCTCGCTCCTCGTCTTCATGATCATCGCGTCGAAGGGCGCGGCGGGCGTCACCGGGGCGGGACTGGCCACGCTCGCGGGTGGCCTCCAGTCGCACCGCCCCGAACTCGTCGACGGCGTCGGCCTGATCGTCGGCATCGACCGCTTCATGAGCGAGGCCCGCGCCCTGACCAACTTCGCGGGCAACGCGGTGGCGACCGTCCTGGTCGGCACGTGGACCAAGGAGATCGACAAGGCGCGCGCCGCCGACGTCCTGGCCGGCCGGGTGCCGTTCGACGAGAAGACCCTGGTCGACGACCACGCCCCCGCCCCCTCGGACGTCCCGGAACAGCGCGACGAACTCCCGGCCAGGGTCTGACCCGCCGCCCCCCGGCCGCCGAGCCCCTCGCGCGGCCGGGGGACCGCCGTCGGGTACGGAATCGCCGCCGACTTCGCCTGAGCCCGTACGCCGCTAGCCGCCGGCCCCGTCAAGGAGCGCCAACTCCTCTTCCCCCAGAGTCAGGTCGGCCGCGGCCGCCGAGGCGCGGGCCGTCTCCGGACGGCTCGCGCCAGGGATCGGCACCACCACGGGGGAGCGGGCGAGGAGCCAGGCCAGTGCGGTCTGCTGGGGGCTCACTCCGCGCTCCCGCGCCACCCGGTGGAACGCCCCGAACCGCGGGTCCGCCTCCTGCGCGGAGGCGCCGTCGAGGGAGCTGCGGGAGATCCCGCCCAGCGGACTCCAGGGCAGGAAGGTGAGGCCGAGTTCCGTGCACAGCCGCAGCTCGGCCTCGCTGCCTTGGGCCTCGGGGGAGTAGCGGTTCTGTACGGAGACCAGCCGGTCGCCCAGCACGTCCCGGGCCAGCCGGATCTGGTCCGCGTCCACGTTGGAGATCCCGGCGAGCCGGACCACACCCGCGTCGAGGAGCTCGCGGACCGCCCCGAGCGACTCCGCGTACGGCACGTGCGGGTCCGGCTTGTGCAGCTGGTAGAGGCCGATCGCCGCCACGCCCAGCCGCTTCAGTGACGCCCGCGCCGCCCGGCGCAGGTGCTCCGGGCGCCCGTCGACGCTCCAGCCGCCGTCGGCGGTGCGGCCCCGGCCACCCTTGGTGGCGACCAGGACCGCGTCCCGGTCGCCGCCGTACGCCGCCAGCGCCCGGGCGACCAGCAGCTCGCCCGCGCCCGGCTCGCCACCCGGCGGGTGGTACGAGTCGGCCGTGTCCAGCAGGGTCACGCCCGCGTCCAGCGCGGCATGCACGGTGGCGAGCGCCCGCGCCTCGTCGGGACGCCCCTCGATCGACAGCGGCATCGTGCCGAGACCGATCGCGCTCACCTGAAGGTCTCCCAGCCGGCGGTACCTCATCGCACGGTCTCCGAGAGCGCCTGCGGCAGCCACTGCGCGACATGCCGGAACGAGTAACCGAACCTGGTCGCCCGGGAGTTGTCCATCGCGTACGAGCGGGCGAAGGAGAACGGCGAGACCTCGCCGACCTCCACCTCCCGGAACACGGTCCGGCCGCCCACCAGCTTCTCGATCTCCGCGCAGATCTCGGCCGTGGTCAGCGTGCCGTGGGAATGCGCGTTGACGGGGCCGGTGAATTCCCGCTCCACCGCCCAGGCGAGGAATGCGGCGATCTCCTCGACGTACACATAGGTGGCGGGGTGGTTCACGGCCGGGACGGCGATCGGCTCACCGGCCCGGATCCGGTCCGCGTAATGCCCGACGCGGCCGGTGAAATCGTCCTCGCCGCCCAGCACGTGGGCGACCCGCACCGCCGTGTACGGGAATTCCGGATCCGCCGCGAAGACCGCCTCGGCCTGCCGCTTCCCCTCGCCGTAGTGCGCCTCGGCGAATTGGGGATCGTCCCAGGGCAGGCCGGTGTCGACCGTGACCGTGCGCGGATCGACGGCCTCTTCGGGCACGGGTGCCAAGGAGTCCTCGTACTCGTACACCTCCACGGTCGAGGTCATCACATAGCGCTTCGTCAGGGGGCCGAGAACGCGGCGTGCGACGAGTGCCTGGCGCGGTGTGTAGCAGACCTGGTCCACCACGGCGTCAAAAGAGCGGCCGTCGAGCGCGGTCCGCAAGGACGTCTCGTCATTCCGGTCGGCAATCACATGGAAAGCCCCTTCCGGGGCGGGAGAAGAACCGCGATTGAGCACCGTCACGCGGTGCCCGGCGGCCTGCAGCCGGGCGATCAACCGCTTGCCGAAATAGCGGCTTCCGCCGATGACCAGAACGTCCATGAATCCCAACTCCTTTGCGCGAGAGGCCAAGTGTTACGTTGTCGGACCGTCATCTGAAGGGGGAAACATGGGAGTCCAGGCCGCCGCACCGAAAGAACCACGGCATCTGCGGCCCGCCGCCACCGAAACCTCGGCGGCCGCCTTCGACCCGGTGGACCGGCAGATCCTGGAGCTGGTCCAGCGCGACGGCCGCATCAAGCTGAGCGAGCTCGGACGGCGCGTCCGGCTCAGCCCGGCGGCGGTCACCGAACGCGTCCGCCGCCTGGAGGCGTGCGGGGCCATCACCGGCTACGGAGCGCATGTCTCGCCCGCCCGGCTCGGCTACGGCATCCAGGCGTTCATCCGCGTCAACCCGCACGCCGGCTACAACCTGAAGCACCCCAGGACCCTGGAGCTGACCGCCCGTCCCGAGATCGTCGAGGTCCACCACGTGGTCGGCGAGGACTGCTGGATCCTCAAGGTCGCCGTGACCGACACGATCCACCTGGAGGAGATCCTGGAGCAGACCTCGGCCCTCGGCCGCACCACCACCTCGATCGTGCTGTCGTCGCCGGTCGAACGCAAACCCCTGCTTCCCTCCGGGAATTGATCCTTGACAGGCCGACGCGGACCGGGTTGTCATATCCGGGTCGCGTCGCGTGCCGGTCCGCGCTGGAAAGCGGAGGCATGGAGGCTCGACGGCAGTAGGGACGGCTCTTGCCTCTCGGCTTCAACGACAACATCATTTCCGACTTCCGCACCAACGCCGGCGTCCTCGGCGGTCCCTTCGCGGGATGGGTGCTTCTTCTCCTCACCACCACCGGCGCCCGTTCCGGCCGGGAACACACCACCCCGCTCGGTTTCGTCGAGGACGGCGACCGGCTGCTGGTGGTCGGCTCGGCCGGCGGCTCCGACCGGCACCCGGACTGGTACCGCAACATCCTCGTGAACCCCACGGTCACGGTCGAGACCGGCACCGAGACCTGGCAGGCCACCGCCGTGGCCGCGACCGGCGAGGAGCGGGACGCGCTCTTCGCCAAGGTCGTCGCGGTGGCCCCCGGCTACGCCGACTACCAGAAGGGCACCGACCGGATCCTCCCGGTCGTGGCGCTCTACCGCCTCCCCGAGGACACCTACACCCCGCCGACCAGGCTCGACGCACTCGCCGACGAGCTGGTCGCGATCCACGACTGGCTCCGCGGCGAACTGGCCGCCCTGCGCGGGGGGGCTCGGCGCCCGCACCACTCCCGTCCTCACCGTGGAGCTGCGCAAGCACTGCCTGACCTTCTGTTCGGCGATGGCCGTCCACCACGGCGGGGAAGACGCGGGCCTCTTCCCGTACCTGACCCGGGAATTCCCCGACAAGGCCGACGCCTTCGACCGCCTCCAGCGGGAACACGGCACGGTGGCGCGGATCCTCGGTGAACTCCAGGAGCTCCTCGCCCGTCTCGACGACGCGGACCCCGAGCGGCTGCGCGGGGAGTTCGACCGGCTCGCCGCGGAGCTGGAGACCCACTTCGCGTACGAGGAGGAACAGGTGCTGCCGCTGCTGCGGGCCAGCGCCTGATTCCCCGACCGACGCTTGCCTTGACGTCGACGTCAAGGCGTACGTTCGGGGACATGCGCATAGGCGAGCTGGCCGAGCGGGCGGGCACCACCACGCGGACTCTGCGGTACTACGAGTCCCGTGGGCTGCTGCCCGCGCGGCGTACGGAGAACGGGCACCGCACCTACGACGAGCACGACCTCAGGCTCCTCCAGCAGATCCGGACCCTTCAGGACTTCGGGTTCGAGCTGGAGGAGACCAGGCCGTTCGTCGACTGTCTGCGGGCCGGCCATCCGGCGGGTGACACCTGCCCGGCCTCGCTCGCCGTCTACCGGCGCAAAATCGCCGAGCTGGACGGCCTCATCGACCGGCTCCAGGAGATCCGCGCCCAGGTGGGCGCGCAGCTCCTGCGGGCCGAGGCGGAGCAGCCCGGCGGCCCCCAACCACTGTGCGAACTGGGAGAGCGGGAAACATGAACGTAAGCGCGGACGTCGATGTGGTGACGCAGGAGACATTCGACGCGGAGGTACTGGGCGCGGACCGTCCCGTACTGGTGAAATTCACGGCGGACTGGTGCGGCCCGTGCCGTCAGCTGAAGCCGGTCCTCGCCGCACTCGCCACCGAGGAGGGCGACCGGCTGAAGGTCGTCGAGGTGGATGTGGACAACAACCCGGAGATCACGGTCCGCTACGGCGTCCTCGCGACCCCGACCCTGATGGTGTTCCAGGCGGGCGAGCCGGTGAAGTCGCTGGTGGGCGCCCGTCCCAAGCGCCGGCTGCGACAGGACCTGGAGGATGTGCTGGGCTGATTCGGGCCCGCCGTGACCACGCCCCGCCGTACATGAAAAAGCCCCGGCTCGAATTGACAGCCAGGGCAATGCAGCGCGTATATTGAATAGTTCCTGTGTCTTCATCCATCAAAGCCATGGAGAAGTAACAGGGAAGTTCATTAAAGGCACTGTATCGCGGTGGGAGTCGAATTGTCAACCGAGCAATTTCGGGAAGAGCAGCAATTCATCACTGAGCTCTATGCGCGACTCGACCACCTGAGGGAGCAGGCCGAGAGCGCCATGGCCGCGGCGCTCAAGGTCGGCGGGTCCACCCTTCAGGCCCGGCTGGAGCGGGACGTGCTCGTCGCCGAGCAGTCCGGGCTGCTCGCCGCCTACAACGCGGGGGAGACCGGCCTGTGCTTCGGGCGGCTCGTCTTCCGCGACGGGCGGGACCACCACATCGGGCGCATCGGCATCCGCGAGGACGACGCCCACCGCACCCCGCTCGTCGTCGACTGGCGGGCCGAGGTCGCCCGGCCGTTCTACCTCGCCACCGGCCACACCCCCATGGGCCTGCGCCGGCGGCGGCACATCACCACCCACGGCCGGGACGTCACCGCCCTCCACGACGAGGTGCTCGACCTGGAGGACACCACCCGCACCGGACACGAGAGCCGCGACGCCGACGAGGTGCTCCTCGCCGCGCTCGACGCCGCGCGCACCGGGCGGATGCACGACATCGTCCAGACCATCCAGGCCGAGCAGGACACCATCATCCGCTCCCCGCACCGCGGGGTCCTCGTCGTCGAGGGCGGCCCCGGCACCGGCAAGACCGCCGTCGCCCTGCACCGCGCCGCGTACCTCCTCTACGCCCACCGCGAGCAGCTCGCCAAACGGGCCGTGCTGATCGTCGGCCCCAACCCCGCCTTCCTCGGCTACATCGGACAGGTGCTGCCCTCCCTCGGTGAGACCGGGGTGCTCCTCGCCACCCCCGGCGAGCTCTTCCCCGGCGTACGGGCCACCGGCACCGACACCCCGCGCGCCGCAGCCGTCAAGGGCTCCGCCGCCATGGCCGACGCCCTGGCCCAGGCCGTACGCGACCGCCAGCAGGTCCCCGAGCGGGGCGCCCCGCTGATCGTGGAGCACGACGACGGCGACCTGATCCTCGACTGGGACATGGCCCTCGAAGCCCGCCACAAGGCCCGCGAGACCGACCTGCCGCACAACCTCGCCCGGCCGCACTTCGTCTTCCGGCTCCTCGACGCCCTCGCCGAGCAGCTCGCCGACCGGATCGGCGCCGACCCCTACGGCGGCCCCAACTTCCTCGGCCCCGACGACATCGCCCTGCTCGCCAAGGGCGTCGCGACCAACCCCGCCGTGCACGCCGCCATCGACACGCTCTGGCCCCCGCTCACCCCCGAGGAGTTCCTCACCGACTACCTCGCCGACCCCACCCACCTCGACGACGAGGACGCCGCCGCCATCCGCCGCGAAGGCGGGCCCTGGACCGCCGCCGACGTCGCCCTGCTCGACGAGGCCGCCGAACTCCTCGGCGAGGACGACTCCGCCGCCCGCGCCCGCGAGGAGGCCGAACGCCAGCAGCAGATCGCCTACGCCCAGGGCGTCCTCGACGTGTCGTACGCCTCCCGTACCTACGAGTTCGAGGACAAGGAGGAACAGGACAAGGACGCCTCCGAGGTCCTCTCCGCGCACGACATCATCGACGCCGAACGGTTCGCCGAACGGCACGAGGAGGCCGACCACCGCAGCGCCGCCGAACGCGCCGCCGCCGACCGGACCTGGGCCTTCGGCCACATCATCGTCGACGAGGCCCAGGAGCTCTCCGCGATGGCCTGGCGGCTGCTGATGCGCCGCACCCCCAGCCGCTCGATGACCCTCGTCGGCGACCCGGCCCAGACCGGCGACTCCGCCGGTGTCGGCTCCTGGGAGCGGATCCTCGCCCCGTACGTCCAGGACCGCTGGGAGCTCGTACGCCTCGGGGTCAACTACCGCACCCCCGCCGAGATCATGGAGGTGGCGGCGGAGGTCCGTCGCGCCCACGACCCCGCCTTCGAGCCGCCGAGCTCGGTCCGCTCCACGGGCGTGAAGCCCTGGGAGCGGACCGTGGACGACGTGGTGGCGGAGACCGTACGCGCGGTCGGCGACGAACTCCCCGCCGAGGGCAGGCTCGCGGTCATCGCCCCCGCCGCGCTCCATCCGGCGCTGATCGCCGCGCTCCCGGACGCGGCCCACGGGCGGGTCCCGGATCTGACCCGCCCCGTGGTGCTGCTCGACCCCCGCCAGGCCAAAGGCCTCGAATTCGACACGGTCCTGGTCGTCGACCCGGACGCGATCGAGTCCGGGGCCGCACACGGGATCAACGACCTCTACGTGGCGCTGACCCGGGCGACCCAGCGCCTCGGGGTCGTCAGGCGGGCCTGAGCCAGACCGTCGCCAGCGGCGCCAGCGTCGTCCGGATGCTCGCCGGGCGGCCGTTCCACGGCACGGACTCGGTCTTCACCGGGTCCGTGCCCACCACGTCGCTGCCGCCGTACCGCGCCGCGTCCGTGTTCAGCACCTCCGTCCACGCCGCGACCTGCTCCGGCACGCCGAGCCGGTAGTCGTTTCGGACCACCGGCGAGAAGTTGCAGACCGCCAGCAGCGGCGAGCCGTCGGCGTCGTACCGAAGGAACGCGAAGACGTTGTCCTCCGCCGCGTCGCCCGCGACCCACGAGAAGCCCTCCGGGCGGGTGTCCCGCTCCCACAGCGCCGGCGTCGCCGTGTACACCGTGTTCAGGTCGCGGACCAGGTCCCGTACGCCCCGGTGGTCGCCCGCCGAGTGGTACGAGTCGTCCAGCAGCCACCACTCCGGGCCGTGATCGGCCGACCACTCGGCACCCTGCGCGAACTCCTGCCCCATGAAGAGGAGTTGCTTGCCCGGGTGGGCCCACATGAAGCCCAGGTAGGCGCGGTGGTTGGCGCGCCGCTGCCACCAGTCGCCGGGCATCTTCGACACCAGCGCCTGCTTGCCGTGCACCACCTCGTCGTGCGAGATCGGCAGGATGTAGTTCTCGCTGTACGCGTACACCATCGAGAAGGTCATCTCGTTGTGGTGGTACTTGCGGTGCACCGGGTCCTTCGCCACGTAGTCGAGGGAGTCGTGCATCCAGCCCATGTTCCACTTCATGCCGAAGCCGAGCCCGCCGAAGCCGCCCGGACCGACCTGGTCCGTCGCCCGGGTCACGCCGTCCCAGGCCGTCGACTCCTCGGCGAAGGTGATGACACCGGGGCAGCGGCGGTAGACGGTCGCGTTCATCTCCTGCAGGAAACGGACCGCGTCCAGATTCTCCCGGCCGCCGTGCTCGTTCGGCGCCCACTGCCCGTCCTCACGGGAGTAGTCCAGATAGAGCATGGAGGCCACCGCGTCCACCCGCAGCCCGTCGATGTGGAACTCCTGGCACCAGTACACCGCGTTCGCGACGAGGAAGTTCCGCACCTCCTTACGGCCGTAGTCGAACTCCAGCGTCCCCCAGTCCGGGTGCGCCGACCGGCGCCAGTCCTCGTGCTCGTACAGCGGACGCCCGTCGAACTCCGCCAGCGCCCAGTCGTCGCGCGGGAAGTGTGCCGGCACCCAGTCCATCAGGACGCCGATACCGGCCTGGTGCAGCGCGTCGATCAGGAACTTGAAGTCGTCGGGCGTGCCCATCCGGGCCGTCGGGGCGTAGAAGCCGGTGACCTGATACCCCCACGAGCCGCCGAAGGGATGCTCCGCGACCGGCATGAACTCGACATGGGTGAAGCCCAGATCGCGGACGTACGCGGGCAGCTGCTCGGCCAGTTGGCGATAGCTCAGGCCCGGGCGCCACGACGGCAGATGCACCTCGTACACCGAGATCGGCGCCTCGTGGTGCGGCCGGGCGCCCCGCCCGGCCATCCACTGGCCGTCCTGCCACTCATGGCGCGACTCGGTCACGATCGACGCGGTGTCCGGCGGGCACTCCGTGCGCCGGGCCATCGGATCGGCCCGCAGCGTATGGCTTCCGTCCGGCCGGGTGATGTCGAACTTGTACCGAGTGCCCTCCTCGATCCCGGGCACGAACAGCTCCCACACCCCACTGGCGCCCAGCGAGCGCAACGGCAGCCCCGTGCCGTCCCAGTAGTTGAAGTCCCCGGCGAGCCGCACCCCGCGCGCGTTGGGCGCCCACACCGTGAACCGGGTCCCCTCGACCCCCTGATGACGCATCCGCCGGGCCCCGAGCGCCGTCCACAGCTCCTCGTGCCGGCCCTCGCCGATCAGATACAGATCCAGATCACCCAGCGCGGGCAGGAAACGGTACGGATCCCGCATCGGGATCTCGTCGCCGTCGTAGCGCACGAGCAGCTCGTAGTCCGGCACCTTCCGCAGCGGCAACAGCCCCGAGAACAGCCCGTCGCCGTCCTCGAACAGCTCCGCCCGCAACCCCTTGGCGACCACGGTGACCTCGGTCGCGTACGGCCGCAGCACCCGGAAGACCACCCCGCCGCGCACCACATGGGCGCCGAGCAGGGCATGCGGGTCGTGATGCTCACCCGCCAGCAGCCGGCCCCGGTCGGCCTCGTCCAGGGGTGGCGCCGGCCGCACACCCCGGCTGCCGTTCTTACGAGGCGCGGGCGTACGGGCGGCCGCCGTCTTCGTGGCGGTCCTTCTCGCCGGAGCCTTCTTCGCCGGTTCCTTCGCCGGCTCCTTGGCGGGCGGCGGCACCACAGGCGCGGACAACTCCTCGTCCGACACCGGACGGGCGGTCTTTCGCGACGGCTGACGGGGGGTCACAGGCAGAGGCTCCTTCTTTTTTGGGGCTCGGTTCTCCCCCTGGCTTCGCCGGGGGGACCCCCACCGGGGCGCTTCGAGCGTGCGCCGACGGTCGATCGTGCTCGGCTGCTCGTTCCTCGCAGCCTGCGCGCGTTCTCCCTTTCGGCGCCCGCGCGCCCCTTCGGCTCACTCGCCGAGGCGGTCGCGCGCCGTGGAGGCGGTCGGGGTGGGCGTATGCGGTTGTGGTTGGGCGGGTGGTCAGGATCGACCGGACAGGCGTTGGATCGCCGCCATCGGGACCGGCAGCCAGTCGGGGCGGTGCCGGGCCTCGTAGACGACCTCGTAGACCGCCTTGTCCGTCTCGTAGGCACGCAGCAGTGCCGGTTCGGAGCGAGGGTCCGTGCCCGACGCCTCGGCGTACCCGGCGCAGTACGCGTCACGGCAGCGCGCCGCCCAGGCCGCGTTCCACGGCTGGTGCGTGCGGGCCGCGTAGTCGAAGGAGCGCAGCATCCCCGCCACGTCCCGCACCGGCGGATGCGGGCGGCACCGCTCGGCCAGCGGCTGGGCGGGCTCGCCCTCGAAGTCGATGACCGACCAGGCGCCGTCCGCGGTGCACAGCGTCTGGCCCAGGTGCAGGTCGCCGTGGACGCGCTGGGCGCGCCAGCCGCCCGCCGGGACATCCGGCCCGGCCGCCGCCTCGAACACCTTCCGCAGACCCGGGACGTACGGCACGAGCGCCGGGACCGCCTGCGCGGCCGTCTCCAGCCGCTCGACCATCGCGGCCACCAGCTCCGACGTGCCCGCACCGCGCAGGCTCCGGGTCGGCAGCGCCGCGGCCAGCGCCGTGTGCACCTCCGCGGTCGCCCGGCCAAGCGCGTGCGCCTCGGCCGTGAACTCGCGGCCCGCAGCCAGCGCCTCCAGCGCCAGCCGCCAGCCGTCCCGGGAGCCCCGCAGATAGGGCTGGAGCACCCCGAGCGTGCTCGCCTGCGGGCCCTCGCCGGTCTCGAACCAGGCGACCGGGGCGGGCACCCGCCGGCAGCCGGCGCCGGTCAGCGCGAGCGGCAGTTCCAGATCCGGGTTGGCGCCCGGGCCGATCCGGCGGAAAATCTTCAGGATGTACGCATCGCCGTACACCAGCGAGGAGTTGGACTGCTCTCGGTCGAGCAGCCGGGGGGCGAGCGCGGCCGGCAGGTCGGCGGTCCCCTCGAAACGCAGCGGTCCGAGCGAGCCCGGTGTGCGCAGCCGCTCAAGGAGCAGATCGGCCAGGCGCGGGTCGCACAGCCCCTCGTAGACCGCACGGCCGGCCAGCGGGCCCTGGCGGAC
Organism: Streptomyces purpureus; assembly: GCF_014648195.1. GTDB lineage: Bacteria > Actinomycetota > Actinomycetes > Streptomycetales > Streptomycetaceae > Streptomyces > Streptomyces purpureus. The sequence goes on from NZ_BMQQ01000009.1 coordinate 191,720, forward strand.
CCGGCCGATCATCGCCGGCCCCAGCCGTGGCGGCACCGCGGTCCGTACGCCGAGGAGCAGTTGGTAGCAGTCCGGCGCCGGGCGCGCGGTGTGGTCCGGCTGTTCGACCCGGACGAGGAGATGCAGCAGACCTGGGCCGGTTCCGTCCAGCGGCAGCAGTTCGGTCGCCGAGACGAGGGAGAAGCCGGTGACCGGCCTGCCCTTTCCCGCGAACCAGCGCTGCCGGGGCAGCCATTCGCGCAGCAGCGGCGCGAGTGACGGAAGGAGGGCGGCCGGGGCCCGGGTGGTGGAAGCGGTCTCCGGCATGGCGTCGCGTCCTTTCCCCGGGCGCAGCTCGACTCGGAATGCGCAGAGTGTCCCGGATTGCGGCTTGACTGTCCGGCTGTGCGGGACGTGTCGGGCGGGGAAGAACCGGATGGGCCCGACAAGAAGGTCCGGATGGACCAGACGAAGTGTTGTGGGTCACACTGCCCAGGGCGGGGCGACGGAAACCGCCTCACCCTGGGCAGTACGGGTGAACTCCGGCTCAACTCGACTTCGTGTCCTGTCGCAGACGGAACCAGTAGAAGCCGTGACCGGCAAGAGTCAGCAGGTAGGGCCACTCGCCGATGGCCGGGAATCGCACCCCGCCGAGCAGCTCCACCGGATGCAGCCCGTTGAACTCCCGCAGGTCGAGCTCCGTCGGCTGTGCGAATCGCGAGAAGTTGTTCACGCACAGCACCAGGTCGTCGCCGTACTCGCGCAGGAAGGCGAGCACCGCCGGATTGGACGAGGGGAGTTCGGTGTACGAACCGAGCCCGAAGGCCTTGTTCTGCTTGCGGATCTGGATCATCCGCCGGGTCCAGTGCAGCAGCGACGACGGCGAGGCCATGCCCGCCTCGACGTTGGTGACCTGATAGCCGTAGACCGGGTCCATGATGGTCGGCAGGTAGAGCCGGCCGGGGTCGCAGGAGGAGAAGCCGGCGTTGCGGTCCGGCGTCCACTGCATAGGGGTCCGTACCGCGTCCCGGTCGCCGAGCCAGATGTTGTCGCCCATCCCGATCTCGTCGCCGTAGTACAGGACCGGGGAGCCGGGCAGCGAGAGGAGCAGCGCGGTGAACAGCTCCATCTGGTTGCGGTCGTTGTCGAGCAGCGAGGCCAGCCGCCGCCGGATGCCGATGTTGGCGCGCATCCGCGGGTCCTTGGCGTACTCCGCGTACATGTAGTCGCGCTCTTCGTCGGTGACCATCTCGAGGGTCAGCTCGTCGTGGTTGCGCAGGAAGATGCCCCACTGGCAGCCCGCCGGGATCGCCGGGGTCTTGGCCAGGATTTCGGAGACCGGGTAGCGGGACTCGCGGCGGACGGCCATGAAGATGCGGGGCATCACCGGGAAGTGGAAGGCCATGTGGCACTCGTCGCCGCCGCTGGCGAAGTCGCCGAAGTAGTCGACGACGTCCTCCGGCCACTGGTTGGCCTCGGCGAGGAGCACGGTGTCCGGGTAGTGCGCGTCGATCTCCTTGCGTACCCGCTTGAGGAACTCGTGTGTAGCCGGGAGGTTCTCGCAGTTGGTCCCCTCCTCCTGGTACAGGTACGGGACCGCGTCCAGCCGGAAGCCGTCGATGCCCAGGTCGAGCCAGAAGCGCAGCGCGGAGAGGATCTCCTCGCGCACCGCCGGGTTCTCGTAGTTGAGGTCGGGCTGGTGGGAGAAGAAGCGGTGCCAGTAGTACTGCTTGCGGACCGGGTCGAAGGTCCAGTTGGAGGTCTCGGTGTCGACGAAGATGATCCGCGCGTCCTCGTACTGCTTGTCGTCGTCGGCCCAGACGTAGTAGTCGCCGTACGGCCCGTCGGGGTTGGCGCGGGACTCCTGGAACCACGGGTGCTGGTCGCTGGTGTGGTTCATCACGAAGTCGATGATCACGCGCATGCCGCGCTGGTGGGCGGCGTCGACGAACTCCACGAAGTCGGCCAGGTCGCCGAACTCGGGCAGTACGGAGGTGTAGTCGGCGACGTCGTAACCGCCGTCGCGCAGCGGCGACTTGAAGAACGGCGGCAGCCACAGGCAGTCCACCCCGAGCCACTGGAGGTAGTCCAGTTTGGCGGTGATGCCCTTGAGATCACCCACCCCGTCGCCGTTGCTGTCCTGGAAGGAGCGGACCAGCACCTCGTAGAAGACGGCGCGCTTGAACCAGTCGGGATCGCGGTCCTTGGCGGGGGTGTCCTCGAAGGTGTCGGGGACGGGTTCGTTGACGATCATGATGTGGGTGACCCTCCGATCGGCGGGGACGGTCGCAGGGTGAGGATGTGCGCAGGCGCGACGCCAGGCTCGAGGCGCACATAGTTGGCCCTGCCCCAGTGGTAGGTCTCGCCGGTGAGCTCGTCGCGCACCGGGAAGGAGTCGGACCAGTCGAGGCCGAGCTCCGGCATGTCCAACGAGACCGTGGCCTCCTGGGTGTGGTGAGGGTCGAGGTTTGCGACTACCAGAACGGTGTTCGAGCCCGACCGCTTGCTGTACGCGATGAGGGCGTCGTTGTCCGTGGCGTGGAAGCGCAGCGAGCGCAGCGTGCGCAGGGCCGGGTGGCGGCGCCTGAGCCGGTTGAGGGTGGTGACCAGCGGGGCGATCGAGCGGCCCTCGCGCTCGGCCGACTCCCAGTCGCGCGGCCTCAGTTGGTACTTCTCCGAGTCCAGGTACTCCTCGCTGCCCTCGCGCAGCGGGGTGTTCTCGCACAGTTCGTAGCCCGCGTAGACGCCCCAGGTCGGCGAGAGGGTGGCGGCGAGCACGGCGCGCACCTCGAACGCCGGGCGGCCGCCGTGCTGGAGGTAGGCGTGCAGGATGTCGGGGGTGTTCACGAAGAGGTTCGGCCGCATGTGGGCCGCGGCGTCCCCGGACAGCTCGGTCAGGTACTCGGTCACCTCGTGCTTGGTGTTACGCCAGGTGAAGTAGGTGTACGACTGCTGGAAGCCGATCGCGCCGAGGGTGTGCATCATCGCGGGACGGGTGAACGCCTCGGCGAGGAAAATGACGTCGGGATCCGTGCGGTTGATCTCCCCGAGCACCTTTTCCCAGAACACCACCGGCTTCGTGTGCGGATTGTCGACCCGGAAGATCCGGACGCCGTGGTCCATCCAGTGCCGCAGAATGCGCACGGTCTCCTGGACGATTCCCGTCATGTCCTTGTCGAACGCGATCGGATAGATGTCCTGGTACTTCTTCGGGGGATTCTCGGCGTACGCGATCGTGCCGTCGGCGCGGTGGTGGAACCATTCCGGATGCTTCTGCACCCAGGGGTGGTCCGGGGAGCACTGGAGGGCGAAGTCCAGGGCGACTTCCAGGCGCAGTTCGCGGGCGCGTTCGACGAAGGCGTCGAAGTCCTCGATGGTGCCGAGGCCGGGGTGGACGGCGTCGTGGCCGCCCTCGTGGGAGCCGATGGCCCACGGCACGCCGACGTCGTACCGGCCCGCCTTCAGCGCGTTGTTGGGGCCCTTGCGGTGGGTGGTACCGATGGGGTGGATGGGCGGCAGATAGATCACGTCGAAGCCCATGGCGGCGATGGCCGGCAGCCGCTCCGCGGCCGTACGGAACGTGCCGGGGACGGGGCCGCCGCGCTTGCGCAGCCGGGCCCCCTCGGAGCGCGGGAAGAACTCGTACCACGAGCCGAACAGCGCCCGTTCGCGCTCCACGAGCAACGGCAACGCCGGGCTCTGGCTGACCAGTTCACGCAAGGGGAAACGGTCGAGCACCGCGGCCACCTGCGGCGAAAGGGCCGCCCTGAGCCGCTGGCGGGCCGAGCGCCGCTCGTCGCGCAGCGCGTCCACGACGGCGAGAACGGTCTCGCGGCCCTCCTTCTTCGGCACGCCCGCGGCGGCCCGCTCATGCAGCTCGGCCCCCTCGGCGAGGACCAGCTCGGTGTCGATCCGGGCGGGGATCTTGATACGGGCGTGGGCGCGCCAGGTGGCCACCGGATCGCTCCACGCCTCCACGGTGTACGTCCAGCGGCCGACCGCGTCCGGGGTCACCTCGGCTCCCCAGCGGTCGGTCCCCGGCGCCAGCTCCCGCATCGGGGTCCAGGGCCCGGGGCGGCCGGACGGATCGCGCAGCACGACGTTGGCGGCGACCGCGTCCTGCCCTTCACGGAACACGGTGGCGGTCACCTGGAACGCCTCCCCTGTCACCGCCTTTGCGGGCCGGCGCCCGCAGTCGACCAGAGGTCGTACGTCAAGCACGGGAATACGGCCAATTTGCGAGTTCACGGCATCACCTGGGGGTTGCTCAATCGGGTGCGGGTGCGCTCTTTGTAGCTGCTCCGTCGACGACTGGCGGGCTGCGGGCATGGCCGCTCCTGTCCGCGTTCACTCGGATAGCGGGTCTACGGCGGATGCACGCCGATTCGGCGACGCGTCTGCGGCGTGCACTCGAGAGTGCGTACCCGGGGAGCCCTGCCCCGCTTTTCGGCGCGGCAATCCGCCGCTGTGTTAACTACTAGGAGGTAGGGGGGCGCACAAGCCATCGGGGGTGTGCGGGGGGTTCACCGGGGTTGATTTCCCGCCTCCCGACAGCCGGAAGGCGGGGCGCGGGACCACCGTCCCACCACCCCGCCCACCGCAACGAGCCCCCTTGGGAGCCTCTGGACCCGGCCGGATCTTGTCCGGATCACGCCCCCGCGTTCTGCTCCTCCGTGTTGTTCGACCACACCTGCCACGGCTGGCGGGTCACCCACTCGTCCACCGGCGCGGGGCGCAGGCCCAACTCGCCGAGCGACAGTCCGCCGTCACCGTCCATCAGCAGTGGGTCAGCCGCCGTGGCCATGTGGTGGTAGATGCCCGACACGCCGGCCGCCGTGGCCGGGCCGAGGAGCCGGGCGAGGCTGCGCTCGAACTCCTCCGGCAGCAGCGGGAGGTAGCGGACCGCGCGCCCGAGCCCCTGGGAGAAGGCCTGGGCGAGTTCGTCGCCGGTCAGGGCGCGGGCGCCGCCGATGTCGAACGTACGGCCTTCGAGGCCCTGGCCGGTGAGCGCGGCCAGCGTCGCCCGCGCCAGGTCGCGGTGGGAGAGCCAGGCCGTGGGCGTGGTCGCGGGCAGGGGGTAGGCGAGGACTCCGTCGTTGACGAGGGCCGGCCCGTTCCACGGGCTGAAGAGGTTGTCCAGGTAGACCGGCGGGCGCAGCACCACCAGCGGCAGCCCGGCGGAGCGGAAGACCTCCTCCGCGATGCGCCTGGTCTCGAACGCGGGCAGGCGCGTCGGATCCTTCGGGATGCGGGTGTTGGCGTTGTAGACGAACCGGGCGACACCCGCCTCCAGGGCCGCCTGCGCGATGTTCAGGGCGTAGCGGCGCACCCGCTCCGGCTCGTACACCAGCGGCATCGTCACGGAGGCGTGCGTCGCGCCCGCGAAGAGGAGGCGTACGTCCTCCGCGTCGGCCAGATCGCCGGCGACGAATTCGAGATCGGGCAGTGGCGGCCGGTCGCCGTCCGGGCGGCGGGTCAGCGTACGGATCCGGTGGTTCCGCTCGCTCAGCAGACGGGCCACGGCCCCGCCCTGATAGCCGGTCGCCCCCACGACCGCGACCCGCATCGGAGTGTGCTCGGACTGATCGGACATATGTCTGAAGTGCCCTTCGATAGGGTGTGACTGCTGCCGTTCCACGGCTCTCTCAGGCTGGCCGCGGCGGCTTCGGCCGATCAATTAACAAACCGGGGCGGAAGTTGAAGGATCGTCCATGGACACCGCGGGAACCGACAGTGACGACCTCCTCAGCGAGCTGCTGAAGCCGCTCAGGCTCACGGGGGTCTTCGACAGCCGCTGGCACGTCAGCGCGCCCTGGGCCATCGAGGGCGACGCCGAACAGAGCTGCGCCGTACTCCACTACATCGTCGAGGGCGGCTGCTGGATCTCCGGCGACGGCCAGGCCCCCCTCGAACTGCGCGCCGGCGACCTCATCGTCTTCCCCACCGGCACCGCCCACCGCCTCTCCGACCGGCCCGACCGGCAGGGCGTTCCCCTCAAGGCCGTCCTGCCCGAACGGCAGCCCGGCACCTCCGGCGAGATCCGCATCGAAGGCACCGGCCCCACCAGCCGGCTCCTGTGCGCCGGACTCCACTACGACGCCAGCGCCGCCACCGGCCTCTACCAGGCGCTGCCCTGGGCGCTGGTCCTGGACGGCGGACAGGTCGACCGGGAGCCGCTGCTCCGCGACACCCTGCGGCTGCTCGCCTCCCCGGACCGGCCCGTCGGACCCGGCGACCGGCTCATCACTCTGCGCGCCTTCGAGATGGCGCTCGTCCTCGCCCTGCGCCCGCTGCTGCGCGAGTTCACCGACAACCCCGCCTCGCTGCCCGTGCTGCGCCACCCGGGCATCAGCCGCGCGCTGGTGATGATCGCGACCCGGTACGCCGAGCCGTGGACCATCGAGTCCCTCGCCCGGGAGGTCGGCATGTCCCGCTCGGCCTTCACCGCCGCCTTCCGGGCGCTCGTCGGGGAGGCGCCGGCCCGGCATCTGACGGGGCGGCGGATGCAGGAGGCGGCCCGGCTGCTCGGCGAGACCTCGGTACCGCAGTCCGCGGTGCCCGAGCGGGTCGGCTACCGCAGCGCGGTCGGCTTCCATCTGGCGTTCCGCAAGTGGTTCGGCAAGACGCCGGGGGAGTACCGGGCGGGGGCGGCCAGCGCCGCCTGAGCCCGTCCTGCCGTTCGTGCCCCTACGCGCGCCTTGCGCAAGCGCCGTCCGAAACCGCAAGCGGAATATGCCGACCCTGCCCGGCTCCTCCCGGCCTGGCCGGTTCTTAAGGACCACTGGACGGACGTTCATTGCCGCAGGTGGCCATGGGGGGACAGGCTCTGCGTCGGGGCGCGGCCGTGACGCATGAGGAGAACTGGTGACGAGGTCCGGACGGGATTATCTGGAATCACTGCGCGACGAACGGGAGATCTGGCTCGACGGCGAGCGGGTGGGGGACATCACCCGCCATCCGGCCTTCCGCAACACCGCGGCGTCGATCGCCCGGCTCTACGACCTGGCGCACGACTCCGAGCACACCCCGGTTCTTACCGAGGACGGCACGCACCGGGCGTTCGCGGTGCCCCGCTCGTACGAGGACCTGGTCGCCAGGCGCGAGGCGTACCGCGTGTGGGCCAAAGCCGGCTACGGCTTCCTGGGCCGCACCCCCGACTGCATGGCGGGCGGCGCCGCCGGATTCGCCGCCGTGCCCCACGTCTTCACGACCGACGCGTTCGACGGCGCGGAGAACGCCCTCGCCCACCACCGCAGGCTGGCCGAGGGCGACCTCTTCGCCGCCTTCACCCTCACCAATCCGCCGACCGCCCGCCCCGGGTCCGCCCACCCGGGGGACGACGATCCGGTCGTGCGGGTCGTCGCCGAGAAGGACGGCGGGATCGTGGTCCGCGGCGCCAAGATGATCGGCACCGCCGCAGTCTTCGCCAACGAGGTCGTCGTCGGCACCATCGAACCGCTCGCCCCGGGCGACACCGACCGGGCCGTCTGCTTCTCCGTCCCGGTCGACACCCCCGGGCTGCGGCTCGTCGCCCGTACCTCCTACGAGGCCGCGGCCCGCAGCGTCTTCGACAACCCGCTCTCCTCCCGCTTCGACGAGAACGACGCGCTGCTCGTCTGCGACGACGTCTTCGTGCCCTGGGAGAACGTGCTCGCCCACCGCGACCCGGACGTCACCTTCCGGATGTGGTGGGACACCCCCGCCTACCTCAACCTCAGCCACCAGGCCGCCGCCCGCTTCTGGACCAAGCTCGAATTCCTCACCGGCATCGCCATCCTGCTGGCCAAGGCGAACGGCACCTACGACCTGCCGCCCGTCACCCAGGCCATCGGCCGGCTCCTCGGCAAGGTCGCCCAGGCCAAGGCCTTCGTGCTCGCCGCCGAGGCCTCCTGCACCCCGGTCGACGGCGGCCGCGGCGGCGTCGCGCCCGGCCAGGACATCTCCTTCGCCCACCGCATCATGGCCGGCGAGGTGTACCCCCAGGCCGTCCAGGAGATCCGGCTCCTGGCCGGCGGCGGCCTCATCCAGCTCCCCTCCGGCCGGGACCTGCTCCACCCCGAGCTCGGGCCGCTCGTCGGTACGTACCTGCGCGCACCCGGCAGCCCCGCCGAGGACCGGATCAAGCTCCTCAAGCTCGCCTGGGACGCGCTCGGTTCGGAGTTCGCCGGCCGCCACGAGCAGTACGAGCGCCTCTACCACGGCGCCCCGCACGTCTACCTGACCCAGCAGGCCACGCAGGGCGTCGACGCCTGCGAGAGCCTGGCCCGGGCCTGCCTGGACGGCTACGGCCTGGAGACGGGCCCGCGGCAATGAACCCCGGCCTCCGCGCCGCCTCGGCGCTGCTCGCCACCACCCAGCTGCTGCTGATCATGGACACCGCGCTCGTCAACGTCGCGCTGCCGTCGATCGGCGACGACCTCGGCTCCGGCTCCGCCGGGCTGTCCTGGGTGGCCAACGCCTACCTGATCACCTTCGGCGGACTGCTGCTGCTCGGCGGCCGGGCGGCCGACCTACTCGGCCACCGCAGGGTGTTCACCGCCGGGCTCCTGCTGCTCGCCGCCGCCTCGGCGGCCGGCGGCCTCGCACACAGCGCGGCCGAGCTGACCGCCGCACGCGCCGCGCAGGGCGTCGGCGCCGCGCTCGCCGCGGCCGCCGCGTTCGCGCACCTGCTCCTGCTCTTCCCCGACGGCCCCGCCCGGCACAAGGCGCTCGGAGCGTTCGCCGCGATGGGCGGGCTCGGCGGTGTCCTGGGCACCGTCCTCGGCGGGGTCCTCACCAACCTCCTCGGCTGGCGCTCCACCTTCTGGCTCAACGTCCTCCTCGGCCTGCTCCTCGCCGCCCTGGCCCCCCGCGTCCTCGCCGCCGCGCGCCCGGGCCTGCCCGGCCAGGCGTGGAGGGCGGCTGCGCGCCACGAGGCGGCGGAGGTGGGTCCGGGTGGCCGGAGTCCGGCGGGGTCCGCGCAGGGGCCGCGTCCGCACCCGCCCGGCCGGGAAAGCCCGGGCCTCCTCGCGGGCGGAACCCCGGGCCGCGGCGCCGCCGGCGGGTTCGACCTGGGCGGGGCGCTCACCGCCACCGGTGGGCTCTCGCTGCTCGCCTTCGCGCTCGTCGGCGCGGGCGACAGCGGGTGGACGAGCGTCCGTACGCTCGCCGCCGGCGCGGCCGGGTTCGTCCTGCTGGCCGTCTTCGCCGTGGTGGAGCGGCGCGCCGCCCGGCCGCTCGTCCCCCCGGCCGTCCTGAGGCGGCCCGCGCTGCGCCGCGCCAACCTCCTGAGCGCTCTCGCCCAGATGACGCTCTTCCCGATGTTCTTCCTGGTCAGCCTCCATCTGCAGCGGGTGCTCGAACACACCCCGCTGACCGGCGGCCTCGGCCTCCTGCCGCTCTCGCTTGTGGTGGTCGCGGTCGCACCCCGAACCGGCCGGATCATCACCCGGCTCGGCGTCACCCGGACCATGACCCTCGGGTTCGGGCTGCTGTTCGCCGGCACCCTCTGGCTCGCCCTGGCGCTGCGCGCCGACGGCACCTTCCTCACCACCGTCCTCGCACCCAGCCTCGTCCTGGGTGCCGCCCTGCCGCTGGTCATGGTCACCACCAATGTGGCCGCCACGGCAGAGGCCACCGCCGAGGAGACCGGGCTCGCCTCCGGACTCGTCAACACCAGCCAGCAGTTCGGCTCGGTACTCGGCCTGGCCGTCCTGGTGGCCGTGGCCACCACCGCCCGTACCGGAACGGGGCTCGCCGCCGAGACCACCGGCCACACGGCGGCCCTGCTCACCGGCGCCGCCTTCGCCGCGGTGGCCGCCCTGCTCTCCGTACGGCTCCGCCTGCCCGGGTCCGCGACGGCGCCACCGCGCCCGGACCGGGTGGGCGACCCGCGGTGACCGCCTGACGCGGACCGCACCCGCCCGCCGACTCGCCTCTCCCGAGGGGGACTCTCCGTTGACCCTGTACGACCTCGTCGCGCCCGGCCTCGACACCATCGGCGATCCGCGCTACCGCATCGCCGAGATCCGCGCGGCCGACCCGCTCGGCGCCGACGCCCTGCTCGCCGCGGTGCCCGCGATGAACCGGGACGCCGACGTCCCCGCGCTCACCGTCGCCCTCCGCGCCCTCCTGCCGGACCTCGACCGGGTCGCCGAATGGAGCATCGTCGACGCCCTGGCCGCCATGCGCGACCTCGGCCTGCTGCTCGGCTCCCTCAAACGCCACGGCACCCAGCCGCTCACCGCGGTCCCCGAAGTCCTGCCCGTCCTGGAGGAGCTCGCCCGCCGCACCGACATGGTGCCCCGCGACACCGTGCACCACTACACCACCTGGAACCCGCTCGGCCGCCGCCAGCGCATGTACACCGGACACCCCATGGAGGCCGACCTCCAGGAGGCCGTCCGCATGGCGTTCCCCGGTCTGGTCGCCGCCCTCGACAGCTGCGAGGAGCTGACCCGGCTCGAACCGTACGACCCGGGCTTCGCCCACGTCCTCGACCGCACCGCCCACCACGTCCGCGTCCTGGTCGACTCCATCGACTTCACCGTCGCCAACGTCTCACCGGTGTTCTTCGCCCGCACCCTGCGCTCGTACTTCGAGGACATCGACGTCGGCGGCCGCAGCTACCTCGGCCCGGCCGCCGCCCAGGTCCCGCTCTGGCTGGTCGACCTGACGCTCTGGCAGTCCGACCGCTCGCACCCCGGCTACGACGCCTTCCTCGCCGACTCGATCTGCTACAGCCTCCCGGACTGGCGGGCCTTCCACGCCCGGCACGCGGGCACCACCTCCGCCGTCTCCAAGCTCTCCGCCGCCATCAGCTGGGAGACCGTCCACCGGCTGCCCCCGGTGCTCGCCGCCTCCGCCGAGTCCCTCGCCCGTGTCCTGCGCCTGCTCAAGACCTTCAGGGCCCGCCACATCGGCATCGCCCGCAAGGCCTACGAAGACGGCATACGCCTCTACGACGAGGGCAGCGGCGGCGCACCGGTGGCGCTGCTCCGCTCGATACTCGACCTGACCCGGGACAACGAGACGCTGGTACGCCGCAGCATCCTCAGGCCCGGCGCCGGCTCCACGGCCGCCTGAGGAGACCCCATGAACCTCCCACGCCACTCGCCCCAGATAGTGATCGCAGGCGGCGGTGTCGCCGGACTCACCGCCGCGCTCGCCCTGCACGCCGCCGGCTTCGACCGGATCACCGTCGTCGAGGCGGCCCGCGAGATCCAGCCGGTCGGCGCCGGACTGAACGTCCTGCCCAACGCCGTCCGCGAGCTGGACGCCCTCGGCCTCCTCGCCCGCCTGGAGGCCCGCGCCGTCCGCACCCGCGAACTGCGCTACTACCACCGCACCGGCGGTCTGATCTCGCGCACCCCGCGCGGTCTCGCCGCCGGCTACCGCTGGCCCCAGCTCTCCCTGCACCGCGGCCACCTCCAGCAGGTCCTCGCCGACGCCGTACGCGAACGGCTCGGCCCCACCGCCCTGGTCGCCGGAGTGCGGGTCAGCGGCGTCGACGTCCACCCCGGCGGCCGCCCGCGGGTCCGCCTCGAACACCGCGACGGAGCCGTACGCGGCCACGCCTCCCTGGAACCGGACCTCCTCATCGGCGCCGACGGCATCCGCTCGGCCGTACGCGCCGCACTGAACCCCGAGGAGGGCGCCCCGCCCTGGAACGGCCGGCTCATCTGGCGCGGCACCTCCTGGATGGCCGCCGACCAGGCCCCCGACACCATGTTCATCGCCGGCGACGACCGGAACAAGGCCGTCGTCTACCCGCTGACCGAGCCGGACGCGTACGGCGCCGTCCTGGTCAACTGGGCGCTGGTGGGGCCGTCCGCCGCCGGTGACGAGACCATCAGGGGCGACTGGAACCGGCCCGTGCCCGTGGCGAGCTTCGTGCACCACTTCGAAGGCTGGGAGTTCGACGGCGTCGCCGTCGCCGACATCCTGCGCGCCTCCGACGGCACCGCCTACGAGTACCCGATGGTCGACCGGGAACCCCTCGACCGCTGGAGCCACGGCCGTACGACCCTGATCGGCGACGCGGCCCATGCCATGTACCCGGCGGGCTCCAACGGCGCCACCCAGTCCGTCGTCGACGCCCGCGCCCTCGCACACGCGCTCGCCGTGCACCACCGCGACCCCGCCGCCGCGCTCCAGGCCTACGAGGCCGACCGCAGGCCCGCGACGACCGCACTCCAGCACGCCAACCGGCAGCTCGGCCCCGAGATCGTCATCAATCTGGCGCACGAGCGCGCCCCGCACGGCTTCACCGACATCGAGAAGGTCATCCCGCGCGAGGAACTGGCCGAGATCGCGGCACGGTACGCGGCCACCGGAGCCTTCGACGCGGCCACCGTCAACCGGGGCTCCCCCTACGCCCCGCCGCTGGGCGCACCGATCTGACCCCGCGCCCCCGCGAGCGCCCGTGACTCCGTGCGCCGTGGTTGCGCGGGGAGGGCCGGTCTACCGTCGTGCGGACACGGCCGGACGCACAGCGTGGTGTGTTCGCCCCATTTGTACCTCCCCTGCGAAGGTGGAACACGTGAAGGCAATCCGTCGATTCACTGTGCGCCCCGTCCTCCCCGACACCCTTCGACCACTCAGCGACCTGGCCCGCAATCTGCGCTGGTCCTGGCATGCCGAGACCCGAGAGCTGTTCCGCTCCGTCGACCCCGACGGCTGGCGGGCCGCCGGCGGTGATCCCGTCCGGCTCCTCGGCTCCGTCCCCGCCGCGCGGCTCGCCGAACTCGCGGCGGACGAGGACTTCCTCGGCCGCCTCGCCGCGGCGGCCGGCGACCTCGACGACTATTTGCACAGACCGCGCTGGTACCAGGAACAACACGGCGACCTGCCGGCCGGCATCGCCTACTTCTCGCCCGAATTCGGCATCAACGCCGCCCTGCCCCAGTACTCCGGCGGCCTCGGCATCCTCGCCGGCGACCATCTGAAGTCCGCGAGCGACCTCGGCGTCCCCCTCACCGGCGTCGGGCTCCTCTACCGTCACGGCTACTTCCGCCAGACCCTCTCCCGCGAGGGCTGGCAGCAGGAGCACTACCCCGTACTCGACCCCCACGAGCTGCCCCTGACCCTGCTCCGCGAGGAGGACGGCACCCCTGCCCGGGTCTCCCTCGCCCTGCCCGGCGGCCGCGCCCTGCACGCCCACATCTGGGTCGCCCAGGTCGGCCGGGTGCCGCTGCTCATGCTCGACTCCGACGTCGAGGAGAACCAGCCCGGCGAACGCGACGTCACCGACCGGCTGTACGGCGGCGGCAGCGAGCACCGGCTGCTCCAGGAGATGCTCCTCGGCATCGGCGGCGTACGCGCCGTACGCACCCACTGCCGGCTCACCGGCGCCCCCGCCCCCGAGGTCTTCCACACCAACGAAGGCCACGCCGGACTCCTCGGCCTCGAACGCATCCGCGAACTGGCCGGCGAAGGCCTCGCCTTCGACGAGGCGCTGGAGGCGGTGCGGGCCGGTACGGTCTTCACCACCCACACCCCGGTGCCCGCGGGCATCGACCGCTTCGACCGCGACCTGATCGGACGTCACTTCGGTGAGGGCGGCGAACTGCCCGGCGTCGACGTCCAACGGATCCTCGCCCTCGGCACCGAGACCTACCCCGGCGGCACCCCCGGCCTGTTCAACATGGCCGTCATGGGGCTGCGCCTGGCCCAGCGCGCCAACGGCGTCTCCACCCTGCACGGCGCGGTCAGCCGGGAGATGTTCGCGGGTCTGTGGCCCGGCTTCGACCCCGAGGAAGTCCCCATCACCTCGGTCACCAACGGCGTCCACGCCCCCACCTGGGTCGCCCCAGAGGTGGACCGCCTCGGCCCCGACCCCGCCCCCGCCGAGCTCTGGCAGCTCCGCCGCACCCTGCGCGAGCAGCTCGTCGGCGAGGTACGCGACCGGCTGCGCGCCTCCTGGCGCCAGCGCGGCGCCGTCACCGCCGAACTCGGCTGGATCGACTCCGTCCTCGACCCCGACGTCCTCACCATCGGCTTCGCCCGCCGCGTCCCCTCGTACAAACGCCTCACCCTGATGCTCCGCGACCCCGAACGGCTCACCCGGCTGCTGCTCCATCCCACCCAGCCGGTGCAGATCGTCGTCGCCGGCAAGGCCCACCCCGCCGACGACGGCGGAAAACGGCTCGTCCAGGAGCTGGTGCGGTTCGCCGACGACCCGAAGGTGCGCCACCGGATCGTCTTCCTGCCCGACTACGGCATGGCCATGGCCCGCACGCTCTACCCCGGCTGCGACGTCTGGCTCAACAACCCCCTGCGGCCCCTGGAGGCCTGCGGCACCAGCGGGATGAAGGCCGCGCTCAACGGCTGCCTCAACCTCTCCGTCCTGGACGGCTGGTGGGACGAGTGGTTCGACCCCGACTTCGGCTGGGCCATCCCCACCGCCGACGGCGCCCCGAGCGAGGACCGCCGCGACGACCTGGAGGCCCACGCGCTCTACGAGCTCATCGAGGACCGGGTCGCCCCCCGCTTCTACGACCGCGGCGACTCGGGCGTCCCCGAACGCTGGACGGAGATGGTCCGCAGGACCCTCACCAACCTCGGCCCGAAGGTCCTCGCCGACCGGATGGTCCGGCAGTACGTGGAGCGGCTCTACGCCCCCGCGGCCCGCGCCCACCGCGCCCTCGACCACGACCGGGCCCGGGAACTGGCCGCCTGGAAGGCCCGGGTCAGGGCCGCCTGGCCCGAGGTCGCCGTGGACCACGTGGAGGCTGGCGAGGAGTGCGGGGTCGTCGAACTCGGCGCCACCCTCGCCCTGCGCGTGCGGGCCGCGCTCGGCCCACTGCGCCCCGAGGACGTCGAGGTCCAGGCGGTCGCCGGCCGCGTCGACACCGACGACCGGATCGGCGACGCCCGTATCTGCACCCTGAAACCCACCGGCGGGCCCGACCTGGAGGGCCGCTGGTGCTTCGAGGGGCCGCTCGCCCTGGACCGCACCGGCTCGTTCGGCTGCACGGTCCGGATCCTGCCCGCCCACCGGCTCCTGGCCACCGGGGCGGACCTGGGCCTGGTCGCGCTGCCCACGGAGTCGACCGGGGAGGGGGCGGGCGTCCTCATGAGATGAGCGCCTTGTCGCTCAGCACGCCGCCGGTGAAGCAGAGCCGGAAGACCGGGACGGCCGCGATCAGCGTCGACCGGTAGTACAGGCAGCTGTCCGCCCCGGCCGGTTCGGCCGGGGCGGTCGCGGGCGGCCCGTCCAGCGGACGCGGCGGCAGCCGCTCCTCGACCGTCCCCCGGCTCTGCCCGGTGCGGAGCGCGGAGTAGTCGTCGCCGTCGAGGAACGAGCGGGACTGGGTGTAGAGCCCGAAACCCAGCATCACCACGGCGAGCGCCGTGAGCAGGGCGAGCGGGATCCAGATCGCCTGGGCGACGCCCCGCCGCACCCGCCGCCGCAGGACCGGGGTGGCGAGCAGGGCCCACAGGCCGAGGTCGAGGAGGAGGTGACGGAGTCGTGCGCGGCGCATCCGACCAGCTTGCCCGAGCGGCCCGGGCCGTGACCCCTGACGAAAGTCAGTCCTCGACGAGCCCGCCGTCGTGGGCGAGGATCGCCAGCTGGACGCGGTTGCGCAGCTGGAGGCGGGCGAGGACCGCGCTGACATGGGCCTTCACGGTCCCCTCGACCACATGCAGCCGGGCCGCGATCTCGGCGTTGGACAGTCCCGCGCCGACCAGTGCGACGACCTCGCGCTCGCGTCCTGTCAGCGGTTCGAGCCGCGTGCGCGCCTCGGCGGTACGGGACAGCCGCTCGCCGCCCAGCTGGTCGAGGACGCGCCGGGCGATCCCGGGGGAGAGGAACGCGGCGCCCTCGGCCACCGCCCGTACCCCGGCGAGCAGTTCGCGCGGGTCCCCGGACTTGAGCAGGAAGCCGCGCGCGCCGGAGCCGAGGGCACGGGCGATGTAGGCGTCGTCCGAGAAGGTGGTGAGCATGACGACCGCGGTGGCCGGCACCGTACGCCGCAGCTCCTCGGCGGCCCCGAGGCCGTCCAGGCGCGGCATCCGGATGTCGAGCAGGGCCACGTCGGGCCGGTGGAGCCGGGCCAGTTCGACGGCCTCGTGTCCGTCGCCGGCCTCCGCGACCACCTCGATGCCCGGGTCGGTGGCGAGGATGGCCCTCACCCCGGCGCGGATCATGGTCTCGTCGTCGGCCAGCAGCACCCTGATCATGGCGTCAGCCTAAGCACACGCGCGGCCGCCCGGAGGGGACGGATCCCCTCCGGGCGGTCTGCCGGTCCGAGCCGGGGTGTTACGGGAAGGTCAGCTTGAAGCTGTTGATGTAGCCGGTGTCCAGCCGGGCCTTGTCCTGGACGCGGAGCTTCCAGGAGCCGTTGGCCACCTCGGAGGAGGCGTTGACCGTGTAGGTCGCCTTGACGTTGTCGGCCGAGTCGCCGGAGCTGAAGGGCTTCAGGTTGTAGACCGAACCGTCCGGGGCGACCAGGTCGACGACCAGGTCACCGCGCCAGGTGTGGACGATGTCGACGTCGACCTTGAGGGCGGCCGGGGCGTTGCCGGTGATGCCGGTGACGCTGACGGCCGAGGTGACGGCGGCGCCGTTGTCCGGGATGGAGACGTCGGCGGTGTTCTCGAAGACCTTGCCGGGCTGCGGGTCGCCGCCGGGGCGGGGACCGACGTTGACACCGGCCCAGGCGTGCTCGACGGCCGTGACCTCGGGAGCGGTGGCGCCGTACAGCTCCTTGGCCACCGCGACCGTGCCGGCGCGGGCGCCCGCGTAGTCGGTGGTGGTGTTGAACTTCGTGGTGAGCGCCTTGAACCAGATCAGCGAGGCCTTGTCACGGCCGATGCCGGCGACCGGGAGGCCGTCGGAGGTCGGCGAGTCGTAGTTCACGCCGTTGATGGTCTTGGTGCCGCTGCCCTCGGAGAGCAGGTAGTACCAGTGGTTGGCCGGACCCGAGGAGTAGTGGACGTCGACGTTGCCGATGCCCGCGTACCAGTAGTCCTTGGACGAGCCGTCCTTGCTGGGCTTGTCCATGTAGCGCAGCGGGGTGCCGTTGCCCCGGATGTCGATCTTCTCGCCGACGAGGTAGTCGCCGAGGTCCTTGGGGTTGTTGGCGTAGAACTCGACGGCGGCCGCGAAGATGTCGGAGGTCGCCTCGTTCAGGCCGCCGGACTCGCCGCTGTAGCGCAGGCCCGCGGTGTTGGAGGTGACGCCGTGCGTCATCTCGTGGGCCGCGACGTCGATCGAGGTGAGCGGCTTGGTGTTGTTCGCGCCGTCGCCGTACGTCATGCAGAAGCAGCTGTCCTGCCAGAAGGCGTTGACGTAGGCGTTGCCGTAGTGGACCCGGGAGTACGCGCCGACGCCGTCACCCTTGATGCCGGAGCGGCCGTGCACGTTCTTGTAGTAGTCCCAGGTGAGACCGGCGCCGTAGTGGGCGTCGGCGCCCGCGGTCTCGGCGTTCTGCGGGGTGCCGTCGCCCCAGATGTCGTCGGAGCCGGAGAAGAGCGTGCCGGTGCCGGACGTACCGCGGTTGAGGTTGTACGTCTTGTGGTTGCCGCGGCCGGTGTCGGTCAGTGTGTACGACGGCGCGGTGCCCAGCGTCACCTGGCCGCTGTACATGGTGTTGCCGGTGCCGGTCTCGACGGCCTGCCACTCGTAGAGCTTCTTGCCGTTCTTGGCGTCGGTGACGACGTGGAGTTCGTTGGGGGTGCCGTCGTGCTGGAGGCCGCCGACGACGGTCTCGTACGCGAGGACGGGCTTGCCCTTCGCCATCCAGACGACCTTGCGCGGGGCGCGCTCGGCGTCGGTGGCCTTGGAGCCCTCCGCCTTGGCGGCGCTCAGCGCCTGCTTCTCGGCGGCGGCCGGGGAGACGGCCGTGGCGGTGTCGACGTTCTTCAGCTGCTCGCGGGAGGCCTTGGTGACGCTCTCGGTCGCGCCCGTCTTCGTCGCGGCGACGACCAGGTCGCCGCCGAGGACGGGAAGTCCGGCGTAGGTGCGCTCGTAGCGGGTGTGCGTGGTGCCGTCCCGGTCCTGGACGACGTCGCGGACGACCAGCTTCTCCTGGGAGCCGAGGCCGAGCTTCCTGGCGGTGTCCGCCTTGGCCGCGTCGGCCGCGCGTATCAGCGCGGTGCGCTGGGCGGGGGAGAGATCGGCGGGCAGGGCGCCGGGGTCGGCCTGGCCGGCGGCCTGGGCCTTGGGGGCGGCGACCCACCGGTCGTCGGCGGTGGCGGCGCCGGTCTGCACGCTCACGGCGAGCATGGCGGCGGCGATCAGAGCGCCCGTCGCGGTGGCGCGACGGCTGGGCGTGGGTCTCACGCGGACTCCTTTTGCGAGGGGGGTACCGGCGGCTGGGTGGGCCGTCCGGGCGTGCAAGCAGAGCTGTGGAGCGGTGATACGCAGAGCCGGGGGAAGAGTGACAGTCGTGACGGGCATCTGTCAGGAGCGCGTCAACAAGTTGGCCAGAACTCGTCCGTTGCCCGAAAGCCGGTATCCGTTAACCGGACGTTTCGTCGATCATGGTTGCGATGCCGTCCAGCGTTCTCCGCAGCCCGAATTCGAAGAGAGTCCCGAGGTCGAGCGTGAACTCCGGGTCCTCCGAGAGGCCGGAGAGCAGAGGGTAAGAACCGGCCGCCGAGATCGCGTCGAAGCGTGGCTCGTTCCGCACCATCCACTCCTCGTCCGTGATCCCGCTGTCCTGCCGGGCCTGTTCCTCCAGGTCGTCCTCGGCCAGAGCCCGTTCGAGGCCGCGCTGTGGAGCCTGGCCCCGTCGGCGGGCGTGCTGGCCGGAGCCCCGCTCGCCGCGGCGCTCGCCCAGCGGCTGGACCGCGGCCGGGTGATGGCGGGCGGCTTCCTCGTCGCCGGCGCCGGGTTCGCCTGGCTGACCCAGACCCGTACCGACTCACCGCTGTGGACCGTCCTCGCGGCCTCCGCCGTCTACGCCTCGGCCCTGGTCTCCGCGATGACCCTCGCCAACGAACTCGCCCTCGCCGCGGCCCCGCCGGAGCGGGCCGGCTCGGCGGCGGCGGTCCTGGAATCCGGCCAGGAGCTGGGCGGCGCCCTCGGCATGGCCCTCCTCGGCTCGATCGGCGCGGCCGTCTTCTACCCGAGAACTCCCGTCCCACGAAACCCTCGGCGCCGCCCTGGCCACCGGCTCACCCGAGGTGGGGAGGGCGGCCCGGGAGGCCTTCACAGCCGGCCTCACCTGGGCGGCGGCCGGCGCGGCGGCCGTCATGCTCCTGGCGGCGACGCTCAGCGCGACCCTGCTCCGCGGCACGCGCCCACTGACGCCCCAGCCTCGGCCGACACCGGTACGCGGCTGACCGAGGGGGCGGTGAAGGAGCCGGCGTCACGACCGCGAGGCCGGACTACGGAGCGGTCGGTAGACCGTCGGCGGTCGTGCGGCAGCAGCCGGAACGCCTTGTGTGCCGTGAGGGGGCGTACGGCACGGAAGTCCCGCTCGTCGACCGTGAGCAGGCAGTCCGTTCGGTACTCCTGGGCGAGCGTGACGTTCACGGCGTCGGCGAGGTCGAGCGCGAGGTCGGCGTGGACGGCCATGACGGCGGCCGCCGTGCGCAGGATGCCCTCGTCGACGGCCGGGATCACCGCTGTCGAACGTGGGGAAGTCGAGCGGCTCCTCCTCCGGGACGCCCAGGCGCGCCACGGCCTCCTAGGTCAGAGCGAGGTCCTCTTCGTCGACGTGGACGGTCGTACGCTTCAGAGTCATATGCGTGTGCTGGCGCACGCATACCTTGGGACGAGGCCGACGACCGGACATCAGCTTCCGTGCCCCGACCGGCATGGCAGGTCGCACAATGCCGGTCACACCAGGCTCTCGCGCCACGCGCGGTGCAGCCCCGCGAACCTCCCCGTGCCGCCGATCAGCTCGGCCGGCGCACCGTCCTCCACGATCCGGCCCGCCTCCATCACCAGCACCCGGTCCGCGATCTCCACCGTCGACAGTCGGTGCGCGATCACCACCGCCGTACGGCCCGCGAGGACCGTGTCCATCGCGCGCTGCACCGCCCGCTCACCGGGTACGTCCAGCGAGCTGGTCGCCTCGTCGAGGATCAGGACCGCCGGGTCCGCGAGCAGCGCACGGGCGAAGGCCACCAACTGCCGCTGGCCCGCCGAGATCCGGCCGCCCCGCTTGCGTACGTCCGTGTCGTAGCCGTCCGGCAGGCCGGTGATGAAGTCGTGCGCGCCGATCGCCTTGGCCGCCTGCTCGATCTCCTCCCGGGTCGCCTCCGGCCGCCCGATCGCGATGTTGTCCGCGACCGTCCCGGAGAACAGGAACGACTCCTGCGTCACCATCACCACGCCCCGCCGCAGCTCCGGCGTGGCCAGCTCGCGCAGATCGACGCCGTCGAGGAGGACCCGCCCGCCGGTCGGGTCGTAGAACCGGGCCAGCAGCTTGGCCAGGGTCGACTTGCCCGCGCCGGTCGACCCGACCACGGCGACGGTCTGCCCGGCCGGGATCGTCAGACCGAACCGCGGCAGCACCTCACCGCCGGTGCGGTACGCGAACCGCACGTCCTCGAAGACGACCTCCCGCCCCGCACCGCCCCGCCTCGGCGGCAGCGCGCGCGGCGCGGACGCCTCCGGGACCGACGGGACCTGGGCCAGCAGCCCGGCGATCTTCTCCAGGGACGCGGCCGCCGACTGGTAGGAGTTGAGGAACATCCCGAGCCGGTCGATCGGGTCGTACAGCCGCCGCAGGTAGAGCACCGCCGCCGCCAGCACACCCAGCGCGAGGGCGCCGCTCGCGACCCGGTGGGCGCCCCACAGGACCATGCCCGCGACGGCGGTGTTCGCGATCAGGCGCGAGCCGACGACGTACTGCGCCATCTCCAGCATCCCGTCGGCGTTCCGGCGGGCGTGCCGGTCGTTCAGGGCCCCGAACTCGGCGTCGTTGACCCGCTCCCGGCGGAACGCCCGCACCGGCCGGATGCCGTTCATCGTCTCCACGAACTTCACGATCACGGCCGCGATCGCCGTCGACCGGGCGGCGAAGACGACCCGCGAGCGGCGGCGGTAGCGCCGGACCATCAGGAACAGCGGCAGCAGCGAGGCCAGCGCCACGGCGCCGGTGCCCAGGTCGAGCCAGAGCAGCATCACCGAGATGTACCCGAACGCGAGCACGACCCCGACCAGCTCCTGGAGCCCCTCGCCGAGCAGTTCCCGCAGCGACTCGACGTCGGTGGTGGAACGGGAGATGAGCCGGCCGGAGGTGTACCGCTCGTGGAAGTCGACGCTGAGGGCCTGGGCGTGCCGGAAGATCCGCCCGCGCAGGTCGAGCAGCACGCTCTGGTTGACGCGGGCGGAGGCGCGGATGAACGCGTACTGGAACAGCCCGCCCCCGAGCGCGCAGCCGACGTACCCCGCGCCGACGGCGACGAGCGGCCCGTAGTCGTCCTGCCGCAGCGCGGGTACTCCCCGGTCGATGGCGTACGCCACGAGCAGCGGCCCCGCCTGCACGGCGGCCTGATGAAGGAGCAGCAGCACGGCGCAGAGCGCCACCCACCACCGGTGCTCCCGCAGCAACGACCGCAACAGCGCCCCCGTGGCCCCCGGGGGCGTCGGCAGATCGTCCTCGCCGATCCTGTCCGTCCCGTCGGTCGCACCGGTCCCGTCGGTCGCACCGGTCCCGTCGGTCGCACCGGTCCCGTCGGTCGCACCGGTCGTGCCGGTCGCGTCGGCGTCGCGGCCGGGGCCCGAACCCCGGCCCCCATCGGTCGCGTCCTCCTCCGGAGCGGGGCCTCCGCCCCCGCTCCCGCCCGGGACCGGCGCCGTCGTGGGTGTCGTCATCGTGAGCCGCCGCCTTCCGCCTCCGTGCCCGACATCAGCCAGGCGTACTCCGCGCTCTCCCGCAGCAGTTCGTGATGGGTGCCCACGGCCGTGATCCGGCCGCCCGACAGCAGCGCCACCCGGTCCGCGAGCTGCACCGTGGACGGCCGGTGGGCGACGACCAGGGCCGTCGTGCCGCGCAGCACGTCCCGCAGGGCCGCCTCCACCAGCGCCTCCGTATGCACGTCGAGCGCGGACAGCGGGTCGTCCAGGACCAGGAAGCGCGGCCGGCCCACGACCGCGCGGGCGAGGGCCAGGCGCTGGCGCTGGCCGCCGGAGAGGCTCAGCCCCTGCTCGCCGACCTGGGTGCGCACACCGTCCGGCAGGCCGTCCACGAACCCGGCCTGGGCCACGGCCAGCGCCCGCCGCAGCGCGCCCTCGTCCGCCTCACCGCCCGCGCCCATCAGCACGTTCTCGCCGACGCTCGCCGAGAACAGCGTCGGCTCCTCGAAGGCCACCGCGACCAGCTCCCGCAGCCGCGACCGTTCCATCGTGGCGATGTCCTCGCCGTCGAGCAGGATCCGCCCGGCCGTCACCTCGTGCAGCCGTGGCACCAGCGCGGTGAGCGTCGTCTTCCCGGAGCCGGTCGCGCCGACCAGCGCCATCGTCTCGCCGGGGCGGACGTGCAGATCGATCCGGGCGAGCACGGGGTCCGTACCGGGGGGCGCGTCCGGGTACCGGAAGGTGACGCCGTCGAACCGCAGCCCGCCGCCCGGGGCCTTGACCGACTCTGCCCGGGGACGGCACGCGGGCTCCTCGACCGGCTCGTCGAGGACCTCGAAGTACCGCTCGGTCGCCGTCGCCGCCTCCTGCGTCATCGCCAGCAGGAAGCCGATCGACTCCACCGGCCAGCGCAGCGCCAGCGCCGTCGACAGGAACGCCACCAGCGTGCCCGCCGACATCGCCCCGTCCGCCACCCGCACCGTGCCCAGGACCAGCGCGGCGCCGACCGCCAGCTCCGGGACGGTCATGATGACGGCCCAGATCGCGGCGAGCAGCCGCGCCTTGTCCAGTTCCGTACCGCGCAGCCGCACCGCCAGCGTGCGGAACGCCTCCGCCTGTGCGCGGTGCCGGCCGAAGCCCTTGACGACCCGGATGCCGAGGACGCTCTCCTCGACCACCGTGGTCAGATCGCCGACCTGGTCCTGGGCGCGGCGGGCCACCAGCGCGTACTTCGTCTCGAAGAGCGCGCAGATCACGATCAGCGGGACGACCGGCACCAGCAGGATCAGGCCCAGCAGCCAGTCCTGCGCCAGCAGGACCGCGCAACCCGCCACCACCGTCACGCCGTTGACGACTATGAACATCAGCGGGAACGTCAGGAACATCCGGAGCATCGCCAGGTCCGCCGTCCCCCGCGACAGCAGCTGCCCCGAGGGCCACCGGTCGTGGAACGCCACCGGCAGCCGCTGCAGATGCCGGTAGAGATCCGCCCGCATCGCCGCCTCGACCCCGGTCAGCGGCCGGGCCACCAGCCACCGGCGCAGACCGAACAGCAGCGCCTCGGCGACACCGAGCAGCAGCAGATACAGCGCCCCCAGCCACACCCCGCCCGGGTCCCGCTCGGCGACCGGCCCGTCCACCATCCACTTCAACACCAGTGGAATCAGCAGGCTCAAACACGACGCGGTCACCGCCACGACGCCCGCGGCGAACCACCGCGCCCGTACCGGCCTGAGGTACGGCCACAGTCTCAGCAGGGTCCGTACGGACGAAGCACCCTTGGTTTCCTTGGCGGTTGCATGGTTCTCCGGCATCAGGCCCGAGCCTACGGTTCACCCCTGACAACGCCCACCGGTTTTTGCCCGCCGTCCCGGCACGCCCGCGCGGGGTCGTACCCGCCATCAGCCGATCGGACGATGCCCGTTCGAGCCCGATGGCCGATGCTCCGCCCCCGTCCCGACCGGCAGGCTCGCAGCATGGAAATCATCGAGGTCAGCGGGCTGGCCAAGGCCTACGGCGGCAGGACGGCCGTCGCCGACGTGTCCTTCACGGTCGGCGAGGGTGAGATCTTCGGCATCCTCGGCCCGAACGGCGCCGGCAAGACCACCACCGTCGAATGCATCGAGGGGCTGCGCGTCCCCGACGCCGGCACCGTCCGGGTCGCCGGCCACGAACCCCGTGGCCGACCGCGAGCAGGTCACCCGGATCCTCGGCGCGCAGCTCCAGGAGAGCGAGCTGCAGGCCAAACTCACCGTCCACGAGGCCCTGGAGCTGTACGCGGCCTGCTACCCCGCACCGGCCGACTGGCGGACGCTCGCCGAACGCCCCGGCCTCACCGACAAGCTCTCCACCCGCTTCGGAAAGCTCTCCGGAGGCCAGAAACAGCGCCTGTTCATCGCCCTCGCCCTCGTCGGCGACCCCAGGGTCGTCGTCCTCGACGAGCTCACCACCGGCCTCGACCCCCGCGCCCGCGAACGCGAAGTCCTCGAACTCGTCGCCAAGGGCACCTCCAACCGCGAGATCGCCGCCGAACTGTTCATCAGCGAGGCCACCGTCAAGACCCACCTCACCCACGTCTACGCGAAGCTCGGCGCCAAGGACCGGGCGGCCGCCGTCGCCGTGGCGTACGAGCGGAAGATCCTGGGCTGACGGGGCCCGCTCAGGTCCGCACCCGCAGCAGCAGCACCGAACGCGCCGGCACCGTCACGCTCTCCCCGCCCTGGTGGATGCTGCCCGGCGCGTGCGACTGGTCCTCCCGGGAGGTGTCCACCACCAGCTCGTACGCCTCCGCCCACGGCGGGCCCGGCAGCCGGCACTCCAGCGGCTGGTCCCCGGCGTGCAGAAGTGTCAGAAAGCTGTCGTCGGTGATCTGCTCGCCGCGCGCGTCCCGCCCCGGTATGTCACGGCCGGACAGGTAGAGCCCCAGCGTCGCCCGGGGCGCGTACCAGTCGGCCTCCGTCATCTCCTTGCCCTCGGCGGTGAACCACGCCAGGTCCCGCAGCCCGTCCGCGCCCTGCGGCCGCCCGTCGAAGAAGGCGCGGCGGCGCAGCACCGGATGGGTGTGGCGCAGCGCGAGGAGCCGGGTCGTCAGCTCCAGCAGCCCGCCGGGTCCCGGCTGGTCGAGCAGCGACCAGTCCAGCCAGCCGATCTCGTTGTCCTGGCAGTAGGCGTTGTTGTTGCCGCCCTGCGTGCGGCCCATCTCGTCGCCCGCCACCAGCATCGGCACCCCGGTCGACAGCAGCAGGGTGGTGAGCAGGTTGCGGATCTGCCGGCGGCGCAGTGCGGTGATCCGCTCGTCGTCGCTCTCGCCCTCCGCCCCGCAGTTCCAGGCCCGGTTGTCGTTCGTGCCGTCCCGGTTGCCCTCCCCGTTGGCCTCGTTGTGCTTGTGCTCGTAGGTGACGAGGTCGCGCAGGGTGAAACCGTCGTGGGCGGTGATGAAGTTGATCGAGGCGTACGGCCGCCGCCCGCCCCAGGCGTACAGATCGCTCGACCCCGACAGCCGGTAGCCCAGGTCCCGTACGTCCGGCAGCGCGCCGCGCCAGAAGTCCCGTACCGCGTCGCGGTAGCGGTCGTTCCACTCCGTCCACAGCGGAGGGAACGCACCCACCTGATACCCGCCGTTGCCGACGTCCCAGGGCTCGGCGATGAGCTTGACCCGGCGCAGCACGGGATCCTGGGCGATCACCGCCAGGAACGGCGAGAGCATGTCGACGTCGTGCATGGAGCGGGCCAGGGCCGCCGCGAGGTCGAAACGGAAGCCGTCGACGCCCATCTCCGTGACCCAGTACCGCAGCGAGTCCGTGATGAGCCGCAGCACCTGCGGCTGGACCACGTGCAGGGTGTTGCCGCAGCCGGTGTAGTCGGCGTAGCGGCGGGCGTCCGCCTGGAGGCGGTAGTAGCCGCGGTTGTCGATGCCCTTCAGGGACAGCGTCGGCCCCAGTTCGCCGGCTTCCGCGGTGTGGTTGTAGACGACGTCGAGGATGACCTCGATGCCGGCGTCGTGCAGCGCCCGCACCATCCGCTTGAACTCGCCGACCTGCTGCCCGGCGGTGCCGGAGGCGCTGTAGGCGGCGTGCGGCGCGAAGTAGCCGATGGAGTTGTAGCCCCAGTAGTTCTTCAGGCCCCGGCGCAGCAGATGGTCCTCGTGGGCGAACTGGTGCACCGGCAGCAGCTCGACCGCCGTCACCCCCAGCCGTACGAGATGCTCGATCGCCGCCGGATGCGCGAGCCCCGCGTACGTGCCCCGCAACCGCTCCGGGATCCCCGGATGCAGCTTGGTGAACCCCTTCACGTGCAGCTCGTAGATGACCGAGTCGGGCCACGGCGTCTTGGGCCTGCGGTCGTCCGCCCAGTCGTCGTCGTCCTGCACCACGACGCCCTTGGGGACGTACGGCGCCGAGTCCCGCTCGTCGCGCACCGTGTCGGCGACATGCTGCTGCGGCCAGTCCCGGACGTGCCCGTACACCTCCGGCGGCAGCGTGAACTCCCCGTCCACCGCTCGTGCGTACGGGTCCAGGAGCAGCTTGGCCGGATTCCAGCGGCCCCCCGTCCACGGGTCCCAGCGGCCGTGCACCCGGTAGCCGTACCGCTGCCCCGCCGCCACTCCCGGCACGAAACCGTGCCAGATCTCGTGGGTCAGCTCGGTCAGCGGCAGCCGGGTCTCCGTGCCGTCCGGGGCGAACAGGCACAGCTCCACGGCCTCCGCACCGCCCGCCCACAGTGCGAAGTTCGTACCCGCGACCCCGTCCGGCCCGACCCGGCACCGGGCCCCCAGCGGCGTCGGCGCGCCCGGCCACACCACCGGCCCCGGCCGCTCCCGGACCTGCTCCACGGCAGGGGAGAGCACCGCTCCCTCCCGTACCGCCTCCTGCTCGGCTGCGCTCGACACCTGTCGGCCTCCCGCGGCTCGTCGGGCCCTGTGTGCCGCGGGCGCCGACGGCGTCCCGGCCGTGGCTCCCCGCACATGGTCCTCCACCTGTTCTGCCCGGAGTGGTCCACTCCCAACATGACCCGCACGCACGTTTCCCCTGGAGGGTGGTGGTCGTTGGGCCACGCGTGAGACACGTACTGAAGCGGACGCGCACCGGTGTGGTCCTGGCTTTCGCGGTGGCCGCCCTGACGGCCTCCCTGGCCGGCTGCACCGGAGGCGGTGACGGTGGTGGCGACGACGCGCCTGGCGGCCGCGGGACCCTCGGCCTGCCCGGCAAGGCCCGGGCGCCCGGCGACATCATCCGGGTCACCCCCGAGGACGGCACCAAGAACGTTCCGGCGGACGGCCCCGTCGAGATCAGGGTACCCAGCGGCCGCCTCGAACGGGTCAAGGTGGTCCAGGTCGAGGACGCCCAGCGCGCGGAGGTCCCCGGCGACATCAGCGAGGACGGGCTGCGCTGGCGGCCCGCCGAGGGGGCGAGGCTCGCGCTGGCCGCCAAGTACAGCGTCGACGCGGTCGCCCTGGATGCCCACGGCCGCCGTTCGGCCCGGCACACCACCTTCACCACCTTCGTGCCGGAGGAGAGGTTCATCGGCTACTTCAAACCGGAGAACCGTTCGATCGTCGGCACCGGCATGATCGTTTCATTCACCTTCAACCGGCAGATCGACAACCGCGCCGCGGTCGAGCGCGCCATCCGTGTCACCTCCGACCCGCCGGTGGAGATCAAGGGCCACTGGTTCGGCAAGGACCGGCTCGACTTCCGCCCCGAGGAGTACTGGCGGCCCGGCACCGAGGTCACCGTCGACCTGGCGCTGCGTGATGTGGAGGGCGCCAAGGGGGTGTACGGCATCCAGCGCAAGACCGTCGGCTTCAAGGTCGGCCGCTCCCAGGTCTCCCTCGTCGACGCGGCCGCCCACACCATGGAGGTGCGCCGCGACGGAAAGCTGGTGAGCACCCTGCCCATCACGGCCGGGGCGCCGAAGACGACCACGTACAACGGCAGGATGGTGGTGACCGAACTGTTCGACGTCACCCGGATGAACGGCGCCACGGTCGGCTTCAAGAAGAAGGACGGACAGGGCGAGTACGACATCAAGGACGTGCCGCACGCGATGCGGCTCACCGCCTCCGGGACCTTCCTGCACGGCAACTACTGGGCCGACCCCGCCACCTTCGGCAAGGCCAACGTCAGCCACGGCTGTGTCGGCCTGCGCGACGAGAAGGGCGGCAGCCCCGACACCCCGGCGGGCTGGTTCTTCGACCGGACCCTGGTCGGCGACGTGGTCGAGGTGGTCAATTCCCATGACCAGAAGGTCGCTCCGGACAACGGCCTCGGGGGCTGGAACCTGGACTGGACCCAGTGGAAGGCCGGATCCGCCCTGGGCTGACCCCCGCCCCGACGCCCCCCGCGCCCCTTGGACCCCGCCCGTGGCACCCCGTCCGTCCCGGACAAGTTGGGACTGAACGGTGACATTCGCGGTGAACGCGAGCTGTCCGCGGTGTGATTATCTATCGCCGTGCGTGCGAGAGGAGTGCGCGGGGGTGCGGGCCATGGCGTTGCCTGGCCGTGCGAGGGGAGACGGACATCGTGAACGGGCAGCCGATATCGGGAGCATCGGCAGGGGTGGGCGGCAGGCGGCGCGGGGGCACCGGTCTGCTGGCTCTGGTACTGGGGGCGCTGCTGCTCCTGGTGACGGCCTGCGGCGGCGGCGACGCCGCGGGCAGTGGCAAGAACGGCGGGGGGAAGAAGGAGGGCGGCGCCGCCGCCGAGAACTCCGCCTCCCAGGCCGTGGTGACGGTCTCCCCGAAGGACGGCGCGGAGTCGGTCGCCACCAGCGGCGCCCTCAAGGTGACCGCCGCCCAGGGCGCGCTGACCACGGTCACCGTCACCGACTCGAAGGGCAACGCCGTCGAGGGCAAGATGGGCGCGGGCGGCGCCAGCTGGGAGCCCGTACGGCACCTGTCCGCCGGCACCAAGTACAAGGTGCACGCGGTCGCCAAGGACGCCGAGGGCCGTGAGTCGGCGAAGGACACCACCTTCACCACGCTCGTCCCGAAGAACACCTTCATCGGCCACTACACGCCCGAGGACGGCCAGACCGTCGGCGTCGGCATGCCGGTCTCCATCAACTTCACCCGCGGCATCACCGACCCGCAGGCCGTGGAGAACGCCATCAAGGTGACGGCCGTGCCGGCCGTGCAGATCGAGGGCCACTGGTTCGGCAACGACCGCCTCGACTTCCGCCCGGAGAAGTACTGGGCCGCGGGCACCAAGGTGACCGTGGAGCTCAACCTGGACGGCGTCGAGGGCCGCCCCGGCGTCTACGGCAAGCAGAAGAAGAAGATCAGCTTCACCATCGGCCGCAGCCAGGTCTCCACCGTGGACGCGAGCGAGAAGACCATGAAGGTCGTCCGGGACGGCAAGACGATCCGTACGATCCCGATCACCGCGGGCGCGCCGTCCACGACGACGTACAACGGCGAGATGGTCATCAGCGAGAAGTACAAGGTGACCCGGATGAACGGCGCCACCGTCGGCTTCGGGGGCGAGTACGACATCAAGGACGTGCCGCACGCGATGCGTCTGTCGACCTCGGGCACCTTCGTCCACGGCAACTACTGGGCCTCGAGCGGCACCTTCGGCTCGGCCAACGTCAGCCACGGCTGCGTCGGTCTGCGGGACGTGCGAGGGGCGGGCAACGGCGGGACGCCGGCCGCCTGGTTCTACAACAACTCGATCATCGGTGACGTCGTGGTCGTGAAGAACTCCAAGGACAAGAAGATCAAGCCGGACAACGGCCTGAACGGCTGGAACATGCCCTGGTCGGAGTGGATCAAGTAAGCGTTCCGCGCGGGGGCCCGGTGCTGTGACCGACAGCACCGGGCCCCCGCGCGTTAACGAGGGCTAACCTGCCCCCATGACCGTTTCTCTCGAAGTCTCCGAAGGTGTCGGCACGATCCGCCTGGACCGCCCGCCGATGAACGCGCTCGACATCGCGACCCAGGACCGGCTGCGCGAGCTCGCCGAGGAGGCGACCCGCCGGGACGACGTCCGCGCGGTGATTCTGTACGGCGGCGAGAAGGTGTTCGCGGCCGGCGCGGACATCAAGGAGATGCAGGACATGGACCACACGGCCATGGTGCTGCGCTCCAAGGCCCTCCAGGACTCCTTCACCGCCGTGGCTCGCATCCCCAAGCCGGTCGTCGCGGCGGTCACCGGATACGCCCTCGGCGGCGGCTGCGAGCTCGCGCTCTGCGCCGACTTCCGGATCGCCGCCGAGGGCGCCAAGCTCGGCCAGCCGGAGATCCTCCTCGGCCTGATCCCCGGCGCGGGTGGCACCCAGCGTCTGTCCCGCCTCATCGGCCCCTCCAAGGCCAAGGACCTCATCTTCACCGGCCGTATGGTCAAGGCGGACGAGGCCCTGGCGCTCGGCCTGGTCGACCGGGTCGTCCCCGCGGACGAGGTGTACGAGCAGGCCCGCGCCTGGGCCGCCCGGCTCGCCCAGGGCCCGGCCCTCGCCCTGCGGGCGGCCAAGGAGTCGGTGGACGCCGGTCTGGAGACCGACATCGACACCGGCCTGACCATCGAACGCAACTGGTTCGCCGGGCTGTTCGCGACGGAGGACCGGGAGCGCGGAATGCGCAGCTTCGTGGAGGAGGGCCCGGGGAAGGCCAAATTCCTCTGATCAACCCCGAGTTGCTCCGCGTCAACCATGTGGGTGGTTTAGCCACGCCTTAAGGCAGCCTTAAGCCGTCGCGACCGGTGATCATCCGTGATCGTCCGTGCGCGCGGTGTCATCGCAGGTGGGCATGGGTGCGAGGCCATTTGCATGCCGCAGGCATATGCCGATCGACGCCTCCGGGGCCGTCAGCTCCGGGGGACCGATTCCCCGGGAACGGCCCCGTGGGCCCCTTTGGGCAGCCATGATGGGGGCATGGCGGGCCTGGAGGACATGGAGCAACCGCGGCAGCGTGGCGGCGCTACGGCCGCGCGGTGGGCGCCGGCCGTCGACGACGAACAGGCGCTGAAAGTACTCGAGTTGTTCGGCAATCCGGTCGAGGGTGAGGTGCGGCTGCCGTCCCGGCCCGAGTCCGCCGCCACCGCCCGCCGCCTCGCCCAGTGCGTGGTCCTGCGCCAGTGGGGGCTCGGCCCCCAGGTGGCCGAGCACACCGTGCTGCTCGTCTCCGAACTCGTCGGCAACGCCGTCCGGCACACCGGCGCCCGGGTCTTCGGGCTGCGTATGCTCCGCCGCCGCGGCTGGATCAGGATCGAGGTGCGCGACCCCTCCCGGGGGCTGCCCTGCCTGATGCCGGTGGGTGAGCTGGACACCAGCGGCCGTGGCCTCTTCCTCGTCGACAAGCTCTCCGACCGCTGGGGCGTGGACCTGCTGCCGCGCGGGAAGACCACCTGGTTCGAGATGCGCGTGACCGACCGCTGATACACAGAAGCCCCCGTGCGGGGGCTTCTGTGTATGGAGCGCCGCGGATCGGGGGGGTGTATCCACGGTGCTCGGGCGACCTGAACCCGGGTCAATGGGGGTCGTGTCTCCGACTATGGCAGACGGGGGCCTTGCCGCCAAAAGAGCCTACCTGGGCAAATCAGACCATAGCGCCACAGTTAACCAGTGAATCGTAGGTGAGGTGAGCCACTGGCCTCATAAACTATGAATAAATATGGGGCGCGCTGATTGTTTCGACGCTCGTGATCTAGAGCGGAGCCCCCGCGACCCGAAAGGGCGCCAAGAGGGTCAATCACCCCGAACCAGTCTTTATCCCCCTTAAATGGTCGCGTGATCCTGACCGACCGCCGCGGCGCACTGCGGATGGGCGCTGCCGCCGCCGTCGCGGGAGCCCTCACCACCGCCTGCGCCGGCCACGACTCCCCACCGGTCCCCGCCGCGCCCGAGACCACCCCACCGGCGCCCGCCCCGGCCCCTGGGCCCCGGCGCTTCCCCGGACGGCCCGCGCAGATCACCCACGGACCCACCAGCCGCCCACGGGTCGCGCTCACCTTCCACGGCGGCGGCGACCCCGCCACCGCCCGCGCGCTGCTCGCCGAGGCCGAACGCGGCGGCGCCCGCCTGACCGTCCTCGCCGTCGGCAGCTGGCTCGACGAGCACCCCGCCATGGCCCGCCGCATCCTGGACGGCGGGCACGAGCTGGGCAACCACACCCAGCGCCACCTCGACATCAACGCCATGGCCGAGGACGAGGCCTACGCCGAGATCACCACCTGCGCGACCCGGCTGCGGCGGCTCACCGGCTCCATCGGCACGTGGTTCCGGCCCTCCCGCGCCAAGGCTGCCTCCCCGCTCGTCCAGCGGCTCGCCCAGCGGGCCGGCTACCCGCACGTCCTGTCGTACGACGTCGACTCGCTCGACTTCACCTCGCCCGGCGCCCCCGCCGTCCTGCGCACGGTCACCCGGCAGATCCGCAACGGATCGGTGGTGAGCCTGCACTTCGGCTACGCGGACACGGTCGCCGCCCTGCCCGCCCTGCTCGACGAACTCGACCGCCGCGGTCTGCGCGCGGTGACCACCACGGAGCTGCTGACCTGATGCTGCACCTGACCAAGCGATCGACGATCCTGCTCGCCGCCGCGCTGCTCGCCGCCCTCGCCGGCTGCGGGACCTCCTCGGACCGGGCGACGGACAGCAGCACGAAGGGCGCCGCGCCGCCCGGCGTGACGAAGAAGAAGCCGGCCACGCCACCCGGGCTCCCCGGCATGCCGCCCGTCCTCGACCCCAAGGACATCTACTCCGCCAACCGCCCAGGCAACCTCTCCCCGGTGGTCAAGGGCTTCCCGTCCCGGGTCTACGTCCCCAACACCAACTCCAACACGGTCTCGGTGATCGACCCGGCCACGTACAAGGTCGTCGAGACCATCCCGGTCGGCATCCAGCCGCAGCACGTCGTCCCCTCCTGGGACCTGAAGACGCTCTGGGTGAACAACAACCGCGGCCACACCCTCACCCCGATCGACCCGGCCACCGGCGTCGCCGGCAAGCCCGTCGAGGTGCACGACCCGTACAACCTCTACTTCACGCCCAACGGCAAGCACGCGATCGTCATGGCCTCCCTCGACCGCGAGCTGGTCTTCCGGGACCCGCACACCATGGACCGCGTCCACACCGAGCCGGTCTCCTGCTACGGCGTCAACCACGCCGACTTCTCCGCCGACGGCAAGTACTTCATCGTCTCCTGCGAGTTCTCCGGCGAACTCCTCAAGGTCGACACCGAGAAGATGAAGGTCATCGGCCAGCAGAAGCTGCCCTTCGAGGGCGCCATGCCGCAGGACGTGAAGATCTCGCCCGACGGCAAGACCTTCTACATCGCGGACATGATGGCCCACGGCATGTGGGTCCTGGACGGCGAGAAGTTCACCGAGCCCAAGCTCCTGCCGACCGGCAAGGGCTGCCACGGTCTCTACATCTCCCGCGACTCCAAGGAGATGTACGTCCCCAACCGCGGCGAGGGCTCCATCTCCGTCTTCGACTTCGCCCAGAACAAGCTGGCCAAGAAGTGGTGGCTGCCCGACGGCGGCTCCCCGGACATGGGCGGCGTCTCGTCGGACGGCAAGGTGCTGTGGCTGTCCGGCCGCTACGACTCCGAGGTGTACGCCATCGACACCACGACCGGGAAGCAGCTCGCCCGGATCCCCGTCGGCGGCGGCCCCCACGGCCTCGCGGTCTACCCGCAGCCCGGCCGCTACTCCCTCGGCCACACCGGCGTCTTCCGCTGAAACTTGCTTTGGGCCGCCACGGCGGACGGCCCCCGGGCGCACGCACACCGGGGGCCGCCTCCTCACGGGCCGGTCACCACAACACCGGCAGCCGTTCCGGCAGCCGCTTGATGAAGCCCGTACGCCACACCAGCTGCTCCGGCGGCACCGCGAGCCTCAGCTCCGGCATCCGCTCCACCAGCGCCGCGAGCGCGGTCGCCGCATGGGCCCGCCCCAGCGCGGTGGCCGGGCAGAAGTGCCGCCCCGCGCCGAACGACAGGTGCGGATTGTCCTCACGCGCCAGGTCCAGGCGCTCCGGATCCTTGAAGACGGCCGGGTCGAAGTTGGCCGCCTCCACCAGTACGAGCACCAGCTCGCCCTTGCGGACCAGCGTCTCCCCGAGGCGTACGTCCTCCAGCGCGATCCGCGGCAGACCGTCACCGATGGACAGGTTCCAGCGCAGCAGCTCCTCCACCGCCCGGTCCATCCGCTCCGGGTGCTCGCGCAGGTACCCGATCAGCTCGGGGTGCTGAAGCAGCGCGAGCACCGCCAGGACCAGGAACGAGGACGTGGAGACCGCGCCCGCGCCGAAGAGCGAGACCGCGACCGTGGCGAGCATCTCGTCCGTCAGATGCGCCGACTCACGCTCCTCGCGCAGGGCGGCGAGCGCGCCCAGCAGACCGGAGCGCCGCTCCGGCGGGGCGTTCAGCCGGCGGACCATCAGGTCGACGTCCTTGTACCAGTTCACCCGCGACCCGTCGAAGGGCTCGGCGCTGGTCATGAAGGCGATGTCCAGACCGGACATCAGCCGCCGCCACTCGCCGAACGGCACCCCGATCACCCGGCAGTGCAGCGCCGCCGAGAAGGGGTCGGCGAACCCCGCCCGGAAGTCGGCCGGCGGGCCCTCGGTCAACAGCGCGTCGATGAGCTCGTCCGCCGTCGCGCGCAGCCACTCGGTCAGTCCGTCGGCGCGTGGGTTGAGCGCCTTCATCACCGCGCTGCGCAGCCCCGCACTGTTGATGTTCCCCATGTTGTTGACGACCTCGGGCGGGATCGTCAGCGCGTACTGCCTCGGCACCCCCTCGGACGCCGTGTGCCGCAGGCTGAACCGCTCGTCCTCCAGGACCTGTTTGGCCAGCGCGTGGCTGCTCACCAGCCACGCCGAGTCGCCGGTCAGGGTACGCACCCGGGCCACCGGGGCCTTCTCGCGCAGGGCCGCGCACTCGGCCGGCATTACGTCGCCACGCCGCGACAGCGGGAACTCCAGGGTCTCAAGCGGCTCGACGGTCATGGCCGGTGCTCCCTTCGGCGGGGCAGACGACGGCGTAGCCCTGGTTCCGGGCGGCGCGCAGACCGCCGCCCTTGGCGTAGAGCAGCTCGGTCAGCGGTATCAGCTGGTGGTAGCAGGAGACGGAGGAGGGCACGTCGAGGATGCCCGGGGTGTCCAGGAAGAAGGGGAGTTCGGCGGCGATGTAGTCGAGGCAGGCGGTCCGCTGCCGCTCGGTGACCGGGGCGCCGCCCGCGACCTTGGGGGCGAGGAAGGTGTCGACCATGGCGTCGCAGCCCTTGCGGAACTCGGCGTCCGTGGCCAGGAAGTGACGTACGCGGCGGTGCAGCAGGGTGTAGACCGGGTTGGCGGCGAACTCGGAGAGAGCCCGCACCCGGATCGGCACGCCTGGTGGCCCGGCCGCCTCCACCCCGGCCACCACCCTTCGGCGCACCGCCTTGAGCTCCTTGGCCGCCCGCCGCGCCGCGTGCTCCTCGTCATGGCCGAGCGCCGCGAACATCTCCGCGACGTGCAGGTCGGCATAGACGAAGTCCACCGCGGTGAAGCGCCGGGTGGCCCAGCGGGTCAGCTCGGCGATCCGGGCGGCGTTGAAGTAACTGTTGCCCGGCGAGACGCCGATGAGTACGTGATCGCCCTCGCCCCAGATGATGTTGCAGAGGGGGGTGAAGGGCCGGACCGTGAAGGTGTCTTCGATGAGAGTCACTGAGTGATCGCCCTCGCGTCGCTTGTCCCTGGGAGCCCTGTGCTCCTGGTGTGGCGACGACGGCATGAAGCTACGTGTGGCGCCGGAGAGTGACGAGAGCAATGCGCTCTGTTTGGCCGGAACTTGACTTTCCGTGGCGCGAAATATGCTTTCCGTGTTACGGAAGGGTGAACGGTATGGCCCGGCGAGGGCCGATCGAACCACGATGCGGGGCGCCACGAGCGCACCGATAATCTGACTCCCGTCAACAAGGGCACCAGAGAACACAGGGGTGGATGCAGTGGCGGACATCGAGTCGGCACGCAAGGCGTTCGAGCGGTTCGACGTGGACGGCGACGGTCAGATCACGGCCGCGGAGTACAAGAGCGTCATGGCGCAGCTGGGCGACTTCCACGTCACCGAGCCGGTGGCGCAGGCCGTCATCAACGCCCAGGACGGCAACGGCGACGGCAAGCTGACGTGGGACGAGTTCTGGACGCACCTCAACAAGGCGTGAGGCTGGGGGGCTTGGCGGCAGGCGGTCTGGCGGCGGTGGCTCCGGCCTGAGCGGTCGTGACGTCAGGCGGGTCTGGCCGCAGCGGGTTTGCCGGGGGCCTGCTGCATCGGCTCTGGCCCCGGCGGCCCGGCCGCAGCGGGCGTGACTTCAGGCAGGTCTGATCGCGACACGGCATGGTCCTCGACAGGGCCTCATGTCAGCCGGGTTCGGCTCGGCCTGAACGGGCCTGGCCGCAGCCGCCCTGGCCTGATTGGGCCCACAGGCCCAACCTCGTCGAGAGGCCTGACGGCGCCTGACGGCGCCGTCCGCCCGCCGCCCCCCCCCGTCAGCGGCCGCCCGCCGCCCGTGCGGCCAGCTTCGCCGGGGACAGGACGACCACCGCCCGGCGACGGGTTTCCACCGCACCCTCCTCGCGGAGCGTGCGCAGCGCCCGGGCCGCCGTGCGGGGCGACACCCCGAGCGCGTCGGCCAGTTCGGTCTGGGTCAGCCCGACCGGTGGCGTCCGCGTCGGCACCGGGCCCTGCCCCGATCCGTACGCGAGCAGTTCGAGCAGGAGCGCGGCGAGCCGGTCCGGGGTGTCCCGTACCGCCGTACGCAGCCTGCTCCGGTCCGAGGCGCGCAACCGGTCGGCGACCACGCCGAGCAGGGCGAGCGCAGCGCCGGGCGCCGACTCCAGATGGCGCAGGAAGGCCTCGCGGGTTATCACCCGCAGCCGCACCCGGCTGCCCGCCGTCACCCGGGCGAGCCGGGGATGCCCGTCGATCGCGGCCAGTTCGCCGACGACCGAGCCCGGTCCGCGCAAGGACAGCAGCACACCCCGGCCGTCCGAGTCCGGCAGGGCGACCTTGACCCAGCCGTCCAGGATCAGCAGCACATGGCGGGACTCCTCCTCCTCACGCAGCAGCAGTTCGCCCGGCTCCTTCGAGGCCGGTGTGCCGAGCCGCAGCACCTGGTCGAGCTCCGCCCCGCGCAGCCGGGCCAGATAGCTGTCCGGATTCCCGCCGGTCGTCCCGGTCGTCATCGCCATGACCTCCCGCCCCGGGGCCCCAACGGCGGCCCGGACTGCCCGTGTTGAACACGCCATCTGACATTGTCGCCCCCTCGCGGCCGACCGACGATGAGGAGGAACGCTCAAGGAGGCACTGTGCACACGGATGAGGCGGACGCCCGACGGGATCTGCTGCTGATCGACACCGAGGACTCCAAGTCCCGCAACGACAAAGGGCTGACCGCGGTGAGCGAGGCCCTCGACACGGTGATGTACGCCCTGCTCGACGCGGCCGGCGCCCGCCCGGACCACTGCGTGATCGCCTACCGTGGCGACGGCGCGCTCGTCGCCGTCGACCCGCGGGTACCGCTGCCCGTCCTGCTGCGGACCCTGCTCGTCACCGTGCCGGACGAGCTCGACGACCACAACCGGCGCACGCCCGGCCCGCCGGTACGCCAGCGCTTCGTACTGCACCGTGGCGCGGTGACGTTCCGCAAGGACGACGTCCTCGGCTTCGCGGTCAACGACGCCTTCGTCCTGCTCGGCAGCGACCCGCTGAAGCGGCGGCTGCGCGAGCGGCCCGAGGACGCCTTCGCGCTCTGCGTCTCCCAGGCCGTCTACGACGAGGCCGTCCGCCCCGACCACAAGGGCATCCGGCGCGAGCGCTTCCACCAGATCCTCGTGCGAAGCCGTGACGAGACCTTGCTGGGCTGGCTGTACGGCGAGAAACCCGCCGCCGCCGTCCCCTCCCACGCGGAGCCGTGGCGCGGGACGACCGCCGCCACCGTCACCGTCCGGGACATCCACGGCGGCGACAACATCATCGGCAACGTCTTCCACGGCGCCGTACACCACGGCGACGCGGGCCCGGAGGACTGACATGGCGTCGGACGAGAGGGACCCCGGCGGCCGCGCCGCCGGCCGGGGCCGCC
The DNA here is from genome assembly GCF_014648195.1 of Streptomyces purpureus. Classification (GTDB taxonomy): domain Bacteria; phylum Actinomycetota; class Actinomycetes; order Streptomycetales; family Streptomycetaceae; genus Streptomyces; species Streptomyces purpureus. Next base: position 229,499 of record NZ_BMQQ01000009.1, read on the forward strand.
GCACCGAGCGCGGCCCGCGCGCCGCCCTGACCCTTCAGGACATCCACGGCGGCCGCAACACCATCGGGAACGTCTACCACGGCGGTTACACCCACACCACGTACGTCCAGAGTGCCGACGCCCTGCCCCTGCTCGCCGGCACGATCAGCAAGGAACGCATCGCGGCCGTCGCGCGCGAGTACGCTCCCGGCCCCCGGCACGGCCACGCCCGGCAGGTCCTCGACGAGCAGCGCGTCGCCGTGCTGCGCGGGCAGCCGGGCACCGGGCGTACGACCGCGGCGATCCGGCTGCTGTCCGAGGCCACCGACCGGGAGATCTTCCGGCTCCCGGAGACCGCGGCCCCGATGGACGAGCTGGCCCGCCACTCCGGACCCGGCGGCTTCGTCCTGCCGCTGGCCAAGGACGGCGAGCCGCTGACCCGCACCACCCTGGAGGCGCTGGGCGCGCTGCTCCACGAACGCGACCAGTACGCGGTGATCGTCACCGACTACGGCGTACGCCTCAGCGACGTACCCAGCGTCGCCTGGGAGCCGGCCGCCCCTGAGGTCGTCCTCGGCCGGCATCTGCGGCTGCGGCTGGGCGACGACACGTACCACCGGCACGGGCAGGGCCTGCTCCAGCTCCCGGAGACCGAGGCCTTCCTCGACTCACCGCCCCGGCCGCGGGACTGCCGGGAGTACGCCACCATGCTGGCGTGCCACCACCACGGCACCGTCCCCCGCTCGGCGCTCGCCGCCTACGCGATCCGTACCGACCGCAGGAGGGTCGCGGACGCCTTGGGCAACTCCCATGTCTCGCTCTGGGACAAGGCGTTCCTCATCGCGCTCGCCTTCCTCGGCCCGGCGCCTTACCCGCTGCTCGTCGAGTGCGGCGATCAGCTCGCCGAGCTGCTGTACGCGAAGGAACGCGGCCGCCCGGAACCACGCGGCACCCTCTTCGACCCGGACCGGCTGCCCCGGCTGCTCGGCCTGGCCCACGCGGAGCTGATCCCGGCCGAGGGCACGCAGTGGGAGGGCCACCCCAGGGAGCTGGTCGCCTTCCGCGACCCGGACGACGTCCTCCATGTGCTGTCGCAGCTCTGGTTCGAGCACCCGGTGGTGCGGGGCCCGCTCAAGGAGTGGCTGGGCGGACTGGTGCCGCTGGGGGAGAACCCCGCCGTGCCGTTCCATCTTCTCGACCCCGCCGAGACCGCCCTGATGGACGGCCTGGGGGTGCTGACCGCCCTGGATCTGCGCGGGGTGGCCCGGCCGATGCTCGTCGACTGGGCCGGGAGCGAGAACGAGTCGACGGCCGCGGTCGCGGCGAACGCGCTGGGGCTGGCCGTGGGGGGCGACCAAGCGAGGGGCACCCAGGTCCTGGAGCTGTTGCGGGAGTTTCCCGAACGCGGTTCGCACTACCGCTGGGCGGCGCTGATCACCCTCCAGTGGTTCGACGGAACCCGCCATGGGGAGGTGCTCGACCTGCTGGAGCCGCTGATATGGCCGGAGGAGCACGAGCCGGACGAGGACGGGGCGGTGACGGAGGCGAGTCTGCACGGCACCGCCGGGTACGTCCTGTCCGAACTCGGTGTGACGGCGGACCCCGAGGGTGTCGCCGCCATCGTCGCCCGGGTGCACGAGTGGGTCACCCACCCCGAGGCCCGGCGGCAGCAGGTCGCCCTGGAGGTCCTGTGCCGGGCTCATGCCTGCACGCTGGACGACTATCCGGACGCCGAGCCCCTGCTGTTCGAGGTACTCCTCGACGCCGATCTCCCGTTCCCTGAGCGGACCAGGCGCGAGGCCCGCGCGATCTGGCACAAGGCCCTGTACGACCGGACCAACGAGCCGCATCTGATCACCGCACTCGCCGCCACCCTGCGGTATCCCCGCGCCCGCGACCAGGTCGCCCGGCTCGTCCCGGACCGCCCCGACCGCGTACGGCTCGCGACTGTCCTGGACGCCCTCACGGCTGCCGACCCCGCACTCGAAGAACACGCCGCACCGCTGCGCGCCGCCCTCGCGGCCGCGCCGGACCCGACCGGAGGCACCCCATGACCGCTCCCGTGCCCACACCCGCGGCCGAGCTGGCCGTACGGCTCCTCGACGAGACCCGGCGGGAGGTCTCCCAGGCCGACGTGAAGGCCTTCGGCCTGCTGACCGTGGCCGGCACCACCGGAGCCGTGGCCGCCGGGGCGCTCACCGGAGCGCACTGGCAGCCGGGCCGGCTGAGCTGGCCTGCCGAGATCCTGTGGTGGACGGCCTGCGCGGGCTGGCTCTTCGCGCTGCTCCTCCTGCTGGCCGCGGTCACCCCCCGCCAGCTGCGCGCCGACTGGAGCCCGGGCCACCCCATCGCCTACTTCGGCCACATTCACCGCACCGGCGGCGGCGCGGCCCTGACCGCCGCCCTAGCGGCGACGGCGGAGGACCCCATGACCGGTCTCGCCGCCGAACTCCACGCCGTGAGCCGCATCGCCGTGGCCAAACTCCGCTGCGTCCACGCGGCGGTCCTCGCCTACGTAACGGCCGTACTACTCCTGGCCCTGGCCGCCCTGATCGGCTGAGCCCTGGGGCCCAGCCAATCGCCTCAGCACTCGATGATGCCTAAACCCGGCGTTGCTCCCGGAAATGGTCGCGTGGCAGCATGCGCGAGTGAATGCGAACGGGGACGACATATCGAAGCCTCAACGGCTTTCGAATCTGAGCGAGTTGGGGGAAGTGCCGGTTCCGAAGTACCAGCTGCAGCTGAAGCAGCTGAAGGTGCCGGTGGCCCAGCCTGCGCCGACGGGGACCGTACCGGATGGGAAATCGGCCGGCGAGGTAGCGGCCGCGCGGCGGGAGTTTGCGCGGTTGCTCGGCGAATTCCGGCGTACTGCCGTGCTGGTGCCGTTCGACGACTACGGGAGTCTGTGGACCGCGGATTTCAACGGGGTGCGGTGCATCTGTGCGTTCTCGGACGATGAGGCGCTGGCGCGGTTCGCGGTCGCGCGGGGGGACGCTGGGCGTGAGTGGACGTACAGGACGATTCTGGGCGCGCGACTGCAATCACGGGCTCCACGCTACGAGGGGATACTCACTCCCGCGTCACCGTGGTGCTGGAGAACACGGGAGTGGGCAGGGGAACATCGTACGGCGGCCGGGCCAGGGCCTCATGAAGCATCGCCAGTACGACATCCGTGTGCGTGAGCCCGACCATCGCCGCCCCGACCGCGAAGTTGCTGTCACGGGACATGCCCGGCGTGAAGTTCCCCCCGCTGCCCGGACAGCCTGATACTGGGACGGACGGTCCCGGAGGAAGCAGTTCCAGGTAGTGAGCAAGAAGAGCAATACGAGCAAGCGGTACACGCCCGAGTTCAAGTGCGACGCGGTGGCTCTGGTGTACTCGTCGTGCAAGACGGTCACCGAGATCGCCCGGGACATCGGCGTCAGCCCCGAGGGACTGCGGAACTGGGTCAACCAGGACA
>NZ_BMQQ01000010.1:0-113486 GCF_014648195.1 Streptomyces purpureus
CCGAGGACGATCACGCCTTCGAAGCCGCCCGTACGCAGCCGTTCGGCCACCGCCAGCGTCGGACCGTTCTGACTGAACATCGAGGTGAACCCGATGACATCCGGCGAAGCCGCGAGCAGTGCGGCCGCCGTCTCCTCCACATGCCGGTCCGCCACCTCCCGTAACGCGTCGATCAGGGAGAGGGTCGCGTCGTCGACCCTTCTCGCCTTCAACTGCTCGAAATACTCGGCGCGTTGTGCCGCGTCCCCACGCCGGCGAGCGAAGATCCAGTCGCCGACCGCCAGATGATAGAGCTTTTCGGAGACCAGTTCATAAGCCTCCGCCCAGGCGTCCTCGGAGAAGTCGAGCATGCGCCGGGCCAGGCCGTAGAAATCGAGATACGCGTAATTGGCTTCTACTCGCCACCCCTCGGCCTCGGCGACCGAGCGCAGCGTACCAACCTGAATCGACGGTCGCAGCACACTGTTCCACGGCATCGAGACAAGAGAAGCGCTTCGGACGTCGGGCACGGAATCATCTCCCCCGGGGGCCGGGCTGTCACGACTCATCCATGGTGGTTGCATGCGAAATTTGTGTCAAGGTCATACAAACCTTGGCGAGAAAGCGCCATTCATGTGTCATCGGCACTTTCAGGGCAACCGTTCGGAGGTGTCAACTACTGGTTTCTGGCCGGAAATCGTCGTGGTGGAGCCTTTTTCGATCATGTGGACCCGACGTGTCCGAGCAGCGTTTTCGGCCGGATTGGCGCATGGCTTGAAAGATCACCGGATGCTTGCCGGGGGCGGAAAAGGTCCCCTACTGTCGCCGACCGAATAACACCCCCGGCGAAAGGCCCAAACGCTCGAGTCCGTACAGCAGAAAGGTGAAAAATGAAGGTGTCCCTCACCGGCGCGGCCGAGACCCTGCTCGCCCCGCTCTACGCCCGCGCCCTCGACGCCCGTTCGCCCCGCCCGCTGCTCGGCGACACGACCGCCGCGGCTCTCCTCGACACGCTCGACTACGACTTCAGCCGCCTCGGCATGGGAGAGGCCGGCGCCGTCGGCGTCGCCCTTCGTGCCCGCTACTTCGACCGCCACGTACGGGACTTCCTCGCCGCACACCCCTCGGCCACCGTCCTCCACCTCGGATGCGGCCTCGACAGCCGCGGTGAGCGCATCGCCCCCGGCCCGGACGTGCGGTGGTACGAGGTGGACCAGCCGGACGTCATCGAGCTGCGCGAGCGGCTCTACCCGCCCCGGCCCGGCCACGAGACCGTCGCCGTGTCCGTCACCGACCCCGACTGGCCCGCCCGCATCCCCACGGACCGGCCCGTCCTCGTCGTCGCCGAGGGCCTCACGATGTACCTCTCCGCCGACGAAGGCCCGCGCATGCTGCGGGGCTTCGTCGACCACTTCCCCTCCGGCGAGATGGTCTTCGACACCTACGCCCGGTTCGCCGTCCGCTCCACCCGCTCCATGGCGCTGTTCCGCCAGACCGGCGCCCGGCTCGCCTGGGGCGTGGACGACCCGCGGGAGCTGGAGCGCCGGGTGCCGGGACTGCGGCTGATCGAGGCGGCCAGCGCCTACGCCACTGCCAAGGGCGCCGACCTGAGCCACCTGCCGACGGCCCTGCGCATCCGGCTGAGGATCGACACCGAAGTCCTCTCCCGGCTCCCCCTGCTGGGGCGGATCGGCCACATCTCCCGCTACGGCTTCGGGAAGGAGGGGCACGTTTGAGACGGAACCGGGCGCATTCACGCGCCCGGTCACCATGCCCGGCCGGGAACAACTCCCTTCCGGGGCACAGCGTTCGCGCCATCGTCGTACCGGTACCGGGCGGGCACCCTGCCACACTGGCCCGGTGCTGACCCGATACCTCATTTCCCACGGTTTGTCCTTGCTCGGCAACACCGTGGCGGCCATCGCACTGCCCTGGCTCGTACTGCTTCGCACCGGCGACGCCGCGGCGGTCGGTCTCGTGGCCGCCGCCAGCGCGCTGCCGATGCTGGTGTCCGCCGTGGCCGGAGGGGTCCTCATCGACCGGGTCGGCCGCCGCCGGCTCTCGGTGGGCGCCGACCTCGCCTCCGCCGCGTGCGTCGCGGCGCTGCCGGTCGTCGACGGGCTGCTCGGGCTGACGCTCGCCTGGTTCGTGGTCCTCGGCGTCGCCGGCGCCCTCTTCGACGTACCGGGGATGACGGCCCGCGAGGCGCTGGCGCCCGACGTGGCCGCCGCGGCCGGGGTGGGGATGGAGCGCCTCGCCGGGCTGCGCGAGAGCATCGGCGGCGGTGTCGTGGTCGTCGGCCCCGCCGCGGCCGGTGGCCTGATCATGTTCGTCGACCCGACGACGGTGCTCTGGCTCACCGCCGGGTGCTCGGCCCTCGCCGCGCTCGTCACGCTGACCCTGCCCAAGAGCGTCGGCGCCCAGGCGGTGCCCTCGCCCGAGGACGGCGGTGGCCTGAAGGCCGACGTGGCCCGAGGCTTCGGGGTGCTGCGCGGCGACCGCGTCCTCGCGGCCCTCACCTTCGTCTCGGCGGGCAGCGTGGCCGTCCTCGCGCCGCTGCAGAACCTGGTCCTGCCCGTCCATCTGGTCGGCAAGGACTCGTCCATCGGCTTCGGCCTCGTGGTGTCGTTCCTCGCGATCGGCGGCATCGGGGGCGCCGGGCTGTACGCGGCCGTCGGTGCGCGCTGGTCGCGCCGTACGGTCTTCGTGGCGGCCCAGCTCACCTCCACGGTCGGCATCGTGGGGCTCGCCCTGCTCCCGCCGGTGCCGGTGATGCTGGCGGCGGCCGTGCTCGCCGGGATCGGCGCCGGACCGCTGCCCGCCCTCTTCCTCGTCCTGGTCAGCGAGCGGATCCCGGAGCAGGTCCGGGGCCGGGTCCTCGGTCTGCAGAACGCGGTCTCCATGACGGCGGTCCCGCTGGGGACCCTCGGCGCCGGTGTCCTGGTCGAGTGGATCGGACTGCGCCAGACCGGCGCCCTGCTCGGGGTGGCCTGGGGGGTGGTGGCCCTCGCCGTTGTGCTGCTGCCGGCCCTGCGCACCCTCGACGCGGGCGGCGACGGTGGAGCGGAAGGCGGCACCGAGGGCGCGTCCGCCTCCCCGGCCGGTCAGGCCGTCGCCGAGCAGTGACCGCGCCCGAGCGGTGACCCTCTCGACCGGCGGCGGGCGGGCTCAGCCCAGCGGCTTGGCGAAGCAGCGGCTGTTGGGGTAGTCCCGGTACAGGCCGAACTTGGTGCACGGCACGTAGCCGCTGGAGGTGTACAGCGCGATCGCCTCCGGCTGCTGGTCGCCCGTCTCCAGCACCATCCGGGTCCGGCCGGCGGCGCGCGCGTCGGCCTCCAGGGCCGCCAGGATGCGGCGGGCGAGGCCCACCCCGCGGGCCTCGGGGATCACGAACATACGCTTCAGCTCGGCGTCGCCGTCGGAGTAGCCCTCGTCGTTCTCGTCCTGGGTACGCCAGCCGCCCGTGGCGACCGCGCGGCCGTCGGCGTCGTACGCCATGAGGTACAGGCCGGACGGCGGGGCGAACATCGCCGGGTCGAGTGGCGTGATGTCGCCCCCGTCGCCGTACCGCGCGACGTACTCGAGCTGCACCTGGTCGTTGAGCTTGACCGCGTCCGGGTGGTCGAAGGGCATCGGGCGTATATGCATGCGGAGTAGCGTACATGTATGCACCGACTGCTCCCACAGGTAGGGTGCCGGGATGCTCACTGTCACGACCGCGAATGTAAATGGACTCCGCGCCGCAGCCAAGAAGGGCTTCGTGGAGTGGCTCGCCGCGACCGGTGCCGACGTGGTGTGCCTCCAGGAGGTACGGGCAGAGGCGGCGCAGCTCCCCGAGGAGGTGCGCACCCCCGAGGGCTGGTTCACCGTGCACGCCCCGGCGGCCGCCAAGGGGCGCGCGGGCGTCTCCCTCTACACCCGGCGCGAGCCCGACCAGGTGCGGATCGGCTTCGGGTCGTCCGAGTTCGACGGCAGCGGCCGGTACGTGGAGGCCGACCTGCCCGGTGTCACCGTCGCCAGCCTCTACCTCCCCTCCGGGGAGGTCGGCACCGAGCGGCAGGACGAGAAGATCCGTTTCATGGACGAGTTCCTCCCCTACCTCAAGGGGCTCAAGGAGCGCGCGGCCGCCGACGGCCGCGAGGTCCTGGTCTGCGGTGACTGGAACATCGCCCACCAGGAGGCCGACCTCAAGAACTGGCGGGCCAACAGGAAGTCCTCCGGCTTCCTGCCCGAGGAGCGCGCCTGGCTGACCCGGGTCTTCGACGAGGCCGGCTACGTCGACGTGGTCCGCGCCCTCCACCCGGACCAGGAGGGCCCCTACTCGTGGTGGTCCTACCGCGGCCGCGCCTTCGACAACGACACCGGCTGGCGCATCGACTACCAGGTCGCCACCCCCGGCCTCGCCGCCCGCGCGGTCAAGGCCTGGGTCGAGCGGGCCGCCAGCCACCCCGAGCGGTGGAGCGACCACGCGCCCGTCACGGCCGTCTACGAGCCGTAGGGAGCGGCATCGAGGGGCCCTCGCCCGGCCGGTTGTCCGTAGGGCGGAGGGGCCGCGGGGTCTTTGTCGTCCGGCATCGCGTGGCGCAGGGTGCCGAGGTGCCGACGTCATCATGGACCCGCTGGCCGGTGCCTGCCCGGGTGCCTCTCAGTGCCCCTCCGGATGGCGCCGCAGGAAGACGTTGCAGTCGGTCACGGTTGTCCAGCCGCCCCCAGCTCGGGCACGGGTCCTCAGGTCGGCCAGTTCTGCGCACCCCTCACATCCTTCGGCCGGGGCCGGTTCCGGCTCCAGATCGAGCGGCAGTTCAACCGGTGTGGTGCTGTATCGCGTGGGTTCGGTCATGGTGGGAGCGTGGCCCACCCTCGTGGACGTATCTCGCCCCGCATGACGGACAGTTGAGACGTGCGGCGCTACGGTCGAAGAAAGCCCAAAAGGTCACGCCGAGGGGGTTGACTTGAACGCCGCTCTTCAGTCCGCCATGGAAGCCGCAGGCTTGTCCCCACGCCAGTTAGCGTACCGGGTGGGGGTATCCGCGAAGCAGGTGGAACGATGGTTGAGCAATGCTGATCTGACACCACACGCAAGGAACCGGGCGGACGCCTGTCGGGCGCTGGGAGTGGACGAAGAGATGTTGTGGCCGAAGGCTGTACAGGAACGCGTGAAGACCGGCACTGATCGAGAGCTGGTCCACAGCTACCCCTACCGGTCCGCGTGTCCGTCAACCACTTGGACGGAACTTGTCGAGTCGGCACGCACGGATCTCTTCCTCGCCGGCTACACGAACTACTTCTTCTGGACCCAGGTACCCCACTTCGCGGACACGATCCGGCGTAAGGCGGAATCAGGATGCCGCGTGCGGTTCCTCGTGGGGGATCCGGACGGGGAGGTGACCCGCCAGCGGGAGACGATCGAGGACGTGGCCCTTTCTGTTTCCACGAGGATCAGGATCACTCTGGAGCACCTGGACCGGCTCGGTCCGCTGGAAGGGGTGGAGACGCGCCTGTCCGCGCCCCTGGACGCCATCAACCACGTGAGTCTGTCCGTTTTTCGCTTCGACGACGACGCCTTGGTGACACCACATCTCGCCCGTCTCGTGGGGCACGACTCGCCACTTCTGCACCTGCGTCGCCACGGCAGTGGGGGCATGTTCGACCGCTTCGCGGAGCATGGCGAGGAACTGTGGGGGCGCGCTCAGCCCCGGGGTGCCGAAACCCGTACGTGAGGGGGCCTGGTGCCCGGAGTGGTCCGGGCCCAGACCGTGAAGGGTGATCGCATGGCACGGACCGAGTACTACGACGACCCACAGGCACCGAAGCCCAACAGCCTGGTCGTCGCTGCCTCCGCCGTCGTCACGGACGGCCAGGGGCGCATCCTGCTCCAGCGGCGCCGGGACAACGAATTGTGGGCCCTTCCTGGCGGCGGCCTGGACATGGACGACTCCCTGCCTGGTACGGCCGTCCGAGAGGTCAAGGAAGAGACCGGCCTGGATGTGGAGATCACGGGCTTGTCGGCACGTACACGGACCCCCGGCACATCATCGCGTACAGCGACGGTGAGGTCCGCCGACAGTTCAACGTGTGCTTCACGGCGTGTGGTCGGCGGTGATCTGGCTGTCTCGGACGAGAGCACGGGACTGCGATTCGTGGCGCCGGTGGAGCTTGACTCCTTGCCCATGCACCACACGCAGCGGCTACGCCTCGAGCACTTCCTGGAGCACCGGACCACGCCCTGTCTGGGGTAGCGCGATTGGCTTGTGCCCGTACGGTGAGAGACCGTCCGTCGCAAGGCGCAGTGCGCTCCTGACGAGGGCGTACGGAGGCGCACATGGCGCACGCCCCGGCGCGTTCCGAGGGCCTCGACAGCGGTGATTCGGCCATTTCTCGCTGTGTGTCACTTGGCGTAGACCCAGCCGACTTTGGTGCCGTACTACTGGGGCGACTGATCGAGTAGTTGCTCCAGGAAGCGCTTGGGGAGGCACCCGTGCCTGGTGACGTCAAGCAGTACTGGGTCGTGGTGCTGGACCTGGAAAACTCCAGTTCGCGCACCGATCCGATCCTCGAATCGCTGAACACCGCGATGCACGACATCGTCGGTGAGGCCCGGAAGCGGGCCGGGTTGCCGGAGGACGGCATAGCCGTCGAGGACCGCGGCGACGGCGTGCTGATGATCCTTCCGGCGTCGGTGCCGGCGATCGATCTGGTCGGCGGCTTCATCCGGGCTCTTGACGACGAGCTCGCGCAGCGGGCGGCCGTCTACAGCGCCGCCCACGCCATGCGGTTCCGGGTCGCCGCCCACCTCGGCTTCGCCTCGTGGAACGGCACGAGCTGGACCGGCGGCGCGGTCAACGACACCTGCGCCCTTGTCGAGGCCGGCCCGCTGCGCGGCGTCCTCACCGCCGCGACGTCCGCGCGGATGGTCTTCGCCGTGTCGGACCAGATCTACCAGTCCCTCGTCCGGCACGGACACCGCTCCATCGACCCGGCCACGTATCTCCCGATGCCCTTCCGCACCAAGCACGGCGAGACCGTACGCGGCTGGGTGACCGTGCCGGGATACCCGGCCCCGCCCGGCCTGACCGGCGAGGAGCAGCAGCCCCCGGCCTCCGGCCCCGCGCCCGGCGCATCCGGGACCACCGGACCGCCTCCGGCTCCTGCCGCCGGCAGCGTCACCAACATCGTCACCGGCACGGTCCACGGCGATCTCGTCCAGGGCCACAAGATCGGCACCGTCAACCTCAACCGGCCGGGGCAGCCATGACCACCACCACGGGGGGAGCGCCGGCCGCCGGCGCGACCGGGGGACCGGCGGCCGGTCCGGCGGGCGGTACGGGGGGCACGCCGGGCGGCGCGGGGGCAGGCCCCGCCGCACCGCCCGGCGCCGCACCGCCCGTCACGGGGGACGGGGCGCAGGGAGCCCCAGGAGGAGCGGGGGCCACGGGGGCGACGGGCGGCACCGGGGAGCCGCCCCGCTCGGGCCCCGGCTCCGCGCCCTTCGAGGCCACCGGCCAGATGGGCGAGGGCTCCCTGCGCCACGACCGGCTCCGCAACGCCTTCGCCAACGTGCAGGGCGACGTCGTCGGCGGGAACAAGTACATCCAGCTCGTCGGCGGCACGCAGAAGCGGCTGCGTCCGCTCTCCCCGCTCCTGGAGGAGCGGGTGCGGTTCGCCTACGAGGAGCCGCCGGGCCTGGCCGACGCCCGGGAGGCGCTGTTCAGCCGCCATCTGCTGATCCTGCGCGGCGCCCCCGGCTACGGAAAGACCGCCATGGCGGTCCGGCTCCTGCAGGGCATGGGCGCGCCGACCAAGTACCACCTGGACAGCGATGTCGACTTCGCCTCGCTCGCCGACCACCTGGAGCGCGGCGGCGAGGGCATCGAGCGCGGCGTCTGCTTCCTGCTCGACCAGCCCTCCGACATCGCCTCCCTGCGTGGCGAGGTGTACGAGAAGGTGCAGGGCGCCCTCGCCCTCGCCGGGGCCTGGCTGGTCATCACCGTCGCCGGGACCGGGGTGACCGACGGCGAACTGCTCACCGCCGTCGTCGAGGTGACCGAACCGCCCGACCAGCGGGGCATCGTCGCCGCACATCTGCGCTGGCGCCTCGGCGACGCCGTACGCGACCGGATCCTGGCCCTGGCCGAGATCGGCAAGCTGCTCGACGAGCTCCTCTCCGGGGACCCGGCGTGCCGGCAGGCCGCCGACCTGGCCGCCGCGATCAGCGAGGAGTACGAGACCGGACAGCTGGACCCGGAGCGGATCAAGGAGCGCCGGGCCCGCCTCGACGACGAGGACTTCGACATCTGGGTCGAGGGACTCAAGGAGCCGGCCGTCCGCAGCCTCGCCCTCGCGCTGGCCGTGCTCAACGGACTGCCGCAGGAGTACATCGCCTCCGCCGCGCGCTCCCTGCGCGAACGGCTGGAGGACGACCGCCCCCATGTGCTGATGGCCGCCCCGGGCGGCGAGCCGCCCCGGCTCAAGGACCCCTTCGCCGCGCCGCGCCGCACCCAGCTGACCCGGCTGCGCGCCCGGGACACCGCCAAGGAGGACGGCGAGCCGGGCCGGGCCCTGGAGTACAAGGACCCCTCCTATCCGCCGCGGGTCCTGCGGCACGCCTGGGCGCAGTACGAGATACAGGCCGAGCTGCTCGACTGGCTGGCCGAGCTCGTGGTCGACCCGGCCGAGGAGGTCCGGGTCTACGCGGCCGCCGCGCTCGGGGTGCTCGCCGCCGAGTCGTACACCTTCCTCTGCGACCGGGTCTTCCACCGCTGGGCGGGCAGCGAGAGCCCCTACCGGCGGGACGCCGTCGCCTACGCGCTCCAGGTCGCCTCGGACGAGCCGTGGATCGCCGAGCGGACGAACGTCCTGGTGGAGGGGTGGTTCGCGGACCGGGGCCGGCCCTACGCCCAGGCCACCGCGGCGCGGGTGCACGGCATGGGGGAGGACCTCGAGCGGGCGGTGGCCGCGCTCGACCGGCTCACCGTCGTCGACCGGGCGGCCGTCGCCGTCGCCGTCGGCCGCAGCTTCACCGACCTCCTCGCCCGGGACTCCGACGGCACAGGCCTGGTCCTGCGCACCCTGCACGCCCGGTCCTCGGACCACCGGGGGCGGCCGACCGCGCTGCTGGCCTTCCTCATCGTCGCGGCCCAGCTCGTGGTGGAGCGCGAGGAGTGGGGGACGGGCGGGACCGTGGAGAGCTGGCCCGCGCTGCTCCATCTCGCCCACCACCGCGAGGAGTTACGCGGCCCGTTCGTCACGCTGTGGCGAGAGGCGCTGAACCAGGCCGACTTCGGCGGCGAGGCGCAGCAGGTGCTGCGCAACTGGGCGGCGCTGGCCGAACGGGACCCGGCGCTGCGGGAGATGTTCCAGCTGATGGTCGGGGCGGTCGCCTACGGCGACCCGAGGACCGGCCGGATCCTGCGGCGGTGCGCCGCCGACTGGACCGACCCGGAGGAGCTGGCGCCGCTGCCGCTCACCGCCGCGGTCGTCAATGCCCAGCTCGATCTCGAAAGGGTGTGACATGACGCTCTCGCTGATCCTCAACAACCGCCCGGTGCCCCGGGGGCAGCTGGGCTCCCTGACCAACCTCCCGCCGAACTTCGCGGTCGTCTACGCCGTCGACGGCGGCGGCTGGGAGGTGGAGACCGCCAAGCACCGCACGCTGACCCAGCGGATGCTGAACAAGAACAAGCTCTGCCACCTCGTCGACCTGGGCGACCACCGGCGTACCGCCAAACTCACCAAGACGCCGCTGACCTGCAAGGACCAGGCCCACCGGTTCGAGGCGACGATCGACGTCGGGTTCAGGGTGCACGATCCGGTGGCGGTGGTGCGCAGCGCGCTGCCCGATGTGCTCACCGCCGTCTATCCGCCGCTGGTGAAGCGGCTGCGGCCGCACGCCGCCCAGTTCGACATCGACGAGGCCTTCGAGGCCCAGGCCAGAATCAACGGCTCGCTGGCGCTGCCGATGGCGCTGCCCGAGGGCATCACCCTCTACTACTGCGACGTCCAGCTCGAACCGGACGAGGCCGCGCGGGAGTTCATCCGCAGCCGGACCAAGGCGGGCCGGGACTCCGTCCTCGGCCGGATCGAGCACACCGCGTCGGTCGGCAACACCCGCCACGAGCAGGTCATCGAGGACATCAAGCAGCAGGGCCGGATCCAGCGGGAGATGCAGGAGCGCGAGGCGCTGGCGGCCGTACAGCTGGACTTCCGCTCCATCGTCATGGAGCACCTGGCCAAGCACCCCGGCGACACCGAGAAGGCCATGGAGCTGCTGATGCGCTGGGAGGAGAGCCGGCGCGGGCAGGCCCTCGACCTGGAGCAGCGCCAGGTCGAGATGGTCCGCTACATGATCGACAAGGGGATCGTGCGGGAGGTGGACCTGCCAGGCCTGCGCGACGGGGTCCTCGGCGCGAGCGGCATGCTCGGCGGTGCGCTGACGGCAGGCTCGGGCGCGGCCCCCGCTCTGCTCCCGCCGCCGATGACGGCGCCGGTGGCGCAGCCCGCCCAGTCCGCCCCGGCCTCCTCGCCGGGAGGCCCGGGCGCCGCGCCGCCGCCCCCGCCGGCGACCGTGCCCTGGGGCGGGACCCGGCCCGACTCGGCGGCGGCCACGCAGGGGTCCGACGACCCGGCGCCCACCGTGGTCGACGCGCGCCCGGCGGCCGTCGGCCTCGCCCCGGTCTACGTCGTCCTCGACACCTCACCCGCGGCGGCCGCGTGCGTCCCGCAACTCCGTGACGCACTGCGGTCGTTGCAGTCGCTGCTTGCCAACAGCCCGGACGTGGCCTCGGCCGTACGGCTGTCGGTGCTGGCCTTCGCCGACACCGTGGACGTCCGGCTGCCGCTGACGCAGGTCTCCTGGCAGACCGGGGTCCCCGACCTCCAGGCTGGCGTCGGCTGCCGGTACGAACCCGTCTTCCGCCGGCTCCTGGAGCTCGTACCGCTGGAGATGGAGCGGCTCAAGCAGCAGGCCCGGGTGAACCGGCCCACCGTCTTCCTGCTCACCGCCGGCGACCCGGAGGACGGCGGCCAGTGGCAGGCCGCCCACCAGCGGCTGCTCCAGCACCACTACCGGCCGAACATCGTCTCCTGCGGCATCGGCCGGATCGACCGCCGCACGGTGGCGCGGATCGCCAGCCCGGCCGAGTTCGCCCTCGCGGCGGACCCGCACGCGGACCTGGCCGAGGCGGCGGCGCAGTTCTCCATGCTGCTCCAGAACACCGTGCTCCATCTGGGCCGCAGCGCCGTCGCGGGCTCCTCGGAGCTGAGCCTGCAGCGCCCGCAGGGGCTGAGCCCGGTCGAAGGCGTCGCCTAGCGGGGCGGCACCGGAGCGTTCCACAGATCGCGTACAGATCGAGTAGAGAGAGTCGAGAGACATGGCCGAAACGCAAGGGCAGTTGCTGCCTGTGTACGTCCTGGCCGACGAGTCCGGTTCGATGCATCCGTACGTCGGCGACCTCAACGCCGGGCTCGCCTCGCTGCACCGGGCGCTGCTCGGCGAACCGATGGCCGCGGCCAAGGTCCGGTTCTCCGTGATCGGGTTCGCCAACAGCGTCACCGAGCGGCTGATACTCGCTGATCTGCGGGCCGAGAGCGAGCTGCCCCGGCTCACCGCGAGCGGCGGGACCAGCTACGAGGCCGCGTTCGCCGCGCTGCTGCGGCGCATCCCGCAGGACGTCGACACCCTCAAGAGCCAGGGTTACCGCGTGCACCGGCCCGCGGTGTTCTTCCTCAGCGACGGCCAGCCCAACTACGGGGAGGCCTGGCAGGACCGGCACAGGGAGCTCACCGACCGGTCGGTGACCAAGGCGGCGCCCAACATCATCGCCTGCGGGATCGGCCAGGCGCAGGCCGAGACGATGCTGAGCGTCGCCACCCAGTCGGAGTTCGCCTTCATCTCCGTGCCGGGCGCGCAGCTGGGCGAGTCCATCGCCCAGTTCTTCACCGCCCTCACCAAGAGCGTCGTGGAGTCGGGCAACGCGATGGCGTCCGGCAACGCCGAGCTGGTGGTGGAGAAGCCGGAGGGCTTCCGCCTCGCGATCGACGAGGTGTGAGCGTGCCGAACTTCCCGTTCGGGAAGCGGCGGGAGCCGGAGCGGAAGGACCGCTCCGGCCCCGGGCCCGCCTCCGTGCCTCCACCGAAGCCGCCGCCCCCGCTGCCCGCGGCGTCCTCGCCGCCGGCGTACGAACCACCGCCGTACGAGCCCCCGCCCCCCTATGAACCGCCGCCGTACGAGCCGCCTCCGCCGTACGAACCACCGCCCTACGAGCCGCCGCCGTACGAGCCTCCGAAGAGCGGCCGCGAGGCGAAGGCGCCCGCCCGGCCACCCTCCCCGGCCCCGACCCCGAAGTCCCCCCAGGCCGCTCCTCCACAGGCCCCACCGGAGCCGCGCCGCGAGAAGGGGGCGCGGCACGCCGGACGGCCGTCGCCCGACCGGTGGGCGCGGATCGTGCTGGGCCGGCCGAGCCCGGAGTTCGAGCCGAAGCCGCCGCCGTCCGACCCGTACCGCCCCGACACGCTCTTCGACGGCTGGTCGACCCCGGCGATCACGGTCCGGCTCGCCTCCGTGCGCGGCGACGCCCACCGCTACGGCGGCCAGCCCCGCCAGGACGACATCGCGGTCGCGGTCCACGAGCGGACCGGCGCGGTGGTCTTCGCCGTCGCCGACGGGGTGTCGCAGGCGAAGCAGTCCCATGTGGGCGCGGCGCTGGCATGCCGTACGGCCGTGCAGGACGTGATGCGGCAACTCGACGGCGGCAAGACGGAGGTGGACTGGCGGCGGACCGTGTCGGCGGCCGCGTACCAGCTGGTCATGCGGGTCACCCGGGGCGCCGAACCGAGTGCGGAGCAGCGCAAGGAGGCACAGAGCCTGCTGGCCACGACGCTGGTGACCGGCCTGGTCCAGCCACTGGAGCGGGGCCAGCTCGGGGTGTATCTGGCGCATGTGGGCGACAGCGGCGCCTGGCTGCTGCACCGCGGCGCCTTCCATCCGCTGCTCGGCGGCAAGGCCGAGCGGGAGGACGGGGTCTTCTCCTCGTCCGTACGGGCGCTGCCGTGGGTGCCGCCGCAGATCGAGGGCACGTGGTTCGGCGTCCCGGAGGACGGGGCGCTACTGGTGGGGACGGACGGCTTCGGCGATCCGCTGGGCGACGGCACCGGCATGGTCGGGCAGACGATCAAGCTGGAGCTGAACCGCCCGCCGCGTGAGCCCCGCGCCCTCGCCCAGCTTCTCGACTTCTCCCGGGAGACCTTCGACGACGACCGCACGCTGCTGGCGATCTGGCCGCGCCACCGGCTGGAGGAGCCCGGCGGCGGCCCCGCCGGTACGGCGACGGGGACGGGTGGGGCGGTGGGATGAGCGGAGCGGCGCCGGGCGCGATGGACATCAGCAAGGTCGTCAAGGAGCGGAAGTTCAACTCCGGCGGACAGGGTTCCGTCTGGGCCGTCAAGGACCGGACGATCAACGGCGTCTGGCCGGTGGCGTACAAGGAGTACCACCAGGCCACCCGAGGCCAGTTGAAGGCGGACGTGCTCGCCCAGATGGTCGGCTTCATGCCGGACCTGCCGCGCGGCACGGGGCAGTGGCTGGCGGAGTGCTCGGCCTGGCCGGCGGCGCTGGTCAAGGACTCGGCGGGGGTCAGCGGCTTCCTGATGCGGCAGATCCCGCCCCGGTTCTTCCGGGAGCTGAACTTCGAGCCGGGGGTGAAGAAGCCCGCGGGCTTTCAGTACCTGCTCAACAGCCCCGGCTATCTGAAGAACGCCGGGATCCCGCTGTCGCACCGGCACCGGTTCGAGCTGCTGCTGGACTTCGCCCGGATCCTGGGGCGGCTGCACTCCCTCGGGGTCGTGGTGGGCGACATGTCGCCGAACAACGTGCTGTTCACCCTGGAGGGCACGCCCGCCTGCTTCCTCATCGACTGCGACGCCATGCTGCTGAACGGACGGTGGGCGCTCCCGCCGGTGGAGACCCCGGGCTGGCAGCTGCGCCAGGGGGAGCGGCTGGGCAGCGCGCGGGGGGACGCGTACAAGTTCGGTCTGCTCGCCGCGCGGCTCTTCCACGGCGAACAGCACGGCGAGGACCTGACGTCGCTGAGGCAGGCGGACGCGGCGGTGGGGGCGCTGGCCGAACGCAGCCTGTGGGCCGATCCCGTGGCCCGGCCGACCCTGGAGGAGTGGGTGCCCGCCCTGGCGAACGCGGCGGCCACGGCGCCGACGACGGTGGGGGTGCCGTCCCCGCGTCGGCCCAGGGCCGCGACGCCGACCCAGACCCAGGCGCAGACGCAGACGGCACCGAGGCCGAGGCCGACTACGGTGGCGGCGGCGCCGGCACCCCAGCCGCCCGCCAAGGGGCGGTTCGGCCGGTGGTGGGCCGGGCTGGTCGGGCTGGCGCTGGTGGCCGTGCTGTTCGGGCCCCAGGTGTACGAGTGGGCGGGCGACGCGGTGGCCGGGGAGAGCGGGGTCGGCACCCGCAGCGCCCCCGGAGGCGCGGGCAGCGGCGGCGGGGGAGGGGCCCAGGACAGCGCCACGCCGGGCTCCGTGGAGGGCCAGGCCCGCGCGCTGGAGGGCCTGCTGAAGCGGAACGAAGGCAACCGCGGCAGTGTGGTGGAGGCGGTCCGGCTGATGACGTCCTGCCCCGGCGATTCCCGGCTCCGCGAGGCCAAGAGAGCGTTACGGGAAGCGGCCGAGGAGCGGGACGCTCTCGTACGGGACCTCTCGGCGCTGGACGTCAGCCTGCTGCCCTCGTCGACGACGTCGAGCCTGCGGGTCGGCTGGGAGGCCTCGGCCGATGCCGACCGGGCCTATGCGCGAGTGGCCGAGGAGCTGCGCAGCGGCTGCTCGGCCGAGGCGCTGCGCTCCTCGACGCCGTGGCAGGAGGCGGCCGAGGCGAGCGGCCGTGCCACGGCGGCGAAGAAGGAATTCGTGGCGGACTGGAATCCGCTGGCGCGGAAGTACGGTCTGACGACGATGACCGAGGGGGAGGTCTGACCCGTCCCGACGGGGGTTCGGCATCCGGGGCCGGGGCCTCAAGGGCGCCCGGCACCGGGGTTGCGGGGCGGGACGGGGGCGCCCGGCGCGGAGGGTTCCGCTGTGCCCACCTTTATCCTCCCCGAGGACTTCGTCCTGGGGGACCCCCATGCGGGACGATTGCCCACAGGGTGCTCAGGCCGCCCCCATACCTATCCGTTTCAGTTCATCCGGGCGGTCGATCGTCAGGCGCTCCCGGCCCGTGGTCACCCAGCCCCTTCCCCGCCACTGTTCGAAGACGCGGCTGACGGTCCGCCGTGAGCTGAGGACGAGGCCGGCGAAGTCGTCCTGGGACAGCGGGAGGGCGATCAGTACGGAGCCGTTGCCTTCTGGGCGGCCGTACTCCGCGCCGAGGTCCAGCAGCAGCGCGGCGAGGCGGGCCTGTACCGCCTCGGAGCCGGCCGCCGCGCGGTGGCCGTCCGCCTCGCGCAGGCGGGCGGAGAGCACCTGCTGGAGGGCGAGCGCGATGGCGGGCGTGGCCCGGGCGGCGTCGCGGAAGGGTGCCGCGGGGAGCCACAGCGCCTCGACGCGGGTGAGCGCGGTGAGGGTGGCCGAGCGCGGCCCGCCGTCGAAGGCGGCCTGTTCGCCGAGGAGGTCGCCGGCGTTGCGGATGGCGAGGACGGCCTGGTAGCCGGCGGCGGAGTTGGCGGAGACCTTGACGCAGCCGCGCCGGACGAGGAGGAGGTGGTCGGTGAGGTCGTACTGCCGCATCAGGGTGTCCTTGGCCGGGAATCCGACCGGTCGTCCGATGCGCAGCAGCGTGGCGCGGGCGTCTTCGTCGAGGAGGGACCAGAACGGCATCCGGCGGCCTGGCGGG
Source organism: Streptomyces purpureus (assembly GCF_014648195.1). Lineage (GTDB taxonomy): Bacteria > Actinomycetota > Actinomycetes > Streptomycetales > Streptomycetaceae > Streptomyces > Streptomyces purpureus. The sequence continues at coordinate 15,815 of NZ_BMQQ01000010.1, forward strand.
CGACGGGGCGGTGCGCTGTCCATGGGCGCACTATAGCCACGGCGTACGCCGGTACGACCTCAGCGCGCGGGGCCAATCGCCTCTGCGTCGGCGGCATTTGAGGGAGTCGCGGAGTGCGGCTGCGGCGCGTCCTCGCGCAGTCTGCGGTCCAGGGCCATGGACAGCTCCGCCTCCACCACGCTCTTGGCGAGCGGGCGCAGCCGGGCGATGTCCTCCTCCTGCGCATGGGTGCGCAGCAGGTCGGTGAAGAGGGCGGCGAGGGCGTCGGCGTGCTCGCGGACCTGGCGTCCGGCGGCCAGGACGGCGGCGAGCGGGACGCCTTCCTTGACGAGGGCGGCCGACACGTCGAGGAGGCGGCGGCTGATGTGGACGATCTCGTCGCCGTCGGTGGCGAGATAGCCGAGGTCGAGGGCGGACTTGAGGTTCTCGGGTGTGACCTCGCCCTCGAAGTAGTCGGCCAGTTCCTGGGGGGTGAGCCGGACGGGCTCCTCCTCGGTGGGGGCGCCCAGGCCCAGCACCTCGCTGACGTTCTTGCCGCTCTCGAAGGCGGTGTTGAGGTCGGCGATGCCGTTGAGGGTGTGGCCGCGCTCCAGGAGGGCGGCGATGGTGCGGAGTTTGGCCAGGTGGTGGGAGTCGTACCAGGCGATGCGGCCTTCCCGGCGCGGGGGCTGGATCAGTCCGCGTTCGCGGTAGAAGCGCAGGGTGCGCACGGTGATGCCGGCCGCCTCGGCCAGCTCCTCCATGCGATATTCGCGTACGTCCGATCCTTCGTCCACAGGCGCCAGCCTATGTTGTACCGCGAGTAACTTTCCTCCGCGTAACCCCTACCGCTCGGTAGAGACGTGCCCTAATCTCCCCATCGTGCCAGTGATTACTGGCGGAGTTTTGGGAGGCGGTATGGCGAAGCACGAGCACGTACGGGTGGCGGTGATCGGATCCGGATTCGGCGGCCTGGGCGCGGCGGTCCGGCTGCGCCGCGAAGGCATCACCGACTTCGTCGTCCTGGAGCGGGCCGACTCGGTCGGCGGCACATGGCGCGACAACAGCTACCCCGGGTGCGCCTGCGACGTGCCCTCGCATCTCTACTCCTTCTCCTTCGCGCCCAACCCCGACTGGCCGCGCACCTTCTCCGGCCAGCGGCACATCCGCGCGTACCTGGAGCATGTCACGGACACCTTCGGGCTCCGCCCCCACCTCCGGCTGAGCCACGAGGTGCTGAGGACGCGCTGGGACGGCGACGCGCTGCGCTGGGAGATCGAGACCTCGAAGGGCTCCTTCAGCGCGGACGTGGTGGTCTCCGCGACCGGCCCGCTCTCCGACCCGAAGATCCCGGACGTGCCCGGCCTCGACGGCTTCCCCGGCAAGGTCTTCCACTCCGCCCGCTGGGACCACGACTACGACCTCACCGGCAAGCGGGTCGCCATGATCGGAACCGGCGCCTCCGCCATCCAGATCGTGCCCGCGATCCAGCCCACCGTCGGCCGGCTCACCCTCTTCCAGCGCACACCCCCCTGGGTCATGCGGCGCATGGACCGGCGCATCACCGGCGCCGAGCGCTGGCTCCACCGCACCCTGCCCTTCACCAGCACCGCCCGCCGCGGACTGCTCTGGGGCATCAGGGAGTTGCAGGTCAGCGCCTTCACCAAGCAGCCCGCCGTGCTCGGCCTGATCGAGAACCTCGCCAAGGCCAACCTCGCCAAGTCCATCAAGGACCCCGCGCTGCGCGCCAAGCTCACCCCGTCGTACCGCTTCGGCTGCAAGCGCATCCTGCTCTCCGGCGAGTACTACCCCGCGCTCGCCCAGCCCAATGTGGACGTCGTCGCCTCCGGACTGCGCGAGGTCCGCGGCTCCACGGTCGTGGCCGCCGACGGCACCGAGACCGAGGTCGACGCGATCATCTTCGGCACCGGCTTCCACGTCACCGACATGCCGATCGCCGACCGCGTCGTCGGCGCCGAGGGCCTCACCCTCGCCGAGACCTGGAAGGACGGCATGGAGTCGCTGCGCGGCGCCACCGCCGCGGGCTTCCCCAACTGGATGACGATCATCGGCCCCAACACTGGCCTCGGGAACTCCTCCATGATCCTCATGATCGAGTCCCAGCTGAACTACCTCGCCGACTACATGCGCCAGCTGACCGTCCTCGGCGGCCGGGTCGCGCTCGCCGCCCGCCCCTCCGCCGTAGGCGCCTGGAACCGCAAGGTCCAGTCCCGGATGGAGCGCACCGTCTGGAAGTCCGGCGGCTGCGACAGCTGGTACCTCGACGCCAACGGCCGCAACACCACCCTGTGGCCCGGCACCACCGGAGAGTTCCGGCGCGAGACCCGCCAGGTCGACCTCGCCGAGTACGAGATCATCCGCCCCAAGGCCGCCCCGGTCACCGCCGAAAGCACCCCGCGCGACACGGAGGCCGTCGCATGAGCCGCCTCACCGGACGCGCCGGCGGCCCCGCCGCCACGCCCCCGCAGCCCACCCGGGAGCTGACCGCCGTCTCCGCCGACGGCTCACGCCTCCACGTCGAGGTGTACGGCCCCGAAGGCGCCCCGGCCGTCGTCCTCGCCCACGGCTGGACCTGCTCGATCCCGTTCTGGGCCGCGCAGATCCGCGACCTCGCCACCGACCACCGCGTGATCGCCTACGACCAGCGCGGACACGGCCGCTCCCCGCTGCCGGGCCCCGGCGGCTACAGCACCGATGCCCTCGCCGACGACCTCGAAGCCGTCCTCGGCGCCACCCTCGCCCCCGGCGAGAAGGCCGTCGTCGCGGGCCACTCCATGGGCGGCATGACGATCATGGCCGCGGCGGAGCGGGCCGGCTTCCGCGAGCACGCCGTCGCCGCCCTGCTGTGCAGCACCGGCTCCGGCCGCCTGGTCGCCGAGTCCACCGTCGTGCCTCTGCGGCCGAGCCGGCTGCGGACCCGCCTGACCAAGGCGATCCTCGGGGCCCGCGCACCCCTCGGGCCGGTCACGCCCCTCTCCAAGAAGATCCTCAAGTACGCCACGATGGGACCGGGCGCCGCGCCGGAGCGGGTCGAGGTCTGCGCCCGTGTCGTGCACGCCTGCCCACGGCCCTCCCGGGTCGCCTGGTCCCACGTCCTCGCCGGGCTCGACCTCTCGGCGGGCGTACGGGAACTGACCGTGCCGGCCGCCGTGATCGCCGGCACCGCCGACCGGCTCACCCCGCCCGTGCACGCCCGCGCGCTCGCGGCCGAACTCCCCCAGTGCGTCGGCCTGGTCGAGCTGACCGGGACGGGGCACATGACCCCGGTGGAGGCCCCCGAGGCCGTCACCGCCAAGATCCGTGACCTGGTGACGGCGTACGCGAGGCCGGCCCGGACGAAGGAGGAAGCCGTATGACCAGGGTGAGCCTGGACGGACAGGTGGCGGTCGTCACCGGCGCGGCGCGCGGGGTCGGCGAACTGCTCGCCCGCAAGCTCTCCGCCCGCGGCGCGAAGATCGCGCTGGTCGGCCTGGAGCCGGACGAGCTCAAGCAGGTCGCCGGCCGGATGCACACCGACAGCGACTGGTGGCACGCCGACGTCACCGACCACGAGGCGATGGCCCGGGTCGCGGCCGAGGTGAAGGAACGCTTCGGCAAGGTCGACATCGTCGTCGCCAACGCCGGCGTCGCCTCCGGCGGGCCCTTCGCCGACTCCGACCCGGTCGCCTGGCGGCGGGTCATCGAGGTCAATCTGATCGGCGGCGCCGTCACCTGCCGGGCGTTCCTGCCCGTCCTGATGGAGAGCCGCGGCTACTTCCTGCAGATCGCCTCCCTCGCCGCGATCACCCCCGCGCCGATGATGACCGCGTACTGCGCCTCCAAGTCCGGCGTCGAGGCCTTCGCGCACAGCCTGCGCGCCGAGGTCGGCTACAAGGGCGTCGGCGTGGGCGTCGGCTATCTGTCCTGGACCGACACCGACATGGTGCGCGGCGCCGACCAGGACGACGTGATGCGGGAGCTGCGGCAGCGGCTGCCGTGGCCGGCCAACCGCACCTACCCGCTGGGCCCGGCCGTCGACCGGATCGTCGCCGGCATCGAGCGCCGCTCGGCCCATGTGTACGCACAGTGGTGGCTGCGCGGGATGCAGGGCGTACGCGGATACCTCCCGGGCCTCATCGCGACCGTCGGCCGGCGCGAGATGGAGCGGTTCGAGCCGAGGCTGGCGAACGTCCCGAGGGGCCTGGTCGGAGCGGGTGGCGCCGCCGACGAACAGGAGCGGTCGCACCCCGCGAAATGATCGAAATGCGGTCCGTGTGACCGCGTGCCACGCTGGTCGTGCCCAGGGGGCCGTATGCCCCGTTCCCCGCATGCTCACGAGGAGTGAACGTTCATGGGCATGGCAGACGAGTCCAAGGAGAAGGCGGCGCGGCTCAAGGAGCAGGCGAAGCGGAAGGCGGGGGGCGCCGCGCGGGGTGAGGAGTCGAAGCGGGCCACGCAGCGCGAGGAGAGCGACCGCGAGACGCGCAAGGCACAGCAGGAGGCGGAGGACAAGTTCCGTCAGAACTACGAGCTCTGACCTCCGGACACCACACGATCGACCACTTCCACGAGCCGCACCCGGGACGCCGGGTGCGGCTCGTGTCGTATCGGCCGCCGTATCAGCCGCGGGGCGGCAGCGGCGGGCGCCGCCGGTCCGGCACGCCCGCGTAGCCCGGCGGCATCGCCGCCGGCTGCTCGCCGAGCAGCGACAGCGCGAGGCGGACCGCGTCCTCCAGGTCGGTGCGGCGCCCCTCCGCCCAGTCCAGCGGCGTGCGCAGCACCTCCAGGTCCGGCTCCACACCGTGGTTCTCCACGGTCCAGCCGTACGCGTCGAACCAGGCCGCGTTCATCGGCACCGTGATCACCGTGCCGTCCTTCAGCCGGTGCCGCCCGGTCATCCCGACCACACCGCCCCAGGTCCGCTGGCCCACCACGGGTCCGAGCCCCAGCAGCCGGAACGCGGCCGTGATCATGTCGCCGTCCGACGAGGTCGCCTCGTCCGCCAGTGCGACGACCGGCCCGCGCGGCGCGTTGGAGGCATAACTGACCGGCTGCGTGTCCCGGGTGAGGTCCCAGCCGAGGATCTTGCGGGTGAGCTTCTCCACGACCAGCTCGCTGATGTGGCCGCCCGCGTTGCCGCGCACGTCCACGATGAGCGCGGGCCGGGCGACCTCAAGACGCAGGTCGCGGTTGAACTGTGCCCAGCCGGAGCCGCCCATGTCGGGGATGTGCAGATAGCCGCACCGCCCGCCGCTCAGTTCCCGGACCACCTGACGGCGTTTGGCCACCCAGTCCTGGTAACGCAGCGGCCGCTCGTCGATCAGCGGCACCACCGCGACCCGCCGGGCCCGGCCCTCGCCCTCGGCGGTCTCGAAGGTCAGCTCGACCGTCGTGCCACCGGACGCGGCGAGCAGCGGGTACGGGCCGGCGACCGGGTCGACCGGACGGCCGTCGACATGGGTGAGGACCGCCCCTTCCCGGATGCCCGTACCGGCCAGCGGGGAGCGCGCCTTGGAGTCCGACGACTCGCCCGGCAGGATCCGCTTGACCATCCAGCGGCCGTCCCGGCACACGAAGTTGGCGCCCAGCAGGCCCATGGGCCGCTGGTAGTGCGGCGGGCCTTCGTTGCGCCGGGCGGCGGTGACGTAGGCGTGCGAGGTGCCGAGCTCGCCGAGGACCTCCCGCAGCAGATCGGCGAACTCGTCGGGTGAGGCGACCCGTTCGACCAGCGGCCGGTACTGGTCGAGCACGCCCTGCCAGTCGATCCCGCACATGTGCGGCTCCCAGAAGAACGCCCGGATGACCCGGCCCGCCTCCTCGTACGCCTGGCGCCACTCGGCCGCAGGGTCCACCTGGTGCAGGATCCGCCGCAGGTCCATGTAGACCGTCGAGTCGCTGTCGCCCAGCTCGGTGGCCGGCACCGCCCGCAGGTCGCCCTCGTCGACCACGACGAGCCGGCTGCCGTCACCGCTCACCGCGAACCAGTCGAGATGGCCGACGAGTTCGGTCTTCCGGGCCTTGGAGATGGTGAAGTGCTCCAGCGTGGGGCGGCCGGAGGTGTCGGACGGGTTGGCGAACGTCTCGCCGAGCGCGCCCGAGATCGGCCAGCGCAGCCACACGAGCCCGCCGCCGCTGACCGGATGCAGCGCCGAGTACTTGGACGCGGCGACCGGGATCGGGGTGACCCGTTCCGCGAGCCCCTCCACCTCCACCAGCACCGCCCCGTCCCCGGTGTCCGTGTCACCCGGGTCGAGCCCGCCCGCCGCCGGCCGCCCGTCGGGCAGCAGCGCGAACGGCGACGGCGTCGCCGAGGAGAGCGGTACGAGATACGGGCGGCAGCCCAGCGGGAAGGAGAGGGCGCCGGTGTGCACGTCGTACACCGGGTCGAAACCGCGCCAGGACAGGAAGGCGAGATAGCGGCCGTCACGAGTGAAGACCGGGTTCTCGTCCTCGAAGCGGCCGTTGGTCACATCGACGACCGTCCGCTCGCCCGGCCCCGCGATCCGGGCGATCTTGATCTGCCGCAGCGACCGCCCCACACCCGGATGCGACCAGGTCAGCCAGTTCCCGTCGGGGGAGAAGGCGAGATCGCGGACCGGCCCGTTGACCGACCGGATCAGCTCCGTGACCTCTCCGTCGGACTCCTCCGTGGCGTCGAGCAGCAGCAGCCGCCCGTCGTGCGAGGCGAGCGCCAGCCGCTCGCCCTCCGCGTCGGCCACCATCTCCTGGACCCGGCCCAGCTTCCCGGAGGCCAGCCGCCGCGTCTCCCGGTCGCCGCTCGCCCGCGGCAGCGAGGCGATCTCGACGGCGTCCTCGCCGTCGGCGTCCGTGACGTAGGCGACCTGGCCGCCGCTGCCGAGCATCTCCGGCAGACGCACCCGCACCCCCGGCGTGTCCGTGATGGTCCGGGCGGGCCCGTCGCGGTGGGTGAGCCAGTACAGGCTGCCGCGCACCGCCACCGCGCTCGCCCGTCCGGTCTCGTCGACCGCGAGCGCGTCCACGTGGCTGGAGGCCGGCACCTGGTACGTACGCCGCCCCGCGCGCGGCCCGCCGAGCCGGACCTGAAGCCGGCGCGGCACCGAGTCCTCGGTCAGCGCGTCCACGATCCACAGCTCGCCCGCGCACTGGTAGACCACCCGCCGCCCGTCGCTCGCGGCATGCCGGGCGTAGAAGTCGGCGTGGTCGGTGTGGCGGCGCAGGTCGGAGCCGTCGTGACGGCAGGAGTAGAGATTGCCGACGCCCTCGTGGTCGGAGAGGAAGGCGATCCGGTCGCCGACGAACATGGGCGCGTCCAGATGGCCGCCGAGGTCGGGCAGCAGCCGCTCGCCGTGCAGCCACAGCCGGCCCGTCGCCCCGCCGCGGTACCGCTTCCAGGCCGCCGGTTCGTGCGGCGGCTTACCCGTCAGCAGCAGCGTGCGCCGCTCGCCGTCGATGTCGGCGGCGGCCAGCGAGGAGACCGGGCCCCAGGGCAGCCTGCTGCCGGGGGAGCCGTCGGTGGGGACCTTGTAGCCCCAGGAGAAGTACGAGAAGGGCTGGCCGTGCGAGGAGACGGCGAGGATGTCGCCGTCCGGGGACCAGCCGCAGACCCGGGTGTCGAGCGAGCCCCAGTAGCTGAGCCGGCGGGCCGGGCCGCCCTCGACCGGGGCGAGATAGATCTCGGGGTCGAGGCTGCGCCAGTTGGTGAAGGCGATGTGCCGGCCGTCGCCTGAGAACCTCGGGTGGCCCACCCGCGTCCGGTCGACCGTGACCCGCCACGCCCGGCCGGGGGTGTCGCCCTCGGGGACGAGGGGCGCGACCCACAGGTCGTCCTCGGCCACGAAGCACAGCAAGTCGTCGTGCAGATGCGGAAAGCGGAGATACGCGACGTCGTGACTCACTCCCCAATGCTTTCCGCGTCCAGGGGGGTCGGCAACTTGTGGCCCGGAACACATGCGAAACGTTGCCGTTTCGCTGGGGTCCGGGTTACGGTCGTGGTGTACGAAACCGTTTCGTTCCGCAGCTTCGGGCGGAAGGGCAGGAGGCCCGGTCATGGCAGGCAAGCTCACTCCCGAACGGGAGGCCGAACTCCACGCGGCGGTCCTCGACCTGCTCCGTGAAGTCGGCTACGAAGCCCTGACCATGGACGCGGTCGCCGCCCGTACGAAATCCAGCAAGGCCACCCTCTACCGCCAGTGGGGGAGCAAGCCCGAGCTGGTCGCCCGCGCGCTGCGCTGCACCCAGCCCGTCTCCCTGGCGGAGATCGACACCGGGACCCTCCGCGGCGACTTCGCCGTCATGGTCCAGCACTCCGACGACGACCAGATGGCCAAGGACACCGCGCTCATCCGGGGCCTGGCCCACGCCGTCCACGAGAGCCCCGAGCTCCACAAGGCGCTCAAGGACCTGCTGGTCGACCCGGAGATCACCGGTCTCCAGACGATCCTGCGGCGGGCCGTCGACCGGGGCGAGATCGCCCCGGACCGTCCGGCCCTCGACTTCGTGCCCCACCTGCTCATCGGGGCGTTCATCGCGCTCCCGCTGATCGAGGAACGCTCCGTCGACCGGGCCTTCCTCTCCGACTTCATCGACGCCGTGGTCTTCCCCGCCCTCGGCGTCTGACACCCACCGGCCGAGCACCACCTCACCACCGGCCGGGCACCACCGACCAGCACCTCCGACGCGTCACCGCTCGCGCCGTCGGGCCGGCTCCCCATGCCCTGTCCGTCCAACAATGGGAGTACGCCCCCGTGGCCACGTTCCTCTACAAACTCGGCCGACTGGCCTTCCGGCGCCGCCGGCTCGTCGCCCTCCTCTGGGTCGCGCTGCTCGCGCTCGCCGGAACCGGCGCCGCCACCGCGCCCGCCGCCACCACCAGCTCCTTCTCCATACCAGGCACGGAGGCCCAGAAGGCCTTCGACCTCCTCGAACAGCGCTTCCCGGAGGCCGCCGCCGACGGCGCCACGGCCCGGATCGTCTTCAAGGCCCCGCAAGGCCAGAAGATGACCGACGCGGCCAACAAGGCCAAGGTCGACAAGACCGTCGCCGAGCTGAAGACCGGCTCCGACCAGATCGCCTCCGTCACCGACCCGTACACCGCCAAGGCCGTCTCCCACGACGGCTCCACCGCGTACGTCTCCGTCGCGTACAAGGTCAACGGCATGGAGCTGACCGACGCCACCCGCGAGGCGCTTCAGGAGGCCGGGCACCACGCACAGGGCCAGGGGCTCACCGTCGAGATCGGCGGTGACGCGCTCCAGGCCATGCCCGAGACCGGCTCCGGCGAGATCATCGGCGTGATCGTGGCCGGCATCGTCCTCGTCATCACCTTCGGCTCACTGGTCGCCGCCGGACTCCCGCTGCTCACCGCCATCATCGGCGTCGGCATCGGCGTCTCGACGATCACCGCGCTGGCGAGCGTCCTCGACCTCGGCTCGACGACCTCGACCCTCGCGATGATGATCGGCCTCGCCGTCGGCATCGACTACGCCCTCTTCATCGTCTCCCGCTACCGCGCCGAGCTCGCCGAGGGCCACGACCGCGAGGAAGCCGCCGGACGGGCCGTCGGCACGGCCGGCTCCGCCGTCGTCTTCGCCGGACTGACCGTCGTCATCGCCCTGGTCGGCCTCGCCGTCGTCAACATCCCGATGCTCACCAAGATGGGCTTCGCCGCCGCCGGCACGGTCGTGATCGCCGTCCTCATCGCGCTCACCCTCATACCGGCCCTGCTCGGCTTCGCCGGGACGAAGGTCCTCGGCCGCAAGCAGCGCAAGGGCGGCGAGGCCGGCGACAAGCCCAACGTGGGCACCCGCTGGGCGCGTTTCGTCCTGCGCCGCCCGGTGGCCGTGCTCCTCGCCGGTGTGCTCGGCCTCGGTGCCATCGCCGTCCCCGCCGCCTCGCTGGAGATGGGCCTGCCCGACGACGGCTCCCAGCCCACCTCCACCACCCAGCGCCGCGCCTACGACCTGCTCTCCGACGGCTTCGGCCCCGGCTCCAACGGCCCCCTGATCGTCGTCGTCGACGGCGACAAGGCCGCCGCCGACGCCACGGCCCAGACGATCCAGGGCATCCAGGGGCATGTGTTCGTCAGCCCGCCGACCCTCAACAAGGCCGGCGACACCGCGATGATCACGGTCGTCCCCAAGGACCGCCCCTCCTCGGCCGCCACCGAGGAACTGGTCCACGACATCCGCGACGCCGGCGGCGACGACGTCCTGGTCACCGGCGCCACGGCGATGAACATCGACTTCTCGCAGAAGATGAACGACGCGCTGCTGCCCTACCTCGCGCTCGTCGTCGGACTCGCCTTCCTGCTCCTGATGGTGGTCTTCCGCTCGGTCCTGGTCCCGCTCAAGGCCGCGCTCGGCTTCCTGCTGTCGGTGGTCGCCGCGCTCGGCGCGGTCGTCGCGGTCTTCCAGTGGGGCTGGCTCGGCGACCTGTTCGGCGTCGAGCAGACCGGCCCGATCATGTCGATGATGCCGATCTTCATGGTGGGCGTGGTCTTCGGTCTCGCCATGGATTACGAGGTCTTCCTGGTCACCCGGATGCGCGAGGCGTACGTCCACGGGGAGCGCCCCGGCGAGGCGATCGTCACCGGCTTCCGCCACGGCGCCCGGGTCGTCACCGCCGCCGCGGTGATCATGATGGCGGTCTTCGCGGGCTTCATCGGCTCCAGCGAGCAGATGGTGAAGATGATCGGCTTCGGCCTCGCGGTCGCCGTCCTCTTCGACGCCTTCGTCGTCCGCATGGCGATCGTCCCGGCCGTGCTGGCCCTGCTCGGCCACAAGGCCTGGTGGCTGCCGCGCTGGCTCGACCGCGCGCTGCCCAACGTGGACGTCGAGGGCGAGGGTCTGCGCGAGCAGCTCGGCGGACCGGCGTCCGAGGACGACCGGGAGCTCGCCAAGGTCTGAGCGTGACCGAGGCCGCCACCACACCCGGGAGGGTGCGGTGGCGGCCTCCGCCGTGTCCATGGCTCAGCCGACGGGCACGGTCACCGCCATGCTTTTGATGAGCACGTGATGGTCCGAGTACGCGGAGTCGGCCACCGCGCACCAGCGCCGCTCCTGGTTGCTGAAGAGGTAGTCCAGCTTCTTCGTGGTGCCGTCGTACGTGGGCCGGCCGGTCCTCGCCGTGCCCTCCTGGTCGCACTCCAGCAGCCCGGGCGTGCCCGGACCCCGGCCGTACAGCCCCTCTCCCCAGATGTCGGCGGTGCCCGCGTCCGTCTCCACCGTCGTGGCGGGGACGGGTGCCTCCGACGCCTTGAGCGTGTCCGGCGCCGGGGTGTTGAAGTCGCCGCCGAGCACCACCTTGGGGAAGGAGGTCGCGATCCGCTTGATCTCGGCGATCTGCTCCTTGCGCAGGTCGGGCCTGGTCTCGGTGGGCTTCGGCGGAGTCACCACATGCGCGTTGCACAGCCGGACGTCCCACCAGGTGGCGGTGGCGCAGTGGAACGGCGGGTAGACCGCGTTCCTCGGCTGCGGCAGGTTGTAGGCGGTGGGGTTGGCCAGACCCGCCTTGACGACGATGGCCGTTCCGGCGACGTTCCCCGGCTCGATGTCGTTGCCGTCCGCGTCCGTCTTGCACGCGCTGAGCTTCGTCGTGCCGTTGGTGTAGGACCAGCGGTACGGCTGGAAGGACATCTTCCAGCCGGGACTGACCCCGTTCAGGGTGGTCAGCAGGGTGTCCGCGTCGTTCTTGCAGATCTCCTGGAGCAGCGCGGCCTGTACGTAGTTCTTCTCGACGTGGTACTTGACCACGTCGATCTTCTGCTGCGCCGTGCCCTGCTCCTGGCAGTTCCAGCGCTCGACACCGCACATGTTCCAGCTCATGACCTGGAGGTTGCGGACCTCGGTGGTGGTCATCCCGGTCGCGCTCGCGGCCGGCGTCGCGGACAAGGGCAGCAGTGCCGCACCGAGCATGGCGAGGATCTTCTTCACGTTTCCCCCCGGTTGGGACGGTGAACAACCGTCAACTGTCGTGAACGAAGATCACTATGCCTCGATCGGTGCCCTGACGGCATATGTGTGTTTGAGGAAACGTGTCAGGGCCGAGGTGTCGAACTGCACCACCGCCACCCCGTCCTCCGTGTGGAACTCCACCACCGTCTGCACCCGGCCGCACGGCCAGATGTCGATGGACTCGCGGTGGGCGGGGGCGCGGAGCCCTGACTCGAGGAGCTCGCGGGGGAAGCTCCACTCGGTGCCGCTGGGGAAGGCGAACCGGACGGCCGCCGGGTCTGTGCCGGGGTCGTAGCGCAGGGAGACCGGGACGGCCCGGGAGAGGGGGGCGTCGGTGATGATCAGGCCCTTGGCATGCTCTTCGACGGCGGGACTCTGGGCGGCGGCGGTCATCGGCCGACTCCTCAATTTCGTCCTATTTGCCCTCTAATGTGCCACATTCCGGCGGCCGGGGCCTCTCTTATCCCGCTCTTATTTGTGACCTCTTTGTTCTTGCAACCTCTTTGCAGAAGGCCCCATCATCGAACGGTTCCGCCCGCACCCCCCGAACCGGCCGAAAGCAGAGCCCGCCATGCATGTGCCCGACGGATTCATCAACGCTCCCGTCTCCGTCGCCGCCGGCGTCGCCGCCGCGGGCGCCGTGGCCGTCGGCCTCAAGGGCGCCCGCCGGGAGCTGGACGAGCGGACCGCCCCGCTCGCCGGCCTCGTCGCCGCGTTCATCTTCGCCGTGCAGATGCTGAACTTCCCCGTCGCCGCCGGCACCAGCGGCCACCTCCTCGGCGGCGCGCTCGCCGCCATCCTCGTGGGGCCGTACACCGGAGTGCTCTGCGTCTCCGTCGTCCTGCTGATGCAGGGCATCCTCTTCGCCGACGGCGGCCTCACCGCGCTCGGCGTCAACATCACCGTCATGGGCGTCGTCACCGTCGTCGTCTCGTACGCCCTCTTCCGCGGCCTGGTGAAGGTGCTGCCGCGCACCCGCCGCTCCCTCACCGCCGCCTCCTTCGCCGCGGCGCTGGTCTCCGTACCGGCCTCGGCCGCCGCCTTCACCCTGCTCTACGCGATCGGCGGCACCACGCACGTCCCGGTCGGCAAGGTCCTCACCGCCATGGTCGGCGTCCACGTCCTCATCGGCGTCGGCGAGGCCGTCATCACCATGCTCACCGTCGGAGCCGTCGTCGCCGTCCGCCCCGACCTCGTGTACGGCGCCCGCGGCCTGAGCGCCCCGCTCAAGCTGCGCGTCGGCGGCGAACTTGTCGACGCCGCCCCCGCCGCCCAGGCCCCGGCCGCCGCTCGCTCCCCCAAGAAGCTGCTGCTCAGCGGCCTGGCCGCCGCCCTGCTGCTCGCCGGGTTCGTCTCCTTCTACGCCTCCGCCAGCCCCGACGGCCTGGAGAAGGTCGCCGCCGACCAGGGCATCGACAAGAACGTCGAGGACCACGCCGCTGCCGACTCCCCGCTCGCCGACTACGGCGTCAAGGGCATCGAGGCCCCGCGCCTCTCCGGCGGGCTCGCGGGCGTGATCGGCGTCGGCGCCACCGTCGTCGTCGGCGGCGGCGTCTTCTGGGCCGTCCGCCGCCGCCCCGCCGCGCAGGCCTCGGACTGACGTGGGCGCGGGCCACGCCCACCAGCTCTACCGGCACGGCGACTCGCTCCCGCACCGCCTGCAGCCGCACTGCAAGCTCGTCGCCGTGCTCGCCTTCGTGCTGGTCGTGGTCTCCACACCGCGCGAGGCGATGTGGGCCTTCGCGCTGTACGCCGCCCTGCTCGCCGCCGTCGCGGCCCTGGCCCGCATCCCGGCCGGCCTGCTCCTCAAGCGCCTCGCGATCGAGATCCCGTTCGTCGCCTTCGCGCTGCTCATGCCCTTCGTCGTGCCGGGCGAACAGACCGAGGTCCTCGGCGTCCAGCTCAGCGTCCCCGGCCTGTGGGGCGCCTGGAACGTCCTCGCCAAGGGCACCCTCGGCGTCGCCGCCTCCGTCCTGCTCGCCGCCACCACCGAGCTGCGCGCCCTGATCCTCGGCCTCCAGCGGCTCAAGCTCCCGCCGCTGCTGGTCCAGATCGCCTCGTTCATGATCCGCTACGGCGACGTGATCACCGACGAGATGCGCCGGATGTCGATCGCCCGCCGCTCCCGGGGCTTCGAGGCGAGCGGCGTACGCCACTGGGGCGTCCTCGCCAAGTCCGCCGGCGCGCTCTTCATCCGGTCGTACGAACGCGGCGAGCGGGTGCACCTGGCGATGGTGAGCCGTGGCTACACCGGGTCGATGCCGGTCATCGACGACGTGTCCGCGACCCGTGCCCAGTGGGCGTACGCCGCCGTCCTCCCCTGTGCTGCCCTGCCGATCTGCCTGCTGGGATGGACCCTATGACCGACCACTCCGCGCCGACCGACGCACCCACGGCACCCGGCCACGCTGCGGCACCGGACCCCCTCGCCCCGACCGACGCACCCACGGCACCCGGCCACGCTGCGGCACCGGACCCCCTCGCCCCGACCGACGCACCCGCGGCACCCGGCCACGCTGCGACACCGGACCCCCTCTCGCCGACCGAGGCACCCGCGACAGCCGACCCCCTTGCGCCGACCGACGCACCCAACGCGCCCGCGGCGCCCGACTCCCTCGCGGTGCGCGGGCTCGCGTACGCCTATCCCGACGGCTACCAGGCCCTCTTCGGCGTCGACCTCACCGTCGGCCGCGGCGAACGGGTCGCCCTGCTCGGTCCCAACGGCGCCGGCAAGACCACCCTCGTCCTGCACCTCAACGGCATCCTCACCGGCGGCGCGGGCACGGTCACCGTCGCCGGTCTGCCCGTCGCCAAGCAGCACCTCGCCGAGATCCGGCGCCGCGTCGGCATCGTCTTCCAGGACCCCGACGACCAGCTCTTCATGCCCACCGTCCGCGAGGACGTGGCCTTCGGACCGGCCGCCGCCGGACTGCGCGGCGCCGACCTGGACGCCGTCGTGCGCCGCGCGCTGGAGCGGGTCGGCATGGCCGAGTTCGCCGACCGTCCCCCGCACCACCTCTCCTTCGGCCAGCGGCGCCGGGTCGCCGTCGCGACCGTCCTCGCCACCGAGCCGGAGATCCTCGTCCTCGACGAGCCCTCCTCCAACCTGGACCCGGCCTCCCGCCGGGAACTCGCCGACGTCCTCCGCTCGCTCGACGTCACCGTCCTGATGGTCACCCACGACCTGCCGTACGCGCTGGAGCTCTGCCCCCGCTCGGTGATCCTCAGCGACGGCGTGATCGCCGCCGACGGGCGTACGCAGGACGTGCTGAGCGACCCCGAGCTGATGCGCCGCCACCGCCTGGAGCTGCCGTACGGCTTCGACCCGCGCTCCGTGACCCCGGCCGCCCAGGCCTGAACCACCCCCGGAATCCGCGCTCAGAAGCTCACGTTGCACCATGGGGTGGCACCGCGAACGGGTGCTGCGGAAAGGGAGCGTGGAGCGTGGACGTCCAGGGCACGGTGGCGGCGGGATTCGAGCCGGTCAGGGACGCCTTCCTGCGCAACTTCGCCGAGGGCGGCGAGCGCGGCGCGGCCGTAGCCGTCTACCGCCACGGCACCAAGGTGGTCGACCTCTGGGCCGGCACGCGGGACGTCGACGGCAGCGCCCCCTGGGCCGTGGACACCGCGCAGATCGTCCGCTCCGCCACCAAGGGCGTCGCCGCCGCCGTCCCGCTGCTCCTGCACCAGCGCGGCCAGCTCGACCTGGACGCCCGTGTCGGCACGTACTGGCCGGAGTTCAAGGCCGCGGGCAAGGAGCGGGTGACCGTACGGCAGCTGCTGTCCCACCGCGCGGGCCTGCCCGTCCTGGACCGCCCGCTCACCCTCGCCGAGGCGATCGACCCCGAGGCAGCGGGCGCGGCCGTCGCCGCGCAGGCGCCCGTCTGGGAGCCCGGCACCGACCACGGCTACCACCCGCACACCTTCAGCTGGCTGCTGAGCGGCCTGGTCAAGCGGGTCACCGGCCGCTCCATAGGCCGCTGGGTGGCCGAGGAGATCGCCCGCCCCCTGGGCCTCGACCTGTGGATCGGCCTCCCGGCGGACGAGGCCCACCGGGCCGGCCGCGTCGGGCCCGTCGAGGAGCCCGAGACCCCGCAGGGCCCCGGCCTCAAGCTCCGCCCCAAGCGCGCGGTCACCGAGGCGTACCGCGACCCGGCCTCCCTCACCCGCCGCGCCTTCGCCGCGATCGACCCCGCGCCCGACGAGAACGACCCCGCCTACCGGGCCGCCGAACTCCCCGGCTCCGCCGGTGTCTCCACCGCCCGCGCCCTGGCCCGCTTCTACGCGGCCACCATCGGCCCGGTCGACGGCCACCGCCTCTTCGCCCCGGCGACCCTCACCCTCGCCCGTACGGAGGAGTCCACCGGCCCGGACCGGATCCTCGTCGTCAACACCCGCTTCGGCCTGGGCTACATGCTGCACAGCACGGCCTCCCCGTTCCTCGCGCCCGGCTCGTTCGGCCACCCGGGCCGCGGCGGCTCGCTGGGGTTCGCCGACCCGGAGAGCGGGATCGCCTTCGGCTACGTCACCAACGGCATGCGCAAGACGGTCACCGCGGACCCGCGGGCGCAGGCGCTGGTACGGGCGGTCCGCGCCGCGATCTGACCGGCCCGACGGGACCGGCGGGGTCTGGTCGGGGCGGTGCGCCCGGCGCCATGATCGCCCCATGAAGCGTTTCGAGGGGTACGGCGTACTGATCACCGGCGCGGCACGCGGCATCGGCGAGGCGACCGCCCGCAGACTCGCCGCGGAGGGCGGGCGGATCCTGCTGACGGACATCGACGAGGACGCCGCCGCGCGCACGGCCGAGTCCATCCCCGGGGCGGTCCCGCTGCGCTGCGACGTCGGCGACCGGGCGTCGGTCGAGGCGGCGGTGGCGTACGCGGCCGACCGCTTCGGCGGCCTCGACGTGCTCGTCAACAACGCCCTCGCGCGCGTCGCGCCGGACGCCGAACGGATCGAGGACGAGAGCGACGAGGGCTGGCGGCAGAACCTCGACGTGACCCTCATGGGCGCCTTCCGCTGCGCCCGCGCGGCGATGCCGCTGCTGGCGGCGTCGGGCCGGGGCGCGATCGTCAACATCGGTTCCGTCAACGCCGAACAGGACTTCGGCAACCACGCCTACAGCGCGGCCAAGGCGGGCCTCGCCTCCTTCACCCGCACCCTGGCGGGCGACGCGGCCCCGCGCGGCGTCCGCGTCAACCAGATCAACCCGGGCACGATCGCCACCCGCGCCTGGGACGGCCGCGACGAGGACCTGACCCGCCTCGCGGCCCACGTCTACCCCCTGCGCCGCGTCGGCACCCCGGACGACATCGCCTCCGCGGTCGCCTTCCTGGCCTCGACGGACGCTTCCTGGATCACCGGCACGACGTTGCGCGTGGACGGCGGCCTGCTGGCGGTGAACACGGGCTTCGCGTGGGCGATGAGCGGGGATCAGGAGTAGCGCGGCCGGCTAAGGGAGAAGGGTGAACGCCGGCACGTGGATGGGGCGTACGGCGCCGAAGTGCTTCTGGTCCACCGTGGCGACCTCGGTCACGCCCAGCCGCTCGGCGCAGGCGATGACAGAGGCGTCTACCAGCCCCAGCGGAAAGTCGGAGTAACGGGCGGTCAGCTCGGCGATGCGCAGCCAGTCCCCTGGATGTACTGGTTCGACTGTGAACAGTCCCTCTGCGAAGTCCTGTGCGAGGAGGACTTCGGACCGCGGGCCGAGCCGTCGTCCGACCAGATGGGCGACCTCGGCGATGACGAGTGCGGGGACCAGGAGCGGCCCCGGATGTGTCTCAAGGAGGCGTACGGAGGTGGCGTGCCAGGCGTCGCTCCTGTCGATCAGGGCATAGAGCGGCCCCGCGTCGACGACAAGCGCGCTCATGCGCTGAGGCGCGGGTGCTGTGTTCCCGGCGTTCTGTCCTCGTCGGCCACGTCAGGTCCCCCGGCCAGTCCGGCGAGCAGCTCTTCCATGCGCTCGGCAATGTCACCGCGTCCGCTGTC
Source organism: Streptomyces purpureus (assembly GCF_014648195.1). Lineage (GTDB taxonomy): Bacteria > Actinomycetota > Actinomycetes > Streptomycetales > Streptomycetaceae > Streptomyces > Streptomyces purpureus. Next base: position 33,718 of record NZ_BMQQ01000010.1, read on the forward strand.
ACCTGATCCGGTCGAGTGGAAGACGCGTCGCCGGACGGGCGATCCTTCCCCTTCTCCGGGCAGATGCGCGGCGATGGCCTCCCGCGTCCACTCCGAGATGGTCAAACCCCGCCGGGCGGCCTCGTGGCGCATCCGTGCGTCCAGCGCGTCGTCGATCTTGATCGTTGTGCGCTTCATGTATGTCAGCATACCCATGCGGGTCATGCGGCACGCTCCTCGATGGATGGTCGGCAGTCGCGGCAGTGCCCTGGTTCCGGCGCGCGGAACGCGCGGTCGCAGTCCTCGCAGGTCTGGAGCGGGTCCGGGGCGGGCAGTGCGGCCAGGAGCGGGGGTGGCAGGAGGGCGGTCAGGCGGTGGGCGAGGAGGGCCGTCGGGTGCCGCAGCGGTTCCGGAAGGCATGCGGCGAGCGTGCGGCGTACGGCGTCGGGGGCCGCGCCGCGCTCCAGCCAGGCGGCCACGGCGGGGGCGAGGCGGTGGACGTCCCGCTCGGAGAGCAGCAGCCGGGGATCGTGGGCGCGCAGCCCGATGAGGACGCCTGCGGCGGCGCGCTGCCGCGCGGGGTCGGTCGTGGTGGGCTCGGGCAGCGGCGGGGGAGGCGGTACGGGCCCGGGGCCGGGCTCAGGCCTCTGGGGCGGCTCCGGCGTCGGATCCGGCGTGGGGTCAGCCGTCGGGTCAGGGTCCCGGGGCGGCTCCGGTGCCGGGTCGGGGTCGCGCTCCGGCGCGGGATCCGGTGTCGGGTCCGGGGCGCGGTCGGGCCCCGGCCTGGCGCCCGGCTTGTTGTACGAGACCGTGCGTGCGACGACCTGCCCGTTGGGCAGCCGCTCGCGCGTCCGCTCCAGGTAGCCGTGGGCTTCAAGCTCCCGCAGGGCGGCGGCGATCCGGATCTCGCCCTCGGGAAAGCGCTCCGCGAGCGCCTTGATCCCCACGCTCGTCCCCGTCGGCAGCGACTGGATGTGCGTGGCGAGCCCGATCGCGGTGAGCGACAGCTGGCGGTGCTGGGCGAGGTGGTTGCCGATGACGGTGTAGCGGCTGGTGTGCCGCATGTTGACGTGAATGACACCGGATCGGGGGGCAGTGGGCCGATTCACGGCCGTGGCGCGCCTGGGCGCGCTAAGGTCTTGGCTATCCATCGGGAAGGTACTGCTTCCTCGTTGGTCAGGCCCTCGATCGGGATCGCTAGTCCCGGCCGGGGGCCGTCGTCTGTTCGGGGTCGGTCGCCGTGAGCATATGCCAACCAACGGACCCAGAATCCAGCCCAGTTGGCGAATCCCACTCGTGTGGGTGACGCAGCGTGCACGGGGAGCCGGAGGGGTTGGGTTGGGTACTTTCCCTCTCAGGAATTGAAAGTATTTAGCGTCGCGCCGGACCACCTCCCAGGCCCCCGCGACCCGGTCCCCACCTGCCTGAACGGCCCTCCCGGCCCTCCCCCGGAGTGCCCGCCGGTTGTGGACCGTCGACCAGACGCCGAACTCCGTCGGCTCTCCCGCCACTGCCCGCCCGTCTTGAACCGCCAGATCACGCCCTCGAACTGCTGCCGCAGCCGTTCGGGATATGGGCCGTACTCGCCGATCGGCACGTACGTCGCCGCCACGGCCTCGGCGAGCGGCATGAACGAGGGCGCCCAGGCGCAATTCCGCGAGACCTTCCTCGTCCCGATCCGGAACGGAATTGCAGGCGCCGGCAAAGAGGCGGTCGAGGCCGGACGCGGCTGGGACCACGCGGCAGGTCCACTGCTCGTCGTACTCTCTCCGGCTGCCTGACTTGCAGGTCCCCGCGCTCGACGCGAGGGCCCGCATCCGTTTGGTCAGGCCGCTTCGACGAGTGCCTGTGCCCGCTCGTTGAAGTCGGCGACGAGGCGATTCTGCCCGAAGGGCTGCATCCGGCGACGAAGATCCTGAACCGCCTCGATGGCCCGTGTGCTCTTGACCTGCGAGGCCAGCGTCAGTGTGCGCAGGCCCGCAGCGTACGCGGCGTCCACGTCTCGACGCTGAATGTGGCTGACCGCGAGGGCGGCCTGAGACATCGCGCCCCGCCGGGCGCGCTTCTGCTGGTGTGCGTGGTCGATGGACCGTGTGGCGTGGGCCTCGGAGGACTTCGGGTCATTGAGGTCCCGGAAGGTCATGGCGTGCTCGCCGTGCAGGTAGGCCGGGTCAATGAACTCCGCCCACGCCTGCTCTTGCTCCGGCCGCACCCGCTCGAACGCCTTTTCCGATTCGATCACAGCCCGGCTGGCCGCCTTGGTGTCGCCGAGCTTGGCGAGGGCCCGCGCTTCGAGGCACCACAGGTCCGCCAGGCAGGCAGCGGAATCGGCCTTGGCCAGCCCGTGCCGACCGGCCTGCGCCAGACGGCGTCCTTCGTTCGGGTCGCCCAGCAGGGTCGCCTGGTCGGCCATGCCGGCGAGGACATGCGCCCCGAGGGCCGGGTTCATCGACTCCTCGGCGAGCCGAAGTGCCTGGATGAGGTAGCGCTGTGCCACGCCGTGCTCTCCGGAGTCGTACGCCATCCAGCCGAGGAGATAGGTCTGCTCGCTGGCGGCCTCGCACAGTGCTCGGCGCACCTCTTCCGTCTTCGCCCGGGGTAGAAGCGGCAAGACGTGCTGGGTCATGTACTCGGCCAGGACCAGGCGGCCAGAGCCTCCGCCCTGGAAGATGTCCATCCGCTGGAACTTCTCGAACATCGCCTTCACGGACGCCACGTCCTCCAGGCGGACGCGCGGTCCAGCGGACGGCTCCTGATCGAGGGTGTTCATCAGCCAGTCGCGCGAGGGCCCAACCCCGGCGACCGCAGCGAAGGGTGCGGCTGCAAGCAGTTTGCGTCGGTCCACGTCAGCTCTCCCCAGTTCGGCGACTGCCTTCACGGTAGCCGTGAACGAGGTGTCGTAGACGAGTGCGGAATCAACCGATGTGCCTGTGCCGAAGCCGATGTCGTATGCCGTGACGCGATACCCGAAGCGGTCAGAGAACACATCGGCAACGATCTGCGGTACAGGCTCGCGAGGCTGTTCACCTTCGATCCAACACCTGATCCGGGAAACGCCAGGCGCGATGTGGGGCTCCTTGTACTCCAGCGCCTTCGCCTTGATCCGGCGTGCTAACTCACCGCGGCTCATTCCGGAGCGGGCGAGATGACTCTCCAGTCCCACGTTGCGCGTCTTCATCCCCAGGGCCTCCGGTTACCTCGGGCCGAAAGCGACACCTTTTCATCGGCTGCGTACTCACCGAGGCCACGTTCACCGACTGCGACCTGTCCGGCGCCGTGTTCAACGACTGCACCCTCCGCCTCACCGAATTCGGCGCGGGCCGGTACCGCAACACCGACCTTCGCGAGAACGACCTGTCGGCACTCCGCGGTGTCGCGAACCTCGCCAAGGTCCGCATCGACCACAGCCAGCAGGCCGACCTCGCCGAAGCCCTGGTGGGCGAGCTGGACATCGTGCTCGGAGACGACTGAACCCGGAGACTCCCGTGCCCCTGCACATCGCCTGCACCGACCTGGACGCCCTCCGCGAGCGATGCGACTTCGCCGCCGTTCGCACCATCAAGAACGAGCCCGAGTACGAAGACGGCGCCGTCGTCCCGTCCGGGCTGTGGCAGCCGCTTCCCGAAGCGGTGGGACTCCTGCTGACCGCGCCACAGTGGGCCCCGCCCGGCACCCTCGTGGAGATCGTCCGCCCGCCCGTGCCCAGGGGCGAGGAGCTGGAGGGCTTAGCCGCCCGCATGGGGGACTCGGACGCCGCGTACCTCGGCCAGGCCCACGCCAAGCCCGACATGGTGACGACGACAGAGAACTACGCCGTCGGCAAACTCCTCGGCCTGCACCTCGACAACTGGGACAAGCTGCTTTACGGCGCGAAGGCGCGGGGACGGCGGAGACTCGCCGTCAACCACGGTCCCGGCAGCCGATACATCATCCTGGGCGCCCTGGACGCTCAAGCTGTCTGCCGAGCCATCCACCCCACTGACTACCATCTCCGCTACCCGCACACCAACGACTACCGGGAACACGTCGCGGCAGGGCACCCGGTACAGGTCGTCCGTATCCGGCTGGCACCCGGAGAGGGCTACATCGCCCCCACCGAGTACCTGCTGCACGACGGCTCCACCGAGGGCCAGGAGGAGCCCTCCACCGCAGCCTTCTGGCTAGGCCGATGGCCGAGGGGCGCCCTGCCATCCCTGATCTAGCTCGCATAAGGAGCGTATTGCGTCGTGATCAATATGCCCGGCCCGCTCCACACTCGCACGCCTTCCGTCGTGCCGCTCTGTTCGACTCCGTCGCATGGGCGTCGCCCGTCAGTGGGGCGAGGTACGTGCGCGCCCGCGTGAGAGAAGGCACGACGCGTCGTTCGCCGGCATCGGGCCGCACGGTGGCCGCCGCCTCGACCGTCCGCCGAACCTTCCGCGCCAGAGCCGCCCCGCGCTCAACTCCCGTACAGCATCAGGGCGATCCCCGCCGCCATCAGCGCCGCCGCCGCGATCCGCGGTGTGCCGAAGCGCTCCTTGAAGAACAGCGCCCCGATGGCCGCGCCCACGATGACGGAGGACTCCCGCAGCGCCGCGATGGGGGCGAGCGGCGCCTGTGTCTGGGCCCACAGGACCAGCGCGTACGCCGAGATCGACAGGGCCGCGCCCACCGCTCCGCGCATCGCGTACGGGCGCAACTGCGCCGCCAGCGCGCTCCGTCGGCGGTACAGGGTGTAGAGCGGGATCGCGGTCCCCTGGAGGATCATCAGCCAGGCGATGTAGCCGAGCGGGGTTCCGGACGTGCGGACCCCGACCCCGTCCACGACCGTGTACGCGGCGATGGCCAGCCCCGTTCCGACGGCCGCGACGAGCGCGGGCCGGTGGGGACGGCCGCCGCCGGTCCCGCGACCCGCCCCGCCGCCGGTCCCGCGACCCGCCCCGTCCCTGCCTCGGATGCCCCACAGGGCCAGCCCCACCAGTCCCGCGCAGGCCACGGCGACGCCGGTCAACTGCCAGGCCTCGGGGACCTCGTCCACGAACAGGGCGGCGATCGCGGTCACCGCCAGCGGTGCCGTTCCCCGGGCGATCGGGTACATCTGCCCGAAATCGCCGAGCGTGAAGGAACGCATCAGCAGGGCCATGTAGCCGACGTGGACGATCGCGGAGGCGATCAGATACGGCCAGGCCTCCGCCGCCGGGAGCGGCACGAAGACGGCGGCGAGAGCGCCGAGCAGCGCCCCGCCGCCGGATATCAGCGTGAAGGAGAGGAGTTGGTCCTTGATGTGATGGGCGATCGCGTTCCAGGAGGCGTGGGTGACCGCTGCCAGGAGGACGGCCGCCGCGACGAGAGGCGTCACACCGCACGCCGGCGGAGGAGTTCGAGGGAAGTCACTCCGCGCACGCTAGCGGTGGTTGTACGGGGCACGCGATGGCGCGGCTCACGTGCGGGGGGACGGCCCTGCGTATCCGGGTGCGGAGCCCGCGGGGCGCGTCCGGCGCCGTACGCCCCGCCGCGCGCCCCGCCGAAGGGGCTCTACCGCGCCTTCGGTGCGGACGCGCCACCGGCCCCGCCGCCGCGCGCCCCGCCGACGAGGCTCTACCGCGCCTTCAGGACGGACGCCACCACCGGCCCCGCCGCGTCGCCGCCGTGGCCGCCGGACTGGACGACGGCCGCCGCCGCGAGGTCGTCCGCGTAGCCGGTGAACCAGCTGTTGGACGTGGCCTGGTTGTCGACCTCCGCCGAGCCCGTCTTGGCGCCCTTCGAGCCGCCGAGCCCGGCCATCGCCTGCCGGCCGGTGCCGTCGGATGCGGTGGCGGTGGCCCGCATCATCTGCTTGAGGGACTGGGAGATGTGCCCGGGAAGCGGCTGCGCGGTGGCCAGCTCCCGGTCGTCGAGCGACTGCGGGACGACGACCGGCTGCTTGAAGGCGCCGGACTTGGCGGTCGCGGCGATGGAGGCGACGTTGAGCGCGCTCATCTGGATCTTGCCCTGGCCGATGTACGAGGCGGCGGTCTCGCCGCCCTGCGACGGCGGGACCTTGCCGTCGAAGGAGGGGATGCCGGTGTTCCACTCCACCCCGATGCCGAAGTACTTCCGGGCGGTGTCGCCGAGGGCGGTGTTCTCGATGCCCTTCTCGTTGAGAGGGCCGATCGCCTTGATGAAAGCGGTGTTGCAGGAGCGACGGAAGGAGGCCTCGAAGGTGCCGTTGTCTATCTTGAAGTGGTCGAGGTTACGGAAGGGCACACCCTCCCACGAAACCGTCGCCGGACACTCCACCTTGGCGTTCGGACCGGAGACGATCCCCTGGTCCATCATCATCGCCGCCGTCACGATCTTCATCGTGGAGCCGGGGGCCTGGGAGCCCATGAAGGCCGTGTTGTAGCCGTCCGCAGGGCTGTTGGCGATCGCGCGCACCTCGCCGGTCGAGGGCTTGATCGCGACGACCGACGCCTTGCCGTACCTCTTGACCGCCTTCTCGGCGGCGGCCTGCACCCCGGCGTCCAGGGTGGTCTTCAGCTCGCCCGGCTTGCCCTTGGTCAGCGTGACCAGGGAGGTGTTGGCGACGCTGTCCGAGCCGCTGTCGATGAACGTCTCGACGCCGGGGGTGCCGGTCGTCTTCGCCCCGTACCTCTTGCGCAGCTCGTCCAGGATCGGGCCGAGGGAGGGGTACTTCTCCTTCGTCAGCTCGACGCCGTCGTGGTCGACGGCCTTGATCTCGGCCGTCTTCGCCGCGCCGGTCTTCAGGGTGGCGGTCTTGGTGAGCTTCGGGTGGATGACGGCCGGCTGCCAGTCCACCAGCGCCTTGCCGGTGGTCAGTCCGCGTACCACGGTCAGCGACGAGGTGTAGTTCAGCGGCTTGGAGACGCCCTGGTACGTCACGGTCGCGGCGACCGTGAACGGCACCCGCACCCCGCTCGGCGTGCCGGGCGTGATGACCGCCTTCGAGACATGGGCCTGGCTCCGGAAGCCCTCGACGGCCGTCCCCGCGGCGCCGGAGTTGTTGGTGAGCTGCGCGGCCTTGTCGCTCTCGCCGGCCGCCCAGGCGGCGAGGAACTCCTCGGCGGTCTGCTTCACCTCGTCCGGGGTGACCGGACCGCTCTTCTTCGTCTCGGCGGACTTGGTGGTCGTACCCCCGCCGTTACCGCTCAGCCCGTTCCACAGGTTGTAGCCCCCGTACCCCACCCCGCCGGCGACGATCACGAACACTCCGCCGACCACGGCGACCTTCGCTCCGCTGCGCATGCTGTTCAGTTCCCTCCCCAGAGCGTACTTGAACATGTTCAAGTACCTGACGGACGGGACTCTACGCGACAGTAGTGACAAGAGGGGCGGTCGTTACCCGACCGTGCCCGCACCCGTCAGATTCGCCGTCACACCCACGTATCCAGCCACATACGGCTCCGCCAGGCATCCATCGGAATCGCCTCGCCCGTGTACAGCGGCCAGAAGTAGATGAAGTTCCACACGATCAGCAGCACCAGCACGCCCGCGCCCACCGCGCCCACCGTCCGCCGGCGTTCGTCCGAGCCCGGTGGGCCGACGATCGCGCCGATCAACATCGACACGGCGAGGCACAGGAACGGCACGAACACCACCGCGTAGAAGAGGAAGATCGTCCGCTCCTCGTAGAAGAACCACGGCAGCCAGCCCGCCGCGACCCCGCACGCGATCGCGCCCGCCCGCCAGTCGCGCCGGAAGAACCACCGCCACAGCACGTAGCAGAGCGCGAAGCACGCCGCCCACCACAGCAGCGGCGTCCCGATCGCCAGGACCTCACGCGCGCACTTCTCCGTCGCGTCGACAGGGCAGCCGTCCCGGCCCGGCGCCGGGTCCTCGTAGAAGTACGAGACCGGGCGGCCCAGGACGATCCAGCTCCACGGGTTCGACTCGTAGGTGTGACCCGAGGTCAGATTGACGTGGAACTTGTAGACCTCGGTCTCGTAGTGCCACAGGCTGCGCAGCCAGTCCGGCAGCCACCCCCACGTCCCGCCGCCCCCGCCGGGCCGCTCGGCCCAGTCGCGGAAGTACCCCTTGTCCGAGGCGATCCAGCCGGTCCAGGAGGCGATGTACGTCGCCACGGCGACCGGCACCACCGACACGAACGCAGGCACCAGATCCCGCTTCAGCACCGCCGCGTACGGGCTGATCGCACCGGCCGTCCGGCGCCCGCCCGCGTCCCACAGCACCGCCATGACCCCGAACGCGGCCATGATGTAAAGACCGTTCCACTTCGTCGCGAACGCCAGGCCCAGCGTCACGCCCGCCGCGATCCGCCACGGCCGCAGGCCCAGCCGGAGCGTCTCGGCGACCTCCGCGTCCGGCCGCAGCAGCCCCTCCTCGTCCCTCGGCAGCGCCGCGGCCAGCCGCCGCCGGGCATGGTCCCGGTCGATCAGCAGACAGCCGAACGCCGCGAGGACGAAGAACATCAGCACCTGGTCGAGCAGCGCGGTGCGGCTCATGACGAAGTGCAGCCCGTCCACGGCCAGCAGCAGACCGGCCAGACAGCCCAGGAACGTCGAGCGGAACAGCCGCCGCCCGATCCGGCACAGCATCAGCACCGACAGCGTGCCGAGCACCGCCACCATGAACCGCCAGCCGAACGGTGTGAATCCGAACAACTGCTCGCCAAGGCCGATCACCCACTTGCCGACCGGCGGATGCACCACATAGCCCGGCTCGGTGGGGATCGCCACCGCGTCCGGGTTCGCCAGGATCGACTTGTCGACGTCCTTCGGCCACGCCCCTTCATAACCCTGGTTGACCAGCGCCCAGGCGTCCTTGGCGTAGTACGTCTCGTCGAATATCACCGCCTTGGGGCTGCCCAGGTGCCAGAACCGCATCACCCCCGCCACCAGCGCCACCAGCAGCGGGCCGCCCCACGCCGCGAGGCGCGTCAGCCGCTCCGCGCGCGACGGGGAGACCCCCAGCAGCGACCACATCCGCTCCGACGGCCGCGTATACGGCGGTACGAGCCGCTCCCGCAGCCCGATCTCCGCGCGCGGCGCGTAGCCGAATCGGCGCAGGCGCTGCTGCCACGGAGGCGGCGCGTCCCCGGCGTCCTGTCCCTGCGGGGCCTTATGAGCAGTACTGGTCACCGCGCCATCGTAGGGAACGCGCCTGTGCGAGTCGCCCGTCCGGGCTGCGAGGATGACCCATGTGACAGGAACGCTGGTACTCGCAGGGACCCCCATCGGTGACATCGCGGACGCCCCGCCCCGGCTCGCCGCCGAGCTGGAGACCGCCGACATCGTCGCGGCCGAGGACACCCGGCGGCTGCGCGGGCTGACCCGGGCGCTCGGCATCCACACCACCGGCCGGGTCGTGTCGTACTTCGAGGGCAACGAGTCGGCCCGTACGCCCGAACTGGTCGAGGCCCTGGAGGGCGGGGCGCGGGTCCTGCTGGTCACCGACGCGGGCATGCCGTCCGTCTCCGACCCCGGCTACCGTCTCGTCGCCGCCGCCGTGGAGAAGGACATCAAGGTCACGGCCGTGCCCGGCCCGTCCGCCGTGCTCACCGCACTCGCCCTGTCCGGACTGCCCGTCGACCGCTTCTGCTTCGAGGGCTTCCTGCCGCGCAAGGCCGGCGAGCGGCTCGGCCGGCTGCGCGAGGTCGCCGACGAGCGGCGCACCCTCGTCTACTTCGAGGCCCCGCACCGGCTCGACGACACACTCGACGCGATGGCCGAGGTCTTCGGCGTGTCGCGGCGCGCCGCCGTCTGCCGCGAGCTCACCAAGACGTACGAGGAGGTCAAGCGCGGCGGCCTCGGCGAGCTCGCCGAGTGGGCGAAGGAAGGCGTACGCGGCGAGATCACCGTCGTCGTCGAGGGCGCCCCCGAGACCGGGCCCGAAGAGCTGGATGCCGACGAGCTGGTGCGCCGCGTGCGGGTGCGCGAGGAGGCGGGGGAGCGCCGCAAGGAGGCCATCGCGGCGGTCGCCGCCGAGGCGGGCCTGCCCAAGCGGGAGGTGTTCGACGCCGTGGTGGCGGCGAAGAACGCGGACCGGGAAGGACCCGGACCGAAAGGCGCCTGAGAACGGTAAAGGGCTAACCTGAAAAGCAAAGCTTTTTGCCCGTGCGGTGGGCCTTTCTGCAAGGAAGGGCCAAGAGAACTCCATGGTTCAACCGGCGCTGATGCGCTCCGGCCGGAATGGGCGTCCACTGGATCAGTGGAGAGGAGCTGGCATGAGTGAGATCACCGGCACATCCGTCGGCCATGAGTCGTACGCCTTCGCCTGCATGCGCTGCGGGTACGGCTGGGAGCAGTCGTACGACATCGAGCACCACACGGACGCCGCCGGCCATGACATGGTCGTCTACCGCACGAAGGGGCAGCGGGTTCCCTCCCCGCTCTCCAACCCGACCTGCCTGAACTGTGGAAGCCATGTCGTCCGCATCATGCGGGCGGGTCAGGTCTCCGCCGTCCGGGAGTACATGGAACGGGCCGACGAATCCTGGTCGTACCCACCGGTCGCCACGGCCGGACCCATCGGCCAGAAGACCTCGGGCCGGCCCACCGCCCCGCCCGAGGAACCCCCACCGGCCGAACACCACTGGCACCTCTCCGACCTCCTCCACCCCTTCAGGGAGCGCAAGTAGCGCCCCACCGGCCCCGGCCGCCCGTGCGGTAACCCGATCGCGGGTCGCCGCACCGCCCTCGTACGATCGGGGCCATGAGCTCGAAGGACGCCCCGCCGCCGCTGCCCGAACCGCTTCTGGTGCCGGTGGCGGACTCGCACACCCACCTGGACATGCAGAGCGGCACGGTCGAGGAAGCCCTCGTCAAGGCCGCCGCCGTCGGTGTCACCACCGTCGTCCAGGTGGGCTGCGACCTCAAGGGCTCCCGCTGGGCGGCCGAGACCGCGGCCCAGTACGACCAGGTCCACGCGGCCGTCGCGCTGCACCCCAACGAAGCCCCGCGCATCGTGCTCGGGGATCCGGACGGCTGGTCGCGCCAGGGCGCCCGGGAGGCCGGTGGGGACGCCGCCCTCGACGAGGCGCTCGCCGAGATCGACCGGCTCGCCGCCCTGCCCGAGGTCAAGGGTGTCGGCGAGACCGGCCTGGACCACTTCCGTACCGGCCCCGAGGGCGTGGCCGCCCAGGAGCGCTCCTTCCGCGCCCACATCGAGATCGCCAAGCGGCACGGCAAGGCGCTGGTCATCCACGACCGCGAGGCCCACGCCGACGTGCTGCGGATCCTCGCCGAGGAGGGCGCCCCCGAGCGGACCGTCTTCCACTGCTACTCCGGCGACGCCGAGATGGCCGAGATCTGCGCCGCCCACGGCTACTACATGTCCTTCGCGGGCAACGTCACCTTCAAGAACGCCCAGCCGCTGCGCGACGCGCTCGCCGTCGCCCCGCTGGAGCTTGTCCTGGTCGAGACCGACGCGCCCTTCCTCACCCCCGCGCCCTACCGGGGGCGGCCGGGCGCCCCCTACCTCATCCCGGTCACCGTCCGGGCCATGGCCGCCGTCCGGGGCATCCACGAGGACACCCTCGCCGAGGCCATCGGCGCGAACACCGCGCGTGCGTTCGACTACTGAGGAACCCCGACGATCACTGATGCATAACAGCCACAGTCCGTAGTCGCGCTGCTTTGGAGAGTGACTGGAGCTCCGCTAGTGTCCCGGCCTCGTGAGCAACTCGCAGGGCAGTCACCGAGCCGTACGGTCCGGGCGTCGCGCCGCAAAGAGCGCGACCGATGTGGCCTTCGCGTCGTACGAGACCCAGGAGGCGGCGCTCGTCCTGAGCCGCCCGCCCGTCCCCGCCCCCACCCCGGTCCCCGTCACCGTCCCCGCCGGGGGCCGCGCCGAGGCCCGGCGCGCCGCACGCCGCCGCAAAGCAGGCCGGGGCCGCGGCCCCGAAGGGCTGCGGCGCCTCCTTCCGCAGGCCATGGTCGTCGTCGTCCTCGCCGGCGGCACCAGCGCCTTCGTCGCCAACGACAAGGCCGTCAGGCTCAGCGTCGACGGCGCCCCGCGCTCCCTGCACACCTTCGCCGACGACGTCCGCGAACTCCTCGACGACGAGGGCATCACCGTCGGTGACCACGACATCGTCGCCCCCGCCCCCGGCGCAGCCCTCGCCAGCGGCGACGTGATCGTCGTCCGCTACGGCCGCCCGGTCACCCTCACCCTCGACGGACACCGGCGCCGCGTCTGGACCACCGCCCGCACCGTCGACGGCGCCCTGCGCCAGCTCGGCGTCCGTGCCGAAGGCGCCTACCTCTCCGTCTCCCGCTCCATGGAGATCACCCGCAAGGGCCTCACCCTCGACGTCCGCACCGAACGCACCCTGACCTTCATGGCCGACGGCCGCGAACGGGTCATCCGCACCAACGCCGCCACCGTCCGCGAAGCCCTCGCCGAGGCCGGGATCACCCTCGGCGCCCAGGACACCACCTCCGTACCGCCCGACAGCTTCCCCCGCGACGGCCAGACCATCACCGTCATGCGGATCACCGGCACCAAGGAGATCCGCGAGGAACCCATCCCGTACACCACCGAAAGGACCCGCGACCCGGACCTCTTCGCCGGCATCCAAGTCGTCGAGCGCCAGGGCAGGCAGGGCGTACGCCGGGTCACCTACGCCCTGCGCACGGTCAACGGCGTCAAACAGAAACCCCGCCGGATCGCCGAGGAGATCGTCCGCGAACCGGTCACCCAGAAGATCAGGGTGGGTTCCAAGCCGCTGCCCTCCTCCGTCGCCGGAGCCGACGGCCTCGACTGGAACGCCCTCGCCCAGTGCGAGTCCGGCGGCCGCCCCGGCGCCGTCGACTCGTCGGGCACCTACGGCGGCCTCTACCAGTTCGACCCCGGCACCTGGCGCGCCCTCGGCGGCAAGGGCGTCGCCCAGAACGCGCCCGCCGCCGAACAGACCTACCGGGCCAAGAAGCTCTACGTGCAGCGGGGGGCAAGTCCGTGGCCGCACTGCGGCCGTAGGCTGTACCGGTGAGCACCACTGATCCCGACGTCCTCCTCGGCCCCGCCGACATCCGCGAACTCGCCGCCAAGCTGGGCGTACGCCCCACCAAGCAGCGCGGCCAGAACTTCGTCATCGACGCCAACACGGTCCGCCGTATCGTCCGCACCGCCGAGGTGCGCCCGGACGACGTCGTGGTCGAGGTAGGACCGGGCCTGGGGTCCCTGACCCTGGCGCTCCTGGAGGTCGCCGACCGGGTCACCGCCGTCGAGATCGACGACGTCCTCGCCGCCGCGCTGCCCTCGACGATCAACGCCCGTATCCCGGCCAAGGCCGACCGCTTCGCGCTGGTCCACACCGACGCCATGCACGTCCAGGAACTGCCCGGGCCGCCGCCCACCGCGCTCGTCGCCAACCTGCCGTACAACGTCGCCGTGCCCGTCCTGCTGCACATGCTCGACCGGTTCCCCACCATCGAGCGGACCCTTGTCATGGTCCAGGCCGAGGTCGCCGACCGGCTCGCCGCCCAGCCCGGCAACAAGGTCTACGGCGTGCCTTCCGTCAAGGCGAACTGGTACGCCGAGGTCAAGCGGGCCGGTGCCATCGGCCGCAACGTCTTCTGGCCCGCGCCCAACGTCGACTCCGGCCTCGTCTCCCTCGTGCGGCGCACCGAACCGCTCAAGACCACCGCCACCAAGGCCGAGGTCTTCGCCGTCGTCGACGCCGCCTTCGCCCAGCGCCGCAAGACCCTGCGCGCCGCCCTCGCCGGCTGGGCCGGCTCCCCGGCGGCCGCCGAGGCCGCCCTGACCGCCGCCGGAGTCTCGCCCCAGGCCAGGGGAGAATCCCTCACGGTGGAGGAGTTCGCACGGATCGCGGAGGCGAAGCAGTGAGCGAGAGCGTGACGGTACGCGTACCGGCCAAGGTCAACGTCCAGCTCGCGGTGGGCGCCGCCCGCCCCGACGGCTTCCACGACCTCGCCAACGTCTTCCTCGCCGTCTCCCTCTTCGACGAGGTGACGGTCACCGCCGCGGACGAGCTGACGATCACCTGCTCGGGCCCCGACGCCGACCAGGTCCCCCTGGACCGGACGAACCTCGCCGCGCGCGCCGCGCTCGCCCTCGCCGCCCGTCACGGCATCTCCCCGGACGTCCACATCCACATCGCCAAGGACATCCCCGTCGCCGGCGGCATGGCCGGCGGCAGCGCCGACGGGGCGGGCGCCCTGCTCGCCTGCGACGCCTTCTGGGGCCTGGACACCCCCCGCGCCGAACTCCTCGACATCTGCGCCGAACTCGGCAGCGACGTGCCCTTCAGTCTGGCCGGCGGCGCCGCCCTCGGCACCGGCCGCGGCGAACACCTCACCGAACTGCCCGTCGGCGGCACCTTCCACTGGGTCTTCGCCGTCGCCGACGGCGGACTGTCCACCCCGGCCGTCTACGGCGAGTTCGACCGCCTCAACACCGGCACCGACGTCCCCGAGCCGGTCGCCTCCCCGGCCCTCCTCGACGCCCTGCGCACCGGTGACACCACGGCGCTGGCCGCCACCCTCGTCAACGACCTCCAGCCCGCCGCGCTCTCCCTGCGGCCCTCCCTCGCGGCCACCCTGGAGGCCGGCACCGCCGCCGGCGCCCTGGCCGGCCTCGTCTCCGGCTCGGGCCCGACCACCGCGTTCCTCACCAAGGACCCCGACTCGGCGGCCGCGGTCGCCGAGGCCCTGCTCGCCTCGGGCACCTGCCGCACCGCCCGCGTGGCCACCTCCCCGGCGCCGGGAGCCCACGTCCGCTAGCGGGCCGAGCAGGGGTAGCTACATCTCGTGGATCTCGGTGAGGTCGATGTCGATGTCGAAGGGGGCCGCGAGCTTCAGCCGGTCGCGGTGGACGCCGGTGCAGGTGTACGTCTTCGTGACCGGGTCGCGCTCATAGACCCGTACGACCGGGTGGTGATCCTCGCCTTCCATCTCCACGAGCCAGAAGTGCTCGATGCCCGCCGCAGCGTACTTGTGGGGCTTGGTGTCACGGTCGCGGGACTCGGAGTCGGGCGAGACGACCTCGACGGCCGGCAAGACGTCGGCGACGGGGTATGAGGTCTGCGTCAGGCTGCGAACGGCCTCCTTGCGAACGATCAGGACATCCGGCTCCGGGCAGTTGCCGCGGTCGATGACCACGGTCATCTCGTTGTAGACCTTGTGCGTCGACGGCACATGCGTAACCAGCCCGTTCGTCAGCAGTCGGATCATGAGGTTGTGAAAACGGAGCTGCGGGCTCACGAAGACCAGGCTCCCGTCGATCAACTCGGTGTGCGGCGGGAGGCCGGGCAAGGTGTCCAGGTCGTCCACCGTCCAGCCCTCGCGAGGCGGCACCGGCCATTCGGGAGCCGACTTCGCGGTCGGCCTGCCCGTCGGCTCGGCGGTCATGGTTCCTCCCATGGACGGGATTCTTCGGCCTGGCCTCCACGGTAGCCTCCGGTTCCGGATCAGGTCGTCACAAAGAGTGACCATGCCGCCCTACGGTCTACTCTGGTATGTCGATCCATCCCCCGGTACAGGAGTGAAATGGCCGTCAACCTGGTCAATGTCGAGGCAGTCAGCAAGGTGTACGGCACACGTGCCCTGCTCGACGGTGTCTCCCTCGGCGTCTCCGAGGGCGACCGGATCGGCGTCGTCGGCCGCAACGGCGACGGCAAGACCACCCTCATCCGGATGCTCGCCCGGCTTGAGGATGCCGACAGCGGCCGCGTCACCCACAGCGGCGGGCTGCGCCTGGGAGTGCTCACCCAGCACGACTCGCTCGACCCCAAGGCCACCGTCCGGCACGAGGTCATCGGCGACCTCGCCGACCACGAGTGGGCAGGCAGCGCCAAGATCCGTGACGTGCTCACCGGCCTGTTCGGCGGGCTCGGGCTGCCCGGCTTCGAGCACGGCCTCGACACCGTCATCGGCCCGCTCTCCGGCGGCGAGCGCCGCCGGATCGCGCTGGCGAAGCTGCTCATCGCCGAACAGGACCTGATCGTCCTCGACGAGCCGACCAACCACCTCGACGTCGAGGGCATCGCCTGGCTCGCCCAGCACCTGCAGAACCGCCGGTCCGCGCTGGTCTGCGTGACCCACGACCGGTGGTTCCTCGACCAG
Source organism: Streptomyces purpureus (assembly GCF_014648195.1). GTDB lineage: Bacteria > Actinomycetota > Actinomycetes > Streptomycetales > Streptomycetaceae > Streptomyces > Streptomyces purpureus. The sequence goes on from NZ_BMQQ01000010.1 coordinate 49,719, forward strand.
GTCTGCACCCGCATGTGGGACGTGCAGCGCGGCACCGTCCATGAGTACGAGGGCGGCTACTCCGACTACGTCTTCGCCCGCGCCGAGCGGGAGCGCATCGCCGCCACCGAGGAGGCCAAGCGGCAGAACCTGATGCGCAAGGAGCTCGCCTGGCTGCGGCGCGGCGCCCCCGCCCGTACCTCCAAGCCCCGCTACCGCATCGAGGCCGCCAACGAACTCATCGCCGACGTGCCGCCGCCGCGCGACACCAGCGAGCTGATGAAATTCGCCAACGCCCGGCTCGGCAAGACAGTCTTCGACCTCGAAGACGTCACCGTCACCGCCGGCCCCAAGACCCTGCTGCGTCACCTGACCTGGCAGCTCGGCCCCGGCGACCGGATCGGCCTGGTCGGCGTCAACGGCGCCGGCAAGACCTCCCTGCTGCGCGCCCTCGCGGACGCGGCCCGAACCCAGGGCGAGGCCCAGCCCGAGAGCGGCAAGATCGTCGTCGGCAAGACCGTACGCCTCGCCTACCTCTCCCAGGACGTCACTGAACTCCCCGCCACCCTGCGGGTCCTGGAGGCCGTCCAGCAGATCCGCGACCGGGTCGACCTCGGCAAGGGCCGGGAGATGACCGCCGGTCAGCTCTGCGAGCAGTTCGGCTTCGCCAAGGAGAAGCAGTGGACACCGGTCGGCGACCTGTCCGGTGGTGAGCGCCGCCGCCTCCAGTTGCTGCGCCTGCTGATGGACGAGCCGAACGTGCTCTTCCTCGACGAGCCCACCAACGACCTCGACATCGAGACCCTGACCCAGCTGGAGGACCTCCTCGACGGCTGGCCCGGCTCGATGGTCGTCATCTCCCACGACCGGTTCTTCATCGAGCGGACCACGGACAAGACGTTCGCCCTGCTCGGCGACGCCACCCTGCGGATGCTGCCGCGCGGCATCGACGAGTACCTGGAACGCCGCCAGAAGATGATCGAGGCGGCCGCCCCGGCCCCCGTGGCCGCGCCCGTCAAGGAGAAGTCGGCCGGTGACGCCCGCGCCGCGAAGAAGGAGCTGCAGAAGATCGAGCGTCAGCTCGACAAGGTCGCCGACAAGGAGACCAAGCTGCACGCCCAAATCGCCGAAAACGCCACGGACTTCGAAAAGGTGGCGAAGCTGGATGCGGAGCTCCGTGAATTGGCGGGCGAGCGCGAGGAATTGGAGATGCGCTGGCTGGAGCTGGCCGAAGACGCGTAGAGAACGCGTGCAGAGGCCGTAACGAAGGCATTACGGGCCGGTCCTCCCTTGGGAACAGGGGCGGACCGGCCACTTTTACGCCACGGGCCGGGTGGTAGAAAGAAGCCTCGCTCGAGTCAGGTAAAACTGCGGGATCCGTCGGCCGATGCGGGCCGGGGACCGCATGAAGGGGGAAAAGCGCTGATGACTCAGCCGCCCAGCAACCAGCCGCCGCCGGGGGGCTTGGGGGTACCTCCCGTGCCGCCAGGCTACGGGGGAGCGCCTCAGAATCAGCCGCCGCAGCCGCCCGCGCAGCCGCCGCAGATGCCGCCGGTCCCGCCGACCGTCCCGCAGATGCCGCCGCAGGCCCCGCCGGCCGCGCCGCCCACCCAGCCCGGCTACGGCTATCCGCAGCAGCCGCAGCCCGGTTACGGCTACCCGCAGCAGCCCGGCCCCTACGGCCAGCCGCAGCAGCCGGGCCCGTACGGCCAGCAGCCCGGCCCCTACGGCGGCCACCCCACCGCCCCCATGCAGCAGCAGTACCCCGGCGCGCCCACCCCGCCCGGCGGCGGCCCGTTCAAGGGCAAGACCGGTGTCATCGTCGCGGCGGCCGTCGCGGCCGCCCTCGTCATCGGCGGCGGCACCTGGTTCGCGCTCAGCGGCGGCGAGGAGGACAAGCCCCCGATCGCCGGGCCGAGCGGCAGCGCCCAGCCGACCACCTCCGCCTCCGTCGACCAGGGCGACGGCAGCGGCAGCAACGGCCGCCCCGCCGGGGACGACCTCAACGCCGGGCGCAAGCCGGGCGAGGCGAAGGTCAACTGGCTCCTGAAGAACGACGTCGACCTGCCGCGCAACGGCGCCGACGTCTTCGGCCCGTGGATCGTCGGCGACGTCGTCGTCAAGGGCATGTACAAGGGCCTGGCCGGCTACGGCCTCGCCGACGGCAAGCAGCGCTGGACGCTGCCGCTGGCGACCGAGCTGTGCGCCGCCGCGCCCACGCCCAACGCCGCCGGCACGACCGTCATCGGCATCAAGGACTCCACGGCCGAGCGCGCCAAATGCACCGTGCTCCAGCAGGTCGACCTCAAGACCGGCAAGGCCGGCTGGAAGAAGGACGTCCCCAAGGGCACCGGCTTCAGCGCCCTCTCCGAGGTCACCATCGCCATCAGCGGTAACACCGTGACGGCGGCCGGCACGAACAACTCGTACGGCTACTCCCTCACCGACGGCACCCAGCTCTTCGGCAAGCCCGCCAGCGGCTGCCAGCCGTTCGCCTTCGCGGGCGGCGCCAAGCTCATCGCCGCCGCCAGCTGCCCCACCGGCAACATCGACAAGACCCAGCACCAGGTCAGCGAGGTCGACCCGAAGACCGGCAAGCCGAAGTGGACCTACAAGCTGGCCCCCAACTGGGAGGTCGACAAGGTCTACTCGGTGAGCCCGCTGGTCATCTCGGCGATCCAGCGCGACGACAGCAACCAGAAGAAGTGGAGCGTCATCGCGCTCAAGGACAACGGCACCCCGCGCTCCACGATCCAGGGCGGCAAGGACAAGTTCGCCCCGAAGTGCGGCGGTTCGTTCATCGTCTTCGGCCAGAACCTCGAAGGCTGCACCAACCTCGCGGTCGACGCGGGCACGCTCTACATGGCGACCGAGCCGGCATCCAGCGGGCTCGCCCGCACCAACGAGGTCATCGCCTTCGACCTCAACACCGGCAAGCCCAAGTGGCGCGCCAAGGCCCCCGCCGAGCGCATGGTCACGCCGCTGCGCATGGAGGGCTCGGAGGTGCTGCTCTACGTCGACGCCTCGTACAACAAGGGTGGTGCGGTCGCCACGCTCGCGCCGACGGGTGGCACGCCGAAGATCGTGCTCCAGCACCCTGAGGCGACGGCCGAGATCGAGAACTCCTTCTTCGGTGCGAAGTACGCGTACGGCAACGGCACCTTCGTGGTGGCGAGCGACCGGGTGAGCGCGCGCAACGACACCGAGGAGAAGGAGACGAAGACGATGATGGCCTTCTCGAAGTGACAGAACAGCAGCCCCCGCAGCCGACGCACGGGCCGTACGGCAGCCTGAACCCGCACGGCGGCGGCACCCCCGCCGCACCCCAGCCCGCCTACGGCTACCCGCAGGCCCAGCAGCCTCCGCAGCCCCAGGCGGCCGAGCCCACCACGCCCGCCCCCGCTCCGGCCCCCGCGCCGGAACCGGGGTACGGCTACCCGCAGCCGCAGGCTCCCGAGCCCGTGGCCGCGCAGCCCGCCGCACCCGCGCCCACGCCCGCCCCTGCTCCGGCCCCCGCGCCGGAGCCGGGGTACGGCTACCCGCAGCCGCAGGCCGCAGAGCCCCAGGCTCCGCAGCCGCCGCACGGGTACGGGTATCCGCAGGCCGGGGCGGAGCCCCAGCCCGGTTACGGCTACCCGCACCCGCAGACCTCCGGCCCCGCCGCCGGGCCCGCCTACGACCCCTTCCCGGGGCTGCGGCAGGACCCGGACGCGGGTCCGGGCGTCGGCATGGAGCCGGAGCCCGGGCCGGGGCCCGAGCGGCGTCGGCGCCGGCCCTTCGCGGTGATCGCCGCCGTCGTGGCGGCGCTGCTCGTCATCTCCGGCGGCACCTGGTACGCGCTGGACATGGAGGGCGGCGACGGCCCGGCCGGCGCCAAGCCGTCGCAGTCGGCGTCTCCGACCGCCCCTCCGGGGCCGGACACCGCCACCGCCGACAAGATCAACCAGGGCCGTACCACCACCGACGCCAAGATGCTCTGGCTGCGCCGCGGTGGCGTGGACCTGCCGCGCGACGGCGCCGACGTGTTCGGCCCGTGGTTCTCCAAGGGCACCGTCACCACCGCCCTCCACCGCACGGTCACTTCCGTCTCCGCGACGACCGGCAAGGTCAAGTGGAGCCTGCCGCTGGACAGCGACATCTGCCAGGCGGCCACGCACCGCTCCGGTACGTACATCGCCGTCGCCACCAAGGAAGGCCCCGGCAGCAAGGGCGACTGCCGGCGGGTGCGCGGGATCGACCTGGCGACCGGCAAGCAGCTCTGGGAGCAGAAGGTCCCCGACGACGAGATCGGGGAGGGCATCGACTCCAGCATCTCCATGGCGGTCACCCGCACCACCCTCGTCGTCGGCCGGGCCAACTTCACCACCGGCTACAAGATCGCCGACGGCAAGCAGCTCTTCGGCCGCACCAGCACCGGCAACTGCCAGCCGTACCGTTTCGCCGGTGGCTCCCGGCTGCTGGCCGTCCTGAACTGCCCCGGCGGCGCGGCGCGCAAGACCCGCCAGGAGCAGATCCAGGAGCTGGACCCGGAGACCGGCAAGCCGCGCTGGACCCACCAGCTGGCCCCCGACGACCAGGTCAGGCGGGTCTTCTCGGTGAAGCCGGTGGTCGTCGCCCTGCACAACGCGACGACGGAGAAGTACACCCTTCTCGCCCTCGACAAGAACGGCAAGAAGCGCTCCGCCGCCCCGCTCACCAACGAGTACCGGCACGGCTGCAGCCAGCGGGTCGCCGACGCGACGAACGTCAGCAGCTGCCAGGTCGCCGCGAACGCCGGCTACGTCTACATGGCCACGGAGCCCGCCGCGAACGGCGCCAACCAGATCGTCGTCATCGACCTCGACAACGGCAAGGTCAAGCGGCGGATCTCCGCGCCCGCCGGACGGGTCATGATGCCGATGGAGGTGAGCGACGCCGGTCTGATGGTCCGCCTGGAGGCGACCGCCAAGCTCGGCGGCGCGGTCGCCCTCGCTCCCTTCCAGTCCGGCGCTCCGAGGATCCTGCTCCAGCTCCCCGCCGCGACGGCGCCGCTGGAGCGCGGGTTCCAGTCGCCGGTCGTCACGTACGACAACGACCGCTACACCCTCGTGAACGGGACGGTCGCCGCCGACAGCGACGCCGAGGAGCGCACGAAGGAGACCCTGATGGCCTTCGGCAAGTGACCTCGTCCGGGCCCCGCCGGGCATCGGGCACCGACTTCCTTACCCCTTCCGAGACTTCAGAGGTACGTACGTCATGACGCAGCCGCCTCCGCCCCCGCCGAACCAGCCGCCCGGGCCGCCGCCGGGTGGCGGTTTCGGCGCGCCGCAGGACCCCCCGCCCGGTGGTTACGGCGCGCCCACGCCGCCGCAGCAGCCCTCGTACGGCTATCCGCAGACCCCGCCGCCCGCGCAGCCGCAGCAGCCCCAGCAGCCGTACGGCTACCCGCAGCCGCAGCAGCCGGCCCAGCCGCCTTACGGCCAGCCGCCCCAGCCCCAGCAGCCCTACGGCTACCCGCAGCCGCAGCAGCCGGCCCAGCCGCCTTACGGCCAGCCGCAGCAGCCGCCGTACGCCTACCCGACGGCGCCGATGCCCGCGGCCGGCGGTCCCGGCGGCGGCAAGAAGCTGTCGGCGCAGATGCAGATCATCATCGCCGCGGCGGTCGCGGTCGTCCTGATCATCGCCGGTGGCGTCTGGTACGCCACCTCCGGCGACGACCCGGACAAGCCGGCGGACCAGAAGAACACCGCGGGCGGCGCCAACGGCGGCAACGGCCTCGGCGGCAACGGCAAGGAGAAGGCGCCGGGCAACATCCAGGCCAAGGTCGCCTTCCAGCTGCCGCAGCCCAAGGTCACCGACATCACCGACGTCGGCGGCTCCTGGGTCACCGACAAGGCGTATGTGAAGACCGGCGTCGACTCCGTCGTCGGCTACGACATCGCCAAGGGCACCCCGCTGTGGACGGCCAAGCTGCCCGGCCAGGTCTGCGCCACCACCAAGCACGTCTCCAAGGACTTCAAGACGGCGATCGTCTTCGAGGCCACCAAGCGCGTCCCGCCGCGCAACTACCAGCCGTGCACCGAGGTCGGCGTCCTCGACCTGGTCACCGGCAAGCTGCTCTGGAGCAAGTCGCTGACCAGCCCGCAGTCCGGTGACGACAAGGTCCGCTTCAGCGAGGTGACGCTCAGCGGCACCACCGTCGCGGCCGGCGGCACCGACGGCGGCGCCGCCTTCGACCTGGCCACCGGCACCTCGCGCTGGAAGCCCCAGGCGAACGCCGAGAACTGCTACGACATGGGTTACGGCGGCGGCGAGGCGCTCGTCGCGGCCCGCAAGTGCGGCCCGTACGACAGCGCTTACGTCACCATCCAGAGCCTCAACCCGACCACCGGCGCGCCGGTGTCGCAGTACAAGATGCCGACGGGCGTGAAGTACGCGTCCATCGTCTCCACCAAGCCGCTGGTGGTCGCCGCCGACGTCGGTGACACCGCCGGTGACGGCAGCGGCATCTCGGACTTCTTCTCGATCGACGAGAAGACCGGCAAGCTGAAGGCGAAGATCTCGGCGCCGGGCGACCGTTTCGCGGCCCGCTGCCGCGCCACCGAGGTCGAGACCTGCAACAAGGTCGTCGTCGGCAACGGCCGGATCTACCTGCCGACCGAGGACCACGAGGGCTCCGGGGAGTACGGCGACACCAACGAGATCGTGTCCTTCGACCTCGCCACCGGCAAGCCGACCCCCGACAAGGCCGACGCGGGCGACCGCTACTCGATGTTCCCGCTGCGCATGGACGGCGGCAACATCATCGCCTACAAGACCCCGCCCTACGACAAGGGCGGCCAGATCGTCTCCATCGACGGCGGCACCTTCAAGCAGACGGTTCTCCTGGAGAACCCGTCGGAGGAGTCGGTCCGCAAGGCGGAGAGCAGTTTCTCGTCGGACTACGCGGAGATCCTGTTCTCGGGCGGCCGGCTGTTCCTGTCGGAGACGATGCTGAGCAAGCCCAGGGCCGGTGCCACGGACCGGGAGTACCTGGCGCTGTCGTTCTCGACCAACTGACGCGGCGCGCAGACGCGGCCCGGTGCACCGAAGTGACTCGGTGCGCCGGGCCGCTGCCGTTTGCAACTGGCCCTGATTGGCGAAGAATTCGGCATTCTGGGGGGCTTCTGACACGTAAGGGGCGCGCGGCGTCGAACAAGCGTGTAGCTTGCCGGGTCAGTAGGAGCCGGGGGGCCGACTCCAGGGGGATTTGGGGGTTTGCTCGATGGGCGTGCGGCTCATGGTGGTCGACGACCACCGACTGCTCGCGGAGGCGCTTGCCTCGGCACTGAAACTGCGTGGGCACCGGGTGCTCGCGGCGGCGGCCCCGACAGCCGGCGCGGCCGAACTGGTGGTGAGCCGTGCGCCGGAGGTGTGTCTGTTCGGTACGGCGACCCCGGCCGCGGCGGGCGTCTTCGATCCCGTGCTCCGGATCAAACGGGAGCGGCCGCAGGTGGCCGTCGTGGTCCTCGGCCCGGTGCCGTCACCGCGCGGGATCGCGGCGGCGTTCGCGGCCGGCGCGTCCGGGTACGTCCGCCACGACGAGCGGATCGAGGGCGTCGAGCGGGCCATGATGAAGGCCCGCGCCGGTGAGGCGGCGGTCGCCCCGCAGCTGCTCCAGGGCGCGTTCACCGAGCTGCTGAACCCGGCCGCCCAGCCCGACGACGAGGGCCAGCGGCTGCTGCGGATGCTCACCCCGCGCGAGGTGGAGGTGCTGGTCCGGGTCGCGGAGGGCGAGGACACCCGCCTCATCGCGGCCGGCATGGGCATCGCACCGAGCACGGCCCGTACGCACGTCCAGCGGGTGCTCATGAAGCTGGGCGTCGGCTCCCGCCTGGAGGCGGCCGCGCTGGCGGCCCGTACGGGCCTGCTGGACCGGGCCGCGTCGGTGCCGTCTCAGCCCGGCCCGCGCTAGCGCCACGACTCCCCGGCCGTCGCGGCGGCCGGGCGAGCCCGCTGACGTTCTTTGTTTGATCCTGATCGAGCACGAGGCCGGAAACCGCGCCCGGGGCGTCGCATTCCACCGTTGACGCACCTGTTTGTTTATGATGTCTTGTGTGCGTTTCTGTTGGTGGTCGTGAGGGAGCTCCCTGTGAAGAAGACCTCGACCAAGCTCGCCGACGGCCGCGAGCTGCTCTACTACGACCTGCGCGACGACACCGTCCGCGACGCCGTCGACCGACGCCCCCTGGACGCGATCACCACCGCCTCCGAGATCCGGCACGACCCGCTCCTCGGCGACGCCGTCGCCATCGCCTCGCACCGCCAGGGCCGCACGTACCACCCGCCGGCCGACGAGTGCCCGCTGTGCCCCTCTGCGGACGGGCGGCAGAGCGAGATCCCCGACAGCGACTACGAGGTCGTCGTCTTCGAGAACCGTTTCCCCTCCCTTGCCGGCGACAGCGGCCGCTGCGAGGTCGTCTGCTTCACCTCCGACCATGACGCCTCCTTCGCCTACCTCACCGAGGAGCGGGCCGCGCTCGTCCTCGCCGCCTGGACCGACCGCACCGCCGAACTCGCCGCCATGCCCCAGGTCGAGCAGGTCTTCTGCTTCGAGAACCGGGGCGCCGAGATCGGCGTCACCCTCGCCCATCCGCACGGCCAGATCTACGCCTACCCCTTCACCACTCCGCGCACCGCGCTGATGCAGCGCTCCGCCGCCGCCCACCGGGCCCGCACCGGCCGCAACCTCTTCGACGACGTCGTGGCCCGCGAACGCGCCGACTCCGTCCGGGTGGTTCTCCAGGGCGAGCACTGGATCGCCTTCGTGCCGTACGCCGCCCACTGGCCGTACGAGATCCACCTCCACCCCATCCGCCGCGTCCCGGACCTGCGGGCCCTGGACGAGGCGGCCCGCGCAGAGCTCCCACAGATCTATCTGGAACTCTTGAGGCGCTTCGACCGGATCTTCGGCGAGGGCCGGCCCCCGACCCCGTACGTCGCCGCCTGGCACCAGGCGCCGTTCCGTACCGAAGGACGCGACGAGTTCGGGCTCCACCTCGAGCTTTTCACCGTCCGCCGAACGTCCGGCAAGCTGAAGTACCTCGCGGGTTCCGAGTCCGGCATGAGCGTTTTCGTCAACGACGTGCCGCCGGAGGCCGCGGCCCGGCGACTGCGAGAGGTAGCGAGCTGATGAGATATCTGGTGACCGGCGGGGCCGGCTACGTCGGCGGTGTGGTCTCCGCCCACCTGCTGGAGGCGGGACACGAGGTCACCGTCCTCGACGACCTCTCCACGGGCTTCCGCGAAGGCGTCCCGGCGGGCGCCACGTTCATCGAGGGCCGTATCCAGGACGTGGCCCGCTGGCTCGACGCCTCCTACGACGGCGTCCTGCACTTCGCCGCCTTCTCGCAGGTCGGCGAGTCCGTCGTCGACCCCGAGAAGTACTGGGTCAACAACGTCGGCGGCACCACCGCCCTGCTCGCCGCCATGCGGGACGCCGGGGTACGGCGGCTCGTCTTCTCCTCGACCGCCGCCACCTACGGGGAGCCGCGCTCCGTCCCCGTCACCGAGACCGACCCGACGCTCCCCACCAACCCCTACGGCGCCTCCAAACTCGCCGTCGACCACATGATCACCGGCGAGGCCCGCGCCCACGGCCTGGCCGCCGCCTCGCTGCGCTACTTCAACGTCGCCGGGGCGTACGGCAGCTGCGGCGAGCGCCACGACCCCGAGTCGCACCTCATCCCGCTCGTCCTCCAGGTCGCCCTCGGCCGCCGGGACGCCATCTCCGTCTACGGCGGCGACTACCCCACCCCCGACGGCACCTGCGTCCGCGACTACATCCACGTCGCCGACCTCGCCGAGGCCCATCTGCTCGCCCTCGACGCCGTCACCCCCGGCGACCATCTGATCTGCAACCTCGGCAACGGCAACGGCTTCTCGGTCCGCGAGGTCGTCGAGACCGCGCGCAAGGTGACCGGTCACGCCGTACCGGAAGTGACCGCCCCCCGCCGGGCCGGCGACCCGGCCGTCCTCGTCGCCTCCGCCGAGGCCGCCCGCGAGCGGCTCGGCTGGGTCCCCTCCCGGCCCGACCTCGCCGAGATCATCGAGGACGCCTGGGCCTTCGCCCGGCGCGCCGCCGCGCGGGAGAGCGCCGGATGAGGGTGGCGCGGGAGTTCGCGGAGCTGTACGGGGCCGCGCCCGAGGGTGTCTGGGCCGCCCCCGGCCGGGTCAACCTGATCGGCGAGTACACCGACTTCAACGAGGGTTTCGTGCTCCCGCTGGCCCTGCCGCACACCGCTGTCGCCGCCGTCTCCCGGCGCGGCGACGGTGTGCTGCGGGTCCACTCCGCCGAGTCCGGCGAGGGCGTCGTCCAGCTGGACGTGGCCACGCTCGCCCCCCGTCGCTCCGCCGGCTGGGCCGCGTACCCGGCGGGGGTCCTGTGGGCGTTGCGGGAGGCCGGCCATCCGGTCACCGGTGCCGACATCCACCTCTCCTCGACCGTGCCGTCGGGCGCGGGTCTCTCCTCGTCGGCGGCGCTCGAAGTGGTGGTCGCCCTCGCCCTCGACGAGCTGTACGGGCTCGGGCTCACCCGTCCCGAGCTGGCCCTGATCGCCCAGCGGGCCGAGAACGACTTCGTGGGTGTGCCGTGCGGCGTCATGGATCAGATGGCGGCGGCGTGCTGCGTGGCGGGCCATGCGCTCCACCTCGACACCCGCGATCTGTCCTGGCGGCAGGTGCCCTTCGACCTCGCCGCCCACGGGCTGCGGCTGCTGGTCGTGGACACCCGCGTGAAGCACGCGCTCGGCGACGGCGCGTACGCGGAGCGGCGCGCCGGGTGCGAAGCCGGTGCGCGGGCGCTCGGCGTGCGCACGCTGCGTGAAGTGGATGGCGTGCAACTGCCCGTGGCGCTCGTGGAGTTGACTGGCGAAACGGTTCGCCGCTATGTCCGCCATGTCGTCACGGACAACGAACGCGTCCGCCGTACGGTCGCTCTCCTCGACGCCGGGGACCCCCGCGCGGTGGGTCCAGTGCTCACCGAGGGCCATGTCTCACTGCGCGACGATCTACGGGTCTCCTGCCCGGAACTGGACCTCGCGGTGACGGCCGCCAATGCCGCGGGCGCCCTCGGCGCCCGGATGACCGGAGGCGGCTTCGGCGGCTCCGTGATCGTCCTCACCGGCGAAGACGCCGCCGACGAGGTGGCCTCGGCGGTCGGCAAGGCCTTCGCCGACGCCGGGTTCACCGCCCCCCACGTCTTCTCCGCCGTCCCCTCGCCGGGGGCCCGCCGGCTCTGAGCCGACCCCCGAACGGCCGCTGAAATGTCGACTTCTGTCGCACCCCCGCCCTCCCGCCCCACGGGGATCGGCGTGGGCGACCAGTTCCCCGATTCGGCTTCCCCCGCCGCCGCCCGCCCGTACCCTGATGCACAGCGCCGGTGGGGGCCGGTGCTGATCAGGGGACGAGACGGTCGGGTACGGCGTCCGGGGCGGGGTAACAGTCACTGCACGGCGGCGGCCGTGCGACCGATGGACCCTCACTCTCCAGGCGCCGTACCCGCGCCGCTCCGTTTCTGACACTTGGGGGTGTCCGTGGTCCGTATCCGGGTTCTCGTGGTGGATGATCACCGCATCTTCGCCGAGTCGCTCGCCGCGGCCCTCGCGGCCGAGCCCGACGTGGACGTCTCGGCGGCAGGCAGCGGCCCCGCCGCCCTGCGCTGTCTGGAGCGGGCGGCGGCAGAGGGCCGCAGATTTGACGTGATGCTCGTCGACGCCGACCTCGGCGCCGGCGCCGCGCCCGCGGTGGCCCGCCCCGTTCCCGACGGCCCGGACCCGCTGGTCGACGGCATCTCGCTGGTCACCGGGGTCCGCTCCGGCCAGCCCGCTGTGCGCATGGTGGTGCTCGCCGAGAAGGACGACCCCCGCCGCGCCGCCCTCGCCCTCCAGGCCGGCGCCTCCGGCTGGGTCGCCAAGGACTGCTCCCTGCAGCGGCTTCTCACGGTGATACGGGGCGTCCTGCGCGACGAGACCCATCTGCCGCCCGCCCTGCTCACCGGCGTCCTGCGCGAGCTGACCGCGGCCCGCAAGCACCGCACCGAGAGCGAACAGCTGGTCGAGTCGCTGACCCCGCGCGAGCGCGAGGTGCTGCGCTGCATGGTGGCGGGCCTGGGCCGCAAGGCGGTCGCCGAGCGGCTCTTCCTCTCCCCGCACACCGTCCGCACGCATATGCAGAACGTGCTGGGCAAGCTCGGGGTGCACTCCACCCTGGCGGCGGTCGCCCTGGCTCGCAGGGCCGGTGTCGGCCCCGCCGAATCAGCCGGGGACGTTGTCGAACGGGGCGGTCAACTGGCGTAGCAGGGCGGCCAGTTCACCGCGCTGCGTACGGGACAGCTCGGCCAGGATCGCGCGCTCCTGGGCGAGCAGCCCGGCGAGCGCCTGGTCCGCCCGGTCGCGCCCCTCGGGGGTCAGCCGCACCAGCACACCCCGCCGGTCGCTCGGGTCGGGCAGCCGCTCCACCAGACCCTTCTTCGCCAGGCGGTCGATCCGGTTGGTCATCGTGCCGGAGGTGACCAGCGTCTGGGTCAGCAGCTGGCCGGGGGAGAGCTGGTAGGGGGCGCCGGCCCGGCGCAGCGACGTGAGGACGTCGAACTCCCAGGGCTCCAGATTGTGCTCGGAGAAGGCGAGGCGGCGGGCCCGGTCGAGGTGGCGGGCAAGGCGCGAGACGCGGCTGAGCACCTCGAGCGGTTCCACGTCGAGGTCGGGGCGCTCACGGCGCCATGCTGCGACCAGTCGATCGACCTCGTCCTCCATGACGATCAGTGTAGAGGGTCTGTCGATATGAAGTCTCTTGACGTCAAGATATATTCTGCTTGACGATTGGGAAGGACCGGGCCGGAACCTCGTTCCGCTTTGGCGTTCCGTTCCAGCAAGGGGGCTCGAACATGTATTCCGCACCAACCTGGGATCCACAGCAGTATCTCCGGCACTCCGGACACCGCACCAGGCCCTTTCTCGATCTTCTCGGCCGGATACCGGACCTCCCAGGCGATGCCGCCCGCGCCGCGGGCCGCACCGGTGACGTCAGGCCCGCCCGCATCGCCGACCTCGGCTGCGGCCCCGGCAATGTCACCGCACTGCTCGCCGACCGCTGGCCGGACGCCCACATCACCGGCTTCGACCTGTCACCCGAAATGCTGGAGCAGGCCGAGAAACACTACGCCGGCACCACATCCGGCGGAGGCTGGCTGGACTTCCGGCCCGCCGACGCCGCCCACTGGACCCCCGACGAACCGTACGACCTGATCGTCTCCAACGCCGCCCTCCAATGGGTCCCCAACCACCCCGAGTCCTTCCCGCTCTGGCTGGAGGGACTCACCCCCGGCGGCACCCTCGCCTTCCAGGTCCCCGGAAACTTCACCTCACCCAGCCACGCCCTGCTCGGCGAACTCTGCGACACACCCCAATGGCACAGCCGCCTCGCCGACCAGGGCCGCCGCTTCGTCCACATCCTCGAACCCGCCGACTACCTCACCCGCCTCACCGACCTCGGCTGCCAGGTCGACGTCTGGGAGACCACCTACTCCCAGCTCCTGCCCGGCGAAGATCCCGTACTCGACTGGGTCAAAGGCACCGCGCTGCGGCCGGTGCTCACGGCCCTGGCGGGCGACGACGAGGCGATCCAGACATTCCTTGACCAGTACCGCACCCTGCTCCGCCAGGCCTACCCGCCCGGTCGGCACGGCACCGTCTTCCCATTCCGAAGGATCTTCGCAGTGGCGAGGAAGCCATAAGCAGCAGCGCGGCCGGCGGCACCACCCCCACCAGGGGCCCACCGCCGGCCGCGTCCCGCACCCAGCTTCAGTTCTTCCGGTGACCTATCAGCCGTGGCTTCTGCTCCAGACCGTCCAGACCGTGCCACGCCAGATTCACCAGATGCGCCGCGACCTCCGCCTTCTTCGGCTTACGGACGTCCAGCCACCACTGGCCGGTCAGCGCCACACTCCCCACCAGCGCCTGCGCGTACAGCGGCGCCAGCTTCGGATCGAACCCCCGGGCCTTGAACTCCAGTCCCAGAATGTCCTCGACCTGCGTGGCGATGTCGCTGATCAGCGACGCGAACGTACCCGTCGACTGAGCCACCGGCGAATCCCGCACCAAGATCCGGAACCCGTCCGTGTAGTTCTCGATGTAGTCCAGCAGTGCGAACGCCGCCTGCTCCAGCAGCTCCCGAGGATGCCCGGCCGTCAACGCGCCCGTCACCCCGTCCAGCAGCTGCCGCATCTCCCGGTCGACCACGACCGCGTACAGCCCCTCCTTGCCACCGAAGTGCTCGTACACCACCGGCTTCGACACCCCGGCCTTCGCCGCGATCTCCTCCACCGACGTGCCCTCGAAGCCCTTCTCGGCGAAGAGCGTCCGGCCGATGTCCAGCAGTTGCTCACGGCGCTCCGCGCCCGTCATCCGCACCCGGCGGCCACGCCGGGGCTTGTCGCTGCTGTTCGTACCGTCGATCGCCACATCCTCAATCATGCCGCGTTCGCGGACTCGCTCCGGCGCCGGGCGGCGATCCGGTCCTTGTCCGGCCACCGCACATCGTGCGCCCAGCCCAGCAGCTCGAACCAGCGGATCAGCCGCGCACTCGAATCCACCTGCCCGCGCAGCACCCCGTGCCGCGCCGACGTCGGATCCGCGTGGTGGAGGTTGTGCCACGACTCACCGCACGACAGCACCGCCAGCCACCACACGTTCCCGGACCGGTCCCGCGACTTGAACGGACGCTTCCCCACCGCGTGACAGATCGAGTTGATCGACCACGTCACATGGTGCAGCAGCGCCACCCGCACCAAGGACCCCCAGAAGAACGCCGTGAAAGCGCCCCACCACGACATCGTCACCAGACCGCCGATCAGCGCCGGCAGCGCCAGCGACAGCGCCGTCCACAGCACGAACTGCCGCGAAATCGCCCGAATGGCCGGATCCTTGATCAGATCCGGGGCGTACTTGTGCTGCGGCGTCTGCTCCTCGTCGAACATCCAGCCGATGTGCGCCCACCACAGGCCCTTCATCAGCGCCGGAACCGTCTCCCCGTACCGCCACGGCGAATGAGGGTCACCCTCCGCGTCGGAGAACTTGTGGTGCTTGCGGTGATCCGCCACCCAGCGCACCAGCGGCCCCTCCACCGCCAGCGACCCCATGATCGCCAGCGCGATCCGCAGCGGACGCTTCGCCTTGAACGCGCCATGCGTGAAATAGCGGTGGAAGCCGATCGTGATGCCATGGCAGCCGATGTAGTACATCGCCACCAGCAGACCGAGATCCAGCCAGCTCACGCCCCACCCCCAGGCCAGCGGCACCGCCGCGACCAGGGCCAGGAACGGCACCGTGATGAACAGCAGCAGCGTGATCTGCTCGATCGAACGCTTGTTGTCCCCGCCGAGTGTCGCGGAGGGTAGATCCGGGGCGGGTTCGAGCACGTCGGGGCGTGTGGTCATGGGTGTCCCCCGAGGGGTGAAGGGAAGTGGAATGGACGCGCGGCTACGCTCCCGTAACCTACGGCGACGTAAGTATCGCAGCGCCCAGGCGCGCGGCAAGAGGGCCAAGGGCGGCGCCGCGAAAATGGACACCTATCCTGGGTGTGTCGGACAGCGCGGTCCGCAAGCCTCCAGAAACCCTCCAGACGTGCTCAAACGCTGCAAGGAGCCGCACCTGTGAGCAGTGCCGACCAGACCCCCGCCGCAAACGCCGAGCTGCGATCCGATATCCGCCGACTGGGCGATCTGCTCGGCGAGACCCTCGTCCGGCAGGAAGGACCCGAGCTCCTCGAACTCGTCGAGAAGGTCCGCCGGCTCACCCGCGAGGACGGCGAAGCCGCAGCCGAGCTGCTCGGAGACACCGACCTGGAGACCGCCGCGCGCCTCGTCCGTGCCTTCTCCACCTACTTCCACCTCGCCAACGTCACCGAGCAGGTCCACCGCGGCCGCGAGATGCGCGAGAAGCGCGCCGCCGAAGGCGGCCTCCTCGCCCGCACCGCCGACATGCTCAAGGACGGCGACCCCGAGCACGTACGCGAAACGGTCAAGAACCTCAACGTCCGGCCCGTCTTCACCGCACACCCCACCGAAGCCGCCCGGCGCTCCGTGCTCAACAAGCTCCGCCGCATCGCCGCACTCCTGGAAACCCCGGTCATCGAGGCCGACCGGCGCCGCCACGACCTGCGCCTCGCCGAGAACATCGACCTCATCTGGCAGACCGACGAACTCCGCGTCGTGCGTCCCGAGCCCGCCGACGAGGCCCGTAACGCCATCTACTACCTCGACGAGCTCCACGCCGGAGCCGTCGGCGACGTCCTCGAAGACCTCACCGCCGAGCTCCACCGCGTCGGCATCGAGATCCCGGCCGGCACCCGCCCGCTCACCTTCGGCACCTGGATCGGCGGCGACCGCGACGGCAACCCCAACGTCACCCCCCAGGTGACCTGGGACGTCCTGATCCTCCAGCACGAACACGGCATCACCGACGCCCTCGAAGCCATCGACGAGCTCCGCGGACTGCTCTCCAACTCCATCCGCTACACCGGCGCCACCGAGGAGCTCCTCAGCTCCCTCCAGGCCGACCTGGAGCGGCTCCCCGAGATCAGCCCCCGCTACAAGCGCCTCAACGCCGAAGAGCCCTACCGCCTCAAGGCCACCTGCATCCGGCAGAAGCTGGTCAACACCCGCGAACGGCTCGCCCACGGCACCCCCCACCAGGAAGGCCGCGACTACCTCGGCACCGCCGCACTCGTCGAGGACCTCGCCCTCCTGCAGACCTCCCTGCGCGAGCACCGCGGCGGCATCGTCGCCGACGGCCGCCTCGACCGCACCATCCGCACCCTCAGCGCCTTCGGCCTCCAGCTGGCCACCATGGACGTCCGCGAACACGCCGACGCCCACCACCACGCCCTCGGCCAGCTCTTCGACCGCCTCGGCGAGGAATCCTGGCGCTACGCCGACATGCCCCGCGACTACCGGCAGAAGCTCCTCGCCAAGGAACTCCGCTCCCGCCGCCCCCTCGCACCCACCCCGGCCCCCCTCGACCCGGCCGGCGAGAAGACCCTCGGCGTCTTCCACACCATCAAGGAAGCCTTCGAGCGCTTCGGCCCCGAAGTCATCGAGTCCTACATCATCTCCATGTGCCAGGGCGCCGACGACGTCTTCGCCGCCACCGTCCTCGCCCGCGAGGCCGGCCTCATCGACCTCCACGCCGGCTGGGCCAAGATCGGCATCGTCCCCCTCCTGGAGACCACCGACGAGCTCAAGGCCGCCGACGTCATCCTCGACGGCATGCTCGCCGACCCCTCCTACCGCCGCCTCGTCTCCCTGCGCGGCGACGTCCAGGAGGTCATGCTCGGCTACTCCGACTCCTCCAAGTTCGGCGGCATCACCACCAGCCAGTGGGAGATCCACCGCGCCCAGCGCCGCCTGCGCGACGTCGCCCACCGCTACGGCGTACGCCTGCGCCTCTTCCACGGCCGCGGCGGCACCGTCGGCCGCGGCGGCGGCCCCTCCCACACCGCGATCCTCGCCCAGCCCTGGGGCACCCTCGAAGGCGAGATCAAGGTCACCGAACAGGGCGAGGTCATCTCCGACAAGTACCTCATCCCCTCCCTGGCCCGGGAGAACCTGGAACTGACCGTCGCGGCCACCCTCCAGGCCTCCGCCCTGCACACCTCCCCCCGCCAGTCCGGCGAAGCCCTCGCCCGCTGGGACGCGGCCATGGACACCGTCTCCGACGCCGCACACTCCGCGTACCGCAAGCTCGTCGAAGACCCCGACCTGCCCGCGTACTTCTTCGCCTCCACCCCCGTCGACCAGCTCGCCGAACTCCACCTCGGCTCGCGCCCCTCCCGCCGCCCCGACTCCGGCGCCGGCCTCGACGGACTCCGCGCCATCCCCTGGGTCTTCGGCTGGACCCAGTCCCGCCAGATCGTCCCCGGCTGGTACGGCGTCGGCTCCGGCCTCAAGGCCCTGCGCGAAGCCGGCCTCGACACGGTCCTCGGCGAGATGTACGACCGGTGGCACTTCTTCCGCAACTTCCTCTCCAACGTCGAGATGACGCTGGCCAAGACCGACCTGCGGATCGCCCGCCACTACGTCGACACCCTCGTCCCCGACCACCTCAAGCACGTCTTCGACACCATCGAGGCCGAACACACCCTCACCGTCGCCGAAGTCCTCAAGATCACCGGCGGCGAGAAGCTCCTCGACTCCAGCCCCGTCCTCCAGCAGACCTTCGCCATCCGCGACGCCTACCTGGACCCCATCTCCTACCTCCAGGTCGCCCTCCTCGCCCGCCAGCGCACCGCCGCCGAACGCGGCGAGGAAGCTGACCCCCTGCTCTCCAGGGCCTTGCTCCTCACCGTCAACGGCGTCGCCGCCGGCCTGCG
The DNA here is from genome assembly GCF_014648195.1 of Streptomyces purpureus. GTDB lineage: Bacteria > Actinomycetota > Actinomycetes > Streptomycetales > Streptomycetaceae > Streptomyces > Streptomyces purpureus. Next base: position 68,082 of record NZ_BMQQ01000010.1, read on the forward strand.
CAACACCGGCTGACCCCACCCCCGCACACAACAGTGCCCCCGCCGGACCGGCGGGGGCACTGCCTTACGCGTATCAGTGCTGCTGAGCCTTACGACGCCGCATTACCAGGAAGGCGCCGGCACCCGCGAGGGCGACGGCGACGGTGGCGAGCACACCGACCGGCGCACCGGCGCCCGTCTCGGCGAGATCACCGGAACCGCCACCCTGACCCGACGGAGCCGCCGACGGCGCCGGCGACTCGCCACCCGGCTGCTCCGCGGCCGGCTTCGACGGCTCCGAGACAGGCTCGGACGGCTCCGAGACGGGCTTCGACTCCTTCGGACCCGGCTTCGACTCCTCCGGAGCCGGCTTCGACGGCTCGGTGCCCGACTCCTTCTGCGGCTCGCAGTCCGACTTGAAGACCTTGTGCTTCGCCTTGCCGTTCTCGCCCTCGAAGTTCCAGAACAGCTTGTACTGCCCGTCGGGCAGCGTCATGTCCGGCGTACGACCATGACCCGAGCCGTCCAGCGTCAGCGAACCGGCCTTCACCGTCTCGCCCTTGTCCAGCTCGTTGACGGCCCAGGCCTCGATGTGCCAGATCACCTTCTGGAGGGCGTCAAAACCGAAGCCGTCGAGGTAGAACGCGCAGACCTTGGGCTCGTTCCGGCGGTCGTCCGCGGCGGTCCTGGCGTCATGGATCTTCACGGTGCCGTTGTCGCCCTTGGGCTTGGGCTTGGGCGTGGCGTAAGTGGGGGAAGTCAGCAGCAGCGGCACGGACATGGCCGTGACCAGGGCAGCACTGACGGAAACACGGATGCGCATGGGCAGTCCAACGTGAGAAGTGAGGGATGCCGTGGGGGGCGGCTTGAGCCTCCCACGCACCCCACGCGGCCCCACACCCCCGGCGATAACGATCAGGTGAATCTCAGATTCCGCTACGCGCGCCGCGCCCGACGAGCCCCCACGCAAGCCCCCGAACCCCCACACACGCCCTCACAACGCGAAGAACGTCCCCACCAACACCGAACCACCCGCCGCCGCCACACCCCACGCCACCCGAGGCAACCGCATACCCCCACCGATCACCAGCGACGCCAGCAACAACGCCCCACCCAACGGCAGCCACGCGTGCAAACCCCCCGCCCAGCCCGACCGCAGCGCCTCCTTCGTCCCCGGCTTCACCACCACCGGCAACGACTGCCCCTTCTGCACCGCCACAGAACGCTCGATCGTCACATCCGTACGAGCCCCGCCAACCTCCGGCGCAAACCGGCCCGTACAGACCTCCTCACCACACCCCGCCACCGAAAACGTCCCGTGCTCACGGCCCTTCGACAACACCACATGCTGCGCCGAACCCCACGACGACCACACACCCGCCACCACCAACAACACGGCCACCAACGCCATGGCGAGACTGCGGGCAAGGGGGACGAGGTCACTCCGCTTCATGAGCGGGGATCGTACAGGCGTACCCCTCAGGAGTTGTACGTGGACTGCGCCCGCTCCAACCCCTCGATCACCAACGCCTCCACCGCATCGGCGGCCCGGTCCACGAAATACCCGAGCTCCTTACGCTCCGCCGACGAGAAATCCTTCAGCACGAAATCCGCCACCTGCATCCGCCCCGGCGGACGCCCGATCCCGAACCGCACCCGGTGATACTCCGCACCCATCGCCTTCGTCATCGACTTCAGACCGTTGTGACCGTTGTCCCCGCCACCCAGCTTCAGCCGCAGCGCCCCGTAATCGATGTCCAACTCGTCATGGACCGCCACCACATGAGCCGTCGGCACCTTGTAGAAATCCCGCAACGCCGTCACCGGCCCACCCGACAGATTCATGTACGACATCGGCTTCGCCAGAACCACCCGACGATTCGCCGGACCCGCAGGCCCCAGACGCCCCTCGACCACCTGCGCCTGCGCCTTCTGCGCCCGCTTGAACTTGCCGCCGATCCGCTCCGCCAGCAGATCCACCACCATGAAGCCGACATTGTGCCGATTACCGGCATACTCCGGACCCGGATTACCGAGGCCCACGATCAGCCAGGGGGCGTTCGCGTCGGTCGTCATGTGCGTCACGTCTCCTCGAATGCGTACACGTACAAAAGAAACGGGGTGGCGGGCCGCAGCCCACCACCCCGTCCACGTCAAGCAGAGCCTACGGCTCAGGCCTCGGCGCCCTCAGCGGCCTCGGCAGCCTCACCCTCGGCAGCCGGCTCCTCGGCCTGCGCGGCCAGAACCTGCAGCACCACGGCGTCGGCGTCCGTCACCAGGACGACGCCGTTCGGCAGGGTCAGGTCCTTCGCCAGCACCGACGAACCGGCCTCCAGGCCCTCGACCGACACAGTCACGGCCTCCGGCAGGTGGGTGGCCTCAGCCTCGACGGAGACCGTGTTCAGCACGTGCTCCAGCAGGTTGCCACCGGCCGCCAGCTCACCCTCGGCCTGCACCGGAACCTCGACGGTGACCTTCTCGCCGCGCTTCACCAGCAGCAGGTCGACGTGCTCCAGGAAGCCCTTCAGCGGGTCACGCTGCACAGCCTTCGGGATCGCCAGCTCGTTCGACTTGCCGTCGATGTCCAGGGACAGCAGAACGTTCGGCGTACGCAGCGCCAGCAGCAGGTCGTGACCCGGCAGGGTCAGGTGCAGCGGGTCGGTACCGTGACCGTACAGAACACCGGGAACCTTGTTGTCGCGGCGGATACGGCGGGCAGCACCCTTGCCGAACTCGGAACGGGTCTCGGCGGTGATCTTCACCTCGGACATGTGCACTCCTCGTAAGCAGTAACGAATGTGGCTGAGTCACCCGGCCACGACTGGCCTGCTACGAAGAGCGCGTCGATAACGGACCGCCGCACCCATGGGTACGGCCTCCCTCGCCGAGCAACCTCGCCAGTCTACGCGGAAGGCCGCGAGCAACCCAACTGGATCACTCGCGGCCTTACCAGCACAGAGGAAACGACTAGCCCTGCTCCTCGAAGAGGCTCGTCACCGAACCGTCCTCGAACACCTCACGCACCGCACGCGCGATCGTCGGCGCGATCGACAGCACCGTGATCTTGTCCAGCTCCAGCGAGCTCGGGTCCGGCAGCGTGTCCGTGAACACGAACTCGCTCACCTTCGAGTTCTTCAGCCGGTCCGCCGCCGGGCCCGACAGCACACCGTGCGTCGCCGTCACGATGACGTCCTCCGCACCGTGCGCGAAAAGCGCCTCAGCGGCCGCGCAGATCGTGCCACCCGTGTCGATCATGTCGTCGACCAGGACACACACCCGGCCCTCGACCTCACCGACGACCTCGTGCACGGTCACCTGGTTCGCCACGTCCTTGTCACGGCGCTTGTGCACGATCGCCAGCGGCGCGTCCAGCCGGTCGCACCAACGGTCCGCCACCCGCACCCGGCCGGCGTCCGGCGACACGATCGTCAGCTTCGAACGGTCCACCTTCGCGCCCACGTAGTCCGCCAGGACCGGAAGCGCGGAGAGGTGGTCCACCGGACCGTCGAAGAAGCCCTGGATCTGGTCCGTGTGCAGATCGACCGTGAGGATCCGGTCGGCACCCGCCGTCTTCAGCAGATCCGCGATCAGACGCGCCGAGATCGGCTCACGACCACGGTGCTTCTTGTCCTGACGGGCATAGCCGTACGACGGAATGATCACGGTGATGCTCCGGGCCGACGCCCGCTTCAGCGCATCGATCATGATCAGCTGTTCCATGATCCACTTATTGATCGGAGCCGTGTGACTCTGGATCAAGAAGCAGTCCGCGCCACGCGCCGACTCCTGGAAGCGGACGTAGATCTCACCGTTCGCGAAGTCGAAAGCCTTGGTCGGCACGAGGCCGACACCCAGCTGATGGGCGACCTCCTCGGCCAGCTCGGGGTGGGCGCGGCCGGAGAAGAGCATCAGCTTCTTCTCGCCGGTCGTCTTGATCCCGGTCACAGCACTGTCTCCTCAGACGTGTTCTCTGGCCGCGGGTCCCTCGAGCGCGAGCCAGCCGACTGTACGGACCCGGGGATGGCACCCCGGACCCCGAGCCGAATTAATGTGCACGTATCACGGTACGCCCAGATCGGCGCACCTGTTTTCGGTCAGTCTTCGCCGTTGGCCTGTTCAGCCGCGACCTGAGCCGCCTGAGCGGCCGCGCTTCCAGGCCGCTTCCGGGCCACCCAACCCTCGATATTCCGCTGCTGGCCACGGGCGACGGCGAGCGAGCCGGGCGGCACATCCTTGGTGATCACAGAGCCCGCCGCGGTGTACGCGCCGTCCCCGACCGTGACAGGAGCCACAAACATGTTGTCCGAGCCGGTCCGGCAGTGGGACCCGATCGTCGTGTGGTGCTTCTTCTCGCCGTCGTAGTTCACAAAGACACTCGCGGCACCGATGTTCGAGTGATCACCGATCGTCGCGTCACCCACGTACGACAGATGCGGCACCTTCGTACCCTCACCGATCGACGCGTTCTTCGTCTCCACGTACGTACCGATCTTGCCCTTGGCACCCAGCCGCGTCCCCGGCCGCAGATACGCGAACGGACCCACCGACGCGTCCTCACCGATCACCGCGGAATCGGCGACCGTGTTGTCCACCCGCGCCCCACGGCCCACCGTCGTGTCCCTCAGCCGGGTGTTCGGACCCACCTCGGCGTCCTCGGCCACATGCGTCGAACCGAGCAGCTGCGTCCCCGGGTGCACAATCGCGTCCCGCTCGAACGTCACCGTCACGTCCACCAGCACCGACGCCGGATCCACGACTGTCACACCAGCCGTCATCGCCGCCGTCAGCAGCCGCTCGTTCAGCAGCCGACGGGCCTCCGCGAGCTGCACACGGTTGTTGATCCCCAGGATCTCCCGGTGATCACCCGCGACCGACGCACCCACCCGGTGCCCCGCCTCCCGCAGGATCCCCAGGACATCGGTGAGGTACTCCTCGCCCTGGCTGTTGTCCGTACGCACCTTGCCCAGCGCGTCCGCGAGCAGCCGCCCGTCGAAGGCGAAGACCCCGGAGTTGATCTCCCGGATCTCCCGCTGCTCCGCCGAGGCGTCCTTGTGCTCGACGATCGCCGTGACGGCCCGGGAGGCGTCCCGCACGATCCGGCCGTAACCGGTGGAGTCCGGCACCTCGGCGGTCAGCACGGTGACGGCGTTGCCGTCGGCGGAGTGGGTGGCGGCGAGGCTCTTCAGCGTCTCCCCGGAGAGGAGAGGCGTGTCACCGCATACGACCACGACGGTCCCGTCGGGAGCCTGCCCCAGCTCTTCGAGGGCCATACGAACGGCGTGACCGGTGCCGTTCTGCTCGTGCTGGACGGCGGTGCGGGTGCCCTCGTAGTACGCGTCGAGATGCCCCTTGACCTGCTCACGGGCGTGCCCGACGACCACGACGAGGTGCTCGGGCCCGAGCTCACGGGCGGCGGAAACGACGTGTCCGACGAGCGAGCGCCCGCAGATCTCGTGCAGGACCTTGGGGGTCTTCGACTTCATGCGGGTGCCCTCACCCGCTGCGAGGACGACGACGGCTGCCGGGCGGTTGGCGCTCACGGGAATGCCCTTCGGCTTCGGGTGGTGGACATCCGCAGGATACCGGGGGGTCTCGGGGGTGAAATGAGTGCGGGTCCCGACCGTGGAGGTCGGGACCCGAACCAAGCAGCTCCCCTGCCAGGACTCGAACCTGGAACAAATCATCCAAAGTGACCCGTGTTGCCGATTACACCACAGGGGATAGCTTACCGGGCCGAAACGGACAATTCGTTAGTCCGCTGACCTGGCGGCCTCCACTATGCCGTACCAAGACCCTTCGATGCGACGGTAGAGCTCGGCGCTCTGCCGTACTTTGACGACGAGGCAGCCTCGGTAGTCGGACCCGGTGTTCTTGCGGACCGTCTTGGGGTTGTGCCTCTTGAGCGTGGTCTTGTTGAAGGCGCTGCGATCCGCCCCCACGAGCTGCGCCCAGTACTGCTCGGCGCCCTCGACGTCGGCGTTCTCGTGGATCATCACGCAGTACCGGACCAGCCCCCGTTCCACTCCGAGGAGATCGAGCCAGGCGAGGAAGATCTCGATCATCCCGGGGTCGCTGTTGACGAACGTGACGTTCTCCCGGCGGTCGTAAGGCTTGTCCTTGCTGCCTTCCGCCCAGTACAGGCCCACACCCAGCAGGAACAGCTCACGGTCCGAGAGGGTGCCTACCTCGCTCGCGGCGGTGCGCTTGGTCGCCTGCCGTTCCTCCTCGCGTCGCTGCAGCGTGACCTCCCAGCCGCGCTTGGCGATCTCCGACGCCTGCTCGCGGGTCCGCTTCCGCTCCGGCTTCGGCAGATCCCGTACCCACAGCGAGATCGAACTCTTCGAGCACCCCAGTTCCAGCTGGATCTGGTCGTACGTCTTCCCCTCCCGCCGCAGCTCCCGCGCCCTCTCCCTCAGGTCGTCCTTCGCGTTCGGGCGCTTCGTCCACTCCGGTGCGGGTTCGCCGTCCAGGAGGCGGTTGAGGATGTCGTTGTTGTCGACGAAGAGGCGGTCGCGGATCTGGCGGCGGCTGAGGCCTTCGCGGCGCAGGGCGATCGCCTGGCGGCGAAGGCCCTCGAAGTCGGCGTACTTGCCGGTGGTGGAGGTCATGGGCATACCGTCGTCCGGAATCCGGACGTCCGGCTCGAAAGCGCGGGCGATTCAGTTGTTCGGGGGATCTCTGCCCGTTTCGAGGGTGAATCGCCATTTTCCGTGCTCCCGTACCCCCCGGAAAATCGCTCGCCACCGCCCTTAGTCTGGGAGGCATGACCACATCGGGGGCACACCAGGACGCGGCGGGCGTTGCCGCTCGTGGCTGGTGGTGGTGGGAGCGGCGGCGGAGTGTCGCGTTGGACGTGGGGCTTGGCCTGGTGTCCGCGCTGGAGTGTGCGCTGGAGGGGGTCGGGTTCGCCGATCGGGCCGGGGTGCCGGTGCCGGTGGGGGTGTTGTTCGGGCTGGTCGTCGGGGCCGTGCTGGTGTTGCGGCGGCGGTGGCCGATCGTCGTGGTGCTCGTGTCGATCGCGGTGACGCCGGCCGAGATGGGCTATCTGATGGGCATCGTCGGGCTGTACACGCTCGCGGCGTCCGAGGTGCCCCGGCGGATCATCGCCGCGCTCGCGGGGATGTCGATGGTCGCGGTGATGATCGTGACCTTTGTGCGGCTGCGGCAGGACATGGCGGAGGCGGATTTCGACGCCTCCGCGTGGTACGTCCCGCTGGTGTCGGTGATCATGACGCTGGGGCTGAACGCGCCGCCTGTGCTGTTCGGTCTGTACATAGGGGCGCGGCGGCGGCTGATGGAGAGTCTGCGGGAGCGGGCGGACAGTCTTGAGCAGGAGCTGTCGTTGCTGGCGGACCGGGCTGAGCAGCGGGCTCAGTGGGCGCGGCAGGAGGAGCGGACGCGGATCGCGCGGGAGATGCATGACGTGGTCGCGCACCGGGTGAGTCTGATGGTGGTGCATGCGGCGGCGTTGCAGGCGGTGGCGTTGAAGGATCCGCAGAAGGCGGTGAAGAACGCGGCTCTGGTGGGTGACATGGGGCGTCAGGCGTTGACGGAGCTGCGGGAGATGTTGGGGGTGCTGCGGGAGGACGCCGGGGGCGCGGGGCAGGTGCGTGGGGTGGCTCCGGTGCCGTTGGCGGCGGTGGGGATGGCTGCTGCGGCGGCTGCTCAGGCTGCGGCTGATGCGGGTGGGGGCTCTGAGGGGCCGTGTCTGGAGCATGTGGCGGAGCTGGTGGAGCAGTCGCGGCAGGCCGGCACGGTGGTGGAGCTGGTGGTGATGGGGGAGGCGCGGGTGTATGCGCCGGAGGTGGAGCAGACGGCGTACCGCGTGGTGCAGGAGGCGCTGACGAATGTGCACAAGCATGCGGCGGGGGCGAAGGTGATTGTTCGGCTGGCGCACCGTGAGGCGGAGGTGGCGATGCAGGTGGAGAACGGTCCGTCGGACGGGGCGGTGGCGGATGCGGGTCTGCCGAGCGGGGGCAATGGTCTGGTGGGGATGAGGGAGCGGGTGACGGCTCTGGGTGGGGTGTTTGTGTCGGGGCCGACGGATGCGGGTGGTTTCCGGGTGTCGGCGGTGTTGCCGACGGGTGGGGTTGTCTGAGCCTGGCTGTCAGGGGGAGACGAGGCGGGTGGGCCGGGCCCCGGTGATCAGGGTGGCGAGGGCGGCGTCGATGGTGTTGCCGAGGTACCAGTCGCCGGTGTGGTCGAGGCTGTAGACGCGGCCTTCGGTGTCGATGGCGAGGACGGCTTGGTGGTCGCCTTCTTCGCCGAGTGGGGCGATTTCGGTGTCGAGTGCGCGTCCGAGGTCGGCGAGGGTGCGGGCGAGGTGGAGTCCGGCGAGTGGGTCGATGTGGAGGGTGGCGGGGGCGATTTCCCGGCCGGGGCCGGGGGCGGTGATGTGGAGTCCGCCGAATTCGGCCCAGGCTTCGACGGCGGCGGGGAAGAGGGTGTGGCGGTGGCCGGCGGGGGAGACATGGGCGCGCAGGGTGTCGGCCCAGTGTTCGGCCTGTTTGATGTCCCAGCGGCCGGGTTGCCAGCCGGCTTCGCGCAGGGCGGCGTCGACGGCGACGGGGAAGCGTGTGGTGTTGAGGTCGGGCATGGGGGCGGGGTTCAGCCGTTCTGGGCGGTGGGGTCGACGGGGCGTACGCCGAAGTGGGCGAGCATGGCCGTGCAGGAGCGGCAGGGGGCGGCGTAGCTGCCGTGGAGGGGGTCGCCGTCTTCGCGGATGCGGCGGGCGGTGAGTTTGGCGTGCTTGAGGGAGCGGCGGGCTTCGCCGGGGGTGAGTGGTTTGCGCTGGGCGCGTTTGGAGCGGCCTGCTTCGGTCGCGGTGAGGTGGCGGGAGAGCAGGATGGCTTCGGGGCAGCGGCCGGTGAAGCGTTCGCGTTGGCCGCTGGTGAGGGTGTCCAGGAAGTCCTGGACGAGGGGGTGCAGCGGGGGTGGGTGTTCGCCGCGTCCGGCGGTGCAGGTGAGGGTTTCGCCGCGGACGGAGAGTGCTGCTCCTACGGTGGGAAGGATGCCGTCGCGGCGTTGACGCAGTAAGGGGGCGCGGTTGGGTTCGGCGCTGCTCCAGCTGAGGCGTGGATCGCCTCCGGTATTCGTCGTACCGGCCTGTGCTGCGTGCATTGTGCGGTCTTCCCCTCCTACGCAATCCCCCGAGTTGCGGTTACAGCCTGCCAAATGGGGTGGGTCGTGTGGAAGCTGGGGCGCTGAAACGTGTCGTGGGTGTGTCGTGGGGTGGTGTGGGGGCGTCTTTGGGTCACGTGGCTGTGACGGTTGGTCACGGTGGATGCGGGCCGGGACCGGGCGGCGGGGCACCGCATAGGCTGTGCGGAACCAGCCAGACGCAGCAGGGGGTCATCCGCCATGACGACAGGTCGGCTCGGGCTTGGGGCACCTCCCGGCCCCCAGGGCCGGGGGAATGCCGCGCCACCGAACGCGGCCTATGCCGGGCAGGTCGTGCACTTCCCGGATCCGGTCCGGGCGTCCCGGCATCCTAGAGGGGTGCGGGTGGACGAGAACGGCTATCCGGATTTCTCGCCGTACGCGCGGGCGGCCGCGGAGATCGCCGATCCTCCGGAGGGGTTCGGTGTGGACGAGTTGCGGCTCACGGATTACGTGTCGGCGAATGCGGCGCAGCATGGTGCGGGGCATGAGCTGTGGGACACGGTGGCGCCGGTGGCGACGCCGCACGGCTGGACGTGGCATCACGTGGCGGGTACGCGCCGGATGGAGTTGGTGCCGGTCGAGGTGAAGGCGTTGCTGCGGCATCACGGTGGTGTGGCGACGGCGGCGGTGGATCATGGGAAGCGGGGTACGCGGCCTCTTCAGGAGACGCGGCCTGCGCATTTCGGTCTGCCGAAGGGGTCGGTTTCTGTCTCCGAGCAGCAGTTGCTGGGGGTGGAGGAGGACCTGGGGTACCGGCTTCCGGGTGCGTACCGCTCGTTCCTGAAGGCGGCGGGTGGTTGTGCGCCGGTGGGTGTGGCGCTGGATGCCGAGTTGGGGCTGCTGGTGGACCAGCCGTTCTTCACGGTGCGGGAGCAGGCGGCGGCCAATGACCTGGTGTATGTCAACAAGTGTCTGCGTGATCATCTGACGAAGGACTATCTGGGCGTCGGTTTTGTCCAGGGTGGGATCCTCGCGGTGAAGGTGAAGGGCGGGGACATCGGCTCGGTGTGGTTCTGTGCGTATGACGATGCGCGGGATCAGGACGGGTGGAGTGTGCAGGAGCGCGTGGAGCGGTTGTTGCTGCCGTGCGGTGCGGACTTCGACGAGTTCTTGCAACGGCTGGCGGGGAGCCCGCCGGAGCTGGAGACGGTGGCGAACCTGATGGTTGACGGCGGCTTCGCGCGTGCTGTCCCGGTTTTGGACGAGGGGTGAGCGCTCGGTGGTGACCTTCGCGCAGGCGCAGGAGCGCGCGGAAGAGTGGATCAACGGCGATGTGCCCGTGTATCAGCACCGTGAGGTGCGGGTGCGGGAGTTCGAGCTGGGGTTCGTGGTGTGGGCGGAGGACCGTGAGGACGGTCCGACGTCGGACGGTGGCCGGCAGCGGCTGGTGATTGCCCGGGACAGTGGCGAGGCGTCGTTGTGGCCGGGGTTGCCGGTGGGTGAGGTGATCCGTCGGTATGAGGAGGAGTACGGGGTGACGCAGGAGGCGTCGGAGCCGGTGGCGGCGGCGCCTGAGCGGATCGATCTGAATCAGACGTCGTTCTTGCTGAGTCCGCCGGAGTGGTTGCAGGAGGCGGCGGACAAGCTGGGGATTCCGGACGCGCGGAGGGACGGGGCGTCTGCGGAGTCCTCGTCGTCGCCCCAGCCGGGGGCCGCGCCCGCCGCACCTGTCGCCGCCGCTGCTTCGCCTGCTGTTCCTTCCGCTGTTCCGTCTGCGAACGCGTCGCAGGCGGCCGGGAGTTCGTCGGACCAGTCCGCGCCGTGGGAGCCGGGTTCGTCGTCGGGGGCCTCGTGGCCGAGCGCCGGAACCGGTGGTCCGGAGCACGAGCCGACGGCGTCCGAGGGGGTGCCGCCGCGTGCTCCGTGGGCGGATGCGAACGCCTCGGACGACGACAGCGGTTCCGTACCGCTGCCGGCGACGGTGTTCGCGCCGCCGCTGTCGGGGACGGACGACGAGGACACTCCGCCGCCGGCGGTGGGTGCGGACGCTCCGACGGCCCTGATGTCGGGTGGCAGCCAGTTGCCGAGGACGGCGGTGGCCCCTGCCCTGCGCCCGGACGCCCCGGCGCCGGCTGCCCCTGTGGCCCCGGCGGCTCCCGGTGATCCGTTCGCCGCGCCCGGTGCGGGGGCGACGCCTCCGCCCGCGCGGGACCCGTTCGCCACGCCCGCGGGCGGGCCCGCGGACATCGCCGACGCCGCGACGAGCAAGGCCGCGCTGCCGCCGACGGGCGGGCGGGGCACCGGGGCGACCACTCCGCCGCCGCCGGCTCCGCCCGGTGTTCCTGGCGCGCCTGGTGGTGGGGGCGTACAGCACGCGGCGACGATGCTGGCGCACCCGGGCCCGGGTGGCCCGGCTGGTCCTGGTGCGCCGCCGCCTCCGGCTCCTCCGGCTCCGCCCGCCGCGCCTGGCGCTCCCGGGGCTCCCGGTGGTGGGGTGCACCATGCCGCGACGATGCTGGCGCATCCGGGCCAGATGGGGCCCGGTACGCCGCCGCCTCCGGCTCCGCCCGGTGTTCCTGGCGCGCCCGGTGGTGGGGACGTTCAGCACGCGGCGACGATGCTGGCGCACCCGGGCCCGGGTGGCCCGGCTGGTCCTGGTGCGCCGCCGCCTCCGGCTCCGCCCGGGGCGCCCGGTGGGGGGATGCAGCACGCGGCGACGATGCTGGCGCATCCGGGTCAGATGGGGCCCGGTACCCCGCCGCCTCCCGCTCCTGCCCCGGCGCCCGCTCCGGCTCCCGGCCCCGGCCCTGTGCCCGGTCCCGGGCCCGGTCCCGCGTACGGGTATCCGCAGCAGTCGATGGGTCAGCCGACCGTGGGCCCCGGCTACCAGGCAGTGTTGCGCTACCGCGCGCCGGACGGGTCCGAGCAGCAGCTCATCCGCCGCTCGGCGCCCGGTACGCCGCATCCGGAGTGGCAGATCTTCCATGAGCTGCGTGCCATGAACATCCCGCCGGACCAGGTGCTGGAGCTGCACACCGAGCTGGAGTCGTGCGAGCTGCCCGGTGGTTACTGCGCCCGGATGATCCGGGAGACGTGGCCGCAGGCGCGGATCACCAGTATCGCGCCGTACGGCCGGGATCACGCGGGCCGTCAGCAGGGCATGCGTCAGCTGCTCACGCACCAGGGGGAGTTGCACCAGGTCGCGGACGGTCCGGCGCGGCCGGCTCCGGTGCGGGCGCCGCTGCCGCAGGTGCAGCCCGCGCCGCCGGTGCCGCCGGAGGCGATCGCGCAGGAGCTGGCGGGCGCGTTCGGGCCGGGGATCTGCCGGTTCGACCAGCGGGCGGTGTCGCGTCAGGGTGTGCCGGAGATGGTGGCCCGTACGCTCGTGTGGGCGGGTCTTCCGGCGGACTTCGGGCCGTTCTTCTGGGCGCAGCCGGCTCAGCCGGTGGTGCCGACGCTGGCCGAGCTGGCCGCGCAGAGGCAGGTGCAGCCCGCGGCGGACGCGGGGTCGTATCTGGTGGTCGGTTCGGACTTCGGCCGGGCGATCTGTGTGCAGTACGGCACGGCGCACATCGTGGCGGTGCCGGTGGAGGCCGGTCCGGGTGGTCAGCCGGTGGCGCCGCAGTTCGTGAACAGCGGTCTGCCCGAGTTCACCCGCTCGATGGCGCTGCTGGGGCGGATGTGGCGGCTGCGGTTCGGGCTCAACCCGGAGCAGGCGGGGCGCTGGACGGTGGACTTCCAGGCGCAGCTGGCGATGGTGGATCCGGCGGCGCTGGCGTCGCCGGAGAGCTGGTGGTCCGTGCTGCTGGAGCAGATGTGGGACGGACTGCTCTGAGCTGAGCCCCCGCGGGAATGCCCGCGAACGTGCACGAACGGCGGTGCCCCGGTCTGGATCCAGGCCAGGGCACCGCCGTTTCTGTCCGCAATTGCCGCATCCTTGACCGAGGAATGGTTCATCGTGAGAGGAGCCGGCAGGGATGAGTTCGGAAGCGACATCGCATGGCTTCGCCGTCGTCCGCGGCCGCGGCTACGGCTACCGCGCGGAGCAGGTGGACCGCCGGTTCGCCGACCTCTCCGCGGAGCGGGACACGGCGTGGGAGCGGGCGGCGCGGCTCACCGTCCTGGCGAAGGAGATGGAGGAGGAGGCGGCGCGGCTGCGGGAGGTGGTGGCAGGGCTCGCTCCGCAGCGGTACGAGTCCCTGGGCAGCCGGGCCCAGCACATCCTGGTCCTCGCGGAGGACGAGGCGGACGCGGTCCGGGCGGGCGCGGCCGAGCAGGCGCAGGCGCTGCAGGATGCGGTCGAGGTGGCGGGGCGTCAGGCCAGGGACGCGGCGCGCGCCGGCGCGGACGCGGTCCGGGCGGAGGCGGAGGAGTGGGCCCGTGGGGTGCTGCGGTCGGCCGGGGAGGAGGCGGACGCGGTACGGGCGGCGGCCCGCGCGGACGCCGAGCGTGAGCGGGGCGAGGCGCAGGAGGAGCTGGAGGCGACGCGCCGCCGGATCGACGAGCTGCTCGCGGCGGACGAGGCGGAGCGGGCCGAGCGGCTGGAGGAGCTGGAGCATGAACTCGCCGAACGGGAGGCGGCGCTGGATGCCCGGCACGCGGAGCTGACGGGGTATGCGGAGGCGCGGCTTTCGGAGGCGAAGCGGGACTTCGCCGAGTTGGAGGAGAGCGCCCGGCACGGCCAGGAGGACGCCGACGCCCGTGCGGACGAGCTGCTGTCGGCGGCGCGGGCCCAGCGGGAGCGGACCGAGCGGGAGACGGAACGGGTGCTGCGGGAGCACGCGGAGGCCCGGGAGGAGCTCCAGGCCCACATGGAACATGTCCGCGGCAGTCTGGCGGCGCTCACCGGGCGGGGGGCGGCGGTGGAGACGGAGGACGAGGAGTCCTGAGCGTGCCTTGGTGGGTCGTCGGCTTTTCCGCCCCCTCCGCCCGCGTCCCGTCGAGTGCCTCCTCGGTGAGGACGGGGAAGCGGCGCGGGGCGAGGGTGAGCAGGGCGAGCAGCGCCAGGGCCGCCGCGGCCGCCGCGCCCACGTACACGTAGTCCACGGCGGCGTCGACGGCCCGCCGCACCTGTTCGGAGGCGGTGCCGTCGGTGAGGGTGCGGGCGAGGGAGTCGAAGTCGTCGCCGCCGCCGAGCCGGGCGGCCAGGACGCCGTTGGCGACGGCTCCGAAGAGGGCGGCGCCGACGCTCTGGCCGACTTGGCGGCAGAAGAGTACCGAGGCGGTGGTGGTGCCCCGCTCGGACCAGGGCACGGTCGACTGGACGCCGACGATCAGCGGCAGCTGGAACAGGCCGAGTGCCGCGCCGAGCAGCAGCATGATCAAGGTCGGCTGCCAGGGCTCCCCGGGGAAGGGCAGGAACGGGAAGGCCAGCAGGGTCAGCAGCGACAGCGTGATGCCGATGACGGCGGTGAGCCGGAAGCCGATGCGGGTGTAGAGGCGGCTGGAGAACGCCGCGCTGACCGGCCAGGTCAGGGTCATCGCGGAGAGGACGAAGCCGGCCGCGATCGGTCCGAGGCCGAGGACGGCCTGGGCGTAGGTGGGCAGGAAGACGGTGGGGGCGACCATGAGCAGGCCCAGGGCGCCGAGGGCGAGGTTGACGGCGGCGATGGTGCGGCGGCGCCATGTCCAGCCGGGGATGATCGGCTCGGCGGCGCGCCGTTCGACGACGACGGTGAACGCGGCGGCCACGGTGGCGGCGCCGAAGAGGCCTAGGGAGGGCGCGGAGAGCCAGGGCCAGGCGACGCCGCCCTGGACGAGCGCGGTGAGCAGCAGGGTGCCGGTGGCGAAGATGGCGAGCGCCCCGAGCCAGTCGACCTTGGGCCGGCGGCGGCCACCGGCGCCCGTACGCGAGCGGTCCCGGCTCCCCCGGCCCGTACGCGAGGCGTCCCGGCTCCCCCGGCCCGTACGCGAGCGGTCCCGGCTCCCCCGGCCCGTACGCGAGGCGTCCCGGCTCCCCCGGCCCGTACGCGAGGCGTCCCGGCCCCCAGGTCCCGTACGCGAGGCGTCCCGGCCGCCGTCACCGCCTTCCCCGGCACCCTCCGCCGTGGCGCGGGCCGGTTCCACCAGATGGCGGGCGATCAGCCACAGGGCGAGCCCGCCCACCGGCAGGTTGATCAGGAAGATCCAGCGCCAGTCGGCGTAGCCGGCGAGCAGGCCGCCCGCCGCCGGGCCGGCGACCGCCGCCGTGGCCCAGACCGAGGAGAGCCGGGCCTGTATCTTCGGGCGTTCTTTGAGGGGGTAGAGGTCGGACGCGAGGGTCTGCACGGTGCCCTGGAGCGCGCCGCCGCCCAGGCCCTGGACGATGCGGAAGGCGATCAGGGACGGCATGTTCCATGCGGCCGCGCACAGCACGGAGCCGATCAGGAAGAGGATGATCCCGGCGATCAGGACCGGCTTGCGGCCGAAGGTGTCGGAGAGTTTGCCGTAGACCGGCAGGGTCACCGTGACGGCGAGGAGATAGCCGGAGAAGAGCCAGGAGAAGACGGCCAGCCCGCCCAGATCGCCGACGATCTGGGGGACGGCGGTGGAGACGATGGTGCCGTCGAGGGCGACGAGCGCCATGCCGAGCATGAGGGCCGCGACGACCGGTCCCCGCCCGCGCGGGGCGACGGCCGGTGAAGCGGCAGGCGTCGTCGCTTCGCTCACCGGGATTCCTTTCCCTATGCATGTATCGCGCCCGGGACAGCCTCTCACTTGCACCTCACCCTGCGGGAGGGGGCAGAGTCCCCAGGGTGAGGTCGGCCCGGGGGCGGAGAGCCCTTAGGCCCGGGGGCGGAGAGCCCTTAGGGGAACCTCCCTCATCCGGACCGGGGATGGGTCGTCCCGCCGGAGGAGGTGATGGCCGAAACCGGTCCTTACCTTGGTCTTACGGGGCAGGGGAGAGCCCCGCCACCGCGCGGGGGGTGGGGAAAACCCCAGGGTGAACAGTGCGCTGCGCACCAGCGCGCCGACCCCCCTCGCCCCGACAGACTCGAACCAGATCCGGACAGCGGATTCGGCTGTCAGTGGATCCGGTCTTTCGGCAGATCCAGTTATCGGCGAAATAGGAGACATACCGTGACTTCGGCTGTGACCATTCCCAGGCACGGGGGTACTGGAACGCGAACGGCCGTCGCCGCGCGGGGGCGGCAGGTCGTCAAGGCGTACGGCTCGGGTGAGACCCGCGTCGTGGCCCTCGACCATGTCGACGTGGACATCGCCCGTGGCCAGTTCACCGCCATCATGGGCCCGTCCGGGTCCGGCAAGTCGACGCTGATGCACTGCCTGGCCGGTCTGGACTCCGTGACCGGCGGTCAGATCTTCCTCGACGAGACCGAGATCACCGGCCTGAAGGACAAGAAGCTGACCCAGCTGCGCCGGGACCGTATCGGCTTCATCTTCCAGGCGTTCAATCTGCTGCCGACGCTGAACGCGCTGGAGAACATCACGCTCCCGATGGACATAGCCGGCCGTAAGGCGGACCCGGCCTGGCTGAACCGGGTCGTGGAGACCGTCGGGCTCGGCGAGCGCCTGCGGCACCGGCCGAACCAGCTCTCCGGCGGCCAGCAGCAGCGGGTCGCCGTGGCCCGTGCCCTCGCCGCCCGGCCCGAGATCATCTTCGGTGACGAGCCGACCGGAAACCTGGACTCCCGCGCGGGCGCCGAAGTCCTCGGCTTCCTGCGCCAGTCGGTGGACGAGCTCGGCCAGACCATCGTCATGGTCACCCACGACCCGGTGGCCGCCTCCTATGCGGACCGGGTGCTCTACCTCGCGGACGGGCGGATCGTCGACGAGATGTACCGGCCGACCGCCGAGGCCGTCCTGGACCGGATGAAGGACTTCGACGCGCGCGGGCGGACCTCATGACCGTGCTCAGAACCTCCCTGCGCAACTTCCTCGCCCACAAGGGCCGGATGGCGCTCTCCGCGGTGGCCGTGGTGCTGTCGGTGGCGTTCGTGTCGGGCACGCTCGTCTTCACCGACACCATGAACACCACCTTCGACAAGCTGTTCGCGGTGAGCGCGCCCGATGTGACCGTCAGCCCGAAGGCGGCCGGGAGCGACGACGAGACCCCGCAGACCGGCCGGCCCGAGACCCTCCCCGCCTCGCTCGTGGGCCAGGTGGAGCGGGCCGAGGGCGTCAAGGCGGCCGAGGGCGCCGTCGTCTCCATGAGCGTCACGGTCGTGAACGCCGACGGCGAGAACGTCGGCCCCACCAGCGGCGCGCCCACCATCGCCGGCAACTGGACCCGTAACGACCTGCGGTCGATGGAGATCACCTCCGGCCACGCCCCGCGCGCCCCCACCGACGTGATGGTCGACGCCGACACCGCCGAGAAGCACGGCCTGAAGCCCGGCGACGAGCTGCGCACCATCGCCGTCACCGGCGACTTCACGGCGAAGATCTCCGGCATCGCCTCCTTCAAGGTCACCAACCCCGGGGCGGCCGTCGTCTACTTCGACACCGCCACCGCCCAGCGTGAACTGCTCGGCAAGGAAGGGCTGTTCACCAACGTCGCGGTGGAGGCGGCGCCCGGGGTGAGCGACGAGACGCTGAAGCGGAACGTCGCCGCCGTCCTGGACGGCCCGTACAAGTTGCAGACCCAGAAGGAGGCGGCGGACGCCGGCCGGGAGGACGTCGGGTCGTTCCTGGACGTGATGAAGTACGCGATGCTCGGCTTCGCCGGGATCGCCTTCCTCGTCGGCATCTTCCTCATCGTCAACACGTTCTCGATGCTGGTGGCCCAGCGCACCCGCGAGATCGGTCTGATGCGGGCCATCGGATCGAGCCGCAAGCAGGTCAACCGCTCGGTCCTGGTCGAGGCCCTGCTGCTCGGCGTCGTCGGCTCCGTCGTCGGCGTGGCCGCCGGAGTGGGGCTCGCCGTCGGTCTGATGGAGCTCATGTCGTCCATGGGCATGGAGCTGTCCACGCAGGACCTGACGGTGAAGTGGACGACCCCGGCCGTGGGTCTGGGCCTCGGTGTCGTCGTCACCGTCCTCGCCGCGTACATCCCGGCCCGCCGGGCCGGCAAGGTCTCCCCGATGGCGGCGCTGCGCGACGCCGGAACGCCCGCCGACGGCAAGGCCGGTCTGGTGCGGGGCGGGCTCGGCCTGGTCCTCACCGGCGGCGGGGCGGCGGCGCTGTGGGCCGCCACGCAGGCCGAGAAGGCCGGTGCGGGCTCGCTCTGGCTCGGCCTCGGCGTCGTCCTGAGCCTGATCGGTTTCATCGTCGTCGGCCCGCTGCTGGCGGGCGCGGTGGTCCGGGCCATCAGCGTGCTCGTGCTGCGGATGTTCGGGCCCGTGGGGCGGATGGCCGAGCGCAACGCGCTGCGCAACCCGCGCCGTACGGGAGCGACCGGCGCGGCCCTGATGATCGGTCTGGCGCTGGTGGCGTGTCTGTCGGTGGTCGGCTCGTCGATGGTCGCCTCGGCCACCGAGGAGCTGGACCGGTCGGTCGGCGCGGACTTCATCGTCCAGTCCTCCAACGGCCAGCCGATCATGCCGCAGGCGCAGCGGGCGGTGGAGAAGACGGCCGGACTGGACCATGTCACCGAGTACAAGTGGCTGGACGTCACCGTCGCGGCCCCCGGCGGCAAGCCGGAGAAGGACGGTCTGACCGCCGCCGACCCGACCTATGCGCAGGATCTGCGGCGCACGATGGTCGCCGGTGAACTGTCCGCCGCGTACGGCGAGAACGCCATGTCGGTCGGTGACGACTACGCCACCAAGCACGGGGTGAAGGTCGGTGACACGCTCACGGTCGGCTTCCCCGGCGGCCGGACGGCGAAGCTGAAGGTCGCGGCGATCACCTCCGACGAGGGGAACGTCGACAAGGGCGCGATGTACACCAGCATCACGACCGCGGCGCGGTACGTCCCCGCCGACCGCATGCCCCAGAACATGATCATGTTCGCGACGGCGCAGGACGGCAAGGAGAGCGCGAGCTACGAGGCGCTCAAGAAGTCCCTCGCCGCCTATCCGCAGTACAAGGTGCAGAACCAGGCCGACTTCAAGCAGGACCTGAAGGACCAGGTCGGCCAGCTCCTCAACATCGTCTACGGCCTGCTGGCGCTGGCGATCATCGTCGCGGTGCTCGGTGTGGTGAACACGCTGGCCCTGTCGGTGGTGGAGCGGACCCGGGAGATCGGGCTGATGCGGGCGATCGGTCTGTCGCGGCGTCAGCTGCGCCGGATGATCCGTCTGGAGTCCGTCGTCATCGCCCTGTTCGGCGCGCTGCTCGGGCTCGGGCTCGGCATGGGCTGGGGCACCTCCGCGCAGCGGCTGCTCGCCCTGGAGGGCCTGGGTGTGCTGGAGATCCCGTGGCCGACGATCCTGACGGTCTTCGTCGGGTCGGCGTTCGTGGGGCTGTTCGCCGCGCTGGTCCCGGCGTTCCGGGCCGGCCGGATGAACGTTCTGGGCGCCATCGCCACGGAGTAGCGCGGACCGGTTCCGTAGGATTGGCCGTGCCGGCCCCGGTGAGCATCCTCCATGCTCACCGGGGCCGTTGCCGTGCCCGGGTCACCGGCGCCGTAGCACCACGTAGCCGCCGGCCTCGCCCTCCAGGGCCCAGCGGGCCTCCGGGTGCAGCCGCTTGGCGTACGCCACCGGGTCGTCGAGGTCTTCGTTGCCCAGCGCGATGAACTGCGGGGTGATGCCGCGGGTGTCGCCGATCCAGAAGACCCGGCAGCGTGCGGTCAGCCGGGCGATCGGGCCGACGTTCGCCTCCACGGTGGCGCCGTCGGGGATCGTGTCGAGCAGCTCCTTCGCCGCCGCGACCCGGGCGGGCGGCCGGTAGGCCTCCGGTTTCGTGAGCATCGACAGCGGCAGCGAGGTCGTCAGGGCGAGCGCGGCCGCCACCGCGCAGGCCGGCAGGTGCGTCGCGTACGTCCGTAGCCAGGGGCGCGGGCTGCGGCGCGAGATGTCCACGGCGTCGGCGAGGGCGAGCAGCAGGACGGGCATGAGGACGGCGTTGTAGTGCCAGTCCGTGGACCAGTAGTGGTCGTCGGCGGAGAGGAACCGCCATCCCAGTGTGGGCAGGGCGGCCAGCAGCAGCGGGGAGCGCACGGCGAGCAGGCCGGTGGTGGGCAGCAGCAGCCACAGCAGCGTCCTGGTCTTGGTCTCCAGGCCGGTGGTGAGGGGGTTGCCCGCGCCGTCGAGCTTGCTCCAGTAGTCGTACGCCTCGGTGGTGTTGAACGCCGGGATCAGCACGGTCAGCGTGAGCAGGGTCGCCAGGATCCCGAAGGCGGCGGTCCCGATCGCGTACGGCAGCACCTGGGGCCTGGACCGGCGGGCCCGCCAGGCCACGACCAGCGCGAGCGCGGCGACGGTGGTGCCGAGGTCTTCCTTGACCAGGACCAGCGGCAGCGCCCACAGCAGGGCGGCCCGCCACCGGCCGCGCAGGACGGCCTCCAGGGAGAAAGCGATCAGCGGGACGGCGAAGGCGATCTCGTGGAAGTCGAAGTCGACGGCCCGCTGGACGCCCCAGGACAGCCCGTACGCCACTCCGAGGGCGAGGCCGCCGCCCCGGCCGAGGAGCCGGGTGGCCGCCCTGGTGACGGGGACGACCGACAGCGCGAACAGGGCGGCCTGGGCGACGAGGAGGGTGACGGGGGTGGGGAAGAGCCGGTAGGCGGGGGCGAGCAGCGCGGTCACCGGGCTGAAGTGGTCGCCGAGGATGTGGGTGCCGGGCCCTTTGAGGTCGGCGACGGGAGCCTGGAGGTGGGCGTAGCCGCGGACGGCCTGCTCGAAGATGCCCAGGTCCCAGGAGCGGGTGGCCAGGGCGTGGTGGCGCAGCACGGACAGGGTCGCGTAGGCGGCGAACAGCAGGGCGGCGAGGGCGTACGGGCAGGGGTCGCGCCGACGCCGCGCGGGCGGCGCCGAAGGGGGTGCCGGGGCGGGCCCCGGCCCGGGTATCGCGCCGTCGCCGTCCGCGTCCTCGCCGGCGGCCGGCCCGGTCGCGGGCGGGTCGAGCAGGGCTCCTCGCATGCCGGTGTCCTTCACGTCAGGGTCGCTCGGGCGGCGTGCCGGACGGGCTGCCGGTGGTGGGGGCCTGTGTGGTGGGCGTGACGCTCGCGGCGTCGCCGCCGGGGCTCGTCGGCGGTGGCGAGGACTCGGGCGGGGACGCGGTCGCCGACCCGGCCGGCGGCGTCGTCGGCGACGCCGTCGGAGGCACCGACGCGGACGGCTCGCCCGGCTCCGACGGGGACGGCGAGGGCGAGGGCGTGTCGGTGACGGACGCGGGCGGCACGGGGCCGTGCGTCTCCCGCAGCGAGACGGCCGCGCCCGTGCCCGCCAGGACGCACACCACGCACGCGGCGGCGGCCGCGACCCGGCGAGCCCGGCGCCGCATCCCGCGCACGGTGACCTGCGCGGCCGGCGCGGGCACGATGCGCCGCCCGCCGGCCGCGGCGGCCCGCTTGAGGGCGCGGGCCAGCGGATCGTCCCCGGCGGGACGGAGCTCGGGCTCAGACACGGTGGTCCTCCTCGGGGGTCAGCTGAGGTGCGAGGGCGGCGCGGGCCCGGAAGAGATGAGTCTTGACCGTGCCCGCCGAGACTCCGGTCTCGGCCGCTATCTGCTCGACGGTCAGGTCGCACACGTAGTGCAGGACGGCGACCCGCCGCTGCCGTTCGGGCAGCGTGCGCAGCGCGGAGACCAGCGCGACCGTGTCCGGGTCGGGCGGGGGCGCCGCGGCGTCCTGGGCGGCCCCGTGCCGCCGCCAGGCCTCCACGGCCCGGCCCCGGCGCCGCCAGCGGCTGACCGCGAGCCGCCAGGCCACGGTCCGGATCCACGCCTCGGGCCCGGCGGCCCGGGACAGCTTGGCGCGCCGCCCCCAGGCCCGTACGAACGCCTCCTGGACGACGTCCTGCGCCTCGTGGAGGTCGCCCGTCATCAGATAGACCTGTCCCACCAGCTGAGTGACGGAGTGAGCGTAGAACTCCTCGAACTCCTCGACGGTCAATGCGGTCTCCTGGTGGTGGGACAGGTCTCATGGTCTGTACGCCTGGGCGGGGCGATTCGGTTGACACGGTGGCGCGTGAGGTCTGGGCGTAGTCTGGGAACCCCCGGCCCGTACGACGTGTCGGGCGGTTCGCGTTGCCCAGCGCTGACCGAGATGCCCAGTTCGGCCACCCGCGGATGGAACACCCATGAGCCTGCACGGTCTGCTCGACGCCGTCGTACGAGACGCGGCCCTCGCCGAAGCGGTGAAGGCCGCCGCCGACGGCAACCGTATGCATGTCGACCTGGTCGGCCCGCCGGCGGCCCGCCCCTTCACGGTGGCGGCGCTGGCCCGGGAGGCCGGGCGGCCGGTGCTCGCCGTGACCGCGACCGGCCGGGAGGCCGAGGACCTCGCGGCGGCGCTGCGCGGCCTGCTCGACCCGGACACGGTGGTGGACTACCCCTCCTGGGAGACGCTGCCGCACGAGCGGCTCTCGCCCCGCTCCGACACCGTCGGCCGCCGGCTCGCGGTGCTGCGCCGGCTCGCCCACCCGTCGCCGGACGACCCGGCAGCCGGTCCCGTGTCGGTGGTCGTGGCGCCCGTACGGTCGGTGCTCCAGCCGCAGGTCAAGGGGCTCGGTGACCTGGAGCCGGTGGCGCTGCGGACCGGTCAGCAGGCCGATCTGAACGCGATCGTGGACGGGCTCGCAGCGGCCGCGTACGCGCGCGTGGAGCTGGTCGAGAAGCGCGGCGAGTTCGCGGTGCGCGGCGGGATCCTGGACGTGTTCCCGCCCACCGAGGAGCATCCGCTGCGGATCGAGTTCTGGGGCGACGACGTCGAGGAGATCCGTTACTTCAAGGTCGCCGACCAGCGGTCCCTGGAGATCGCCGAGCACGGCCTGTGGGCGCCGCCCTGCCGCGAGCTGCTGCTGACGGACTCCGTGAGGGAGCGGGCCGCCGCGCTCGCCGAGGCCCACCCGGAGCTGGGCGAACTCCTCGGCAAGATCGCCGAGGGGATCGCGGTCGAGGGCATGGAGTCCCTCGCGCCGGTCCTGGTGGACGACATGGAGCTGCTGCTCGACGTCATGCCGGCGGGGTCGATGGCGGTGGTCTGCGACCCGGAGCGGGTGCGGACGAGGGCGGCGGACCTGGTCGCGACGAGTCAGGAGTTCCTGCAGGCGTCCTGGGCGGCCACGGCCGGCGGCGGCGAGGCCCCGATCGACGTCGGCGCGGCGTCGCTGTGGGGGATCGCGGACGTACGGGACCGGGCGCGCGAGCTCGGCATGATGTGGTGGTCCGTCTCGCCGTTCGCGGCGGACGAGGAGCTGACGGAGACATTTGCCGCTGACGCGGCGGGGGACACCCTCAAGCTGGGGATGCACGCCCCGGAGTCGTACCGCGGCGACACCGCCCGGGCGCTCGCCGACACCAAGGGCTGGCTCGCCGACGGCTGGCGGACGGTGTTCGTGACGGAGGCGCACGGCCCGGCGGCCCGTACGGTCGAGGTCCTCGGCGGCGAGGGCATCCCGGCCCGGCTCGACGCCGACCTGGGGGAGCTGTCGCCGGCGCTGGTGCACGTGGCGTGCGGCTCGATCGACTACGGCTTCGTCGACCCGGCGCTGAAGCTGGCCGTACTGACCGAGACGGACCTGTCCGGGCAGAAGGCGGCCGGCAAGGACGGGCAGCGGATGCCGACCCGGCGCCGCAAGCAGATCGACCCGCTGACCCTGGAGGTCGGCGACTACATCGTGCACGAGCAGCACGGCGTCGGCCGGTACATCGAGATGGTGCAGCGGACCGTGCAGGGCGCCACCCGTGAGTACCTGCTGGTGGAGTACGCGCCGGCCAAGCGCGGCCAGCCCGGCGACCGGCTCTACATCCCCACCGACCAGCTGGAGCAGGTCACCAAGTACGTCGGCGGGGAGGCCCCGACCCTGCACCGGCTCGGCGGCGCCGACTGGACGAAGACGAAGGCGCGCGCCAAGAAGGCCGTCAAGGAGATCGCCGCCGACCTGATCAAGCTCTACAGCGCCCGGATGGCGGCGCCGGGCCATGCCTTCGGTCCGGACACGCCGTGGCAGCGGGAGCTGGAGGACGCCTTCCCGTACGCGGAGACCCCCGACCAGCTCTCCACGATCGCCGAGGTCAAGGACGACATGGAGAAGACGGTCCCCATGGACCGGCTGATCTGCGGCGACGTCGGCTACGGCAAGACCGAGATCGCTGTGCGGGCGGCGTTCAAGGCGGTCCAGGACGGCAAGCAGGTCGCGGTCCTCGTGCCGACGACGCTGCTGGTGCAGCAGCACTTCGGCACGTTCTCCGAGCGGTATTCGCAGTTCCCGGTCGTCACGCGCGCGCTCAGCCGCTTCCAGTCGGAGTCCGAGGCGAAGGCGACGATGGAGGGGCTGCGGGACGGCTCGGTCGACGTCGTCATCGGCACGCACCGGCTGTTCTCGTCCGAGACGAAGTTCAAGGACCTCGGCCTGGTCGTCGTCGACGAGGAGCAGCGCTTCGGCGTCGAGCACAAGGAACAGCTGAAGAAGCTCCGCGCCAACGTGGACGTGCTGACGATGTCCGCCACGCCGATCCCGCGGACGCTGGAGATGGCGGTCACCGGCATCCGCGAGATGTCGACGATCACCACCCCGCCGGAGGAGCGGCACCCGGTCCTCACCTTCGTCGGCCCGTACGAGGAGAAGCAGATCGGTGCCGCGATCCGGCGTGAGCTGCTGCGCGAGGGCCAGGTCTTCTACATCCACAACCGGGTCGAGTCGATCGACCGGGCCGCGGCCCGGCTGCGGGAGATCGTGCCCGAGGCGCGGATCGCCACCGCTCACGGCCAGATGGGCGAGAGCCAGCTGGAGCAGGTCGTCGTCGACTTCTGGGAGAAGAAGTTCGACGTGCTGGTGTCGACGACGATCGTCGAGTCCGGCATCGACATCTCCAACGCCAACACCCTGATCGTCGAGCGCGGCGACAACTTCGGTCTCTCGCAGCTGCACCAGCTGCGCGGCCGGGTCGGCCGTGGCCGCGAGCGCGGGTACGCCTACTTCCTCTACCCGCCGGAGAAGCCGCTGACGGAGACCGCGCACGAGCGGCTCGCCACGATCGCCCAGCACACGGAGATGGGCGCGGGCATGTACGTGGCGATGAAGGACCTGGAGATCCGCGGCGCGGGCAATCTGCTCGGCGGCGAGCAGTCCGGTCACATCGCGGGCGTCGGCTTCGACCTGTACGTACGGATGGTCGGCGAGGCCGTCGCGGACTACCGCGCCTCCCTGGAGGGCGGTGTGGAGGAGGAGCCGCCGCTGGAGGTGAAGATCGAGCTGCCGGTCGACGCGCACGTCCCGCACGACTACGCGCCGGGCGAGCGGCTGCGTCTGCAGGCCTACCGCGCGATCGCCGCCGCCAACTCCGAGGACGACATCAAGGCGGTCCGCGAGGAGCTCACCGACCGCTACGGCAAGCTGCCGGAGCCGGTGGAGAACCTGCTCCTGGTCGCGGGCCTGCGGATGCTGGCGCGGGCGTGCGGCGTCGGCGAGATCGTCCTGCAGGGCCCGAACATCCGCTTCGCGCCGGTGGAGTTGCGGGAGTCGCAGGAGCTGCGGCTGAAGCGGCTCTACCCCCGTACGGTGATCAAGGCGCCGACCCGGCAGGTCCTCGTACCCCGCCCGACGAGCGGCAAGATCGGCGGGAAGCCGGTCGTGGGCCGCGAACTGCTGGCGTGGACCGGCGAGTTCCTGACGACGATCCTCGGGTCCTAGGCGAGCGGGGCATCCACCTGACTGAATGGGGGCTGCCGTGCAGCGTCTGGGTCTGGCGCTCCCGCGCCCCAGCCAGACACCGCCGCCACACATTTCAAGTTCGAAACTCGCCGGACTCGGCATCGACCCCGCCGAGATCGGCGAACCCACCTTCGGCACCGCCCGCCGCCACACTCTGCCCTGTGGTGGCTGGTTCGAGACCCAGGCCATGCACCGCGCCCGGCCCCGCCTCTGGGCCGTCGTCCTGGTCGTACCGCCCCCCGCGCCTCCTCTGACGCGCGCGCTCCCTTGGCTCGGCTGTTCCCGGGAGCCGGGACGGGGTCAGGGCTTGAAGTGGCGGACGTACCGCCTCTGCCAGGGCGTCTCGACCGACTTCACGTCGTAGTTGTCGCGGACGTACTGCACCGCCCCGGTGGGCGGGACCCCGTCGATGACGGCGAGGCAGGCGAGCGCGGTGCCGGTACGGCCGCGGCCGCCGAAGCAGGCGACCTCGACGCGTTCGGTGGCCGCCCGGTCCCATGCCTCGCCGAGGACCGCGCGGGCCGTGGTCCGGTTGGTCGGGACCCAGAAGTCCGGCCAGTGGATCCAGACCGCCTCCCAGTCGACCTGCGGCGGCCGCTTGCCGAGCAGGTAGACCGCGTAGTCCGGGTGCGGGCCGGGTGGCAGGGGCTCGCGCAGACCACGGCCGCGGATGAGTCTGCCGGAGGGCAGCGGAAGGATCCCTGGGGTCGTCGGGTCCCAGGTGTCGCTCGTCATCGTGGGCCTCCGGGATCGCGGGGGTGCCGTTCGTCGTCCGTACTGAACAACAACCCCGCCAGCGCCCGGAATACTTCCGCCGGGTCCTGGCCGCCGACCGGCCCTGCCAGGTTGTGGCTGAGCAGCAGCGTCGCGAAGCCGTGCGCCAGGGACCAGGCGGCGACCCCCGCGAGCCGGGCGTCGGGCCCGCGGCCCTCGGCGGGCAGGCCGGCGATCTGGCCGCGGAGCCCTTCCGCGGCGCGGGCCCGGGCGGCCGTGAGCTCCGGGTCGTCCGGCCGGTACAGATCGGGCTGGAACATCACCTGGAAATGGGCCGGATGCTCGACGGCGAAGCGTACGTACCGCACGCCCGCGTCCTTGAGGTCGTCCGCGTCGGCGAGGGTCCGGGCGAGCAGGTCGTAGCCCTCGGCGGCGACGGCCGTCAGCAGGCCGGCGCGGTCCTTGAAGTGGTGGGCGGGGGCGGCGTGCGAGACGCCCGCGCGGCGGGCGAGGTCGCGCAGGCTCAGGGCGGAGGGGCCGTCGGCGCGGATGACGTCGAGCGCGGCGGTGAGTACGGCCCGCCGCAGGTCGCCGTGGTGGTACGTACGCCGGTCCGTCTGTTGCTCCTCAGCCATGGCCTCACCCTACGACCTCCCAGGACGGAATCTAGTCATTGACAAGTTAGGGGGACGGGCGCAATCTTGTCAGTGACAAGATGCTTGTCCGGGGAAGACCGGGAAGACGGAGGTACGGCCGTGAGCAGCACGGATCCGGGGCGTGTACGGCAGCTGTGGCATCTGCTGGAGCCCCTGCACGCCGTTGTCTACTACGCACCACAGGCCTTCGAGGAGGCCGCCGCGCTCGGCTACGCCACCGACGAACGCTGGCCCAGCTACTTCGCCTGGCGGGCCGCCCCGCTGGGCGAGGCCGGCGCCGGTCGGGTCGCCGCCGCCTTCTACAGCTTCCGGCCGGGCATGGTCGCCAGGTACGTGCCCCACGCCTGGCGGATCGCGGCCCCCGGCGACGTGCTCGCCGCCCGCTCGCGGGCCGTAAACCGTATCTACCGGGAGCTGCTGGGGGACGCCGTCGACGGTCCCGAGCTCGCCGAGGCCGCCGCGCTGGCCCGCCGCGCAGCCGAGGCCGCGGTCACCGCCGGGCGCCCGCTGGCCGCCGCCAACGCCGAGCTCGCCTGGCCGGAGCCCGCGCACCTCGTCCTCTGGCAGGCCGCCACGATCCTGCGCGAACACCGCGGCGACGGCCATCTGGCCGCGCTGCTGCTCGCCGGGCTCGACCCGGTCGAGGCGCTGGTCTCCTTCGCGGCCGCCGGCGCGGCGCCGCGCGAGGTCTTCGCGAGCCGCGGCTGGAGCGAGGAGGAGTGGGCGGCGGCGCACGACCGGCTCGTCGCGCGCGGACTCCTGGCGCCCGGCGGCACAGCGACCGAGACCGGCCGGGCCCTGCGCGCCGAGGTCGAACTGCGTACGGACGAACTGGCCGCGGGCCCCTGGGACGCCCTGGGCCCCGAGCGCACCGCCCGCCTCGCGGACCTGCTCGGCGACCCCTGGCTCGCGGTGATCGGCTCGGGCCTGCTGCCGGCCGTGAACACCCTCGGTATCGGCAAGATCTGAGGGGGCGGCCTGGGGGCCTTCGCGCCTGACGTGGCGCAGTACCGCGTCGGCGGCCAAGGATCCGGACACGCGGTAGGTGGCCTCCGGGAGCCCGGAGCGGTGCCGTACCGCCCGCGTCGCCGCCCGGGCCCGGACGCGGCGCCGTCCGCGGAGGCGGGAACGCGCTCCGCGGACGGGGTGGGAGGGGGAGCCGTCAGGTCGGGGGCTGGTCCCGCCGGTCACGCATGCCGAGGCGGTCCTCCACCTGCTGCTGACCCTGATCGACCTTGTCCTCGTACTTGCCGCCGGTCCTCTCGTTGATCTTCCGTTCCGCGGCGTCGGACGCCTGACCGGCCTTGTCCTGGTGCTGGCCCAGCATGTCCTTGAGCTTGTCCATGATCCCCATGTGTGGCTCCTTAGGAAGGGGACATACAGCGCTTTCGACGCTACGCGCCTCGCTTCGAATGTGCGCGCCGAAGCCCCAGGTGGTCTGGACCACAGGGGTGCCTGGCTAGGATCCCCGCGTGCCCACCTATCGAACGGCAGCCCCCGCCGCCCTCCTTGCCGCCGCCGTCCTCGTCACCTCCGCGTGCACGGCGGAAGACGGCTCCCCCGACGGGGAGCGCGGGGCGCCACCGGCCGGCGGGTCCGCGCTCGCGGCCGTCGACACCCTCACCGTCAAGGGCCGCGCCCCCCGGACCGGCTACGCCCGCGAGGAGTTCGGGCGCGCCTGGACGGACGTCGACCGCAACGGCTGCGGCACCCGCGACGACATACTCAAGCGCGACCTGTCCGGCGTCACCTTCAAGGACGGGCGGTGCAAGGTCGCCTCCGGGACCCTCGCCGAGGACCCGTACACCGGCCGGAGCGTCACCTTCACCCGAGGCCGTAGCAAGGTGGACATCGACCATGTCGTGGCCCTGTCGGACGCCTGGCAGAAGGGGGCGCAGAAGTGGGACGCGGGGAAGCGGACACGGTTCGCCAACGACCCGTTGAACCTCCTCGCCGTCGACTCCACCGCCAACCGCCGCAAGAGCGACGGCGACACCGCGACCTGGCTGCCGCCCCACAAGGCGTACCGCTGCTCCTATGTGGCCCGGCAGGTGGCGGTGAAGAGGAAGTACGGGGTGTGGGTGACCGCCGGTGAGCGGGACGCGATGAAGCGCGTGCTGGGCGGCTGTCCGCGACAGGCGCTGCCGTAGGTGCCGTTGGTCCCGTCGGCGGGCGGGAAAATCCCTTGGGGTGCGGCGGAGGGCTGGTTAGCCTGCCCCGATGGACGTGAACATATCCACCCTCGCGGAGCGCCCGCAGTTGCAGGGGCCGCTGTGGCAGATGATCGACCTCTGGCCGGAGTTCATGCTCCACGATCCGATCGGCTGGGCGAACATCGGGCGCATCGTGGCCGAGCTGCCGGAGTACGTCCTGGTCGCCACCGACGCCGACGACAAGGTGCTGGCGCGGGCGTTCAGCGTCCCCTTCCAGCTCGGGGCGAAGGGGCGCGGGGAGCTGCCGGCCACGGGCTGGGACCAGGTGCTGCTGTGGGCCTTCTCGGATCTGCGGCACGGACGCATCCCCGACACGGTGAGCGCCATCGAGGTCGCCGTCGACGAGGGCGTGCAGGGCACGGGGCTCTCGGCGCGGATGCTCGCCGCCATGCGGGACAACGCCCGGGCGCTCGGCTTCCGCGAGGTCGTCGCCCCGGTCCGGCCCAGCGCCAAGCACCGCGAACCGGGAACGTCCATCGAGGAGTACGCCTTCCGTACGCGCCCCGAGGACGGGCTGCCGTACGACCCGTGGCTGCGCGTCCACGTCCGCGCGGGCGCCACCGTCGAGGCGGTCGCCCCGGCGTCGATGACGATCGCCGCCTCCGTGGGCCAGTGGCGGGAGTGGACGGGGCTGCCCTTCGACGCGGACGGGCCCGTCGAGGTGGAGGGTGCGCTGGTGCCGGTGCACTGCGAGGCGAGCCGCGGCTACGCGGTCTACGTCGAGCCGAACGTCTGGGTCCGCCACCGGCTGTGAACGCCCGCGGTACGAGGGGCTGACGGGCGGGACGGTGTCGGTGTGACGCGCCGGCCCTGTCCGAGCTGATCAGTTCAACAACGGTTCGGTACTACCCGGGAACTGTTGTCGGCGTCGGTGTATAGGCTCGACCCCGCACCCGACTCACCGCCCAGGAGCAGGAATGTACGGCCCCGGCCCCGGCTTCGCGCCCCCACCGCCCCGTCGCCCGTCGACAGGAGCGGTGATCGTGCTGCGTGTCCTGTTCACACTGGTGCCGCTGATCACCATCGGTTTCCTGACCGGCGTCACGGCGATGCGGATCGCGATAGTGACCCGCCGCGCCTGGGACTGGGTCTACTTCGTCGTGTCCGTCGTCGTCACGATCGGCTCCGTCGCGTCCTTCCCGGAGGACACGGACAGCGCGCAGATGGACGTCGCCATGTCCGTGCTGCTGCTGAACGCCGCCGCGGCCGCCGCCTACTTCCTCTACGCCGACATCCGCCACCACGAGCGGCTCGGCGCCCACCCGGGCGTCCAGCAGCCCGGCCGGCCGCCGTTCAACCCGTACGCGACCACCATGCCGCCGCAGGGCGGGGGTTATGCCCACCCGCAGCAGCAGACCGCCCCGCAGCTCCCGCCCCAGCCGCAGCCTCAGTCCCCGCCGTACACCGCTGCCCCCGCGCCCACCCCGGCTCCCGCGCCGCCCGCCGCGCCGCCGCAGTCCCCCCGGATCAACCAGGTCCGTGCCGAGCTCGACGAGCTCAGCGATCTCCTCCGCAAGGAAGAGGGGAAGTGAACGGACGGGTCGTCGGGGGCCGGTACGAACTCTCCACGCTCATCGGCCAGGGCGGCATGGGCCAGGTCTGGACGGCCTACGACGGCCGCCTCGACCGCCGGGTCGCCGTCAAGCTCCTGCGGCCCGACCACATGGCCGCCGCCACCGGCGCCGACGAGATGCGGCGCCGGTTCGTCCGCGAATGCCGGGTCACCGCCCAGGTCGACCACCCCGGCCTGGTCACCGTCCACGACGCCGGCAGCGACGGCGAGGAGCTCTACCTCGTCATGCAGTACGTCGAGGGCGCCGACCTCGCCGACCACCTCGCCGGGCACGCCCCCTACCCCTGGCCCTGGGCCGTCTCCGTCGCCGCCCAGCTCTGCGCCGTCCTCGCGGCCGTCCACGCCGTCCCGATCGTCCACCGCGACCTGAAGCCGCGCAACGTGATGGTGAAGCCCGACGGCACGGTCACCGTCCTCGACCTCGGTGTCGCCTCCGTCCTCGACACCGACACCACCCGCCTCACCCACACCGGCTTCCCCATCGGCAGCCCCGCCTACATGGCCCCGGAACAGGCGATGGGCGGCGCCGTCGGCCCGTACACCGACCTGTACGCGCTCGGCGTGACCCTCTACGAACTCCTCACCGGCAACGTCCCCTTCGCCGGCTCCACCGTCCTCGGCGTCCTCCACCGCCATCTGTACGAAGCCCCGGTGCCCGTACGCCAGCTGCGCCCCGAGGTCCCCGAGGCGCTCGAAGCACTCGTCCTGCGGCTGCTCGCCAAGGACCCGCAGCACCGCCCGGCCGGCGTCCAGGAGGTGTACGAGCACCTGCTGCCGCTGCTGCCCGCCCGCGGCACCCCGGCGGGACCGCTCGACCCGACCCGCCCCTTCCTGCGCCCCCACGCGCCCTGGCCCGACCGGGCCACCACTCCCGCGTCCGTACCGGCACCACCGGCCACGCCCCCCACCGTCGGCGGCCGCCCGGACGTCGCCGCCGCCGTCGACGAGGTCAAGCGCCTCCTCGGCGAGGGCAGCATCACCCAGGCCGTGGACATCCTCGGCCGCATCCTGCCGGCCGCGGCGGCCGAACACGGCGAGCACTCCCCGGTCGTCCGGATCCTGCGCAAGCAGTACGCGACCACGCTGATGGACGACGGCCAGTACCGCCGCGCCCTGCCGGAGCTGCGCCGCCTCGCCGACGACCGGGCCGCCGAAGCGGGCCCGGCCGACCCGCAGACCCTCCAGTTCCGCTACGACGCCGCGCTCTGCCTCGAACAGCTCGGGGAGACCGCCGCGGCCCTCGCCGAATACCGCGCCCTCCTGCCCTACCACCAGGCCCCGGGCGCCGACCCCGGCCGGGCCTTCGACATCCGCCAGCGCATCGGCCAGCTGCTCCTCGCCACCGGCGACCACACCGCCGGCCACCACCAGCTGCAGAACCTCCTCTACGACGCCGAGCGCACCTACGGCCCGTACCACCCCCTGCCGGGCGAACTGCGCCGCGCGCTGGAGCGCCAGCGCCAGATGCGGGGCTAGCGCCGGTCGGGTCAGTCGACGCGGATGGCCAGCAGGCAGGCGTCGTCGTCATGGCCCGAGCGTTCGTACTCCGCGATGAGCTTGCCGATGACCGCCTCCGGCGCCATGCCGTTCAGGGCACCCAGCTCCCGCGTGAGGCGTTCGATGCCGTCGGTGATGTCCTCGCCGCGGCGCTCGACCATGCCGTCCGTGTAGAGCAGCAGCAGATCGCCCGGGCGCAGTGGGTACGACGACGTGTCGTACGCGTACCCCGGCAGCGCCCCCAGCAGTGGGCCCCGCTGATCGGTGGGCAGGGCGAAGGCGCTCCCCGCGCGCCGCAGCAGCGGGGCGGGGTGCCCGGCGTCCGCCCAGTGCAGCACCCGCTCCTCGTCGATGTGCCCGGCGATCACGGTCGCCGTCTCGCCCGAAGGGTCGCTGCACACCAGCTCGTTCAGCCACGTCATGATCGCGCCCGGCGGTGAGCCCGTCTGGGCGAGCCCCGCCAGCGCGTGCCGCTGCTGCGCCATCCGGGCGACGGCGTCGAGACCGTGCCCGCAGGCGTCCCCCATCGCCACGAGCACCCGGCCGTCCGGCAGCAGCCGGCACTTGTACCAGTCGCCGCCGACCGCCGCCTCGGTCTCGGCCGGCAGATACGCGGCCGCCACCGTCAGCCCCACCGCGGCCAGCGCCTCGGAGTGCGTCGGCAGCAGCGCCTCGCGCAGCGACTCGGCGACCCGGCGCTCCGCCGCCGCCCGCTGGCGCAGCCGTTCCGTCTCCCGCTCCGTCTCGGCGAGCCGGCGCCGGCTGCGCATCTGCGGCGTCAGGTCGCGGGCGACCAGATGCACGGCCCACGGCCGCCCGTCCGTACCGGCCACCGGGCGCCCGAGCACATCGAGCGTGCGCACCTCACCCAGCACGAGGAAGCGGATGCGGGTCCAGGTGGGTTCCTCACCGGCGAGGACGGCGGTGACGAACTCGCCGAACGCCGTCATGTCCGCCGGCAGCACGACGTCGCACAGCTCCTGCAACGACCACGGAATGTGGGTCTCCACGCGGAAGATCCGGGCCAGCCCCTCCGACCAGGTCACCTTTCCGGACAGCAGGTCCCAGTGCCCCCATCCCATGGACGCCAGATGCTGTGCGTCGAGGGTGAGCAGCTCGGCCTGGCTGCGGACCGGCCGCCAGGTCGCCAGCACCTCGTCGCCGCAGGACGCGGCGTAGTGCAGGAGCTGGGCGCGGCGCAGCCGGCCGTGCCGCTCCTCGGTGTAGTCCACGACGAGCCCGTCGAGCGCGCGACCGGTCTGGAGCACCTCGGTCAGCGCGGCCAGCAGCCCGCTCGTGGCGGCCCCGGGCCGGGCGGCCAGGAACCGCTGGCCCACCTGGCGATCGGGGGCCTCCAGCCATTCGGCGGAACGGATGTGGTTGCCGGCCCGGATGACGAAGTCGGTGATCTGGTCGGTGTCGTCCCGTACGGGGGTGAGCAGCGCGGCGGAGACGGGAATGGCCGGCAGCGCGGCGCACACGCACGCCCAGGGATCGTGCGGCTCGATGCCCTCGTACGGCTGCCCGGCGCCGTCACTCGTGTCGCAGAGGCAGGTGACGGACCGGGCGCCGCGGGGTTTGTGCGGCAGGGAGAGGGTGTCGGCCTGGGCGGGCGAGGCGAGCGCCGAGGTCACGGCGGGCGGCTGCCGGGCCTCGGTCTTTCTCCGTACGTCCGCGCGAAGGGCGGCGACCTCCCGCTCGATGAGTGCTTTGAGGGAGGTCGCGTCTTCGGGCAGCGGAACGTTCATGGGACGCCTCGGGGAGACCGCGAGAAGATCATGTCCCTACGAGCCTAGGGCGGGCCCGCAGGCCCCGCGAGCGCGGCGGCGCGCTTCCGCAGGGGGGTGATCCCGGCCGTCCCCGGCTTCTCGGACCGTCCCGGGAGCGCGGCGGCGCGGCGGCGGACCCGGCCCGGCGGGGGAGGCGACCGCCGAGGTCACGGCGGAGCGGCTGCCGGGCAGGCCGGACACCCCGGCTCCGGGGAGCGCGAAGCGCGGGCCTTCGCTGATCCGCTCGCAGAGCGGTTCCCGCGGCACCGCGGCAGGCTCGCGGTCCTCGACCTTCGGCGTGCCGAGAAGGGCCGCTGAGCCGACCCGCCACGTCTTCTCAGGCCCGCAGGAACGCCGAGTCCGAGACGCTGCCGAGGGGCCGCAGCGCCGCCGTGCCGGGGTTGTCGCGGCCGGGAGCGACGACGACCGCGCCCGGGGCGGCGAGTGCCGCCACCGCCGACAGGTCGTGGTCGCCGTTGACGACGATCACGCCGTAGAGGCGGTCGTCGGCGGACGCCCGTACCGCCGGGTCGGCGAAGTCGCCCTGGATCAGCCGGGAGGTGTCGCCGCCGCCGAGGGAGAGGTTGGCCCGGACGCGGTCGGGGCGGGTAGGCGAGTCCGACAGGGGGTCGACGATGGTCAGCCGCGCGTCGATGTCGGCGTGCCGCAGCATCCGCTGCAGGGCGGCGGCGAAGAGGCCGTGCAGGGTGCCGATCTCCAGGACGTCGCCGTTCGGCGGCCGGAGCAGCGGCACCGTGGCGAGGCGTCCGCACACGTCCGACAGCGACCCGGCGAGGCTGCCGACGCCGAGCGCCTCCAGGGCGACCAGGTGCCGGTAGGCGACGGTGACGTCCCGCCGTGCGCGCCCGCCCTGCTCGCCGGCGAGGTCCCGCACCTCCCGCACCAGCGTGTCGAACTGCGCGGCCGTCGGCATCCGGTGGCCGTCCCGGCCCGCCTGGTCGAGCAGCAGAGAGAGCCCGTACTGCTGCCGCCGCAGGTCGGAGACCTCGTGCTGGAGAGCGTCCAGGTCCGACTGGAAGGCGGACGTGGCGCGCTCGAGGCGCTGGTCGAAGTTCTGCTCGACCATGGTGAACGCCGGCCGAAGAACCCGCTTCGCCAGCCGGTTGCTCAGAAGAGAGGGCATGGCGGGCAAGCTACGCCGATTCGACGGCCTTACGGGCCACGGACGCGTGGTGCTCGGGTGAAGTCTGGGTGTCGCCCGGACGACACATGGCCGGTCCGCGACGGGACGGGGGTGCGGTCAAGAGCAGGACGCCGGCCCGGCAGGGCGGCTACCGCCCGGCGGCGCGGCTCGGGGTGCGGCAGCTTTACGGTGGCCCGGCGGCCCCCCGGCGATCCGCTGCCCATGTGCCCCGCCCGGAGCCCGTCCGCCCCGGCCGGGACCCGCCGCCGGGCCGCCGCCCGTACGCCGCGGTCAACGTCAGGGCCAGCAGGGCCGCCGCGCCGAGGCCCGCCCCGAGGCGCAGTCCGGGCGGGCGGAACGTGCAGTCCAGGGTGGTGGCGCCGGTCGCCTCGGTGGCGATCAGACCCAGATGGTTCGTGGCCGGTCGTCCGTCGCAGGTCCAGCCCGGGATGCGGGGCGCCGCCACGACGAGGAGGCCGCGGGTGCCCGGGGGCAGTTCGGCGTGGACGCCCCGGGAGGTGACCCGGACCGAGACGGCGCCGGTCGCGCGCAGCCCGGCCACGGCCGCCGCCAGCCGGGCCCGGTCCAGGCATCCGACCCGCTCACCCGGAGCAGGGACCGCGCCGCGGCCGGTGAGGGTGACCGGCGTCGCGGCGACGCGCTGGGTGCCGAGCGGCGCCATCGCAGCGCGCCGCCTGGGCAGTCCGCCCCGCAGCTCGGCCCCCGGCCCGTCGCCGAGCCGAGCGGTGCCGGTGAAGTCCGGTGCCCAGACGAAGACGTCGCTGCCGACGGGGCAGATCCCGTCCGCGGGCAGGGTGTAGACGCGGGCGCCGAGCAGCAGCTCCTGGTTGCGGAACGGCGAGGAGCCGTATCGGGACCGCTCGGGAAGCGGCCGTACGGTCACCAGCGGGGGCTCGGCGCCGGCCCGTACGACCTCCACTTCCCGGCCGCCCTTGCCGGCCCGAACCCGCGCGCCGACCGAGAACACCGCGTCCGTGACCGGATTGTCCAGGCTCTGCAGGTTGCGGCCGTTCGACGTCCAGCCGCCGCCGAGCGCGGCGAGCGTCCGGGTGAGCACGTCCGGGGTGTGGCTGCTGTAGTACCCGGCGCCCTGACCGCCCATCAGCAGCGGGTCGTTTCCGGTGATCTGCTCGCGCCCCGGATCGGTCCGGTACGCGGGCCAGCCGTCCGCCGCCGCCACCGCGGCCGCCCGTGCCTGGTGCCGGGCGTCCCACGCCGGGTATTCGTCCATCCGGCCGAGGCGCTGCCGGTCGGCGTAGGCGGTGGTCGCCGCCGCCTGACCGACGAGCGTCCCGCACAGCAGCACCGCCGCCACCGCCTCGTACCGCCCGCGCCGCGCCAGTCCCAGTCCTGCCCCTACCGCCACCAGCCCGGCACCGGCCAGCGGCAGTGTCCACGCGGTCAGCAGCTCGCTGCCCGCGGCCGCGCACACCGCCGCCAGGGTGAGCACCGCCGCCCCGCCGAGCAGAGCGCGCCGCCCTGGCCGGCTGTGGGCGAGCCCGGTCCAGGCCGTCATGACGACGATCCCGGCGAGGACGAATGTCTGTCGGTAGGGACTGCCGTTCGGGGTGGCGAACACATGCCACACCAGATGCGTCGGCCCCCACTGGAAGGAGACGGCGACGGCGACGGTCAGCCCGGTCCAGATCCACCGCTCCCGCCCGGGCACGTTCCGGTCGAAGGCGAGCGCGGCGGCGAGCAGCAGCGCGCCCGTGCCGAGGAACAGCGCGGGGGTGAAGAAGCTGTACGTCGCCGGAAGCGTCCGGGCGAGCACATCCGGCCAGCTCGCCGCCGCGAACTCCCGCCGCCAGCCAGGGTAGGCGTGCCGCGAGCCGAGGAAGACCGGTACGAGTACGGGCGCGGCGAGCGCGACGCCGAGCAGAACCGTCCCGGTGGTGCGTACGACGACCCGGGCCCTGGCCCGTACCGGCAGGTCGTCCGCGGTGGCGAGCCGTGCGAGCAGCACCAGCGCGGCGCCGAGGGTGGCCATGTACGCGGTGTAGAAGTTGGCGGTCCAGGCGAGGGCGACGACCACCGGTCCGAGCACCCGGTGCCGCCGCTGCCGTACCCACTCGCCGACCAGGCACAGCAGCGGGAAGGCGATCAGCCCGTCCAGCCACATCGGGTTGTACGACGCCTCGACGACCGCCCAGCCGCACAGCCCGTACGACGCCCCCAGCACGGCGGCCCCCCACCAGGGCCCGCCCGTCCGCTGGGCGCGCAGCAGCGCCGTCATCGCGGCCGCCGCCCCCGCCGTCTTCAGCAGCGTGACGACGTACACGGCGAGATCGATGTCGTCCCGTGGGAAGAGCCCGACCAGCAGCGCGAACGGGCTGGTCAGATACGTTCCGAGGTCCGGCAGGAAGCTGGTGCCGTAGCCGGAGCGCCAGTTCAGCAGCAGCCCTCCCTCGGCCCGCCCGTGCAGCAGGTCCCACAGCTGGGCGTGGTACGGCACGAACTGGTTGCCCAGGTCGTTGACGCTGCGCGTCTTCGGCCCGAAGGGGAAGACCCTGGCGACGGCGTCACCGGCCCCCACCGCGAGCGCGGTGAGCAGCCCGGCGAGCGCGGCCGCACGGGTGGAATGGAAGCGCATGATGGTTCGAATATGCCCTTGCGGAAGGTGAAATGGGCGGCGCCGGAATGCAGTTCACGCGATGGTCGTCTGCTTGCCGACGGGGCGCCATGTGCCGAATCCGCCCCCGACATTCCCATGGGCTGTCGTTACCGGCGTGCTGATCTCGATTGTGGTCCCGTGCTTCAACGAAGAGGAGATCATCGGCCGCTTCCACGACCATGTGACGGCGGAGCTCTCCCGGGGCGAGGGAGAATTCGAGCTGGTCTACGTGGACGACGGAAGTCACGACCGTACGCTCCCGATCCTGGAGGAGATCGCCTCCACCGACCCGCGTGCCCGGTACGTCTCCTTCAGCCGCAACTTCGGCAAGGAGGCAGCCATGCTGGCCGGCCTCCAGCACGCCGACGGCGACGCGGTGGTCATCATGGACGCCGACCTCCAGCACCCGCCGGAGCTCGTCCACCGTATGCTCGCGCTGCACGCCGAGGGTCACGACCAGGTCGTCGCCCGCCGCACCCGCACGGGCGACCGGGTCACCCGCACCCTGACCGCCCGCGCCTACTACTGGCTGATCAACCGCCTGGTCGACGTCGAACTCATGGACGGTGTCGGAGATTTCCGTCTCCTGTCCCGTCGCACGGTCGACGCGGTCCTGGAACTCACCGAGTACAACCGCTTCTCCAAGGGCCTTTTCGCCTGGGTCGGATTCCGTACCACCACATTCGAGTACGAGAATGCGGTACGTGAACAGGGCCGCTCCAAATGGACCTTCGGAAAGCTGCTCAACTACGGCCTCGACGGGCTGCTTTCCTTCAACAACAAACCCCTGCGCGCCGCGCTCTACCTCGGCCTCCTGCTCGTCTCCCTCGCCACCGCCTACGCCACCTGGATCGTCGGCGTCGCCCTGGTCGACGGCGTGGACACGCCGGGCTACGTCACGCTCCTGGTGATCGTCACGGCGCTCGCCGGGGTCCAGATGGTGATGCTCGGACTGGTCGGCGAGTACGTCGGCCGTATCTACTACGAGGTGAAACGCCGCCCCCACTTCCTGGTGAAGGCGGCCAGCACCGGCGTGCCACGCCAGCCGCGCCGGGAGGAGCTGCTGCGACGGTGAGGACGGGTGAGGAGACGATGCGGACCCGGGGCCAGATCCTCCGCTTCGCCCTGGTGGGCGTCGTGAACACGGCCACGTACTACGCCCTCTACCTGCTGCTGAAGAACTGGCTGCCGTACGTGGCGGCCCACGCGGCCGCCTTCGTCCTGAGCATGACCGGCTCGTTCTTCCTGACCACGTACGTCACGTACCGCACCCGCCCGACCTGGCGGAAGTTCCTCCTCTTCCCCCTGACGAACGCCACGAACTTCGTCGTCACCACCGCCGGCGTCTACCTCCTGGTCGACCTCGCCGGCCTCTCCGACCGGTACGCCCCCCTGCTCGCCGCGGCCGCCGCGATCCCCGTGACCTTCCTCGTCTCGCGAACGATCATGCTCCGGCCCGAGACTCCTCGAACGCGTGACTCGTTGGACGAAAACAGTGGCTTCGAAGTAGTGGCCCAGGCCACTACGACTGCCTACCATCGATCACCGCAAGGTCGTCCACACTGACGCACGACCGCCGGGAGGCTCCTTTGCACCGCCGCACCGCATCCGCCCTCTCCGCCGCGCTGCTCGCCGCGGCCCCGCTGCTCACCGCCTGCGGCAGTGACGCCCACCCAGGAGCGGCGGCGGTCGTCGGTGGCGACCGGATCGAGGTGGCCGCCCTCCAGGAGCAGGTGCGGGACGTGCGGACCGCGCAGGAGGCGTCCCCGCAGGCCGAGCAGCTGGTCAAGGCCACCGGCGACCTCAGCCGCGAGAAGCTCAACGTCATGATCTTCGACCGGATCGTGGAGCGCGTCGCCGACGACCACGGCGTGAGCGCCACCCGCAAGGAGATCCAGCAGACCCGCCAGGAAGCCGCGGACCAGAGCGGCGGCGAGGAGCAGCTGGCCGCCATGCTGCTCCAGTCGCAGGGCGTCGCCCCCGACGAGATCGACACGGCCGTCCGCCGCCAGATCCTGATGAACAAGGTCGCCGCCAAGCTCGGCGTCGGCAACACCCCGGAGGGCCAGCGCAAGCTCGCCGAGGTGTTCGCCGCCGCGTCGAAGTCCCTCGACATCGACGTGAACCCCCGCTACGGCTCCTGGGACGACGAGAAGATCCAGCTCGGCACGTACACCGCGCCGTGGCTGCGCCAGCTCACCAAGCAGCCGCAGCCGGTGGAGGCCGGTGCGTAGCGGGTGCCGTGGCTGCGTCGGCTGACCAAGCGGCCGCAGCCGGTGGAGGCCGGTGCGTAACGGGTGCCGTGGCTGCGTCGGCTCATCAAGCTGCCGCAGCCCGTGGAGGCCGGTGTGTAGCGGGACGTAGGGTCGAGGGGTGAACGCTGAAGCCCCCGTCGAGCCCGGCCGTATCGTCCTGCTCACCGCCAGCCACCGCGTCGCCCCCGGCCTCCTGTCCTGGCCGGCGTGGCAGACCCTGCGCGCCGCCGACCGTGTGCTCTGCCCCGACCCGTCCCACCCGCAGCTGCCGTACCTGCGGGAGGCCGGCGTCGAGGCGGAGACCGTGACCCCGACCGCCCAGGAACTCGTCGAGGCCTGCGCCGGCGGGCGGACCGTGGTCGTCGTCCCGTCCGGCGAGGGCGACCGGGCACTCACCGACGGGCTCGCCAGGATGGCCGGCTCGGGCCGCGTCAGCATGCCCGACCTGGAGCTGCTCCCCGGCTCGTACGACCTGCCCGGCTCCCGGCTCCTCGACCTCGTCCAGGTCATGGACCGCATCCGCCGCGAATGCCCCTGGTCCTCGCAGCAGACCCACAAGGGCCTGGCCAAGTACGGCATCGAGGAGGCGTACGAACTCGTCGAGGCGATCGAGGACGGCGACCGGAACGAGCTGCGGGAGGAGCTGGGCGACGTCCTGCTCCAGGTCGTCTTCCACTCCCGCATCGCCGAGGAGGGCCGCGAGGAGGACGGCGCCGAGCCGTTCTCGATCGACGACGTCGCCGGCACGATCGTGGAGAAGCTGATCCACCGCCACCCGCACGTCTTCGGCGACGAGCACGCCGAGACCCCGGAAGAGGTCAAGGAGCACTGGCTGCGCACGAAGGCCGCCGAGAAGCAGCGGGCCTCGGTGACGGACGGCGTCCCCCTGGGCCAGCCCGGCCTCGCCCTCGCCGCGAAGCTCGCCTCCCGGGTCCGCACGGCGGGTCTGCCGGTGCCGCTGCCCTCCGGCGACGGCGTCGGCTACGAGCTCCTCGCGATGGCGGCCCGCGCGGAGGCGGAGGGCGTCGATCCCGAGGCCGCGCTGCGCGCCGCGGCCCGTACGTACCGCGACGCGATCAGGGCGGCGGAGGGCCACGCGGGTTAGTACGGTGGCCTCAGGGCCGTACGGGGGTGGGAGCGATGAACAACAGCGTGTCGGGCGGTTCGGCGAGGGACGTCGTCCAGGCCGGCTCCATCGGCTCGGTCTCCTTCTACACCCAGGGCCACAGCGCCCTGCCGGACCCGTCCCACTGGCCGCTCTTACGGGACGCCGCCCGCGTCGACCCGGGGGTCAAGGGCTCGGACACCCTGCCCTACCTTTCCCGCGACCGCGGCCTTGAGCTGGCCGGCCTGATCGCGTCCGGCGAGCACCCGCTCGTCCTGGTCACCGGCTCGCCCCTGACCGGCAAGACCTTCACGGCCTGGGCGGCCCTGCGCTACGCCCTGCGGGACCACCAGGTCTGCGCCCCGTCCCCCGGCGCCGACCTCCGCGTCCTGCCGGACCTGATCCGCGCCCGCCCGGGCTCGTACGCCCTCTGGCTCGACGACCTCACCCGCCACCTCGGCGACCACGGCCTCGACCACGGCCTCCTGGCGCAGCTCTCGTCCCTGGCGGTCCCGGTCGTCGCCACGATGTCCGACCAGGAATACGGCGAACACCGCTTCGGCTCGGCCGCCCACGCCCAACTCCTGCGCCGCGCGCGGACGGTGGCACTACCCCGCGAGTGGAGCGAGACGGAGCTCCGGGGCCTGGCGGAGAGCCCGAACCCCCGGCACCAGGACGCGCTGAAGTGGCGGGGCGGGTCCGGGGTGACGGAGTTCCTGGCGGTGGGGCCGGAGCTGTGGAGCGAGTGGCAGTGGGCGAAGAGGAACCATCCGTTGGGGCACCTTCTCGTGCGGGCGGCTGTCGATGTGGGACGGTGCGGCTACGTGGGCCCGATCCCTGAGGACGAGCTGTTCGACATGTGCAGGTACTACAAGGAGTACGACGCAGCCGTCGGCCGGGAGACCTTCGAGGACGCCCTTGCGTGGGCCACCAAGGCCAGACTTGGTGTCACCGGCCTGCTCGTGGCCGGGGGAGCGCAGGAGGCCTGGCAGGTGTACGGCTCCCTGGTGGCGGAAGCGGTGCGCGCACCTGACCTGCCGCGTGCGCCTTTCGGCGCGTGGATCCACGCGGCCCACGAGGGTGACGACACCGACCGGAGCGCAGTCCTGACAGCTGCCGTCGAGGCGTACCGACCGGAGGTCGAGCGGGGTGACGGCCGGGCCATGTATTCGCTCGCCCTGTTGCATGAGGACCACGACGAGGAGGAGGCGCTGCGCTGGTACCGGAGGGCGGCCGACACGGGACACGGGTACTCCCTCCTGCGGGTAGGTAACCAGCTGGCCGCGCAGGGCGAGTACACCGAGGCGCTCACCTACCTTCAGCGCGCCGCCGGGACCGGGGACCCGCACGCCGCCTCCCGCCTGGGGGAGTTCCTGCGTGACCGCGCCGAGCACTGGCTGCGCGTCGGCGTCGAGGGTGGCAGCGTCCGAGCGGCGTACGTGCTGGGCGACATGCTCGTCGGTACCGGCGCCACGGACGAGGCCTTGCACCTCTACCAGAAGGCGGCGAAGAACCGGTTCCTCAAAGAAACCGTCGCCGCCAGCCTCGGCACCCTCCTCCACCACACCGGCGACCTCACCGAGGCCGAAAGCTGGTACCGCATCGGCGTCGAAGCGGGCGGCCCCCGCGCCATGCGCGGCCTCGCCGCCCTCCTCCGCCCGAAGGGCGGCATCGACGCCGCCGAGGCCGAGTCCCTCCTGCACCGCGCCGCGGAGGAGGAGGCTGACGGTCAGGCCTGAGAGCCCCGCCGCCGGGCCACCTCGGTCAGATCGACGTCGATGTCGAAGGGCACGGACAGCTTGAGCCGGTCGTGGTGGATGCCGGTGACGGCGTAGGTGTTGGTGGCCGGGTCGAGTTCGTAGACGAAGACGGTCGGCAGTCCGTCGTTCTTTTCCACCCGCCAGAAGTGAGGGATCCCTGCTGCCGCGTACTTACGAGGCTTGATGCCGCGATCCCGCTCAAGGGAGTCCGTCGAGACGACCTCGACCGCCAGCTCGATATCCGTGGGGTCGAACCAGGTCTGGTCAGGGTCGGGGACCGCTGTCACACGTACCGCCATAGGTCGGGCTCTGGCCGGTCCCGCTTCCCGAGCTTGGTCGACATCTCACGGATGATCTCGACGTCCGACGGCGCCTGGGCCAGCAGGAGACCCCCCAACAGCCGCAGCGTCGCCATGTGGAAGTAGGTCTGCGGACTCCTGAAGAACAGGCCCCCGTCGAGCAGCTCGGTGTGCGGCGGGAGTCCAGGCATTCTGTCCAGGTCGTCCGCCGTCCACCCACCGACAGGAGGAGGCGGGAAGTC
Organism: Streptomyces purpureus; assembly: GCF_014648195.1. Lineage (GTDB taxonomy): Bacteria > Actinomycetota > Actinomycetes > Streptomycetales > Streptomycetaceae > Streptomyces > Streptomyces purpureus. Next base: position 111,728 of record NZ_BMQQ01000010.1, read on the forward strand.
GTACCGCAGCTCCGGCTGTTCCCCGACGTCGTCGCCATCGGCTGCCGCACTCGTCATCGCTCCCATGGGGCGGAGTCTGGCGCGTACGGTCAGCGTACCCAGCCCGACCTCGGACGGATCGCCCGAACGAGTGGGCGCCCCCCCCGCTCCCGTTACCGTCGTCCCATGCACGACGCCAAACCCCCCGCCCCCGAGCTCTTCACCTGGGAGTTCGCCACCGACCCGTACCCGGCCTACGCCTGGCTGCGGGAGCACTCGCCCGTGCACCGGACCAAGCTTCCCAGTGGGGTCGAGGCGTGGCTCGTCACGCGGTACGGGGATGCCCGGCAGGCTCTCGCCGATCAGCGGCTCAGCAAGAATCCGGCGCATCATGACGAGCCTGCGCACGCCAAGGGGAAGACAGGGATCCCCGGGGAGCGCAAAGCCGAACTGATGACGCATCTGCTCAACATCGATCCGCCGGACCACACCCGGCTGCGGCGGCTCGTGTCGAAGGCGTTCACACCCCGGCGGGTCGCCGAGTTCGCGCCGCGGGTGCAGGAGCTGACCGATCGGCTCATCGACGGGTTCATCGAGAAGGGGTCGGCCGACCTCATCCATGAGTTCGCCTTTCCCCTCCCCATCTACGCCATCTGCGACATGCTCGGCGTCCCGCGCGAGGACCAGGACGACTTCCGGGACTGGGCCGGGATGATGATCCGGCACGGCGGCGGGCCGCGCGGTGGGGTCGCGCGGTCGGTGAAGAAGATGCGGGGCTATCTCGCCGAGCTGATTCACCGTAAGCGGGAGAATCCGGGCGACGATCTCATCTCCGGACTCATCAAGGCGTCCGACCACGGCGAGCACCTGACCGAGAACGAGGCCGCCGCCATGGCGTTCATCCTCCTCTTCGCCGGGTTCGAGACCACCGTCAACCTCATCGGCAACGGCGTCTACGCGCTGCTGCGCAACCCCTCCCAGCGCGAGCGGCTCCAGCGGTCGCTCGCCGCGGGGGAGAGCGAGCTGCTGGCCACCGGTGTCGAGGAACTCCTGCGCTACGACGGGCCCGTGGAGCTCGCCACCTGGCGGTTCGCAACCGAGGCGCTGACGCTTGGCGGGCAGGAGATCCAGGCCGGCGATCCCGTACTGGTCGTGCTCGCGGCGGCCGACCGGGACCCCGAGCGGTTCGCCGAGCCGGACACGCTCGACCTCGCCCGTCGCGACAACCAGCATCTGGGGTACGGGCACGGCATCCACTACTGCCTCGGCGCGCCGCTCGCCCGCCTGGAGGGGCAGACCGCGCTGGCGACGCTGCTGACCAGGATGCCGGATGTGCGACTTGCGGTCGATCCGGACGATTTGCGGTGGCGTGGAGGGCTCATCATGCGTGGATTGCGCACACTTCCGGTGGAGTTCACACCGGCTTCCACGCCCCCGGAAGCTGACGCTCCATCAAGAATGTGACTTTTACGTGATCTCCGCTGCATCGACTTGTGACTGACGTTCGAATGCCGCTACGTTCACCGTCAATCTCAACCGATGTCCCAGTAGTCACACGGAAGGTCCACCGCATGCGCTCCGGGAACGGACGGCACCGTAGACCCCGCCAGGCCCCCGCCATCGTTGTCGCCGCGGGGGTGACCGGCTCGGCCATCGCCCTCCCTCTGCTCGGCGCGGGCTCCGCGTCCGCCGCGGAATCCGCCACGTGGGACCGGGTCGCCGAGTGCGAGTCGGGCGGCCTGTGGAGTGCCGACTTCGGCAACGGGCAGTACGGCGGCCT
>NZ_BMQQ01000010.1:113641-177331 GCF_014648195.1 Streptomyces purpureus
CGCTCGCGGCGCAGGGCGTGGCGCCCTGGGCCACCTGCGCCCCGATCGCCGGGCTCACGGCCGGCGGTGAGGGGTCCGGCGCCGACGCGGGCGCCGAGGGGACCCTGCCCCTGCGGCCCGACGGCACCCCGGCCGAGCCCGGCGTGGACCCCAGCCAGGTGACCCCCAACGCCCCCATCGCCCCCGAGGCACCCACGGCCCCCGCCACCCCCTCCGCTCCCGCCGGCACCGGGAAGCACCGCGGTACGCCCGCCCCGGACGAGACGGCCGACAGCGGTACGGATCCGGGCAATACGCTCAACGACCGCGAATCGGGCCGCCACGCCTCGCGGAGTGACGCCCCGACACGTGAGGTGCCCCACACGGATGGTGGGACCGGTACGGGGCAGGAGGGGTCCGGAACCGGAGCGTCCGGTGACCCGGCGAACGAAAGCGGCGAAACCACCAAGAACCCTGAAACGCCTGAACCAACCGAAACTCCGGAAAGCGGCAACCTGCCCGAATCGGGCGAAAGCTCCGACAGTGCCGACAACTCCGGTACCGCCGAGGTGGACAACAAGGACAACACGGGCAAGTCCTCCGGCGCGTACACCGTTCAGCCCGGCGACAACCTCTCCGTCATCGCCGGCAAGCACAACCTCGACGGCGGCTGGACCGCGCTCTACGACGCCAATCGCCAGGCCGTGGGCGCCGATCCGGACCTCATCCACCCTGGTCAGAGCCTCGACCTCGACATCACCGTGGACGCCGGACAGGCCCAGAAGTAGCGGCGGTTCGCGGGCGTATGTCCGGTTCTGCGCGAATGAGACATGGGTCTCTTTGCCTCAACCGGCGTGTCTCGCCCGCGAACTCCTTCGTCCGCCGCTCCCACCTGCGTAAATGACCGGTCCTGGAAGGCAAGTAGGGGCGTTTTCTCCCAGATGTGCCTCTTTGAACTTCCGGGAGGTCTGTGTCTACGGTCTTCACCGCTCGCCACCGCGGGCCTCGTCGACCGGTCCGCCGAATCCTGCCGCCGGACGACGGGAACAGTCGTCGCGTCATGCGCCGAAGGCAGGAGCGGGGGACCCAAGGTAAGTGCCGGCCCCGGCCGTTGAGACAGACGGCCGACGCCCGGCTTGGGGTGAAGCCACGTGCTAGGACACGTGGCCGGGCACTCACAGCCCGAACCCGACAGCTCACCTCGTAGGCGTCGGTGAGGAGAAGTTCCATGCTGTTTTCCGGCAAGGGCAAGCACCGCCGTCCCACGATTCTCGACCGCACGACCCGTGTCGTCACGCTCGCCGGTGTCGCCGGCGCCGCGGTCGCCGCGCCGCTCATGACCGCCGGTAGCGCCTCCGCCGCCACCGCCGCCGAGTGGGACCGCGTCGCGCAGTGCGAGTCCGGTGGCAACTGGTCCATCAACACCGGCAACGGCTACTACGGCGGTCTGCAGTTCTCCGCCTCCACCTGGGCCGCCTACGGTGGCACCGCCTACGCGGCCACCGCCGACAAGGCCTCCAAGTCGCAGCAGATCGAGATAGCCGAGAAGGTCCTGGCCGGCCAGGGCAAGGGCGCCTGGCCGCACTGTGGCGTGGGCCTGTCCAACGCCGCGTACACCGGCGGCGAGGCCGCCCCGGCCGCCCCGAAGCCGGAGCGCAAGGCCGAGCAGCCGACCACCCGCAGCGAGCAGCGCACCACGCCGAAGGCCGCCCCCAAGGCCGAGGCGAAGAAGACCGTCACCACCCCGACCGGCAAGAAGGTCAAGAAGGGCGACGGCGAGTACAAGGTCGTCGCCGGCGACACCCTCAGCAAGATCGCCGAGGCGCACGGCGTCAAGGGCGGCTGGGAGAAGCTCTTCGAGCTGAACAAGGACGTCGTCGAGGACGCCGACCTGATCTACCCGGGCCAGCAGCTCCACCTGAAGTGAGCCTTCCGGCTCGCCGGGCGAGGCCTGAAGTGAGCCTTCCGGCTCCGCCGGGCGAGGCCGCCCGCGTGAGCCCGACGACTCTCCCGCGGTGACCCGGTGAGCCTGTGACCACCCCGGTCCGGCGCGTCTCCCCCGTACGCGCCGGGCCGGGGTTTCCCATGTGCGCGGGGCCTCGCACATGACGGTTACCGCACGGTAGAACTTGCGCCGTTTGCCCCGGAAAGCAGGCGCTCGGGTCCTTTTTCGTCCCAGCGGGCGGGCGCCCGGCGGACCCCGGTCCCCGCGCCGGTTAGGCTCTTGTCGCAAGGACAGAGCGACCCTGCAATGGCCCTGCACCGCATGCGTCACATCTAGCGTCACATCCCAGAAGGAGATGCTCGTGCCGTCCATCGACGTCGTCGTAGCCCGGGAAATCCTGGACTCCCGAGGCAACCCCACGGTCGAGGTCGAGGTCGGCCTCGACGACGGCAGCACCGGCCGTGCTGCTGTCCCGTCCGGTGCCTCCACCGGAGCGTTCGAGGCCATTGAGCTCCGTGACGGAGACCAGAACCGCTACATGGGCAAGGGCGTCGAAAAGGCCGTCCTCGCCGTCATCGAGCAGATCGGCCCGGAGCTCGTCGGCTACGACGCCACCGAGCAGCGCCTGATCGACCAGGCCATGTTCGACCTGGACGCCACCGACAACAAGGCGTCCCTCGGCGCCAACGCGATCCTCGGCGTCTCCCTCGCCGTCGCGCACGCCGCCTCCGAGGCCTCCGACCTCCCGCTCTTCCGCTACCTGGGCGGCCCGAACGCGCACCTGCTGCCCGTTCCGATGATGAACATCCTGAACGGCGGCTCGCACGCCGACTCCAACGTGGACATCCAGGAGTTCATGATCGCGCCGATCGGCGCGGAGTCCTTCTCCGAGGCCCTGCGCTGGGGCACCGAGGTCTACCACACCCTCAAGAAGGTCCTGAAGGACAAGGGCCTCTCCACCGGTCTCGGCGACGAGGGCGGCTTCGCCCCGAACCTGGACTCCAACCGCGACGCCCTCGACCTCATCCTCGAGGCGATCAAGCAGGCCGGCTACGCCCCCGGCAAGGACATCGCGCTCGCGCTCGACGTCGCCGCGTCCGAGTTCTACAAGGACGGCTCGTACCAGTTCGAGGGCAAGTCCCGCTCGGCCGCCGAGATGACCGAGTACTACGAGGAGCTCGTCTCCGCGTACCCGCTCGTCTCCATCGAGGACCCGCTGTTCGAGGACGACTGGGAGGGCTGGAAGGTCATCACCGACAAGCTCGGCGCCAAGGTCCAGCTCGTCGGCGACGACCTGTTCGTCACCAACCCGGAGCGTCTGGCCCGCGGCATCGAGGACGGCGCCGCCAACGCGCTGCTCGTCAAGGTCAACCAGATCGGTTCGCTGACCGAGACCCTGGACGCCGTCGAGCTGGCCCAGCGCAACGGCTTCAAGTGCATGATGTCCCACCGCTCCGGCGAGACCGAGGACGTCACCATCGCCGACCTGGCCGTCGCCACCAACTGCGGCCAGATCAAGACCGGCGCCCCGGCCCGCTCCGAGCGTGTCGCCAAGTACAACCAGCTGCTGCGCATCGAGGAGATCCTCGACGACGCCGCGGTGTACGCGGGCCGCTCGGCGTTCCCGCGCTTCCGCACCGCCTAAGCACGGCAAGGGCTGAGCACCGCCTCGAAAGCCCGGTTACGTACGTCCCCGCACTCGGTCCCGTACCGTGTGCGGGGACGTACGCACGTGAACAAAGGGGAGGCGGCAGACAGTGGCCCGGGACCGGTTCTCCACCGCGACCAGGATCCGGCTGCTCGGCGAGCAGACCGCGGCCCGTGTGTACCGCTCCCAGAACCGCAGACAGGCCCGCCGCTCCCGGCTCACCGGCCGCGCCGCCTTCCTGGCGCTGATCGTCTGCTCCCTGGTGGTGGCGCTCGCCTATCCGATGCGGCAGTACGTCTCCCAGCGCAACGAGATCGCCGAGCAGGAGCGGCGCGCCGCCGAGGCCGCCCGGCGGGTCGAGGAGCTGCGGGACGAGAAGGCCCGCCTCCAGGACCCGGCGTACGTCACCCGGCTCGCCCGCGAGCACCTGCACTACGTCTTTCCGGGCGAGACCGGTTTCACCGCGAACGACCCGGACCTGGCGCGCGAGCGCCACGGCGACCAGGGCGCGAGCGAGCGATCCTGGTACTCCAACCTCTGGGACGGCATCGACACCGCCGACCGTCCGGACAAGTAGCCCGGACCGTACCCAAGACCCTTCCCCCACGAGCCCCGACGAGAAGACAGACGCAGGCATGGAAACGCCCCCTCCGCAGACCGAACGCACCGAGCCCACCGAGGCGGACGTCGCGGCCTTCAAGGAGCAGCTCGGCCGCCCGCCGCGCGGGCTGCGCGCCATCGCGCACCGCTGCCCGTGCGGCAACCCGGACGTGGTCGAGACCGCGCCCCGGCTCCCGGACGGCACGCCGTTCCCCACGACGTACTACCTGACCTGCCCGCGCGCGGCCTCGGCGATCGGCACGCTGGAGGCGAACGGCGTCATGAAGGAGATGTCCGAACGTCTCCAGAGCGACCCCGAGCTGGCCGCCGCCTACCGCGCCGCCCACGAGGACTACATCGCGCGCCGCGACGCCATCGAGGTGCTGGAGGGCTTCCCGTCCGCCGGCGGCATGCCGGACCGGGTGAAGTGCCTGCACGTCCTGGTCGGCCACTCGCTGGCGGCCGGACCCGGCGTCAACCCGCTGGGCGACGAGGCGATCGCCATGCTGCCCGAGTGGTGGGCCAAGGGCCCCTGCGTCACCCCGTGCTCCGAGAAGGAGGACGCCAAGTGACCCGGGTCGCGGGCATCGACTGCGGTACGAACTCCATCCGCCTCCTCGTCGCCGACGTCCACCCCGAGACGGGTGAGCTGATCGAGCTGGACCGGCGGATGACGATCGTCCGGCTGGGCCAGGGCGTCGACAAGACCGGCCGGCTCGCCCCCGAGGCCCTGGAGCGGACCTTCGCGGCCTGCCGTGAGTACGCCGCCGTCATCGAGGAACTGGGCGCCCAGCGGCTGCGCTTCGTCGCCACCTCCGCCTCGCGCGACGCCGAGAACCGCGACGACTTCGTCGCGGGCGTAGTGGAGATCCTGGGTGTGGAGCCCGAGGTCATCACCGGTGACCAGGAGGCCGAGTTCTCCTTCACCGGCGCCACCGGCGAACTGACGCGGGACCAGGGGGAGTACCTGGTCGTGGACATCGGCGGCGGCTCCACCGAGTTCGTCGTCGGCAACGAGCACGTTCGGGCCGCGCGCTCGGTCGACATCGGCTGCGTACGTCTCACCGAGCGCCACATCCGCAACGACCCGCCGGCCGTGGGCGAGATCGCCGCGCTGCGGGCCGACATCAAGGCCGCCCTCGACCTGGCCGAGGAGACCGTCCCGCTGCGCGAGAAGCGCACGCTGGTCGGCCTCGCCGGCTCGGTGACGACGGTCGCCGGCCTCGCGCTTGAGCTCACCGAGTACGACTCGTCGGCGATCCACCACGCCCGTATCTCCCGCGACCAGGTCGCCGAGGTCACCGGACGGCTGCTCACCTCCACCCATGACGAGCGGGCCGCCCTGCCGGTGATCCACCCGGGCCGGGTGGACGTCATCGCGGCCGGCGCACTTGTCCTGCTGGAGATCATGGAGCGGGCAGGGGCCGACGAGGTGGTCGTCAGCGAGCACGACATCCTCGACGGAATCGCTTATTCCGTGGCCTGAGGGCCGTTCGAAGGCGGTTTCCATGGTGCTCCCGCCCCATCCCGCCGGAAAACTTCGTGAAGTTCTTCACAAGGAAAAGGGCCCTGACGGGTGCCACAACGGGGTTCCGGGCCCCCGAGGCACCGTGTCAGGGCTCTTCCGTACCTGCGAGGGACGGGCGTTGGGGTGTTTCGGTGGTGTGAACACCAGGGGCGGTCCGGCATGGAAAAGGCCTCACAGGGCCAGCTCACAGGGGGTGAACAACGTCCGTCGTTACACCCTGGTTCCTCTGCGGCGCCATGACCTCGGTCACGTGGGCGGCGGAGTGTAGCAGAGGTGCCCGAAGAGCTTGTGAAGGGGCGCACGAGCGACCCCCCCGAGGGGGGTGGATACTCGATGGCATGAGCACCACGGAGCGTCCCAGGATCCTCGTAGTAGGCGGCGGGTACGTAGGCCTGTACGCAGCTCGGCGCATCCTCAAGAAGATGCGCTACGGCGAGGCGACCGTCACGGTCGTCGACCCGCGGTCGTACATGACCTACCAGCCCTTCCTGCCCGAAGCCGCCGCAGGCAGCATCTCGCCGCGCCACGTCGTCGTCCCGCTGCGACGCGTCGTGCGCGGAGCCGAGGTGCTCACCGGTCGCGTCACCACCATCGACCAGGACCGCAAGGTCGCCACGGTCGCGCCGCTCGTCGGCGAGGCCTACGACCTGCCGTTCGACTACCTGGTCATCGCGATGGGCGCGGTCTCCCGCACCTTCCCGATCCCCGGCCTCGCCGAGCAGGGCATCGGCATGAAGGGCGTGGAGGAGGCCATCGGCCTCCGCAACCACGTCCTGGAGCAGCTGGACAAGGCGGACTCGACGACCGACGAGGAGGTCCGCCGCAAGGCGCTGACCTTCGTCTTCGTGGGCGGCGGCTTCGCCGGCGCGGAGACCATCGGCGAGGTCGAGGACATGGCCCGCGACGCGGCGAAGTACTACACCAACGTGAAGCGCGAGGACATGCGCTTCATCCTCGTCGACGCCGCCGACAAGATCCTTCCCGAGGTCGGCCCGGAGCTGGGCCGCTGGGGCAAGGAGCACCTCGAGGCCCGTGGTGTCGAGATCTACCTCTCGACGTCGATGGACTCCTGCGTCGACGGCCACGTCGTGCTGAAGAACGGCCTGGAGGTCGACTCCAACACGATCGTGTGGACCGCCGGCGTCAAGCCGAACCCGGCGCTCTCCCGCTTCGGCCTCCCGCTCGGCCCGCGCGGCCACGTGGACGCCCAGCCGACCCTCCAGGTCACCGGCACCGACTACATCTGGGCCGCCGGCGACAACGCCCAGGTCCCGGACGTCGCCGCCCGCAAGGCCGGCGTCGAGAACGCCTGGTGCCCGCCGAACGCCCAGCACGCGCTGCGCCAGGCGAAGGTCCTCGGCGACAACGTGGTCTCCGGCATGCGGGGCTTCCCGCAGAAGGAGTACAGCCACTCCAACAAGGGCGCGGTCGCGGGTCTCGGCCTGCACAAGGGCGTCGCGATGATCGTCATGGGCAAGATGAAGATCAAGCTCAAGGGCCGTCTCGCCTGGTACATGCACCGTGGCTACCACGGCATGGCCGTGCCGACCTGGAACCGCAAGATCCGCGTCTTCGCCGACTGGACCCTTGGCATGTTCCTCAAGCGTGAGGTCGTCTCCCTCGGTGCGATGGAGACGCCGCGCGAGGAGTTCTACGAGGCCGCGAAGCCGGCGCCGGCGCCCGCCGCGCAGTCCTCGGCCCCGGAGAAGGCCAAGGCCTCCTAGCCCAACCGCAGTACCCCGCAAGGGCCGTCCGCCATCCGTGGTGCGGACGGCCCTTCGCGTGTTTTGCCGAGTCGTTGCGTGCCGCTGGGACTGCAACGGCTACTTACGGTGTTTACGTGGTGACGAGCATTGCTGGGGCACGACATCACGGAGGTGTGCACCATGGCCGACGCCGCGCTGCGGCTGACCACTCTTGCCGAAGATCTGCTGGGAACTCCGCTCCCCGTGCGTCTGCGGGCCTGGGACGGCAGCGAGGCGGGACCCACCGGCGGCCCCGTCCTCATCATCAACCAGCGCCGGGCGCTGCGCCGACTGCTGTGGAAACCGGGCGAGCTGGGCCTCGCGCGGGCCTGGGTGGCCGGGGAGATCGACGTCGAGGGCGACCTCTACGACACCCTGGACCGGCTGGCCGGCCTGATCTGGGAGCGCGGGGGCGACGACGCGGCCGTGCATCCCGTACGCGACCCGAAGCTGCGGGCCGCCGCGAAGGCGCTGGTGAAGCTGGCAGGCCCGTGGCCGCCGCCCGCACCGCCGGCCGAGGAGATGCGCCGGCGCACCGGCCCGCTGCACACCAAGCGGCGCGACAAGGAGGCCATCAGCCACCACTACGACGTCGGCAACGACTTCTACGAGCTCGTCCTCGGGCCGTCGATGGTCTACTCCTGCGCCTACTGGTCCGAGAACGGCACGCTGGAGGAGGCGCAGCGCGACAAGCTCGACCTGATCTGCCGCAAGCTCGGCCTCAAGGAGGGCGACAGGCTCCTGGACGTCGGCTGCGGCTGGGGCTCGATGGCCATCCACGCCGCCAAGGAGTACGGCGCCGAGGTCGTCGGCGTCACCCTCTCCCGTGAGCAGGCCGCCTACGCCCGTAAGCGGATCGCCGAGGAGGGGCTGGCCGACCGGATCGAGATCCGCGTCCAGGACTACCGGGACGTCAAGGACGGGCCGTTCGACGCCATTTCGTCCATCGGGATGGCCGAGCACGTCGGCTCCGTGCGCTACCGCCAGTACGCCGACACGCTCTTCGCCCTCCTCAAGCCGGGCGGGCGGCTCCTCAACCACCAGATCGCCCGCCGCCCCGAACGGGACGAGGCCGCCTACAAGGTCGACGAGTTCATCGACGCGTACGTCTTCCCCGACGGGGAGCTCGCGCCGGTCGGACGGACCGTCACCCTCCTGGAGGAGGCGGGCCTTGAGGTGCGGGACGTCGAGGTCATCCGCGAGCACTACGCGCGCACCCTGCGCGAGTGGGTGGCCAATCTGGAGGCGCGCTGGAACGAGGCCGTCCGGCTCTCCTCGCCCGGCCGGGCGAGGATCTGGCGGCTCTACATGGCCGCCTCCGCGGTCTCCTTCGAGCGCAACAGGATCGGTGTCAACCAGATCCTGGCCGTGAAGACCCCCGAATCGGGGACCTCGGGCGTCAACTTGCGTCCGCGGGCCTGGACCGAGGTCGCGAAGGCCTGACCCCGGGGCCGGTGCCGACACGGCGAAGGGCCGGGCTCCCCGTGCGGGGAGCCCGGCCCTGGCCGTCGTCGAGACCGCGCGCTACTCGGTCTTGATGGCGGAGAGCATGTTCAGCTTCGCGGCGCTGCGGGCCGGCCACATCGCGGCCAGCACACCCACCAGGCCGGCGAGCAGCAGGCAGATGCCGATGGTGTCCCACGGCAGCACCAGCGCGTAACCGGGCAGGCTGTTCTTGAAGGTCTGGCCGATCGCCCAGCCGAGGAACGCGCCGAGCCCGATGCCGACCACCGCGCCGAACAGCGAGATGACCACGGCCTCCAGACGGACCATCCGCTTCACCCGGCGCCGGTCCAGACCGATCGCCCGCAGCATGCCGATCTCCTGCTGCCGCTCGAACACCGACATGGCGAGGGTGTTGACGACACCGAGGACCGCGATGAGCAGGGCCATCGCCAGCAGGCCGTACATGATGTTCAGCATCATGTTGATGGCACCGCCGAAGGTGTCCTTGATGTCCTTCTTGTCGAGGAAGGTGATCGCCGGGTTGTCGCCCAGGGAGGTGATCAGCGCCTTCTCGTTGGCCGCCGACTCGCCGCTCTCCATCTTCACGAAGATCTGCGGGATGTACGGCCGGACGTCATGGGCGTCGAGGATCTTCGCGTCGATCAGGACCGGCGAGACGAACTCGCTGTCCTTGACGATCGCGCCGACCGTCAGCTTGCCGGTCTTGTCGTCGCTGAACTTCACCGGCAGCGAGTCACCGACCTTCCAGCCCTTCTTCTCGGCCGTCTTGTCGGCGACCGCGATCTTGCCCTCGGCGAGCGAGGCGAGGCTGCCGCTGCGCACGTCGAGGTTGATGACCTTCTCGATCGCACCGGGGGTGACACCGGAGGCCGACGCGAAGTCGCCCTTCAGCTCCAGGTATCCGGCCTGCTGCGGCGAGACCGCGCTCACGCCCGGCGCCTTCTCCAGCGCGGTCAGCGCCGTCTTGTCCAGGCCCTCGCCGCTGGCCATGGTGACCATGTAGTCGGCGCGGATCTGGTCCGTGGTCGTCTTGTCCAGGGCCGTGCCGACCGTGGCGCCCAGCACCGACAGACCGGTGACCAGCGTCAGGCCGATCGCCAGCGCGGAGGCGGTGGCGCCGGTACGGCGCGGGTTGCGCACCGCGTTCTGCCCGGCGAGCTTGCCCGCCACCCCGAACGGGCCGGTGAGCAGCGGACGTACCAGCGCGATGACCGGGCGGGACAGCAGCGGGATCAGCACGATCACACCGACGAGGGTGAGGAACGCGCCCGCGCCGATGGTCATCCGGCCGCTCTCGCCGCCGGCGCCCGCGCCCATCACGATCGCCGCCGCGCCGAGCGCGGTCAGCACGCCGCCGATGGAGTTGCGCAGCACCAGCGACTTGGTGGTGGCCACCGCGTGGACGCTGCTCATCGCGGCGACCGGCGGGATCTTCGCGGCCCGGCGGCCGGGCAGCCAGGCGGCGAACATCGTGATCAGTACGCCGACGGCGAGGGCCGCGATCACCGGGGTGGCGGTGAGGACCAGCGGACCGCCGGGGATCTTCATGCCGAAGGCGGACATCCCGGAGCGCAGCGCGACCGCCAGGGCCACACCGAGGCCGAAGCCTACGGCGGAGGCGACCAGACCGACCACACCGGCCTCGGCCAGCACCGAGCGCGTGATCTGCCGGCGCGAGGCGCCGACGGCGCGCATCAGCGCCAGCTCCTTGGTGCGCTGGGCGACCAGCATGGTGAAGGTGTTGGAGATGAGGAAGACACCGACGAAGAGTGCGATGCCGGCGAAGCCGAGCAGTACCTGCTTGAGGGTGCCGAGACCCTCCTCGATCATCTGCGCCTGCTCGTCGGCGAGCTCCTGCCCGGTCCGGGCGTCGGCCTCCTCGGGCACCAGCGGCTTGACCTGGCCGAGGAGCTTGTCCGCGTCGGCGCCCTTGGCGGCGGCGACCGAGATCTCCTGGAAGTAGCCGGCCTTCAGGTAGAGCTTCTGGGCGACGGGCGTGTCGAACAGGACCAGGCTGCCGCCCGCGTTGACGGCGCCGTCCTCGGTGGTGAAGACACCGGAGAGGGTGTACTCCTTCACCGGGCCGTTGGTGGCCACGCGCACCGTGTCACCGGTCTTGTAGCCGCCCTTGTCGGCGGTCTCCTGGTCCAGGGCGATCTGGTCGGCCCGCACCGGGCCCGAGCCTTTGGCGAAGTCGTACGCCGGGTCCTTGCCGTCCTTGCCGGGGCTGAAGTTCGTGCCCTTGTTGGACCAGCCGGCACCGATCAGCTTGCCGTCCTTGTCCGGGACACCGGCGAAGCCGCTGACCCGGCCGGTGGCCTTCTCGACCCCGTCGAGCTGCCCGATCTTCGTCAGGGCCTGCTGGGAGAGGCCGGGCACCGACTTGGGGTCGTCCGGGTTGGTGACCAGGGTCACGGCGACCGCGACCTTGTCGTAGCTCTTGGCCGACTGGTTGCGGAAGGCGTTGGAGAGGGTGTCGGTGAACACCAGGGTGCCGGAGACGAAGGCCACGCCGAGCATGACGGCGAGAACGGTCATCAGCAGCCTGGCCTTGTGCGCGAGCACGTTGCGCAAGGCGGTACGGAACATGAGGAGTCAGTCCTGGGAGTGGGAGCCGGGAAGGATCGGAAGGACCGGGCGGATCAGCTCGTGCGGCCCTTGGCGTCGAAGGCCTTCATCCGGTCGAGGACACCGTCGGCGGTGGGGGAGAGCATCTCGTCCACGATGCTGCCGTCGGCGAGGAAGATCACGCGGTCCGCGTAGGAGGCGGCCACCGGGTCGTGGGTGACCATGACGACGGTCTGGCCGAGTTCGCGGACGGAATTGCGCAGGAAGCCCAGCACCTCGGCGCCGGAGCGCGAGTCCAGGTTTCCGGTCGGCTCGTCACCGAAGATGATCTCCGGTCGGGAGGCCAGGGCGCGGGCCACGGCCACGCGCTGCTGCTGGCCGCCGGAGAGCTGCGCGGGTCGGTGGGAGAGGCGCCCGGACAGGCCGATCATGTCGATCACGCGCTCCACCCACTCCTTGTCGGCCTTGCGGCCGGCGATGTCCATGGGGAGCGTGATGTTCTCCATCGCGGTCAGGGTCGGCAGCAGGTTGAAGGCCTGGAAGATGAAGCCGATCTTGTCGCGGCGCAGCTGGGTCAGCTGCTTGTCCTTGAGGGTGGACAGCTCGGTGTCGCCGATCCGTACGGAGCCGCTGGTGAAGGAGTCAAGGCCGGCCACGCAGTGCATCAGCGTGGACTTGCCGGAGCCGGACGGGCCCATGATCGCGGTGAACTCGCCCTGCCGGAAGTCGACGGTGACCCGGTTGAGCGCGACCACCTGGGTCTCGCCCTGTCCGTAGACCTTGGACAGATCCTGGGCGCGGGCGGCCACCGCGGTGGCGCGGTGGGCGTAGGAGGTGGTGGTCACGGAAGCGACTCCTGTCACAGGTGCGGTGTCTGGAAGAACACCTCCATCCTCATCGCGGAATCCGCCCGGGACGTCCGTCCGCATGCCCGTTCCTGGGGCCCTCTGGAGTCGGACCGGGGGGCTCGCCCCTCCTCCTTTGGTATGACACCGACCCCGAGAGGCGACGACTTTCCGTCATTCCCCCGGGTACGCATTTGCGGCTGCGAGCCCGGCCATCCTCCGGGAGAACGCGCTCCATCAGCGCTGACGTACCCTCAGTCGTCAATAAAATAAGACAACATCGGGCTGGTGTTCCGCTGATCGGGGGATGCGTCCGGATAGGCTCATGTGCCAACGCAGAGCCGCGCGCCATGCCCGGATGGTGGAATGCAGACACGGCGAGCTTAAACCTCGCTGCCCTCGCGGGCGTGCCGGTTCAAGTCCGGCTCCGGGCACTCATGAGCCGGGCGGAAGATCGCCCGCAGCCGACCAGGACGCACCGCCCCGGCCCCGGGGCCCGTCCCCTCCTCCCGCCGCAGGGTCACGATCGCGGAAAGATCCTCCCCGAGCACTAGGGAGATTCTTTTGCTTCCCTATTACTCTTGACGCAAGGCCGCGCAGTGCGGCCATGGAGGAGTGAGATGAGGAGCAGCAACCCGGTCTTCTCGCGACGGGGGTTCAGCCGCGACAACGGCTACGCCGGCTTCAACGCGCAGCAGCCGCAGGCCGGGGGCCCCGCCGTTGGAACCAACCCGTACGCGCAGGGCACGGCCAATCCGTACACGGACGGGGCCACGAACCCGTACGCCACCAACCCCTACGCCCAGGACGCCCAGCTCGGCGCCCCGCAGCAGGCCCGCGGCAATGTGATGACGATCGACGACGTCGTGAGCCGTACGGCCATGACGCTCGGTACGGTCGTGCTCACCGCGGTCCTCTCCTGGATCCTGCTGCCGGTCGACCCGGGCAACCTCGGCAAGTCGTACGGCATCGGTATCGGAGCCGCGCTCGTCGCGCTCGTCCTGGCGCTTGTCCAGTCCTTCAAGCGCAAGCCGTCGCCGGCGATCATCCTGGCGTACGCGGCGTTCGAGGGCGTCTTCCTCGGCGTGATCTCCAGCGTGGTCTCCACGTACATCGCCGACGGTGTGGTGCCCCAGGCGGTGCTCGGCACGATGGCGGTCTTCGCCGGTGTGCTCTTCGCGTACAAGATGCGCTGGATCCGTGTCACCCGCCGTTTCTACGGCTTCGTGATGGCGGCCGTCATGGGCTTCATGCTCCTGATGGTGGCCAACCTCCTGTTCGCCGTGATCGGCGGCGGTGACGGTCTCGGCTTCCGCAGCGGCGGCCTCGGCATCCTCTTCGGTGTCATCGGTGTGGTGCTCGGCGCCTGCATCCTGGCGCTGAACTTCAAGGAGGTCGAGGACGGCATCACCTACGGCGCTCCGCGCGAGGAGTCGTGGGTCGCGGCCTTCGGTCTCACCGTCACGCTGGTGTGGATCTACCTGGAGATGCTGCGTCTGCTCTCGATCCTGCAGGGCGACGACTGACGCGCGTGTCACGCGTCCGACGCTGACGAAGGGCCCGTCCGGCTTCCGCCGGGCGGGCCCTTCGGGGTCGGGGGCTGGTGTCCTTGGGTCGCGGGCTAGAGCAGCTTGCGGGCCGCCCGCCTCAGGTCGTACTCGTGGATGATCGCCTTCGCGTGGCCGTACGCGAGGTTGTGCTCGCCCCGGAGCCAGCTGACCTTCTCCTCGAAGCGGAAGAGGGACGGGCCTTCCTCGACGGCGCGGAGCCAGTCGGACACTTCACGACCGGTGCAGTGGGGAATGCGGGCGAGCAGATTGCGATGGGTCTCTTCGGAGAAGACGTGGGACATCGGCGCCTCCGGACGCGTATTGCTTGCGCGTTGCGTTGGGTTCCGCATCGTTGAGTTCCTTCACGCCACCGTGCCCGAGCGTTCGCCCGTTGGCAACAGTGCGGGGACGGCGCATAGGGTCGCACCGTGCTTGATACGAGTGAACTGACCGCCGCCGCAGAGCGGTTCGCCGACCGCCTGCGGGCCGCCCCGCAGAGCCGCCTCCAGCGCGGCGCGGCCGCCGAAGGGCTCGCGCTGGCACGGGAGTTGGCGGTCAGGGCGCAGCGCGTCGAGGAGCCCGGGACGCAGCCGCGGACCATGCCCGACGCGGGCGTGTTCGCGGTCGCGGACCAGCTTCTGGTCGCCGCGCACGATTGTGCCGAGGCACTGAGAACGGCCCCGGCCGGCTCCCAGGAGGAGCTGGACGAGGCCGTACGGGCGGTGCGGGAGGCGATGGCGCGGTCAGGGCTCTGAAGCCCTGAGGGAGGCTCTGGGGGGCGCCTGAGGCGCCTGCTGGGCCTGCGCGCGCGGGCGGAGCGGCCGACTGGTCACGGCGGTGCCGGCTGGTCCCGGACCTGAGGGCGCCGTGGACCGAGGCCCCCGCCGGGCCTGCTCGCGCGAGCCGGGCGGCCGGCTGGTCGTGGACCCGGCGACCGCCCAGGCGGTGGCCGACGCACCGCCGCCGGGCGGGCCCGGACTGCCGGGCGCTACAGCGACGCTATGACGCGGTCGGCGAGGATGTAGACGTTGTCGTCGCCGCGCTCGTCGGAGCCGCCGCAGGAGAACGTCAGGGCGTACGCGCCGGAGACACCGGAACCGCCGAGCAGGACCGGCGTGCGGCCCGCCCGCAGCGCCTCGGCGAGACGTTCGGCGGTCTCGCGGTGGCCCGGGGTCATGCAGAGCGTGGTGCCGTCGGCGAAGACGTACACGTCGAGCGTGCCGAGCGGGCCGGGCCGGACGTCGGCGAGGGCCGTGCCGGTCTCGGCGAGCTCCTCCAGCCGGGCCACAGTCCGCTCATGGTCGGTGGCGACCGGGGTCTGGACCGGCACGAAGTCGGGGTGCGAGGGGTGGCGGCGGCGGGCCGCGGCGAGCTCGGGGGAGTCCTCGGCGAACTCGGTGTACTCGGCGAACTCGGCCGTCTCCGGCTGGTCCGTGAAGTCGGCGAGGTCCGCCAGCTCGGCCAGCTCCGCGAGCTCCGCCAGGTCGTCGAGGCGGCCGTCGGCGTCCGGGCCCATGGACTCCAGGCCGGCGAGGTCGGCCTGACGCGGCACGAAGTACGGGCCGCCGTCCTCGGCCGGTCCGCCCAGACCGCTGAGCAGGGAGGGGGCGTCGGCGGCGTCCCGGGCCTCCTGCGCCGCCCAGAAGGCACGCGCCTCGGCCAGTTCGCGCTCCCGCTCCTCGGCCAGGGCCTCGGCGACCGCGGCGCGGATCTCCTCGGCGGGGGTCACGGACTCGGCGTCACGGGCGTGCGGCACGCTGACCGTACGGCCCGCCTCGGCGGCCGCCAGTTCGGTCCGCAGGGCGACGATCTGCTTGCGCAGCCCGTGGGCGGCGTGCAGGGCAGCGGCGCCCACGGCCGTGGCGGCGGCCGTGGTCAGCAGCAGGGCAAGAGGCATGGCGCTCACTGACGTACTCCCGGTTCCGAGTCGATCCCCCGACTTCCTACATCAGCTTGTCGTGGACCTGCGCCCCCTGTCAGTGCATTACGTCACGAAATGGACAGGTATTTGGGCCTGATGTTTAACCCCATAACTGCTGTGACCTGGGAAAACGTCTCTCCCCCGGGATGTAGGTCACATCCTGGGGGAGATTCGGTCACGGCTGGGACGCGGCGCGGTTAGGAGACCCGCTCGGGGCTTTTCAGCTCATCCGCTCGATGACCATGGCCATGCCCTGGCCGCCGCCCACGCACATGGTCTCAAGACCGAACTGCTTGTCGTGGAACTGGAGGCTGTTGATCAGCGTGCCGGTGATCCGGGCGCCGGTCATGCCGAAGGGGTGGCCGACGGCGATGGCGCCGCCGTTGACGTTCAGCTTCTCCAGCGGGATGTTCAGGTCCCGGTAGGAGGGGATGACCTGGGCCGCGAAGGCCTCGTTGATCTCGAACAGGTCGATGTCGTCGACGGTCAGGCCGGCCCGCTTGAGCGCCTGCTTCGACGCCTCCACCGGACCCAGGCCCATGATCTCCGGCGACAGGCCGGTGACACCGGTCGACACGATCCGGGCGAGCGGGGTGAGGCCGAGCTCCCGGGCCTTGGTGTCGCTCATGATGACGAGGGCGGCGGCGCCGTCGTTCAGCGGGCAGCAGTTGGCGGCCGTGACCAGGCCGTCGGGGCGGAAGACCGGCTTGAGGCCCTGCACGCCCTCCAGGGTCACGCCGGCGCGCGGGCCGTCGTCCGTGGAGACGACGGTGCCGTCCGGGGTCGTGATCGGGGTGATCTCGCGCTCCCAGAAGCCGTTCTTGATGGCTTCCTCGGCGAGGTTCTGCGACCGCACGCCGAACTCGTCCATGTCCGCGCGGGTCACGCCCTTGAGCCGGGCCAGGTTCTCGGCGGTCTGGCCCATGGCGATGTACGCGTCCGGGATCAGGCCGTCCTCGCGCGGGTCGTGCCAGTCGGTGCCCTCCTGCTGGGCGCGCTCGGCGGTGCGGGCCTCGGCGTCGGCGAAGAGGGGGTTGTGGGTGTCCGGCAGTCCGTCGCTGGTGCCCTTGACGCTCCGGGACACCATCTCGACACCGGCGGAGATGAAGACGTCGCCCTCGCCGGCCTTGATGGCGTGCAGCGCCATCCGGGAGGTCTGGAGGGAGGAGGAGCAGTAGCGGGTGATGGTGCAGCCCGGGAGGTGGTCCATCCCCATCTGCACGGCGACGATCCGCCCCAGGTTGTGCCCCTGCTCGCCGCCGGGCAGACCGCAGCCCAGCATCAGGTCGTCGATCTCGCGCGGGTCCAGCTCGGGCACCTTCGCGAGCGCGGCCTGGATGATCGTGGCGGTCAGATCGTCGGGCCGGACGTCCTTGAGGGAGCCCTTGAAGGCCCGGCCGATGGGGGAACGGGCGGCAGAGACGATCACGGCTTCGGGCATCACGGCTCCAAGGGGGCGGGATTGCGGGACTGACTGGGAAGTTACCCGCACGTATCGCGTTGGTCACGGTGCTGGGTGTGTGATGCGGGCCTCTTTTCTAAGCGAGCGCTCAGTGGGTGCGGGCCAGGGGACGTCCTGGGCCCCAGGCTACGACGCACCCCCGGTCCCCCGGCGGGCCTCCTCCTCCGTCGGCACCGGGGCCTCCGCCGTCGCGGGCAGGCGCCGACGGCGCCGGTGCTTCAGCAGTGCCCAGGGCGCACGCGCACCCGTCACCTCCGTGCCCGCCTCCTTCACCGCCTCGGCCGCCGCCTTCGCCACCGGCAGCATGCCCTCCCGGCGGTCCGCCTCCAGCCGGTCCGCCTCCGGCCACAGGCCCAGCACCGCGCACACCGTCGGCAGCACCGCCATCGCCGCCGTCGCATAGCCCTCGGCCGACGGGTGGTAGTTGTCCGCCCCGAACATCTCCCGGGGATTCGCCGCGAACTCAGGTCCCAGCAGATCCCCCAGCGACACCGTCCGCCCGCCCTGCTCCACCACCACGATCGTCTGCGCCGCCGCCAGCTGCCGCGACGCCCGCCGCGCCAGCCACCGCAGCGGCTGGTACACCGGCTCGATCGTGCCCAGATCCGGGCACGTACCGACCACCACCTCCGCACCCGCCGTCCGCAGCCGGCGCACCGCCGCCGCCAGATACCGCACCGACTGCGTCGGCGGCATGCGATGCGTCACATCGTTCGCACCGATCATCACCACACACACATCCGGCTGCCACGGCATCGCCAGCAGCAGCGACACCTGCCGCTCCAGATCGTCCGACCGCGCCCCCGGCAACGCCACGTTCCGCAGCTCCACCGGCCGCTCCCCGACCGCCGCGAGACCCGAGGCCAGCAGCGCCCCAGGCGTCTGACCCGCCCGGCGCACCCCCTGCCCCGCCGCCGTCGAATCGCCCAGCAGCGCCAGCCGCAGCGGCTCCGCCGGCCCGTACCCCTTGCCGTAGAGGCCGTCCGCACCTGGCGGCAGCGGCGCCACACCGCCCCCCACCGACCGCTTCGCCAGCTGCACCTCGGCCAGCAGCACACCGACCGCCGCGGCACCCAGCAGCCCGATGCTCCCGCCGCCGTACGCCGCGCCCGCCGCGATCCGCCGTGCCACCCTCGCCCTCGACATAGGGGCCGCCACCTCCTCTTCGCCGTTCAAGAGCTAACTGCCCCGTAACCGCCTCCGACTACGCATACGCTGGCGGCACCATTACGGAGACCCCGGAGATTACGGTGCAATTCCACGACTCGATGATCAGCCTCGTCGGCAACACCCCGCTGGTGAAGCTCAACAGTGTGACGGAAGGCCTCCAGGCCACCGTCCTGGCCAAGGTCGAGTACTTCAACCCGGGCGGCTCGGTCAAGGACCGCATCGCCGTCCGCATGATCGAGGCGGCCGAAGAGAGCGGCGCGCTCAAGCCCGGCGGCACCATCGTCGAGCCCACGTCCGGCAACACCGGCGTCGGCCTCGCGATCGTGGCCCAGCAGAAGGGCTACAAGTGCATCTTCGTCTGCCCCGACAAGGTCTCGACCGACAAGATCAACGTGCTGCGGGCGTACGGCGCCGAAGTCGTCGTCTGCCCCACCGCCGTCGACCCCGAGCACCCCGACTCGTACTACAACGTCTCGGACCGGCTCGTTCGCGAGACCCCCGGCGCCTGGAAGCCCGACCAGTACTCGAACCCGAACAACCCCCGTTCGCACTACGAGACCACCGGCCCCGAGCTCTGGGAACAGACCGACGGGAAGATCACCCACTTCGTCGCCGGCGTCGGCACCGGCGGCACGATCTCCGGCACCGGCAGGTACCTCAAGGAGGCCTCCGGCGGAAAGGTCCGCATCGTCGGCGCCGACCCCGAAGGCTCCGTCTACTCCGGCGGCTCCGGACGCCCGTACCTCGTCGAAGGCGTCGGTGAGGACTTCTGGCCCACCGCCTACGACCCCGAGGTCACCGACGAGATCGTCGCCGTGTCCGACAAGGACTCCTTCCAGATGACCCGCCGCCTCGCCAAGGAAGAAGGCCTCCTCGTCGGCGGCTCCTGCGGCATGGCCGTCGTCGCCGCCCTCCGCGTCGCCGAAGGCCTCGGCCCCGACGACGTCGTCGTCGTCCTCCTGCCCGACTCCGGCCGCGGCTACCTGTCGAAGATCTTCAACGACGAATGGATGGCCGACTACGGCTTCCTCGAGGAGACCGGCACCCCCACCGTCGGCGACGTCCTGCGCGACAAGGAAGGCGACATGCCCTCCCTCGTCCACATGCACCCCGACGAGACCGTCGGTCAGGCCATCGAAGTCCTCCGCGAGTACGGCGTCTCCCAGATGCCCATCGTCAAGCCCGGCGCCGGCCACCCCGACGTCATGGCGGCCGAAGTCGTCGGCTCCGTCGTCGAACGCGAGCTCCTCGACGCCCTCTTCACCAAGCGCGCCGACCTCGAAGACCCGCTCGACAAGCACATGAGCTCGCCCCTGCCGCAGGTCGGCTCCGGCGAACCCGTCGCCGACCTCATGTCCGTACTCGGCGCCGCCGACGCGGCGATCGTGCTCGTCGAAGGCAAGCCCACCGGCGTCGTCAGCCGCCAGGACCTCCTCGCCTTCCTCGCCAAGGACGGCGCCAAGTAGGACCGACGTGAGATTCGCGCAAACGGTACGAGCGCGACACGTACCCGCAGCACCCGCTTAACACGCGTCCGGCAGATTGATCCCTGTCGGCGTCACGGACCTCCGGAGCGGCTCCCGGACCTACGACGCCCAGGACGCGGAGACCGGCCCTGACCCGGGCCCGTGTCCCCCACGGGAACCGCCGTCGTCCCGCCCCCCGGCAACGGGGGTGCGGCGGTTCCCGTGCTTTTTTGAGGGCTCGGTTCTCCCCCTGGCTTCGCCGGGGGGACCCCCACCGGGGCGCTTTCAGCGTGCTCCGACGGTCGATCGTGCTCGGCCCCCCCCTCGTTCCTCGGGGGGCCTCCGCGCGTTCTCCCTTTCGGCGCCCGCGCGCCCCTTCGGCTCACTCGCCGAGGCGGTCGTTGTTGCCGTCAGGCAGGCGGGTCGGGGGCGTCCTAGCCGTCCGAGCCGGGGCGGCGCGGACGGCCTCCGCGGAACGCGTGGACGAAGTTCACGCCCACGATGCCCAGCCACGTCACGATCAGGCCCTCCAACTGCGCCTGATGCGCGGCGATCGCCGAGATCGGGATGGCCAGCACCAGCGAGATGATGCCGAAGCCATAACGCTCGCCCCAGTTCTCGCCGCCCGGCCCCGGCGGGCGGCCGCCGCGGGCCACCACCATCTGGTGCTCTGCCGTCTGACGCCGCACCTGGCGCTCCACAGCCCCGTCCAGACGCTGCTCGACCTTCTCCAGGAAGGACTCGATCAGCGCCGACTCGTACTCCGTACCCAGCTCACGGCGCGCGTGCAGTGTCGCGTCGAGGTCGGACTTCAGTTCGGTGTCGCGGGCATCCATGCCGCTACGGTACGAAGCCCGCCGGAGCGCTGTCAGTGGGGCTAACCCCCCACTTCGCGTCGTCCGCCCCCCGGACACTTCTTGCCCGGCTGCATATCCTCATGCAGAGTTTTGGGTGAGTGAATAGGACGAAGGGGGACGGCATGAGCGACAGCCCGGCCGGGCGGCTCCAGGAGTTGTTCGAGGGGCACCGCCTGACACCGACGCAGCGCCGGATCGCGCACTGCATGGTGCGCCGAGCCGCCGACGTGCCGTTCCTGTCCAGCGTGGAGCTGGCCGAGCTCGCCGGGGTCAGCCAGCCGTCCGTCACCCGCTTCGCCGTCGCCCTCGGCTTCGACGGCTACCCCGCCCTCCGCAAGCACCTGCGCGAGGTCACCCCCGGCGAGCCCGCCCCGACCACCGGGACCCCGTACAACGAGTACCAGCAGGCCGTACAGGCCGAGATCGAGAACCTCCGCCATCTCTGCGAGCTGCTCGCCGACCCGGCGCCGGTCGAGCGGGCCGGGCGGCTCCTCGCCGCGTCCCGGCCGCTGCCGGTCCTCGGGCTGCGCGCCGCCTCCTCGCAGGCCCGCGGCTTCGCGTACTTCGCGGGCAAGGTCCACCCCGACGTACGCCTGCTCGACGAGGGCGGCTCGATGCTCACCGACCGGATCGACGCGGCCGTACGGGCCGGGGCCTCGGCGCTGCTCTGCTTCGCGCTGCCCCGCCACCCCAGGGAGGTCGTGGAGTCGCTGCAGTACGCCCGCTCGTCCGGGCTGACGGTGGTGACCGTCGCCGACTCGGCGTTCGCGCCGGTCGCCCGCCACAGCGACCTGCTCATCCCGGCCGCCGTCGGCACCGGCCTCGCCTTCGACACGGCCTGCGCGCCGATGCTGCTGGGCCGGGTGCTCCTGGAAGCCATGTGCGACGGTCTGCCGGACGCGCAGGCGCGCCTTGAGGAGTTCGACGCGGGCGCGGCGGCGCGGGGCCTGTTCGTCGAGTAGGCCCCCACGCCGCGGCCGCCCGGCTCAGACCTCCAGCTCGGCCTCGATCTTCTTCAGCTGGTGGCGGGCCATCGCCAGGTTCGACCGGCCCTTGTCCAGCGCCAGGTAGAGGAAGAGCCCGCCCGTGCCCCGGCCCTTGAGCAGCCGGATCAGGTGGTACTGCCCGCCGAGGGTGATCAGGATGTCCTCGATCTCGTCGTTGAGGCCGAGCATCTCCATCGTGCGGACCTTGGCGCGGACCACATCGGTGTTCCCGGCGGCCGCGACCGCCAGGTCGAGGTCCTTGCCGCCGCCCGCGATACCGAGCGCCATACCGCTGCTGTAGTCGACGAGGGCGGCGCCGATCGCGCCGTCGATGGCGGTGAGGGCTTCCTTGAGGGAGGTTTCGGTGTTGGCCATGGGTCTCGCACTTCCTTTTCGTCTGCCTGTTGTCCGTCTGTCTGAGGTCCGTCTGCCTGTTGTCCGGTGGTGTCGTCGGTGCGCGGCTGGGGTCAGGAGGGCTCCTTGCGTTCAAGGGCCCCGTCGACCAGCTCGCCGATCCGTGCGCTGGAGCGCCGGGCCTCCAGATGGAGCCGGCCCACGTTGATCCGGGGCTCCGCGAGCAGCGTCAGCACCGCCGAGGCGCCCGCCGCGTACGTGGCGACGTAGCCGTGCTCGCCGCGTACGAGGAGCTCGCGGAAGCCGCCCTGGCCGGTGGTCTCGGCGAGCCGCTGTGCGACGCCGAGCGCCGCCGCGGTCAGCGCGGCCACGGACTCCGCCTCGGTGTCGACGGTGTCCTGGGCCAGGACCAGCCCGTCGGCGCTGGCCGCGAGCGCCCCGGTGAGCTGCGGCAGCCTGGCCCGCAGCCGTCTGAGCTCGCCGAGCACCTCGGTTTCTGCCGTCATCAGCTGTCTCCTCTCGGCACGCATGCGCAGGGCGCGCCTCATGACGGCGGACGGAGTGCCTGGAGGGCCGGGCGGGGGGTGGGGCGGTGGATCACAGATGTGCCTCCAGGGCGTCACGAAGCCTGCGGAGCAAGGCGATGTCCGGGTCCGCCGCCACCTCGCCCACCCAGGAGGGGAGCGCGGGCGGAGCCTCCGGCAGCGGGTCGAACGGGGTCTCGACGAGCCCGGCCGCTGCGAGCCGCCGTACGTCGAGCAGGGTGTGGAACGCCGGCCGGCCGAGGAGACGGGCGATGCCCGCCGGGGTACGTAACCCGTCGGCGGCGGCGAGCAGGGCGCGCTGACGCAGGCTCACCGTCTGCCCGGGGGCGGCCGGGCGGGGCACCACGGGCGCGGTGTCGACCGCCGCGTACGGCCAGACGCTGTCGAGGAGTTCGCGGCGGCGCAGGGTCTCGCGCTCGACGGCTGCCGTCGAGACCGGCCGTACGGTGCCGAACCAGTGCCCGACGCCGTACCGGAAGCGGGTCGGCCCGCTCGCCGGGGCCAGGGCGAAGAAGGCGGCGTCGAACACCGCGCCCAGATGGCAGATCTCCAGCTCGCCGCCGCCGAGCCGGCCGCTGTCGACGAGGAAGCGGCCCACCGCGCTGCGGGCCCCGGCCTGGTCGACGGCCTCGTCCCAGCCCTCCTGGGCGAGCCGGCCGCCGGCGGTCAGCAGGACGTCCAGGCTCGGGGAGGCGGGGCTCTCGGCGTGCACGACCCGGCCGTCGACGAGGTAGAGGGTGCCGTGGTCGCGGAGCAGGGCGCCGGTGGCGTGCTCGGCGGCGAGCCGGGCGAGCATGGGGGAGACGGTCATCCGAGGACCAGTCTCTCGGCGAGGTCGCCCAGGCGTATGCGGGCGAGGGCGAGGTTGCCGACGGAGCGGTCGAGCCAGAGATGGAGGAAGACGCTGCTGTCGAAGGACGTCTCGACGAACCTGATGACGTGGTAGCCGCTGCGGGTGGTGACGATGACGTCCTCGACGGGCGGGCCCTTGGGTAACTCCTCGCCTTCGGTCGCGGCCGCGAACGATTCGTACTCGGCCGCCGCGCGCGCCAGTTCGGCCGTCTCGGCGGCGGTGGTCTCGTGGTTGCCGACCGGCGAGTCCCCCGCGGTGCCGAGGGCGAGCCCGCTGGTCCAGTCGACCAGGGAGGCTCCGCGCGCGCCGGGCAGGGCCATGGCCTCGTGCAGGCACTCGTCGATTCCGGGCACGCGGGTTCCCCTCCCGATGAAGCGTGCGGCGTGTCGGCAGTGACGGTGACGTTACTGAACGTTTCCGCCAGGGAGGGGAGTTCTGGCAATTTCCATCGGAACATGCCCGGGAATGATTGGATGCGGCCCCGCTTCCCGGGCCTACTCCTCGCCGCGCACCTTCAGCACAATCTTGTTCACCACCCAGAGCCCGATGCCGATGGCCAGCAGGATTCCGGCCCGGATGTAGACGTCCGCGGCGCGCTCGGCCAGCGGGCTGGCCAGGATCACGGAGGTGATGGCGCCCAGGATGGGCAGAGCCGTCGGTGTCCGGAAGTGTGCGTGCGGCACCCGGTCCTTGCGCAGCACGAGGACGGTCACGTTCACCACGGCGAAGACACAGAGCAGCAAGAAGGCCGTGGTGTCGCCGAGGCCTTCGATCTCGCCCGTGGAGACCAGGGCGATGGCGATGAGGGTGACGAAGACGATGCCCGTCAGGGGCGTGCGGCGGCGCCTGAGGACGTGGCCCATGATGCGCGGCAGGACCCGTTCGTTGGCCAGGCCGTAGCAGAGCCGCGAGGCCATCATGATGTTGATGAGCGCGGAGTTGGTCACCGCGAACAGGGCGATCAGCGCGAAGAGCTTGGGCGGGAAGTCCACCCCGCCCGCCTTCACGACCTCGAGCAGCGGCCCGCTGGACTGCTCCAGCACCTCGTAGTGGACGAGCAGCGAGGACACCAGGGCGACCAGGACGTAGATCGTGCCGGTGATGGTGACGCCGAGGAAGATGGCCCGCGGGAACGCGCGGACCGGGTCACGGGTCTCCTCCGCCATGTTGACGGAGTCCTCGAAGCCGACGAAGGCGAAGAAGCCGAGCGCGGTCGCCCCGAGGACGCTGGTGATCAGCGCATAGCCGGTGCCGGACGCCTCGAACTCGCCCAGTCGCGACGGCTCCCCGTCGCCGGTGATCACGGCCCAGGCGCCGATCCCCAGGATGATTACGAGACCGGTGAGTTCCACGAGCGTCAGGACGACGTTGGTCTTCACCGACTCCGACACACCGCGCAGCGCGAGCGAGGCGAGCGCGATGATGAAGACGATCGCGAGGAGCGTGGGCGGGACGGCGTCCGTGAACTCCTGGAAGTAGTCGCCGCTGAAGGCCCGCGCGGCGGCGCTCGCGGACGACAGGCCCGAGCACATCACCATGAAGGCGACGATGAAGGTGATGAAGGGGACCTTGAACGCCTTCTGGGTGTAGAGCGCGGCGCCGGCGGCCTTGGGGTACTTGCCGACGAGCTCCACGTACGAGGCGGCCGTCAGCAGCGCCACCACGAAACCGATCACGAACGGCAGCCACAGCGCGCCGCCGACCTTTCCGGCGACCTTGCCCGTGGTGGCGTAGATGCCGGTGCCCAGGATGTCGCCGATGACGAAGAGGAGCAGCAGCTTCGGGCCGATGGCCCGTTTCAGTGGCGGCTGCTGCTCCGGTGCTGCGCCGGACGTGGACGCGGTGGTGGCCATGTGACACCTTTCCCGTTTGCCGATGGGAAGGTACCTGCCCGGCGGACGGCCCGGGATGCCCACCAGTCACCCGTACGGCCAGGTCCGGCGGGGGCGTGTGGTGCCGTGGGGTCAGCCGCCGCGGCGCTCCACCGAGGCGGCGACGTCGTCGAGGTCCTTGGCGATGGCCCGGCTGACGGCCTTGGCGCCGAGGCCGCCGAGCACCTTGGCGACCATCCCCATCGCGCCGCCGGGCGGGGTGGCCGTGAACACCATCCGCACCTTCGTCGCCTTCCCGTCGGGCCCGGCGGGCCGCAGCGTGAACTCCGATACGTATCGGGTGCGGTGGGACTCGGCCTCCACCACATAGCGGTCGGGCGGGACGCTCGCGGTCACCCACATCTCCTCGGTGGCTTCCTTGCCGAACATCCGCCGGGTCTCACGCCAGCGGGTGCCCACATCGAAGCCCCCCTCGGTGAGCACCTCGACCTTCTCCACCCCGCTGAGCACCCGCTCCATGCTCTGCAGATCCGTCAGCGCCTCCCACACCGGCCCGGGAGGCGCCTGGATCAGTCGCTCGACGACGACGCTCTTGGTAGCCATGGGTCCATGGAAGCACCGGGGTGTGACAACCGCCCGTGGTGCTGGGCCGGACCGGCACCCCTCGCCCCGCCCCCTACGGCCGCCTGTCCGACTGGTCGAGCAGCGCGTCCGGTTGGCCGCCGCCCGCCTCGGCGACGATCTCGTCGAGGCTCTGCGCGGCCCGTACGACCGAGAAACGGACGCTGCCGTCGGGGTCGATCGTGAAGCCGTGCACGGCGGGGCGCGGCAGGCTGTTGTAGCCGTAGTGACTGGAGAAGTAGTACGCGCCGGTGTCGAGGACCGCGACCACGTCCCCCTGCTCCAGCAGGGGCAGCGGACGGCCGGTGGCCAGCAGGTCGCCTGCGAAGCAGGCGGGCCCGGCCACGTCCTGGACAGTCTCCGTGCCGGACTTGGGCAGCCCCTTGGCGTCGTACGCGGCGATCCGCAGCGGCCATGAGCGGGGGTCGTGGACGGTACGGGTGGCGACCTGGACGCCCGCGTGGGTGACGGCGATCGGGCGACCGCCGGAGCTCTTGGTGTACTCCACGCGCGCGAGGATCGTGCCGTGCTTGGCGAGCAGGGCCCGTCCGAACTCGGTGACCAGGGCGTACCGCCCGTCGAACAGACCGGGCACGGTCTGCTTCAGCAGCCGTGCGTAGTCCGCGAAGGTCGGCGTCTGCTCCTCGGAGGCGAAGTTCACCGGCAGGCCGCCGCCGATGTCCACGGTGTCGATCTGCTGCCGGCCGACGGCCGCGTTGATCTCCTCGGCGAGCTCGTAGGCCTCCTGGACCCCGGACACCATCAGGGGCAGCAGGAGGCCCTGAGAGCCGGTGTGGGTGTGCAGCCGGGTCAGCCAGGGCCGGTCGGCGTAGGTCCGTACGACCTCGGCCCGGGCGCCCTCGTCGCGCAGCCCCACCCCGAACTTCGAGGTCGAGGTGGCGGTCGACAGCGCCCCGATGCTGCCGGCCCCGACCTGCGGATTGACCCGCAGGCCGAGCGGCGAACGGGTCGGCGCGGCGCCCACCAGGGCGTCGATGCGGTCCAGCTCCTGGGGGTTGTCGGCGTTGACCGCGATCCCGAGGGCGAGGGCGTCGCGCAGTTCGGCGGGGGTCTTGGCGGGAGAGTCGAGGACCGTACGGTCCGGCGGGATCCCCGCGGCGCGGGCCAGCGCCAGCTCCCCGGGGCTGGCCACCTCGGCGCCGAGCCCGGCGTCGCGCAGCAGCCGCAGGACGGGCACGAGCGGGCACGCCTTCACGGCGAAGGCGTGCAGGACGGGCGCGTCGGTGATCTCCCCGAACGCCTCGGTGAGCGCCGTGGCCGAGGCGCGGATACCGGCCACGTCGAGCAGAGCGGTGAGCGGGACGGCGGGCGGCAGGAGTCCTTGTTCGACGGCCGCGTGCACGGCCTGATCGCGACGGTCGGAAGCCATGTCGGCCAGCCAATCATCCGACGGACACCACCGCAGCTGTTGACTGAAACTATTCACCCCAGCAGTATGTGAATAACAGAACCAACAATGGATTGTCGACGGAGGAGGCACCGCCATGTCAGGACCCCGCCCCGTACGGGCCCCGCGCGGTACGGAACTGAGCGCCCTGGGATGGCAGCAGGAGGCCGCCCTCCGCATGCTCCAGAACAACCTCGACCCCGAGGTCGCCGAGCACCCCGACAAGCTCGTCGTCTACGGCGGCACCGGCAAGGCCGCCCGCGACTGGCGCTCCTTCGACGCCATGGTCCGCACCCTGCAGACCCTCAAGCAGGACGAGACGATGCTCGTCCAGTCCGGCCGCCCCGTCGGCGTCATGCAGACCCACGAATGGGCGCCGCGCGTCCTGATCGCCAACTCCAACCTCGTGGGCGACTGGGCCAACTGGGAGGAGTTCCGGCGCCTGGAGCAGCTGGGCCTGACCATGTACGGCCAGATGACCGCCGGGTCCTGGATCTACATCGGCACCCAAGGCATCCTCCAGGGCACGTACGAGACCTTCGCCGCCGTCGCCGCGAAGAAGTTCAACGGCACCCTCGCCGGGACGATCACCCTCACCGCCGGCCTCGGCGGCATGGGCGGCGCCCAGCCGCTCGCCGTCACCATGAACGACGGCGTCGCCATCTGCGTCGACTGCGACCCGCGCGCCATCGAGCGTCGGATCGAGCACCGCTACCTCGATGTGAAGGCCGACAGCCTGGAGCACGCCCTCCAGCTCGCCGTCGAGGCCCGCGACGCCCGCCGCCCGCTCTCCATCGGCCTCCTCGGCAACGCCGCCGAGCTGCTGCCCCGCATGCTGGCCGAGAGCGCCCCGATCGACATCGTCACCGACCAGACCTCGGCCCACGACCCGCTGTCGTACCTCCCGATCGGCATCGACTTCGACGACATGGCCGACGCCGCCGCCAAGGACCCGGCGGGCTTCACCACCCGCGCCCGCGAGTCCATGGCCAAGCACGTCGAAGCCATGGTCGGCTTCATGGACGCCGGCGCCGAGGTCTTCGACTACGGCAACTCGATCCGCGGCGAGGCCCAGCTGGCCGGCTACGACCGTGCCTTCGCCTTCCCCGGCTTCGTCCCCGCCTACATCCGCCCCCTCTTCTGCGAGGGCAAGGGCCCCTTCCGCTGGGCGGCCCTCTCCGGCGAGGCCTCCGACATCCACAAGACGGACAAGGCGATCCTCGACCTCTTCCCCGAGAACGAGTCCCTCCACCGCTGGATCAAGATGGCCGGCGAGCGCGTCCACTTCCAGGGCCTGCCCGCCCGGATCTGCTGGCTCGGCTACGGCGAGCGCGACCGCGCCGGCGAGCGCTTCAACGACATGGTGGCCTCCGGCGAGCTGGCCGCGCCGCTCGCCATCGGCCGCGACCACCTCGACTGCGGCTCCGTCGCCTCCCCGTACCGCGAGACCGAGGCCATGCTCGACGGCTCCGACGCGATCGCCGACTGGCCCCTCCTGAACGCCATGGTCAACGTCGCCTCGGGCGCCTCCTGGGTCTCCCTCCACCACGGCGGCGGCGTCGGCATGGGCCGCTCCATCCACGCGGGCCAGGTCACGGTCGCCGACGGCACACCCCTGGCGGGCGAGAAGATCCGCCGCGTCCTGACGAACGACCCGGGCATGGGCGTGATCCGCCACGTGGACGCGGGCTACGACATCGCGGAGTCGGTCGCGGACACCAAGGGCGTCCGCGTCCCGATGCGGGAGGGTGACCAAGCGTGACCGGGGCCGACGACGGGCTTGTGGGCAATCGTTCCGCTGGGCAAGGGGGGCACCTCCCAGGCGAAGCTCTGGGGGCGGGTGGGCGCCGCCCGGCGGAGCCGGGCCCCGGCTTCCACACCATGTGGGCGGAGCTCCAAGAGATCGGTCGGCACCCCGACACCCGCGGCTACCGCCGCTACGCCTGGACCGGCGCCGACGCCGACTGCCGGACCTGGTTCCAGGAGCAGGCCGAGGCCCGCGGGCTGACGTACGAGACCGACCGCAACGGCAACCAGTGGGCCTGGCTCGGCGACCCCGCCCAGGGGGACGCCGTCGTCACCGGCTCGCACCTGGACTCCGTCCCCGACGGCGGCGCCTTCGACGGCCCCCTCGGTGTGGTGTCCGCCTTCGCCGCGCTCGACGAACTCCGCCGCAGGGGAGCGGAGTTCACCCGGCCCCTCGCGCTCACCAACTTCGGAGACGAGGAGGGCGCCCGGTTCGGCCTGGCCTGCGTCGGATCCCGGCTCACCGCCGGACAGCTGACCAAGGACAAGGCGTACGAACTCCGGGACGCCGACGGGATCACCCTCCCGGCGGCGATGGAGGCGGCCGGGTACGACCCGGCCGCCATCGGCCCCGACCCCGAGCGGCTCGCCCGCATCGGCGCCTTCGTCGAACTCCACGTCGAACAGGGCCGCGCGCTCGACCTGAGCGGCGACGCCGTCGGCATCGCGTCCGCGATCTGGCCGCACGGCCGCTGGCGGTACGACTTCCACGGCGAGGCCAACCACGCCGGCACGACCCGGCTCGTCGACCGCCGCGACCCGATGCTGACGTACGCCGAGACCGTCCTCGCCGCCCGGCGCGAGGCCGAACTCGCCGGCGCCGTCGCGACCTTCGGCAAGATCTCCGTCGAGCCGAACGGCGTCAACGCCATTCCCTCCCTGGTCCGTGGCTGGCTCGACTCGCGCGCCGCCGACCAGGCCACCCTCGACACCGTCACCGCCGGCATCGAGGCCGCCGCCCGCGACCACGCGCAGCGCCACGGCGTCGACCTGACCGTCGTCCGGGAGTCCTTCACCCCCGTGATCGAGTTCGAGCACGCCCTGCGCGACGAGCTGAACAAGATCCTCGGCGGGGCCGTCCCCGTGCTCGGCACCGGCGCGGGACACGACGCCGGTATTTTGTCCGGCTCCATCCCCACCGCCATGCTGTTCGTACGTAACCCCACAGGCGTCTCCCACTCCCCGGCCGAGTTCGCCGCCGAGGACGACTGCGTCGCCGGGGTCCTCGCACTCGCCGACGTACTGGAGGGGCTCGCGTGCAGGTGACGTACTGGCTGGAACACGCCTGGCTCGGCACACACGTCGAGCCGGGCGTGACCCTGAAGATCACGGACGGCCGGATCGCCGCCGTACGGACCGGGGCCCAGTCCCCGCCGCCCGGCGCCGAGATCCTGCGCGGCCTGACCATCCCCGGCCTCGCCAACGCCCACAGCCACGCCTTCCACCGCGCCCTCCGCGGCACGGTCCAGGTCGGCTCCGGGACCTTCTGGACCTGGCGCGAGGTCATGTACAAGGTCGCCGCCCGGCTGACCCCGGACTCGTACCACGCGCTCGCCCGCGCCGTGTACGCCGAGATGGCGCTCGCCGGCATCACCAACGTCGGCGAGTTCCACTACCTCCACCACGCCCCCGGCGGCACGCCCTACGCCGACCCCAACGCCATGGGCGAGGCGCTGATCGCGGCGGCCGGCGAGGCCGGCATCCGGATCACCCTGCTCGACACCGCCTATCTCTCCTCGGGCTTCGGCGAACCGCCCACCTCCCACCAGCGGCGCTTCTCCGACGGCACCGCCGACGCGTGGGCCGAGCGGGCCGCCCAGCTCAAGGACCGCGAAGGCGTACGGATCGGCGCCGCCGTCCACTCCGTGCGGGCCATCCCCGCCGACCAGCTGGCCACCGTCGCCCGATGGGCCGAGGACCGCCAGGCCCCGCTGCACGTCCACCTCTCCGAGCAGACCGCCGAGAACGACGCCTGCCACGCCGCCCACGGCCGCACCCCGACCCAGCTCCTCGCCGACCACGGCGTCCTGGGCCCGCGCACCACCGGCGTGCACAACACCCACCTCACCGACGCCGACATCGCCCTGCTCGGCACCACCACCACCGGCACCTGCATGTGCCCCACCACCGAACGCGACCTCGCGGACGGCATCGGGCCGGCGGTCGCCCTCCAGCGGGCCGGATCCCCCCTCTCGCTGGGCAGCGACAGCCACGCCGTCATCGACCTCCTGGAGGAGGCGCGGGCGATGGAGCTCGACGAGCGGCTGCGCTCGCGCACCCGCGGCCACTGGACGGCCGCGGCCCTGCTGCGCGCCGCCACCGCCGACGGTCACGCCGCCCTCGGCCTGCCCGACGCGGGCCGCCTGGAGGCCGGAGCGCTCGCCGACTTCACCACGATCGCACTGGACTCCGTCAGGACAGCGGGACCGCAGCCGCGTCTGGCAGCTGAGACAGCGGTATTCGCCGCGTCGGCGGCAGATGTCCGGCACACCGTCGTGGCCGGTCGCCATGTCGTACGGGACGGGCACCACGCGCTGATCCCGGACGTCCCGCGAGCACTGACGGACTCGATCGCCGCGCTGCACGACTGAAGGAGACGTTCCACACCATGAACAGCGCCCCCGAGACCACGAACACCCCCGCGGCGACGCCCGGCCCCGCGACGGCGAACAGCGCCGTCGCGGCGGCGGCCACCGTCATCACCAACATCGCCAGTCTGGTCACCAACGACCCCTCCCTCGGTGACGGATCCCCTCTCGGCCTGATCCAGGACGCGGCCGTCGTCATCGACGGCGACCGAGTCGTCTGGGTCGGTGAATCAAGCAAAGCACCCGCCACTGACAATCGCGTCGACGCCGGCGGCAGGGCCGTGATCCCCGGCTTCGTCGACTCCCACTCGCACCTCGTCTTCGCGGGCGACCGCACCGCCGAGTTCAACGCCCGCATGTCCGGCCGCGCGTACACAGCGGGCGGTATCCGTACGACGGTCGCGGCCACCCGCGCCGCCACCGACGAGGCGCTGGAGGCCAACCTCACCCGCCACCTGGCCGAGGCCCTGCGCCAGGGCACGACCACGTTCGAGACCAAGTCGGGCTACGGCCTCACCGTCGAGGACGAGGCCCGCGCACTGCGGATCGCGGCCCGCCACACCGAAGAGGTCACGTACCTCGGCGCGCACATCGTCTCCCCGGACTACGCCGACGACCCGGCGGCCTACGTCGCCCTGGTCACCGGCGAGATGCTGGACGCGTGCGCGCCGTACGCCCGCTGGGTCGACGTCTTCTGCGAGAAGGGCGCGTTCGACGGCGACCAGGCCCGGGCGATCCTCACCGCCGGGCAGGCCAAGGGCCTGATCCCGCGCGTCCACGCCAACCAGCTGTCGTACGGGCCCGGTGTCCAGCTCGCCGTCGAGCTCGACGCGGCCAGCGCCGACCACTGCACCCACCTCACCGACGCGGACGTGGACGCCCTGGCGAACGGCCGTACGGTCGCCACGCTGCTCCCCGGCGCCGAGTTCTCCACCCGCGCCGAGTGGCCCGACGCCCGCCGCCTCCTGGACGCGGGCGTGACGGTCGCCCTGTCCACGGACTGCAACCCGGGCTCGTCCTACACCTCGTCCGTCCCCTTCTGCATCGCCCTGGCGGTACGCGACATGCGGATGACCCCCGACGAGGCCCTCTGGTCCGCCACGGCCGGCGGCGCGGCGGCCCTCCGCCGCACGGACATCGGCCACCTGAGCCCGGGCGCCCGCGCGGACCTCACCATCCTGGACGCCCCGTCCCACGTCCACCTCGCGTACCGCCCGGGGGTCCCGCTGGTGAGGGAGGTCTGGCGCAAGGGGGAGCGGGTTTCGTAGCGGGGTCGGGGCGGGCCGGACCCACCAGGAGCTCAGGACCTCCGGCCCGCGCGACCGTCGAAGAGACCATTCCGCCCGATTCGGCAGCGGCGTGCGCAGCACTGTCTCCGACAGGATCGTACGGAAGACAAGCGCGTTGGCCCCTGAGCAGCGCTTGTCGCCTCAAAGGGCGTTTCGTCCTGGCGGACGAGCAGCGGGATCAGGAGGAGGGCAGGCTGCTTCACGCGGTCGACGGTACGGAGCGGGTTGATCGGGCGCTTGAGTACGCGTTCTCGACGTGTGCCGTGGTGTCCCTCTCCGCGAGCCGCGCCCAGGAACTGTCCTGATTCCGCCAGGTGGTCGAGACGAACCGGGCCGGACGGGCCCTCCTGTCCCTTGTGCCTCGGCGATCGGGCCCAGACTCCCGGAGCCGGGACGAGTTGGTTAGCTCTTGTGCCGGGGCGGTCCCGGCTGCTACGGCCGGGGAGGCCGATATCGGTCTCTGCGATGTTTGCGCTTGCGTAGAGGGATGCCGTGCCCGTTAGCGTGTCGCTGAAGGAAGTGGGCACGTCTGGGACATCGGGGGGTGACATGACGTCGGGGCCGCATTCGGAAGCATGGCAGCGGCTGTTCGAGCAGCCCGGGCGGAGCCGGGACGGTTCGACGGCGCCGCGCATGTCGCTGGCATCGGCGGGCGGCGAGGGCGCTCCCGGCGACCTCAAGCACAGCGACGGGCCATGGACGAAGGCGGCGGGTGTCGCGGAGTCGTTGCTGACGAGCATGACGACCGCGAAGCATCGACTGACGGCCGCGCAGTCACTCCGGGAAACGAGGGACTGGCGAGTGTGGGCGTGCTGAAGTCGGTGCTCACCTCCTGGGAGGAGCGAATCGGCGCGGTCAAGGACGAGTGCGGCTCCCCCGCCCCGAACCTGCGTCTCGTCGCCAGGGATTAGGGCGAGCGGGAGATCAGGGTGAAGGCGTCCTTCAGCGGCGTCGGCGGCTCGTCCTCCGCCACGAAGGAGAAGTGACGGCCGTGCTGACGTGGCAGCAGCTGCGGAACCTCAAGCTGACAGAGCTTCAGGACGCGGCCGACGGCTGGGGCGAGGTGAGCAACCGCGCCGACGCGGGACGGGACCGGGTGAGCAACGAGATGACCAACCGGCTCCAGCAGACGCAGAAGGGGGAGGCGGCGTCGGCGGCGCTCGGTCGGCTGAAGCAGTTGGACCGGAACGGAGAGTCAGATCTACTACGGAACTGACCCGGCGCACGAGGAGTTCGGCGCGCGGCGCTTCAAGACCTCGGCCGGGCCCCTGCCGCTGGTCGAGGGCGAGGGGCCGATCGACGCGCATTCGAACTACTTCAACCCGGAAAGAGGCAAGGACCCAGAGTCCGCCGACGCCATCGCGCGGATCATTTCCGGACACGGCCACACGATCACGACTCAGGAGCACCGATGAAGACGCCGCGTATGGTGCTGGCCGTCGCGCTGCTCACGTGGGCGTCGGCGTGCGCTGCGCCGGGGCCGTCGGAGGAACGCGGAGCGAGGAAAAACGTGTCGAGCGAGATCAGCCTGCAGAAAGCCGCGGAGATGGCCGACGCGATCATGCTGGATACCGTTTCGTCGGCGAAGCCGCCGCTGAATTGGGTGCACGACGCGTCAACGGAAAGTGGTTGCGGCGCCCACACCATAGACGGGAAGAAGACGGCTTCGGCCACGCGGCGGGCCGCGGTGATGACCGTGGTGTCGGAAGCGCGACGTGGAAGCCTGCTGGGTGTGGTGGAGCGACAGTGGAAGAAGCGTGGCTACGAGATCACGGGAACGAACTCGGACAAGCAGTTTCCGGCGATCTTCGCGCGGACGTCCGACGACTTTCGGATGAGTGTGGTCGTCGGCGCCAAGGGTCAATTCTTCTTCGAGGTCATCACCCCGTGTTTCGTTGATTCCGAGGTGGAGCCGCCCAAGACCGAGGACAACGGCACGCCCTTCGAGGGTTCCACCGTTCCCTCCCTATCCCTCCGTCCGCTCCGACTTCTGGTCCCTGGACACCCCTGTTTCCTCCACACCCTGACCGGCGGGTGCCGCTGAGGAAGGGCGACGTTGGCTGAGAGTCGCCCCCGACTCCCCCCGCGATCCGCCGCCGCCGCCCTGGACAGGCGGCTACGGACTGCTGAGCCACGTCGATGGATCGAGGCTGAGAGACCCGGTCGGCGGGGCGGGTCACGCCCTGACGTTCTGCTGGCGCAGCTCCTTGACCACGCGGCTCACGGTGGCGAAGTCGTCGTCGACGTGGAGCACGGTCAGGTCGTGGTGTACGGCGGTGGCACACAGCAGCAGGTCGATGGGGCCCGTGGAGCGGTGCTGACCGTGTTGCGTCAGCTTGTACTGAGCCGTCTCGACCCAACGCCAAGCGTTCTTCGGGACGGAAGCGGGACGGCACAGCGTGTCGATGCTCTCGGCGAGTTCGTCCCGATGGGCCGGGCCCGTCGCCGAGTAGAGGAATTCGGCTCGTGTCGGCTCACACAGATGGAACGCGCCCGCGCCGATGTAGGCCTCCCATGCGCTGATGGCCGTCGGCGTGCGGAACAGGTACCACAGCGCCGACGCGTCCAGCAGGTACGAGTTCACGTGCGCCCTGCCCTCCGGGCCTTCTTGGCTGCCTCGTGCGCGGCGGCCGCTTCGTCGAACTCGCCCCGCGCGCCGCGTGCCGCGAGGTCTTCCGCCGCCCTGATGCGCTCGATGCGTTCGACGTACTCGCGAAGGGCCGTGTTCACCGTCTCCTTCTTGGTGCGCGTCCCCATCAGCTTCATGGCGGCCTCCAGGAGTACCTCGTCGAGGTCGATCTGAGTGACGGCCATGGCGTCTCCCGCGATGTTGGTGATGTTTAGCATCAATGTACATCGCCCTTGCAGTCGCGGCAGCGGCCTGGTTCGTCGCTGCGGAAGGCGCGGTCGCAGCCCTCGCAGGTCTGCATGGGGGTCTGCTTGGGGCCCTCCGGCTCCGGCGGGAGCTCCGGCGGCAGCCACTCGCGGAGGCGGTGCTCCAGCAGTCGTCCCGGCCAGCGGATCGTCCCGGCCGGCAGCTCGCCCGCGAGGGTCCGCGCGGCGGCGGACGGGGCGACCCCGCGCTCCAGCCAGCGCTGTACGCCCGGAGCGAGGCGCCGGACGTCGGTCTCGGAGAGCAGCAGGCGGGGATCGAGCTGTCGCAGCCGGGCCAGCAGCGCGGCGGCGGGCTTCAGCTCGTCGGTGAGCTCGGGCACCACCCGGGGCTTGGGTTCGGTGCGCGTCTTGGCGGGCCGCTCGACGGGCCGCGCCGCGGGCGCCTTCACCTGTTCGGCGGCGTGCGGATGTTC
Organism: Streptomyces purpureus; assembly: GCF_014648195.1. Lineage (GTDB taxonomy): Bacteria > Actinomycetota > Actinomycetes > Streptomycetales > Streptomycetaceae > Streptomyces > Streptomyces purpureus. The sequence goes on from NZ_BMQQ01000010.1 coordinate 149,983, forward strand.
GTACCAGCGCGTACGGGTGACAATACGCGCCCCGCCCAGCCGCTCGACCTTCCGCTCCAGATAGCCCGCCGCCTCCAGCTCCCGCAGTGCCTTGGAGATCCGCGCCTCGCCCTCGGGGAAGCGGGCCGTCAGCACCTTTACGCCGATCAGGGCGCCGTCGGGCAGCGACTGGATGTAGACCCCGATCCCGATCGCGCAGGCGGAGAGCTGCCGGTGCTGGGCGAGATGGTTGCCGACGACGGTGAACTTCTCGTCGTGGCGGTGCCGGACGTGGGTGACCCCGGCGACGGACGAACCGCCGCGCGCGGGCGTCCGCGCGCTAAACTGCGCAACAGTCATAGGGAAGCTGTTCTCTTCCTGATGATGAGGCCCTCGACCGGGATGCCAGTCCCGACCGGGGGCCGAAATCTTTTATGGGGCTTGTGAGTTGGCGCGACCGTACCGTGCCAACCAGCCGTTCTGCCACCTTGTCACCCGAACGTGTGAGACGTCTGGTTTGGGTAGGAGTGGTTTCACTCCCGTTCTTTGAAACGGGATGTCGTGGATCGTCGGTTCACACACCACCGGGTCGCAGAAAACCACGACCCACGGCGGTGACGAAGGCGCCCCAGGCGGCCGATTCGAAGATGAGCGCGGGGCCGGCGGGGTTCTTGCTGTCCCGGACGGGGACGAGGGGGAGGTTGTCGGCGACCTCCAGGCAGGCCCCGCCCTCATCGTTGCTGTACGAGCTCTTGCGCCAGGTGAAGGTACTCATATCGACGGCTCGCACTGTGCTTCCTCCAACGTCTGCATGATGAACTTCCTTGAATCCGCCGGGGAAAGGGCCAGATCGCGAGCGCGATCGTAGCGGAGCTGTAAGAGGTCCACATCGGTCGTTCCGTCGATGCGGTTCCCGGAATAGCTGGTCTCCACCCAGGCCACCACACGGCCGTCCGCGAGCCTGAGGAACGTCACGTGGGTGCCGTTCAGCGCGTACAGCCCAGCGGAGTGCGGTACCACCTGGATGGTGACGTTGCGGCGGTCGCCTACCGCGAGGAGATGCTCCAACTGCTCCTGCCATTGCGCCGGATCCGGCAGCGGCGTACGCAGTGTGGTCTCCGACAGGATCGTGCGGAAACCAAGGGCGTTGGGCCCTGACAGCAGCTCTTGCCTTCCGATGCGTGCCTTGACCTGGCGGTCCAGCTCCTCGCCTTCAAGGAGCCCCGTCTCCATCAGAGTGCGCGCGTACGCCTCCGTCTGGAGCAAGCCCGGCAGCACGGAGGCCGCGTAGTGCCAGAGGCTCACCGCCTTCGCCTCCAACGCCATGTACTGGCGGTACTTTTCCCGGAACTGCGTTTGGTCCCCCACCGCCAGCTCCCACAACGCCAGCAACAACCCCGGCGTCCCGTAGTACGTGTCCAGCGCCTGGACCACCTCCGGGCCGCCCACCGTCTCGCCGTTCTCCATCTTGCCGAAGAGCGACCAGTCCCAGCCCAGCGTCTCGCCCAGCCGGCGCAGGCTCTCGCCCCGTTCGGTCCGCAGTAAGCGGAGCTCCTCCGCGAAGCGCTTGCGTGGCTCCTGGCTCCGGCCCGTGATCACCCGTCTCGGTGGCATGGGGGTTCCTCCGTGGAAGGTGTGGAACTACCGGTGCCGGGCGGGGAAGTACAGCCCGTCTCGGTCTTCGTTCCCTGTTCCCCGGGCCATTCTCGTAGCGCCCGGAACGCGCACGGTAGTCGAATTCCGGTGCCTCGCGCTGATGTTGGATGCAAGGAGCGGAACGTATGGCGAGTGAACGACAGTCCGCCCCCGAATGCGGGGACCAGGTCTACGACCCGGTCGCCCGTCGGGTCGGGGAGTACCGGGGTGAGGCGGGGCCGTACGTGATGCTGCGCCCCCTGGGCGGCGGCCTTGAGTGGGAGGCCGACCCCGCGCGGCTCCGCCCGGCCACCTCCGCCGAGCGCCTGAGCGCCGGGGTGAAGGCCGCCAACGAGCGGGCCTCGCGGGCGGCCCGATGAGGCCCGAAGACTTCGATGTCCCCCGCCCGCCGACCCCCACCCCCGGCTGCCCGACCTGCCGCGCCCTCGCCGACCGCCGCGAAACCGCCCGCCTCCGCCGCGACGGCAGCGCGGAAACGGACGCCAACGTCCTCCTCCGCCGCCACCAGCGCTCGGCTCACGGAAACCGCGAACAAAGACAGGCGAGGTGACGGCGTCAGTCATACGATCATGCAGTCTCGCCGTAGGCGCGAATCGGGAGGGGAAACAGGGTGGGGAAAGCAGAAAGAAGGAGCGGCAGAGTCGCGACCGCGGTTGCCGTGTCGTGCGCAGCCGTGGTCGGCCTGGTCGTCATGCCCGCGGGGGTGGCGACGGCCAAGCCGATTGCCACGCCTGCGGATTTCAACGGGGACGGGTTCGCCGACCTGGTCATCCCCGCGCCGGCGGCCAAGGTCGGCAAGGCGGAAGGCGCGGGAGCGGTCGTCGTCATGTACGGAGCCCCGCAGGGGGTTTCCGTCACGCGTAAGGCCGTCATCACGCAGAACACCGCCGGCGTGCCCGACACCGCCGAGGCCGAGGACCTCTTCGGTTCTTCGACGGCCTATGCCGACCTGGACAAGGACGGCTTCAGCGACCTGATCGTCGGTACGCCCGACGAGGACCTCACCGGAGCCGTGGACGCCGGTCTGGTCACCGTGCTCTGGGGCGGCAGGAGCGGCCTCGCAGCGGCGAGCACGCTCCCCGTTCCGAAGGTCACGCGCGGGCGGTACGGCCTGGATGTCGCCGCGGTGCCGGACAGCGGGGGTCCGCGGGTGCTGGTCGGCGGTTACGACGGGGCGATGGAGTTCAGTGGCACCTTCAAGCGGAACGGTTCGGTCAGCACAAAGGCGCGTATCGACTTCGGACCCTCAGTCGCCGTCGCCGACTTCGCGGACACCAACCGCGACGGGAGGGCGGAACGGATCACCACCACCGTCCGGCTCGGTGGCCGCACGGGGGGCCTCGTCTACGTCGACCCCGATTGGGACCGACCTCACCTGCCCCTCGACGGCACCACCACGGCCGTCGGGGATGTGAACGGGGACGGCTACCAGGACCTTGTCATCGGAGATCCCGACGAACCGGCCGGCGGCACCAACGCCCACCTGGGCGGTGAGATCAGCCTCTGGTACGGCGGCCGGGACGGTCTCACGGCGGTGTCCGCGCGCATCAGCCAGGACTCGGCCGGTGTCGTCGGTACGTCGGCGAGGTACAACGCGTTCGGCGCCGCGGTCGCCGTCGCCGACCTGAACCGGGACGGGCTGGGCGACATCGTCGTCGGTGTGCCTGGCCAGGCGGTGAGCGGCAAGGCCAACGCGGGCGCCGTCGTCGTCATCCCGGGGAGGAAGACCGGTACCCCGGGCGCGGGCTCGTACCAGCTCACTCAGGACACCGCGTCGGTGCCCGGGGTGTCGGAGCCTGGCGACGGGTTCGGTCACACACTGGCGGTCGGCGACGTGAAGGTCGACGGTCGTCCCGATCTGATCGTCGGCGCGGAGGGCGAGGACAGCTTCCGCGGCGGACTGTGGGTCCTGCCCGGCTCCGCCACCGGACCCACCGGCACCGGCAGCGTGCGACTGACCGCCGGGGCGCTCGGAGTGACCGGGACCCTCCCGCGGGTTGGCGGCGTTCTGCCCTTCTGAGCCCTGCCGGGCCGCGGGCCCTGCCGGGTGGCGTGCGCCCCGCCGCCGTCCGGGCCTCGCCCCTCGCGGGTCCCGTCCCTTGCCGGACATGACCGGCGGCCTACCCGCCGGTCATGTCCCATTGGTCTCAGGATCACCCCCCATCACCCGCGTGCCCACTCCTTCACGGGTAGGTCACAGAATCGACGGGTTCCCCTATCATCGAATGATTTCGGCCGGTACCGTCCTGTAGCGGCAAGACTCAGGGGGAGACCGGGGGGTCCGAGTTGAGCGCTGTGCGAATTCGTGTCGTCATGCCCGGGGAGCTGAGCGACAGGGAGACAGAAGCCTGGCGGGAGCTGCGGGCCAAGTCCGGGGCGCCCGCGAATCCGTTCATGGAGCCGGAGTTCACCCGCGCCGTCGCCGCCGTGCGGCCGCGCGCGCGGGTGGCTGTGCTGTGGGAGGACGGGGAGCCCGTCGGGTTCTTTCCGTACGAGAGGGGGGCGCTCGGGCACGGGCGGGCCATAGGGCTCGGGGTGTCCGACTGCCAAGGGGTCGTCCTGCGGCCGGGGCTGCGGACCTCGGCGCGGGCGCTGCTGCGGGCCTGCGCCCTCGCCGCCTGGGAGTTCGACAACCTGGAGGCCGGGCAGAGCACCTTCACGCCGCTCGCCGCCGAGCAGGTCGCCTCGCCCGTCATCGACGTAGGGGAGGGATACGCGGCGTACGAGAGCCTGCTGCGCGCCCAGTCGCCCAAGTTCCTGCGCACCACCCTCGCCAAGGAGCGCAAGCTGGCCCGCCTGGGTGGCGGCGAGGTGCGGTTCGTCTTCGACGAACGGGACCCGAAGGTGCTCGCCACCCTCATGGAGTGGAAGTCCGCGCAGTACCGCAGGACCGGCCGCCGCGACCGGTTCGCCAAGGAGTGGATCACCACCCTCGTCCGGCGGCTGCACGAGCTGCGCGCGCCCGGCTGCTCCGGCGTGCTGTCCGTGCTGTACGTCGGCGACCGGCCGATCGCCGCCCACTTCGGGCTGCGCTCGGCGACCGTACTGTCCTGCTGGTTCCCGGCGTACGACCCGGACTACGCCAAGTTCTCGCCCGGCCTCATCCTGCATCTGCGGATGGCGGAGGCGGCGGCCGCCGCCGGGATCGGGATGCTCGACCTCGGGCGGGGCGACGCCGAGTACAAGGACGCGCTCAAGACCGGGGAGCTGCGCGTCTACGAGGGGTCGGCGGTCCGGCCCGGGATAAGGGCCGGGCTGTACTGGCTCAGCCGCGAGCCCGCCCGCCGCACCCACAGCTTCGTCCGCAGCAGGCCCAGGCTCGCCGGCTACGGACGCCAGGCGCTCAACCGCATCGGCCGCATCCGGGGCATCTGACCGGCCACGTAGGGCAGTTCTGTCGCGCAAGCCAGTTCTGGGGGGAACGCATGAAGAGCATGCACGTCGTCGAGATCGACCTCGACGCGCCCGACGGCGGGATCATCGCCTTCCGGGCCGGGCCCGGCGGCCCGCCCGTCGACGCGGAGACCGCCGGGGACCTCTACGCCCTCGTCCGCCTGCGCGGCCGGCCCGCCGCTACCGTCGTCGGCCACGTACCGGCCGGTGAGGACGCCGCCGCCGTCCTCGCCGCCCTCGCCCGTGAGCGTCTGCGGGCCGCGCCGCCGCCCGTGCCGGAGGCCCGCGGCGACCTGCCCCGTACCAGCGTTGTCGTCGCCACCCGCGAACGCGCCGACCAGCTCGCCCGGGCCCTGGACTCGCTCCTCGACCAGGACCATCCCGACTACGAGATCGTCGTCGTCGACAACGCGCCCCTCACCGGCGCCACAGAAGAGCTTGTGACCCGTAAGTACCAGGGCCGCGTCCGGTACGTACGGGAGGACGTGCCCGGTCTCGCCGTCGCCCACAACCGCGGGCTGGCCGTCGCCGACGGCGCCGTCATCGCCTTCACCGACGACGACGTCGTCGCCGACCCGCAGTGGCTGACCGCGCTCACCGCGCCCTTCGCCCAGGACCCCCGGCTCGGCTGCGTCACCGGCCTGATCCTGCCCGCCCGGCTCACCACCCCGGCGCAGATCCTGCTCGAAAGCCACGGCGGCTTCGCCAAGGGCTTCGCGCCCCGCCACTACGACCCCGCCCGGCCACCCGCCGACGAGCCGCTGTTCCCCTTCACGGCCGGCAGCTTCGGCTCCGGCGCCAACATGGCCTTCCGTACCACCGCACTGCGGGCCGTCGGCGGCTTCGACCCCGCCACCGGCACCGGCACCCCCGCCAAGGGCGGCGACGACCTGTACGCCTTCGTCGCCGTCCTCGCCGCCGGGTTCCGGCTGCGGTACACCCCCGACGCCCTGGTCTGGCACCACCACCGCGAGACCTGGCAGGACCTGCGCAACCAGGCCTACGGCTACGGCGCCGGACTCACCGCGTACCTCACCGCCCTGCTCGTACGCCGCCCGGCGCTGCTGCCCGCGCTGCTCGCCCGGCTCCCACGCGGGCTCGTCCACGCTCGGAACATGACCGCGCGGCGCGAGGGCACCCCCCACGTCCCAGGCACGCACGCCGAGCAGCACCCGTGGCCGCGCAGCCTGTCGCGGCTGGAGCGGCGCGGCATGCTGTACGGCCCCCTCGGGTATGCCAAGGCCCGCCTGCGCACGTGCCGCACCAGAAGCTGCCTGGAGGCGCGATGACTCCTCGTACCCCAGCGCCCCGCATTCCCGTGCTCCTCTACCACGCCGTGATGGAGGACCCACCGGACTGGATCGCCGAATTCACCGTCACACCAAGGCAGTTCGAGGCACAGCTCGACGCGATCGTGGCCAGCGGGCGCACCGCCGTGCCCATCAGCGTCCTCGCCGACCACCTGGCGGGCAGGGGCGACCTGCCCGAGCGGCCGGTGGTACTGACCTTCGACGACGGCTTCGCCGACCTTCCCGGCCCGACCGCCGAGGCGCTCGCCTCCCGCTCCCTGCCCGCCACCGCCTATCTGACGACCGGCGCGATCACTCCGGGCCGGGCCTGCCTTCTGCCGCCCGCGCCGATGATGGCGCTGGGGCAGGCGCCGCTGCTGGAGCAGTACGGCCTGGAGGTCGGCGGTCACACCGTCACCCATCCGCAGCTCGACACCCTGTCCGCCGGGGCCGTACGCCGTGAATTACGGGAATCCAAGGCGATGCTGGAGGACGTCCTCGGGCACGAGGTGGAGCATCTTGCCTATCCGCACGGCTACAACAGCCGGGCCGTGCGACGGGCCGCCCTCGATGCCGGATACGCCTCAGCGGTCGCCGTACGCCACGCCCTGAGCTCCCGGCGCGACGAGCCCTACCGCATCGCCCGGCTCATCCTGCGCCGCACCCACACCGTCGCCGACATCGAGACCTGGATGGAGGGGCGCGGCGCGAAGGCCGCGCCGTACCCCGACTCGCTGCCGACCGTCGGCTGGCGGCTCTACCGGCGGACGCGCGCGCTGGTGCGCGGAGTGGAGTTCGCGGGGTGATGAAGCGCGGGGTGGTGAAGCGCGTGTCGGAGGGGTTCGAGGGCCGGGCGCTGGTGAGCGGTGGGTCGGTGAGCGGTGGGTCGGTGAACAGCGCGCCGGCGGGCAGCGGGTCGGCGACGAGCGTGCCGCCGGGGCCCGCCCCGCACGGCGGCGGCACGCCTCCGCCACACGTGCGGCGTACCGCTGTGCCCGACCTCGCCTGGCTTCCGCCGGCCCTGCTGCTGCTCGGCCTCGGCCTGTGGGCGTACGCCCTGCCCCGGATCGACTTCCGCACCATGGACGACTACGGGCTCCTCGACCGGCTGCCCGCCGCCTTCTACGCCTCCCTGCTCGTCCTCACCGCCGGGTTCCTGGTGTCGCTGCGGCGCGCCGGGACCTCGCCGGGCTGGCCGCTCGCCCACTGCGTCGCGCTGCTCGTCGCGCTCAAGGCGCCCCCGGCCGTGCTGTACGACTCCGTGCGCTACCCGTGGGCGTCCAAGCACGACGCCGTCGTCAACACCATGCTCGGGGTCGGCGAGTTGCGGCCGAACGCGGCCCTGTCCGGGAACATGTCGGCCTACGACCAGTGGCCGGGCTTCTTCACGCTGAACGCCGCGCTCGTCCGCGCCTTCGGCGTCGAGTCCACCGCCGTCTACCTCAACTGGGCGCCGATCGTCCTCGGCCTGATCACGCTGCCCGTGCTCGTACTGATCTACCGCACCTTCACCGAGGACTGGCGGCTGGTGTGGACGGCCGTCTGGATCTTCCAGCTCGCCAACTGGGTGGGCCAGGACTATCTGGCGCCGCAGGGCTTCGCGTACGTCCTGCACCTGAGCGTACTCGCGGTCGTGCTGCGGCACTTCGTACGGCCCGGCTCGGCGGGGCGGCTGCGCGACCGGGCGTATCTCGACCCGGCCGCGGCCGCCGTGCCGCCGCCGACCGGGCCGCGGCAGCGCGCGGTCTGCGTGCTGATCCTCGCCCCGCTGATCGCCGCGATCAACGCCGCCCACCAGCTCACACCGGTCATGCTCTGTGCCGCACTCTTCGTCCTCAGCCTCACCCGCCGCTACCGCAACTACGGTCTCCTGGTCGTCTCCGGGCTGCTGATGCTCACCTGGGACCTGACGATGGGGCGGCCGCTGTTCCTGGAGACCCTCGGCACGCTGCGCGAGTCGATCGGCGAGCTGACCGAGAACTCCCGCGCCGGGTACGCCGGCCAGCTCACGGGACCCGGCCCCGAGCTGGCCGGCCGGGCCAACATCGCCATGGTCCTCGCCGTCGTCGCGCTCGCCGGGATCGCCGTGCTCGGCCGCCGCCGGCTGACCCGTAGCGCGCTGCCGCTGCTGCTGGTCTCGATCGCCCCGGTCCCGCTCTTCGCGGTCAACGACTACGGCGGCGAAATGCTCTTCCGGGTCTACCTCTTCGGGCTGCCCGGCGCCGCGTTCTTCGCCGCGGCGGCGCTGGTGCCCGCCACCGCCGGCGCCCACCGCAGCCGCGGCGGCCTCGCCCGGCGCCGGACCGCGGCCGTCGCCCTGCCGGTCGTCATCGTCGCCCTGGCGGCCGGTTTCCTGCCCTCGTACTACGGCAAGGAGACGATGTACTACACCCCGCCCGCCGAGACGGAGCTGGTCACCCGCGCCATCGACCGGCTGCCCAAGGACGGTCTGATCCTCGCCACCTCCGGCTCCTTCCCGCAGGCGCTGCACCGCTACGACCAGGTCGAGCACTGGTTCTTCGCCGAGCAGGAGCTGCCCGAGAACGAGAAGATGCTCGTCGACCCGGCGCGGTATCTCGCCGACGGGATCCCGCCCGGCACCACCGCCCATGTCGTCCTCACCCGCACCCAGGACATCTACACGGCGGGCGAGGGCCTGCTACCGCCGGGCGGCTTCGCGACCCTGCGCGCCCGGTTGAAGGCCTCCCCGCTCTTCACGACCGTCGAGGAACACCCGTACGGGATCGTCCTCGCGTACACCCCGGCGCCGGCGGCGTCCCGCCCGGCCCCAGCCACCCCAGCTACCTCAGCGCCGGGCGCGGCCCCGGCGACCCGCGCAGCCCCAGCGCCCCGCGCGGCCTCGGTCACGTCAGCATCCCGCGTGGCCTCAGCGGCCGCAGCGACCCGTTCAACCCCAGCCACCCCAGCCACCCCAGTGGCCCCCGCAGCCCCAGCGACCTCAGGCGGTACACCGTGAACCTCGCCCAGAACCGGATCAGAGGAGCCGTCGCCGTCTCCGGCTGGGTGGCCCTCGCGGCGAGCCTGCTGCCCGGCGGCTCGCCCCTGCGCTGGCTGCCCGTGCTGCTCTTCGTCTGCTTCGGACCCGGCCTCGCCCTGCTTCATCCCCAGCCGCACGGGCTGCGCCCCGGCGCCCGTCTGGAGGCGTTCGCGCTGGCCGCGCCGATCAGCCTCTCCCTCGCCACGCTCACCGCCACCTCCCTCTTCCTGGTCGAGTCGTTCTCCGCGACCGCGTTCCTCGTTCCGCTCGCCGCCTTCGCCACCGTCGTCGCCCTGATGCCCGGCCTGCCGCTGCCCGCCGCCACCCGCGGCGCGGTGGAGCGCACCCGCGTCAAACGCCCGTCCGGCGGTGGCCGATGAGCGGACGCCACGCCCCGCGCCGACGGCTGCCATCCCGCCTGTCGTCCCGGTTTCCGTACCGGCCGGCGTACACCGCCGCCGTGCTGATCGCCGTCGCCGCACTGATCGCCGGGCTCGGCCTGTGGGCCACCAGCTCGGGCGGAGAGGGGGACGACGCCCGCCCCGCGGCGGGCGAGTTGCCCCGCAACGCCGTCTCCGGGGAGCCGCCCGAGGGACCCTGCGCCCCGGACGCCAAACTCGTGCCGCCGTGCGGGGCCTGGTGGGGCGCGTACATCCCGTACGACGGAGACGGCTCGCTCACCGAGCCCGTGTACGCCTTCGAGAAGAAGATCGGCCGCCGGCTGGACCTCGTCTACACGTACCACGACATGTCCGGCAACGAGCTCGACGGAACGCTCCTCACCCCCGACGAGCAGGTCCTCGGCCGGGACCGGATGCTGATGCTGGCCTGGGAGTCCACGGTGTGGAAGGAGCCGCACCACGCCGGGTACACCGAGACCCAGCTCGGCTGGAAGAACATCGCCTCCGGGCGGTACGACACGGAGATCCTCGACCCGCAGATCCGCCGCATCAAGGCGTACGGCAAACGGGTCTTCCTCTCCTTCGACCAGGAGGTCGACGCCCGGATCAAGGAGGGCGCGGGCACCCCGGCCGAGTACGTCGCCGCCTACCGCCACCTCCACGACCGGTTCAAGCGGATCGGCGCCGACAACGTGGTGTGGGTGTGGACGGTGTCCGGTTATCTCGGCAGCGCGGAGCTGATGAAACAGCTCTACCCCGGGGACGCGTACGTCGACTGGATCGGCATGGACCAGTACAACTACTTCGTCTGCCACGACACCACCGACTGGAAGGACTTCGACCGCAGCCAGCGGCCCACGTACGACTGGCTGCTGGCCAACGTCTCGGCGACGAAACCGGTGATGATGGCGGAGTTCGCGACCGTCCCGGACCCGGCGGACGCCGACCGGCAGCGCGACTGGTACACCGCCATCCCGGAGGTGGTCCGGACCCTGCCGAAGGCCCGGGCGCTGGTCCACTGGAACCGCTCGGTCCCCGGCCGCGGCTGCGACCTGACCGTCAACAGCGGCCCGGGACTGGAGGGCTACCGCACCGCCGGACAGGACCGGTATTTCGCGCAGCCCGTCCCCAACCGCTAGGGGTAGATCTGGTCCGAAACCAGGGCGTAGTCGTAGTACAGCGGGGCGCCGGTCTTGGGATCTTTGGGATATTCGTAGCTGCTCGCGTTGGCGAGGATGAGTTTGAGGTCCGGTACGGCGTCGAAGCCGATGCCGTCGTAGTCGAGGGGGTGGCCCTGCTCTTCCAGGTGCTGCCTCAGGCGGCGCTTGGGGGTGCGGAAGATGTCAGTCCCTTCGAGTGTGATGCGGACATCCGCGTCCTCATCGCGAAAACGCCAGGCTTCCACGCTGTTGAGCGTTTCGTTCTCGCGGAAGATGAGCACAACCTCGAACTTGAACTGCTCATGCGCGACAACGTACTTGCCAGGAGGTCGCTCCCCGGCCGGGCTGTGCTTGACCGCGCCCCATTCTGGGACGGCTGCCATGGCTTCGTCGAAGGTCATGCCGATACGGAACGGTCCGAGTCCGACGTGCGGCAGGACTTCGATTTCCATCATTGCTCCTTGTTGAGTCACTGCAGGAGTGCATCCCCGTCGATGTTCCAGCCCCTCTTGTTGAGCATCGCTTGGAGGGGCTTGTTGTTCTTCAGACTGGCAACCATATCTTCGATGTGCTGGTCGTACGTCCCGGGGAATTTATGCTTGATGTCGTCGATGTCCATTCGCATCGCCTCCGTGACGCGTCCCTGGCTGACCAGTTCCCGCTGCCACATCTGCCAGGCCTGTGCCTGGAGATCGAATCCTGTGCTTCGTAGTTGCCGGTGGTGGTCGTACTCCATTCGAATCGCGGGCCCTCGACGCACTTCTTGTTCGTCGTGCGGCTTTCCCGCTCGGTAGAAGCCCGGGTCCGTGATGTCCTTCCAAGCCGACTTGGGAGGTATGTGGTTGATCTCCATGTCGACAGGGGTACGGCGAAGGCCGTTGTCCTTGAGGTTGGACGGCTTGAGGCCGGCGTACCATCCGCCGCTCTCGGTGCAGCCCTTGGCGATCAGTCCCTCGGGGTCCATCCGCGTGTGCGGATTGGTGACGTAGGCGGCCGGATTGGGGGACGGACCCAGTCCCAGAGGGTCGCCCGAGATGTATCTGGCTGTCTCGGGGTCGTAGTGACGATGGTAGTTGTAGTGCAGCCCGGTCTCGGGGTCGTCGTACTGGCCCGGGAAGCGCAGCGGGGTGTAGGCCTGGGCGTTGCGGTGCCAGGAGGTGACTCCCCACAGTGTGGAGCGCTTGTGCCAGGCGATCTCGCCGGTTTCGTCCACGAGCTCGGTCGGAGCACCGATGAGATCGGTGACGATCGCGAAGAAGCGGCGGTCGACTTCCGGCTGGTCCGTGCCCGAGCCGAGTCTGCGTTCGAGCTGGGACAGAGGGCGATAGCCCTCGTAGTCCCAAGTGAGGGTGAGGCCGGTTGCGGGGTCTGTCTGCTCGGCCAGGCGGCTGCCGTCCCAGCTGAAGTGGACGGTGGCCAATACGGTCAGCCCGTCGTCCGCCACCTGCTGTTTGGAGGTGCGGCGGCCGAGCGGGTCGTAGGTGTATCGCCACGTTGTGCCGTCCGGAGTGATACAGAATGAGAGGCGATCCTCGGCGTCCCATATGTACCGCCAGGTATCGGGTTTCTTGGACAGCCGTGCCTTTTGCCGGAGTACGACGCGTCCCGCAGAGTCGTACTCGTAGCGGACTTGGCCCGCGCTGATCAACCGTGTGCCTTGATAGGTGCGGGCGCCGCGGCTCTCAGCGCGTTGCGCGGTCTCGGGCCAATCCGCCTGGGTCTGGTTGCCGACGGCGTCGTAGGCGTAGGTTTCCGACCAGTCTGTGGCAGTGACGCTCAAAGGGCGCCCTGTCGGGTCGAGGTCGATGTGCGTTTGCAGGCCAGCGGGTTCTTCCGTGGTGGCGCTGAGGAAACCGTCGCTTCGATAGCTGTAGCTGCGCGAGCGCAGCGTCCGCATGGGGGTGGAGAGGGACTGGGAGGTCAGGCGTCCGGTGTCGCTCCAGCTGGATGCGAGGGTGACGAGGGCGTGGGCTGGGCCGAAGGTGCGCAGAAGTTCGTGGCCCAGTGCATCGCGGGTGAAATCCAGAGTGTGGCCGCTGTTGGAGACATGGATGCGATTGCCCACAGCGTCGTAGGCGAAGTTGGTGACAGCGCCGGTGGGTGTCGTGCGGGAGCTGAGCTGGCCATCGGGATCGTAGCCGTAGCGCATGGTGCGGCCATCGACCGTTTCCGACACGAGCCGTCCCATCGCGTCCCGCTCGAAGGTGATGGTCGAGTTCTCCGAGGCGGCCTTGGTCAGCCGGTCAGCGGCGTCGTAGAAGTAGTGCGTCACGGCGCCGTCGGCGTCTTTGGAGACAGTGTTGCCGATGGCGTCGAAGGTCATGGATAGGCGCTGGCCAAGCGGAGTGGTCCGTGTGGTGAGCCGACCGGTGGCGTCGTACTCGTAGGTGGAGGTACGGCCGTCGAAGTCGGACTCCGAGGTGAGCAGGCCCGATGGGCCGTACTCGTATGTCCAGGTCAGTCCTTGGGGGCTGTGGACCTCGGTTAGACGCAGTTCGGTGTCGTAGGTGAAGTCGTAGCGTGTCCCATCAGCGCCGGTACGTGCGCTCAGCTGATCGAACCACGTGTACTCGAAGCGTGCTGTCGCGCCGCAGGTATCGGTGTACGAGAGGCAGTTCCCCTCGTCGTCCCAAGTCCACGAGTCCGTCGCTCCGTCTGGTTGCGTGCGACGTGAGAGCCAGCCCTCCGGAGTCCATTGGAGTCGCGTGACTGCTCCCGCGGGATCGGTGCACTCGACCGGCCGGCCGAAGGCGTCGCGCTTGACCGCATAGGTGTTGCCTTGGCTGTCGGTGACCGAGAGAGCGACGCCCGCCGGATCGTTGACGCGGTGTTCCATGGCGCCGTTGGGATGGGTGGCTGTCACCAGCGCCCCTGCCGCGTCGTAGGTGAAGTTGCTGGACGTCCCGTCGGGGGCGAGGATGCTGGTGCGGTTGCCGCGCTCGTCGAACGTCTGGCGCCATGTCGTCCCGTCCGGGCCGGTCAGCACTTCGGGAAGGTGTTGATTGTCGTAGCCGGCTGATGTCTGGCGGCCGTCCGGAAACTGGATGGTCGTCAGGTTGCCGTTGTCGTCCCATGTGAATCGGGCAGTGTGGCCGAGTTGGTCGGTGCGTGATAGCAGGTGATCCCAGCGGTCCCATTCGAAGCGGACGGTGTGGCCGAGGGGATCCCTCTCGGCGACGACCTGGCCGAGTTCGTTGAAATGGGTTGTCGTGACCGCGCCGGTGGAGTCGGTGAAGCTCGTGGTGCGGTTGGCGGTGTCGTAGGAGAAACGGGACGAGAGCGCGCCATCCGGGCCGATGGTCTGCGTGACTCGGCCTGCCGCGTCGTACACGTACTGGTAGGTGTGGCCATTGCGGTCGGTCCAGGAGGTGACGCGCCCTGCGCCGTCGTAGGTGAACCGGAGCGGAGAACCGGAGGAGTGGGTGATCGCGTCCAGGTTGCGGTCGCTGTCGTAGCCGTAGGAGGTGACTTGGACGGGACCTTCGGGGGTATGCAGCGCGAGTGCGGTGATCCGGCCGAGGCCGGGGTCGCTCGTGGCCAGGATGCGGTAGCCGCCTTCGTGGAGGACTGTGGTCGGCAGTCCTTCCTCGTCTCGGCTGATCTGGATGGCGTTCCCGTTGCGGTCCTCGATCTCACGCAGCCAATGAAGGCCGCCTGAGTGATAGGGGTTGCCGGTGAAGCGCCGGATCGTGCCGGAGCGCGTGTCGTTGACCGCGTAGGTGATGTCTCCCAGAGCCGTTTGCTCGACATAGGTGAGGGGGAGCCTCTCGCCCTCCACGGGCCAGACCTGTTCTTCCGTGCCCCGGGGAAGGCTTGGGTAGACGAGCAGTGAGCCGTCTTCCCGAGCCCACACCGCGCCGTTGCCGGTCACCTCAAGGCGCTCGTCGAGGGTGGATGCCCAGCTTCCGCCGAAGCAGTGACCGTAGCGATAGGTGGAGATGTGCGTACGGCGCAGCACCACGGGCAGCACGCCGGGCAGGCAGAGGTCGGTCTGGGAGAGGACCATCTCGCCGCTGACCACGTCGACGGGGTCAGTCTTGCAGCGGCGGCTGAAGAGGGCTATCGCTTTCTCCCGAGCACGACTCAGTACCTCCCGTAGCGATGTGGGGCGTCTCCGCTGCCGGTGGTCTGTGCGACTTCCTTGAGGGGCGAGAGGCCCGCCGCGTCCGCTGTCATTGCCGTCGTCGTTGTTCTTGCGTTCCCGGGCGAGGCGTTCGCGGGTGTCGTCGTCGTTGTTCTTGTGGTCGGTGGATATCTGTTTCACGGCCTTGGGCAGGGTCTTGCCGACGTGGTCGCCCATGGTCTTGGCCGACTTGACCAGCGCGCCCATGGCCTTCTCGATCACCGGGTCCAGCGCGTCGGCGATGTCGTCGCGGCCCTTGTTCCGCCCCTGGGCCGTCTTCGCCTTCGACAGCTTGCCCGCGGTCTTGCCGTGGATCCCGACGCTGACGCCGTTCAGCTTGGTGCCGGCGTTGTCGTGCTCGTCGTGCTCGATGTGGAACCCCGGGCCCTTCCCGCCGCCGGGGCCACCACCGGCGGAAGCCAGGTTCATCCCGTCCTTGCCGGCCTGCTTCGTCTGGTTCAGGTCCACACCGTCCTGGACCCCCAAGGCGTCCATGCTCACCTGGACCACCAGGTCCGCGGCCATGTTCTCCAAAGCCGCCACCGCGGGCTCGGTCATCACCGCGACGATGTGGCCGACCGCCTCTTCCATCGCGCCCGTGATGAGCTTCAGCAGCTGCTTCTTGGTGAGCGCGATCGCTCCGGCACCGAGCAGCGCCGACAGGCCACCGGTCACCGGGATCAGCGCCATGGCGAGGCCGGTCTGCCCGGCCAGGACGCCCAGCTCCGCGACCGCCTTCCACTTCATGGCCTCGATCGCCCCGGCCGCCATGTCCAGCGCACCGGCGATGGTCCGGGCCGCGGACACGATGTCCTTCAGATGCTTGCCCTTGACCTTGCCCCAGTGCTCGTTCAGCGCGTCCAGCGCCTCGCCATGCCCTGACGAAAGCAAACGCTCCATATGGTTGTTGGCCAGCTGACCGTCATCGGCGAGATCATCTGCGAACTCCCGCAGCGCGTCCGCCATCTCCCGATAGGCGTCCTCGTCGACGTTGGGCCAGTCCACCCCCACCAGATCCAACAGCGTGTCAGCCCAGTCCGGCACCGTGACAGCCATGAACCCACTCCCCCGCGTCACTTATCAAACAAGCCGATAGTCGTACCACGCGTCGATCTTGGTGGCTAATCAGCAGATGCAAATTGAGACGCGGCGTGACTGTGAGCGGGTTCAGTGCCGAAGCAGTCGCTGAGGTTGCGACAGGGCCTTGTGCTGAGTTGCATCTGCCCCGGAGATCTGGCCCCCTTCTGGGGCAGGCGGGGTGGTGAACTCCGCGGCATCGGTGGACGTGCAGTTGCCTCAGCCGGAGGAGGCGGGCGCGCCGATGAGTTTTCCCGCGACCGGCGGTCTTAGATCATGCGGGTACCCGCAGAAACTGCCGAGAGCCGGCCACGAGACACCGAGGAACCTCCCATGCGTACGCTGATCAGTTCCGCCTTCATCTCCCTCGACGGCGTCATGGAGGCTCCGGGCGGCGAGCCCGGCTACCGCAACTCCGGCTGGACCTTCAAGGACGTCGACTTCCTCCCCGAGGCCTTCGAGATCAAGGACCGTGAGCAGAGGGAAGCCACCGCGATTCTGCTGGGCCGGACCAGCTACGAGGCGTTCAGCCCGGTCTGGCCCGACATGGAGGACTTCGCCGACTACAAGGTGATGCCGAAGTACGTCGTCTCCACCACCATGACCGAGGCCGACCTGGTGACGAACTGGGGCGAGACCACGATCCTGCGCTCGCTCGACGAGGTCGCCGCCCTGAAGGAGACCGAAGGCGGCCCGATCATCGTCCACGGCAGCGCCACCCTCAACCACGGCCTCTCGGACGCGGGCCTGATCGACCGCTACCACCTGCTCGTCTTCCCGCTCCTGCTGGGCGCGGGCAAGCGCCTCTTCAGCGCGACGGACAAGGACACCCAGAAGCTGAAGCTGGTCGAGCACGAGGCCTACGCCAACGGCCTGCAGATGAACATCTTCGACGTCAACCACTGACGCCGGACGCGCAGCGTCCGCCGACGTGCGGCCGCCCGGCCGTGCAACGGCTACGCCAGGTGTTCTGCCGTAGCGCGTGAGCCGTACGCGCACATCGGTGACTAGATGACGGGTGGCCGGCCCAGCCTGGTGAGGCGTCCGACCGTCCGCCAGCTCATCGGGCGCCGAGGACCGCCGGACGTCCGGATGCCCTCGGCGAATCCGCCGAACCAGGCCCGCAGGCCGGCCAGGGACCTGGTGCGGGCCACGGTCAGCGCCACCCACACGCCGAGGTAGACGGGAAGGAGCGGGGCGGGCAGGTGCCGCTTGGCCAGCCAGACCCGGTTCCGGGCGGTCATGCGGTAGTAGACCGCGTGCCGGGCCGGGGAGGTCTTGGGGTGCTGGAGGACGAGCTGCGGCTCGTACAGGACGTCCCAGCCGTGGTCGATCGCCCGCCAGGCCAGGTCGGTCTCCTCATGGGTGAAGAAGAAGGGGTCCGGCCAGCCCCCGGTCTTCTCCAGCATCGGCATCGACAGCGCATGACCGCCGCCCAGGAAGGTCGTCACCAGGCCGCGCCGCATCGGATCCTTCGCCCGCAGGCGGGGCACATGGCGGCGCTGGGTGGCGCCGGTCTCGTCCGCGATCCGGAAGGAGACGATACCCAGGCGGTCGTCGGCCTCGTACAGGTCCGCGATCCGGCGGAACACATCGGCTTCGACGAGCAGGCCGTCGTCGTCCAGATCCACCAGGACATCCACGTCCCCGAAGTCCCGCAGTCGACGCCAGGCGACGTTCCGGCCACCGGACACGCCCAGATTCTCCGACAGCTCCACCACGATCACGCCGTCCGGCAGGCCCGCCAGCGCCGTGCCGTTGCCGACCACCACGATCCGTGTCGCGGGCTCTTCCTGCCTGGCCACGGATTCCAGCAGGGCCAACAACTCCGGCATCCGGTCGCCCATGGTCAGCACGGCGACACCTACACGCGGCCGAGCCACGACCATCACCACTTCCCTCATTCGGCAACAGGAGAACGGCGAGCGTACCGCCGCCGCATCCCCCCGCCGTCGCCTCCGCCGGCTGGCCCTCCCCGGCGGAACCCGCGGGGCCGGAACCGTCCTCGTAGCCCTCTGCCTGGAGCCTGTCGTCGGCTGCTTCCTGCCGCGCGTGGCCGTCCGGCTCCCCGCCCCCGTCGCCCCCGGCAGGCTTGATCACGTACGACGTGCCGACCGCGCCCGCCCTGTCGCCACGGCGACCACAGCCACCCCGAACAGCGCCACGAACACCGGCAGCGCCGCCGCCGCGAACGCATGCTGGGCCGTCCAGCCCGCGACCATCAGGAGCCACACCGCGCATGCCGTCGTCCGCTCGCCCGCGCCGAGTGCCCGCAGGGCCACTGCGACCAGGCCCAGGCACAAGACCTGGAGGGCGAGCGGCAGGGCTCGCAGGACGCCCGCGGGGGAGTCCAGGCCCGCCGCCTCGGCCAGGAAGGCGGCGAGTGGGCCGGTCAGGGGGCCCGAGGCCGGGTCGGGGCGGATGCCCAGGAGGAGGGGGGCGGTGTGCAGAGCCAGGAAGGTCACCAGCAGTACGGCGGAGACCAGCACCGGGCGTACCCGCTGGAGCGAGACGGCCGCGCTGTGGACGACGATCAGCAGGATCCCGGCGGTGAGCGTGATCGGGGGCAGCGCCTCATGGAGCTGGACGCCGGACAGGTGTCGCTCGGACAGGTCCTGCGCCCGGGACAGCGGGATCCAGAACAGCCCCGCCGACAGCGCGAGCAGCAGCCACAGCCAGCTGGTCAGCCGGCCCTCGTCGCTGTCGGCCTCCGCGCGGCCGGTGGAACGCGGCGGTTCGGGGACGTACACCGGAATGCCGAACGCGGGCGTCGCCGTGTCGTGCGCCCCGCGCAGATACGCGGTCTGGCGGGCCCAGTCGGTGCCGTAGATCTCCTCGGAGGACGCGGCGCGGCCCTCGGCGGCCCGGCGCGCCCAGCTCGTGCCGTACTCGGACGCCGCACCCTTGCGGGGGCGGCGCCGCCGCGGCTCCCGCCCGGCGAGCGCGGCGCGCAGCCCCGGCGCCGACACCGCCGCCATCAGCGTCATCGAGGCGAGCATGGCCAGGCCCGCGCCGGAGATGCCGTGCGGACCGAGCAGGACGGTGGCGCTGCCCAGGACCAGCAGGCACATGGCGCCCTGGAGGACGGCGAGCATGCCCGTACGGCCCTGGACGCGCAGCACCCCGATGTACAGCTCCACGGCGACCCGGGGCAGCGCGGCCGCGGCGAGCAGCCGCAGCACCATCGTGCCGTGCTCGGCGTAGTCGGCGCCGAAGGGCGCGAGGATCTGCGGTGCGAAGACGATCAGGACGGCGACGACGGGGACGAGCAGCAGCGCCATCCGGCGCAGCGCGCCACGCACGCCCTGGGCCAGACTGTCGGGGCTGTGGGAGGCGTGCGCGGTCAAGGAGGAGGCCATGTTGATGGCCATGAACTCCATCGTGCCGCCGACGGTGTACGCGGTGTAGAAGAAGGCGTTGTGGGCGGCGTCGAAGCGGACGGCCACCATCACCGGCAGCAGGTTGATCATCGCCAGGCTGAAGAGCGCGCCGACCGAGTCCCCGGCCATGAAGCGGCCGATCTCCCGCATCGCGGGCGGTTCGCGGTCGTGGTCCGCGCGCGCCTGCCGCGGGATGAGCCGGCGGAACACCAGCCAGGCCAGCGGCAGCACGGACAGCGCGATCGCCGCCGACCAGGACACGAAGACGCCGAGAACGGGCAGGGCGGTGGCGCACGCGACGAGCAGCAGCAGCTTCCCGACGGAGAAGACTGCGTTGCCGACGGGCACCCAGATGGCCCGGCGCAGCCCGGTCAGGACGCCGTCCTGCAGCGTGAGCAGCGCCCAGCCGACGCAGGACGCGGTGAAGAACAGCCCCGCGCTCAGCGTGCCGAGCGGCGCGTACGAAGGCCCCCACAGGTCGATCGTGAGCAGGAAGGCGCCGCAGGCCAGGGCCACCACGACGGAGCTGACCAGGTAGATCCGGCGCACCAGCGACCCGGTGGCGCGCCCGGCCCGGGGTACGTACCGTACGACCGCGCCGATCATCGTGGTCGCCGTGATCGAGGCGAGCAGCCGCTGCGCGGCGATGGCGGCGGAGCCCTGCCCTACGGCCTCCTCGCTGTAGTAGCGGGCGGCGACCAGCCAGAAGCCGAGGCCGAGCGCCGCGGAGACGCCGGTGGACAGCATGAGCGCGTAGGCGTTGCGGAACATGGACTCGCTGCCGCCGTGCGCGTCCCGCGCCTCGGGCGCTTGCGGTGCCATGGTGGGTCTCTCCGGCTCGGCGCCGTCCCCGGCGTCCGGCTCGCGCAGCCGGACGGTCTCAGCCACCGTCCGGGCCCTGGGGCGTCGCGGGCTCGGCGCCGGAGGCGCGCAGGACCTCGATGACCTCCTCCGCGCGGCGCGGATCCACCGGCAGGGCGTGCCGGGCGAACCAGCGGGCCGCCTCGGGGGCGGGCGACGGTTCGGTGAAGGCGGCCGCGTAGTCGTCGAGCGGCGGATCGTAGAGGTAACCGGTGGTGATACGGCGGCCACCGAGCGCGGCGATCGCTGCGTCCCGGTCGGCGACCAGGAGCGGCACCCGGAACAGCGGCTGTACGGGGCCGGGGCCCGGCGCGCCCCAGGGGCTGTCCAGGAGCGTCGCCGTGCCGGCCCGGTGGGCGGCGAGGGTGGTGTCCAGCCGGTCCAGGAGCCGGGTGGTGCGGCGGATCCGGCCGCGGCCGGGTGCGAGGCGGTAGTCGTGCATGTCGACGCGGACCCAGGAGTGGAAGGGGGCGAGGCCGGGGGCGGCCGTCACCGCCTGCCTGAGCTCTCCGGGGCGCAGCGGCATCCGGATCTCGGCGCGCTCCTCCATCCCGAGCAGCCGCATCGTGGCGCGTGCGGCCCGTACCAGCCGCAGGCCGCGGACCGTGGCCTCGGCGTATGGCCGTACGAGATAGGCGAGTTCGGCCGAGAGCCGGGCCGGGTGGAGCAACTCGTCCCGGGCGGCGGCCAGTTCGGTGCGGAGCGCCGGGTCGGCGAAGGCGAGGAAGCCCCCGGTCTTGGCACCGGTGTGCTTGGAGAGGCTGAAGACGGCCGCGTCGCCGTGGGCGCCGACGGGCCGGTCACCGCTCTCGCTGCCGACGGCGTGGGCGGCGTCCTCCAAGAGCGGGATGCCGAGCCGGTCGCAGTGGGCCCGCAGGCTCGGCGCCGGGTCGGGGTTCCCGTACAGATTGGTGGTGAGGACGGCGGACAGGCCCTGCCAGACGGATTCGGGCACCGCCGCGGTGTCGATGGAGCCGTCGCGCGCGTTCAGCGGGGCCTGCACCGGGCGCAGCCCCGCGGCGAGCACCACGAAGAAGATGACGTCGTCGTTGACGGGTGACATCAGCACCCGTCCTCCGGGCGCGCACCAGTGGCGCAGCGCCAGATAGAGACCGAAGCGGCAGGAGGGAACGTACAGGCATTCCCTGCCGAGCCGGCCCCGCATCAGGTGTTCCAGTTCCGCGTACGCAGAAACCATCAGATTCCCCCCTGATCCCCGGGCTCAATGTGGCCCATTCCGGACTGCCCGTCAATAACGCGAAGGAGCCCGCCCCGGGTGCGGGACGGGCTCCTTCGCGTTGTCAACGGGCCGACGGCCCCGGAAGGCCGGGGGAGGAGACTCCTCCAGGTGGGGCTCACTCCTCCAGGGTCAGGCCCTTCCTGAGCCGGCCCAGGGTGCGGGAGAGCAGCCGCGAGACGTGCATCTGCGAGATGCCCAGCTCCTCGCCGATCTCGGACTGGGTCATCCCGGCGACGAAGCGCAGCGACAGGATCTGCCGGTCGCGCTGCGGCAGCGAGGCGATCATCGGCTTCAGCGACTCGATGTACTCGATGCCTTCGATGCCGTGGTCCTCGTAACCGATGCGGTCGGCGAGGGCCCCCTCGGAGTCGTCCTCCTCGGGCTGGGCGTCCAGCGAGCTCGCGGTGTAGGCGTTGCTGGCCGCCATGCCCTCGACGACCTCCTCGCGGGTGATCCCGAGCTTCTCGGCGAGCTCGCCGACGGTCGGCGCCCGGTCGAGCTTCTGCGCGAGCTCGTCCCCCGCCTTGGCGAGGTCGAGACGGAGCTCCTGGAGCCGGCGCGGCACACGTACGGACCACGAGGTGTCACGGAAGAAGCGCTTGATCTCGCCGACGATGGTCGGCATCGCGAACGTCGGGAACTCGACGCCGCGGCTGAGTTCGAAACGGTCGATGGCCTTGATGAGGCCGATCGTGCCGACCTGGATGATGTCCTCCATCGGCTCGCTGCGGGAGCGGAACCGAGTGGCCGCGAACTTCACCAGGGCCAGGTTGAGTTCGACGAGTGTGTTGCGGACGTACGCGTAGTCGTGCGTGCCCTCTTCGAGCCGTTCGAGGCGGGCGAAGAGCGTCTTCGACAGTGCCCGCGCGTCCAGCGGCTGCACTTCGTCGAACGGCGGGATCTCGGGGAGATCCGCAAGTTCGTCGGATACGGGCGGAGTTGCTGCCGACGGCGCGTAGGGGTGAGGGGTACGCGGGGCGTCGAGCCGGGGTGACATGGTCTCCTCCATCGTTCTCGGCATAAGGCCGCCGATGCCTTCCTTGCTGCGGTGTGTGCGGCGCCTCCGTAGCCGGCCGTGTTGGTTGCGTCCCTACTAGCCCTACCCGCTCGACATGGAGAGATGCAAGTGTAAATTGTCCGGATTGCCCATTGTGTGGTGCTGCACCGGTGCCAGGACGTGTGAAGAAGGCGTAGTGTTCTCCGGACGTCAACGAAGTCCACGATCATCGGCGAAGAGGGGCGTACATGGACCGCGGCACGGTCGGCAGCGCGAACCGGGGCCGGCTTCTGGTCGAGGTTCGCACGCAGGGAACGAGCGAGATCGTCACTCCGGTGGGTGAGCTCGATCACCACACCGCCGAACTGTTGCGTTCACCACTCGAAACGGCGCTCGCCGAGGGACGCTCACGCCTCGTCGTGGACTGTTCACGGCTCGAATTCTGCGACTCCACCGGGCTCAACGTCCTGCTCGCAGCCCGTCTGAAGGCCGAGGCCGACGGGGGCGGGGTCCATCTCGCCGCGATGGGGCCGGTGGTCGCCAGGGTCTTCGAGATCACCGGAGCGGAGGCGGTCTTCACCGTCCACGACTCGCTCGAAGCGGCACTCGCGGATTGACATCGCGGGTCACTGGGCACCCGCACTCCGAATCAAGTCGAGTCCTGATCAGTAATGGCGAACTGGTGAAGCGGTGAGGTGAAGCGCTGATGGACACTACCCGGGAGCACACGCCGAACGGCGCGGCCGACGGGCAGCTGCGCAGCCTCGCGCTGGGCGGTGCGAGCGGCATCGTTCCGCTGGCCCGGGACTTCACCCGGCAGGCGCTCCACGACTGGGGCTGGCTGCCGGCCGCCACCGCCGATCGCCGGGCCGCCGCCGAGGATGTCCTGCTCGTCGTCTCCGAACTCGTCACCAACGCCTGCCTGCACGCCGAGGGACCCGAAGAGCTGCGCGTCTCGTACACCGCCAAGGTGCTGCGGCTCGAAGTCACCGACCGGGGCGCCGGGCACCCCGCACCCCGCACCCCGCACCGCGCCGGCCGGCCCGGCGGCCACGGCATGTTCATCGTCCAACGGCTCTGCCTGGACTGGGGAGTTGTCCGTAAGCCCGGAGCTCCGGGCAAGACGGTGTGGGCGGAGCTCGCCGCTCCGGCCTAGCCACCGTCGTTCCGGAAGCGGCCCGCGGGACTCGTTGAAAGCACGCCAACAGGGCACGCTTCTTGTCTTCCTTCTACAAGACCCCAGGCGTACCTTGACGCCCAATCTGATGTGCCGTCAGTAACTACGGCGTTCAGTCACTGCGGCGTTCAGTCACTACGGACGCGTGAGGGGTGCTTGAGGTGGCGTACCGGAAGAGGACAGCTGCGGCCCTCGCGGCCGCAGCGGCGGGCTCGGTGGTACTGATGCCCGCCCCCGCGGCCCAGGCCGCCGTCGTCGACGTCAACTACGCCTGCGAGACGAAGATCGGCCCCAAGAGCGCGGTCTCGCCGGTCGACATCAAGGCCGTCAAGAGCGGCAGCGGCTACACGATCACCATGTCCTTCGACAAAGGCGTCTCCGACAGCCCCATCGAGCTGCCCAAAGGCGTCATGACCCCGCGCGCCGAGCTGGTCCTCGGCGGCGCCGACAAAGGCACCGTCAAGGTCAAAGGCGTCCCCAACGCCGCCGCGATCCCGCCCAACACCCCCATCAAAATCGGCCAGCTGACGGGTACGTACACCCCCAAGGGGACCGGCAAGGTCACCTTCACCGCCGGCACGCTCATCGTCCACGCACTCGGCATGGACGCGGCGACCTGCAAGCCCTCCAACAGCCCCAAGCCCTCCCTGGAGCTCGACGTCGTCAAGGCCGGCGGCACCGGCGGCTCGGGCGGCTCGTCCGGTACGGCGGGCGCCGTCGGCGAGCTGCCCAAGACCGGCCCGCTCGACTCCGCGGCGGCGCTCGGCACCCTCGGCGGCACGGTGCTGCTGACCGGCGCGGCCGGGGTGCTCTGGCTGACCCGGCGCGGCCCGCGCCGGGCGAACTGACCCACCAGGAGGGCGCATGCCCGCGCGAGCCGTCCCCACCCGCGCCGCCGCGCTGCTCTGCGCCGCCCTCGCGGGCTCCGCGGGCCTGGCGGCCGTCGCGCCGACGGCGACCGCGGCCGGGCCCGCCTGGACCGCCGCCCCCGAGACCGGGCAGGGCGGCACCCGACCGTACGTCTATCTGGAAGGCACCCCCGGCACCGTGCTCCAGGACCGGCTCACGCTCACCAACCCGGACACCCGCCCCCTGACCGTACGGCTCCGGGCCACCGCCTGGACCCGGCTCGCCGCGCAGACGGTCACCGTCCCGCCCCGCACCCGCGCCACGGTCCCGTTCGCCGTCACGGTCCCCGCGGACACGCCCCCCGGCGACCACCCCGGCACGCTCACCGCGAGCGCGGGCGGCCGCGCGGTCGACGTACGGCTCCAACTGCGGGTCCGCGGCCCAGCCTTGGCGGCCGTCGGCGTCGAGGACGTCCGTGTCGACACCGACTCCGCGACCATCCACTACACCCTGGTCAACCGCGGCAACACCGTCCTCGCCCCCCGGCTCGCCGTCCGCGCCGACGGCCTGTTCACCGCCCTGGACCGGCCCGCGCGCCCGCTGCCCCTGACCCTCCGCCCCGGCGAGCGCGTCGCCCGCACCGAGCCCTGGCCCGGCGCCCCCGCCCTGGACGCGGTCACCGTCCGGCTGACGGTCACGGCGTCCGGCGCGGCCGAGGCGCGGGCCGAGACCGGGGCGCTGTTCGCGACCTGGCTGGCGGTCGCGGGCACGGCCGCCGGACTCGGCGCGTCCGCGGCAGGGCTCACCCGGCTCACCCGGCTCGTACGCCGCGCACGGTACGTACGGAGCAATCGGCGGCGCCCGGAGCCGGTGGCAGCCGTCCCGCGGCAGGAACTGGTGACGGCGGGAGGAGCACGCGGATGAACCGGCCGACCGGAGCACGACTCCTGCGGGCGCTCCTGCTGCCCGTCCTGTTGCTGCCCGCGCTGCTGCTCCTGCCCGCCCCGGGCGCGTCCGCCGCCGACCCCGCACCCGCCGTGACCCTCTCCCAGCAGGAGGCGGGCAAGGGCGGCGAGATCACCGTCAGCGGCACCGGCTGGAAGCCGGGCGCCCTGCTGATGCTGCTGATCTGCGGTCAGGCCGAGCCCGGCAAGGGCGTCATCGGCGGCACCAACTCCTGCGCCAACGCGATGGGCCGGGCCGCCACCGTCGACGCCAAGGGCGCCTTCAGCCAGAAGATGCCGGTGGCCGAGCCGCCCAAGCCCTGCCCCTGCGCCGTCCACGTCGCCGGGGTCACCGGACAGCAGGACACCGTCGACGCCGCCTTCACCGTCGCCGGGCATCCCGTCGCCCCGCTGCCCCGCCCGTCGGACGGCGGTCGGCTCGCGGTCCTGGCGACCGTACGGCTCGAAGGCTCGTCCGGCCTGCTCGTCTGGTTCGGTGCCCCCGCCGCCCGCGAGATCGTCTTCACCGTCGGCAACCTCGGTACGACCCCGGTGAAGGACCCGGTCTTCCAGGTCGGCACCGCGCATGGCGTCTACGCGCCCCGCTGGGAGGAGCGGCAGTGGCGCGGCACCATCGAGCCGGGCAAGAAAGCTCTGGTCAAGCTGCCCGTGAAGCTGTCGGCCGGAGCCCACGGCGACTACCAGGTCTCCGTGAAGTACGCCGGGACCGTTCTGGTCGAGCAGCCCTGGGGAGTGGGGCGGCCGTGGGGCGTGACGCTCTTCTGGCTGCTGCTCGCGGTCGTCGTCCCGGCCGGGATCTTCCGTATCGGCATGGCGGCGGTGGACCGCGTACGGCCCCGCACCCCGCACCGCGGCGCCCCGCGCCACCGGACGGGCTCGCCCCGGCCTGCCGAACGGCCGGGCTCACCGGCCGCCACCGCACCGACCACGGCGCTGCCGTGGTTCACCCCTGACTCCGCACCGTCAGAGAACCGACCGACGACGAAGGGACATTCGTGAGCACGCAACGGAGGATGAGCGCGGCCGGAGTCGCGCTGATGCTCGGCGGCGCGGGGATGGTGCTGGCCGCGAGCCCCGCGCAGGCCGCCGAGGTCGCCTACAAGACCGAGTGCATACCGCCCGCGATCTCCGGTCTGCCGCCGGTGCAGGGCACCACCAAGGTGCTCATCACCGCACCGGCGGAGGCCAAGGTCGGCGACGAGGTCGAGGTGGTGTGGAAGACGGTCGAGGCCGCGTCCAAGAACCCCGACATCCTCGACCTGGAGAAGGACACGGTGAAGCCCACCGGTGTCGTCAAGGTCGGCGGCGCGGCGAGCGGCACCCTGGCCATGGAAGGGCCCCGGCAGAACCCGCCGATCCCGAAGAACAGCCCGATGAAGCTGCCCGACATGAAGGGCAAGCTGAAGCTGGAGAAGGCGGGCGAGATCACGCTGACGCCGGACAAGTACACGATCAACGTCTCGAAGCCGATGTCGACGGACACCAAGTGCACGCCGAAGGAGACGGTCGCCGTCGGCGCGACGATCAAGGTCACGGCCGGCGGCGGCTCCTCGGGTGGTACGACGACGTCCGGTGGCAGCAGCTCCGGCGGCACGACGACATCAGGCGGAAGTAGCTCGGGCGGCACGACGACGTCCGGCGGCAGCAGCTCCGGCGGCACGACGACATCAGGCGGAAGTAGCTCGGGCGGCACGACGACGTCCGGCGGCAGCTCGGGTGGTACGACCACGTCCGGCGGCAGCAGCTCCGGTGGCAGCGGCGGACAGACCGACTTCCCCGGCAAGGAGGTCGCGGTCCAGTTCTC
>NZ_BMQQ01000010.1:177369-228279 GCF_014648195.1 Streptomyces purpureus
CTGCCAGCAGCCCGGCCCGGCGAACATCACCTCCAAGGTGACCATCAACGCCAAGAAGAACGGCGGAAGCTACGACCTCACGGTCAAGACCGCCAAGGGCGTCATGAACAGCCCCGCCCCGCTGCCCGCCGGAGCGCTCAAGCCCTCCATGGCGGTCAAGCTCGGCGGCGCCGACAGCGGCACCGTCAAGGTCGAGGGCCCGGCGAACCCCGCCCCGCTGGAGCAGGGCAAGCCGGTCGACCTGCCGGACATGAAGGGCACGTACAAGCCGGGAGCCACCGGCAAGTCGACCCTCAGCCCCGGCACCCTGACCATCAACGTCTCGCTCGGCGGCTCGCCGATCGTGATCCCCTGCCAGGTCAAGGGCGCCGTCCAGGCCTCACTCGAACTCGACACCAGCAAGCAGGACGGCGGCGCCGCGGGCGGCGGCGACACGACGACCGGCGGCGGCTCCGGCTCCGGCGGGGGATCGGGCTCCGGCGGCGGGCTGGCCAACACCGGCGCCGAGGACGACGGCGCCCTGCGCGCCCTCGCGCTGGTCGCGGGCACGGTCATCCTGCTCGGCGGCGCCGTGTTCACCTTCACCCCGTGGGCCCGGCTGCGTCGCTGACGGCCCTGCTCAGAAGCGCGCGTACGGCGAAGGGCCGCCGCACCGAACCCGGTGCGGCGGCCCTTCCTGGCGTGTCAGGGGGTCAGTGAACCTCTCCCATGAGCGCCTGGACCTTCTTGCGGTACATCCAGATCGCGAAGCCGGCCGCGACGGCGAGCAGCGCTTCCATCGCGATCACGCTTGTGCCGTTGAGGTCGACACCCGCGATGGCGAGCAGACCGGTGGTGCAGTCGCCTGCGGTCACCGCGAGGAACCAGACACCCAGCATCTGGCTGCCGTACTTCGCCGGAGCCATCTTCGTGGTCACGGAGAGGCCGACGGGGGAGAGGCAGAGCTCACCGATCGTCTGGATCATGTAGATCGACACCAGCCACATCGGGCTGACCTTCGTACCGTCACCGGCCATGCCCATCGGCACGACGAAGACGAAGAACGAGGCACCGACCAGGACCAGGGCCATCGCGAACTTCACGATGGTGTTCGGCTCCTGGTTCTTACGGGCCAGCCACAGCCACAGCCAGGCGAAGACCGGGGCCAGCGCCATGACGTACAGCGGGTTCAGGGACTGGTACCAGGTGGCCGGGAAGCCGATGCCGAAGACCTCGCCCGCGGTGTTCGTCTTGGCGAACGCCGACAGCGTCGAGCCGCCCTGGTCGTAGATCATCCAGAAGATGGCGGCGGCCACGAAGAACCAGATGTAGCCGTTCATCTTCGACTGCTCGGTGGACGACAGGTCCTTGTCGCGCTTGATCCGGGCGAGCACGGCGATCGGGATGATCAGACCGGCGAGGGTGATCGGGACCAGCGCCCAGTTCAGGGTGAAGAGGCCCATGCCGACGACGGCGGCGTAGAAGACGGCGACGGCGAGGACCGTGCCGACCACCTTGACGAGGACGCCCTTGCGCTCCTCGGCGGTGAGCGGGTTCGGGACGACGCTGCTCTGCGGGCTCAGGTTCTTCGTACCGATCAGGAACTGGACCAGACCCAGCGCCATGCCGACACCGGCGAGCGCGAAGCCGTAGTGCCAGTTGACGCTCTCACCGACGGTGCCGATGACGAACGGAGCGACGAAGGCACCCAGGTTGATGCCGATGTAGAAGAGCGTGAAGCCACCGTCACGGCGCGGGTCCTCGGGGCCGTCGTACAGGTGGCCGACCAGCGTCGAGATGTTGGCCTTCAGCAGACCCGAACCGGCTGCGACCAGCGCGAGACCGGCGAAGAACATCGCCTGGCCCGGCACGGCGAGCGCGAAGTGGCCCGCCATGATGACGCCGCCACCGATGGCGACGGTCTTGCGGGCGCCCCAGACGCGGTCACCGAACCAGCCGCCCGGCATGGCCATCAGATAGACCATGGAGACGTAGACCGAGTAGATAGCCGTGGCCGTGGCCAGGTCCATGGCGAGGCCGCCGCCCATGAGGCCGGCTTCCTTCCCGTCCACACCACCCGAGATCAGGTAGTACACGAGAAGGGCACGCATGCCGTAGTAGGAGAAGCGCTCCCACATCTCGGTCATGAAGAGAGTGGCCAGGCCGCGGGGGTGGCCGAAGAAGGTCTTCTCGGAGCCGGTGGTACTGGCCGAGTCCTTCGTCAGGCTGGACGCCATGGTCGATCCTTGCTTGCTCGGGACGCGCCGCTTCGTGAGCTGTCACGCCCGGTGGGGGAGGCCGGCACCGGCCGGAGCGCTGTCGGCACTCCGCACCGGGATCCACGCACCGGACGCACCATCGCGTCACGGAGCCCGGCCCAGAGGTCTTTCACCATGCGTAAGACTGGCAAAGCCTGCCTTGCGCACAAAAGAGACCCCTGGCCTACCGAAGTAGGCCAAAGGTCCCCGTTTAGTGCCTGGCCACCTTACGTCACGACAGTGCCGGATATGGAAGGACTTGAGAGATGGATCACAGGTGTCGCTGGAACCAACCCCGCTGATTCCCAGGTGTACGTAAGGTTCTCATCCCTCTCCCGCAGGCATGACGGATCACCCCACGGGCTGCGGACCGTGCGGACTACCATCACCCCATGACCCGTGTACTGCTCGCCGAGGACGACGCATCCATCTCGGAACCGCTGGCCCGCGCCCTGCGGAGAGAGGGATACGAGGTCGAGGTGAGGGAGGACGGGCCGGCCGCCCTCGACACCGGTCTGCAGGGCGGAGTCGATCTCGTCGTGCTCGACCTGGGGCTGCCCGGCATGGACGGCCTGGAGGTCGCCCGGCGGTTGCGCTCCGAGGGGCACACGGTCCCGATCCTGGTTCTGACGGCCCGTGCCGACGAGGTCGACACCGTTGTCGGACTCGACGCCGGCGCCGACGACTACGTGACCAAGCCGTTCCGGCTCGCCGAACTCCTCGCCCGCGTCCGGGCCCTGCTCCGGCGCGGCGCCACCGAACCGGCCCCCGCCCCCGCCACGCACGGCGTCCGTATCGACGTCGAGTCGCACCGCGCCTGGATGGGCGACGAGGAGCTCCAGCTGACGGCGAAGGAGTTCGACCTGCTGCGGGTCCTGGTCCGGGACGCCGGCCGGGTCGTCACCCGCGACCAGCTGATGCGGGAGGTCTGGGACACGACCTGGTGGTCGTCGACCAAGACGCTCGACATGCACATCTCCTGGCTCCGCAAGAAGCTCGGCGACGACGCCGCGAACCCGCGGTACATCGCGACCGTCCGTGGAGTGGGCTTCCGCTTCGAGAAGAGCTAGGACCGGGAAGAGCCGGCGCCGGTCCGGGACGGGCCGGCTCTGGAGGGGTCGCCTCGCCGGGGGCCTAGGCTCGACGGGGAAGACCGTCACCCCGTCCGGAGGACCGACCCGTGCGCCGCAGGCTCATCAACTCCACGCTCGCCGTGGTGCTCGTCGTCATCGCCGTGTTCGGGGTCTCCCTCGTCATCGTCGAGACCCGCACCATCTCCTCCAGCGCCCAGGAGAGCGTGGACACCGAGGCCGTACGGCTGGCCAGCATCGTCGACAGCCGGCTCGTCGGCGGGGAGCCGGTCACCCCCGACATCCTCACCGAGCAGAGCCGAGGACCCGGCGCCAAGCGGTACGCGCTGATCACGATCCCCGGCCGGGCCGCGATCGAGATCGGCACCCGCCCCGAGGGCAGCGTGATCCGGGGCTCCGCCGACGGCGAGCGGGGGGTGACCGTCACCGTCGAGGAGTCCCGGTCCACGATCACCACCGAGGTCGGCCGCACCCTGCTGATCATCGGCGCGGTGGCGCTGCTCGCCGTCATCGCGGCCGTCCTGCTCGCCGTACGCCAGGCCAACAGACTCGCCTCCCCGCTCACCGACCTCGCCGAGACCGCCGAACGGCTCGGCTCCGGCGACCCACGGCCCCGGCACAAGAGGTACGGCGTGCCCGAGCTGGACCGGGTCGCCGACGTCCTGGACGCCTCCGCCGAGCGGATCGCCCGGATGCTCACCGCCGAACGCCGGCTCGCCGCGGACGCCTCGCACCAGCTCCGTACGCCGCTGACCGCCCTGTCCATGCGGCTGGAGGAGGTCTCGCTCACCGACGACCTGGCGACCGTCAAGGAAGAGGCGATGGTCGCGCTCACGCAGGTGGAGCGGCTCACCGACGTCGTGGAGCGGCTGCTCACCAACGCCCGCGACCCCCGGACCGGCTCCGCGGTCGCCTTCGACCTCGACGAGGTCATCAAGCAGCAGATCGAGGAGTGGCGGCCGGTCTACCGCAGCGCGGGCCGGGCGATCGTCCGCTCCGGGAAGGTCGGTCTGCGCGCGGTCGGCACTCCGGGCGCGGTCGCCCAGGTGCTCGCGGCGCTCATCGAGAACTCACTCATGCACGGCGGCGGCACGGTCGCCCTGCGCACCCGCGTCACCGGCAACCAGTCCGTGATCGAGGTCACCGACGAGGGGCCGGGCGTCCCGGCGGACCTCGGCGCGCGGATCTTCGAGCGGGCCATCAGCGGCCGCAACTCCACCGGCATCGGCCTCGCCGTCGCCCGTGACCTGGCCGAGGCGGACGGCGGGCGGCTGGAACTCCTCCAGCAGCAGCCGCCGGTCTTCGCGCTCTTCCTCAGCCGTGAGGTGCGCGGCCGCGACGAGGAAGAGCCCCGTACGGTCCGCTGAGAGCGGTGGAAGCGGGGGGTCAGCCGACCCGGTCGGGCTCGGCCGCCCGCGAGGCGGGGCCGCGCTGCTCCAGGAACGATTCAGCCGCTTGGACCGCCTCACGCGCGGGCAGCGCGCGGAAGACCCAGGTGCGGTACGACCAGAACCGGAACAGGGTCGCGATCCCGATGCCGAGGAACTTGAAGACGTTGCTCTGCAGCGGGGTGTCCCAGCCGAAGCCGTACGTCGCCGCGTAGAGCACCCCGTTCTGGATCACCAGACCGATGACGCTGAACAGGAAGAAGAGCGACAGCTCCTTCGTCCGGCCGCTCTTGTCGCGGTCCCGGTACGTGAAGTAACGGAAGCCCAGGTAGTTGAAACCGATCGCGACGACCGTGGCGATGATGCTCGCCCGGACGACCGGGAGATCGGTGAGATGGCGTACGAGATTGAACACGCCGAGGTCCACCAGGAGCCCGACACCACCTACCGCGCCGAACTTGGCGAACTCGCGCGTGAGCTGATCAAGCCGCACACGCAGTGCGCTTCGTTCACTCATGGTGATTGCTCAGCCCGTCCGGTCGGTTCCGTCAACGGGGTCCCGTCAACCAAGCCATGCTAACCAGCCCCCCGCGCCCTCGCCTGGGGGCGGCTTCAAACGCGTGGCGGACCTGTGACAAAGCACAGGATTCTGAGCGTCGCGACTCGGCGGATACCCTAAGAGGGTGACGTTCCCGGTAGTCGGCATGGTCGGCGGCGGCCAGCTCGCCCGTATGACCCACGAGGCGGGCATCCCCCTCGGCATCAAGTTCAAGCTCCTCAGCGACACCCCGCAGGACTCGGCGGCCCAGGTGGTGAGCGAGGTCGTCATCGGCGACCACCGCGACCTGGACACGCTGCGTGACTTCGCGCGCGGCTGCGATGTGATCACTTTCGATCACGAGCATGTCCCGACCGAACACCTGCGGGCCCTGGAGGCGGACGGCATTCCCGTCCGCCCGGGGCCCGACGCGCTGGTGCACGCCCAGGACAAGGGGGTGATGCGCGCCAAGCTCGACGAGATCGGCGTGCCGAGCCCCCGCCACCGCATCGTGAAGGACCCCGCCGACGCGGCGGCCTTCGCGAGAGAGGTGAGTGGCGCGCAGCGCCTCGATGAGGGGCGGTGGCCGGGCGACGGGAGGGCCGGGGGGTTCCCCGTGATCCTGAAGACCGTGCGCGGCGGCTACGACGGCAAGGGGGTGTGGTTTGTACGCTCCGAGGAGGAGGCCCGCGACCCCTTCCTCGCCGGTGTCCCGGTCCTCGCCGAGGAGAAGGTGGACTTCGTCCGCGAGCTCGCGGCGAACATCGTCCGCTCCCCGCACGGCCAGGCCGTCGCGTACCCCGTGGTGGAGTCCCGCCAGGTCGACGGTGTCTGCGACACCGTGATCGCCCCGGCGCCCGACCTCGACCCGGAGCTGGCGGGCCAGGCCCAGCAGCTGGCGCTGCGGGTGGCCAAGGAGCTCGGGGTCGTCGGCCACCTCGCCGTGGAGCTCTTCGAGACCACCGACGGCAGGATCCTCGTCAACGAACTGGCGATGCGCCCGCACAACTCCGGGCACTGGACCCAGGACGGCGCCGTGACCTCGCAGTTCGCCAACCACGTCCGGGCCGTCCTCGACCTTCCCCTGGGCGACCCCCGCCCGAGGGCGAAGTGGACGGTCATGTGCAATGTTCTGGGGGGCGACTACCCCGACATGTACGCCGCGTACCTGCACTGCATGGCCCGGGACCCCCAGCTCAAGATCCATATGTATGGCAAGGACGTGAAGCCCGGCCGCAAGGTGGGGCATGTCAACACCTACGGCGACGACCTCGACGACGTGCTGGAGCGCGCCCGTCACGCCGCCGGCTATCTGAGAGGAACAATCGTCGAGTGACCAGCATGAGCCCTGTCGTTGGCATTGTCATGGGGTCGGACTCCGACTGGCCGGTCATGGAGGCCGCGGCCCAAGCCCTCGACGAGTTCGAGATCGCCTACGAGGTCGACGTCGTCTCCGCGCACCGGATGCCGCGCGAGATGGTCGCGTACGGCGAGCAGGCCGCCGGGCGCGGTCTCAAGGCGATCATCGCGGGCGCGGGCGGGGCGGCGCATCTGCCCGGCATGCTCGCCTCGGTCACCCCGCTGCCGGTGATCGGCGTCCCTGTCCCGCTGAAGTACCTGGACGGCATGGACTCGCTCCTGTCGATCGTCCAGATGCCGGCGGGTGTGCCAGTGGCGACGGTGTCCGTGGCGGGGGCCCGTAACGCCGGTCTGCTGGCGGCGAGGATCCTCGCGACCTCGGACGCGGACCTGCTGGCCCGGATGCAGGACTTCCAGCAGGAGCTGAACGAGCAGGCGACGGAGAAGGGCAAGCGGCTGAGGGCCAAGGTCGAGGGCTCGGCGGCGTTCGGCTTCGCCAAGTGACCCAGGATCACCTGGCCCGGGCGCGCGCACTGCTGGCCGAGCACCCCGTGGTGGACGGCCACAACGACCTGCCGTGGGCGCTGCGCGAGCAGGTCCGCTACGACCTGGACCGGCGGGACCTGGCCACGGACCAGACCGGACGGCTGCACACCGACATCCCCCGGCTGCGGGCGGGCGGGGTCGGTGCGCAGTTCTGGTCGGTGTACGTACGCAGCGACCTGGCCGGCGACCGGGCGGTCAGCGCGACGCTGGAGCAGATCGACGCCGTCGACCAGCTCCTGGCCCGGTACCCGGCGGACCTCGCGCCCGCGCTCACAGCGGACGACATGGAGGCGGCGCGTGCCTCGGGCCGTATCGCCTCCCTGAAGGGTGCGGAGGGCGGCCACTCCATCGCCAACTCGCTGGCGACGCTGCGGGCGCTGTACGCGCTCGGCGTCCGCTACATGACGCTCACGCACAACGACAACATCGCGTGGGCGGACTCGGCGACGGACGAGCCAGGGGTGGGCGGCCTGTCCGCGTTCGGCCGCGAGGTCGTCCGCGAGATGAACCGCCTCGGCATGCTGGTGGACCTCTCGCACGTGGCGGCGACGA
Organism: Streptomyces purpureus; assembly: GCF_014648195.1. Classification (GTDB taxonomy): domain Bacteria; phylum Actinomycetota; class Actinomycetes; order Streptomycetales; family Streptomycetaceae; genus Streptomyces; species Streptomyces purpureus. The sequence continues at coordinate 185,081 of NZ_BMQQ01000010.1, forward strand.
CGATGCGGGACGCGCTGGCGGTCGCGGAAGCGCCGGTGATCTTCTCCCACTCGTCGGCGCGGGCGGTCTGCGACCACCCTCGGAACATCCCCGACGACGTGCTCGCCCAGCTCCCGGCGAACGGGGGTGTGGCGATGGCGACGTTCGTCCCGAAGTTCATCCTGCCGGAGGCGGTGGAATGGACCCACCGCGCGGACGAGAACATGCGCGCGCACGGTCTGCACCCCCTGGACACGACGGAACGCGCCATGAAGGTCCACCACGCCTTCGAGGCATCCCGCCCCCGCCCCCTGGCCACCCCGTCCACGGTCGCGGACCACCTGGACCACATGCGCGAGGTCGCGGGCATCGACCACATCGGCATCGGCGGCGACTACGACGGCACGGCCTTCACCCCGGAGGGCCTGGAGGACGTCTCGACGTACCCGACCCTGATCGCCGAACTCCTCTCCCGCGGCTGGTCCGACCACGACCTGGCGAAACTGACCTGGCACAACGCGGTCCGCGTCCTCCGCGACGCGGAGGACGCGGCGAGGGCGGTCAGCGCGAGGCGGGGCCCGTCGAACGCGACGCTGGAGGAGCTGGACGGGTAGGGGCGGCGGGGGCTGCGCCCCGGGGCTGCAACGGCCCGCGTCGCGCGGGCGGGTCCGCCCCGCCCGCGCGGGGTCCGCGGCTCAGGGGGTTCGGGGGCGGAGCCCCCGGGCCCGTCAGGGTTTCGACGGGGACCTGGTTCGCCCCCGGCAACCGCGCCATCTGGGTGCCCGCGGGCTGCGTCCACGCGCACCGCGCGCACGGCCGGCTCGAACTGCACCTGCTCGGCCTGCCGGCCGACACCAACCCGCTCGGACTCGACGCCCCCACCGTCCTCGCCGTCGGCCCGCTGCTGCGCGAGCTGATCCTCGCCTGCACCCGTGGTCCCCAGGAGGACACCCCGGAGCGGCGGCGGCTGCACGCGGTCCTCCTCGACCAGCTGCGCGCCTCCCCGCAGCAGCCCGTCCAACTGCCGACGCCCACCGACGCGCGCCTCGTGGAGGTCTGCGCCCTGCTGGGCGAGGACCCCGCGGACCCGCGCACCCTGGCGGCCCTCGGCGCCGCGACCGGAGCCGGGGAACGCACCCTCAGCCGCCTCTTCCGGCGGGAGCTGGGCATGACGTTCCCTCAATGGCGCACCCAGGTGCGGCTCTACCACGCGCTGCGGATGCTCGCCGACGGCCTGCCGGTCACCACGGTCGCCCACCGCTGCGGCTGGTCGTCCACCAGCGCGTTCATCGACGTCTTCCGCCGGTCGTACGGCTACACGCCCGGCGCCCACCAGCGCCGCACCGCCGCACCGTAGGGGTCAGGCCCGCGGGCGGCCCATCGCCCGGTACGTCCAGCCCGCCTCGCGCCAGCGCACGCCGTCCAGGGCGTTGCGCCCGTCCAGGACCACCGGCGACGCCACGACCTCGCACAGCTCCGCCGGGTCCAGCTCGCGGAACTCGCGCCACTCCGTCAGGTGCAGCACGATGTCCGCGCCCCGTACGGCGTCCAGGGCCGTGTCGGCGTAGCCGAGCGTCGGGAAGAGGCGGCGGGCGTTGTCCATGCCCTTCGGGTCGTAGACCGTGACCTGGCCGCCCTGGAGGTGGATCTGGCCGGCCACGTTCAGCGCGGGCGAGTCCCGTACGTCGTCCGAGTCGGGCTTGAACGTCGCGCCGAGCACCGCCACCCGCGTGCCCAGGAAGGAGCCGTTGCCGAGCGCCTCCCGCGCCATCTCGACCATCTGGCCGCGGCGCCGCATGTTGATGGAGTCGATCTCCCGCAGGAAGGTCAGCGCCTGGTCCACGCCCAGCTCACCGGCGCGCGCCATGAACGCCCGGATGTCCTTCGGCAGGCATCCGCCGCCGAAGCCGATACCGGCCCGCAGGAACTTCGACCCGATCCGCTCGTCGTACCCGATCGCCTCCGCCAGCTTCGCCACATCACCACCGGCGGCCTCGCAGACCTCCGCCATCGCGTTGATGAAGGAGATCTTGGTGGCGAGGAAGGAGTTGGCGGAGGTCTTCACCAGCTCCGCCGTCGGGAAGTCCGTCACGACGAACGGCGACCCTTCCCCGACCGGCACCGCGTACACCTCGCGCAGCAGCTTCTCCGCCCGCTCGCTGGCGGTTCCGACGACGATCCGGTCCGGGTGCAGGGTGTCCTGGACGGCGAAGCCCTCGCGCAGGAACTCCGGGTTCCAGGCGAGCTCCACACCCTCGGCAGCCCGCTCGGCGAGGAGCGCGGCGAGCCGCTCGGCCGAGCCGACCGGCACGGTCGACTTGCCGACGACCAGCGCGCCGTCGCGCAGCACCGGCGCGAGCGAGGCGAAGGCGGAGTCGACGTACGACATGTCGCAGGCGTACTCACCGTGCTTCTGCGGCGTGTTCACACAGACGAAGTGGATGTCGCCGAAGGCGCCGACCTCCTCCCAGGAGGTGGTGAAGCGCAGGCGTCCCGTCGAGCCCTCGATCCCCGCGACGTGCTTGGCGAGCAGCTCCTCCAGGCCGGGCTCGAACATCGGGACCCGGCCCGAGGCCAGCATCTCGATCTTCTCGGGCACCACGTCGAGGCCCAGCACCTCGAAGCCCAGTTCCGCCATGGCCGCTGCGTGCGTGGCGCCGAGGTAACCGGTGCCGATCACGGTGATCTTCAGGGCCATGCGGTGCTCCAGGGGGTACGGGGGAGGAGTGCGCGGACGAGCATAGTCGGGCGCTGAGCGGGGCAGATCAGGCGCGGGCGGCGGCTGTCAGCAAGCTCACGTATGCCTGGCGCACCGGAGCCCACTAAAATTTGGGTTACTTAACGGTAGTTAGCGTCTTTGGGGAGTGAGAGACCTTGGCGGGTTCCGCTGATTTCGACCTGTACCGCCCGTCCGAAGAGCACGACATGCTCCGGGACACCGTCCGCTCGCTCGCCGAGGCCAAGATCCTTCCGTACGCCGCCGCGGTGGACGAGGAGGCCCGCTTCCCGCAGGAGGCGCTGGACGCGCTGGTCTCCTCCGACCTGCATGCCGTCCACGTCCCGGAGAACTACGGCGGCGCCGGCGCCGACGCCCTCGCCACGGTCATCGTGATCGAGGAGGTGGCCCGCGTCTGCGCGTCCTCCTCCCTGATCCCGGCCGTGAACAAGCTCGGCTCCCTGCCCGTGATCCTCTCCGGCTCCGAGGAGCTGAAGAAGAAGTACCTGGGGCCGCTCGCCAAGGGCGACGCGATGTTCTCGTACTGCCTCTCCGAGCCGGACGCGGGCTCCGACGCCGCCGGCATGAAGACGAAGGCCGTCCGTGACGGCGACTTCTGGGTGCTCAACGGCGTCAAGCGGTGGATCACCAACGCCGGCGTCTCCGAGTACTACACGGTCATGGCCGTGACCGACCCGGAGAAGCGCTCGAAGGGCATCTCCGCCTTCGTCGTGGAGAAGGGCGACGAGGGCGTTTCCTTCGGCGCGCCCGAGAAGAAGCTCGGCATCAAGGGCTCGCCGACCCGCGAGGTCTACCTCGACAACGTCCGCATCCCCGCCGACCGCATGATAGGCGCGGAGGGCACCGGCTTCGCCACGGCGATGAAGACCCTGGACCACACCCGCATCACCATCGCGGCCCAAGCCCTCGGTATCGCGCAGGGCGCCCTCGACTACGCCAAGGGCTACGTCCAGGAGCGCAAGCAGTTCGGCAAGCCGATCGCCGACTTCCAGGGCGTCCAGTTCATGCTCGCCGACATGGCGATGAAGCTGGAGGCCGCCCGCCAGCTCACGTACTCGGCCGCCGCCAAGTCGGAGCGCGTCGACGGCGACCTCACCTTCTTCGGCGCCGCGGCCAAGTGCTTCGCCTCCGACGTCGCCATGGAGATCACCACGGACGCCGTCCAGCTGCTCGGCGGCTACGGCTACACCCGTGACTACCCGGTCGAGCGCATGATGCGCGACGCCAAGATCACCCAGATCTACGAGGGCACGAACCAGGTCCAGCGCATCGTCATGGCGCGCAACCTGCCGTAGCTGGCTTTCCGCAGGTCAGCCGCCGTCTCGGATGATCGGGGGGCGGGCGGTCGGCTTCCGGTCCGTTCGAGCCCGTTCCGGCCCTTCCTGGGCGTCATGCTGGGGAAATCCTGGGCGGAACCTGGGCTGAAAACGGTGCTGAGCTGCAAAAACGACAAGGCCCCCGGCGTAATGCCGGGGGCCTTCCGTATGGGCTGGGTCAGGCGACTTCGGCCCGCTCGGTGGGGTCGTCCACGCCGAGGGTCAGCATGGTTGCGATGGCTGCACGTCCGCGCTGCTCGGCCCCTTCGAAGATGTAGTGATAGTGCTCCCGGAGCACGTCCGTGCTGCTGTGCCCCATCCAGTTGGCCACGTCGTTCTCAGGGACGCCCGTTCGACTACCTCAGCGGGCACGGCAGTTCGGGGCTGGAACGGTTCGGGGAACAGGTCACCAGGGCGACCGAATGGAAGACGGTTCCGTTCAGGTAGTGCCCCAGGGACACGTCCCCACCCCAGGTCAGCCGTTCCACTGCAGCCTTGACCAGAAGGACCAGCCGAGTCACCTCCCGATCCGCCTCCACTGCGAATCGTGGTGCGAACTCCGCCAGCTGGAGGCCGAGCCACTCCCCAGCTTCCTTCGGTTCCTTCCATGTGCTCCGCACCATGGAGGCCGGTTTCATCAGCCAGTGAGCCGTCTGAATCGGAGGAACGCCCGTTGCCGGGAAGTCGGCCACCGCATTGCGGTAGCGCTCCCTCAACGCCTCGTCGATTCCCACGGGCGGAGCGTGCTCCGGCGGCGGTCGCCGGACGCTCTCGTTGTCGAACGCCTTCTTCTCTCCGACCCATGCGTAACCGTGGTGGTGCACTGCCGCTCCGTTTCGGGGAATGGCGACGGCCCCGCCCGTCGGCGTGTGGGCGGGGCCGTCAGTCAGGTGGTGCTCAGGGATCAGGCGGAGAGGTCGAACCGCGCGGGGTCGATGCCCGCCGCGTCCAGCTCCGCCGTGGTGAACCGCAGCGGCTCGGCGTCCGGCCGCTTGCTGTCACCCATGGCCCACGCGTCCGGGCCGATCTTGGCGAGGGTCACGCATGCCTCGCCGTCCGGGTGCGTGCTGCCTCCGCATGCCTTCGAGAACTCGGCTCCCTCGATGGAGAGCCCGTACAGGTCGGTCATCGTCGTGCCTTCCTGATCTGCCGTACGGCCGAACAGAGCCGGCCGTCCCCCGCCCGCGACGGACGGAAGTCCCGAATGGGTGCTTCGGCTTCCCCAGGTCCGAAGCGGTTGCCCTCACCGCCCAGGGCGGCACCCCCAGTCAAGGGGCGGACCGGGCCGGAGCCTGGGCACGTCAACCCAGACGAGACACGTCCTGTCTCTGCTCAACGGCTTGTCGATCGGGGGACTACCTGCCGCCCGCCGGGAGGGCGGCGGTAACAGGATTCTGTGATCGGCTCAGGGAGCCGATGGCACCCGCAGCGCCTCTGCGATCTGTTCGACCGCATCAGCGCGGATCATGCCCAGGTGCACGTACGCATGCCCGATGTGCGTCACCACGGGCCGGACGCTGCACCAGGCGCTCTCCGGTACGCCCAGGGCAGCGAGTGCCGCGCGTATGGACTCCGCCGCATCCGTGGCCTGAGTTCTCGCATCTCTCCACGTCTGCATGTCCATCAGTGCCCGGTCCCGTGCATCCGGAGCAGGATGTTGCAGTCCGCCACCGTCGTACCGTCGCCCTCCACCCCGCTGCCTTCCGAAGCCGGCCCAGCCGCCCGCACTCGGGGCAACCCGGCACGGGACGAGGCCGGGGCCGCTCCGCCCGCATAGGCAGCACCAGCGGCTCTTCCTGCCACCGATTCGGTTCCGTCTTCATGACGCCGCGCCCTCCCGATCGCCTCCGAGGTCGATGGAATGACCCTAGAAACCGAGGAACGGAGCAGGCCACGGTCTTGCACGAGCTTGCATACGAACTAACCGAGGGAGGTGATCGCATCCGAGATCAGAGCCCGGGCGGGTGCACCGTAGACAGCGAGCTTGGACAGCTCTGAGAACGCCTTGGCGTACGTGGCAACCTCGCTGGGCGCCGTGACGTTCACTGCGGCCGTGAGCAGCTCCACGCTCGCTTGGCGGCCGTCGAAGAGATAGAAGGCTTCCAAGGGCCAGACAAGCCGCTGGGCCGTGAAAGGGATTACCCCGAGGCTCACGTTCGGAAGCGCCATGACAGCCAACAGGTAGCCGAGCTGTCCAGCCATGGCGGCAGCGTCGCCGATGCGATAGCGGAGCACCGTCTCTTCCAACAGGAGAGCGAAGCGGTGGTTGCCGTCATGGAGCACGCGTGAGCGTTCGATTCGGGATGCTGCCGCCGTCTGCGAGTCGTCAGGGGTACCTTGAAAGGCGGCAATGGTCGATAGCAAAGCTGCCGCGTACGCCTCGGTCTGGAGCATGCCCGGCACTACGTTCGAGCAGTACACGCGGAAGTGGCGCGTCTGCTCGTAAAGAGGGACAACCTCCTCCTGCGCCCGGCGCATGCCGTGTCGGTGCAGCTTTTGCCAGTGGACGTACATCTGGTCGGCTTGGCGGTTCGCCGCGATCAGGTCGTCTGTCTGGTCCTCTGCTCCGCACGCTTTGCACCAGGCGCGGATGTCGGCGGCCGACGCCGGGGTCTTGGCCCGCTCAATGCGGGACGACTTCGCGGGACTCCAGCCGCACCGAAGAGCCAACTCATGCCCAGTCAGCTCCGCGTCTTTGCGTAGGCCCCCGAGACGGGCGGCGATGGCTTCACGGGCGGCCTGGGCGCTGGACGAGGGGGACGCAGACATGAGTGGGCTCTTCGTTTTCCGTCAGGTCAGACCGTGTACTTCTCGTGCGGGATGCCATGCTCCCAGACTGCCTCGAATGCAGCCGAGGCCAGTCGTGCCACGGCGGGTTCGGAACGAACCTCCCAGCCAGGCTCGGACCAGTTCCCATCCCCGGAGAAATGGTTGAAGAGCACGATCTCTCCGTCGAACACCCAGCAGTCGTTTCCGGGAAGCGCGATGTCCGAAGCCTGCCGCCTGGGCAGCCAGCGGACCTGCTCCCCGGCGTGGAGGTTGACCACGGTGCCGGCGTGCTCGTACCGGATGTAATCCGTCACCGGTTCTGATACGACGCGGGCACGGCGGACGACCACGCCTCGGGTCACCGTACTGCGAATCAAATCAACCCACGGTGCCCAGTAGGTGGACGCCGGGTCGATGTCGCGTTGGCCCGTCCGCTTCCAGGTCTCGAAGTCCTCGGCCTCATCCCCGACGCCGTACGAGTCGCGCAGCTCCAGGTGCACAGCCGAGTGCTTGGCTGCGGCCAGCAGCTCGTCAAAGCCCGGCTCGTTCTGCGACATCGCACGCCTTCCTGAGCATCGGCACCATACGGGCCGGAATCCGGATCACGGCTTCGTGCGGCGGGATGCCCGGAGCGTGCCCGGGAACCTCGAACGCTGCGCACTCCGCCTCCAGCCTCCTGTCTGGCTTCCAGCCCTGGAGCACCAGCTCTCCCCTCTCCTCGTCCACCCATACGGTGGGGGAGCCCTGCTGCCCGGTGTCTGGATCGATCCCGATGAACCGTAGTGCCATGACTGCCTCCGGCGTCGAGTGGCTTACGCCAACTTGCACGAGCGTCGCCCCTGCACCGCAGGGGTGTCAAGGGGCCGCCGGAGCCCCCTAGTACGGGTAGCCGACACCACACCCGGTCTGACCGGGAGACAGACGGGTGATCATGGAGGAATCCTGGGAAGCCCATATGAGGGGTCCCCGTGCAGGTCAGCGTCAGATGCCCGCGAAGCACCCAGATCTATGAGGGCACGAACCAGGTCCAGCGCATCGTCATGGCGCGCAACCTGCCGTAACGGCAACTTCGCGAAAAGGCCCCCGGCGCTGTGCCGGGGGCCATTTCCGTGTCACTTCTCCGTGACGGTGACCTTCTCGTCGTTCTGGATCTGGCTCACCAGCTGCTTCACCTTCGGCATGTCCCACTTCAGCGAACCCTGCGGCGCCGTCCCCGAGATCGGGATGTTCATCGACGTACCGTCACCGCCGCTGATGCCCTTCATCGCGAAGAACATCTGGCCCAGGTCGAAGAGCGACATGTCCTTGTCCACGATCAGTGTGTCCAGGCCCGCGCCCAGCGTCGGGTAGAGCGTGAACGGGTTGACGATCGTGCTCGGCGTCGCCGCCTGGTTCGCCAGGGCCGACAGGAACTTCTGCTGGTTCTTCGTCCGCGCCAGGTCCGACTCCGCGAACGCGTACCGCGTCCGGACGAAGGCCAGCGCCTGCTCGCCGTTGAGGGTCTGCTTGCCGGCCTGGAAGTCGGCGCCGGACTTCTTGTCCTTGAACGCCTTCGGGATGTCCATCTCGACACCGCCGAGCGCGTCCACGATGTTCGCGAAGCCCGCGAAACCGATCTCGGCGTAGTGGTCGATCCGCAGCCCGGTGTTGAACTCGACCGTACGGACCAGGAGTTCGGGTCCGTCCATGGCGTACGCGGCGTTCAGCTTGGAGCCGCCGCGCGCCTGGTACTTCTTGCCCGACTCCGAGCCGACGAAGGACGGGATCGTCACCCAGGAGTCACGCGGCAGCGAGATCATGGTGTTGCCGCTGCCGCAGGCGGCCAGGATCATCATCGAGTCGGTCCGCTTGCCCTCGGCGGAGCCGGTGTGCAGCTTCTTCTTCTCCTCGCTCGTCATGCCCTCACGGCTGTCCGAGCCGACGATCAGATACGTCGTGCAGTCGCCCTCCTTCGGGCGCTCGATCACCTTCGCGAGGTCGACCTCGTTGCGCATCTGCGAGCTCGCCCACGCGTACGTACCGACGCCCCAGGCGAGCACGGCCGTCACGAGCACGATCGAGCCGACCTTGATCCGCTTGCGCCAGTCCGGGGCCGCCCCCGGGTACGAGGGCTGCGGACCGCGCGGCGGCGGGACCGTGCCCCGGCCACCGCCCTGCCCGCCACCGGGCCCCTGAGGGGTGCCGTAGACCTGGCCCGTGTTGTACCCACTGTCGTACCCCTCGTACGACGGAGCCGGCTGCTGGCCGCGGCCGTAACCGTCGTCGTACTGCGGAGGCTGCTGGGGGACCTGCGGGCGCTGCACATGGCGCATCACCCGGGCACCCTCGGGGTCCGCGCCGCCACCGCCGCGGCCATAACCGCGGTCACGTCCATCGGGCCAGTCATTCATGCGGACCAGTGTGCAGGCCCCCTTCGCGCCGCTGACAGGGTGGGTGGGGTATCGGAGCAGGCCTGTAGCGAAGCTGATGCAATGCGATCGGTAATGAACAGAAATGAATAGGGTGGAGGGCATGACAGATCAGGCTCCACGCCCGGAGAGCGATATTCCGGGCAAACCCACCTCGGCGTCCCGGACGACCCTCAGCCACATCATGACGGCGAGCGAGACCAATCTCCTCGGTACGGTCCACGGTGGCGTGATCATGAAGCTGGTCGACGACGTGGCGGGCGCCGTGGCCGGACGCCACTCCGGCGGCCCCGCCGTCACCGCCTCCATGGACGAGATGGTCTTCCTGGAGCCCGTCCGGGTCGGAGACCTGGTGCACGTCCGCGCGCAGTGCAACTGGACCGGCCGCTCCTCCATGGAGATCGGCGTACGCGTCCTCGCCGAGCGCTGGAACGAGTCGACGCCCCCCACCCAAGTCGGCAGCGCCTACCTCGTCTTCGCCGCCGTCGACGCCGACGGCAAGCCGCGGACCGTCCCCCCGGTCATCCCCGAGACCGACCGGGACAAGCGCCGCTACCAGGAGGCCCAGATCCGCCGCACGCACCGGCTCGCCCGGCGCCGCGCGATCAAGGAACTGCGCGAGCGCCGCGCCGCCGAGGGCTACGAGGACTGACCGGGCCCCGCTGCCAGGAGCGCACCGCCTACGAGCACTCCGCTCCTACGAGCACACCACCTGGTCGCCGGTGACCGCGCCGAACTCCCCGGCCTGAGGATCCTCGGCGCGGACCGGCGTGACCCCCTTGTAGTCCGTGCCGGCCGTCACCTTCAGCGTCGGCCCCTGCCCGGTCACGGCCTTCATCTCGCACCCGGGCAGCGCCGTGGCCAGCGACTTCGCCGAGCGGTCCCAGTGCGGGTCGTAGGCGACCACCGTGCGCGAGCGGATGGGGCCCCCGGCGTTCAGCGGGGCCTGGGTGGTGTTGAAGCCGGTCGCGCGCAGCGCCGTGTCGATCCGGCGGCCGAGCCCGTTCGTACGGGTGCCGTTGAAGACCTGCACCCGGATCTGCCGCGGTGACACCTCCACCAGCTTCGCGGTCCCGGGTCGGCGGGTGCCGTGCCGGGCGAGCGGCCGGTCGTCGCGCAGCGCCTGGAAGAGCCTGCGGGACTTCACCGGGTCCCACTTCACCGTCGAGCCGATCCCCTTCACCGGGTGGCTCACATCAGCGACCGGCACGGAGGTGAACTCCGACGACGCCGGGGTGAAGCCCCGCATCGCCTTGGCGAGGGCGAGCATCTGCTGTGTGCCGAAGCCCTGGTCGGCCCGGACCGAGCTCATCATGGTGGTGGCCACCGCTTGGAACTTCACCGGGTTGAGCAGCACCCCGCTGCTGGTCAGCCGGTGGAGCAGCGCTGCCAGGAACCGCTGCTGGCGCTGCATCCGGCCCAGGTCGGAGGCGCCGTCGACATGGCGCGAGCGGACGTACTGGAGCGCTTGGCCGCCGTTCAGCTGGTGGGTGCCGGCCGGAAGGTCGATGCCGGAGTACTTGTCCTTCATCGGACGCGTCGTGCAGATCCGTACCCCGCCGACGGCGTCGACGGTCCGCATGAAGCTGGTGAAGTCGACCTCCAGATAGTGGTCGATCTTGACCCGGGTCATGTTCTCCACGGTCCGCACGGTCAGCGCGGGGCCGCCCTCGGCGTAGGCCGCGTTCAGCTTCACCGGATGGGCCTGGTGGTGCTTGCCGCTGGTGGCGTCGGTGTGCTCGGGCATCATCGCGTACGAGTCACGTGGCAGGCTCACGATGCTGGCGCGCTCCCGGTCCTCGGAGATGTGCACCAGCATCACCGTGTCGGTGCAGTGGCAGGGCGCCCCGCCCAGCCGGTACTTCTCCTTCTCCGCCGGGCCGATCTTGTCGCGGCCGTCGGTGCCGACGACCAGGATGTTGGTGCCATGACCGGCCTGGGGCCGGTTCTTCATGTCCTTGAACGGGTCGATCCGGTCGATGCCGGTGTCCAGGCTGGTCACCACCGCGTGCCCGATGCCGCCCGCCGCGAGCACCAGCACCGACAGGCCGGTCGCCATCCGCATGCCCCAGCGGGGCCGCCCGCCTCGTCTGGGCCGCCGCGCCGCCGCCGGGGCGGTACGGGCGGGTGCCGGCCGGGGGCGGTGCGGGCGGGGCGGTGCGGGCACTGGGGGGACACCTCCGCGGGTCGGGGAGAACCGTAAGAACCGTAGGCCCATACGATCAGCAGCCGAGTACGGCGCCCCCGGCGGCGCGCGCCTGTGTCCCCCGTTCGCGGTAACGTGGCGCCCGATGAACGCCATGCCCCCTGTCTCCGTGATCATGCCGGTCCTCGATGAGGAGCGGCATCTGCGCAACTCGGTCCGTCACATCCTCGAGCAGGAGTACGACGGCGAGATGGAGGTGGTGATCGCGCTCGGTCCGTCCACGGACCGTACGGACGAGATCGCCGCCGAGCTCGTCCGCGAGGACCCCCGGGTCCACACCGTCCCCAACCCCACCGGGCGCACGCCCGCGGCCCTGAACGCCGCGATCAAGGCCTCGCGCCATCCGATCGTGGTCCGGGTCGACGGTCACGGCATGCTCTCGCCCAACTACATCGCCACCGCGGTCCGTCTCCTGGAGGAGACCGGCGCGCAGAACGTCGGCGGGATCATGCACGCCGAGGGCGAGAACGCCTGGGAGGACGCGGTCGCGGCCGCCATGACCTCCAAGATCGGCGTCGGCAACGCCGCCTTCCACACCGGCGGCGCGGCGGGCCCCGCCGAGACCGTCTACCTCGGTGTCTTCCGCCGCGAGGCCCTGGAGCAACAGGGCGGATACAACGAGGAGTTCATCCGCGCCCAGGACTGGGAGCTGAACTTCCGCATCCGCGAGGCGGGCGGCCTGATCTGGTTCTCGCCCGAGCTGCGGGTCCAGTACCGCCCCCGGCCGAGCGTCCGCGCCCTGGCCAAGCAGTACAAGGACTACGGCCGTTGGCGCCATGTGGTCGCCCGCTACCACCAGGGCTCCATCAACCTGCGCTACCTCGCCCCGCCGGCCGCGGTCTGCGCGATCGCCGCGGGCGTCGTGGTCGGCGCGACGCTCACCCCGCTCGGCTTCGTCGTCCCCGCCGGCTACCTCGCCGCGATCACGGCGGGCTCGGTCCCGGCGGGCAAGGGCCTGGCGCTGAAGGCCCGGCTGCAGATCCCCGTGGCGCTCGCCACGATGCACATGTCGTGGGGGTACGGCTTCCTGACCAGCCCCCGCTCCCTGGCACGGAAGGTCATCGCGAGCCGCCGTCCGGCGGTCAAGGCCACGGTCTGACGGCACCTGTACCAAAAGGAGGCCGCCCGGTGCGTCACGCACCGGGCGGCCTCCTTCATGCGCTGCCGGGGTCAGTCCTTGCCGTTCCAGCGGTACGGCTCGTACACGGGCATGCAGCCGCTCTCGTCGGCGCCGTTGCTCGCCTCGACGTTTTCCGGCAGGTCGCCCTCCACCGGCTTCGGCTTGGCGAAGGTGTCACCCTCCCGCCAGTCCGCGCCGATCACCAGCGTGAGGCCCTCCGCCTTCGCGTCGGCCCGCACCGCGGTCGGCGGGATGCCGAGGGCCGTCGCCACGGAGAGCGCGTCGGCCTTGCCCTGCGCGCCGTCCTTCTGCGCGTACCGCACCACCGTGTCCTTGCGCGGCTCACCGCTCTGCGAGGCCGACGCCTGGGTGAAGCCCTTACCGCGCAGGACGTCCTTCAGCCGTCCGGCCCGGCCCTTGATGGACGCCTCGCCGCCGCCACCGGTGCCATTGACGACCGTGACACCGAGGGTGTTCGGCGCGGCCGCGGCCGGTCCGGCCGGCGTGGACGGCGCCGTCGAGGGCTTGGCGTCGGCGGGCTTGCCGTTCTTGTCGAAGGCGACGTCCTCACGGAGCATCGCCCACAGCTTGTCGGCGTCCTTCTCGACCGGCACCAGCTTGTTCTTGTTCTGGGACCACTCGGCGGCCGGCATCGTCATCATCGTGATGCGGTTGGTCGGCACGTCCTTGAGCTGCATGGCCACGTCGAACAGACCCTTGACCGTGCCGATCTCCTCCGAGACCTGCAGCGCCTTCGTGCCGGCCTCGGCCAGGTCCATCAGGCGCCCGGTGTCCGTCCACACGCTCTGGGACTTCAGCGTGCGGATCATCGAGTTCATGTACATGTGCTGGGCCTTGGAACGGCCCTGGTCGCTGTAGAAGGCGTGCCGGGTACGCAGCCACTTGAGCGCGTCCTCGCCCTTGATGATGTTGTCGCCCGCGGGGATCTTCAGACCGGAGCCGCCCTTGACCTGCCGCGTGGGCCGGTCCCAGACGCCGTGCTCCACACAGACCTTGACGCCGCCGATGGCGTCCGCCATCGACACCACACCCGCGAAGTCGATCATCATCCAGTGGTCGACGTAGACGCCGGTGATGCTCTCCCAGGTGGTGAGCGTGCAGCCCGGACCGCCCCGCTGGAGGGTCTCGTTGATGGGGGAGAAGGAGGACCGGTACGTCTCGCCCTTGTCGTCCCTGCACTCCGGGACCTGGACCATCGTGTCCCGCGGAATGCTGATGACGGAGGCGTTCTTCCGGTCCGCCGATATGTGCAGCAGCATCTGCACGTCCGCCAGAGGCTTCGCGTCCTTGAGGTCCCGGCCGCCGCCGAGCGCGACGTTCTCCGCCTTGGCGCGGCTGTCGGAACCTATGAGGAGGATGTTGAGGGCGGTGTTGCCGTTGGCGTTCGGCTTCTTCACGCCGCTTTCGCCACCGGCCCGTCCGCCGCTGCGGATATTGCTGTTGAGGTGCTGGTAATACAGATAGCCGGCGCCCGCCGTGCCAAGTATCAGCAGCGAGAGGACGATCGCGATCCAGCGGAATATCCGTCGCTTGCCGCTGCGCGCACGACGGCGCGGATTGCCGCGGCGGCGGCCCCTGCTGCGGCCGCCGCCACCGGGACCGCGGTCACCGCCGCCCCCGCTGCCACCCCGTCCGGAGCGGCCGCCGCCGCCCGATCCCTCGCGCTGCGACGGCACGTTCCCGTCGGCGCCTTCGGCGTAGAGACTGTCGTCCCAGCCGAGGTCGCGGGCGCGCGAGACACGTTTCCGTGTCCCTTCCCCGCGCACGCTGCTCTGTCCCACCCCTGGATCCCCCTGTCGTTCAGATGCGTTCCATGATCCAGCATCTCCGGATCACTTGGCACACACCTGCTTGTCGGCTTCCACCTTCTGCACACCCTCCGGCGCCTTCGCCGGTCCGGTGAGGGGGACCCCCGCCCCCTTGAAGTCCGCGCCCAGGGTCAGGGTCATCGCCTGCAGCCCCTCGGCGTTCACCTTGCCCGGCTTGAGGGCCGTGGCCGGCAGCCCCATCATGTCCGCGAGCTTGCGGGCCTGGTCCGCCTGGTTCGGCGCGTACTCCAGCGTCGTCTTCGCCACCTTCGCCGGGGCGTTGCTCTTGTTCGTCGACCGGGACACGCCCATGTCGTTCTGCAGCCAGTTGATCGTCGACTGGGCCGCACCCCGGGTGTCGCTGCCGTTGTAGACGTCGACCCGGACCGCCGAGGCCGTCGAACGCGGCCCTGCGAGCAGCGCCGCCTGAGCGCTCGCCTGGGCGTTCTTGGCGTCCTGCTCCTTCTTCTTCACCTCGGTGAGCGAGGTGTCGGAGCGCATCATCGCGAACAGCGGCTCGGACTTGGACTCGTCGAGGACGACGGTCGCCTTGACCTTCTCGGCCGGGTTGTCGACCACCGGCACGGTCGCGAAGGTGATGTTCTTCGGGTCGATCTTGCCCAGCTCCTGGGCGAGACTCGTGAGCATCTTGATGCTGCCTATCCCCGAGTCGACCGTGAGCGCCTTGGTGGCGGCGTCCGCGAGCCCGTACATCTTGGCGGGGCTGGTCAGCGTCTCGCTCGACTTCATCTGCCGGATCATCGAACTGAGGAACTGCTGCTGGATCTTGATCCGGTCGAGGTCGCTCTTGTTGCCGAAGCTGGAGCGGGTACGGACGAAGGCCAGCGCCTGCTCGCCCTGGATGATCGACTCACCGGCCGGCAGCTTCAGATGCGACTTCTCGTCGTCGACGGGCTTGGCCAGGCAGACCTTGACGCCGCCGACGGCCGTGGTCAGCTCCTTCACCGCGTTGAAGTCGGCCATCATGAAGTGGTCAACCTGAAGCCCGGTCAGCTCCTTCACCGTACGCATGGTGCAGCCCGGGTCGCGGCCGCTCTGGCCGAGCGAGACGTTGAACCGCTGTCCC
Organism: Streptomyces purpureus; assembly: GCF_014648195.1. Lineage (GTDB taxonomy): Bacteria > Actinomycetota > Actinomycetes > Streptomycetales > Streptomycetaceae > Streptomyces > Streptomyces purpureus. Next base: position 200,532 of record NZ_BMQQ01000010.1, read on the forward strand.
CGCTGGCCGGGAATGGTCTTGGTGGAGCCGTCCGGCTGCTTGGTGGGGCAGTCCGGGATGTCGGTGATCATGTCGCGAGGGATGGAGAGCGCGGTCGCGTTCGTCCGGTCCTTGGAGACATGGAAGAGGATCGTGGTGTCGGCGTGGCCGGGGCTGTTCTTGTCGCCGTAGCCGCCGTTGCCGTCGCCGGTCCGCTTGTCCGTGCCGATCACCAGGATGTTGACCGGCTGGTCCTTCTTGAACCCGCCGCTGCCCGCGCCGGCGATGTCGACGGTCTGGATGTTCCCGTCGAAGTGCTCGTAGAGGGCGTACACGCCAATGGCGCCCGCCACGACCGCAAAGGCCGTGACACCGCCGGTCCACAGGAGCACCTTCTTCTTACGGGACTTCTGCGGCTTGCGCTTGCGGCGGCCCGAGCCCGGCGGCGGGCCGTCGGAGCCACCGCCCGACGGGCGGCGCCTGCGCTGGCCGGGAACCTCGGCGCTCCTGCCGCGGGAGCCGGGGACGTCGGAGGTCCTGCCGCGGCCGGACGCCGTGGCGCCTGCTCCGCGCGGCCGGGAAGCGGGCGACTGCCCAGCGGAATGGTCCAGTCGCAGTTCGTAACTACCGGTCTGCGGGTTGAGCACCCACTGGTCGGCGGGGTCGATCTCCTCCGCCCGTCCACGGCTGTGCGCGTCCACGGTTGCTTGAGTCCTCCGTCGGTGCCACGCGAGGCGCCTCCCCCGTCAGGCGCTCGGTCTTTCGATCCGGGAGTGCGCGACCAGACGGTCGGCGCACCGGATCGCGTCACACTATCCGCCCAGTTCAGCGCGGGGCGACGTCCGTGACAAATTCCACGCCCCTTACAACCGGGCATACCACCCAAACGTCATGGAAGGGTTACGCCGGTTTGGTCATCGCTTTACGCGCAGGCGCCTTCCGCCGCGTTCCGCCCCGAGAACGTGGGCGACGGCGTGGAGTTCCATGCGCCGGCGGGTCTGCGGCCGGCTCCGCCCTCCGGGTCGACCTCGACCGGCGTGTCCTCCCGTAGCCGCTTGAAGAGGGCGTCCGCAGCGGGCTGCACCAATTCGTCCCGGTTCGGATTCCATGCGTACGGTTTCCTAGGAACAGTCAGAAACTGCACCTTTTCCGTCGGTACGCTGCGCATCGAGCGCGCCAACTCGTACAGATCCCGCAACGAGTCCAGCCCCGGGTCGGTGGTCAGCGCCTTCGTCGCCGCGTCCAGCACCGGATACAGCTTGGTCGGATTGAGCAGCACGCCGTTGCTCTGCACCTTGTTGACCAGCGCCCCGAGGAACTGCTGCTGGCGTTCCATCCGCTCGGTGTCACTGCCGTCGCCCAGCGTCTTCCGGGCCCGTACAAAACCCAGCGCCTGCTCCCCGCGGAGCGTGTGGCGCCCGGCCGGCAGCTTCAGACGCGCGTCGGCGTCGTTGACCGGCTTCTTGAGGCAGACCTCCACCCCGTCCACGGCGTCGATCATCTTCTTGAAGCCGTGGAAGTCCACGATCATGTGGTGATCGATCCGGATCCCGGTCATCTTCTCGACGGTACGGATCGTGCAGGCCGCCCCACCGAACCCGAAGGCCGAGTTGAACTGGGCCCATTGCTCCCGTGTGCGGGTCCCGTCGGCCTTGCGGCAGCCGGGGATCGTCACCATCAGGTCGCGCGGGATCGACATGGCCGTCGCACTGCCGCGGTCCGCGGCCAGATGCACCAGGATCGTCGTGTCCGAGCGCTGGGTGTCGCCGTCGCGGCCGTACTTGGTGTTGCCGCTGCCCGAGCGCGTGTCGGAGCCGATCACCAGGATGTTCTGGGCCCCCTTCACCACGGACGTGGGGCGCTCCTTCTCGTACCGCTCCAGTTCGGCGGCGGCCGTGGTGTCCGTGGTGATGTTCCCGTCGAGCTTGCGGTAGAGCCACCAGCCGACCCCGGCCGCCGCGAGCAGCACGACGGAGGCCCCGAGCGCGGTCCAACGGAGCCAGTACCGCTTGCGCTTGGCGGAGTCGGCGGAGTCGGTGGACTCGGTGCTGTCCGCTTCCGGTTCGGGGGGCGTGCCAGCACTGTCCGTCACGTTCGGGGTCCGTCCTTCGGGCGTCTTCGGGTACGTACCGCCGATCATGTACCGGAGCTGACCCCTGGGTCCGGGGACTCGGCAGGCGATTGCGCCGGACGGGTGGACTTCGGGGCGGCCGCCAAGCGGTGACGGACCGTGGTGGGCTCACGGGCCGTGGGGTGTCTCACGGCCCGTGCTCGGGCGCACGGTCCGTGAACGAGCTCACGGGCCGTGCGGGGGCTGCGGGGCGTACCGGCGCGCGTGGACCGTACAGGCGCGCTCACGTACGCGTGTCGGTGACCCGCTCGCTCTCGATCCGCTTCGTCAGGCCTTCCGGCGACAGCTGGTCGAGGTTCCGGCACAGCACCACCGACGCGCCCGCGGCGAGCGGTGCGTACAGCCCCGCCGACAGCCCCTCCCAGGTGTCGTACGGAAGCCCCGACAGCAGCCGCGCGCCGGGCTCCAGGCCCCACGCCGCGGCATCCGCCCGGGCTCGCTCGACGAGCTCGGCGGCCGTCAGCTCGACGTCCTCCACCCGCAGCGCCGCCGCGTCCGGGTCCACCGGTGCGAACGGCGCGAACCGGTCGCCCTGGCTCGGCACTTCCACCGCGTAGTCGGCGAACCCGGCCGGCGGCGCCGGGAAGCGCCCGCCCAGCGGGCGCAGCGCGAGCGCGACCCGCTCGCCGGAGCAGGCTCGCGCCACCTCCAGCGTGTCCGGACCGCTGACGACGAGATCGGCCCCGGCCGGATCGCCGCCCACCTCCGCGGTCACCCCGACCGACGCGCAGGCGAGCAGCCACACGGCCGTCTGCCAGTGCGCCGGCAGCAGCAGCGCGAGCCGGTCGCCGGGACCGGCGGCGAGGTCGCCCTGGAGGAGGTTGGCCGTCTTGGCCACCCAATTGGCGAAGGTGGCCACGGACAATTCGACGCGTTCACCGGTGGCATCGTCGTAGAAGGTGACCAAGGGGCGGGCCGGGTCCGCGGCGAGCGCGGATCGCAGCAGGTCGGCGGGGGTGCGGTCGCTGGCATTCACCCGCGCAACAGTACGCGGCGGGCCCGCCCGGGACCCGCCGTACCGGTGACCCCGTCCACCGGTCGGACCGACGCCCCGTCAGCTTCCTGGCGTCATTCCGACGGGCGGAACAACTCCGGCCCGCACACGATCGGTCCATGCGTGCCTACCTTGCCTCCGCCATCGGGGTCGCGTGCACCGCCGCCCTCGCCGTTCCGTTCGCGTCGCCCACCGTGGCGGCACCGCCCGCCGCACCGGTCGAGGCGGACGCCGTCCCGGGCTCCACCCAGTCCCTCCCACTCGCCCCACTCGGACCCCAGGCGTCAGACCGCATCGCCGGCTCCACACGGCAGGGCCTGCCTCCGCGCGAAGTCCGCCCCTTCTCGCTCGTCGGCGTCGTCTGGGACGACGCCACCGCCGAACTGCACGGCACGGTCCAGGTCCGTACCCGCCCGAGCGGCAGCCGCGCCTGGTCCGGCTGGCAGGACCTCGAGACCCACAACCACGAGCACGCCGCCGACCCCGGCTCCGCCGAAAGCGCGTCGCGCACCGTCCGCGGCGCCACGGCCCCGCTCTGGGTCGGGGCCTCGGACGCCGTCGAGGTCCGCGTCCAGGCGGACGGCACCGCCGCACTCCCCGGCGGTCTGCGCCTCGAACTCGTCGACCCGGGCCAGGACCCCGTGGACGTGGTGGCGGCCGGCCCGCGCAGCTCCGTGCGCGACGACGGGGACCGGGCCCCGGTCACCGGCCCCATGACGGCCGAACAGGCGGCCTCGTCCGCCGTCAACGCCGACCTCGCCCCCCTTGGCGCCACCATCATCCCCGCCCTCGGCAAGGCGGAGACGGAGGCCCGGCTGGTCGGCTTCGCCAAGCCGTACATCGGGCCGCGCCCGAAGATCGTCACCCGCAAGGGCTGGGGAGCCGACGAGAAGCTCCGCGAGAAGAACTTCGCCTACACCAAGTCGGTGAAGGCCGCCTTCGTGCACCACACGGTCACGGGCAACAACTACACCTGCAAGCAGGTCCCCTCACTCCTGCGCAGTATCTACCGCTACCACGTGGTGAGCAGCGGCTGGCGTGACATCGGCTACAACTTCGCCGTCGACAAATGCGGAAATATCTACGAAGGACGCGCCGGTGGCGTCTCCAAGCCGGTCCAGGGCGCCCACACCCGCGGCTTCAACACCAACAGCATGGGCGTCGCCGTCCTCGGCACCTTCACCACCAAGGCCCCACCCACCGCTGCCGTCAACGCCATCGCCCGCCTGACGGCCTGGAAGCTCGGCCTGTACGGAGTCAACCCGCGCGGTACGACGTATCTCACGTCCGGCGGGGGCAACTTGTACAAGAAGGGGACGAAGGTGAAGCTCAAGACCATCTCCGGACACCGGGACGGATTCGCCACCGAGTGCCCCGGAAAACGGCTCTACAGCAAGCTCGGCACCGCCCGCACCGCCTCCGCGACCCTCCAGGGGCGAACGTGAGGGTCACGTCACGGGGAAGCGGTCGGGGCATGTTCCTGACGGTCTGCATACACTGGCCGGTCACATCGGTCATACGACCGCACACGACCGGCCCCAGCAGGAAGCAGAGACGACAAGGTGACAGAAGCGATCCTCCTGGTCGGTGGCAAGGGCACGCGGCTGCGCCCGCTGACGGTGAACACACCGAAGCCCATGGTCCACGCGGCGGGCGTCCCGTTCCTCACCCACCAGCTGGCCCGGGCCCGGGCGGCCGGCGTCGAGCACATCGTGCTCGCGACGTCGTACCTGGCAGAGGTCTTCGAACCGCACTTCGGTGACGGTTCGGCACTGGGGCTGCACCTCGAATACGTCACCGAGGAGGAGCCGCTGGGCACCGGCGGCGCCATCCGCAACGTGGCCTCACGGCTCCACTCCGGCCCCGACGACCCCGTACTCATCTTCAACGGCGACATCCTGACCGGACTCGACATCCGCGCGCTGGTCGCCACCCACGAGTCGTCCGGCGCCGACGTCTCGCTCCACCTCACCCGGGTCGAGGACCCGAGGGCCTTCGGTCTGGTCCCCACGGACCCCACCGGCCGGGTCACCGCCTTCCTGGAGAAGCCGCAGACCCCCGAGGAGATCGTCACCGACCAGATCAACGCCGGTGCCTACGTCTTCCGCCGCTCGGTGATCGACACCATCCCCGCCGGGCGGCCGGTCTCCGTCGAGCGCGAGACCTTCCCCGACCTGCTGGCCGCCGGCGCGCACCTCCAGGGCATGGTCGACTCCACGTACTGGCTCGACCTGGGCACGCCCCAGGCGTTCGTACGCGGCTCCGCCGACCTCGTCCAGGGCCGGGCACCCTCCCCGGCCGTCCCGGGCCGCTGCGGCGACCGACTGGTCCTGCCGACGGCCACGGTGGCCCCGGACGCCAAGCTGACGGGCGGTACGGTCGTCGGCGAGGGCGCGACGATCGAGGCCGGCGCCCGGGTCTCGGGCAGCACGATCCTCACCGGCGCGACGATCGAGGCCGGCGCGGTCATCACCGACTCCCTCATCGGCGCGGGCGCCCGCGTCGGCGCCCGTACGACCGTCACGGGCGCGGTCATCGGCGACGGCGCCCACGTCGGCGCGGACAACGAACTCCGCGACGGCGTAAGAGTCTGGTGCGACGCGATCCTCCCGAACAGATCGCTGCGGTTCTCGTCCGACCAGTAGAGGACTGAGAGGGGTTTGTGGGCATGCGTTCCGCATGGGGCGGAACGGGTGGGCACAGACCCCACGGCCGCGGCGCCCTCTGCTTGGCCCCGCACCCCGTCGGCCCGCACCCCGGCTACCCTCATAAACGTGTCCGGCCGCTTCGCACCCCGCCCCACCCGCACCTCCGTCCGCGGTGGTGACGCCCGCATACCCCCCGCCCGGACCGCCCCCGCCCTCACTCCCTCCCAGACCCGGCGCTACGCGCCCCCCACCCCGCTCGACGTCGGCCTCACCCTCGGCCCCCTCCGCCGCGGCCCCGGTGACCCCACCTTCCAGACCACCGACGGCTCCGTGTGGCGGACCTGCCGTACGCCCGAGGGCCCCGGCACGCTCCGTACCACCGCCTTCGCGGCCGAGGGCGAGGTCCGCGCCGAAGCCTGGGGCCCCGGCGCCGAGTGGCTGCTGGATCGGCTCCCCGCCCTGCTCGGCGCGGAGGACGACCCGGACGTCTTCACCCCGCGCCACCGTCTCCTCGCGGCCGCCCACCGCCGCTGCCCCGGCCTGCGGCTGGCCCGCACCGGACTGGTCCTGGAGTCGCTGATCCCGACGATCCTGGAGCAGAAGGTCACCACGGACGAGGCGTACCGCGCCTGGCGGCTGCTCGTGCGCAGGTACGGCGAGCCCGCGCCCGGTCCGAACCCCCGGCTCCACGTCATGCCCGAGCCCCGTACCTGGGCGACGATCCCGTCCTGGGAGTGGCACCGCGCCGGTGTCGACAACAAGCGCGCCTCGACGATCCTGCGCGTGGTCCGAGTCGCCCGCCGGATGGAGGAGGCGGCCGCCATGGCGCCCGAGCAGGCGCAGGAGCGTCTGGAGCTGATCCCCGGCATCGGCCCCTGGAGCTCCGCCGAAACCGTTCAGCGCAGCCACGGAGCCCCCGACGCCGTCTCCGTCGGCGACTACCACCTGCCGAGCATCGTCGGCTACGCCCTCGCGGGCGACCGCGACGCCGACGACGCGGCGATGCTGGAACTCCTGGAGCCGTACGCGGGCCAGCGCCACCGCGCCGCCCGCCTCATCCTCCTCAGCGGCCGCACTCCTCCGCGCCGCGCGCCCAGGATGACCCCGGGCAACATCGGCGCTCTGTAGACCCTCCGGGCCCGGGTGCCCCGGGGCTCACCGCACGGCGATGAAGTCCCCGGCCTCCCGGGCCGGACGCTCCTTCGCCGGAGCGGCGGGGTGCCCGACGGCGACCGCGCCCATCGGGTCCCAGTGCTCCGGCAGGTCCAGCACGTCCCGTACGACATCCCGGCAGAACATCGTCGAGGACACCCACGCCGAGCCCAGCCGCTCCGCGGCCAGCGCGACCAGGAAGTTCTGCACCCCGGCGCCGGCCGCCACGACGAACATCTCCCGCTCGGCGCCGTCCCGGCGCGGGTCGCCGTAGTGATGGGCGCCGTCCGTCACCAGGCACGGCACCACCAGATAGGGCGCCCGGCGCAGCACCTCACCGCGGCGCACCCGCTTGGCGATCGACTCCTCGGACTTGCCGTCCCGGCGCAGATCGGCGATCCACGCCTCCTTCATCGCGTCCAGCAGCCGCACCCGCGACTCCTCGGACTCCAGCAGCACGAACCGCCAAGGCGTGGTGTGGTGCGGCGCGGGCGCGGTGACGGCCGCCGCCACGGCGCGCCGGACGGCGCCGCCGTCGACGGGTTCGTCGGTGAACTCACGGACCGTACGCCGCTGGGTGACCGCCTCCCGGACCGCCTCGGAGGTGCCGAGGCGGAACATGTCGTCGGCGGCCACGCGGACCATCGCCCGCGCGCCGTCCTCGCCGCCCACCAGATGCGGCAGCCCGCGCACGACGGCGACGGGCAGCCCGGCCGCTTTTCCCTTCACCAGGTCCCCGGCGGCCGCGAGCTCGTCGGCGGTGGCCACGACGGTCGCGCTGAGCGGGTTGCCGAACGCGTCCGTACCGCCGCGCAGATCGTCCAGGACCCGTACGCCCGCCGCGCCGATCGCCACATCGGTCAGGCCGTTGCGCCAGGGCCGCCCGAAGGTGTCCGTGACGACGACGCCGACGTCGACCCCGAGGGTGTCCCGCAGCCCCGTGCGGATCGCCCGGGCCGAGGCGTCCGGGTCCTCGGGCAGCAACAGCACCGTCCCGGCAGGAGTGTTGGAGGCGTCGACCCCGGCCGCGGCCATGACCAGACCCTGCCGGTTCTCCACGATCCGCAGTGTCCCGCGCCGCGCCACGACCCGTACGGTCTCGGCGTCGATCGCCGCCTCCCGGTCGTCGGCGGCGACGATCCGGCCCTCCGCCTTGCTGACGATCTTGGAGGTGACCAGCACGACGTCACCGTCGACGAGCCCCGGCTCGGTGCCCGCGATGAGCTTGGCGAGGTCGTCACCGGCCCGGACCTCCGGCAGCCCGCCCAGTGCCCACACCCGGTACGCGGGCGCCGCCGCGACGTCCGTGCTCCCGTCGTTGCCGACGCTCACGCCCGGACCTCCTCCGCGAGGGCCAGCGCCGCGCGGGCCATCTCGGCCGTCGCGTCGAGGTCCGTCATCATCAGCGGCACCGCCCGGCAGCGGATCCCCGCCGCCTCGACCGCCTCCACCGTGCCCGCGTCGACCGTGTCGACGAGCCAGCCGTCCAGCAGCCCGGAGCCGTAGTGCTCGGCGACCGCCGCCGCCGTGGCCTCCACGCCCACCGCCACCAGCACCTTGTCGGCCATGCCGCGCACCGGCGCGTCCCCGACGATGGGGGAGAGGCCGACGACCGGCACGCCTGCGGCCGCGATCGCCTCCCGGATGCCGGGCACGGCGAGGATCGTGCCGATGCTGACCACGGGGTTGGACGGCGGGAAGAGGATGAGGTCGGCCTCGGCGATCGCCTCCAGGACCCCGGGCGCCGGTTTGGCCTGCTCGGCGCCGACCGGCACGACGGCGTGCGCGTCGACGGAGGCCCGCAGCCTGACCCAGTACTCCTGGAAGTGCACGGCCTTGCGCTCGCCGTCGACGTCGATCGCGACATGGGTCTCGACCCGGTCGTCGGACATCGGCAGCAGCCGCACGCCCGGCTGCCAGCGCGCGCACAGCGCCTCGGTGACGGCGCTCAGCGGATAGCCGGCGCCGATCATCTGCGTACGGACGATGTGGGTGGCGAAGTCCCGGTCGCCCAGCCCGAACCACTCGGGCCCGACGCCGTACGCCGCGAGCTCCTCCTTCACATGGAAGGTCTCGTCCGCCCGGCCCCAGCCCTGCTCCTCGTTGATGCCACCGCCCAGGGTGTACATCACCGTGTCGAGGTCGGGGCAGACCTTGAGTCCGAACAGATGGATGTCGTCACCGGTGTTGCCGATGACCGTGATGTCGGCGTCGGGGACGGCCTGCTTGAGGCCACGCAGGAATCGGGCACCACCGATGCCGCCGGCCAGAACCACAATGCGCATGCACAGCAGTCTGTCAGGCGGGTACGACACCTCGGGCCGTCGGGGCGCACCGCGCGTGGTGCGTGGGCGGGTGCATCGGCATCTCGGTCAGGCCCGGGTAGTAGATGTGCAGACTGACGGCCGGTTCGAGCGAGTCGTTGACCACTTCGTGGACGTAGCCGGGCGCGAAGACCCTCTGCGCGCCGTCGCCGAGCCGGCGGTGCGCCCGTTCCGTACGTTCCGTCAGCTCGCCCTGGAGCACAGTCAGTACGCCGGAGGAGGCGCCGTGGTCGTGCCGCCCGCTGCCCTGGCCCGGCACCCAGGAGAGCAGCCAGACCTCGTAGCCGGGGCCGGTGCGCAGCCGGTGGTACCAGCGGGTGGTGGCGTCGTACCGGACCAGCGGCTCCCACTGGGCGCGGTCGGCGGCGATGGAGCGGGCGAGTCCGACGAAGTCGGCCACGGTGGCGGGGTGCTGCTTGGCGGGCTGGAGGAGGTGCTGGACCTCGAAGAGGTCGCCGGCGATCTGAAGGTCGCTGTCGCTGTTCATGGGTGCGGGGTTCCTCGGCAGGATGCGTCGATGCAAGCGATGCGGTGATGCGGGGGAAAACGCTGGAGCGCTACGGCTTCATCGGCCGTGGGTGCGCATCAACAGCTGGAACAGCAACAGCAACAGCGGTCCTGGACAGCGCGGCGGAACCCACGGGCGTGGGTCGCGGAGGGCGCTGAGGTCGCTGGCATGGGATCAAAGGTGGCGGGCCCGATACCCGACTGTCAACTCAATGCCCGGTTTGGGGGCAATGTTTCACCTCATCCGGTTACTGCGAGCGCAGAAAGGTTTGCTCAGGGTGGGGGCCGGAGACATGGCGCAGCAACCGGGCTCGCAAACCTCCGGTTCTGCCGGGAGTGCCGCGGGGTGGCCGTGATCACGCTCGGTGATCGCGCGCCGTGACCGTACTGTGATCCGGGTCGCTTCCCGGCCTCGATCGCAACAAGATCGCGAGCTCCGTCGTCCTTCCCTGTAGGGGCCTGTCCTGGGCCCTCTGAGGGGGTTCGGAAGGAGCCGGTGGCATGTGTCGCGTTTTTGGTGATTTGAACACTTTCCGCATAGCCTTGGTTCCGCAGAGTGAATACCGGGCCCAATAGCAGATCTCGGCTTGACTCGCGCGGAGCTACGAACTTGTAATTTCACTCGTGTCGTTCAGCCGAAATCGGTAGCGGCAACAGCACGGGGACGCAAAGACGGACGAGGGGCGCACATGACCGAGTTGTTCCAGGAACTGCTGGTCGAGGACGCGGACGAGGAACTCGGCTGGCAGGAGCGCGCACTCTGCGCACAGACCGATCCCGAGTCCTTCTTCCCCGAGAAGGGCGGATCCACCCGAGAGGCAAAGAAGGTCTGTCTCGCCTGTGAAGTCCGTTCGGAATGCCTCGAGTACGCCCTGCAGAACGACGAGCGATTCGGAATCTGGGGCGGCCTGTCCGAACGTGAGCGCCGCCGTTTGAAGAAGGCCGCTGTCTGACCGCTGTCTGACCGGCATCTGATCGCCGCCCGACCCGCGCGCGATCAAAACGCACACATCTGACACATCTGTACGCAAGGAACGGTCCGCCCCTGTGCTCTGGCCACAGGCGGCGGACCGTTCTGCTGCCAGCCATTAGTGTGGGGCCCCGTCCCAGACGCTCCCACGCCCCCCGCGGGCGACCCCGGCCGGAGGGCCCGTACCTCGATGTCCGCCACCACGCCAGCGTTTGCTCCCGCCCAGGCGCCCGAGTATCCGCGCCATGTCGTCACCGCCGTGCTCGTCTCCCACGACGGAGCCCGCTGGCTGCCCGACGCCCTCGCGGGACTCCTCGGCCAGGAACGCCCCGTACAGAACGTCATCGCCGCCGACACCGGCAGCGCCGACGACTCCGCGCGGCTGGTCACCGAAGCCATCGGCGACGAGCGGGTCCTGCACCTGGCCCGGCGTACGGGATTCGGCGCCGCCGTCGACGAGGCCGCCCGCACCGCCCCGGTCCTCGGCCCCGACGACCTGCCCTATCTGAAGCGGCCCAGCGGCTGGGACCCGGTCAGCAGGTCCTGGCGCGACGACGCCTACGACATGCCCGAACTCCCGCACGGCGAACCGGTCCAGTGGCTGTGGCTGCTCCACGACGACTGCGCACCCGCCCCCGACGCCCTCGCCGAACTCCTGCGCGTCGCCGACTCCGACCCCGAGGCCGGAGTCGTCGGACCCAAGCTGCGCGGCTGGTACGACCGCAAGCAGCTGCTCGAAGTCGGCGTCTCCATCGCCCGCAGCGGCCGCCGCTGGACCGGACTCGACCGGCGCGAACAGGACCAGGGCCAGCACGACCAGGTCCGCGGCGTCCTCTCCGTCTCCAGCGCCGGCATGCTCATCCGCCGCGACGTCTTCGAAGGGCTCGGCGGCTTCGACCGCCGCCTGCCGCTGATGCGCGACGACGTCGACCTGTGCTGGCGCGCCCAGAGCGCCGGCTACCGCGTCCTCGTCGCCCCCGACGCCGTCCTGCGCCACGCGGAGGCCTCCGCGCGCGAACGCCGCACCGTCGACTGCGCCGGCCGCTCGGTCACCAACCCGCACCGCGTGGACAAGGCCGGAGCCGTCTACACCCTGCTCGCCAACGCGCGCGGCATCGCCCTCCCCTATGTACTGCTCCGCCTCGTCCTCGGCACCCTGCTGCGCACCCTCGCCTACCTGGTGGGCAAGGTGCCCGGGCAGGCCGTCGACGAAGTCATGGGCCTCTTCGGCGTCCTGCTCCGCCCCGAGCGGATCATCGCCGCCCGCCGCAGGCGCGCCAAGCCGGCCGTACCCAACAGCGAACTGCGCCCGCTCTTCCCGCCGGCCGGCGCCACCATCCGCGCCACCTTCGAACAGGTCGCGTCCAACTTCGGCGGCTCCGACACCGAATCGGGCGGCTCGCGGCACGGCGCCGTCGAATCCGGCCCCGGCGGCGACGACGCCGACTACATGGAGATCGAGCAGTTCGCCCGGCTCAAGAAGATCGCCCGCAAGCCGGGCCCGGTCCTCTTCGCGCTGCTCCTCGTCGTCTCCGTCGTCGCCTGCCGCGGCCTCTTCGGCGGCGGCTCCCTCGCGGGCGGCGCCCTGCTGCCCGTCCCCGACGACGTCTCGGCCCTGTGGAGCCGGTACGCCGACGGCTGGCACCCCATCGGCACCGGCGGCACCCAGTCCGCCCCGCCCTACCTCGCCGTACTGGCCGGCCTGTCCGCCCTGTTCCTCGGCTCCACCGGCTTCGCGCTCACCGTCCTCCTCGTCTGCTCGGTGCCCCTCGCCGGCCTCACCGCCTACTTCGCCTCCCGCTCGCTCGTCGAGTCCCGGCTCCTGCGCGCCTGGGGCGCCATCGCGTACGCCTTCCTGCCCGCCGCCACCGGCGCCCTCGCCACCGGCCGGCTCGGCACCGCCGTCCTCGCCATCCTGCTCCCGCTGATCGCCCGCGCCGCCGTCGCCGCCCACGGGCTGCGCGGCGACGGACGCGGCAGCTGGCGCGCCACCTGGGCGTACACCCTCCTGCTCACCTTCACGATGGCGTTCACGCCGGTCGTCTGGCCGCTCGCCGTCGTCCTCGGCCTCGCCGTCCTCGCCCTGCGCCGCGACGACATCACCGCCTACGGCCTGCGCTTCCTCGCCGCCGTCGGCACCCCCCTGCTCGTCCTCGCGCCCTGGTCGCTCTCCCTGCTGACCAGCCCCTCGGCGTTCCTGCGCGAAGCCGGCCTGACCTTCGGCACGGGCCCCGCCTCCGCACTCGACCTGCTTGGCATCAGCCCCGGCGGCCCCAAGGCCACCGGCGGGCTGCTCCTGCTCGGCCTGGTCCTCGCCGGGCTCGCCGCCCTGCTGCGCGCCGAGCGGCAGTTCGCGGTCCGCACGGCCTGGGCCGCCGCCCTCGCCGGGCTCGTCCTCGCCGTCCTGATGAACGGCTCCGGCCCGGACAACACCGGCTGGGCCGGACCCGCCACCCTCGTCTACGGACTCGCGCTCGTCGCCGCCGGCATGCTCGGCGCCGAAGGCGGCCGCACCCGCGTCGCCGCCCAGAGCTTCGGCTGGCGCCAGCCCGTCGCCGCCCTGATCGCCCTCTCCTGCGCCGCCGGCCCGCTCCTCGCCGCCGCCGGCTGGATGCTCGGCGGCGCGGACGGCCCCCTCAAGCGGCGTGACCCCGTACAGGTCCCGGCCTTCGTCGCCGAGGAGAGCGGCACCCGCGACCAGCCCCGCACCCTCGTCCTCGGCGGCACCTCGTCCGCCACGGTCTCGTACACCCTCGTTCGCGGCTCCGGCGCCCGCCTCGGCGACGCCGAACTCGCCGCGACCGGCGGCAGCGACCCCCGCCTCGACAAGGTCGTCGCCCACCTCGTCGCCGGCTCCGGCGCCGACCAGACCGACCAGCTCAGCGGCTTCGCGATCCGCTACGTCCTCGTACGGGACGGAGCGCCCCGCCAGATGAGCCGCGTCCTCGACGCCACCCCCGGCCTCAGCCGCCTCAGCCAGCTCGACGGCAGCGCCCTGTGGCGCGTCGACCGCCAGGTCGCCCGCGCCATGATCGTGCCCAAGCCGGACGCGTCCGGGAAGGCCGAACCGCTGCCCGTCGCCTCCGACCCGGTCGAGGCGCACACCGACATCCCGAAGGGCCCGGAGGGCCGCGTCCTGCGGATCGCCGACCGCGCCGACGACGGCTGGCAGGCCACCCTCGACGGCAAGGAGCTGACCAGGACCACCGTCGACGGCTGGGCCCAGGGCTTCGAACTCCCCGCCGAGGGCGGCCGACTGGCCCTGACGTACGACGAGCCGCTCACGCACACCGCCTGGATCTGGACCCAGACCGTCCTCGCGGTCGTCCTGGTGATCATGGCCCTGCCGGGTCGCCGCCGCGAGATCGACGACGACATGCCCGACGAGGAAGCCGCCGTTCCCGCCCAGGCCATGGAGGGCGACGGCCGCCGGGCCCGCCGGCTCCGCGCCGCCGCCGAGGCCGAAGCGGCGGCCGCCGTGACCGCGACCGCCACGGCCACGGCCACCGAGACCGCCGAGCCGGACGCCGACCCGTACACCGCGCAGCAGGCGGAGGTCCCGCAGCAGCCGTCGTACGGGGAGTGGGACGGGCAGAACTACCCCGCGTACGACCCGAACCAGCAGTACTACCAGCAGCCCGCCGACCAGTACCCGTACCAGCAGAGCCAGTACGAGGGTCAGTACGACGGCCAGTCCAACGGCCAGGGTGGCCAGGCCAATGGCCAGTACGACGCGTACGGCCAAGGCGAGCAAGGCCAGCAGGTTCCGTACCAGCAGCCGTACCAGCAGCACTATGAGCAGCAGCAGTACCAGGAGCCGCAGCAGCCGCCGTACACCGACGGATACGGACACGGACACGGGTACGGCTACGACACCGAGCAGCGTCCCGACGGGAGCAGCAACCAGTGAAGCGCACCACCCTCTCCCTGATCGCGGCCGCCACCGCCCTCGCAGCCGTCACCGGCTTCGCCGCCCTGACCGCCCCCGACGGCCCCCAGGCCACGGAGGCGAAGGCCCCGGCCCGGCTCCCCGTCGAGCGGACGAGCCTGCTCTGCCCGTCCCCGAGCAGCTCCGAGCTGGCGGAGACGGTGTACACCTCGTACACCCCCGCCGGAACCGCCGCGCCGGACGCGAAGGGCGGCACGGGCGCCGACCCGGCCCCGGCCAAGGCCGAACTGAAGCCGACCAACGCCACGTTGACCGACCCGGACACCAAGAAGAAGACGGACAAGGCGCCGGCCCCCGACAAGGCCACCCTCACCCTCACCCAGTCCGGCAAGCCCGCCTCCGCCACGGCCAACGGCGCCGGGGCCCCCGCCCTCGTCGGCTCCGCCTCCGGCTCGCTCGCCCCCGGCTGGACCACCCAGCAGACCACGGTCCAGGCCGCCGGCACGGCCCGCGGCCTGCTCGGCGTCAGCTGCACCGCCCCCGACACCGACTTCTGGTTCCCCGGCGCCTCCACCGCCAAGGAGCGCCAGGACTACGTCCACCTCACCAACCCCGACGACACCGCCGCCGTCGCCGACATCGAGCTGTACGGCCCCGAGGGCGTCCTCAAGTCCTCGCTCAGCGAGGGCATTCCGGTGCCCGCCCGCTCCAGCGTCCCGGTCCTGCTCTCCACGCTGACCGCCGCGCCCCCCACCGCCGACCTGACCGTCCACGTCACGACCCGCACCGGCCGGGTGGGCGCCGTGGTCCGCTCCGCCGACGACAAGCTCGGCAGCGACTGGCTGTCCGCCTCCGCCGACCCCTCCGGCACGCTCGTCCTGCCCGGCATCCCCGCCGACGCCACGTCGGTCAAGCTGATCGCGTACGCCCCCGGGGACGACGACGCGGAGGTGAAGATCCAGCTCGCCGGGGCGACGGGCACGTTCACCCCGGCCGCCCAGCAGTCCCTGCACGTCAAGTCCGGTATGACCGCGGCCGTCGAGCTGAAGAACGTCACCCGCGGCGAGCCCGGCTCGCTGCTGCTCACCCCGGCCCGCAAGGAGCAGGCGACCCCGGTGGTGGCCGCGCTGCGGGTGATCCGCGGCAGCGGCGAGAAGCAGGAGATCGCCTTCGTCCCAGCGACCGGACCGGTCGGCGCGCGGTCGGCCGTCGCCGACAACCGCTCCTCCGGCTCGACGCTCTCCCTGACCGCCCCGGCCGCCGCCGCCGAGGTCAAGGTCACCGCCTCGGCGGGGACCCAGGCCGGCGCGCCGGTGAGCAAGACGTACACGGTCAAGGCCGGTACGACCCTGGCGGTCGCCCCGCCGGTGCCCGCCGGGCTCAAGGGCTCGTACGCCCTGATCGTCGAGACGGTCTCGGGCGGCCCGGTGCACGCCTCGCGCACGCTGGCCGTACCGCAGGACGGCATCCCGATGTTCACGATCCAGACGCTGCCCGACGACAAGGGCACGGTCGAGGTGCCCACCGCCCGCCAGGACCTCACGGTCCTGGACTGACACCACCCGGGGCGGGCCGCGCGTACCGGGCTAGTTGTCCCCGTACCGCGGGTCGACGGACTCGGGGGAGAGGCCGAGCAGGTCGGCGACCTGCTCGACCACCACCTCGTGGATGAGCAGCGCCCGCTCGTCGCGGTTCTTCGTACGGATCTCGATCGGCCGCCGGTAGACCACCACCCGCGCGGGCCGGTCCTTCCCGGCGGGGAGCGCGCTGCCGAGCGGCACCGAGTCCGCGCGCGGGTCGGGCACCTCCATCACAAGGAAGTCCACCTCGGCCAGCTGCGGCCAGCGCCGCTCCAGCCGCTCCACCGAGTCCTGCACCAGATCGCGGAAGGACTCGGCCCGGCTCAGCGAGAGGGGCACCTGCGGCGGCGCGACGGGCCCGCGCATGCCGCGGCCGTGGCGGTCGCGGCGGCGGGGCCGTGGCTCGATCGGGCGGGGCGGTCCGGCACTGTCCATCACTGACGCAGCGTAGCTCTCCACGCGCCGGCCGACCCGGATGTCGTTAGTTGAACGTTCCGGCCAGGCCCGGGCCCGAATCCGAACGCTCCGGCGACCGGCTCGCCGTCCGGGATTGACCGGATTCACACCGCCCGATGTCCGGATCGCTCACCTCCGGCCTCCGCCGGCCCCTCCTCCCGCGCAGGTCAGGCCAGTTGCTCCGAGGGGCCCCGTGTCGGACGTCACACCGCGACACGGTGGAGTGACCTGGTGGAGAGTCGTCGCGGCCCGCTCAAGAGTGCGGTACCGTCCAACGTCGTGAGCCCTGTACGTCGCTGTTCGCGCACCGCGTGCGGCCGCCCTGCCGTCGCGACACTGACGTACGTCTATGCCGACTCGACTGCGGTCCTCGGCCCGCTCGCCACCTACGCCGAGCCCCACTGCTACGACCTGTGCGCCGAGCACAGCGAGCGCCTGACCGCGCCGCGTGGCTGGGAAGTTGTCAGGCTGACCGACGCGTCGGGCCCGTCCCGGCCGAGCGGCGACGATCTGGAAGCCCTCGCCAACGCGGTACGGGAAGCGGCCCGCCCCCAGGAACGCGCGGCGGAGGCCGGCGGCAAGGGCGGCGGACGCGGCGGCAGCCCGGTCGAGGCCGGCCGCCGAGGCCATCTGCGGGTCCTGCGCTCCCCTGACTCCTAGCCCCGGCACCCGGCGCCGGCGGGGAACGGTAGCTTGGGCGGTCCGAGACTTCAGGAGGGTTTGGACCGTGGCTGCTGATCTGTCGCAGATCGTGAAGGCGTACGACGTCCGCGGAGTGGTGCCGGATCAGTGGGACGAGCCGCTGGCGGAGCTGTTCGGCGCGGCGTTCGTGCACGTGACCGGCGCGGACGCGATCGTCGTCGGACACGACATGCGTCCCTCGTCGCCGGGCCTGTCGGGAGCGTTCGCGCGCGGCGCGGCCGCCCAGGGCGCGGACGTCACGATGATCGGTCTCTGCTCGACGGACCAGCTCTACTTCGCGTCGGGAAGCTTCGGCCTGCCGGGCGCGATGTTCACCGCCTCGCACAACCCGGCCCAGTACAACGGCATCAAGATGTGCCGTGCGGGCGCGGCGCCGGTCGGCCAGGACTCGGGCCTGTCGGAGATCCGGACCCTGGTCGAGTCCTGGGCGTCGGCCCCCGAGCCGGCCGCGACTCCCGGCACGATCACCGAGCGGGACACCCTCAGGGACTACGCGGCCCATCTGAAGTCTCTGGTGGACGTGGCGTCGATCCGGCCGCTGAAGGTCGTCGTCGACGCCGGCAACGGCATGGGCGGCCACACGGTCCCGACCGTGTTCGAGGGGCTGGCGCTCGACTTGGTGCCGATGTTCTTCGAGCTGGACGGCACCTTCCCGAACCACGAGGCGAACCCGCTGGACCCGAAGAACATCGTCGATCTGCAGGCCCGGGTCCGCGCGGAGGGGGCGGACCTCGGTCTGGCCTTCGACGGCGACGCGGACCGCTGCTTCGTCGTCGACGAGCGCGGCGAGCCGGTCTCCCCGTCCGCGATCACGGCCCTGGTCGCGGCGCGGGAACTGGCCAAGCACCCCGGCGGCACGATCATCCACAACCTGATCACGTCGTGGTCGGTCCCCGAGGTCGTACGGGAGAGCGGCGGCGTCCCGGTCCGTACGCGCGTGGGGCACTCCTTCATCAAGGAGGAGATGGCCCGCACGGGCGCGGTCTTCGGCGGCGAGCACTCGGCGCACTACTACTTCCGTGACTTCTGGAACGCGGACACCGGCATGCTCGCGGCCCTGCACGTCCTGGCGGCCCTCGGCGGCCAGGAAGGCCCGCTGTCGGAGCTGGTCGCCTCGTACGACCGGTACGCCGCCTCCGGCGAGATCAACTCCACCGTCGACGACCAGACCGCGCGTATGGCAGCGGTCCGCGCCGCCTTCGAGACCCGCGACGGCGTTTCGATCGACACCCTCGACGGCCTCACCGTCACCGCCCCGACCTGGTGGTTCAACCTGCGCCCCTCCAACACGGAGCCGCTGCTGCGCCTGAACGCCGAGGCCCAGGACGAGACCACGATGACCGCGATCCGCGACGAGGTCCTGTCCCTGGTCCGGGCGACGGACTGAGTCCCTCTGCGCGTGAGGCAGGCTCCGGCCCCCTCCGCGTGCCGAGCCGGAACCCCCCGCGTGTTTCCGGGTCCCCTCCGCACGTCGATTGGCTCGAAGCCTCCCGGCGCGCGGAGGGGCGAGCCCGGTCCACGGTGCCGGGGCCCCGCGCGGTGACGCCCCCGTCACCCAAGCCGCGCCCGCCGCCCCCCGGCGGTAGGCTGACCTGGCCCAACCCCAACGCCGACAGACCCCGCCCGCACCCCGAAGGGACAACCCCCATGCCGCTCGAAGCCGGCCTCCTGGAGATCCTCGCCTGCCCCGCCTGCCACGCGCCCCTCAAGGACCGCACCGCAGCCGAGACCCCCGAGCTGATCTGCACCGGCGCCGACTGCGGCCTGGCCTACCCCGTACGCGACGGCATCCCCGTCCTCCTCGTCGACGAGGCCCGTCGCCCGGAGTGACCCACGTGGGCGCACGCCCGTTCACGTAACGCACGTAACGTACGCGCGCAGACGCACGCCACAGGACAACCGGCGAAGGCGATCGGAGGCCCCACCCCCATGCTCGACGAGTCGCTGCTCGACGACCCGGACGCCCTCGCCCGGGCCGACCACCGTGGCCTCCTGCGCGGCGCCGCCGAAGCCGGCGCCCGCGTGCGCACCGCCGCCCGGCACGCCGCCGAGGCCGGCATCGGCGACCTCAGGCCGGAGGGCCGCCCCCGCGCCGTGCTCGTCGCGGGCACCGGCACCGCCGCCACCGGCGTCGCGGACCTGGTCACCGCCCTCGCGGGCGCTGCCGCCCCGGTGACCCGGCTGCACCCGACCGGCGTCGCCCCCGCCGCGGGTGCCCTGCGCTGGGAGCTCCCCGGCTGGGCCGGCTCCGTGGACCTCCTCCTCGTCGTCACGACGGACGGTTCCGAACCCGGCCTCGCCCTCCTCGCCGAGCAGGCCTACCGCCGCGGCGTGACCGTCGTCGCCGTCGCCCCCAGGCGCTCCCCGCTCACCGAAGCGGTCGGCAACACCCACGGCCTCGTCGTCCCCATGGCGACCCCGCCCAACGAGCAGTACGAGGAAACCCTCGAAACCCCCGCCGCCAGCCCCGGCGCGCTCTGGGCGCTGTTCACCCCCCTGCTCGCCCTCCTCGACCAGCTGGGCCTGGCCACCGCGCCCCCGGACGTCCTCGAGAAGGTCGCCGACCGCCTCGATCACACCGCCGAGCGCTGCGGACCCGCCATCGCCACGCACAGCAACCCGGCCAAGGCCCTCGCCGCGGAGCTCACCGAGTCCCTGCCGCTGATCTGGACCGAGGGCGCGACCGCCGGTCCGGCCGGCCGCCGGTTCGCCGCCGTACTCGCCGAGCTCGCGGGCCTGCCCGCGCTCGCCGCCCACCTCCCGGAAGCCCTCGCCGCGCACGGCGTCCTGCTCGCGAGCGACTTCGCGGCCGGCGCGGATCCGGACGACTTCTTCCGCGACCGGGTCGATGAGCCGCAGGCGCTGCGGACCCGGGTGGTCCTGCTCCGGGACCGCCCGGCCGAAGGCCTCACCGCCGCCCCGGCCGCCCGCGAACTGGCCCTCAGCCACGACACGGCCATCAGCGAACTGGAGCCCGCGGAAGGCACCGAGCTCGAAGCCCTCGCCGAGCTGGTCGCCATCACGGACTTCGCCGCCGTCTACCTCGCTCTGGCCTCCGCCGCCACAGCGGCAACACCCGGCAGCTCCTCATGACTCGCTCCACCGCCGCCTCGAACATCATGACCGCTGTCACTCGCGTCGCCGCCGTTTCCTGAGCGGGCGCGCTCTCCTTCCCCCGACCCGCCGTCACGCACCCTCCGGCCACCGGGCCCCCTCCCAGGCCCTCCGCCCCCGAGCCCCTCCCGCACCGAGGAAAGCTGGAACGCTTCATGGACCGCCTCTCCAACACCGTCCGCCCCTACGCCTGGGGCTCCACGACGGCCATCCCGGAACTCCTCGGCGTCGCCCCCTCCGGCGAGCCGCAGGCCGAGATGTGGATGGGCTCCCACCCGGGAGCGCCCTCGCAGACCGACCGCGGCCCCCTGAACGAAGTCATCGCCGACAACCCCGTACGCGAACTCGGTGCCCCCACCGTCGAGAAGTTCGGCCCGCACCTCCCCTTCCTGCTCAAGATCCTCGCCGCCGGCGCACCCCTCTCCCTCCAGGTCCACCCCGACCTCGCACAGGCCAAGGCCGGGTACGCCGCCGAGGAAGCCGCGGGCCTCCCCGTCGACGCGCCCGAGCGCAACTACAAGGACGCCAACCACAAGCCCGAACTCATCTGCGCCCTCACCCCCTTCCGGGGCTTCTGCGGATTCCGCCCGCCGGTCGAGGCCGCCGACTCCCTCGCCGCCCTCGGCGTCGACTCGCTCAAGCCGTACGTGGACCTGCTCCACGCCCACCCCGAAGACGCCGCCCTGCGCGAGGTCCTCACCGCGATCCTCACCGCCGACCCGGAGGAGATGACGGCCACCGTCACCGAGGCCGCCGCCGCCAGCGACCGCCTCGGCGGCGCGCACGCCCCATACGCCGCACTCGCCCACCACTTCCCCGGCGACCGCGGCGTCATCGCCGCGATGCTCCTCAACTACGTCGAACTTCAGCCCGGTGAAGCCCTCTTCCTCGGCGCCGGCGTCCCGCACGCCTACCTCAGCGGCCTCGGCGTCGAGATCATGGCCAACTCCGACAACGTCCTGCGCTGCGGTCTCACCCCCAAGCACGTCGACGTGCCCGAACTGCTCAAGGTCGTCCGCTTCGAGGCGGGCGACCCAGGGGTGCTCCGCCCCGAGGCCTCGCCCACGGGCGAGGAGGTCTACGAGACCCCGATCGACGAATTCCGCCTCAGCCGTTTCGTACGGGCCCCGGGCGCGGCCCCCACCGACGCCACCGCCCCCACCCCGCAGATCCTGCTCTGCACGGCAGGCGCCGTACGCGTCGGCGAGCTCGACCTCACCCCAGGACAGTCCGCCTTCGTCCCGGCAGGTGAAAAGACCGAACTGTCCGGTACCGGTACGGTCTTCCGCGCCACAGTGGTGGCCTGACGTACCCTCCCTCGCGGCTGCTGCAACAATGTGCGGCCGTACGGCGGCCGCACGGCAGCGACACACCGAGGAAGGGACCTTCACCACCCATGAGCGCGTCAGGCGGAACCAAGGCGATCGTGGCGGCCCTCGCCGCCAACCTCGCGATCGCGGTAGCCAAGTTCGTGGCGTTCCTCTTCAGCGGTTCGTCCTCGATGCTCGCCGAGAGCGTGCACTCGGTCGCCGACTCCGGCAACCAGGGCCTGCTGCTCCTCGGCGGCAAGAAGGCACAGCGCGAGGCGACCCCGCAGCACCCCTTCGGCTACGGCCGCGAGCGGTACATCTACGCCTTCCTCGTCTCCATCGTCCTCTTCTCCGTCGGCGGCATGTTCGCCATCTACGAGGGCTACGAGAAGATCAAGCACCCCCACGAGATCGAGGCCTGGTACTGGCCCGTCGGCGTGCTCGTCTTCGCGATCATCGCGGAGACCTTCTCCTTCCGGACCGCCATCAAGGAGTCCAACGCCGTCCGCGGCGACCTCTCCTGGAAGGAGTTCGTCCGCCGCGCCAAGGCGCCCGAGCTCCCGGTCGTCCTCCTGGAGGACCTCGGCGCGCTGGTCGGCCTGATCCTCGCCCTCGGCGGCGTCAGCCTGGCCCTCGCCACCGGCAACGGCGTCTGGGACGGCATCGGCACCCTCTGCATCGGCGTCCTCCTCATCGTCATCGCCGTCGTCCTCGCCGCCGAGACCAAGTCCCTGCTGCTCGGTGAGGCCGCCGGCGTCGACGACGTGAAGAAGATCGAGGACGCGGTCGTGGACGGCCGGACCGTCACCCGCCTCATCCACATGCGTACGCTCCACCTCGGCCCCGAGGAGCTGCTCGTCGCCGCCAAGGTCGCCGTCCAGCACGACAACACCGCCGCCGAGGTCGCCTCCGCCATCAACGCCGCCGAGGACCGCATCCGCGCGGCCGTCCCGATCGCCCGGGTCATCTACCTCGAGCCCGACATCTACGACGAGTCGGCCGCAGACACCGGCGTGAACCCGGCGAAGAACCCCGGCGGCCCCGGCCACTGACGGCCGACCGTCCACGGCAGCGTCGCCCGTCCGGCGCCGACCCCGAAGGGGCCCGAGGTCACCACGACCCGGGCCCCTTCGGCATGACCACTGTGGTCCGCTGCGCCGATCGGTGTAGATTCGTGACCGAGCCAGACGTCGCTGCTGATGGCGGTCGGGCGGTCCGCGGGACCGTCCGAGGGAGAGAGGGCCTCCGACGACTGCACTGCGGGACACCCGTGCACCCCTGCACGGAACACCCGGGCTTTCCCATGCCCGGCACCGCCGTGCCCGCGCCCGCCCGAACCCTCGAACCGACACAACGAGGAGCAGCCCAGTCATGACGACTGTCGCCAACCAGCAGGACTTCAAGGTCGCCGACCTTTCCCTGGCCGCCTTCGGCCGCAAGGAGATCACCCTCGCCGAGCACGAGATGCCCGGCCTGATGGCGATCCGCAAGGAGTACGCGGCCCAGCAGCCCCTCGCCGGCGCCCGCATCACCGGCTCCCTGCACATGACCGTGCAGACCGCCGTGCTCATCGAGACCCTGGTCGCCCTCGGCGCCGACGTCCGCTGGGCCTCCTGCAACATCTTCTCCACCCAGGACCACGCGGCCGCCGCCATCGCCGTCGGCCCGAACGGCACCCCCGAGGCCCCCGCCGGCGTCCCGGTCTTCGCCTGGAAGGGCGAGACGCTGGAGGAGTACTGGTGGTGCACCGAGCAGGCCCTGACGTGGCCGAACAGCCCCACCGGCGGCCCGAACATGATCCTGGACGACGGCGGCGACGCCACCCTCCTCGTCCACAAGGGCGTCGAGTTCGAGAAGGCCGGCTCGGCCCCGGACCCCTCGACCGCGGACAGCGAGGAGTACGGCCACATCCTCCGTCTCCTGAACCGCACCCTCACCGAGAACCCGCAGAAGTGGACCCAGCTGGCGTCCGAGATCCGCGGTGTCACGGAGGAGACCACCACCGGTGTCCACCGCCTCTACGAGATGCAGCAGAGCGGTGACCTCCTCTTCCCGGCGATCAACGTGAACGACGCCGTGACGAAGTCGAAGTTCGACAACAAGTACGGCTGCCGCCACTCCCTGGTCGACGGCATCAACCGCGCCACCGACGTCCTGATCGGCGGCAAGGTCGCGGTCGTCTGCGGCTACGGCGACGTCGGCAAGGGCTGCGCCGAGTCCCTCCGGGGCCAGGGCGCGCGGGTGATCATCACCGAGATCGACCCGATCTGCGCCCTCCAGGCCGCGATGGACGGATACCAGGTCACGACCCTGGACGAGGTCGTCGAGACGGCGGACCTGTTCATCACGACCACGGGCAACAAGGACATCATCATGGCCTCGGACATGGCCAAGATGAAGCACCAGGCGATCGTCGGCAACATCGGCCACTTCGACAACGAGATCGACATGGCCGGCCTGGCGAAGATCCCCGGGGTCGTCAAGGACGAGGTCAAGCCGCAGGTCCACACGTGGACGTTCCCCGACGGCAAGGTCATCATCGTGCTGTCGGAGGGCCGCCTGCTGAACCTGGGCAACGCCACCGGCCACCCCTCCTTCGTGATGTCGAACTCCTTCGCGGACCAGACCCTGGCCCAGATCGAGCTCTTCACGAAGCCGGAGCAGTACCCGACCGACGTCTACGTGCTGCCCAAGCACCTCGACGAGAAGGTCGCCCGGCTCCACCTCGACGCGCTTGGCGTGAAGCTGACGACGCTCCGCCCCGAGCAGGCGGCGTACATCGGCGTCCCGGTCGAGGGCCCGTTCAAGCCCGACCACTACCGCTACTGATCCTCCAGCGGCAGTAGCCGGCAGGTAGAAGGAAGTTCAGGCAGGCCCCCCGCACCCCCGTGCCGGGGGGCCTGCCCTGCTTCCTCGCACCGACGCCCGCACCACCCGTCGTCGTCGGCCGCCCTTCCGGCCACCGACCTCACCCCGCCCCCGAGGACCCATGCCCCGCGGCCGTTATTCGCTCCACGATCCGCACGATCACACCCCCCTCGGCGAAGAACACTTCCACTGCGCCCCCGGCCCCTCCGGCTGGCGCTACGTCTCCCAGATCACCACCCCCTCCGGCGACCACGCCGGCTCCGTCGACCTCGCCCTCGACGACCTCGGCCGCCCCATCCGCCTTGAACTCCACGCCGCGAGCTGGCAGGTCCGAGGCGCCGCCCTCGACGGCGTCACCTGGGTCCGTACCGACCCCACCGGCACCGAGGCCACGGAAGGCAATGTGCGCGCCCATGCCTTCACCGGCCGATCCCCGGCGTTCCTCGTCGCGACATCCCGTCTGCTTCGGCTCACCCCCGATTCCCCCGCGACCCGCGTCAGGCTCGTCGCCTTCACGGACCCGGTCCTCGCCCCCCTCACCGTCGACCAGTCGTGGGCCCTGATGAAGAGTGAAGCGCACGCCACTGACAACGGCCCTCTGATCGTGGACGAATACCAGGTCAGCGCCCTCGACACGGGCGAACAGCACACCGTCCACATCGCCGGTGACGTCGTCCTCTCCGCCCCCGGCATCGAGCTCGAAGCCCTCGAATCCCCGCCCTCGGTCTTCCCTGACGTCTAAGCGGGAGGCGCGAAGCCCGTCGCGGGCGGCGGCGGCGTCGGCGCCGCGTCCGGGGCGGACGGGGCCGAGGGAGCGGCGGGAGCGGACGGAGCGGGCTGCGCGGCCGCCGCAGTCCTGACAGCCGCGGGAGCCGGAGCGGCGAAGGGACCACCACCGGCCACACCCGCCCCAGAGTCCCGGCGCCGCGCAGAGACCTCACCGAACGCCTTGCGCGCCTCCCGCGCCTGGCGCTCCTGCACCACACCGGCCAGATACGCCGCCGCGGGCACCCCGGCAGGCGGCGGGGTCCCGGTCCGCGCCACCACCTCGTCCGCCAGCCGCTCCGCCAGCGTCCGCCCCACCTCCGCGTCCAGCTGCCCCATCCGCGTCAGGTACTGCCGTATCGCAAGCCAGAGATCATCGGGTACGGCCGAGAGATCCAGGTCCGCGAACCGTCCCGCCAGCCACGGCGGTGGCGGCGGCACCACCCGCGCCCGCGCCGCCGGCACCCGCTCCCGTACGACCAGCGCCCCCGCGAACACATCACCGATACGCCGCCCGCGAGCCGAGACCAGCGACGCGATACAAGCGACCACCCCGAACGTCATCAGGATCTCCACCACCCCCATCGCCCCGCGCACCAACGCGTGCCGGAAACGAATCGGCCCACCGTCGTCCCGCACCACCCGCAGCCCGCAGGCCAGCTTCCCGAGTGAACGACCGTGCGTCAGCGTCTCCACCGCGATCGGCGCCCCGACCAGCACCAGCAGGAAGGACGCGATCTGGATCGCCGTACGAGCCGCGTCGTCGAGCGAAGCCGTGGCGACCGCCAGGCCGACGGATATGAGGAGATACACGGTCCACACCACGACCAGGTCGAGCAGGATCGCCAGCGCACGACTGGGCAGCCTCGCCGGTTGCAGCCCCAGGACAACGGCATCCCCTGTCACGACCCCGCTCATGACGCCCACCCTTCGTCGACCTTCCCAACCCCTCGAAACGCCAGTCTGCCAAGCTGACCCGCAGCGCGCCGCAGCAGTACGGACCCGTCCGCACCCAGTGCCTGGAGCAGCAGCCGATCATGGACCTCGACGTCTACGTCACCGCCCACCACGCCGAGTGGGACCGCCTGGACCACCTCCTGCGCCGCAGCGGCCGCCTCACCGGTGCCGAGGCCGACGAACTCGTCTCCCTCTACCAGCGCACGGCCACGCACCTCTCGCTGATCCAGTCCAGCGCGCCCGACCCGATGCTCACGGCCCGCCTCACCCAGCTCGTCGCCCGCGCCCGGGCCGCAGTCACGGGCACCCGTCGCGCCTCATGGCGCGACGCCGCCCGCTTCCTGACCTCGGGCTTCCCCGCAGCGGTGTACCGCTCCCGCCACTGGTGGATCCCGACAGCCGTCCTCTCCACCCTGGTCGCCGCACTCATCGGCTGGTGGATCAGCACGCACCCAGAGGTCCAGGCGTCGATCGCGGCCCCGCAGGAGCTCCGCGAGATGACGCGACCGGGCGGCCAGTACGAGACGTACTACTCCAGCCACCCGGCAGCCTCCTTCGCCGCCCAGGTCTGGACGAACAACGCCCAGGCCGCCGCCATGTGCCTGGTCCTCGGCGCCTTCCTCTGCGTCCCGGTGATCTGGATCCTCTTCCTCAACATGCTGAACCTCGGCGTCGGCATCGGCCTGATGTCCTCAGCGGGACGCCTCGACACGTTCCTGGGCCTGGTCCTCCCACACGGCCTGCTGGAACTCACCGCCGTCTTCGTCGCCGCCGGCACAGGCCTCCGCCTCGGCTGGACAGTGATCGACCCGGGCCCCCGGACCCGCCGCGCAGCCCTGGCCCAGCAAGGCCGCGCAGCCGTCGGCATGGCGATAGGCCTCGCCCTCGTCCTCTTCATCTCGGGCCTGATCGAAGGCTTCGTAACCCCGTCCGGCCTTCCCACCTGGGCTCGCATCACCATCGGCATCGTCGCTGAGCTGGCGTTTCTCGCCTACGTCTACATCCTCGGCGGCCGAGCCGCCCGGGCCGGCGACGCGGGCGACGTGGAGGAGCCCGACCGCAGCGCCGAGCTGCCGACCGCCGCCTGATGTGCGTACGACGCCTCTGACCTGCTAGTCTCCTCTTCGCCCGCAAGACCCGTTGACACGGGGCGCGTGGGGAGGTAGGTTTTAACGGTTGCCTCGGACTGGACATGTTCGAAGGCCAGCAGCTAATATCTCTCTCGCTCCGGTCGGAAATTGAATTTCCGAGGAGCCGCCTCCGATTTCTCATTCGAATCACGAAGCCGATTAGGTCGGCGGAAATGATTCTGATAGAGTCGGAATCGCCGGAAAGGGAAACGCGAAAGCGAAGAACAGCCCGGCAGCCCGCTCCAGCGGGTGGCAGAAACGGAAAACGGATC
>NZ_BMQQ01000011.1:0-92895 GCF_014648195.1 Streptomyces purpureus
GTCTTCGCCTCGGGGGCCTCGATCCGCAGGACGCCGTCGGTGTAGGTGACCTTCATCTGCTCGGCGGCCTTCACGTCGCGGCTCTTGGAGGCGTCGGCGGGACGGATCTCGACGGTGGTGTCGGTGCGGTCGGCGGCGATGAGCTGGATACGCCCCGAGGGGATGTCGAGGACGGT
Source organism: Streptomyces purpureus (assembly GCF_014648195.1). Classification (GTDB taxonomy): domain Bacteria; phylum Actinomycetota; class Actinomycetes; order Streptomycetales; family Streptomycetaceae; genus Streptomyces; species Streptomyces purpureus. The sequence goes on from NZ_BMQQ01000011.1 coordinate 177, forward strand.
GGAGACCGGGGCGGGGGTGGCGAACGTCTGCATGGTGTTTCTCCTTCATCGGTGCTGCGGGCCCCTTCGGCCCGCTGCTTTCTGACAGGAGAAACGCTACGTTGCATTCGCAGGTCTGACAACGACCTTGTTGCGCGCGATCGACATAACAGCAGGTCAAGTACCAGAGATCGTTGCAGTGTTGATGACGCGTAACGCAACAACACCACCCCGTTCATTGCAATGAACTGGAAGTGAACGCTATGACCCGGGTCAGCCCCGCGGGTAGCGGGCCAGCCAGCCCGGGGCCGAGGCGGCCGGGCCGTGGAGGGCCGGGCCCTGGGTCATCTCCATGGCGAAGTCGTCGGCGAGTTCGAGGACGGTCGGGCGGCCCTCCAGGTCGGCCAGCCAGGCCGGTGGGAGCGCCGTCTCGCCGTGCAGGGCACCGAGCAGCGCGCCGGTCAGTGCCCCGGTCGTCGCGGAGGGGCCGTCGTGGTTGACGGACAGCCGCAGACCGTGGCGTACGTCCTCGCCGACGAGGGCGCAGTAGACGGCGACGGCCAGGGTGTGTTCAGCGAGGGCGGGGTCGCCGCCGCAGAGGGCGGCGATGCGGCCGGGGCCGGGGATGCCCTGCCGCACGGCGCCGAGGGCGTGCTGAAGCGCCTCGGTGACGGGCTGGTGGCCGGGGCGCGGGGCGAGTTGGACGAGGGCCCGCTGTACGGAGCCGTCCACGGTCTCGCCCCGGGCCAGCCCGTGCACGATCACCGCGAAGGCCCCGGCGGCCAGGTACGCGGCGGGATGACCGTGGGTCTGGGCGGCGCACTCGACGGCGAGCTGGCACACCAGCTGCGGCTCCCAGCCGACGAGCAGCCCGAAGGGCGCCGAGCGGACCATGGCGCCGGAGTCACGGGCGCCGGGGTTCTTGGGGGCGTCGAGGGTGCCGAGGATCTCGTCGCCGAGGCCGGTGAGGCAGGCGCGGGCGGGGTCGCGGCGGGCGTAGAGCCACTCCTCGCGGGCGAGCCAGCCGTTGTCCTTGCGGCGCTCGTCGGGGCCCCAGTCCCGCTGGGTGGCCGCCCAGCGCAGGTGGGCGCGGTGGACGTCGGTGGGCGGATGCCAGGCGCCGGTGTCGCGGCGGACCTGGGCGCGTATGAGCCCGTCGACGGTGAAGAGGGTCAGCTGGGTGGCGGCGGTGACGGCGCCGCGCCGGCCGTAGGCGGGGGCGGGGTCGGCAAGGCCCTCCGGGCCGTGGGCGGCCCGGATCTCCTCCAGCGTGAGGCGGTCGACCGCGGCCCCGAGGGCGTCGCCGACGGCCCCGCCGAGGAGGCAGCCCCGGACCCGGGACCGGAAGTCCTGCTGCTCGGCACGGCCCCAGACGGCCGTGGCTGCTGTGGTCACTGCGCGCCCCCTCCGAGGTACGTAGGTCTGGCCGCACTGTAATGGACCCGTCCGTACGCGCGTACGCCTCCGGGAGGACCCCGGCTCGGCCGCGCGGCGGAGGCGGACGGGACCGGCGGCCGACGTGGGCCGGCTCCTCGCGGAGCCACGATCGGGGGCAGTCCATGCCTCCTCCCGATCGGAGATCCCCCATGCTGAAGACGACCCTCCGGGCTGCCGCCCTGCTGGCGCTGGTCGCCGCCGTCGCGGCTCCGGTGGCCGTGGCGGCCCCCTCACCGGCGCCGGCGCCGCCTCCGGCCGCGATCACGGCGTCCGTCCTGAAGGGCGAGGGCCGGCTTGACTACCCCGTACGGGACCAGGAGGTCCGGGTCGCCGCCACGAACTAGTCCGCCGGCCGGTCCACCAGCGGCAGCAGCTGCGGAAGATGCCCGTCGGACGCCCGGGCCGCCGCCACCCGCTCCGCCGGGACCTCGCCGTAGAGCGTCGTGCGCGGCCGGGACGGGCGGCCCGCCGCCTCGGCGATGGCGGTGAGGTCCTTGACCGAGCGGTACGAGCCGTAACTGGAGCCCGCCATCCGGGAGATGGTTTCCTCCATCAGCGTCCCGCCGAGGTCGTTGGCGCCGGAGCGGAGCATCTCCGCCGCGCCCTCGGTGCCCAGCTTCACCCAACTGGTCTGGATGTTGGGGATGTGCGGATGGAGCAGCAGCCGGGCCATGGCGGTCACCGCGCGGTTGTCGCGGTCGGTCGGGCCCGGCCGGGCGATGCCGGCGAGGTAGACGGGCGCGTTGGTGTGGATGAAGGGGAGCGTCACGAACTCGGTGAAGCCGCCGGTCTCCTGCTGGACGGCGGCCAGCGTGCGGAAGTGGCCCAGCCAGTGGCGGGGCTGGTCCACGTGCCCGTACATCATCGTGGAGGAGGAGCGGATGCCGAGCTCGTGGGCGGTCTTCACGACTTCGATCCAGGTCGCCGTCGGCAGCTTGCCCTTGGTGAGGACCCAGCGGACCTCGTCGTCGAGGATCTCCGCGGCCGTGCCCGGGATCGAGTCGAGTCCGGCCTCCTTGGCGGCGGTCAGCCACTCCCGGATGGAAAGACCCGTGCGGGTCGCGCCGTTGACGACCTCCATCGGGGAGAAGGCGTGGACGTGCATACCGGGGACGCGGGACTTCACCGCCCGGGCGATGTCGAAGTACGCCGTGCCGGGCAGGTCCGGGTGGATGCCGCCCTGCATGCACACCTCGACGGCGCCGACATCCCAGGCCTGCTGGGCGCGGTCGGCGACCTGGTCCAGGGAGAGGGTGTAGGCGTCGGCGTCCGTGCGGCGCTGCGCGAAGGCGCAGAAGCGGCAGCCGGTGTAGCAGACGTTGGTGAAGTTGATGTTCCGCGTGACGATGTACGTGACGTCGTCGCCGACCGCCGCCCTGCGGACGTCGTCGGCGATCCGGGTCAGCGCGTCGAGGGCGGGACCGTCCGCGTGGAGCAGGGCGAGGGCCTCGTCGTCGGTGAGCCGGGTGGGGTCGTCGGCGGCCGTGGCGAGCGCGGAGCGTACGTCGGTGTCGATCCGGGACGGCACCATGCCGGGCGCCGCCCGCTCGCGCAGGGCCTCCCAGTCGCCGTACACCTCGTCGAAGTCGTCGCGCCGGTCGGAGGTGCGGCCCTCGGTGTCGATGGTGCGGTGCAGATCGACACGGCCGGTGGCGGTGAAGCCCTCGTCCGGCTCCTGCCAGGGCAGGCCGCGTACGGGCGCGTCCGGGACGGCCAGGCCGGTGTCGGGGTCGGCGAGCGCGCGGACGTGCGGCAGCAGACGGGGGTCGAGCCAGGGCTCGCCGCGCTGCACGAACTCGGGGTAGACGCAGAGGCGTTCGCGCAGCTCGAAGCCGGCCGCCGCGGACCGCTCGGCGAGGGCGTCGATCTGGGGCCAGGGCTGCTCAGGGTTGACGTGGTCGATGGTGACCGGCGAGACACCGCCCCAGTCGTCGATGCCGGCGCCGATGAGCCGGACGTACTCTCCGTCGACGAGGTTGGGCGGGGCCTGGAGGTTGCCGGCGGGGCCCATGATGTGGCGGGCGACGGCGACGGTGGCGACCAGGTCGTCCAGCTCCGCGTCGGGCATGCCGCGCATCGCCGTGTCCGGCTTGGCGCGGAAGTTCTGAATGATCAGTTCCTGGATGCCGTGGTACGCGCGGGCGGTGCGGCGCAGCGCGAAGAGCGAGTCGGCGCGCTCCTCGTAGGTCTCGCCGATGCCGATGAGCAGTCCGCTGGTGAAGGGGACGGAGGAGCGTCCGGCGTCCTCCAGGACACGCAGCCGTACGGCCGGTTCCTTGTCCGGTGAGCCGTGGTGCGGGCCGCCAGGCTCGGACCACAGGCGGGTGGCGGTCGTCTCCAGCATCATGCCCATGCTCGGCGCGACGGGCTTGAGGCGCTGGAAGTCGGTCCAGGTCATGACCCCGGGGTTGAGGTGCGGCAGCAGCCCGGTCTCCTCCAGGATCCGGATCGCCATGGCCCGTACGTACGCGATGGTGTCGTCGTAGCCGTGCGCGTCCAGCCATTCGCGGGCCTCGGGCCAGCGGTCCTCCGGCTTGTCGCCAAGGGTGATGAGGGCTTCCTTGCAGCCCAGTTCGGCGCCGCGGCGGGCGATGTCGAGGACCTCGTCAGGGGACAAGAAGAGGCCGTGCCCGGCCCGGCGGAGCTTGCCGGGGACGGTGGCGAAGGTGCAGTAGTGGCACCGGTCGCGGCACAGCCGGGTGAGCGGAATGAAGACGCTCTTGGAGTATGTGATGACCCCCGGGCGGCCCGCCGCCGCCAGGCCCGCGTCCCGCACCCGGGCCGCCGAGGCGGTGAGGTCGTCGAGGTCCGCGCCGCGCGCCTGGAGCAGTACCGCCGCCTCGGTGACGTCGAGCGCGACGCCGTCCCGCGCGCGCCTGAGCGCGCGCCGCATGGCGTTCGCCGTGGGGGCGTTCGGCCCGGTCGGGGACCCGGTCGGGATAGTTGTCATTCTTCAGAGCATACGAGCGCGTCCCGTCGGCGGAACCGGTGGCGTCTTCCGGCCAATGTACGGAAGAGCCGCAGAAGTCTGCGTACTCCGCGACCCATACTGAATGCCGCTCCGGGCCCAGAGCAGTGGAACTCCTCGCATGCCTTCCATGTCGCCCATCGACGGAATGGACGGATCCGCCATGACTTCTCCCGTGCAGGGCTCGCAGCCGGAGAGCCTCTACCCCGAACTCGACGAGGCCGCCCTCGCCCAGTACTTCGCCGCCCTCACGGGTGACGAGACCGCCCCTCTCGCCCCCGCCCGGGCCGCCGAGGTCGCCGAGGCCCGCGCGCTGGTCGCCCCGGTCCCGGTCCGGATCCCCGGGGCCGGCCAAGACCTGCTCGACGGCGTCTTATGGACGCACCTGACCGGCGACCGGGCCCGGCCCGCGATCGTGATGCCCTCCCCGTGGACGGACCTGGGCTGGCTGGCGTACGCGGTGCAGGCGACGCGCTTCGCGTACAGCGGCTACAACGTCCTCGCGTACACGGCACGCGGCTTCGGCCGTTCCGAGGGCGAGGTGGAGGTCGGCGGGCCGCTGGACATCGAGGACGGCAGCAGGGCCCTGGACTTCCTGATCGAGCGCACCGGCGGCGAGCCGACCCGGGTCGGCTTCCTCGGTGACTCCTACGGCTCCGGGATCAGCCAGCTCGTCGCCGCCCACGACCACCGGGTGGACGCCGTCGTGGCCCTGTCGACCTGGGGCGATCTGGGGGAGGCGTTCTACGAGAACACCACCCGGCACACGGAGGCGGTGCGCAAGCTGCTCGCCGCCGCGCAGAACGCCCGGCTGAGCAAGCGCACCCAGCAGGTCTTCGACGACGTGCTTGCCGACCGGAACGTGGACGAGACGCTCCAGTGGGCGGCCGAGCGCTCGCCGTACACCTATGTCGCCGCGCTCAACAGCCGCCAGGTGCCGGTGTTCTTCGCGCACGCCTGGCACGAGACGCTGTTCCCGTCCAACCAGACGCTGAGGATGTTCCACGCGCTGACCGGCCCCAAGCGCATCAACATGTCGATCGGCGACCACTCGGGACCGGAGATGACCGGGATCGTCGGGCTGCCGAACCGTATCTGGACCGATGCCCACCGCTGGCTCGGCCACCACCTCCAGGACGACGACAACGGCATCGACACCGAGGGCCAGGTCGTCAGCCAGATCATGTGGAACAAAGCCCTGGAGTCCCGCCCGACCTGGGCCGCCGTCACCGGCTCCACCCAGCGGCTCTATCTGGCCTCCCCCGGCGCGACCGGGGACCACACCCTCGCCGACGGCCCGGACACCGGCTGGAGCCTGTCCATCCAGACCGGCGCGGACACCCCGGCGACCGTCGCCGACGAGATCATCCTGACCGGCTACGACGAGATGGCCGGCAATCCGAAGGTGTACCCGACCGCTGCCATCAGCCGCGCCGACGCCGGGGTGTGGGTGACCGCCCCGCTGCCCGTCACCACCGGCCTGCGCGGCGTTCCCCGGCTGCGGCTCACCTACACCCCGAGCGCGGACCGCTCGACGTTCGTCGCGCACCTCTTCGACGTGGCGCCCTCGGGCAGCGCGCACATCGTCACGCACGCGCCGTTCACCCGCCTGGACGGCGAGCCCGGGGTGGCGGTGACGGCCGACATCGAGCTCCAGGCCACGGGTTACGACGTCCCCGCCGGGCACCGCCTGATGCTGGTCATCGACACCAGGGATCCGTTCTACGGCGACGCCAACGCACCGCGCGCCACGCTCACCCTCTCCTCCCCGGCGGCCGACCCGTCCCACCTCGAACTGCCCCTTCGGTAGGGGCTCAGAGGTACCGGGCGTATCAGAGGTACTGGGCGTAGTCGTCCAGGACCCGCAGCACCTCCGCCTCCCCGGCCGGCGGAAGCTGCAGCACCACCTCGTCGATGCCGAGCCCCGCGTAGTGCGCGAGCTTGCCGGGGTTCGGCATCACGGCGTACGGCACGACCTGGAGGGCCTCCGGGGCGCGTCCCGCCTTCTCCCACACCTCGCGCAGCACGGGCACGGACTGCGTCAGCCCGCGCCCGCCGATGGGCAGCCAGCCGTCGCCGTACTCCGCGATGTGGGAGAACAGCGTGGGCCCGGCGGCGCCGCCGATGAGCGTGCGGGGGCCGCTGACCGGCTTGGGGAAGGCGTACGAGGCCCGTACGGACCCGAACTCGCCCTTGTACGCGGTCGGTTCGGGCGCCCACAGGGCGCGGATGAGCGCCATCCGGTCGCGGCCGAGCTCGCGCCGCCTCGACCACTCCACTCCGTGGTCGGCGGCCTCTTCCTTGTTCCAGCCGAAGCCGATGCCGAGGGTGAAGCGGCCTCCGGAGAGATGGTCGAGGGTCGCGATCTGCTTGGCGAGGGCGATCGGATCGTGCTGGGCGACGAGGGTGATGCCGGTGCCGAGGGCCAGCCGTTCGGTCACGGCGGCGGCCTGGGCGAGGGCGACGAACGGGTCGAGTGTGCGGCCGTATTCGCGCGGCAGCTCACCGCCCGCCGGGTTGGGGGTGGCGCGTTCGACCGGGATGTGGGTGTGCTCGGGGAGGTAGAGCCCGGCGAAGCCGCGCGCCTCCAGTTCGCGGGCGAGGCGGACGGGCGTGATCGTCTCGTCGGTGAGGAAGATCGTGGTCGCGATGCGCATAGGGGCAAGGTAGGGCGTGCGGCGGTGATTTCCGAGAGATGCGGCAGGCGTTGTTCCGTCGTTCACGGCCCGCCACCACAGTGGCGGTATGACGAGCAGACGGGCACTTCTGGTGACGGGCGCGGCATCCGCGCTTACGTTGGGAACCGTGAGCTTCGCCGAGGCGGCCGCTGGGGAGGGTGACCGGACGGAAGTCGTCCGGGGCACCCTGCCGCCCGGCTCCCCCGACTTCGTGTACCTGCCGGTCGAGGTCCCGCACGGGGTCCGTGAGCTGCATGTCGCCTACGCCTACGAGCGTCCCGCCGTCCCCGCCGGCACGGCCGGGAACGCCCTGGACATCGGGGTATTCGACGAGCGCGGCTTCCGGGGCTGGTCGGGCGGGGCGCGCACGGAGTTCTTCCTGCGCTCGGACGCGGCGACGCCCGGCTATGTGGCGGGGCCGGTACGGGCCGGGACGTGGCGGATCGCGCTGGGGCCGTACACGGTCGCGCCGCAGGGGCTGGCGTACACGGTGACGATCACGCTGCGGTTCGGGCCGTCGGAGCCGGTGGTGCGGCCGGTGTATCCGCCGGAGCGGGCGCGGGGCCGGGGGCGGGACTGGTACCGCGGCGACTGCCATCTGCACACCGTGTACTCGGACGGGCGCCGGACCCCGGCGGAGGTGGCGGCGCTGGCCCGTGAGGCGGGGCTCGACTTCCTGACCACGACCGAGCACAACACCCATGCGGGGCATGGCGCGTGGGCCGGGCCGGCCGGGGACGATCTGCTGATCCTGCTCGGCGAGGAGGTCACCACCCGCAACGGCCATGTGCTGGCGCTGGGCACGGACCCGGGGACGTTCGTCGACTGGCGCTACCGCGCCCGGGAGAATCGTTTCGGCCGCTACGCCAGGGAGATCCGGCGCGCCGGCGGCCTCGTCGTGCCCGCGCATCCACACGCCACCTGTATCGGCTGCGCGTGGAAGTTCGGCATGGGTGAGGCGGACGTGGTGGAGGTCTGGAACGGCCCGTGGACCGCGGACGACGAGGTCTCCCTCCAGGCCTGGGACTCGGCGCTCGGCCGGGGCCGGTGGACCCCGGCGATGGGCAACAGCGACGCGCACCGCGACCCCGACCGGGTCGGCACCCCGCAGACGGTCGTCCTCGCCGACGACCTGTCCCGGACGGCGATCCTGGCGGGCCTGCGGGCGGGGCGCAGTTACGTCGCCGAGTCCTCGGCGGTGTCGCTGTCGTTCACGGCCGGCGACGGGCGGGGCCGTACGGCGGACATCGGCGAACGCCTCGCCGCGGCGCCGGACACCCCGGTGACGGTCCAGCTGACGGTGACCGGAGCCCCGGACTGCACGGCCCGCCTCGTCACGGACCAGGGCACGCTGCACACGGCCCCGCTGCCGCCCGCGGGCGAGGGAACGGTGGAGTGGCGCACGACCCCCGCCTACGCCACCTACGTCCGCGCGGAGGTCCGCCGGGCCCCGGTCGTGCCGGGCCTTCCGGGACCGCTGGTCGCGTTCACCAATCCGGTGTTCCTGGACGGCTCCGCGGCCTCGACAGCATGAGCGGCCCGTGACCCGGACAGGCGGTTCGTCGGTCGTGCCGCCTTCAGCGGGCTTCGGCCGGAACGCGGGCACGACGATGCCCCATGCCCCCGTCCGGGCATGGGGCATCCTCACTGTCAGTCGGTGACGACCAGGGACGGCGTCTCCTTGGTGAGGACCTCGCCGCGGAAGAAGGCGGGGCTGCGGCGGCTCATCACCAGCATGATCACTCCGCCGAGGAGCAGCAGGCCCACGCCGATCACGAAGACCGAGCCGACGCCGAGGACCGAGGAGCCTGAGCCGTAGGCCGGGTCCCACATGTCGTAGAGCGTCTTGGCGAAGACCGCGGTCAGCATCAGGCCGCCGAGGACCGGGAAGACGCCCTTGTAGACGAGGTCGCGGCCGGAGCGGAAGATCTCCTTGCGGAAGTACCAGGCGCAGGCGAACGCGGTGAGCGAGTAGTAGAAGCAGATCATCAGGCCGAGCGCGTAGATCGTGTCGATCAGGACGTTCTCGCTGACCAGGGTCATCGCCGTGTAGAAGACGCCCGTCGCGGCGCCCGCGGTGACCGTCGCCTTGCCGGGGACCTTGAAGCGGGGGTGGACCTTGGCGAAGGACGCCGGCAGCGCCTCGTACGTCGACATCGCCAGCACTGTGCGGGCCACCGGGATGAACGTGGTCTGGAGGCTGGCCGCGGCCGACGCGAGGACGGCGACGAAGAGGGCGATGCCGAGGACCGGGCCCATGACGGGGCCGGCGAGCGCGGCGAAGACGTTGTCGGAGGTCTCCGGGTTGGCGAGGCCGAGGCCCTGGTCGCCGGAGCCGACGGCCATCTGGGCGGCGACGCCGGTGGCCAGGTAGGAGCCGACCAGGACGACCATCGCGATCAGCGCGGCGCGGCCGGGCGTCTTGGCCGAGCCCGAGGTCTCCTCGTTGGTGGACAGGCAGGCGTCCCAGCCCCAGTACATGAAGATCGAGAGCGACAGACCGGCGGTGAAGGCGGCGAAGGACTGGACCGCGAACGGGTTCATCCAGGTCCAGGAGAAGTCGATGCCGGTGTCGAAGGCGCCGCTGCCCGCCTTCTGGAAGGCCATGGCGACGAAGACCACGAGTACGACGAGCTGGAGGCCGACGAGGGCGTACTGCACGTCCTTGGTGGCGGTCATGCCGCGGTAGCTGATCGCGGTGGCCAGGGCGATGAGCGTGAGGCAGGTCAGGATGTGGACGGCCTTGTTGTCGTCGAGCCCGGCCACGTACTCGCTGCCCGAGATCTCACCTGCGAGGAGCCAGAAGTAGGAGGTCGCGACGCCCGCGAGGTTGGAGAGCACGATGATCGTGGCGATCACCAGGCCCCAGCCGCACATCCAGCCGATCTTGGGGCCGAAGGCCTTCACGGTCCAGGTGAAGGAGGTGCCGCAGTCGGGCATGGCGCGGTTGAGCTCGCGGTACGCGAAGGCGACCAGGAGCATCGGCAGGAAGCCGGCCAGGAAGATGGCGGGCATCTGCAGCCCGACCTCGCCCGCGGTGGAGCCGAGCGTCGAGGTCAGACAGTAGACGGGGGCGACTGTCGAGATGCCGATGACGGCACTGCCCATGAGCCCGACGGAGTTCCCGCCCAGCCCTTTGGTACGTACGCCATGCGTGTCGCCCGTGGCGTTGACGCCCCTTACCGTGTCTCCACCCTGGGGCCGAGCCCCGGGCTGCGCATCAACCTGAACCATGAACAGGACGTTAAATGCTGCGGTTTCCTTATCCGGAGGCTTGAAATCCGAATACGAGGCCGATCTTCACCTTGGTTTTCCAGGCACGCCAGCAGCCTCCATCGATGATTGAAAGATCGACCACCGGCCGCGCCGACCGATCGGCAGGCGCAGCCGGGGAACCGTCCGATATGCGGGAACCGCAGCACTGACCGTTTTGTCCGTTTTCAAATTTTCCCGCGCCGTTTTCAGCCCGGCCACACCACCGCCTGGATCTCGCTGTACGCGTGCAGCGCGTACGAGCCCACATCCCGCCCCACACCGCTCTTCTTGAAGCCGCCGAAGGGCGCCTCCATGTTCCGGCCGACGGTGTTCACGCCGACCCCGCCGGCCCGCAGCCGGCCCGCGACCCGGAAGGCCCGCGCCACGTCGCCGGACCACACGTAGTCGAGGAGGCCGTAGTCGCTGTCGTTGGCGAGCGCGATCCCCTCCTCCTCGTCGTCGAAGGGCACCACCACCACGACCGGCCCGAAAATCTCCTCCCGCACGATCCGCATGTCGGCGGTGCAGTCCGCGAAGAGCGCCGGGGCGACGTAGAAGCCGCGCGGCAGGCCGGCGGGCCGCTCCCCGCCCGCGACCAGCCGGGCGCCCTCCTTGCGGCCCAGCTCGACGTAGGACTCGATCCGGTCCCGGTGCGCCGCCGAGATCACCGGGCCGACCACGGTGCCCGGCTCGGCCGGGTCGCCGACCTTCATGTACGCGAGGTAGCCGGTCAGCTTCTCGATCAGCTGCCCGTAGATCCCGCGCTGGGCCAGCACCCGCGTCGGGGCCGTACAGATCTGCCCGCTGTAGAACGCGAAGGTGGTGCCGATGCCCATGACCGCCGCGTCGAGATCGGCGTCGTCGAAGACGAGCGCCGCGCCCTTGCCGCCCAGCTCCATCAGCTGCCGCTTCAGGGTCCGCCCGCACACCTCGCCGATGCGCTGCCCGACGGCGGTGGAACCGGTGAAGGACACCATGTCCACCTCGGGGGCCTCGACCGCCGCGGCACCGACCGCCGGCGAGGAGCCGGTGACCACGTTGACCACCCCGGGCGGCGCACCCGCCTCCTGGAGGGCGCGCGCCATCGCGTAGACCGAGAGCGGATCCTGCGGGGCCGGTTTCACCACGACCGTGTTGCCCATGGCGAGGGCCGGGGCGACCTTGCCGGCCGGGTTGGCCCAGGGGTTGTTGTACGAGGTGATGCAGGTGACCACGCCGACCGGGCGCCGCACCGCCACGGCCCCGAACACGCCCGCCCTGCCCATCGGGCCGGCCTCGTTGATCTGCGGCGGCAGCGCCTGCTCGACCGGCTCCAGGGCGCCGCGCGCGTACCGCCGGAACCGCGAGATCCCGACCGCGACCTGCATCCCGCGCGCCGTCCCGGTCGTGGCGCCGGTCTCGGCCTGGGCGAGGACGGTGTTCGGCCCCGCGTCCCGGGCCATGAGGTCGGCCGCCCGGTCCAGGATCGCGGCCCGCTCCTCCGGCGCCGTACGGGACCAGGTGGCGAAGGCGTCAGCAGCGCAGCTGGCGGCCGCGAGGACCTGCGCCCGGCTCGCCTCGGGCGCGAGCCCGACGGTCTCCTCCGTCGCGGGGTTGATCACCTCGTAGTGCCCGCCGTCGGGCTCGACCCATTCGCCGCCGATGAACAGCCGCTCGGTCAGCCGCTCGGTCACCGGGTGCTCACCGTCCTGGTGTCCCGGCCCGAGCGCAGCACCCGGCCGGGGATCGCGCCGGTCACCTCGTCGTCCCGGACCGTCTCGACGCCGTTGACCCGCACGGAGACGATCCCGACCGCGCGCGAGTCGAGCCGGGGGCTGTCCCCCGGCAGGTCGTGGACGAGGGTCGCCGGGCCCGCGTCGATCCGCTCCGGGTCGAAGAGGACGAGGTCCGCGTGGAAGCCCTCGGCGATCCGGCCGCGCTCGCGCAGCCCGAAGAGCCGGGCCGGATCGTCGGTGAGCATCCGTACGGCCCGCTCCAGCGGCACCAGCCTGCGGCCCCGCAGACAGTCCCCGAGGAAGCGGGTGGTGTACGGGGCGCCGCACATCCGGTCCAGGTGCGCGCCGGCGTCCGAGCCGCCCAGCAGCACGTCCTCGTGCTCCCAGGTCTCCCGGCGCAGCGCCCAGGAGTCGGGGTCGTTGTCGGTGGGCATCGGCCACAGGACCGTACGCAGCTCGTCGTTGGCGCAGATCTCGACGAGGCAGTGGAAGGGGTCCTGGCCGCGTTCGGCGGCGATGTCCGCGACGACCCGGCCGGTGAGGCCTTCGTTCGCCGGGGAGTACGTGTCGCCGATGACGTACCGGGCGAAGTGCGCGAGGCGCCGGAAGACGCCCGCCTCCTTGGAGTCGGCGCGGCGCAGCATCTCGGCGCGCACGTCCGGGTCGCGGAGCCTGGCGATCCGCTCGGGGACGGGCAGGGCGAGGATCTCGCCCCAGCCGGGGATGAGGTTGAGCGCGCAGAAGGTGCCCAGCGACATGTTCATGGGGGTGAGGATCGGCATGGTGAGCGCGACGATCCGGCCGCCGGCCTTCCGCGCGCGTTCGCTCGGGACGAGCTGGCGCGGGACGCGTTCGGGCACGGCGGCGTCGATGGTGAGGACGTTCCAGTTGAGCGGCCGGCCGGCGGCGGCGCTCATCTCCACGAAGAGGTCGATCTCCTCGTCGCTGAACTGGTCGAGGCAGCCCGCGAGGATCGCCTCGATCTGGGTGCCCTCGTGTTCGCCGACCGCCTTGGACAGGGCGAGGAGTTCGGCGGGGGTCGCGTGGCGGGAGGCGACGGGCCGGCCGTCGCCGTCGGAGTGGGTGGCGGACTGGGTGGTGGACAGTCCCCAGGCACCGGCGTCCATCGCGTCGTGGAGGAGGGCGGTCATCTGCTCCAGCTGCTCCGCGGTGGGCTGCCCGCCGACGGCGTCGGCGCCCATGACGTACCGGCGCAGGGCGCAGTGGCCCACCATGAACCCGGCGTTGACGGCGATGCGCCCTTCGAGGGCGTCGAGGTACTCGCCGAAGCTGTGCCAGTTCCAGGGGGCGCCCTGCTCCAGGGCGACCAGGGCCATGCCCTCGACCTTGGACATCATGCGGCGCGTGTAGTCGGCGTCCTCGGGCCGGTCCGGGTGGAGCGGGGCGAGGGTGAAGCCGCAGTTGCCGCCGGCGACGGTGGTGACGCCGTGGTTCATGGAGGGGGTGGCGAAGGGGTCCCAGAAGAGCTGGGCGTCGTAGTGGGTGTGCGGGTCGACGAAGCCGGGGGCGAGGACGAGTCCGGACGCGTCCTCGCTGGTACGGGCTGCCGCCCCGGCCTCGGGGAAGACGATCCGCCCGTCGCGTACACCTACGTCGGCGGTGAAGGCGGGGGCGCCGGTGCCGTCGACGACGGTGGCGCCCTTGATCAGGTGATCGAGCATGACGGTCCTTTCTGCGCGTGGACACGGGCGTGCCCCGGCCGGGGCCGCCGCGGAACGGCCTCCGGCCGGGGCCGGTACGGGACGGCGGTCCGGGAAGACGCCGTCCCCGCTCTACTGCGCCGCCTGCCGGAAGCGGGTCGTGCGGTGGACCGGGTCCGTGTCGATCTTGGGGATCACGTGGTCACCGATGAGCTTGATCGTGTTCATCGTGTCCTCGTACGAGACGCCGATCGGCAGCCCGAACGACAGCTGGTCCGCGCCCGCCTGCTCCCACCGCTTGCACTGGCGCAGCACCTCGTCCGGGTCGCCGCAGATCATCAGCTCCTCGGCGATGAGGAGCTCGATGATCTCCTCGGAGTACTCGGGCAGCAGCTCGGGCCACTCCGGGATGCCCTCGGGCCGGGGGAAGGTGTCGTGGTAGCGGAAGAGCAGCGACTGGAGGTAGTTCAGCCCGCCGCCGACCGCGATCTCGACCGCCTTCTGGTGGGTCTCGGCGCAGATCGCCGTCGAGGTCACCATGACGTTGTCGTTGACGAAGTCGCCGACCGCCCGGGCCTCCTTCACCGCGGTCTTGTAGGAGTCGACGACCCACTCCATGTCGGAGACCTTCTGCACGCTGAAGCCGAGGACGCCGAGGCCCTTCTTGCCGGCCATGGCGTACGAGGACGGCGATCCGGCCGCGTACCACATCGCCGGGTGGGACTTCCCGTACGGCTTGGGCAGGACCTTGCGCGGCGGCAGGGACCAGTGCTTGCCCTGGAAGCCGGCGTACTCGTCCTGGAGCCACATCTTGGGGAACTCGGCGATGGTCTCTTCCCAGATCTCCTTGGTGTGGTTCATGTCGGTGATGCCCGGCATGAAGCCGAGGATCTCGTGCGAGCCGGCCCCCCGTCCCGACCCGAACTCGAAGCGCCCGCCGGAGAGGTGGTCGAGCATGGCGACCTTCTCGGCCACCTTGACCGGGTGGTTGACCGGGGCGAGCGGGTTGAAGATGCCGGAGCCGAGGTGGATGCGGTCGGTGGCGTGGGCGAGGTACCCGAGGAAGACGTCGTTGGCGGAGAGGTGGGAGTACTCCTCCAGGAAGTGGTGCTCGGAGGCCCAGGCGTACTTGAAGCCGGACCGGTCCGCCTGGATGACGTACTCCGTCTCCTCCATGAGCGCCTTGTGTTCCGCCTCGGGATCGGTCTCGGCACGCTTTCCGACGTATCCCTGAACAAAGATCCCGAATTCCAAGGTCTTCTCCTCCGGGGGTATTTCTGACGAGCCGTCAGATCTCGATGAGGTCGACTGTGACACCGCGCCCGAGGGCCGTCAATACCTGACGAAGCGTCAGAAGAGGCTGACCCCGGCCAGCCAGCCGCCGTCGATGACGAACGGCTGCCCCGTGATGTACGAGGAGTCGTCGCAGCTCAGGAAGAGGGCCAGGGCGGCCACCTCCTCCGGCTCGCCGACCCTCCCGAGCGGCACGAGCTTGCGGTACAGCTCATCGACCGCGCTGCGCTCGACCCCCTCGGGCCGGCTCATCGGGGTGTCGACGGCGCCCGGGCAGACGGCGTTGACCCGGATGCCCTTCGCGGCCAGCTCCACCGCCGCGACCCGGGTCAGGCCGAGGACGGCGTGCTTGGTGGCGGCGTACGCGCCCACGCCCGCCATACCGGTCAGCGCGGTGTACGACGCGGTGTTCACGATCGTGCCGCCGCCGGCCGCCTCGATCTCGGGCGCCAGCGTCCGTATCCCCAGGAAGCAGCCGACCTGGTTGACCTGGACGATCGCCTGGAACTCGGCGAGCGGCGTGGACACCAGCTCGTTGAAGCGCAGGATCCCCGCGTTGTTCACCAGGCCCGTGACGGGTCCGAAGGCGTCCTTGGCGGCGGCGACGGCCTCGGTCCAGTCCGCCTCGCTCGTCACATCGAGGTGGACGTAGCGCGCACGGTCCTCGCCGATCTCCTTCGCCAGCGCCTCGCCCTGCTCGTCCAGCACGTCCGTGAGGACGACCTTGGCCCCTTCGGCGGCGAAGAGCCGCGCCTCCTGCTCCCCCTGTCCGCGCGCCGCGCCCGTGACGACGACGACCCGCCCGTCCAGCTTGCCCATGCCGTACTCCCTAGCCTTGAAGGTGCGGAGCCACATCGGCGGCGAAGGCCGCCATCTGGTCGGTCAGTTCGCTGCGGCTCCGGGAGCGGAACCGCACCTGGATCTGGTGCACGCCCATCGCGCCGTACGCCCGCAGCGACTCGGCGAGCGCCTCCGGGTCGCCGGTCAGGGTGCGCCGGCCGGTGTCCCAGGACGCCTCGCCGACGTACAGCGGCTCGGTGATGGCGCCGACGGTGAGCGGATCGGTCACCCCGGCCTCCTCCCGCAGCTGCCGGAGCCGGGCGATCTGGCCCGGCAGCCGGTCGCGGGGATCGCCCTGCGGCAGCCAGCCGTCCCCCTTGAGCGCGGCGCGCCGCACGGCGGCCGGTGAGGAGCCGCCGACCCAGACGGGCACCCGTTCCTGGGCGGGCCGGGGCCGCTGCCCGAGGTCCTTGAAGGCGAACCGCTCCCCGGTGAAGGCGGGGTACTCCTCCGGCCCGAGGGCCGCCTTCAGCGCGTCGATCGTCTCGTCGAGCACCGCCCCGCGCCGGGCGAAGTCGGCCCCGACGGCATCGAACTCCTCCTGTACGTGCCCGGCCCCGACCCCGAGGACCAGCCGGCCGCCGGAGAGGTGGTCGACGGTGGCGTACGCCTTGGCGGTGACGAGCGGATGGCGCAGCCCGACGACGGCGACATGGCTCAGCAGCCGGACGCGCGAGGTGGCGGCGGCGAGGAAGGAGAGGGTGGCGACGGGGTCGTACCAGACCGTGCTCATGGCCCCCGCCAGCCTGCGGGGTATGGCCACATGGTCGCAGCAGGCGAGGTAGCCGAAGCCGCAGCGGTCGGCGACCTCGGCGATCTCGACGAGATCCATGGGCCCGGCCCCGGCCTCCCAGGGCTCGGCGTAGATGCTGCTCTGCGACTGGACCGGGAGCTGCATCCCGTACATCACCATGAATCCACCCCTCACCTGACGGCCCATCAGATACTTGCGGGCCCATCGTCGCCGTCGGCGCACGGTGGAGCAAGAGTCGCGCCGGAACCCCTTGGCGCGATCCGGGGCATCCGACTCGCGCGCCAATGTTGTTGACGTACAATTCTTTGTACATCCCCCACATCGACGGAGGTGTGACATGGGCGTGACCCAGATCGACATAGACGATGACGCACTGCGACGAGTCATGGCCCTGTCCAAGGCCAGGACCAAGAAGGAGGCCGTCAATCTCGCCCTCCGCTTCTACGCCGACCGGCAGGAACGCGCGGCACGCATCGGCCGTCACTTCGAGCGTGCGCGCCAGTGGGGGGCCGTCGAGGACGCGGAACGTCTGCATCGGGCGGAGAAGGACAGTCGGTGATCTACCTGCTCGACACCTCGGGCCTCGTCCGGCTGCTCAGCACCCCGGCCCTGCAGTCGGCCTGGTACGACGCGATCGACGCCGAGGCGATCGCGTCGTGCTACCCGCAGCGCGCCGAGTTCCTCTACAGCGCTCGGAACAGTCGCGAGTACGACGAGATCGCGGAGATGTTCACCGACCTGTACCCCGACGTGGCGGTACCCAAGAACGCCGGGCGCTGGATCGGTTCGGTGCAGCAGCGGATGGCGCGGGACGGCGAACACCGCAGCGCCTCGGCCGTCGACCTGATCATCGCGGCGACCGCGGCCCATCATGGGCTGACCGTCCTGCATGACGACGCCGACTACCGCACCATCGCCCGGCACGCGGCCGACCTGAGCGAACACAGCATCCGCGACATCCCGTGAGGAGAGCGGGCCCGGGCCGGAAGCCGACGGGCCCGACCCGGCCGTCACGCCCCGGGCCCCGCCCACAGCCCGTCCGCCGTGAGCCCGAGCAGGTCGATCGCGTTTCCGCGGACGATCCGCTCCACCACCTCCGGGTCGACGTGCCCCATCTGCGCCTCGCCGACCTCCTTGGACTTGGGCCAGGTCGAGTCGGAGTGCGGGTAGTCCGTCTCGTAGAGGACGTTGCCGACCCCGATCGCGTCGAGGTTCCGCAGGCCGAAGGCGTCGTCGAAGAAGCAGCCGAAGACATGGCCGGCGAAGAGCTCGGACGGCGGGCGGTGGACCTTGTCGGCGACCCCGCCCCAGCCGCGGTTCTCCTCCCAGACGACGTCCGCGCGCTCGAGGATGTACGGAATCCAGCCGATCTGGCCCTCGGCGTACATGACCTTCAGGTTCGGGAAGCGCTCGAACTTGCCGCTCATCAGCCAGTCGACCATCGAGAAGCAGCAGTTGGCGAAGGTGATCGTGGAGCCGACCGCCGGCGGCGCGTCCGCCGAGGTCGACGGCATCCTCGACGAGGAGCCGATGTGCATGGCGACGACCGTGCCGGTCTCGTCGCAGGCGGCCAGGAAGGGGTCCCAGCAGTCGGTGTGGATCGAGGGAAGCCCCAGGTGGGGCGGTATCTCGGAGAAGGCGACGGCCCGTACGCCACGGGCCGCGTTGCGGCGCACCTCGGCCGCCGCCAGCTCGGCGTCCCAGAGCGGGATCAGGGTGAGCGGGATGAGCCGGCCGTGCGCCTGGGGCCCGCACCACTCCTCGACCATCCAGTCGTTGTAGGCGCGCACCCCGAGCAGTCCGAGCTCGCGGTCGCCGGCCTCGGTGAACGTCTGACCGCAGAATCGCGGAAACGTGGGGAAACACAGGGCGGACTGGACGTGATTGACATCCATGTCCGCGAGCCGGTCGGGCACGCTGTACGACCCGGGCCGCATCTGTTCGTAGGTGATCACTTCGAGTTTGATCTCGTCGCGGTCGTATCCGACGGCGGTGTCGAGGCGGGTGAGGGGGCGGTGCAGGTCCTCGTAGACCCACCAGTCGCCGATCGGCCCTTCGTCCCCCTTCGCGCCCATGACCGGGGCGAACTTGCCGCCGAGGAAGGTCATTTCCTTCAGCGGGGCCCGGACGATCCGGGGTCCGACGTCGTGGTACTTCGACGGGAGCCGGTCCCGCCAGACGTTGGGGGGCTCCACCGTGTGGTCGTCCACCGAGATGATCTTCGGGAAGGTCTCCATGCCTTCCACGGTAGCGCTGATCTGACGGTCCGTCAGCTCCGTGGTAGCCGGATCCTGTCATGACCTTGTGCAGAGAGTCACCCGATGCTGACGCGCCCGCTCCGGACAAGGCAGACTGTCGGGGGCGAAACCAGCGACAAGACCAGGGACCAGGGACCAGGGGTGCGAGCAGGGGGAGCTATGGACCGCGACAACGGGCCACGCGTACCGGAGCAGCGGGCTCCGCTCACAGGTCACGGAAGTGACCTGCGCTTCGGTGTGCTCGGCCCGGTCCGCGCATGGCGGGACGGCGAAGCCCTGCCCTCCGGCTCACCGCAACAGCGCGCCCTGCTGGCCGCGCTGCTGCTCCGCGACGGCCGCACGGCGACCGCCGCCGAGCTCATCGACGCCATCTGGGGCGACGAACCCCCCTCGCAGGCGCTCGCGGCCGTCCGGACGTACGCCTCGCGGCTGCGCAAGGTTCTCGACCCCGGGGTCCTGGTCAGCGAGTCAGGTGGCTACGCCATCCGCACCCGCGCCGACTCCCTCGACCTGCACGTCGCCCAGGAGCTCGTCGCCGAGGCGGAGAAGGCCCGCGCCGCCGGGGACCGCACCCAGGCCCGCGTCCTGATCAACAAGTCCCTGGGCCTCTGGGACGGCGAGCCGCTCGCCTCCGTCCCCGGCCCGTACGCCGAGACCCAGCGGACCCGCCTGGAGGAGTGGCGGCTCCAGCTCCTGGAGTCCCGCCTCGACCTGGACCTGGATGTCGGCTCGCACGCCGAGGCCGTCTCCGAGCTGACCGCGCTCACCGCCGCGCACCCCCTGCGCGAGCGGCTGCGCGAGCTCCTCATGCTGGCCCTGTACCGCAGCGGCCGCCAGGCCGAGGCCCTCGCCGTCTACGCCGACACCCGCCGCCTCCTCGCCGACGAGCTCGGCGTCGACCCGCGCCCCGAACTCTCCCGGCTCCAGCAGCGCATCCTCCAGGCCGACGCCGAACTGGCCCGCCCGGTCGAACCGTCCGCCGCGCCCGCCCCCAGCCGCAACCGCCCCGCCCAGCTCCCCGCCACCGTCTCCGACTTCACCGGCCGCGCCGCCTTCGTCCGCGAACTGGGCGACCGGCTCGCCACCGCCGAGGGCTCGGTCATGGCCGTCTCCGCCCTCGCCGGGATCGGCGGCGTCGGCAAGACCACGCTCGCCGTCCACGTCGCCCACGACGCCCGCCCGCACTTCCCCGACGGCCAGCTGTACGTCGACCTCCAGGGCGCCGGGGCCCGCGCCGCCGAGCCGGAGACCGTCCTCGGCTCCTTCCTGCGCGCGCTCGGCACCCCGGACGCGGCCATCCCGGACTCCCTCGACGAGCGGGCCGCGCTCTACCGCTCCACCCTCGACGGCCGGCGCATCCTCGTCCTGCTCGACAACGCACGCGACGCCGCCCAGATCCGGCCGCTGCTGCCCGGCACACCGGGCTGCGCGGCCCTGGTCACCAGCCGCACCCGGATGGTCGACCTGGCCGGCGCGCACCTCGTGGACCTCGACGTGATGTCCCCCGAGGAGGCCCTCCAGCTCTTCACCAAGATCGTCGGCAGGGAGCGGGTCTCCGCCGAGCGCGAGGCGGCCCTCGACGTGGTCGCCGCCTGCGGATTCCTGCCGCTGGCCATCCGGATCGCCGCCTCCCGGCTGGCCGCCCGGCGCACCTGGACCGTGTCGGTGCTCGCCGCCAAGCTCGCCGACGAGCGGCGCCGCCTCGACGAGCTCCAGGCCGGCGACCTCGCCGTCAAGGCCACCTTCGAGCTCGGCTACGGCCAGCTGGAGCCGGCCCAGGCCCGCGCCTTCCGCCTGCTCGGCCTCGCCGACGGCCCCGACATCTCCCTCGCGGCCGCCGCCGCGGTCCTGGACCTGCCGGTCCGGGACGCCGAGGACCTCCTCGAAGCCCTCGTCGACACCTCCCTCCTGGAGTCCGCCGCACCGGGCCGCTACCGCTACCACGACCTCGTACGCCTCTACGCACGCTCATGCGCCGAGCGGGACGAACAGCCCCCGGCCGAAAGGGAGTCGGCGCTGTCACGGCTGCTCGACTTCTACCTGTCGACGGCGGCCGGCGTGTACGGCATCGAGCGGCCCGGCGACCGCCTGGTCGACCACCTGGAGCCCACGACCTACCCCGGACTTTCCTTCACCGACCGGCACGCCGCCCAGGACTGGCTCTACGCCGAGGCCAACTGCCTCCTCGCCTGCGTGCGCCAGTCGACCACCGCGGCCACCCTGCGCCGGTCCGTGGACCTGCTCTGGGCCTCCCTCGACCTCGCCGAGTCGGGCGCCAACTCCAAGCAGTACGAAGCCGCGGCCGCCGGCCTGCGGGAGGCCGCGCGGGCCGCCGGCGACACCAGGGCCGAAGCCCGCGCCTCCGTCACCCTGGCCTACGTCCACCATGTCTCGGGCCGCTTCGACCAGGCCGACCAGGAAGCCCACGAGGCCATGAGCCAGGCCGAGGCGATCGGCGACCCCCTCCCCTGCTGCTGGGCCGCGAACACCCGAGGTGTCATCGCCATCTACCAGAACCGGCAGGACGACGGCGAACAGCACCTCACCCAGGCCATCGACGCCTTCCGCGGCTGCGAGGACCAGGCCGGCGAGGCCAGCGCCCTGTGCAACCTCTCCCGCATCCACCTCGGCATGGGCCGTACGGACAGCGCGGTCACCCTCGCCCAGCAGGGCACCGACATGTACGACGCCATGGGCCACGCCCTCAAGGGCGCCAACGGCCGCTACGCCCTCGGGCTCGCGCTCACCCAGAGCGGACGCCTCCCCGCCGCCGCCGACCGGCTCCGCGAAGCCCTCGACGTCTTCCGCGACAGCCGCCAGCGGCTCTGGGAAGGCATGACGCTCTTCCGCCTCGCCGAGGTCGACATCGCCGCCCTGCGGCACGCACAGGCCGCCGCCAACGCCGAGATGGCGCTCACCGTCCTGCGCGGCATCGGCGGCGAATGGCGCCGGGGCAACGTCCTGACCGTCCTGGGACGCGCCCTCGACGGCATCGGGCAGAACGGCCGCGCACGGGTCTGCTGGCAGGAAGCCCTCGGCATCTACGAGGAGTTGGGCTCCCCGGAGGTCGACTCGGTCCGCGCCCTGCTGAAGCCGGTCGCGGCCGCGTAAAGCCGCCCCCGGACCGGGCCCCGGCCGACGCCCGAATCAGACGTTCATCGTTCGTTTATCGCCGCACGGCATTCTTTTCTTCAAGGATCCGTCGCGTCGGGGGGCAGACGGGTCACTGGAGAGGCCGTCGCTCCAACGCACTAGGGTGAACGGCCCCAAGAGGCCCGTCCGGCCGTCCACGGGGGAACAGCCGGGCGGGCCTCGCCCAACCCAGCGTCTGACGCACGACACCAACGGGAGAACACCATGAGCGACACCACCAACGCGACCGGCACCGGCGGCGAGCAGATCCAGACGAAGAACATCCACGCCACCGGCTCCCCGGCGACCGACGCGGTCGCCGAGAAGATCGGCATCAAGAACATCCACGCCACCGGCACCAACCCGGCCCCGGCCCCGACAGCCCCCGAGGCCGGCACGGGCGACGCGTCGACCGACAACATCCACGCGACGACCGAACCGGCCAAGTAGGACCGGCCAGGGGGGACGAAGACCTTTCACCCACGGGGTGCGGCCGCGGCGGCGCGGAGGGGGAGCCGTCGCGGCCGCGTATTTTTGGGGCTCGGTTCGTCTCCGGGCGCATGGGGCGGTCGGGCCGGGGCCGAACGCGCCATAAGTTGTCCGGAACACAGGGCAACCATCGAACATTCACCCGACCGACACCTAGGGTCATTCATGTCCGGAAACAACCCGTCCTTGCGGAGGATCGCATGAACCGCGCCAGACGTCTGCTCCTCGGCGCCCTCATCGCCGTCGCGGTCACCGCGGGCTCGGCCACCTCCGCGGCCGCGAACGTCCATGCCACGGGGCACGCCGTGACGGCCGCTCCGCGCTGATCAGCCGGTACCCCGCGCGGACCGGTCGCGCAGTTCCCCCTTGACGACCTTACCGCTCGCGTTCCGGGGCAGCGCCGTCACGAACTCCACCTCCCTCGGGACCTTGTAGTTCGCCATCTCCCGCCGCGCCCACGCGATCAGGTCGTCCGCCGTGAGCGTCGCGCCCGGCCGCCGGACCGCGAACGCCTTGCCCACCTCGCCCAGGCGCGCGTCCGGGATCCCGATCACGGCCACGTCCGCTATCTCCGGGTGCAGGCCGAGGAGTTGCTCGATCTCCGCCGGATAGGCGTTGAAACCGCCGACGATGAACATGTCCTTGATCCGGTCCGTGATCCGCAGGTTGCCGGCCGCGTCCAGCTCGCCCACATCGCCCGTGTGCAGCCAGCCGTCCGCGTCCAGGACCTTCGCCGTCTCCTCCGGGTCCTCGAAGTAGCCGCCCATCACATGGTGGCCGCGGACCAGCACCTCGCCGTTCTCGATACGGACCTCCGTGTCCGGGATCGCCCGGCCCGAGGTCCACGCGATCACCTCCGGGGGGTCGCCTCGGCGGCACATCGTCACGATGCCGCTCGCCTCGGACAGGCCGTACGCCGTGAGGACCGTCCCCACGCCCAGCTCGGACCGCAGGCGTTCCACCAGCTGGAGCGGCACCACCGCCGCGCCCGTGACGACCAGCCGCAGGGCGGAGAGGTCATGGCTTCCGCGGGCCGGGTGGTCCAGCAGGGACTGGTGGAGGGTGGGCGGGCCGGGCAGGACCGAGATCCGTTCGGCGGCGATGTTGGCGAGGACGGTGTCCACGCTGAAGACCGGCTGCGGCACCATCACCGCGCCCCGCATCAGGCAGGCGATGATGCCGGCCTTGTAGCCGAAGGTGTGGAAGAACGGGTTAACGATCAGATAGCGGTCGCCCTCCCGCAGTCCGGCCAGCTCGCTCCAGACGCCGTAGCAGCGCAGGGTCTGGGCGTGTGTGATGACCGCGCCCTTGGGCCGGCCGGTGGTCCCTGAGGTGAAGATGATGTCCGAGGGCGCGGCGGACTCGACCGCGTCGGCCCGGGCCCGGACCTCGTCGTCGCCGATGGTGTCCCCTCCGGCCAGGAAGTCCTTCCAGGTGCGGTAGTCCTCCGGCGCGCTGTCCGCGAGGACCACGACCTGCTCCAGGTCGGGCAGTTCGACCCCGGACCGGCGCAGCGAGGCGACGTACGAGGTGCCGAGGAACGTGCCCGTGATGAAGAGCAGCCGGGCGCGGGAGCGGGAGAGGACGTACGCCGCCTCCGCGCCCTTGAAACGGGTGTTGAGCGGGACGAGCACCGCCCCGGCCGTCACCGCGCCGAGGGCGGAGACGATCCAGTCGAGGGTGTTGGGCGCCCAGATCGCGACGCGGTCCCCCGGCCTTACCCCCGCCGCGATGCAGGCGGCCGCGGCCCGCTCGACGCGCTCGCCGAGTTCCGCGTAGGTGATCCGGAGGCGGCCCTCGACGACCGCCTCCCTCGGGCCGTACCGCTCGGCGGCCGACCGCACCAGCCTCGGGATCGAGCCCCACTCCAGGTCCCCGCGCATCTCCGCCCCTCCCACTTAGCTGACTATCCGTCAGATTAGCTGTAGCCTGACGCGCTGTCAGCAGCAGCGACCCACCGCGGAGGTGCCGATGCCAGGACTGAAGGACGCGACCGCGATCGTCGGCATAGGACAGACACCCTTCGCGAAGCAACTG
The DNA here is from genome assembly GCF_014648195.1 of Streptomyces purpureus. Lineage (GTDB taxonomy): Bacteria > Actinomycetota > Actinomycetes > Streptomycetales > Streptomycetaceae > Streptomyces > Streptomyces purpureus. The sequence goes on from NZ_BMQQ01000011.1 coordinate 24,673, forward strand.
ACCGACTCCGAGAAGACCTTGGCCTGCCGGGCCATCCTCGCGGCGCTCGACGACGCGGGCATCGCCCCCTCCGAGGTCGACGCCTTCGCCTCGTACACGATGGAGGAGACCGACGAGGTCGAGGTCGCCAAGACCATCGGCGCGGGAGACGTCACCTTCTTCTCCAAGGTCGGCTACGGCGGCGGCGGTTCCTGCGCCACCGTCGGACACCTCGCCGCCGCCGTCGCCACCGGCCAGGCGAGTGTCGGCGTCGCCTGGCGGTCCCGCAAGCGCGGCTCCGGCCCTCGGCCGTGGAAGAACACCGCGGTCCAGCTGCCCACCCCCGGCCAGTGGACCCGCCCGTTCGGCCTGCTGCGCCCCTCCGACGAGATCGGGATGCTCGCCCGCCGCTACATGCACGAATACGGAGCCACCCGCGACCATCTCTTCAACGTCGCCCTGGCCTGCCGCAACCGCGCCAACCAGAACCCGGCCGCGATCATGTACGAGCGCCCGCTGACCCGCGAGATGTACATGACCGCCCGCTGGATCAGCGAGCCCCTCTGCCTCTTCGACAACTGCCTGGAGACGGACGGCGCGCTGGCCTGCGTGATCGTGTCGGCCGAGCGGGCCCGGGACTGCCGGCAGCGGCCGGTGTACGTGCACTCCGCCGCCCAGGGCCTGCCCGCCCAGCACCACGGCATGGTCAACTACTGGAACGACGACCCGCTCACCGGCCCGGCCTGGACCGCCGCCCGGCAGCTGTGGAAACAGGCCGACTTCGGCCCCCAGGACGTGGACGTCGCCCAGATCTACGACGCGTTCACCCCGCTGATCCCGCTCTCCCTGGAGGGGTACGGCTTCTGCGGACGCGGTGAGGGCGGCGCCTTCACGGAGGGCGGCGCGCTGGAGATCGGCGGCCGGCTGCCGGTCAACACCGGCGGCGGCGGGCTCAGCGAGGCGTACGTCCACGGCTTCAACCTGATCAACGAAGGCGTGAAGCAGCTGCGCGGCACCAGCACCGCACAGGTCCCGGACGCGTCGACCTGCCTGGTCACGGCGGGCGAGGGCGTCCCCACATCCGCGATCCTGCTTCGAGCGTGAGGAGCCCACGATGCTCGCACCCGTCATCGACGAGGACGGCGCCCCCTTCTGGGAGTACGCCGCCCGGGGAGAGCTGCGGATCCAGGCCTGCGCCGCGCCGGAGTGCGGCGAGCCTCGGTTCCCGCCCCGGCCGTGCTGCCCGCGCTGCCAGTCCTTCGACAGCCGCTGGCTCCGGATGAGCGGGCGTGGCCGGATCTGGTCGTTCGTGATCCCGCATCCGCCGCTGCTGCCCGACTACGCCGCGCAGGCGCCGTACAACGCCGTCCTGGTCGAGCTGGTGGATGCCCCGCAGATCCGGCTGGCCGGCAATGTGGTGGCCGCGCCGGACGCGGCGCTGAACTCGGTCGATCCGGCGCGGCTGCGGATCGGGGCGGCGGTGCGGGTCGCCTTCACCGAGATCGACGGGGTGAGCGTGCCGCGCTGGCTGCTGGAGCGCTCATGAGCGTCCGGGTGGAGTGCGACAAGAAGTCGGGGGTCGCGCTGGTCACGCTGGACCGGCCGGCGAAGCACAACGCCCTCACGCTGGAGATGGCCTCCCAACTCACTGCGGTCTGGCGTGAGTTCAGGCGGGACGACGCCGTCCGGGCGGTGGTCGTCACCGGCTCCGGCACCCGGGTCTTCTGTACGGGCATCGACCGCGAGGCGGTGGTGGAGCAGCCCTCGTCGCCGTACTCGATCGACGATCCGCTGCTCGCGATCGGCCCCAAGGCGAACGACCTGTGGAAGCCGGTGATCGCGGCCGTGGAGGGGATGGCCTGCGGCGGGGCGTTCTATCTGCTGGGCGAGGCGGAGTTCGTGGTGGCCTCGACCGAGGCGACCTTCTTCGACCCGCACACGACGTACGGCATGGTCAGCGCCTACGAGGCGGTGTACATGGCGCAGCGGATGCCGTTCGGTGAGGTGGCCCGGATGTCCCTGATGGGGACGGCGGAGCGGGTCTCGGCGCGACGGGCGTACGAGACGGGCCTGGTGTCCGAGCTGACCCCGCCCGGCGGGGCGGCGGACGCCGCGAGGAGCGCGGCCGCCGTGATCGCCGGCCATCCGACGGAGGCGGTGCAGGGGACCGTACGGGCGGTGTGGTCGGCCAGGGAGGCGGCGCGGGCGCAGGCACTCGCCCAAGCCCCGCACCTGATCGCGCTCGGGAACCTGCCGCCAAAGCGGCAGGCGGAGCTGTTCGAAGGCAGGCGCGGGGCGGGGGGCGCGGGCTTTCGGCTGCGTTAGCTCATGGTCCGGCTGGCGGTCATGACCTGGCACTTCTTGTACTCGGAGCCGTCGCCGGTGCCGGTGTAGGGGGTGCTGGCCTCGGTGCTCTTGGAGGAGTTGGCCGGCACGAGCAGGTCGTCGACGTTGGCGATGGCGACGTTGGCGGAGGGGCCGCCGATCTCGCCCTTGAACTGGACGCCGACGTCGTACTTGTAGGTGGTGGAGCTGTTGTTGGTGACGGTCAGCTTCACGGTGAGCTTGTCGCGCGTGATGAGGCAGTCGTCGATGCGGACGTCGCGCTCGGCCTTGTTGGCGCTGGAGCCGCCGGGCACGGAGACGCCGCCGGAGCTGCTGCTGTCGCTGCCGGAGGAGCTGCCGGAGGAGGAGCTGCCGTCGCTGCCCGAGGAGGAGCTGCCACCGGAGGAGCTGCCCCCGGAGCTGCTGGACGAGCTGCTGTGATTGTCGCAGCCGCCACCGCCGGAGCCGCGGGCTCCCGTCAGCGCGACCAGGGCGACGCCGAAGACGGCGATAGCACGGACATGGCGAAGCTTCATTTCAACCCCCGTTGATGTGAGTGTCCGAAAACCCGTTCTTGACGGGCGCACGACACCTTCTCATACTTCCCCGCCCCCTCCGTCCCGCGTGGCGGCCCCCACGGCGTCGGCGTAGCGTCGGAGGGGATCTACGACCGCCTGGCCGAGCCCAGAAAGGGAGGCGTCGGAGGATGGTGCGTAACGTCATCGGCGCCGTGCTGGCTGTCGTCGGCGCGGCGGCCGCCGTGTGGAGTCCGTTTCGGGAGTGGTACGACGGCCGGCACGGGCGCGACTACCGCGTCGGGGACCTGTTCGCCGGCATCACGGACGTGAAGGCGGAGCTCTGGCTCTCGATCCTGCTGCCGTTCGCCGTCGCGGCCCTGCTGACGCTGATCGGCGTCGTCCTGCGCTCCCGCCCGCTGGTGGCGCTCGCGGGCGTGATCGTGCTTGGCTTCACCATCCTGTGGATGGTCCGCGTCGGACAGGCCGAGGGCGGCCTGACGGTGGGCGCCGACGGTTCGGGCATCGGCGACGGCGCTGCGAGCGCCCTCGGCGGCGGGGCGCTGCTGCTCCTGGCCGCCGCGATCATGTCGGGCCGCCCGCGCCGCCGCCGGGACCGCCTGGAGCACCGTCCGGTGCCTTCGGGCCCGTACGAGCAGCCCCCGCACGCGCAGGAGCCGACCCGGACGATGGACACCCCGACCTGGGACGAGCGCCGCCCGCCGCGGGACCGCGACGGGCCGGTCTAGCGCCGCCGGGTCAGCGGGCCCCGGCGCCGCGGCCGGTCGCCGTGCCCTTCACCGCGTCCAGCGCGTAGACGCAGCGGTCCTTGCTGCACGCGTAGACCACACCGCCCTTGGCGACCGGCGAGCCGGTGATCTCCCCGCCGGTGGCGAGCTTCCAGCGGAGCTGACCGCCGCTCGCGTCGAGGGTGTAGAGGACGTGGTCGGCGGAGCCGAAGTGGACGCGGCCGTCGGCCACGACCGGTGTGCCGATGACCTCTCCGCCCGCCGCGAAGCGCCACTTGGGGGTGCCGGTGACCGCGTCGAGGGTGTAGAGCGCGCTGCCGCTGCCGACGTGGACGTTGCCGTTGACGACGAGGACCGGCTCCGCCGACTGGCGGGACTCGGTGGCGATCCGCCAGCGGTCCTTGCCGGTGGTCGCGTCCAGGGCGTAGACCGTGCCGAGGTAGTCGGCGAGGTAGACCCCACCGCCGGTCACGGCCGGGCCGGGGGCGAAGGCGGGCGGGGAGAGGAAGACCGCGGGGGCCTCGAAGTGCCAGCGGACGTGGCCGGAGGCGATGTCGACGGAGAGCACCCGCGTCCCGGCGGAGACGTAGACGCAGCCGTCCTCGGCCGGGGCGACCCGTACGGGCACGTTGCCGCAGGAGGCCGCGTCGCCGATCGGGTACGACCAGCGCTCCACGCCCGTGCGGGCGTCCAGCGCCTGGAGGCGGGCGTCCCGCCACACGTACACCGTGGAGCCGTGGATGACCGGCCCCGCCTCGGGGGTCTCGAAGTCGGTCTGCGCTCCGGTGACCTCCCAGAGCTTGGCGCCGTTGGACGCCTCCCAGCCCTGGACGCCGCCGCCGCGGGTGGCGGTGACGACCGTGCCGCGGTCGGCCTTGAGGGAGTACACCCACGCGTCGGTCTGGAGCCGCCAGCGCTCGGCGCCGTCGACCGCGTCGAGGGCGTAGAGCGTCGGGCCGTCGGAGGCGTGGATCCGGCCGCCGTCGACCGTCATGGACCAGGCCACGTCGCGGGTCTTGAACTGCCGCCGGCCGGTCGCCACGTCCAGCGCGTGGACCTCGAAGGAGGTGACGTAGAGCAGATCGCCCGCGACGACGGGGGTGCCCCAGACGTCGTTCGACATCCGGAACCGCCAGGGCCGCCAGGGACCGGGCTCGGCGGGCTGTCCGGCGTCCGGCGCCGGGGTGGGGGACGGCAGCGGGCGCGTGCCGGGCGCGGGGGCGGGCTCGGCGGCGCCGGGCCGGCGGATCCAGCCGGTCGCGGGGCCCGCGTCGGCCACGATCGCGGCGCGTGTGTCGGCGACCCGGGGCCCGGGCCCGATGGGCACGGCGGCGCCCGCAAGCCGTACGGGTCCGGGGGCCGCCTGGCCCGTACGGGGGTCCTCGCCGCTCTGCCAGGCGGGGCGGGGCGGTCTGGGCGGGGCCGGTGGGGTCGCGGGCGGCGGGGCCGAGGGACGGCCTCCGCGCCGCGCCTCGATCATGGCGGTGGCCCGCGCGGGCAGCCACGCGGACGCGGTCCCGCTGTCGTCGCTGCCGGAGCCGAAGAGGTGCGGGGCGAGCTGGGCCTGCAGGTCGGCGGGGGTGGGCCGGAGCCCGACCTCCATCTGCATACAGGACTCGATCAGCGGCCGGAGCTCGTCGGGCAGCCCCTCCAGGTCCGGTCCTTCGCGCAGCAGCATGAAGACGGTCTCGACGGGGTTCGCGCCATGGAAGGGCGCGTGTCCGGTGGCCGCGAACACCAGCATCGAGCCCAGCGAGAAGACGTCGCTGGCGCCGGTGACGCTGCGCGAGTCCCGCGCCTGCTCGGGCGACATGTAGGCGGGCGTGCCGACGGCCACGTTCGTCATGGTCAGCCGGGTGTTGGAGACGCCTGACGCGATGCCGAAGTCGATGACCCGGGGCCCGTCCTCGACCACGAGCACGTTCGACGGCTTGAGGTCGCGGTGGACCAGGCCCGCGCCGTGGATGGACTGGAGGGCCTCGGCGACGCCCGCGGCCAGCCAGCGCACGGCCTGGGCGGGCAGCGGCCCGCACTCATTCACTATTTCCTCGAGCGAGGGCGCCGGTACGTACGCGGTCGCCAGCCACGGCACCGCCGCCCGCGGGTCGGCGTCGACCACGGCCGCCGTGTAGAAGCCGGAGACCGCCCGCGCGGCCTCGACCTCGCGGGTGAAGCGGACACGGAACAGCTGGTCCTCGGCGAGTTCGGTCCGTACGGTCTTGATCGCCACGCGCCGGCCCGAGGCCGAGCGTGCGAGATAGACCAGGCCCATACCGCCGGCACCGAGCCGGCCCAGCACCTCGAAGGGTCCGATCCGCCTCGGGTCGTGCTGCGTCAGCTGCTCCACTTGCCTGCCACCTCCCCGTAGGGCCATGAGGGTACGGCCCCGCGCCCCCTGATTGTTCCTGTCCGAGGCGGCCGAGGCGAACCCGGGGGCGGATCGGGGTGTCTCAGCTCATATCACTCACCCTTGCCGCCCTGATCAAGGGGCTCCGGCTCGGCGAGGACGGCGAAGGCGGCGCCCTGGTTGTCGATGAGCGCGGCGATCCTGCCGTACGGCGTGTCGAAGGGCGGTTCGGTGACGCGCCCGCCCAGACGGGTGGCGGCCAGGGCGGTGGCGTCGCAGTCCTCGACGGCGAAGTAGACGAGGAAGTGGCTGGGCATCTCGGCGGGGAAGGCGTCGTTGATCACACTCCGGCCGCCGATGGCGGTGTCGTCGGCCGCCTTGCTGCCCTTGGGGGACCAGACCCGGAAGTCGATGGGTTCGCTGTCCCCCTCGGACGCGGCGTCGATATCCCGCGTCTCGTAGCCGAAGACGGACGTGTAGAAGGCGTCGACGGCCTCCTTGTCGCGGGTGTAGACCTCGGCCCAGCAGAAGGATCCCGGTGTGTTCTGGAGCTCGAAGCCGGGGTGGCTGCCGGGCTGCCAGAGGCCGAAGACGGCGCCTCCGGGGTCGGCGGCGAGCGCCATGACCCCGAAGGGGCCGATGGGGAAGGGCGTCATCACCATCGAGCCGCCGGCCGCCTCGATGCGGGCGGCGAGCGCGGTGGCGTCGGGTGTGGCGAGGTAGACGCCCCAGGTGGTGGGAAGGCGGCCGTCGCGCTTGGGGGCGAGGGCGGCGACGCGCCGGCCGTCCTTGAAGGCGGTGGTGTAGTGGCCGTAGGCCGCGCCGGGGTCCTCGCCGAAGGTCCAGCCGAAGAGCTCTCCGTAGAAGCGCTTGCCCGCTTCGAGGTCCGGCAGCTGCGCGTCCACCCAGCAGGGTGTGCCCTCTGCGAATGCGGCCATGGGCGTCCTTCCCTGGTGCGGGTCGTCACGGGCGGGTGTGGTGCCCGTCACGGTCAAGCTAGCGGCGCGGATCGGCGTACGCAGGGAGGAAAAGACCGATCAAATCGAACAAACAGCCATTTTACGGAGCCCCGCTCCAGGGTTTCCATGGGTTGTCCACCGAAGTTGTCCACAGGCTGTTAATAAGCCTTATGGGGGTGTGACGGTGTGGCGCCTGGACATCGGGAGCGGCCGGAGCAGGGGGTGCACCCCATTTGCAGTCGGCCGAATCGCGCGCCGATCACCCCTCGGTAAGCTGACGGCATGACAGGACAAGTACGCACCGTCGACGGCCGCGTGGCCGGTCGACGAGGTCAGGCGACGCGGCAGAAGCTGCTCGACTGCCTCAGCGAGATGCTCAGCTCCTCGCCGTACCGGGACGTCAAAGTCATCGACGTGGCCCGGAAGGCGGGCACCTCACCCGCGACCTTCTACCAGTACTTCCCGGACGTCGAGGGCGCGGTCCTCGAGATCGCCGAGGAAATGGCCAAGGAAGGCGCCGCGTTGACCGAACTGGTCTCCGGCCGCGCCTGGATCGGCAAGGCCGGATGGCAGGCCGCCGAGGAACTCGTCGACGGCTTCCTGGACTTCTGGAGACGCCACGACGCGATCCTGCGCGTGGTGGACCTGGGGGCGGCGGAGGGCGACAAGCGGTTCTACAAGATCCGCATGAAGATCCTGAACTCCGTCACCAACTCCCTCACCGACGCGGTGAAGGAGCTCCAGTCCAAGGGCAAGGTCGACAAGGACGTCAGCCCCGCGGCGATGGCGGGCTCGCTGGTCGCGATGCTGGCCGCGGTCGCCGGACACCAGAAGGGCTTCCAGACCTGGGGCGTCAAGCAGGCCGAACTCAAGCCGAACCTCGCCCTGTTGGTCCATCTGGGCATCACCGGCAAGAAGCCGGCGAAGTAACGCACGCGCTCTCCGCACCGCGCGGCGTGCGGACGCGCCTGCCGCAGGTCTTCTCCCCGGTCCGTCCCGTCGTCCAGTCCTGTCACGCCGACGGCGGTTCACCCTTGCGACCGCCGTCGGCGTTCTTGTGTCCGCGTTCTTGTGTCCACGTTCTGTGTCCGCGTTCTCGCGTCGGCGTTCATGTGTCCGCGGGCCGTGGCGTCACCCTTTGCGCGTGAGCCGGAAGAGTCTGATCTCCCGCTCCACCCGGGCCTGATACGTGGCGTACGGCGGCCAGAACTCCAGCACCGCCGCCCACGCCCGCTCCCGCTCCTGCCCCGTCAGCGGCTCGGCCCGTACACCGAACTCCTCGCCGTGCAGGCTCACCCGCGCGTCCGGGTGCGCGAGCAGGTTCGCGGTCCACGCGGGATGCCCCGGACGGCCGAAGTTGGAGCCGACGAGGATCCAGCTGCCGCCCGGCTCCGGCATGCAGGCCAGCGGTGTGGTGCGCGGCCGGCCCGACTTCGCGCCGCGCGCGGTCAGGACGAGGCCGGGCAGCATCCGGGCGCTGAGCATGACCTTGCCGCGGGTGAGGCGGTGCACCGCGCGGTCCATCGCCGGGACGACATGCGGGGCGATCTTCGCGAACGCCCGGGTGGAGGAGACCTTCTGGATCAGCCGGATGCCCGGCGGCCCTTGACGCATCAGGGAGCCACCACCCCGTCGGCGAAGAGGCCTGCCTCCTCGGCCGCGCGGGCGCGCAGCCGGTGGACCGGCCCGAAGAGCAGCTCGTCGGCCGCGGCCCGTTTGAAGTAGAGGTGCGCCTCGTGCTCCCAGGTGAAACCGATGCCGCCGTGGAGCTGGATCGCCTCGCCGGTGACGGTCCGCAGCGCCTCCAGGGCCTGGGCGAGGGCGAGACCTCCGGCGTCCGGGTCCCAGGCGGCGTAGTACGCCGCCGAGCGGGCGGCCTGGAGCTGGACGTAGAGATCGGCGAGGCGGTGCTTGACGGCCTGGAAGGACCCGATGGGCCGGCCGAACTGTTCGCGGGTACGGACGTACTCGACGGTCCTCTCCAGCGCCGCGGCCGCCGCGCCGACGGACTCCGCGGCGAGGACGGTGGCCACCGTACGGCCCGTGGCGGCGAGCGCGCCGGGCACGTCGGCCGGGTCGGTGCCGAGCAACTCCCCCGGGCAGTCACGCAGTTCGACCGTCGCCTGCGGCCGGGTCACATCCAGGGCGGTCTGCCGCTGCCGGCCGAGTCCTGGGGTGTCCGCGCGGACGAGGAAGAGGAGGGTGCGGCTGCGGGCGAAGCCTCCGGTGTGCGCGGCGACGAGCAGCAGGTCCGCGCTGTGCCCGTCGAGGACCTGGGCGGCCTCCCCGTACAGCTGCCAGCCGTCCCGTACCGGCCGGGCCTGGACACCGCCCGCCCGGCCGCCGCCGGCCCACTGCCCCTCGGCGGGGTCGCCGGTCAGGCCGAGTGCGGTGGCGAGGTGCCCGCCGGGGACGGCGAGCGTGGCGGTCAGGGTTCCGGCGGCGATCGGGGGCAGGAGCGCGGCCCGCTGGGCCTCGGCGCCGAGCGCCGCGATCAGCGGGGCGGCGAGGACGGAGGTGGCGAGCAGCGGCGAGGGAGTCAGGGCGCGGCCGGTCTCCTCGGCGGCGAGGGCGAGGTCGGCGGGGGTGCAGCCGACGCCGCCGTACGCCTCGGGCAGGGCGAGACCGGGCAGGCCCAGCCGTTCGGAGAGCTGGGCCCAGAGCGCGGGGTCGTAGCCGTCGGCGGTGGCGACCGCCGCCCGGACGTCACCGGGTGAGGACCGTTTGGCGAGCAGTTCGCGCAGGGTGCGGCGGATCTCGTCCTGCTCCGCGGTGAAGGCGGCGTCCATGGAGCTCCCCTCCGTATCTGACGGGCCGTCATGTTAGAGCGGGCCCGCTCAGATGCCCAGAGGCGGGGCGGGCGGGATCAGCAGACCTGGCCGGGGCCCGCGGCGGTGGCCCGCAGCAGGTCCCGTACGAGCGTGAAGTCGACCTTCTCGGTCCGGCGGAAGCGCAGGCAGCCCTTGCCCATGTCCTGGCCGGCGAGCCGGTCCGCGAAGCCTTCCCGGACGTCGGGGCGCATCAGATAGAAGGAGATGTACTGCCGCTGATTGGCGAAGGCGATCTCGGGCTCGCCGCCGGGCAGCCGGTAGGCGGGCATGCCGTACGCCATCCCCTCCTCGTACCCCTTCAGCTCCAGACGGCACAGTTCGCGCAGCCGCACGAGGACGGTGAGCCGGTCGGGCTCGACGACTTCGGCAAGGTACTCGTCGACGTCTTCGGCGCTGCTGTGGGGCATACGCGCCAGATTATCTGATGTACCGTCAGATTCATGACTGCCACCCCGCGGACTTCCTCCCGGCGGCGCAAGGTCGCCGTCGTCGGCATATCCCTCTCGGACTGCGGCCGGGTCGACGAGGCCACCCCCTACACCCTGCATGCCCAGGCCGCGCGGCGCGCGCTCGCCGACAGCGGGCTCGACCGGTCGGTGATCGACGGGCTGGCGTCGGTCGGGCTCGGCACGCTCGCCCCGGTCGAGGTCGCCGAGTACCTCGGGCTGCGGCCGCGCTGGGTGGACTCCACCGCCGTGGGCGGCGCCACCTGGGAGGTCATGGCGGCCCACGCGGCCGACGCGATCGCCGCCGGGCACGCGAACGCGGTCCTTCTGGTGTACGGCGCGACCGCCCGCGCCGACATCAAGGCGGGGCGGCGCACCTCCAACCTCTCCTTCGGGGCGCGCGGGCCGCTGCAGTTCGAGGTGGCGCACGGGCACACGCTCGTCGCCAAGTACGCGATGGCCGCGCGCCGCCATATGCACGAGTACGGCACGACGCTGGAGCAGCTCGCCGAGGTGGCGGTCCAGGCGCGGGCGAACGCCGCACTCAACCCGGAGGCGATGTTCCGCGACCCGATCACGGTGGACGACGTCCTGTCCGGGCCGGTGATCGCCGACCCGTTCACCAAGCTGCACTGCTGCATCCGCAGCGACGGCGGCTGCGCGGTACTGCTCGCCGCCGAGGAGTACGTCCCCGACACGGCGAAGGCACCGGTCTGGATCCTCGGCACCGGCGAGCACGTCTCGCACACGGCGATGTCGCAGTGGGAGGACTTCACGGTCTCCCCGGCGGCGGTCAGCGGCAGGCTCGCCTTCGAACGGGCCGGGGTGGGCCCGGAGGACATCGACTTCGCCGAGATCTACGACGCCTTCACCTACATGACGCTGGTGACCCTGGAGGACCTGGGCTTCTGCGCCAAGGGCGAGGGCGGACCGTTCGTGGAGGAGAAGGGCCGGCTGCCGGTCAACACCGACGGCGGCGGGCTCTCGGCCTGCCATCCGGGGATGCGGGGCCTGTTCTTGCTTGTGGAGGCTGTGCGGCAGTTACGCGGCGAGGCCCCGGGACTCCAGGTTCGGCGCCCTGACGGAAGCCTGCCGGAGCTGGCGGTGGCCTCGGGGACGGGGGGCTGGTTCTGCTCGTCGGGGACGGTGGTGCTGGGGCGGGGGTGAGGGCGGGACGGAAGCGGGCGCGTGCGGGGGCATCCAGAAGGCGGCGCACGCCATCCCGGTCAGGGACTACGGGACGTACGAGGTCAGCGCGGCTCCCCGGTAGGTCAGCGCGGTTCCCCGGCCGGTTCCCGTGCCTCGATGAGGAAGCGGGTGGAGTGGGCCACGAACGGCCCCTCGGCCACGATCCGCTCATGCGGCTCCCGCAGCCGGTGGGGGCGGGTGCGGCCGCGCGGGTCCGGGGGCGAATGATGGGGGCATGACCGGATCCGGTGATGACCTCGCGGCCCGTTTTCAGCAGACCCTCCGCTCCCTGCGGGTGTGGGACACGGAGCTGCCCTCCTTCGACCCGGCCGCCGTGCCCGACGATCCGCTCGCGCTGTTCCACGCGTGGTTCGTGGCGGCCGCGGAGGCCGGGCAGACCGAGCCGCACACCATGTCGCTGGCGACCGTCGACGAGCACGGCCGGCCGGACGTACGGACGCTGATGCTGCACGGCGCCGACGAGCGGGGCTGGCACTTCGCCTCGCACGCCACCAGCGCGAAGGGCCGCCAGCTGGCCGCCCGCCCCGAGGCGGCGCTCGGCTTCTACTGGCCCGCGCAGGGCCGCCAGATCCGGGTCCGGGGCCAGGTCACCACCGGCACCCCCGAGGAGGCCGACGCCGACCTGCGGGTCCGCTCCACGGGCGCGCTGGCCTCCGCCCTCGTCGGCCACCAGAGCGAGGTCCTCGACTCCCCCGAGACCCTGCACCAGGCAAGCCAGTCCGCATGGGAACGCGCCCAGGCGGACCCTGACGCCCGCTCGGCGACCTGGACGACGTACGCCCTCGCGGCACGCGAGGTCGAGTTCTTCCAGGGCGACGACCGCCGCCGCCACATCCGACTGCGCTACGTCAGCGCCGCGGGGGGCGCGGGCTGGACGCGCCACCTGCTCTGGCCCTGACCGTCGGCCGCGACGGGGACGGGCGCCGGGCCCGGTCGGTGGCCGCACCGCCTCGCCCACCTCATCCGGCCCGCCCGGCCGGGGCGGTCGGGCCGGGGCGGTCGGGCCGGGGCACGACCGGGTACCCAGCCGACAGCCGCACGGCCTCGCCCGGCGCGCCGGGCGGTCGCCCGGGCCAAGACCAGGCATCCCGACGGCAGCCGCACGGCCTCGGCCACCTCAACCGGCCCGGCCCGGGGCGGTCGGGCCGGGGCACGACCGGGTACCCAGCCGACAACCGCACGGCCTCGCCCGGCGCGCCGGGCGGTCGCCCGGGCCAAGACCAGGCATCCCGACGGCAGCCGCACGGCCTCGCCCGGCGCGCCGGGCGGTCGCCCGGGCCAAGACCAGGCATCCCGACGGCAGCCGCACGGCCTCGGCCTGCACGCCCACGGGGACACGACCGGCCGACCCCGCACACCGCCCGCAGCCGCACGAGCCCTCGCCCGATGCGCCGCCGAGGCCGGCGCCCGAGCCACCACCCGGCATCCGCCCGCAGCCGCACGGGCCCTCGCCCGGCGCGCCGGCCCGGCGGGCGCTCCGGCCGTCACACGGCGCCCGCCGCCGGCCGCTCAGGCGTTCGTGCCCGAGTCCACCGTGAACGACGCGCCCGTGACGCCCCGGCCGGCCGGGCCCGCCAGGTAGGCCACCGTTGCCGCTATCTCGGCCGGGGCCAGGTAGCTGCCCAGTGCTGACAGGCTTCGCTGGGTGTCGGCCAGTTCGCCGTCCGCCGGGTTCATGTCGGTGTCGGTGGAGCCGGGCTGCACCAGGTTGACCGTGATGCCGCGCGGGCCCAGTTCCCGGGCGAGCGCACGGGTCATGCCGCTGAGCGCCGACTTGCTCATGGAGTAGAGCACGCTGCCGGCGAAGGGCACCCGGTCCGCGAGGTTGCTGCCGATGCTGATGATCCGGCCGCCCTCCGGCAGGTGCGCCAGCGCGGCGCGCGAGCCGAGGAAGACGGCGCGGACGTTGACCGCGAGCGTCCGGTCGACCTCCTCCAGGGAGATGTCCTCGACCGGGCCGAAGACGCCGATCCCGGCGTTGTTGACCAGGATGTCCAGCCGCCCGAGTTCCGCCGCCGTCCGCTCGACCGCGGCCTCGACCGCCCGCGCGTCCGCCGAGTCCGCCTCGATCGCCAGCGCGCGCCGCCCCAGCGCCTCGATCTCGGCCACGACCTCCTGCGCCTTCGCCTTGGAAGAGGCGCTGGAGTGGGTGAGTGCAACATCCGCGCCCTCCGCCGCCAGCCGGCGCGCGACCGCCGCCCCGATCCCCCTGCTGCCACCCGTCACCAGCACGACCTTGCCCGCGAGCTCGCTCACGCCACTCCCCATTTCTATGTTGATCAGCACAGAAATGAGATCACGCCCCGACCGGCCACGTCAAGGCATATATTTACTGACCGACACAGAAAAAGGAGGGAGCATGGCCGGCCGCGGACGCCCCCGGAAGTTCGACCGCACGACAGCCCTCGAACGCGCGATGGAGGTGTTCTGGCAGCACGGTTACGAGTCGACCTCGATGACCGACCTCACCACCGCCATGGGCATCAACTCCCCCAGCCTCTACGCCGCGTTCGGCTCCAAGGAGGAGCTGTTCCGCGAATCCGTGGCGCTGTACGACGCCACCGAGGGCGCACCCTCCTCGCGTGCGCTCACCGACGCCCCCACCGCCCGCGCCGCCGTCGAGGCGCTGCTGCGGGCGAACGCCCGCGCCTACACCGAGAGCGGCCGCCCCAGCGGCTGCATGATCGTGCTGGCCGCCACGAACTGCTCCGACGCCAACGCGCCCGTACAGGACTACCTCGCGCAGTGGCGCAGGAACGGGCTCCAGGAGCTGACCCGCCGCCTGGACCAGGGCGTACGGGACGGCGACCTCACCGAGGGCGCCGACACCGCCGCCGTCGCCGCCTTCTACACCACCGTGGTCCAGGGCATGTCCGTCCAGGCCCGCGACGGCGCCACACGGGCGGACCTGGAGCGGATCGCGGAGCGAGCGATGGCGGCCTGGGACGCCGTCACCGCGCCGCCGCCGCTCATGGCGCGCACCATGGAGTGAGGGAAGGAAACAGACATCCCGGAGGTGTGGATTCCATGGGCACGTACATGGATGTCCATCGCGGCATGGTGGGCATAACGGCCGAGCAGCTCAACGAGGCGCACCAGGCGGACCTCGCCATCGAGAAGGACGAGGGCGTGCACTTCAGGCACGCGTGGGCGGACCCGAAGTCCGGGACGGTCTACTGCCTGTCCGACGCACCGTCGGCGGAGGCCGTCCAGCGCATCCATGAACGGACCGGGCACGCGGCGGACGAGATCCACCCGGTGCCGCTCGCGGTGTGACGGGAGCCCGGGCCCTCAGCGCGCGGCCGGTCCGAAGACGGGCACGGCGACGCCCTGCGGGCCCTCCTCCCGGAAGGTGGCCTCCAGGTCCATCCCGATCCTCAGGTCTCCTTCCGGGCACCCGACGATCTCGGTCATCATCCTCGGCCCCTCGGCCAGATCCACGACCGCGGCCGTGTAGGGCGTCCGCGCGCCGAACGGCGGCAGGTCGTTCCGGTGGACCACCGACCAGGTGTAGAGCGTGGCCCGGCCGCTCGCCCGCTCCCAGGTCACGCTCTCGCTCCAGCAGTACGGGCAGAACTCGCGCGGGTAGTGGTGGGCGCGCGCGCAGTCCCGACAGCGCCTGATCAGCAGCCGCCCCTCGGCGGCGGCGTCCCAGTACGGGCGGGTGAAGGCGTCGATCTCCGGTACGGCGGTCATCAGAAGAGCCCGATCGCGTGGTCGAGGGACCAGGTCTGCCAGGACATGGCGAACAGCGCGACGAGGGAGATCAGCGCCATCATCGCGTTCTGTCCCTGCTCGGCCCAGTCGTGGATCATCAGGGTCAGGTAGAGCAGGTTGAGCAGCAGGCCCCCGACGAGCGCGACGGGCGTGAGGAAGCCGACGACCAGGCCGAGCCCCAGGGCGAGTTCGGCGTGGACGACGACGTACGCCATGGCCTTCGGGCGGGGCGCGACCACCCGGTCGAAGCCGGCCCGGACCGCGGGCCACTTGTGCTTGGCGGCCACGTCGGCGGCCCAGGCGATGCCCGTGCCGCGCTCGAGCCAGCCCTTCTTGTCCTTGTGGCGCCAGCTCTCCAGCCACCACAGACCGAGGCCGATACGGAGGACGGCGAGCCATTCGCCGCCGGTGAGCCAGACGGTCTGCATCCCGGACCCCTTCCCACTCATCTGACGGTACGTCAGTTCAGCGGATGGCGCCCCGCGGCGCAAGGGGCGTGCGGGCGTGATCGATTCGCAACCGAACCCCCTCTCGGCCGAGACCCATCAAGTGAGCACGCCGTTACGCTGAGCATCCATGGACAGAACCACCGACGACAGACCCGTCTATGTGATCGGCGCGGGACCCGGCGGCCTCGCCGTCGCCGCCGCACTGCGCCGGCGGGGCGTACGGGCCGTCGTGTTGGAGAAGTCCGACGCCGTCGGCGCGTCCTGGCGCGGCCACTACGACCGGCTGCGGCTGCACACCACCCGGCGGCTCTCCGCGCTGCCGGGCATGCCCATACCCCGCTCCTTCGGCCGCTGGGTCTCCCGCGACAACCTGGTGCGCTATCTGGAGACCTACGCCGACCTGCACGAACTGGAGATAGTGACGGGCGTCGAGGTCTCCCGTGTCGAGCGGGCCGAGCCGTCCGGGCAGCCCGGGAGCCGGGGCCCGGAGTGGGTGCTGCACGCGACCGGTGGGCGGCGGCTGACAGGACGCGCGGTCGTGGTCGCCACCGGCTACAACCACACCCCCCGCCTGCCGGAGTGGCCCGGTCTCCCTTCGTACGAAGGGGAGTTCCTGCACGCGTCCTCCTACCGCAACGCCGCGCCGTACGCCGGCAAGGACGTCCTGGTCGTCGGGGTGGGCAACACCGGCGCCGAGATCGCCGTCGATCTCGCGGAGGGCGGCGCGGCGCGGGTACGGCTCGCGATCCGTACCGCCCCGCACATCGTGCGCCGCTCCACGGCCGGCTGGCCCGCGCAGCGCAGCGGCATCCTGGCGCGCAGACTGCCGGCGTGGTTCGTGGACCGGGCCGGTGCCGTACTGGGCCGGATCTCCGTGCCCGACCTGTCGGAGCGCGGGCTGCCCCGCCCGGAGACAGGGCTGTTGTCGCGGGCGCGGCAGGGGGCTGTGCCGGTCCAGGACGTGGGGCTGATCGCCGCGGTAAGGATCGGCCGGGTCGAACCGGTCGCGGCCGTCGAGGCGTTCAAGGACGGCAAGGTCGTCCTCACGGACGGCGAGCACCTCGCCCCGGACGTGGTGATCGCCGCGACCGGCTACGAACGGGCCCTGGAGGGCCTGGTAGGCCATCTGGGCGTGCTGGACGAGCGCGGCCGCCCGCTGGCGCACGGCGGGCGCAGCCCGGCGGGGGCTCCGGGGCTGTACTTCACAGGCTTCACCAATCCGATCAGCGGCATGCTCCGCGAACTGGCCATCGATGCCCGGAAGATCGCCACGGCGCTGGCCCGGACGGCCAGGACGGCCAGGAAGTCCTGACCGCCCGGCCCGCCCCACTCACACCGGTGCGTTGAACCCGCTCCAGCCGGCACCGGTATGGCTGAACAAGTGACTTCCCCCAGGGGGAACGGTCGGGCACGGTGGGGAGCATCGCGCGACCCCAAGACGGTCGGCCGACTCGAAGGTTGTGCGCGGTCACGCACAACACCTTTACCTGCACGACCGGTTCCTGACATGTCGTCAGTTCGCTAATCTGACTATGCGTCAGTTCAGTGTTGCCGACGAGCAGGAGCGGGCGGACGATGCTTGGATCAACCCACGGCACCTTCACCACCGATCTCCGCGCCCGAGTGGTCGCCTGCGGAGAGCAGCCCGGAACCGCCGTCCACGGCGTGGCCGCGGCCGAGGGCGATCAGGACGTCAGCGGCCGGCCGCTCTACGTCCCCGTCCCCGACCTGGACCGGTTCTTCCGGCCCGAGTCCGTGGCCGTCGTCGGGGCCTCCGACGCCGAGGGCCGCCCCAACACCGGGATCACCAGGCAGCTGATCGCCTGGGCGGAGCGTGTCGGGGCGCGGCTGCACCCCGTGCACCCGACCCGCGCCTCGGTCTTCGGCGTCGACTGCGTGCCGTCCGTCGCCGACCTCGCCGACCCGGTCGATCTGGCCGTCCTGCTCGTCGCCGACCCCCTTCCGGTCGTCGAGGAACTCGCCGAGGCCAAGGTGAAGTTCGCCGTGGCCTTCGCCTCCGGGTTCGCCGAGACCGGTGACGCCGGGGCGCGGGCCCAGGACCGGCTGTCCGCCGCCGTGCGACGGTCAGGGCTGCGCCTGCTCGGCCCGAACACCAACCTCAACGCCTTCGAGGAGTTCCGCGACGACCTGGACGGCCCCGCGATCGCCCTGATCACCCAGTCCGGCCACCAGGGCCGCCCGGTCTTCACCCTCCAGGAGCTGGGCGTACGGCTCTCCCACTGGGCGCCCACCGGCAACGAGGCCGACCTGGAGACCGCGGACTTCATCTCGTACTTCGCCGAGCGCCCCGAGGTCGGGGCCATCGCCTGCTACGTGGAGGGCCTCAAGGACGGCCGCTCCTTCCTCCTCGCCGCCGACCGCGCCGCCCGCCGGGGCGTGCCCGTGGTGACGGTGAAGGTCGGCCGCACCGAGGCGGGGGCCCGGATGGCCGCCTCACACACCGGCAAGCTGACCGGCGCCGACCAGGTCGTCGACGCGGCCATGCGGCAGTTCGGCGTCATCCGGGTGGACGGTCTCGACGAACTCCAGGACACCGCCGCCCTGCTGGCCCGCGCCCGGCCGCCGGCCGCGGAGGGCGTCGTGGTGTATTCGATCTCGGGCGGCACGGGCGCGCACTTCTCCGACCTGGCCACGGCGGCCGGCCTCACCCTGCCGACGCTGAGCCAGGACCGACAGGACGAACTGCATCAGTGGATACCCGGCTATCTGAGCGTGGCCAATCCCGTCGACAACGGCGGCCACCCGGTCGGCGACTGGCGCGGCCGGAAGATCATCGACGCGATCCTCGCCGACCCGTCCGTCGGTGTCCTCGTCTGCCCCATCACCGGCCCCTTCCCACCGATGAGCGACAAGCTGGCGCAGGACCTGGTGGACGCGGCGGAGACCACCGACAAACTGATCTGCGTGGTCTGGGGCTCCCCGGTCGGCACCGAGGACGCGTACCGCCGGACCCTGCTCGGATCGTCGCGCGTGGCAACCTTCCGTACGTTCGGCAACTGCATCACCGCCGTCAAGGCCTACCTGGACCACAGCCGGTTCACCACCGGCTACCGCTCCCCCTTCGACGAGGCGCCGCGCACACCGTCCCCGTCCTTCCGCAAGGCTCAGGCACTGCTGCGCCCGGGCCACCGCCTGAGCGAACACGCGGCGAAGCAGCTCCTTCGCGCCTACGGCATCCGCGTACCGCGCGAACAGCTGGTGACCAGCGCCGCGGCGGCGGTCCGGGCGGCCGGTCTGGTCGGCTACCCGGTGGTGATGAAGGCGTCCGGCGCCCAGCTCGCCCACAAGACCGAACTGGGCCTGGTCAAGATCGGGCTGACCTCGGCCAGCCAGATCCGCGACGCCTATCGCGAGCTGACCGACATCGCCCGCTACGAAGGCGTCGACCTTGACGGGATCCTCGTCTGCCAGATGGTCGAGCGGGGCGTCGAGATGGTCGTGGGCGTCACGCAGGACGCCCTTTTCGGCCCGACGGTGACCGTCGGCCTCGGCGGCGTCCTGGTCGAGGTCCTCGCCGACACCGCCGTACGCGTACCGCCCTTCGGCGAGCAGCAGGCCCGGGCGATGCTCGCCGAGCTGCGCGGGCGGGCCCTTCTGGACGGCGTCCGGGGCGCGCCCCCGGCGGACGTGGACGCGCTGGTGGAGGTCGTGCTGCGGGTGCAGCGGATGGCGCTCGAACTCGGCGGCGACCTGGCCGAGCTGGACATCAACCCCCTGGTGGTGCTGGAGCGCGGCCAGGGCGCGGTGGCGCTGGACGCGCTCGCCGTGTGCCGCTGACGGCACGTACCCGGATCGCGCCCGCCCGCATCGGACCCACCCCCATCGGAGCCGCTGGACCATGACTTCCTCCCCCGAAGAATCCACGAACTCGCCTGAGTCATTGGTACTGCACGCCACTGAC
This sequence comes from Streptomyces purpureus, assembly GCF_014648195.1. Classification (GTDB taxonomy): domain Bacteria; phylum Actinomycetota; class Actinomycetes; order Streptomycetales; family Streptomycetaceae; genus Streptomyces; species Streptomyces purpureus. The sequence continues at coordinate 44,121 of NZ_BMQQ01000011.1, forward strand.
AACGGCGTCTCGTGGATCACCCTCAACCGTCCCGACGCGATGAACGCGGTCACCTGGGACCAGCGCGAACGGGTCATCGCGCTGCTCGCCGACGCCTCCGCCGACCCGGCCGTGCGGGCGGTCGTCCTCACCGCCACCGGCAAGGGCTTCTGCGCCGGCGCCGACCTGCGGGGCGCGCCGTCCACCGGCCGGGAACGGGTGACCGGTGACATCGCCCGGACCATCCGGCTCGGCGCGCAGCGCCTGATCGGAGCCGTACTGGACTGCGAGAAGCCGGTGCTCGCGGCCGTCAACGGCACGGCGGCCGGGATCGGGGCGCATCTCGCCTTCGCCTGCGACCTGGTGCTGGCGGCCGAGTCGGCCACGTTCATCGAGGTGTTCGTCCGGCGCGGCCTGGTGCCGGACGGCGGCGGGGCGTATCTGCTGCCGCGTCTGGTCGGCCCGCAGCGCGCCAAGGAGCTGATGTTCTTCGGCGACGCGCTCCCGGCGCCCGACGCGCAGCGCATGGGCCTGGTCAACCGGGTAGTCCCGGCCGGTGAGTTGGAGAAGACGGCCCGCGCCTGGGCGGAGCGCCTGGCCCAGGGCCCGACCCGCGCGCTCGCCCTCACCAAGCAGCTGGTGAACGCCTCCCTGGACACCGACCGGGCCACGGCGTTCGCCGCGGAGGCGATGGCGGTGGAGACGACGATGACGACGCGCGACGCGAACGAAGGCGTGGCGAGCTTCGTGGAGCGCCGTACCCCCGACTACCGGGGGTTCTAGGGGGCCGCCGGCCCCAGGGACCGGCCGCCCCCTCAGGCACCCGGGCCGCCGGCCCCCAGGGCTGGCACTCCGGAAAGGACCCTCGGCGCCCAGTCCACTGGCCCCCGGCGCTCCGGAGCGGCCCCCTCAGGTCCCCGGCCGCCGGGCCCGCGGGACTCCGCGGACGGGACTCCGCAGATCCCCCTCACGCGCCCAGCCCCGGGCTCCCAGCCCGGGCCCCTCACGCGCCCCGGGCCGCGCGGATGAACGACTCGATCAGGTCCGGGCTCTTCACACCCCGGCTGACCTCGATACCGCTGGAGACGTCCACGCCCCAGGGCCGTACGGCGCGCACGGCGCCCGCGACGTTGCGCGGGTCAAGGCCTCCGGCGAGGAGCCAGGCCTGTCCCGGCTCCGGGAGCCGCTTGCCGGAGTGGTCCCACACCTCGCCCGCGCCCGGAACGGGGGCGTCGAGCAGCAGGATGTCCTCGCCGCGCTCACCGTGGCGGGGCACCTCGCCCCGCACGGCGACCCCACGGATGAGCGTGCGCCCCGCGGGCCGCAGGGCGTCGTAGAAGGCGAGGTCCTCGTCGCCGTGCAGCTGCACGGCGCGCATCCCGGTGGCGTCCAGCAGCTGCCGTACGTCCTCGATCGGCTGGTTGCGGAAGACCCCGACGGTCAGGATCCCCTCGGGCACCCGCTCGGCGAGGCGCCGCGCGGTGTCGGCGTCGATCCGCCGCGGGCTCTCGGCGAAGACAAACCCGATGGCATCCGCGCCCGCCTCGACGGCGGTGTCCACGTCCCGCTCGGTCCGCAGACCACAGACTTTGACGAACAAGGACGTGCCTGACGTGCCCATTTCCGCTGCTCCAAGCGCTCGCGACCGGCCGGGCGGTGTGCTGCCCCGGCCCCCACGCTAACCCTTGCGCAGGACCTCCAGGCCCGGATCGAACTCGTCCCCCGTCACGAGGAAGAGCTCGGGCCGGCCGGACTCCCCGGCGACCGCCCCCACCCCTTCCTATCTGACGATCCGTCAGCTTCAATGGAAGGGTGATGGGACACGCCGGGATGGCGGCCACCGCCGTCCGCTACCTCAGTTCGGTCGGTGCGCCGACGGCCCACGCGCGCGTGGAGGCACTTCCGCGGCCCGATCTGCGGGCCGTAGGGGAGGACGAACGGCCGCCGGTCGACCCGGCCGAGTTCCGGCGCGTCCTTGGCAACTTCGCGAGCGGGGTCACGGTGATCACCGCGTACGACGAGGAGGGGCCGGCCGGCTTCGCCTGTCAGTCGTTCGCGTCGCTGTCGCTCGACCCGCCGCTCGTCGCCTTCATGGTCGCCCGTACGTCGACGACCTGGCCGAGGATCGCCCGGGCCGGGGTGTTCTGCGTGAACGTCCTGGGCGCCGGTCAGGGCGCGCTCTGCCGGGGGTTCGCGGTGAGCGGTGCGGACAAGTTCGCAGGGGTGGACCACCGGCCCGCGCCCGTCACCGGATCGCCCCGGCTGGCCGGAGTGCCCGCCTGGGTCGACTGCGCGATCCACGCCGTGCACACGGGCGGCGACCACCTGATCGTGGTGGGCCGGGTGGAGGCCCTCGGCGCCGAGGACGAAGGCGAGCCGCTCCTCTTCCACCGGGGACGGTTCGGCCGCTTCAGCGCCTGACCTGCGCCGCAGGCGAGCGGGCCTCTCAGCGCGTCAGGACGAACCAGTCCGGCGAGTCCGGGTCGCCGACCTCGTAGACCAGCTTGGGCTCCGCCTCCGTCCCGCTCACCCGCCACGGCCCGTACCAGCAGTCCCCGATCGAGACGTGGAGCTTCTGGTCCCAGGTTTCCTCGGTGTCCTCGGCGGACTCGTAGCGCCAGGTGCCCTCGCCGACGCACCCCTCGTGGTGGGTGTCACCGCGCCAGGTGTCCAGGGGCGCCCCGGCCGCCCGCGCGGTGCCGTCCTTCTCCAGGCGCAGGGTGCCCTTGCCGTTGCTGGTCCAGATGCCCGTCACCCCGGCCTCGCCGAGGTGCGGGGGACGGTAGAGGCCGACGAGGCCGGTGGCGTACACCGCCGTGCCGAGGGCGAAGATCAGGGCCGAGACCAGCGCGCCGCCGCCGTACACCCGGCCCTGCCACTTCGGCCTGCGGCCCAACGACAGCTGGCCGCCCGCGAGATGGGCGACCAGGGCCGCCACGGACAGGCCGAGCGTCACCAGCAGCCAGCAGGCGACCGCTTCCCCGGGCGTGAGACCGAACGCGAAACGGAGCATCTCGTACCCGGCCGCCACCGGCACGGCGGCGGCGACGGCGGCCGGCACGGGCAGCCACCACCACACCTCCCGGCCCGTGAACCGCCGCCCGAGCCACTCGCCGGCCACGGTCACCAGCAGCGCGACGAGCGCGCCGACGGCCGCGAACGGCAGTCCGAAGCAGAAGATGGCGGGCATCTGCACCAGGAAGAAGGACGGGTCGTCCGGCCGCCGGTACGCCTCCTCGTCGAGTCCCGTGAAGGCCAGCACCTCGGCGGCCAGCACGGCCTCGACCAAGAGCACCGACATCGCCAACAGAAACGGCGCCGAGCTCGCGCGCCGCGCCGTCGTCCCCGTCATCCGGATCACCCCTCCCACCAGCGATCTTCCCGCCGGCGGGACGGGCGTCCGACACCGCCCCGGCTATGCCATGGCAGTCGCCGGCCGCCGCCGGATCACCAGCGCCATCAGCGCCGCCGCCGCGCACAGCGCCCCGGAGGCGTACCAGACGACGTTGTACGAGCCGAAGAGGTCCCGCGCCACACCACCGGCGAAGGCGACCACCGCCGCGCCGACCTGGTGCGAGGCGAGGACCCAGCCGAAGACGATCGCCGAGTCGTCGCCGTAGTGCTCCCGGCACAGGGCGATCGTCGGCGGGACTGTCGCCACCCAGTCCAGGCCGTAGAAGACGATGAAGAAGACCATCGGCGGGTGGACGCTCGGCGCGAGCAGCAGCGGCAGGAAGAGCAGGGAGATCCCGCGCAGCGCGTAGTAGACGGCGAGCAGCCGCCGGGCGTCGAAGCGGTCGGTGAACCAGCCGGAGGCGATCGTGCCGACGATGTCGAAGACACCGATGACCGCGAGCAGCGAGGCCGCCGCCGTGACGGGCATGCCGTGGTCGTGGGCGGCCGGCACGAAGTGGGTCTGGATCAGGCCGTTGGTGGAGGCGCCGCAGATCGCGAAGGTGCCGGCGAGCAGCCAGAACGGGCCGGTGCGGGCGGCCTGGAAGAGGACGGTGACGGCCCGTCGGGCCGCGCCGGTGACGGGCGGCGGCTTGGGCACGAACTCCTTGGCGCCGTAGGGCGCGAGGCCCACGTCGGCGGGGTGGTCGCGCAGCAGCAGCCAGACGAAGGGGACGACGGCGAGCGCGGACAGGGCGACCGTGACGGACGCGGGCCGCCAGCCGTGGTTCGCCACGATCCAGGAGAGCAGCGGCAGGAAGACGAGCTGGCCGGAGGCACCGGCGGCGGTCAGGATGCCGGTGACCAGGCCCCGGCGTTCGGCGAACCAGCGGGTGGTGACGGTCGCCGTGAACGCCAGCGCCATCGAGCCCGTGCCGAGGCCGACGAGCAGACCCCAGTAGGTGATCAGCTGCCAGGACGAGGTCATGAAGACGGAGAGCCCGGAGCCGACCGCGATGACCGTCAGGGCGACGGCGACGACCCTGCGGATGCCGAAACGGTCCATCAGGGCGGCGGCGAACGGCGCCGTCAGACCGTACAGCGCGAGGTTCACCGAGACGGCGAACCCGATCGTGCCGCGTGACCAGCCGAACTCGCCGTGCAGGGGGTCGAACAGCAGCCCCGGCAGGGAACGGAAGGCTGCCGCTCCGATGATCGTGACGAAGGCGACGGCGGCGACGAACCAGGCGCGGTGGACACGGGAGACGCCGTGGACACGGGAGGCGTGCGGGGCCGGCCGGGCGGGCGGGGGAGACAGCGGATCGGTACGGGAGTCGGTTGTCTGGGTCACGACAGACAGCTTCGGGGCGGCGGCCGGACGCGACCACTGGCCCGAATGACAGCTTTCGATAGGATCGGGCCATGGCCGGATCCCGAAAGCACCGCCCCCACCGACCGCACCGCATCGCCGTCCTCGCCCTCACCGGGCTGCTCCCCTTCGAGCTCGGCATCCCCCACCGCATCTTCGGCCGCGCGAAGGACAGCGCGGGCCGCCTCCTGTACGAGATCGTCACCTGCGCGCCCACCGCCGGGCCGGTCCGTACCGACGCCGACTTCGCCATCCAGGTCGAGCACGGCCCGGAGGCTCTGGCCACCGCGGACACGGTGATCGTCCCCGCCTCGTACGAACTGGGGCCGGTGTACGAGGAGGGGCGGCTGACCGCCCCGCTGGCCGCGGCGCTCGCCCACATCCGGCCGGGCACGCGCCTGGTCTCCATCTGCACCGGCGGGTACGTCCTCGCCGCCGCGGGCTACCTCGACGGGCGCCGGGCCACCACCCACTGGGCGGCGGCCGAGCACTTCCAGCGGATGTTCCCGGACGTCGACGTCGACGCGGAGGTGCTGTTCATCGACGACGGCGACGTCCTCACCTCGGCGGGCGTCGCCGCCGGGATCGACCTCTGCCTGCACATCGTGCGCCGCGACCACGGCTCCGCCGTCGCCAACGACGTCGCCCGCCGGACCGTCGTACCCCCGCACCGCGACGGCGGCCAGGCCCAGTACATCGAGCGGCCGCTCCCCGAGCCAGGCACCCACTCCACCACCACGGCGCGCGCCTGGGCACTCGCGCATCTGCACGAGCCGATCCAACTGCGCGATCTGGCCGAGCAGGAGGCGATGAGCGTACGGACCTTCACGCGCCGCTTCCGCGAGGAGGTGGGGGTGAGCCCGGGGCAGTGGCTCACCGCCCAGCGGGTCGAACGGGCCCGCCGGCTGCTGGAGTCCAGCGACCTCTCGATCGACCAGGTCGCCCAGGACGCCGGCTTCGGCACGGCCCAGTCGATGCGCCAGCACCTACAGGCTGCGCTCGGTGTCCCGCCGACGGTCTACCGCCGCACCTTCCGCAGCGAAACCCTTCGCAGCGGCACCGGCCTCTCCGGAGGCGTCCGGCAGGCGTGACATCCGCCGCTCCCCCACCGCGCCGATCAGCGCCAGGAGCACGGTGAGTCCCACGCCGACCATGATCGCCGTGGACGGTGCCACGACACGCAGCAGAGCACCCGCGAGGGAGCCGGTGGCGGCGTAACCGGCGCCGACGGCCGCGTACATCACCGAGTACCCGGCGGCCAGCGCGCTCGACGGGAGCACCTCACGGAGCGTCAGGTTCCGGGCCAGGCTGGAGGGTGCCTGGAGCAGTCCGGCGGCCACCAGCGCGGCGCCCATGGCGACCGTCCCGGGCAGTACGGCGACGAGTGTGACGCCCGCGGAGACACCGAGGAGCAGCACCAGGCTCTGGGTGGGCAGCCGGCCCGGCCAGCCGCGCAGCCCGTACACGAACGCGCCCACCGCCGAGGCGATCGAGAACCCGGCGAGGAGCGGTCCCGCCCAGCCGATGCCGATGGACCGCTGTTCCAGGAGCGCGGGCAGGATCAGTTCGGTCAGCGCCAGCAGGGACAGGCTCGCCGCGCCGGTCACGTACACCGGCCAGGCGCGGGCGATGAGCCGGACCGTGGACTGCCCGTCCAGGTCGTCCGGGCCCGTCTGCCAGCCGGCGGGCAGCGCCCACAGGCCGGCGACGGAGACCGCCATCAGGGCGCCGGCAAGCAGCAGCGGCACGTACGGGGCCGTGCCGAGCGCGAGGCCGGTGGCGATCGCGGGCGCGGCCGCCCAGATGATGAAGGTGAGCATCGATTCCAGGCTCAGCGCCTGGGCGACCGCGCGTTCGGGAACCATGCCGGTGAGCAGGGCGCGCGTCGCGCCGGGCGCGGAGGCGGGTGCGAAACCGGCGAGGAACGCGAACGCTCCGAGGACGACGGGGTGCGCGCCGGGCAGGAGGCCGAGTCCGGTGAAACCGGCGGCGCCGGCGGCCAGTCCGACGGCCACATGGGGGCGCGGCCGGTCGGGCCGCAGCCGGGTACCGAGGAGGGGGGCGCCGATGACCTCGCCGATGACGTAGACGGCGGCGAGGACGGCGCCGAGGGTGTAGCCGCCGGGCCGCTCGCGGACGACGAAGACCAGCGCGAGAGGCGCCATGGCGACGGGCATGCGGGCGGCGACGACGACGGCGCACCATGTCAGGACGGGCCGGGTGGCCAGCTCTCGGTAGGACATGGCCATGACCGTAGCCCTCGTACGGTCATGGCCGCCTCGGAAATTTCGCGCCGGAAGGCCGCCGGAGCGCCTCAGAAAACGAGCACTCCCCGGGCGACCCGGCCCTGGTGGGCGTCGTCCGCCGCCTTCGCGAAATCCTCCACGGGATACGTCTCGGTCACCAGCTCGTCCAGGAGGAGCCGCCCGTCCCGGTACAGGTCGGCGTAGAGCGCGATGTCCCGCTGAGGCCGCGAACTTCCGTACCGGCAGCCCAGGATGGACTTGTCCAGGAACATCGCGGCGGGCGCGAACGACGCCTCGGCGGTCGGTGCGGTCATGCCGAGCAGGATCGCCTGCCCGTGCCGGTCGAGGAGGCCGACGGCCTCCCGGACCAGGCCGGTGTGGCCCACGCACTCGAAGACGTGGTCGGCGCCGGTGGGCAGGATCTCCCGGACGGCCTTGGTGGACGGCAGGAAGTGCGTGGCGCCGAAGCGCCGGGCCGTCTCCTCCTTCGCCGGGTTGGTGTCGACGGCGACGACGGTGGAGGCCGCGGCGATCCGGGCCCCTTGGAGGACGTTGAGGCCGATCCCGCCGGTGCCGATGACGACGACGGTGTCGCCGCGGTCGACCTTCGCGCGGTTCAGTACGGCTCCGACGCCGGTGAGGACGCCGCAGCCGATCAGGGCGGCGGAGGTGAGCGGGATGTCGTCGGGGATCTTGACGGCCTGGACGGCCTTGACGACGGTACGTTCGGCGAAGGCGGAGTTGGACGCGAACTGGTGGAGTGGGCGTCCGGCGCGGCTGAAGGGCTGCCGGGGCATGCCGATCGCCTTGCGGCACATCGTGGGCCGGCCACGGTCGCAGTCCGCGCACGCCCCGCAGTTGGCGAGGGTGGACAGCGCCACATGGTCGCCCGGCGCGACATGGCCGACGCCCGGCCCGACCGCCGCGACCACCCCGGCGCCCTCGTGGCCGAGGACGACCGGCGCGGGGAAGGGAATTGTCCCGTCGATCACCGACAGGTCGCTGTGGCACAGTCCGGCCGCGGCGATCTCGACCTGGACCTCGCCCGGGCCCGGATCCCGTACTTCCAGGTCGTCGACGACCTGGACCCGCGTCCCGTCGAACACGACGCCTCTCATCGCGGCTCCTTCGGTAGGCCGAGTATCCGCTCGGCGATGACGGTGCGCTGGATCTCGTCCGAGCCGCCGTAAATGGTGTCGGCCCGGCTGAACAGGAACAGGCGTTGCAGCTCGTCGAGTTCGTACGACTCCGACCACGGGCCGGGTCCGGCGGCGCCGGCGGGCCCTTTCACCTGCATGGCCAGCTCGCCGAGGCGCTGGTGCCAGCGGCCCCACAGCAGCTTGGCCACGTTCGGCGCGCCGGCGGCTTCCGGGCCGGGGGTGGCGCCGCCGCCGAGGGTGCGCAGGGCGTTCCAGCGCATGGTGCGCAGTTCGGCCCACTGGCGGACGAGGCGGTCCTTGAGCACGGGGTCGTGGACGGCGCCGCTGTCGACGGCGAGCCGGACGACCTGGCGGAGCTCCTGCTCGAACCCGATCTGCTGGGCGAGCGTGGATACCCCGCGCTCCAGGGCGAGCAGGCCCATGGCGACGGTCCAGCCGTTGCCCTCGCCGCCGACGACGTCGTGGGCCTGGGCGAGGGCGCCGTCGAAGAAGACCTCGTTGAACTCGCTGGTGCCGGACATCTGGCGGATGGGGCGTACCTCGATCCGGCCCGGCTGGTCCATGGGGACGAGGAGGAAGGAGAGGCCGTGGTGGCGCCGGGAGCCTTCCTCGGTCCGTGCGAGGACGAAGCACCAGTCGGCGTCGAGGGCGAGGGAGGTCCAGATCTTCTGCCCGGTGACGCGGTAGGCCCCGTCCCCGTCCCGTACGGCCCTGGTCCGCAGGGCGGCGAGGTCCGATCCGGCGCCGGGCTCGCTGTACCCCTGGCACCAGAGCGTCTCGCCGCGGGCGATGCCGGGCAGGAAGCGGTCCTGCTGCTCCTTGGTTCCGTACGCGACGAGCGTCGGCGCGAGGAGGTTCTCGCCGATGTGGCCGAGCCGGGCGGGGGCGGCGGCGCGGGCGTACTCCTCGGCCCAGACGACCTGCTGGGTGAGGCCGGCGCGCCGGTTGCCGTACCCCTCGACACCCCACCCGATCCCGATCCATCCCCCCTGCCCGAGCTCCCGCTCCCAGCGGCGCGGGTCGTCCCCCGGGGGGTGCGCCCGCAGCCAGTCACGGGCCTCCTGCCGAAAGACGTCCTCGCCGGTCCCGAACCCGAAGTCCACGTACGCCTCCTGTAGTGGGGCGGTCGATTCCCCCCACCCCGCCCCTTCCCGAAACCCTGCCGGGGGCTGGTGGGGCACGCGGCCCGGGGCGGTGCCCCCGGCCCCGGGCCGATGCGGCAGCTTCGCGCCGCGGGCGCTGGGGAAAGGCCCCACGCCCGGTCGGCACCACCACGGCGCGGCAGCTTCGCGCCGCCGCCCCCTACCCGTTCGGCCGTGCGCCCTCCGCCGCCCTGGCCATTTCCTCCAGGCGGGACAGCATCGGCATCGGGTCCACTCCGACCGTGCCGGGGAGGAAGTCCGCGATGCGTTCGGGGGTCCAGGGTGCTTCCCCGTAGGCGGCGCGGAGTTCTCTCGGCTGGGACCAGACCGCGATCTTGGGGCCGGCGATCGTGTAGACCTGGCCCGTGATGCGTTCGGCGTGGGCGCGGTCCGAGAGGAGGTAGACGACGAGGGCGGCGACGTCCTCCGGGTCGCCGATCTCCTTCAGCTCCATGGGGACGTTCGCGGACATCCGGGTGCGGGCGACCGGGGCGACCGCGTTCGCCGTCACGCCGTACTTGTGGAGGCCGAGGGCCGCCGAGCGGACCAGGGAGATGATGCCGCCCTTGGCGGCCGAGTAGTTCGCCTGGGACACGGAGCCCTGGTGGTTGCCGCTGGTGAAGCCGATCAGCGTGCCGGAGCCCTGCTTGCGCATCACCGCCGACGCCGCGCGGAAGACCGTGAACGTGCCCTTCAGGTGCGTCGCGACGACCGGGTCCCACTCCTCCTCGGACATGTTGAACAGCATCCGTTCGCGCAGGATGCCCGCCACGCAGACGACCCCGTCGATCCGCCCGTACCGCGCCAGCGCCTCGTCGACGACCCGCTGTCCGCCCGCCATCGTGGAGATGTCGTCGGCGACCGCGACCGCCGTCCCGCCCGCCGCCTCGATCTCCTTGACGACGCCGAGCGCCACCTCCGACGTCGGCTCACCGCCCTCGATCGAGACGCCGTAGTCGTTGACGACGACCTTCGCGCCCTCGGCGGCGCAGGCGAGCGCGACGGCCCGGCCGATGCCCCGCCCCGCGCCGGTGACGGCGACGACCTTGCCTGCCAAGAAGTTCCCCACGCCTGGCCCCTTCCCGGAGTTTCTGACGGACCGTTAGATTTTATGGGCCCTCGGACACCCCAGCACAAGACCCAGGAGACCGGATGTCACTTCCCGCCGCGTTCCACGACATCGCCAAGCGCGTCAACAACTGGGGCCGTTGGGGCCAGGACGACGAGCGGGGCACGCTCAACCTCGTCACCGACGACGTGGTCAGGGCGGCCGCCGCCACCGTCAGCAGCGGGCTGCGTGTCCCCCTCGCGCTCCCGCTGACCCAGGACGGGGTGCAGACCGGGATGATCCCGGGCCGGGTCAACCCCCTGCATGTGATGGTGCAGATCAATCAGGAGCTGTTCGGCCCCGGCACGGTCGCCACCAGCGACGACGCCGTCACCTTCGGGCTGCAGGCGGCGACCCACTGGGACGCGCTCACCCATGTCTCGCACTCGGGGAAGATCTACAACGGCCGCCCGGCCGACTCGATCACCCCGCACGGCCGCAGCGCCTTCAGCGGCATCGACAAGGCCCGGCACATCGTCTCGCGCGGCGTGCTGCTCGACGTGGCCGCCGCCAAGGGTCTCGACCGGCTGCCGGGGGATCACGCCGTCACACCTGAAGATCTGGACGAGGCCGCCGAGTTCGGCCGGGTCATGGTCCGGGCCGGGGACATCGCGCTCGTACGGACGGGGCAGGTGCGGCAGTATCTGGCCGGGGACAAGCACGCCTACGCCTTCCCCTCGCCCGGTCTTTCGATCCGGACGCCCGAGTGGTTCCACGCGCGCGATGTGGCCGCCGTCGCCAACGACACCCTGACCTTCGAGATCTTCCCGCCGGAGATGGAGAATCTGTGGCTGCCCGTGCACGCCCTTGATCTCGTGGAGATGGGCATGCTCCAGGGGCAGAACTGGAATCTCGAAGAGCTGTCCACAGCCTGTGCACAGGAGGGTCGTTACGCCTTCCTGCTGTCGGCGATGCCCGAGCCGTTCGTGGGCGGTACGGGCACGCCCGTCGCCCCGGTCGCGATCCTCTGAACGCACGAAAAGCTCTCATGGGTGGCGGCGCGCACATGCGCACCCCGAGCACGGCACGGCGGCCGCCACCCCGCCGCGACCCGCACTCGTCGAGGGCGAAGCCCTCGTCGTCCCCTCGCAACGAATCGCTCACACAAGGGTGATCAACCGGACACGCCCCGTCAACCGTTGGTCGGGGATTTCGCCGTTACGCGTGACGTGTGACGGCGCACGAGGGCTCGTACGCGCCCGGCTCGCGCAACCGTGCGGTCACCACCGGCGCGCCCCGGTCGACCTCGCACCAGATGCTCTTGCCGGTGCCTTCGGCCTGCCAGCCCCACCGGTCGGCGAGGCCGTCGACCAGCGCGAGGCCCCGGCCGTTGGTGTCCTCGCCCTCGGCGTGCCGCTGGAGCGGCGGGCGGGCGCTGGCGTCGGCGACCTCGACCCGTACGGTCCCGGCGTCGGGGGCACCGCCGAAGAGCATCCGCAGCACGGCCGGGCAGCCCGTGTGCACCACCGCGTTGGTGACGAGTTCGGAGATGAGCAGCACCAGCGTCTCGGCCAGCGGCTCGTCATCCCCTATGCCTGAACCGGCGAGCCTCGAACGCGCCCACCGCCGGGCTCGTCCCACCTCTGCCGGGTCCGGCCCGACCTCCAACTGAACCTGAAGCACCTGCACCGCTCACACCATCCGAACCGGCGGACACATCGCCTCGCGCCTCACAGCCATCACGGAATGTGATTTCCTTGTGAGACAGCATGGTTGACGTACAGTCACCGCAACAAGCGCTTCGGGCATATTCCAGCGCGAAGGAGTACTTGTGGTCCATACTGTGCGACGCACGTTGCGGGGAGTCGAACAGAAGGGCGTACGGCGCCTTCCGCTGCGACGAGCGGCGGGCATTCCCGGCTCCGGGGCCGCCGCAGGGGCAGCACCGGGAGCACCGGGCCTCCGAACCACTCGCATCCCCGGAGCGTACCCGAGCCCGGCCCCGACTCCGGCCTGTGACGACCCCGCTTAGGACACAACCCGATATCGACCGCCGGTGACCGCGCGTCACCCTTCGGGGTGTTGACCGTCTCTCTCAGGAGGTCCCCGGGGAGGTCTCCACCGAAGTCTCCAGGAGCGCCGCCGCCGCGATCTCCTCGGCGCGCGCCGCGGGCAGCCACCGCTCGGCACGCAGCCAGGCCCGTTTGAGGTGCAGATGCACATCGGCCTCCCAGGTGAACCCCATGCCGCCGTGCACCTGCAGACAGTCCCTGGCTCCGCGGACCGCCGCCTCGTCGGCGAGGAGCTTGGCCGCGGCGATGTCGACGGGGTCCTCGGTCACGGCCGCGGCGTACACGGCGGCGCGGGCGACCTCGACCCGTACGAGCATCCCCGCGCAGAGCTGTTTCACGGCCTGGAAGGCGCCGATGGGCCGGCCGAACTGCTCGCGTTCGCGGGCGTACGCCACGGCCATGTCGGTGGTGCGGGCGGCGCTGCCGAGCTGTTCGGCGGCGGTGAGCAGGGCGCCCGCCCCGGGCGGCCGGGCCGGCCCTCGCGCGTGCGGGAGCCGGTGCAGCGGGGTCAAGGGGTCGACGGAGCGGACGGGTACGGCGCCGGAGACGTCTCCCTGAGCCACGTCCGCCTCGGCCAGCCACTCCACGAGCGGCCCGTCGGCCGTGGTCACGACGGTCTCGCCGTCGGCCGCGCCCGGTACGCTCCCCGCCGCCAGGTGGGTCGCGACCAGCGGCCCGGGCAGCAGCGCCCGTCCGGCCTCCTCGAAGAGGAGGACCGCCTCGGGCAGTCCGAGCCCGACGCCGCCGTCCTCCTCCGGCAGCCGCAGCGCGAAGAACCCGGCCGCTCCGAGCTCCCGCCACAGGGCGCGGTCCAGGGCCCCTGAGCCGACCGACGCCCGCAGCGCCTCACGGTCGAAGCGGCGCGCCAGCAGGTCCCGTACGCCCGTGCGCAGGGCCCGCTGGTCGTCGTTGAGCCGGAAGTCCATCAGCGCCCCCTCGGCAGGCCGAGGATCCGCTCGGCGACGATGTTCTGCTGGATCTGGGAGGTGCCGGCGGCGATGGTGTACGACAGCGAGGACAGCCGGTCGAGGGTCCACTCCCGGCCGAGGTCCAGCGCGTCGGGGCCGAGGACCTCGGCCGCCGTGTCGTAGAGCTCCTGACGGGCGTGCGAGTAGCGGAGCTTGAAGACGGAGCCGCCGGTGCCCGGGACCCCGCCGGTCGCCTGCGCCTCGCTGACGTTCCACTGGGTGAGCCGCCACAGCGCGCGGAACTCCGCGTTCAGCCGGCCGAGGCGGCGGCGCAGCGCGTCGTCGTCCCAGCGTCCGTTCTTGTGCGCCACGCGCGCGAGGTCGGCCAGCACGCGGCGGCAGGCGACGACCTCGCCGACGAAGGCGGTGCCCCGCTCGAAGGAGAGGGTGACCATCGTGACGCGCCAGCCGTCGTTCTCCTCGCCGACCCGGTTGGCGACGGGCACGCGCACCTCGTCGAGGAAGACCTCGGCGAACTCGTCGGAGCCGGCGAGGGTGCGCAGCGGCCGTACGGTGATGCCGGGGGTGTCCATGGGCAGTGCGAGCCAGGTGATGCCCTGGTGTTTGGGGGCCTGCGGGTCGGTGCGGACGAGCAGTTCGCACCAGTCGGCGACCTCGGCGTGCGAGGTCCAGATCTTCGATCCGGTGACGACGTACGTGTCCCCGTCGCGTACCGCGCGCGTGCGCAGGGCGGCGAGGTCGGATCCGGCGCCGGGTTCGCTGAAGCCCTGGCACCAGACCTCGTCACCGCGCAGGATCGGCGGCAGCCAGCGTTCCCGCTGCGCCTGAGTGCCCTCGGCGGCGATGGTGGGGCCGGCGTGCAGCAGTCCGACGAAGTTGGCGCCGACGTAGGGCGCTCCGGCGAGCTCGGTCTCCTCCAGGAAGATCAGCCGCTGGGTGGGGGGCGCGTCCCAGTGCACCTCGCCGTATCCGGCGTCGTACAGCATGCGCTGCCAGGTGGTGTCGTAGGCGCGGCGGGCGGGCCAGTCGAGCGGGTCGGGCCTGGAGGGCAGGGTGGGAAGCGCGCCGCGCAGCCAGGCTCTGAGGCGGGCCCGGAAGGCCTCCTCCTCGGGCGTGTACGCGAGGTCCATCAGGCAATGTCCAGGCCGAGCATCCGGATGGCGTTGCCCCGCATGAGTTTGTACACGGTCTCGTCGTCGAGGCCCTTCACATGGTCGAGGGCGACCTCCTTTGTGTGCGGGAAGGTGGAGTCGACGTGGGGGTAGTCGGTCTCGAAGGTGGCGTTGTCGCGGCCGACGACGTCCAGCGAGGCGATGCCGTGTTTGTCGCGGAAGAAGCAGCAGAAGATCTGGCGGTAGTAGTACGTCGAGGGCGGTTCGGGGATCAGGTCGCGTACGCCGCCCCAGGCGCGGTGCTCCTCCCAGACGTCGTCGGCGCGTTCCAGGGCGTAGGGGATCCAGCCCATCTGGCCCTCGCTGTAGGCGAGCTTGAGGGTCGGGAACTTCACCAGGACGCCGGAGAAGAGGAAGTCCATCATCGAGGCCATCGCGTTGTTGAAAGAGAGCGAGGCCTGGACGGCGGGCGGGGCGTCCGGGGAGGCGGCGGGCATCTGGGAGGAGGACCCGATGTGCATGTTGACGACCGTGCCGGTCTCCTGGCAGACCGCGAAGAAGGGGTCCCAGTACCCGGAGTGGATGGACGGCAGTCCGAGGTGGGTGGGGATTTCGGAGAAGGTCACGGCCTTCACGCCGCGGGCGGCGTTGCGGCGGATCTCGGCGACGGCCAGGTCGGTGTCCCACAGCGGGATGATGCAGAGCGGGATGAGCCGGCCGCCGCTGTCGCCGCACCACTCCTCGACCATCCAGTCGTTGTAGGCGCGGACGCAGGCGAGGGCGACCTCCTTGTCGTGGGCCTCGGCGAAGGTCTGGCCGCAGAAGCGCGGGAAGGTGGGGAAGCACAGGGAGGCCTCGACGTGGTTGAGGTCCATGTCCTTGAGCCGCTCTGCGGGGTCCCAGCAGCCGGGGCGCATCTCCGCGCGCGTGATGCCTTCCAGGGTCATGTCGTCGCGGTCGAAGCCGACGGCGGCGATGTTGCGCTTGTACGGGAAGTGGAGGTCCTCGTAGATCCACCAGTCGGCCGGGGGTCCGTCGGGGTCCATGGTGATGCGGTACTTGCCGCCGACGTAGGCGAGCTCCCCGATGCCGGTGGTGAGCGGCTTGGGGCCGCGGTCGCGGTACTTCGCGGGGAGCCAGGTCTCGAAGAGGTGGGCCGGCTCGATCACGTGGTCGTCGACGCTGATGATCCGCGGCAGTTCGGTCATGAGTCCCCTCCGGAGGCTCCGAATCTGATGACCCGTCAGAAGTAGGCTAGCCCCGCACCCCTGGACCGACAAGGAGCGGCGGCCTACGCTCTGCCCGTCACCTGACTGACCGTCAGTTTTGTTCGGCTCCGAGGGGACCCGCCGTGACCGACACCGCACACGCCCTGGGCACCTCCCGCACGCTCTGGGAGCTCGTCGAACGCCGCGCCGCCCTCACCCCCGACCGGCCCGTCCTCCTCCAGGACGACCGCGTGCTCACCTTCGGTGAGCTGCGGGAGCGCTCCGAACAGGTCGCCGCCGGCCTGCACGCCCTCGGCGTGCGGCCCGGCACGGTCGTCGCCTGGCAGCTGCCCACCCGCATCGAGACGGCCCTGCTGTCCTTCGCCCTGGCCCGGATCGGCGCCGTCCAGTCACCCGTCATCCCGTTCTACCGGGACCGCGAGGTCGGCTTCGCGCTGCGCGCCTCCCAGGCCGAGTTCTTCGCCGTCCCCGGCGAGTGGCGCGGCTTCGACCACACCGCCATGGCCCACCGCCTCGGCGCGCGCGGCGTCTTCGAGGCGTACGGCACCCTGCCCGACGGCGACCCGGCCGTCCTGCCCCCGCCGCCCGCCGAGGGCACCTCCGTCCGCTGGATCTACTGGACCTCCGGCACGACCTCCGACCCCAAGGGCGTACTGCACACCGACCGCTCCCTGATCGCCGGCGGCTCCTGCCTCGCACACGCCCTGCGGCTCTCCCCCGACGACGTCGGCTCGATGGCCTTCCCGTACGCCCACATCGCCGGGCCCGACTACACCGTCATGCTGCTGCTGTACGGCTTCCCGGCCGTCATGTTCGAGCAGTTCGCCCTGCCCGAGGCGCTGGAGACGTACCGCAGGCACGGCGTCACGGTGGCCGGCGGCTCCACCGCCTTCTACTCGATGTTCCTCGCCGAACAACGCGCGCGCCCCGGCGAGAAGATCATCCCCACCCTCCGGCTGCTCGCCGGCGGGGGCGCCCCGAAGCCGCCGGAGCTGTACCACTCCGTGGTACGGGAGATGGGCTGCCAACTCACCCACGGCTACGGCATGACCGAGGTCCCGATGATCACCATGGGAGACCCGGACGACACCCCGGAGAACCTCGCCACCACCGAAGGCCGGCCCCCCGAGGGGATGGAGATACGAATCGTCGACGGGGACGTACGGCTGCGCGGCGAAGCGGTCTGCCAGGGATACCTCGACCCGGCCCAGACCGCCGAGGCCTTCGACGAGGACGGCTTCCTCATCACCGGAGACGTCGGACACCTCACCGACACCGGCCACCTCGTCCTCACCGGTCGGATCAAGGACATCATCATCCGCAAGGGCGAGAACATCTCGGCCAAGGAGATCGAGGACATGCTCCACCGCCACCCCGCCGTCGGCGACGTGGCGGTGATCGGACTGCCCGACGCCGCCCGCGGCGAACGCGTCTGCGCCGTCGTCGAACAGCCCGAAGGCGCGCCCGCGCTCACCCTCCCGGACCTCACCGCATATCTGCGCGCCGAAGGGCTCTCCGTCCACAAACTCCCCGAACAGCTGGAGATCGTGGACGCCCTGCCGCGCAACGACACCCTGCGCAAGGTCCTCAAGTACAAACTGCGCGAACGCTTCTCGCCGTCCGGCCGATGACCGGACCTACGCGTCGGGCAGCGGGGTCACGTAGTACGCGGCGAAGGCGGACAGCACGTCCTCCTCGGTGATCCGGCCGTCACCGTCACCGTCCAGCGCGGCCGCCACGCGTGGCGCGATTCTCTCGGCCACGCCGAGCGCGGTCAGCGCCCGCTCGGCCGAGGCCAGGGTCAGCTCGCTGCCGCCCTCCGCCGCCACGTCGATGACCCCGTGCAGGAACGGGCGGGCGATCTCCGCGAACTTCTGCGGCTGGTCCCGCAGCCGCTTCACGGCTCCGGTGACGAACTCCGCGCGGTTGACCTTCTGATCGCCGTCGACGTCCGCGATCCCGGCCATGCCCTGCCAGAACGCCTCCGCGCCGCTGTACAGCGCCTGCCCCTTGACCGACCTGGCGGCGACACCGAAGGCCGCGAGCACGGCGGCGGCCGCGGCGCTGAAGTCCTGACGGTC
Source organism: Streptomyces purpureus (assembly GCF_014648195.1). GTDB lineage: Bacteria > Actinomycetota > Actinomycetes > Streptomycetales > Streptomycetaceae > Streptomyces > Streptomyces purpureus. Next base: position 61,881 of record NZ_BMQQ01000011.1, read on the forward strand.
GATCCAGCCGTTGTGGTCCTGGTCGAAGGTGGCGAACCGGTGGGCGATCCTGCGCTCGTACTCCTCGCTGTCCATGGCGGGAGCGTACGGCGTCGAGGCCGAATCGCGCGCCCGTTGCGCGCGCCTTTCACGCGAGGGCGTCACGCGGACAGGCGCTGCGACTGCCGGCCCGTCGCGCTGGCCACATCCGGATACACCTCGAAGAGCCGGCGCACCCCGAGCGCCGCGAGCACGCGGTTGACGTGCGATCCGTCCACCGCGCCCTGCGCCGGCAGGATCAGCCGCAGCCTGCCCCGGCACGAACGCATCAGACGGCGCGAGGCGACCAGCACCCCGACCCCGCTGGAGTCGCAGAACTGCACACCGGAGAGATCGAGCACGAGATCGTGGCGGCCGCCGGCGACGGCGTCATGGACGCGCTTACGGACCAGCGGCGAGGTCACCAGGTCCAATTCGCCCTCGATGCGCACCACGGTCCAGGCGCCCTGCACGGCTTCGTCGACGTTGAGCGTCACGGGTCCGGACCTTTCTTGGGGGTGGGACCGCACGGGAACCGGAGTCGGTCCTTCCCCACCCGCGTGCCCGGTCGGCCCCCGACGAAACCCAGTTCGCCGGGAGTGACGTTTTCCTTACCATCACCCCTCCCGGAAGGGCGTACTTGTCGTAAAGGTGCGTGCTCTGTCAGTGACGGGCACTACATTCGAAGGGAGTCGGATGCAGTCGGGTCGGGAGGGGCCAGGAGGGCATCGCATGGCGAAGGACACACCACCGCGCTGGGACCGCAGGATGCAGCAGCGGCTGGCGCGGGGTGAGGCGGCCGCGCTCGGCGAGCTCTACGACCGGTTCGCGTCGCTCGTGCACAGCCTCGCGCACCGCGTCCTCGACGACGAGGCCGCCGCCGACCAGGTCACCCGTGAGGTGTTCGGCTACATCTGGGAGAACCCCGACGCGTACGACCCCAAGCAGGGCAACCTCCGCTCCTGGGTCGCCAAGCTCACCCAGCGGCAGGCCGTGCACCGCCTGCGCCAGGCGGAGGCGGAGGTGTACGAGGAGACCGGCGAGGGCTCCGCGGAGGAGTTGGAGCAGAAGGTCCGCCGGGCCTCCGTCGCCGCCCGCGCCGACTACATCGTGACCTCGATGCCCGCCCCGCTGCGGGCCGCGCTGGAACTGGCGTATTTCCAGCGCCGCGACTACCGCCAGACCGCGGCCGACCTCGGTGTGACGGAGGACGAGGCGCGGCGGCGCCTGCGGCTCGGACTCCAGCTGCTGTCGACCGCGAACACCCGCTCCCTGGAGGGCTCTCCGCCCGGATACGGACGGACACTGTGACAGGCCCGGACGAGGAGCGCGGCCCCGACGACGAGATCCGGGGCGCGCCGCGCATACCGGCACCCAGGCCGGCCCCCGACGACTGGGCCGACCTGTCGGCCGCGCCCAGCGCGCAGACCCAGCCCCCCGAGACCGGCACGGAGCCGGGCATGTCCCCGGACCCGCTCGCGGACCTGGACGCATACCCGGCCCCGGACGTGCCGGCAGACCTGCCCGCGGACCCGTCGGCAGACCTGACCCAAGACCTGCCCGCGGACCTGGCCCCGGAGGTGCCGGCAGACCTGCCCGCCGACCCGTCGGCAGACCTGCCCCGAGACCTGGCGCCCGACTTGCCCGCAGACCAGCCCCGAGACCTGGCCCCGGACCGGCTCGCAGACCAGCCCCGAGACCTGGCCGCGGACCCGCCCGCGGACACGCCTCCGGACCCGCCTGCGGTCGCGCGGCCCTCGGCCCCGCCCGACAGCCGCACGCCGGTCGAGCGTGCCGCCGGCGACCACGCCGCAGAGGTGACACCGCGCGTTCCGCACAGCGTCCTCAAGTCGCTGCTCGGCGCCTGGGCCCTGTCCGCCTGCTCCGCCGAGGAGACCTGTGCGGTCGAGGACCATCTGACCGAGTGCGCGCCCTGCGCGGACGAGGCGCTGCGGCTGCGGGACGCCGTGGGCCTGCTCCACTCCGAGCGGGACCTCGACCTCGATCCGCTGCTGCGCTCCCGCGTGCTCGAGAACTGCCTCGGCCGCCGCCCGGCCCGTATTCCGGTGCCCTCCTGGGCCACGCCGTACGACTCCGAGACCGCCCGGCTCGACGCGCTGCTGCGGGACATCGGCGACGCGGAGTGGCACGCACCGGTGCGGCTCAAGTGGTTCGAGGGCGAGCGGCAGGTGAGCCGCCGCACGACCGTCGCCGGGGTGATGGGGCACCTGCTCCCCGTGGACGGGCTGGTCGCGACCGCGCTCGGGCTCGACGACCCGCTGGCGACGGGGCCGGCGTCCAAGGCCCCGGCGTCGTTCCCCCCGCAGTCGCCGGCCGAGCGCACCGAGGCGTACTGGAACGGCGCGTACCACCCTCCGACGCGGAAGGTCCGGGCGCCCTGGCGGGACCAGAGCCACACCCTGATCCGCACGGTCTCCTTCGCGGGCCGCGGGGTCGCCGAACTCTCCGTTCCGTACGGCGACTTCGCGCTGCCGCTGCGGGACTCCCTGCTCGACCGGGCCTTCGAGTGCTGGGTGCACGCCGACGACATCGCCAACGCGGTGGACTATCCGTACGACCCGCCCAGCGGCGCGCATCTGCACGGCATGGTCGACCTGGCCGCCCGGCTGCTCCCGGCGGCCCTCGCCGACCGGCGCCGCACAGGTCTGGCCGCCCCGGCCAAACAGCTGGTCACGGCGGGCTCCCCGGGCCGCACGCTCCACCTGGAGGTCGAGGGTTCGGGCGGCGGCCACTGGTACATCTCACTGGACTCGCCCGCCGCGGTCGGCTCCCCGGAGCACACCGTGGCCCAGGTCGCGCTGGACGGCGTGGAGTTCTGCCAGCTGGTCGCGGGCCATGTCTCGCCGGAGGAAGCGGCGGCGGGACAGGACGGGGACCGGGAGGCGATCAGGGACGTCCTGTTCGCGGCGGCGTCACTGAGCCGGCTGTAGCGCGGCCCGCCGCCCGCTGGACGGCGAGTGGCGGGCCGGAGACAGCCGGGGCGGCGGTGGCTCAGGTGAAGACGACCGTGCGGCGGCCGTTGAGGAGGATGCGGTGCTCCGCGTGCCACTTCACGGCGCGAGCGAGGGCCTGGCACTCCACGTCACGGCCGATCGCCACGAGCTGGTCGGGGGTGACGTCATGGGCGACGCGCTCGACCTCCTGCTCGATGATCGGGCCCTCGTCGAGGTCGGCCGTCACGTAGTGGGCCGTCGCGCCGATCAGCTTCACACCGCGCGCGTGGGCCTGGTGGTAGGGCCTGGCGCCCTTGAAGCTCGGCAGGAAGGAGTGGTGGATGTTGATGATCCGGCCGCTCAGCTGCTTGCACAGGTCGTCGGAGAGGACCTGCATGTAGCGGGCGAGGACCACCAGCTCGACGTTCTCCGCGCGGACCAGCTCCAGGAGCTCGGCCTCCGCCTGCGCCTTGGTGTCCTTCGTCACCGGAATGTGGTGGAAGGGGATGTCGTACGAGGCGACGAGCTCGGCGAAGTCGGTGTGGTTGGAGACGACCGCCACGATGTCGACCGGCAGCGCGCCGATCCGGCTGCGGAACAGCAGGTCGTTGAGGCAGTGGCCGAACTTGGACACCATCAGCACGACGCGCATCCGCTCGTCGGCCCGGTGGATCTGCCAGTCCATCTGGAAGGAGTCGCCGACGGCGGCGAAGCTGGCCCGCAGCTTCTCCACGGTCACGGGCGCCTCGGCCGAGAAGTGGACCCGCATGAAGAACAGACCGGTGTTCCGGTCTCCGAACTGCTGACTGTCCTCGATGTTGCAACCCGTGATGAAGAGGTAGCTCGACACGGCGTGCACAATGCCCTGTTTGTCCGGACTGGAGAGCGTGAGGACGTACTGGTCAGTCATCCCCGCAGGATGCCACACCCACGCGGACCCGACGGACGCCCGTCCGGCACGCGGACCCCCGCGGCAGTCACGCGGACCGGGTCATGATCCGCAGAACGTCCAGCGAGCGCGGCGGCGCGTCCGGGTCGTCCCCGTCGCTCGCCGCCATCCGTACGTGCGCCTCGCGGGCGGCCCGTACGGCCTCCGGCCAGCCATGGTGCTCCATGTACGCGGAGACGGGCGCGTCCGGACCGACCTGGTGCATGATCCGCAGCACCCGCAGCACGGCCACGTCGACCAGGGCGGCCTCGCCGGAGTCGCGGAAGATCGTCCCGACGTACTTCTCCGCGGACCAGCTGTCCAGCCAGGTGTCCTCCACCAGCCGGTAGACGGCGTCGGTGACGTCGCCGTACCCCTCATGGCCCGCCAGCCAGGTGTCCTGGTGGAAGGTGGGGTCGGAAAGCATGTGCAGCGCCGAGCGCACATTGCTGCGCCAGCGCCACCAGGGCATGTCGTTGTGCGGCATGCCGCCCATGGTGGAGGAGCGACGGCCGCGACGGGAAGAGTTCACCGAACCTTGCACGTTTCGATCGTACGTTCCCTTGTCGTACGCCACGCCCGGCCCCCGTAATTCACCGGGACGTCACCCTGCGTTGAATCGCCCTCACTTCGCCGTTACCCGTGAGGCGGAAATGTGCATGCCCATGACCGGTAGGCGACGCTCCTCCATCCCCCGCCCTTCCAGGACCGTGACCTCGTTGATCGCGTGTACGACGGCAGTGGCGGCCGGGGCCTCCCTGCTCACCGGCTGCGGCGTGCTCCCTGGCACCACGGGGGGTTCCAGGGAGCCCGTCACGGTAATGACTTGGGCACCGGACGGCACCAAAGCGACCAATATGCCGGGAATGCCCGCCATGGCCCAGGCGTACGCCCGCTGGGTCAACGCCAACGGCGGCATCGACGGCCATGAACTGCGCATCCTCACCTGCAACGAACAGAACACCTCCGCGGGCGCCGCGGCCTGCGCCCGGCGCGCGGTGCAGGAGAAGGTGGCCGCCGTCGTCGGCTCGTACAGCCAGAACGGCCGCGCCTTCATGGCCCCGCTCGAAGTCGCCGGCATCCCGTACATCGGCGGCTACGGCACCACCGACGAGGAGTTCAGCAGCTATCTCTCCTACCCGGTCAACGGCGGCCAGGCCGCGCTGATCGCCGGGCACGGTATGCAGCTCGCCGACCAGTGCCGCCGGGTCTCCCTCGTCCGTCCCGACACGGTCAGCGGCGACAAGATGCCCGAGCTCCTCAACTCCGGGCTGAGGAAGGCCAGCCGGCGCACCGCCGTCGACATCCCGGCCGTCGAGGACGCCGGCGAGTACATCGCCCAGGCCGAACAGGCGCGCAGCGAGGCGGGCAAGAAGCACGGCTGCGTCACCGCCGTCCTCGGCGAGCGGACGCAGAACTTCTTCGACTCCTTCCGCCGACTCCCCTCCGACGACCACGAGGTCCGGATCTCCTCCGTGCTCGGCAGCGTCGGCCAGCAGCTGGTGGACCGCACCGGCGGCTCCAACAGCGTCTTCGAGGGGGCGTTCGTCACCGGCTGGTACCCGGAGGCGGGCGACCGGCGCTGGGAGCCGATGCGCAAGGTGATCAAGGAGCACGCCTTTGCCGACAACCGCGTCGACCCCGCCGACCCGGGCGTGCAGACCACCTGGATCGCCTACACCGTCCTCAAGAAGGTCATCGAGAGCCTGAACACCGACACGGTCACCGCCACCAAGGTCGCGCGCGCCCTCGACCAGGGCGTCCGGGTCGACACCGGCGGCCTCACCCCGGACCTTCGCTGGCGGTACGAGGACATGCTCGGCGTGCCCGGCATGCCCCGGCTCGTCAACCACGAGGTGACCTTCCAAGTGGTGCGCCAGGGACGGCTGGTGGCCCAGCGGCCCGGCTTCGTCGACGTCGGCGACACCGTACGCCGGGCCCCGTAGGCGATCGGCGCGGAGGACGCCGACGGCCGGCCCCTCGGGGCCGGCCGTCACGTGTTTCTCAGAGCTGGGTCGAGGATCGCTTGGTCAGGCTGTACTTCTCCGCGATGGCGTTCCACCGCTTCGACGCGTCCCTCTTGGCCAGCGTCGCCTCACCGCTCGCCTTGTGGGCCCGCGCGGTGCTCGGGGTGTTGCGGGCCTTGCCGTCCTTGCAGCCCTTCTTGCCCTTCACCTGCAGCGCCCAGGCCGCGTAGTGGTCGTCGGCGGTGGCCGAGGCGTTCCAGGCCTTGTTGAGCGAGGCGGTGAGCGCCGCGTGGCCGGGGAGCTTGTCGACGGCGATGCCCTGGAGCCGGGTCACCAGGCTGCGGCGCTGCTCGGCGGCGCCGCGCAGATCGGTGGCCGCCTGGTCGAGGTTGGCGCACTTCTTGATGTTCTCCACCGAACGGATCACCGCCTCCCGGCTGTTGTTGCTGTCCGCGAGGAGCTTGTCGAGGGCCTTGGCCTGCGGCTCGGCCGGGTCGACGGGCTTCTTCTCGGGAGCCGCGGACGCGGCCGGGGAACTGTTGGCCACGGGCTGGCCGGTGCCCTTGTCCTTCTCGTCGTCCCCGCCGTTGAGCAGGGCGCCCGCGCCGAGACCGACGACCGTGCAGCCGATGACGACGGCGGCGATCAGCGCGACGGGTGACTTGCGGCGGCGCGGCTCGGGCTCGTCGTCGTAGTAGCCCTGCTGCGGCGCGTAGTGCTGCGGCGGCTGCTGCTGGAACTGCGACTGCCTGGGCCCCTGATGTTGCGGGTACTGCTGGTGCGGCTGCTGAGGGGCAGGCGGCACCGGCATCTGTTGGGTGGAGTCGCTGCGGAAGAGGCTGTCGAACTCCGGCGGCGGCTGCCGCTCGTCCGGCGAGCCGGGCCGGATGCCGTACGGCGCGCCCGGCGGCGGGGCGGGGATGTTCTGCGCCGGTACGGGCGGTATGTACTGGGTCGCCTCGGAGTCGCCGCCCGCCACCGAGGGCGGGGTGACCGGGCCGGTGCCGAGGAAGTGGGTGGACTCCTCGGGCCGCTCCGGGGGCATGGCGCCCGGCATCGGCCCGGGCGCCGCGCCCGGCATGGGGCCCGGCGTCGGGCCCTGCGTCGGGCCGGGCATGGCACCCGGCATGGGGCCGGCCTGCACCGGCGGGAGGTACTGCGTCGCCTCGGCCTGCGAGGACCCCGGGGCCACCGGCGGCAGGTACTGCGTCGCCTCGGCCTGCGAGGACGCCGCGGGCACGGGCGGGAGGTACTGCGTCGCCTCCGCGCCCGTCACCCCAGGCACCGCCTCGGGCGGCAGCGGCTGGGCGCCCACGGCCGGCGGCTGCGCGGGCGGCTGCGCCGGCGGAGGCGGCTGCTGGCCGCCCGGCCCCCAGGCGCCGCCCCACGGCTGCCCGCCGGCCGGGCCGGCCGCGTCGGGCACCCAGGGGCCACTGCCGTCCGAAGGCAGCACGACACCTTCGTGCGCGGGCCGCGCCGCGGGAAGCCGCGGCTCCTGACCCTGTCCGCTCTGCGTCACCGGGACTCCTACCCATCAACCTACGGAATCGTCGGTTCACGCTACCGGGTGTATCGACGGCTCCGCACACACGTGTGAGACCTGTAACAGGACGCCCCCCGCGGGCGCTGTTCACGGGCCCCGGTCACAGCCCGCGTACGCCCTGACCGCCGTGCAGCCACGCGACCGTGTCGTGCAACTCGGCGTCGCTCATGGCCGAGAGGGCCGCGTTACGCGCCAACGCCCCCTCCCCCTCCGGGTGGTAGATCCGCCGTCCCAGCTCACGCGCCACGCACTGGGTCTTCGCGGTGCGCTCGCGCCGCTCGGCGGTGTACTTCTCCAGCCGCTGCGGTACGGCGTCCGCGTCCCCGTCCTCCAGCAGGTGGCCGAGCACGACCGCGTCCTCCAGCGCCATGCAGGCGCCCTGGGCGGCGTACTGGAGCATCGGATGCGCGGCGTCGCCGAGCAGCGCCACCCGGCCGTACGACCAGTCCCGCACGGGGTCCCGGTCGCACAGCACCCAGGCCCGCCACTCCTCGCCGAGCTCCAGCAGGGCCCTGGCCCGTTCGCTCATCCCGGGGAACTCGCCGAGGACGTGGTCACGGGGCGTGGGCACGGCGGCGATCGCCTCGGTGGCGGCGTCGTCCCGGGTGGCGGCGAGGTTGAGGGAGGCGCCGCCGTCGATGGCGTAGTGGACGAAGTGCCATCTGGGGCCGGCCCAGAGCGTCACGCTGTTGGTGCGCAGCTCCTGGGGGACCTTCTCCATCGGGATCACCGAGCGGTAGATGGTGTGGCCGGAGACGCGGGGCTCGCCGTCGCCGATGAGCTGCTGCCGGATCGTGGAGCGGATGCCGTCCGCGCCGATGAGGGCGGTGCCGGTGTGGCGGATGCCGTCGGCGGCGACGGCGTGGGCGTGGGTGTGGTCCTGTTCGTAGCGGACGACGGCGCTGCCGGTGCGCAGTTCGATCAGGTCCGAGGCGCGGCAGGCGTCCAGGAGGGGCTCGTAGAGGTCGGCGCGGCGCACGACGGCGTACGGGTTGCCGAACCGCGCGCGGTACGTCTCGGTCAGCGGGAGCCGGGCGACGCGGTCGCCGGTCGTGCCGTCCATGAGCTGGAGGGCGTCGATGAAGACGGCGCGGTCGCGGACGGCGTCGCCGATGCCGAGGCTGTCGAGGGCGTGGAAGGCGTTGGGGCCCAGCTGGATCCCGGCGCCGTATTCGGAGAACTCGTCGCGACGTTCGAGCACGGTGACCCGGTGCCCGCGGGCGGCCAGGCTCACGGCCGTGGCCAGTCCGCCTATTCCGCCGCCCGCGACGATGGTCTTCGACATGAGTACGTTGCGTCCCTTCGGTGGTGGTCGTACGAAGGCGGGCAGGGGCGCCGGGACGGCAGCGCCACCGCCCGCCGGGGGTCATGTGGTGGCGCGTGCGGAACCGATACGGCTGACCACGACGGCGACCAGGCCGACGACACCGCAGCCGGCCAGCAGCCACGGGAAGGAGAAGGCGCTGATGACGGCGCCGCCGACACCCGCGGCCACCGAGATGCCGAGGAACAGCGCGGCGCTGTTCCACGCCAGTACGGCGCTGACCTGCTGCGGGAAGAGCTGCACCAGGCGGCTCTGCTGGGCCGGGAAGGCCGCGAACGCGGCGAAGGCGAAGACCAGCAGCGCGAGGCCGACCCCGACGGAGGTCTCCGCACCGAACGCGACGGCGACCGCGAACTCCAGGACGGCGAGGCCGGACAGGGCGGCGGTGAGCGTACGCCCGGCGCCCTTGGTGTCGGACCAGCGGCCGCCGAGGAAGATGCCGGCGATGGCGCCGACGCCGTAGCAGACCAGCAGCCAGGGGGTGGCGCCGTCCATGGAGCTCTGGTCGAGGGCGACGCCGAGGAAGGTGTACAGGCCGTAGACGGCCGCGGCCCACAGGCCGCAGACGGAGACGGCGACGACCGCGAAGCCCTTGGCGAAGGTGCCCTCCGACGCGCCCTCGGGCGCGGGCACGACGGCCGGCCAGGCCTTCAGATTCACCAGGACGAGTGCGGCGGCGATGACGCCCATGGCGCCGAAGATGGCCCGCCAGCCGACGTGGTCGACGAGCGCGGCCCCGATCGGGGCGCCGGCCCACAGGGCGGACAGCAGTCCGGAGACGGTCACGGCCATCCAGCGGGCCCGCCGCTCGGGCGGCGCCATCAGGCTGGTGAGGGCGTACAGCGTGGGGCTGGCGGCGCCCGCCGCGGCGCCGGAGACCACGCGGGTGATGACGACCCAGGTGTAGCTCGGAGCGAGCGCGGTGCCGAGGTTGGCGAGGGCGAACACGGCCATGGCGAGGACCAGCATCCGGCGCTGCCCGATCTTCCCCGCGAGGCTGCCGAGGAGCAGCGCGGCGAGGAAGTAGGCGACGGAGAAACTGGTGGCCATGAGGCCCATGCCGTTGGGGGTGAGGCCGTAGTCGTCGCCGATGCTCGGCATCAGCGGCGTGACCATGTAGAGCGCCAGGCCGATCATGAAGTTGGTCGCCCAGGCGACGGCCAGCCGGACGCCACCTCTGGAGGAACCGGCCGGGCTCGTCTCGGACCTCTGCCCGGCTGAAGCTGTACTGGTCATGCTCTTCCTTTCTTGGGGCTCGGTTCTCCCCTGGCTTCGCCGGGGGGACCCCCACCGGGCGCTTTGAGCGTGCGCCGACGGTCGATCGTGCTCGGCCCCCTCGTTCCTCGGGGGCCTGGGCTCACACGTGGCTGAGGCGCTCCGCCAGTTCCAGGCGGCGGATCTTGGACGTGGCCGTGCGGGGCAGGTCCGTGAGCCGGAGCTGGACGGGGTGGGCCAGGTCGGCGGGGAGGTCCGTCACGGCGGAGCGCCAGCGGTCGAGGTCCAGCGGGAGGTCGTCGCGGGTGCACAGGACCGGTACGGGTTCGCGGTCCGGGCCCGGTACGAAGACCAGCTCGGTGAGTTCGGGGAGGCGGGCCAGGATGGTGTCCTCGGCCTCCAGCGTGGAGCGCAGCGAGGGGATCAGGTCGACCTCACGGTCGAGGAGGTGGACGCAGCCGCGCGGGGTGAGGTGGCCGACGTCGCCCATCCGCCACCAGTCGCCGTCGACCTGGCGGGCGTAGCGCTCGTCCTCGCCGTAGTAGGTGAGGGCCCGGCCGGGGGTACGTACCTCGATGTGGCCGGGGGTGTCGGGGCCGGGTTCGGCCCCTTCGCGGGCGACCACGCGGATCCGCGCGGTGCCCGGCAGCGGGTGGCCCAGGCAGCGTCCGTCGATGGCGTCGGCGCCATGCCGGGTGTAGGCGCGGCCGGCGACGGGCCCGCACTCGCTCTGCCCGTACAGCTGGTGGAAGAGCGGGAAGCGCCGCTCGGACGCGGCGAGCAGCCGCCGGATGGTGCCGGGGTGGATGGCGTCGAAGGTGGAGCTGAAGTACTTGACGTGGGCGAACGGCCTGCGGGGGTCGTCGGCCAGGTGCTCCCACTCCATGAAGCTGTTGGGGTGGGTCTCCAGGAGCCCGGGCTCGGTCTTGGCGCAGATCTCGGCGACGTGCTCGGGGTCGCCGTCGCGCAGCACGATCGCGGGCATGCCGCGGGGCAGCAGGACGGCGAGGGCGAGGAAGAGCCGGGAGTGCACGAACGAGACGTGGATCAGGCAGCGTTCGGGCTCGCGGATGGCGTCGGCCAGCCGTTCCTGGGGCCGTAGCCGGCCGAGGAGGGAGCGGGCCGAGTGGACGACGAGCTTGGGGATGCCGGTGGTGCCCGAGGTGTGGGTCATCAGGGCGGGGCTGTCGGGCGCGGTCCGTACGGCGTCGACGGCCGGTGAGCCGGCGAGGGCGGCCAGGGAGACGGCCCCGGGGTGGCTTCCGGCGGGTGTCAGGACCCGGTCGGTGAGTGCGGCGAGGTCGAGCCCGGCCAGGTCGCCGGTGAGCTTGGCGGTGTCGGTGAGCAGATGGGGGCGGCCGAGGCGGCGCAGCAGGACGGCGACGGTGTCGCGGTCCAGCGCGGGCGAGAGCAGGGCGGGTACGGCCCCGATCCGGGCGGCCGCGCAGGCGAGCAGGTAGAGGTCGAAGTTGGCGCTCTTGTGCAGGGCGATGTGGTCGCCGGGGCGGACGCCCGCCGCCCACAGCCGGGCGGCCAGGTCGGCGACGTACCCGGCGAGTTCGGCCACATTGAGCTTGCGGCGCGCGTCGGGCAGGGCGTCGAGCTGGTGGTCGATCACGACGATCCCGTCGGGGCGTCGGGCGGCGGTCTCGTCGAGCAGGGTGCCCAGCCACAGCCCGGTGCGGTCGCCGCCGCTCACCGCGTGTTCCCTTCGGCGGCGGTGAGGCGCCGGGCGAGGCCGGGGAAGAGCCGCAGGGCGTTGCCGCGCTCGACGAGCAGGCGCTGTTCGTCGTTCCAGCCGGGGTGGGCGAGGATCCCGGCGACGGATTCGGCGACCTCGGGCTGCTTCATGAACGGGAAGTCGCTGCCGAAGAGGATCCGGGTGGGGTCGACGAGCCGGTCGAGGGTGGGCAGGGCGAACTCGTTGGCCGACATGGCGGTGTCGTAGTGGAGCCGCCGCAGCGAGCCGATGAGGTCGGCGGGCTGGCGGTCCTTGAGGTGGGCGCCGATGGTGGGCCCGTAGGTGAGCCGCTTGGCGAGGAACGGGACGGAGCCGCCGGCGTGGGAGAGGATCAGCTTGAGGTCCGGCAGCCGGTCGAGGACGCCGTTGAAGAGCAGGCTGGCGACGGTACGGGTGGTCTCGAAGACGAAGTCGTACAGCGACGGCGGCAGGTCGAAGGAGCGTACGTCCTTGGCGGGCGGGCTCATCGGGTGGACGTGCACCGGCACGCCGCGCTCGGCCAGTTCGGCGAGGACGGGCTCGAACTCGGGGTCGCCGAGGTAGCGGTCGCCGTAGCTGGAGAACAGCCCGACGCCGTCGAGCTTCAGCTCGTCGAGGGCGTAGGCGAGCTCCTCCTTGGAGGCGGCCGGGTCCGGCAGCGGCAGGACCGCGAAGGCGCCGAAGCGGGTGGGGTGTTCGGCGACGATCCCGGCGAAGGACTCGTTGACCTCGCGGGCGACGCGGCGGGTGGCGCCGGCGTCGCCGAAGTGGATCCCGGGGGCGGTGATGGACAGCACGGACGCGGCGATGGCGTTGCGGTCCATGACTTCGAGGCTGCGGTCGGCGGTCCAGGCGGGGTAGTCCACGCCGGGCAGCGGTACGCCGCTGGGAAGCGCCCGGGCGAACGTGTCGGGCATGGCGTGGTGGTGGATGTCGATCAGCCAGGGGCGAGCGCTCATGGGGGTCCCATCAGACAGTGAGTTCACGATTCGGAAATGAACTTCCATTCCCGAGGGCGCGCCCAGAGTGCTGATAGTTGTAAGCGGCAGCAATGATCACTTCAACAATTTGTCAGGTGCCGCGGGGCCGCTGAACCGCCTCCGCCCCCGAAAACACGGTCGGCGCGCACCCCCCGAAGGGGCACGCGCCGACCACACCCAAGGCCGCCGTTCCACCGCCGCCAACTGCCGTTACGCCGCCCGCGACTGCTGCTGCGCCGCCTGCGACTGCCGTTACGCCGCCTGCAACTCCAGCCTCGCCGTGAACTCCCGTACCGACGGCTCGTCCCCGTACGGCTCCAGCCGCTGCTGGAGATCGTCCAGATACTCCGCACCCCGCGACGACCGCAGCGACCCCAGCAGCTCCAGCGCGCGCGTGCCCGTGTGGCAGGCCTGCTCCACCTCACGCTGCTGCACCTGCGCCGACGCCAGCAGGACCATCCCGATCGCCCGCCGCCGCGCCCGCGTCTGCGGATGCCCCTCGATCGCGTCCCTGGCCGCCCGCGCCGCCGCGTCCGACTGCCCGAGATCGCGGTGGCAGTGCGCCAGCTCGTCGGCGAGATAGGCGTGGTCGAAGTGGGCGATCCACACCGGGTCGTCGCCCGCCTCCGGATCGGCCCGGTCCAGCGCGGCCAGCGCCCGGCCCGCCACCTCCTGGCACATCCGCGCGTCACCGAGCAGCGCGTGCCCCCGCGCCTCCGCCGCGAAGAACATCGCCTCCGCACGCGGCGTCACATGGCCCCGCGCACCCTCCTGCGCCGCCCGCGCCAGCTGCGCGATCTCCCGGGGATTGCCCAGCTGCGCGGCGAGATGACTCATCGACGCCGCCAGTACGTACCCGCCGTAGCCCCGGTCCCCCGCCGCCTGCGCCAGCCGCAGCGCCTGGATGTAGTACCGCTGCGCCAGGCCGGGCTGTCCCGTGTCCACCGCCATGTACCCGGCCAGCTCGGTCAGCCGCGCCACCGCCGCGAACAGCCGACGCCCCACCGACTCGCGGTACGTCCCCGAAAGCAGCCCCGACACCACACTGTTGAGGTAGTGGACCACCACCGGCCGCACATGACCGCTGCCGAACCGGTGGTCCAGATCCACCAGCGCCTGCGTCATCGCGATCACCGCCTCGACGTCCGAGACACCCACCCGCGCCCCGGCCGGCCCCGCCGCCCGCGCCACCTGCGCGTCCGCGGCCGTGATCAGCCAGTCCCGGCTCGGCTCCACCAGCGCCGACGCGGCGACCGTCGACCCCGACAGGAAGTCCCGCCGCCCCACGTCACTGCGCCACAGCTCACAGACCTGTTCGATCGCGCCGAGCACGGTCGGCGAGAACTGCAACCCCACGCCCGAGGCGAGGTTCTTTCCGTTCGCCATCCCGATCTCGTCGATCGTGACCGTGCGGCCGAGCTTCCGGCCGAGCGCCTCGGCGATGATTCCCGGCGCCCTGCCCCGCGGCTGCTGGCCACGGAGCCAGCGGGCCACGGACGTCTTGTCGTACCGCAGATCGAGGCCGCGCTCGGCGCCGACCATGTTGACGCGCCGGGCAAGCCCGGCGTTGGAGCACCCGGCTTCCTGAATCAGCGCCTGCAGCCGTTCGTTGGGCTGACGGGCGACGAGAGGCCTGGCTGCCATGACTACCCCCTGAGGCCGGTGAGCGATCACTGGCGTGATCACTGCCCGGTGAATATGCGGTCAATGCAGAAGTGTGCGCACCAATGCCGAAAGTTCGCCCGTTCCGGGAAGTTCGGGCGCTGCGGATGGTTCCGGTGGTTCCGGTCTGTTCCAGATCTTCCGGGTAGCTCTGGTGGTTCCGGATGGTTCCAGATGTTCCGGGTGGCTCCGGCCGTACCGGATGGTTGCAGATCTTCCGGGTGGCTCCGGTCCGACCGGCGGTACCGTGATCAACGACGAGATCGCCCCATCGGCGCCTCACCGGATCTGGCTACCCCACCGCCGCTCCCCGCCCGCACGCGCGCCCCCACCCGTGCACCCATGCGCCCCGCATGCAGGATCGATTGCTCCTCGCCGTGCCGTGTGACGCCCGTAACCCGAGGTGGTGGCGGGAGTTGTGTTCTTCGTGGAAGAGACCATCGGAGTCACGGAAGCCGCACAGATCCCCAAGCAGCGAGGCGAGCAGCTGCTGGACAGCGCCGTGCGGTACGCGGAAGAGCGGCACTGGGACGTGTTCCCCGGCACCTGGCTGGAGGCGGTGGACGGGGCTGAGCTCTGCTCCTGCGGCGTCCCTTCCTGTGTCGCGCCGGGGGCCCACCCGGCCAGGCCGGACTGGGCCACCCAGGCCACGGGCAGCGGCGCCGGAGCCCGCCGAATGTGGGGCAAGCAGCCCAAGTCATCGATCCTGCTGCCGACCGGCCGCACCTTCGACACCCTGGATGTCCCCGAGTCCGCCGGATTCCTGGCCCTGGCCAGGATGGAGCGGATGGAGCTGACCCTCGGCCCGGTCACCTGCACCCCCGACCGCCGGATGCTGTTCTTCGTCCTGCCCGGCGCCGCCGCCAAGGTCCCCGACCTGGTCCGCAAGCTCGGCTGGGCACCGAGCTCGATCGATCTCATCACCCGCGGCGAAGGCCACTACGTCGCCGCACCCCCCACCCGCGTCGGCACCCACGGCGCCGTCCAGTGGGTACGCCGCCCGACCCCCGCCAACCGATGGCTTCCGGACGTGGAAGAGCTGATCAGCCCGGTGGCGTACGCCTGCGGACGGGAGGCAGCGGCGGCCCGCACCCGACGACCGTAAGGTTGTCCCCGTACCACGGGGACAACCGAAAGGTCGGGGTCGGAGCCATGCGGGACCAGCATGTGAACGTGGCGGGTGGAGCGCCGGAGACGGCGCCGCCCGCCGTTCGTGTCGAAGGGCTCTGGAAGAGATTCGGCCAGCAGATCGCGGTCTCCGGCATCGATCTCACCCTCCCCGCAGGCAAGTTCATCGGTCTCGTCGGCCCCAACGGCGCCGGCAAGACCACCACCCTCTCCATGGTCACCGGCCTGCTCCGGCCCGACGCGGGCCGGATCGAGGTCGACGGACACGACGTCTGGAGCGACCCGGCCGAGGTCAAGGCCAGGATCGGCGTCCTCCCCGAAGGGCTGCGGCTCTTCGAACGGCTCTCCGGCCGCGAACTCCTCGCGTACACCGGCCGACTGCGCGGGCTGCCCGGCGCCGAGGTCGACAAGCGGGCCGGACAGCTCCTCGACGTGCTCGACCTGGCCGGCGCCCAGCACAAGCTGGTCGTCGACTACTCGACCGGCATGCGCAAGAAGATCGGCCTCGCCGCCGCGCTGCTGCACAACCCCCAGGTCCTCTTCCTGGACGAGCCGTTCGAGGGCGTCGACCCCGTCTCGGCCCAGACCATCCGCGGCGTCCTGGAGCGCTACACCGCCTCCGGCGCCACCGTCGTCTTCTCCAGCCACGTCATGGAGCTGGTGGAGTCGCTGTGCGACTGGGTCGCCGTGATGGCCGCCGGGCACATCCGCGCCCAGGGGACCCTGGAAGACGTACGCGGCTCGGCACCCTCCCTGCAGAACGCTTTCCTCGAACTGGTGGGCGCGGGTGGGCAGGACGACGGTCACAGCCTCGACTGGCTCGGCGGGTCCGCCCGATGAGCCCCACGAGCCCGATCAGCCCGACAGCCCATTCCAGTGCGGCGGGTGGCGACACCGCGGCCCTCACCCCCGTCTTCGTACGGCTCAAGCTGGCCCTGCTGCGCAACGGCCTGCGCCAGTCCTCCGGCCGTACCGTCGCCTACGTCCTGTCCGCCGTCTGCGGCCTCCTCGTCGCCGCGGCCCTGCTCCTCGGCCTGGTCCTGCTGCGCGGCAACGCCCACGCCGACGCCATCGCCCTGCTGCTCGTCGGCCTCACCGGCCTCGGCTGGGCGGTCATGCCGCTCTTCTTCCCCAGCGGCGACGAGACCCTGGACCCGACCCGGCTGGTCATGCTGCCGCTGCGGCCCGCACCGCTCGTACGGGCCCTGCTGGTCTCCTCGCTCGTCGGCATCGGGCCGCTGTTCACGCTCTGCCTGGCCGTCGGCGCGGGCATCTCTCTGGCCCACGGCGCAGCGGCGACGGTCACCGCCGTGCTCGCCGTGCCGCTGGTGCTGCTGATGTGCGTGGCCCTCGCCCGGGCCGTCGCCGCCGGGAACATCCGGCTGCTGACCTCCCGCAAGGGCCGCGACCTCGCCGTGCTCAGCGGCCTGGTGGTCGCCGTCGGTATCCAGATCGTCAACTTCGGCGCCCAGCGCCTCGGCCAGGCGGGCGGCCTGTCCCCGCTGGAACCGATCGCGGACGTGGTCGGCTGGATCCCGCCCGCCTCGGCCATCGGCGCCGTCGACTCCGCGAGCGAGGGCGCGTACGGCCGGGCCGCCGCCCAACTCCTCCTGACAGCAGCCGTCCTCGTCTGGCTGCTGCACGCCTGGCGGCGCAGCCTCGTCAAGCTCATGACCGCCCCCGACGGCTCGACGCTCCAGACCGCCGAACCGGCCCGCAAGGAGTCCGCGCGGGGCCTGTGGCAGCTGCTGCCCGAGGGCCGCACGGGCACGGTGATGGAGCGCAGCCTGCGCTACATCCTGCGCGACCCGAAGACCAAGTCGGCCTGGGTGACCTCGCTGGCCATCGGGCTGATCGTGCCCCTCTTCAACGCCCTGCAGGGCACCGGCTCGATCTACTTCGCCTGCTTCGCCGCGGGCATGCTCGGCATCCTGATGTACAACCAGTTCGGCCAGGACACCTCCGCCTTCTGGATGGTGGCGCAGACGATCTCCACGCCGCGCGACGCCTTCGTCGAGCTGCGCGCCCGGGCGTACGCCCTGCTGGTGATCACGCTGCCGTACTCGGCCCTGGTCACCGGTCTGACCGCGGCCGTCCTCGGCGACTGGACCCAGTTGCTCGACGCGCTCGGCCTCTCCTTCGCCCTGCTCGGCGCGATGCTGGCGACCGGCGCGGTGGCTTCAGCCCGCTTCCCGTACTCGATCCCGCAGGACAGCGGCTACAAGAACGTGGCACCGGGGCAGGTCGGGCTGGCCTGGATCTCCATCTTCGGCGGCATGCTGGCGGCGGCGCTGCTGTGCGCCCCGGTGATCGCGCTGACGGTCTTCCTGCACGCCGCGGACCTCCCGGACTGGCGCTGGCTGCTGCTGCCGGTCGGCACGGCCTACGGCCTCCTGCTCGCCTGGGCGGGCCTGCGCGTGGCGGCGCCGCAGGTGGCCAGGCGGCTGCCGGAGATCCTGACGGCGGTCAGCAAGGGCTGAGGCACCCGGGGGCGGGGGCGGCCCACAGCTCCGGGCCGCCCGCGCACCGACGGAGCGCGCCGCACGGAGGTGACCGCCGCTCGGAGAAAAACTCTGCGTCATCAGGTAGGAGAGGCACGTGACGAGAGAACACCCCGAGGACGACGCCCCTGCCCCCGGCCCCGAACCCAAGCCGACCGGCTGGGCGGCCGAGCCCGCCGACCCGGACACCGCGATCGATCCCTGGCCGCCCAAGCCCGGCCGCCCCAGCCGCACCCCCGCCCGCGAACAGGCCGCGATCCTCTCCGTCATCGCCCTCGGCGGCGCGCTCGGCGCCTGCGCACGCTACGGCGCCACCCTGATCTGGCCCACCGACCCGACCGCCTTCCCCTGGACCACGTTCTGGACCAACGTCTCCGGCTGCGCCGCCATGGGCGTCCTCATGGTCCTGATCACCGAACGCTTCACCGTCCACCCCCTCGTACGCCCCTTCCTCGGCACCGGCGTCCTCGGTGGCTTCACCACCTTCTCCACGGCCACCATCGACACCCAACGCCTCCTGGACGGCGGGCGGCTCGCCACAGCGCTCCTGTACGTGTCCGCCACCCTGGCCGCCGCGCTGGCCGCGGTCTGGGCCGCCGCCGCGCTCACCCGCCGGGCCGTCGTATGAACTGGCTGATGGTCGTCCTCGGCGCGCTCGCCGGCGCCCCGCTGCGGTACCTCACCGACCGGGCCGTCCAGGTCCGTCACACCACCGTCTTCCCCTGGGGCACCTTCGGCGTCAACGTCACCGCCTGCGCCCTCCTCGGCTTCCTCACCGGCGCCACCACCGCCGCCACCGTCCCACCGGCGCTCCAGCACCTCGTCGGCCCCGGCCTGTGCGCGACCCTGAGCACGTACTCCACCTACTCGTTCGAGACCCTGCGCCTGGCCGAGGCCGGCGCGAAGTTCTTCGCCGCCGCCAACGCGCTCGTCAGCGTCCTCGCCGGCCTGGGCGCCGCGTACCTGGCCGGGGCCCTGGCCACGGCTCTGCTGGGCTGACTCCGGTGAACGGCCTTGATCGGCCCGGGCGTTCACCCGCTGTGGCATTCTGGCGCTTCATGACCACTCCCGTACACGCCCTGATCGTCGTCGACATGCAGACCGCCTTCGTCTCCGGCGACCACGCCGTCCCAGGCGCCGACCGGCTCCTCAAGAACGCCGAGGATCTGATCCTCCGGGCCCGTAGCGCCGGGGCCGTCGTCGTGCATCTGCAGAACGACGGCGGGCCGGGGGCGGACGACGAGCCCGGCACTCCTGGCTGGGAGTTGTTCCTGACGCCGGAGCCCGGGGACCACGTCATCCGTAAGCCCGAGGACGACGGCTTCCACGAGACGGACCTCGGTGACGTCCTCGACGCGGCGGGCGTGGAGGCGCTCGCCGTGTGCGGGGTGATGTCGGAGATGTGCGTGTCAGCGACGGCCCGGGAGGCGCTCGAGCGGGACTACCGGGTCGTTCTGCCGCACGACGCGCACGGTACGTACGACATCCCGGCCGCGCCCGGCATCAGCGATGGCGTACCGGCCGCGATGGTCTCGCGGGTGGCCGAGTGGGCGCTCGGCGACGAGGTGGAGGTCGTGGCGCGGGCGGCGGACGTGACGTTCGTACGGCCGTGAGCCGACGCCACCCGGCCGGGTGGCCGCCGGGGCGCCGGTGGCATCGATGTCAGAGGGGCTCGGGAGACTGGTGGTTCAGGAGGTGAGGACGCCGTCGAGGAAGGGCTCGATCGCCGAACGCCACGCGTCCGGGCGGTCGTAGTGGACGAGGTGGCCGGCGTCGGGGACCTCCGCGTACTGGCCGTGGGGCAGGACGCGGACCATCTCCTGGGCCTCCGCGCGGCCCAGCTCGCCGTCCAGGCCCCGGACGACCAGCGTCGGGCAGCGGACCTGCGCGAGCGACTCCCAGTGGGCGTCGTGGACCCACGTCTCGCGGGCCTTCAGCATCTGGGCGCGGGAGAAGACCGGGCGCCAGCCGTCCGTCCGCTCGACCATGACCTCGGCGAAGAACTCACCGCGCGCGGGGTTGGGGCGCTCGACCCAGGGGTCGTCCTCGCCGAACCACTTGCGTACGTCCGCGAGCGTCGCGAACGGCAGCGGCCACGCCCGGAACCAGTCCTCCCACTCGCGCTGGGAGGCCGCGCCGAGGGCGGAGGCGCGCATGTCGCAGATGATCAGCGCCCGCACGAGGTCGGGCCGCTCGGCAGCGAGCTGCCAGGCCGTCAGGGCTCCCATGGAATGGCCGATGAGGGTGACCGGGCCGAGTCCGAGCTGCTCGACGGCGGCGGCCGCGTCGGCGACGTAGGCCTCGCGGCTGAAGGGGCCCTCGGCCGGCTTGTCGCTGCGGCCGTGGCCCCGCTGGTCGAGCGCGACGGCGCGGTGCCGCTCGGCGAGCCAGCGGGCGGTGGGCGCCCAGTGGGAGGCACGGCCCATCAGTCCGTGCAGCAGTAAGACCCCGGGCGTCGGCTCCCCGTCGCCGTGCCCCTTCGGCGGGTCCGCGAACTCCCAGGCAGCCAGGCGTACGCCGCCGGTTCCGTTGATGTCGATCCGTCGCACCATGTGCCCTGGCACCCCCTCTTCCTTGCGTCGTCGAACCCCGCCAGACTATCGAACCCGTATTCGAAAACGGGGGTCTGCCGCGTAACACCCCTCGTTCGAGTGACCGCGCTCAAGGATTGACGCCCGGCGCCGAGGGGAGATCTTCTGCGGGAGGCGGGCCGCTCGGGGAAAACGGTCCGAGGGAGCCGACCCTGGGAGCTCGGGGCTCCGGGTCGGCACAGGGGAGGACAGGCCCCGGCGCCCATCGGCGCCGGGGCTCTGCTCGTCTCCGCCTCGGGCGTCTCCGCGTCGCTCGTGTCCCAGGCGCTCGCGTACGAGGCGCTCGACTCCGCGTCGCCCGGCTCCGAGTCGCTCGTCCCGGCCTCGCTCGCGTCCGAGGCACTCGATTCCGAGTCCCTCGTCAACGTGTCGTACGTACGGGCTCATCGCAGCGCTCCCTCCCGGCCCTAGCCCAGCGTGGCACGGCACCCGGCGGGACCGCTGGGATTCCGCCGAAGGCGCCGAGGCGGAGCGGCGGCGAGGGAGCGCGGTGGCCGGTTCAGCGCTTGGCGACGAAGACGTGCGAGGCCACCTCGGCCTCCAGCTCCGCGGCCTCACCGCTGCTGCCGACCAGGACACCACCGGGCGACTCGGTCACGCTGACCACGGAGCCGGGCTGCACGCCCGCGCGGCGCAGCGTGTACATGAGCTGGGCGTCGGTCTGGATCGGCTCGCCGATACGGCGGACGATCACGGTCTTGCCCTCCGGGCCCGCGTCCAGGTCGGCCAGGCTGACCATGGAGTCGTCCAGGAAGGACTCCGTCTCGGCCTTCTCGCCCAGCTCCTCCAGACCCGGGATCGGGTTGCCGTACGGCGACTCCGTCGGGTGCCGCAGCAGCTCCAGGACGCGCCGCTCCACCGCCTCGCTCATCACGTGCTCCCAGCGGCACGCCTCGGCGTGGACCTGCTCCCACTCCAGGCCGATGACGTCGACAAGCAGGCACTCGGCGAGCCGGTGCTTGCGCATCACGCGCGTGGCCAGTTTGCGGCCCTCGTCGGTGAGCTCCAGGTGGCGGTCGCTGGCGACGGCCACCAGGCCGTCGCGCTCCATGCGCGCCACCGTCTGGCTCACCGTCGGACCGCTCTGGTCGAGCCGCTCGGCGATTCGGGCGCGCATCGGGACCACGCCTTCTTCTTCGAGCTCGAGGATGGTGCGGAGATACATCTCCGTGGTGTCGATCAGTCCGGACATACGTGCCCCTCGAGAGAAATCGTGCGTGGCCCTGGTTCCAATTCTGCCGGATACCGCTGACAACCGTGCCTCTCCGGAGGGAACGGGGGGCGGAGCCGGTATTGACAGGGCAATGGTCCAGACCGCACGGTGATCGGCGTCACGGGGGGCGGGTACGAGGAGAAGGAGCTCCGGGCATGGGCGACAGCAAGCTGGCCGACCAGTTCTTCGACGCCGCGATCGGTCTGCTGCAGAAGGTCCGCGACGAGGACGCGACGGAGATCGCCGCGTCGGGCGCCGCGATCGCCGACACCGTCGCGGCAGGTGGCCGCCTCTTCGCCTTCGGCGCCGGGCACTCCTCGCTGGCCGCGCAGGACGTCGTCTACCGGGCGGGCGGTCTTGCCCTGATGAATCTGCTCGCCGTGCCGGGCGTGGTCGGCGTCGACGTCATGCCGGCGACGCTGGGCTCCGCCCTGGAGCGGGTGGACGGCCTGGCGGGCGCGGTCCTCGACTCCTCCCCGGCGACGGCCGGCGACCTCCTGATCATCATCTCCCTCTCCGGGCGCAACGCCCTGCCGGTCGAGATGGCGATGAACGCGCGGGCGCTGGGACTCACGGTGATCGGAGTGACGTCGGTGGCGTACGCGACGGAGACGAAGTCGCGGCACGTCTCGGGTACGTACCTCAAGGACCACTGCGACATCGTCCTCGACTCCAAGATCGCGGTCGGCGACGCGGAGCTGACCCACGAGGGCATCGAGGCGCCGTTCGCCCCGGCGTCCACGGTGGTCACCAGCGCGCTGATGCAGGCGACGATGGCCGCGGCCGCCGAGGAACTGGTCCGCCGCGGCATCGAACCGCCCCTGCTGCGCTCGGGCAACGTCGACGGCGGCCACGAGTGGAACGGCCGCGTGATGTCCGAGTACCGCGACCGCATCTTCTTCCGCCACTGATCCCTCTTGTGGCGCTCCGCCGCCAGGCCCGGACCCGTTGTCGGACCTGGCGCCCGGCGACCTTGCCCGGATACCGCTGGACGCGGCCCCTGCGTGAGCCCGGCAGGCGGCCGCAGCCTGCGGGGAAAGATCAACACCTGGGGGGAGACAGTGAAACGCATCAGATCCGTCGTCGGATCCGTCGTCGCGGGCATGGCGGCCTCGGCCTCGCTGCTGCCGGGCGCGCCAGGACCGGCGCAGGCGGCGGGCGTCCCGGCGGCGCCGGTACGGGCGGGCGAGGCCGCGGTGGGCCTCCGGCCGACGAGCTCCTGGCGGCGGCCGACGCCGTGGAATCCCAACGTCATCACCTGGAACATGTGCGGGGACGCGGGCGGCATTCGGGGCGTCCACGTCGGGTACTGCCCCGGCGGAACTACCCCGACGAGAAGATCAGCGCTCTGAAGGGGCTGGTCGACAAGCACCAGGCGAACGTGGTCATGCTCCAGGAGGCCTGCGGTTACGCGCCTGGGAGCAACCCGACCCCGGCGCAGCTCGCCCTGAGCCATCAGGTGCGGCTCCAGACCGCCCTGGGCGAGGGCTGGACGGTGCGGCACGCCGTGGTAGGGCCGCGAGGGCGGCCGATCGGACGGGACGCGGTGCGCCCGCGGACACCGACCCCACCCTGCGGCCCCGCCCCCTCACGCGTGCTGCCCACGGATCCCCCGGCCGGAGAACTCCACCCGGATCGTCAGGCCGCCGCCGTGAGGGTTCGGGTGGGCCGTGGTCGTCGCGGTGTGGGCGCGGGCGATCGAGGACACGATCGACGGGCCCAGGCCCGCGCTCTCGCCGGGGGCCTGGCGGCCGCGTTCGCGCAGGCGGCGGAAGGGTTCGAAGAGCGGCGGGACGTCGCGGCCGGGACGACCGGGCCACGCGGTCTGACCGCGCGCCACTTGCGCCCGGACGCAGACGACCCGTGGGCCTTTGGTTCCCGCCGCATGGAAACGGCGGGAAGCCGGCCGGACTTACCGGCGGCCCACGGGTCGGGTGACTGCTTGGGTTTCGGCAGGTGGCCTGCCGAGGTGCACAGAGTGCGACGGCAGGCCGTTAGCCCGCAGTCACCTCACGAGTCCGAAAAGAAACCATTTTTTCGGATCACCTCCTTTCGCGTGTACCCACACCCTAGGCAACTCGTCCCGGACCCCTCAAGCGATTTATTCGCCTGTTTTTCGTCCGCCTCGTTTCCGGGGTGAAACGATTTCGGCGAACCAGCTGTGTCCTGCGTCACGTTCGAGTTGAATGGCTGCGCGTGCACCTGCACGTGTGACGCACGTCCTGCAGGGGGTTCCGGGATGAGTGCTTCCAGGAGCGAGACCGCTCAAGACGCCGGGCCCGGGGGTGAGTCTCCCGGGGGAGATCTGCTGGCCGCGTTGCTCGACGGCATGGATGCCGCGCTCTGCGCCTTCGACGCCGACGGGGCCGTCACCCACTGGAACAGAGAGGCCGAGCGGATTCTCGGGTGGACCGCCGAGGAGGCCGTCGGGCGGCGGGGGTTCGACGGGTGGGCCGTACGGAGCGAGGATGCCGAGGATGTGCACGGGCGGCTGATGGGGGTCATGCACGCGCACGGTCGACAGGTGCATGAGTTTGCGCTGCTACGCAAGGACGGCGGGCGGGTGCTCGTACGGACCCAGTCGGCCGGGGTGCGCGGGGCGGACGGGCGGCCCGCGGGGGTGTACTGCGCGTTCAGCGAGGTGCACGCGCAGATCGACCTGGAACGGTCCATCGCCCTCAGCGAGGCCCTCTTCGAGGACGCCGCCTGGGGTGTCGTCCTCGTCGACGTGGACCTGCGGCCCACCGTCGTCAACGGGCACGCCGCCCGCGCCCTCGGCGCCGGGCGGACGGGACTGCTCGGGCGGCCCCTGGGCGACCTGATCACGCAGGGCGTGGAGGAGCTGGAGAGCGCCTTGCAGTACGTCCTCGCCGAGGGCCCGCCCCGCGCGCCCGCCGAGGTGTGGGTGACCCTGAAGACGAACGACGGCGAGCGGCGCCGCTGCCTGCGTTCGGCGTTCGTACGGCTCGCGTCGCCGCTCGCCGAGGAGCCCGTACCGCTCGGGGTGGGCTGGATGTTCCAGGACGTGACCGACGAGCGGCTGGCGCAGCAGGACGCGGACCGGCTGCGGTTCCGCTTCAGTCAGCTGCACCGGGCGGGGGTGGCCGCGGCGGAGTTCGAGGATCCGATGGAGGCGGCGGCCTGCTACCTCGACTTCGCGCTGGCCGGGTTCGCCGACCACGCGCTGGTGGATCTGTGCGGCCCCGGGGAGCGGCTGCGCCGGGTCGCGTCGACACCGGCCGGTACGCCGGGCCCGGTCACGGCGGTGGTGGGCGGCGGGATCCCGGTCCGCTACCGGGCCGGCCATCCCGCGCTGCAGGCGGTGGACCGTACGGGCCCGGTACGCGCCGGTGCCCCGGTCGCCGCGCCCGAGGCGGCCGAGGCCTGGGCGGCGGACCGGTGCTGGCCGCGGGACGCGGTGTACGCGCTGTGCGTGGTGCTGCGCAGCCGGGGCCTGACGCTGGGGGTGCTGACGTTCCTGCGGTCGGCGGCGCGGCCGGCGTTCGAGCGGCCGGACGCGGCGTACGGGGAGAGCGTGGCGGCGAGGGTGGCGGCGGCGGTGGATCTGGCGGTGGCCTTGGGGCAGAACCAGCAGTACTAGCGGAACGCGGCGGGCGGAAGGGGGTCGTTCGTCCGGGAAGGGGGTGATGTGGCGGCCAACGCCGGGCCGTGGAACGGCACTTCGCGGACGCTCCTGTTCCGCGCGGATCGTAGAGTGATCACTTCATCCGACGAACGATCCGAGAGGGCACATGCTTCACACCAGCGCATCCCCCACCGCCACCAAGCGCTCCCCCCCGCCGGCGCACCGTCGCCGCCTTGCTCGGCGCGGCCGCTCTGACCGCTCTGACCACCGTCACCGCGCCGTCCGCCTCCGCAGCCGTCGCGCCTCCCGGCGGCAGCTCGTGGGACCACACGTGGTCCGGCGACGGCGTCAAGGTCTACGTGAAGGAACACGGCGACGTCATCTCCGTCTGCGACACGTCCGCCAACGGCCACTCGGCCTGGGTACTGGTCATGGACATATCCGTCGACAAGACCGCCTACGAGCTCAAGGCCACCGGCGGCAAGGGAACGTGCGCCTCGCACACCGCCAGTGAGGGCGGCCGCTACAACCTGGCGGAGAACCACAGGATCGCCCTGAACTTCGAGGGCAGGGGCCTGCAGGGCTCGTACTACGTGAGCTTCGTCAACGACCACTGACAGCCACAGACACGACGGCCCGTGCGCACCGCGCACGGGCCGCTCCCGTCCGGGGAGAAGCCGGCGACCCTGGGGCGGGCGCCGTCACGGTGAGAGGCGCTCCACCGTCCAGCCCTCGCCCGTGCGCTCGTACCGCAGCCGGTCGTGCAGGCGGTTCTCGTGGCCCTGCCAGAACTCCACCGTCTGCGGGACGACCCGGAAGCCGCCCCACTCCGGCGGCACCGGCACATGCGTGCCCTCCGGGTAGCGGGTGTGCAGCTCCTCGTAGCGGGCGAGCAGTTCCTCGCGCGTGCCGATGACCGTCGACTGGTGGCTGGCCCAGGCGCCCAGCTGCGAGCCGTGCGGGCGGGTGCGGAAGTACGCGGCGGTCTCGTCCCGGCCCGTGCGGGTCGCCGTGCCCGTGACGATCACCTGGCGGGCGATGGGATGCCAGGGGAAGAGCAGCGAGACGTGCGCGTTGGCGGCCAGCTCGTGGCCCTTGCGGGAGTTGTAGTTCGTGTAGAAGACGAAGCCGGCCTCGTCGTAGTGCTTCATCAGGACCGTACGGGACGACGGCCGCCCGTCGGGGGTGGCGGTGGAGACGACCATGGCGTTCGGCTCGTGGATGGCGACGGTCTCGGCCGCGGCCTCCTTGAACCAGCGGGCGAACTGCTCGATCGGCGAGGGCGCGAGATCCGCCACGGTCAGCTCCGTGGTCCGGTACTGCTCACGCATGTCGGCGGGGTCGAGGGCGTCGCCTTCGAGGGCATCGGCAGGGTCCGCGGTGTGCGCGTCGGCGTCGGTCACAGCCCCATCCTGCCGCAGAGGCCCCCGGCGCCGGGGGCGAGGGGCGCACCGGGTGCAGCGCGGACCCAGTCTGCCCGGCACGGGGTGCCGCTAACCCTCCTTGGGCGCATCGGCGGAGTGTGCCGGTTGTCACGCTTCCCCGCATCGGCGGGACCGGCCAAACTCTCCGCTGGGCCACTGTGGCCTCCCTACGAAGCGATGCGGGTGACCACCCGCCGCACGGGGCATCACCCCCGCACAGCCCGACCGAGTTGTCCTGGAATCTGAGGAGCCGCCTGATGTCCGACTTCGTACCCGGACTCGAAGGAGTCGTCGCGTTCGAAACGGAGATCGCCGAACCGGACAAGGAGGGCGGTGCCCTCCGCTACCGGGGCGTCGACATCGAAGACCTCGTGGGTCATGTGTCCTTCGGGAACGTCTGGGGCCTGCTCGTCGACGGGGCGTTCAATCCCGGTCTGCCGCCGGCCGAGCCGTTCCCGATCCCGGTCCACTCCGGGGACATCCGCGTCGACGTGCAGTCCGCGCTCGCGATGCTCGCCCCCGTGTGGGGCCTCAAACCGCTCCTCGACATCGACGCCGAGCAGGCCCGTGACGACCTGGCCCGGGCCGCCGTCATGGCGCTTTCGTACGTCGCCCAGTCCGCCCGTGGCCAGGGCCTGCCGATGGTGCCGCAGAGCGAGATCGACAAGGCCGAGTCCGTGGTCGAGCGGTTCATGATCCGCTGGCGTGGTGAGCCGGATCCGCGCCATGTGAAGGCCGTGGACGCCTACTGGACCTCCGCCGCCGAGCACGGCATGAACGCCTCCACGTTCACCGCCCGCGTCATCGCCTCCACCGGCGCCGACGTGGCCGCCGCGCTCTCCGGGGCCGTCGGTGCCATGTCCGGCCCGCTGCACGGCGGCGCCCCCTCCCGCGTCCTCGGCATGATCGAGGAGATCGAGCGGACCGGCGACGCCGCCGCCTACGTCCGCCAGGCCCTGGACAAGGGCGAGCGCCTGATGGGCTTCGGCCACCGCGTCTACCGCGCCGAGGACCCGCGCGCCCGCGTCCTGCGGCGTACGGCGCGCGAGCTGGCGGCGCCCCGCTTCGAGGTCGCCGAGGCGCTGGAGAAGGCCGCCCTGGAGGAGCTGCACAACCGCCGCCCCGACCGGGTGCTCGCCACCAACGTCGAGTTCTGGGCGGCGATCGTGCTGGACTTCGCGGAGGTCCCGGCGCACATGTTCACGTCGATGTTCACCTGTGCCCGTACGGCGGGCTGGTCGGCGCACATCCTGGAGCAGAAGCGCACCGGCCGGCTCGTGCGCCCCTCGGCCCGCTACGTCGGCCCCGGGGCCCGCGACCCCCGCGAGATCGCCGGCTACGACGACATCGTGGGCTGACCCCGGGGACAGCCTCAGCGGGAGAGCGCGGGCTGCCGCTCGGTGAGCAGCAGATCGGCGTGGTGCCGGGCCGCGACCAGCGGGTGGGCGCGCAGCTTGCCCTTGAGTTCGTTACGGCCGTACTCGGCGAACAGCGGGTTCGCCGGGTCGGTCGTGACGCCGGGCGCGTGCGCCGCGTACGGGAAGGGCAGCGGGTCGATCCGGGCGTCGAGCCGCGGGTTGTAGAAGAACGGCACGGAGAAGCGTTCGGTGGCCCCGGGCGGGCTCACCACCCGGTGGTTGGTCGCCAGCAGGTAGCCGTCGGTGGCGACCTCCAGGAGCTCGCCCAGGTTGACGACGAACGCGCCGGGCAGCGGCGGTACATCGTGGAAGCGGCCGTCCTCCCGCTCGACCTGGAGTCCGCCGACCTGGTCCTGGAGCAGCAGGGTCAGGAAGCCGTAGTCCTTGTGGGCGCCGACGCCCTGGTCCGCGCCGTCGCCCGCGCTGCCGGGGTAACGGACCATCTTCAGATGCGGGTGGGCCCGCTCGCCGAAGGCGTCGTCGTAGAAGCCGGCCGGGGCGCCGATCGAGGCGAGCAGCTCACGCAGGAGCCGCTCGGCGACACCGCTGAGCCGCTCGATCCAGTTCAGCGCGGCGGTCCGCAGCTGCGGCAGCGCGGCCGGCCACTGGTTGGGGCCCTGGAGCCACCAGTAGGCGGGCTCGCCCGGGCCCGGCACGTGCGCGGGCCGCTCGGCGCCGATGTCGAGCTGGTCGCGCCAGTCCCGGGAGCCGCCGGTGCGTTCGTCGCCGGTGCGGGTGTAGCCGCGGAAATGCGGCGAGTTCACGTTGTCGATGGCGAGCCGGTCGGCCTCCGGCAGGGCGAAGAAGGCCCGCATGGCGCCGAGCAGCGCCTCGGTCTCGGCGTCGGTGACGCCGTGCCCGACGAGCTGGAAGAAGCCCACGTCATGGGCCGCGCTGTGCAGCTGCGCGTGCAGCAGCCGGCGGGCCTGGGGGCCGCGGTCGGCGGCGGACAGGTCGATGATCGGGAGCTGGTGGTACGTCTGGACAGGCTGAGCAGTCATGGGGCGTCCGCGAGGTATACGGGTTCCCGGGCGGCCGCCGAGGGTGGGGCGGGGGCCACGGGAGACGTACGGAAAGGGGGCGTCGGGGTCAGACGGAGCGACGACAGCCCATGCTCGCGACGCGGAGGAAGTCCACGTGGCGGCGGCGTACGAGCGAAAGCATGCGGTCAGAGTACTCCCGGACCGCAAAACCTGAAGTGACCCAGGTCACATGCCGCGCTGGGGCAGGCGGTCGCGCCCCTCGCTGGGGAGGGCGGCGCACCCTTCCGGGGACGACGATCACACGCCCCGCCCCGTGCCGGTTCACACGCCCCGCCCCGTGCCGGTTCACACGCCCCGCCGGGACGGCGGTTACGCGCCCCCGCTGGGGACGGCGGTCAGGCATCCCACCCGCTCACGGTTCACCACACGCCCCGCCCGTCCCGGTGCACGCGCCGCTGCGGGACGGCGGTCACAACCCCTCGCTCAGGGCCGGCCCAGCGTCGCGTCGAGGATCGCCGCCCACTGCGCCACCACCCGCCCCCTGCGCGCCGAATCGTCCGTGAGCAGCGTGGCGAGCCCCAGCCCGCGGGCCATGTCGAGGAGCCCCTGCACCGTCTCCCGCACCCCCGGCACCGACTCGTCCGCGCCCAGCAGCTCCACCGCGATGCGGTGGGACTCCCGCCCCACCCGCGCCTCCAGCTCCGTCACCCGCGGCCGCAGCTGCTCCTCGTCCGACGCCGCCACCCACAGGTGCAGCGCCGCCCGGAACAGCGGCCCCGTGTACAGATCCACCAGGGCCGCCACCACCGCCGCCCGGTCCGCCCGGTCCTGCGGGGGCAGCGTCCGCAGCGCCTGCGAGCGCTCCTCGGCGACGTACTCGACCGCTGCCGTGAACAGGTCCTCCCTGGTCGGGAAGTGGTGCTGCGCCGCGCCCCGCGACACCCCGGCCCGCTCGGCGACCACCGACACCGTCGAGCCCGCCCAGCCGTACTCGGCCAGGCAGGCCACGGCCGCCTCCAGGAGCCGCTGCCGGGTCACCCGGCTGCGGTCCTGTTTGGGAGGGGTCACCACACCCATGCGGGGTCCCGTCGTTCGAGGAAGGCTGTCATCCCCTCGCGCGCCTCCGCCGAGGCGAAGAGCGACGCGGACCGCTGGACCAGGTCCTCCGCGTCCCGCTCGAAGGTTGCCAGCACCCTAGCCGTGACCAGGCGCTTGGACTCGGCCAGCCCCTGCGGCGACCCCTTGCGCAGCCCGTCCACGACCGGTTCGAAGGCGTCGTCGAGCGCCGTCAGCAGACCGATCCGGACCGCCTCGGCCGCGTCGAACCGCTCCCCCGTCAGGTAGTAGCGGGCCGCCGCCCGCGCGTCCACCTTCGGCAGCAGCGTCAGCGAGATCACCGCCGGCGCCACCCCGATCCGGGCCTCCGTCAGCGCGAAGTCCGACCCCGCCGTCGCCACCGCGACATCACACGCCCCGACCAGCCCGAGCCCCCCGGCCCGCACATGCCCCGCCACCCGCGCCACCACCGGCTTCGGCAGCTCCACGATCCGCCGCAGCAGCGCCACGAACGCATACGGGCTCGGTGGCGCCTTCAGATCCGCGCCCGCGCTGAACGTACCGCCCGTGTGGGTCAGCACCACCGCCCGCACCGCCGGATCCTCACCGCACTCCCCCAGCGCCTGAGCCAGCTCCGCCACCAGCCGCGCCGAGAGCGCGTTACGGCTGTCCGGCGCGTCCAGCGTCAGGGTGGCGATACCGCGCTCGTACGCGCGCGTGACGACCGCTGTCATACCTCTCCCCGCTCCCCTTCCCGGTCCCTCAGCTCACGGCGCAGGATCTTCCCCGACGCCGCCCGGGGCA
>NZ_BMQQ01000011.1:92942-98110 GCF_014648195.1 Streptomyces purpureus
GCGGCACCACATGCGTCCCCGGCGACAGCTCCGTCATGCCGTACGTCTGCCGCAGCGGCGCGTTCATCAGCGCCGTCAGACCATAGATGTGGAACTGGGGGTCCAGAGGACACTCGAGCCCCATGCGGGTTGACCTCCCTCACGCCGGCGGAAGCGGCCTCACGAGGGTGTCAGCACCACAGAGAACAATCAAGCGCGCTTGCAGGTTTCTGCGCGGCATACCCCCCCCGTACGGCCACTCAGGGCCGTACGAGGGGCGGGTTTCTGCGTTCTCAGAACCGAAATGCCCATCAGGCCGCCAGCGCGGCGCACACCTCGGCGCTGGTCGGCCTGTCCGCCGGGTCGTAGCGCAGCATCTCAGGAATCAGCTTGCCCAGAACCCCGGCCACGTTCACAGGCCGATGTGTGCCGTTCACGATGGCCCGGCGCTGGTCGGGGCGGGACGCATCGTCCGGATACGCGACATGCCGCCATCCGGTCGCGCTGATGAAGAACGAGGCCCCCAGCGCGTAGACGTCCGACGCACACGTGGGGACGGCATATCCGGCCTGAAGGACGCTGCCCGAGATCTCCGGCGCTTCGTAGTGGACGAGGCAGCCTCGATACGGGAAGTCCCACTGTTCGGGGACCGGGCCACCCTGAGCGAGCGCAAGGTCGATGAGAAACGTCCCGGCTGCCCGCTCGATCAGGAAATGAGCAGGCTGCACGTCCCCGTGCACCCAGCCCTTGTCGTGCAGTGCTGCAAGTTGCGCCGCGCAGGACAGCGCTTCACCCAGGTCCGGAGCAGGTGGCGTGTCCTCGCTCCGGTGCGGCTTCCACAGGTCGTAGAGACTGTGCCCTTCTCGCCACGGCTGCGCGCTCCACGTGCCCCGCTCCCACCGTCCCTGGGGAATGCGCTCACCCGTGACCTGCCGCAGCACGGCGGACTCACGGGCAGGGCCAAGGGCCGTCCAGGCGTGCCTTTCCGTGGGGTATCCCAGCTTCACGGCATAGCGCCCCCGGTTCGCAGCGACGTCCCAAAGGGTCGTCCCACGCCGGTTCATGACCAGCCGTTCCGATAAGGGGCGCAACGTCTCGCGGACAGCATCAGGCAGTTCGTACGGTCCCTCTTGGGGCATGGTCCAACCTCCTCACGGCGAAGCCGACCCCCGCCATGGGGGTCGGCTTCACTCAGGTCACACGGGCCGGAGACTATCCGCCCTAGGCTGCGCGGTAGTCGCGTCCGCAGTCGGAGTCACACTGGGCGGCGTTCTCGCCGTTCACGGTCCACAGATCGTCGAGGACCATGAACCCAGCCGCCTTCATGGCGTGCGCCGTCGCCGTGACGTCTTCCAGGGTGCGGCCCCCGCCGCCGGGACGCGGGTTGTGCTCCAGGAAGCGGCCCGCGTTCTTCTCGCAGAACTCGCGGTAGTCGGCGGTGTGCAGGATGAACGCGTGGAGCGCTGCGTCCACGTCGTCGCTCGGCACCATCTCGACCGTTGCCGTTGCCACCGACGCCACGAACGCGATCGCCTGGTCAGTGGCGCGTTCCGCCTTGCCCTGGTCGTAGTTGAAGTGCGTCACGGTGAATTCCACGATGCTGTCGAACAGCGCCGCGTCGACCATCGCACGGCCGGTCCGGACATCACTGGCGGTCGTCGTCATGCTGTGTCCCCTTCAAGGGTGTAGTGGTGCACTGCACTTACTGACTTGTCCCGGTGTCCACTCCACCGGGGCCGGCCCGCCACCCCAAGCCTTCCTGCTATCGGCGACAGGCCGGGCCTTGCCCGCCCCCGCCGAGGAAAGCCGAACCCCATGGGGGAGGTCTCGACACATCCCGACGGGAGCGGAATTCAGGAGGCGAAGGGCAGCACCAGGGCGAGACCGATACCGGCCGCGACCGCGAACACGAACAGCGCCCGCACCGGCCGGCCGACCAAATGCCGTGCCCTCCTCGCCACCGTCGCCCAGCGCTCAGGGCTCACCGCGAGGCCCCTTCAGCGCCGCGCCGCGCCGCTCTCGCCCCTCACGCCACGCCATCGACTCCGGACTCGGCTTCCTACCCATCTGCTCTCTCTCCTCGGTCAGGGGTCGTTGTGCGGTGTGCCGGCCAGTGAAAGAGCGCAGCCCGCGCGCAGCCGCGCCCAGCGGTGCCGAACCTCCAGTACCGGCCCCAACGGAGCACGACGTAGCCGCCGCCCCAGTCGTCCGGCACGTTCCGGATGATCGCCATGTGGTCCTGATCGCGGTTGTGCGGCGGCTTCGCGCACACGGCCCACTGCGACAGCTCACCCGCGTACGACACGAGGAAGCGCCGAGCACTGGTCACCTGCGCGGCGTTCAGCCACACGCGAGAGCCACATGTCTTGTCGCTCACTCGTTCTCGCCGCCGACGTACCGGAGGGTGATCTGGTCGCGATGGGCGACCACCCCTTGCCGGGTCTCCCGCGCTTCCGCCGCACTCTGCCGCGCCACGTCACGCCTCCGCCAGAGCTAAGGCGACCGCCACCACGGGCGCGCCCGCCAGCACCGCAGCCGTCACCGGGCCGGCGAACCGCCCGGCGTACCGAACTGCGCCCCGGAGTACGCACCGAACGAGCGGCGAGCGTTCCCGCACCATCGGCACCGCCCCTTGCACGGCCGAATCGCTGCCATTGCTGGCACCCTCCGCGTCACCGGCACGCCCTGCATCACGGCCCTCCTCGCTGAGTTCCTGCTCCACCGCGTCCGCCAGCTCGACCAGCGCACCCCCTATGGCCATCCGCGTCTTGTGCGCATCCTGTGCGGCGAGGATCTGCGCGAACCCCGCGTCGAGTTCCGCGCGCTGCTCGGGCGTGAAGGTGAACAACTGCTCCGGTCTCACAGCCGCCCCCGCTCCCGCGTCCTGGTGTTCGCCGCGTCCACCGCCGCGCTCAGGGCGTCCGACTGCGCGGCCGGTTCCAGCTCCTCAACCGGCGCCGACCACTCCACACCACCGTTCAACGGCCGGAGAAAGGCCGTGCCCACCCGGACGTCCATCACGCGGCCGACGTGCCCCTCAGCGTCCATGGCGACGTCGCCCGCCTCCCACTGCTGGGGGTGCTCGCAAGCCATCTCGTCGCCGCTCATGCGATCAACCGCCGCAGGCAGGCCGCTACGTCTTCCAGCCCCTCTCGGCCCGGGACGACGTACCCAGAACGCGGTACCCGAGCCGGGTAGGGAATGGCTCGCCCTCCAGAAGTAAGACGATGGAACTCCCCACGGTCGATCGCCGCTTCAAGGTCCGCCAGGCCGACGCCGGGCGCGCGCTTCGGTAGGTGGTGCATCGCTGTCCCCTTCGCCGCTCGCTCTTGCACGCACTACGCAACCGGACGGACACGCACAGCGGTACCGTTTGGCAAGCGGGGAAAGTAGAAGAGGTGGAAAGTTCGCCGACGACAGGAGTGCACAGCCATGGGCAACCGGGCTCCGAACGTGGGTCTGGCCGGACTGCTGAGCGCCGCCAACTGGACGCAGGGCCAACTAGCCGCGCAGGTCAACCGCATTGGCACAGAGGCGGGCCACTCGGTGGGGTGCACCAAGTTCAATGTGAACAAGTGGGTAGGCGGAACGATCCCGCGTAAGCACATCCGGCCCCTGATCTTGGAAGCGTTCGCGCGAAAACTCGCCCGCCCAGTCACCCACGAAGAGGCAGGCTGGCCCCCGCCCGTGGCCGAATCGGGCGTTCCCACCCTTGGGGAGGGGGACACTGTGGAGGGACTTGTCTCTACCGGGAGGGCAGACATGGACCCTGAGCGGCGCAAGTTCCTTGCCACGAGCCTCTATTCGGCAGCATTACCCATCCCCATGTTCCGTGAACTGGTCGACCGCGAGGAATCGAACGCGGCTGGCCGCACGACTCGGATCGGCGCCGGAGAAGTCGCCACGGTCCGCACCATGACGGAGCGTATCGCCGACATCCTCGACGAACTCGGGGGAGCACACGCCCGGCCCATGGCCGCCGCATTCCTCGTCAACACCGTCGCCCCATACCTTCGCGCCGACGCGCCGGAGTCCGTGAAAAGCAGCATGCTCGCCGCAGCCTCCGACCTGGTCTATCTCACGGGCTGGATGGCCATGTACGAGCGCGACCACGGTCTCGGTCAGCGCTACTACCTCCGCGCCCTGAAACTCGCGGGGGCCGCGAACGATCACGTCACGTACTGCCGGACGCTCCGTGGCATGGCGCTACAAGCAGCCAACCTCAAGCATGCGAGCAAAGCCCTCGAACTCGCCGACAGTGCGGCCGAAGCGGCCCCAAAAGCGGGGCCACGCCTTCACGCCTTCCTCGCGGGCCAGCAAGCCCACGGCGCCGCCCTTGTGGGCGACCGACGCCAGGCATTCGCGCGCCTACGGGAAACCGAGGCGGCCCTGTCCAAGGCGGACAACCGACGAGACGCCATCGGCGGATACGACTTGGCCGCCTACTTCTTTCATGTGTCGAGCGTGAACTACGCCCTGGGGGACATCCCCACGTCCGTGAAAGCCATGCAAGACAGCAACCGTGTACGCCCGCCCGTCGAGCGGCAGGGCCGCGCTCACGCGAACGGACTTCTGGCTCAGCGCCAGCTCGAAATGGGACACCTCGAAGCAGCGTGTGGTACCTGGGGGAAGTTCCTCGACGACTACGAGCAGCTTTCGTCTTCACGGGCAGACGAGCACTTCGAGATCATGGAACGCCGGTTGCGCAGCTACCAGACACACCGGGCGGCGCGGGAGCTGCGCGAGCGTGCGGTCGAGCTTGCCCGGCGTAAGGCCGCAGCTTAGGCCGCCGACGGACGCTCAGATGCCCCCCGTCGGAACCTGCCCCGACCGGGGGCGCCCTCCGCGCCCATCTCCCTTGACTGCGTGTCCCGTAGACCCACTGACGTGGAGGAACGGCAGCGCCGCCACGTCCTCGGCCGGGTCGATGCCGGGCACCGGCTCAGGCGCGGCCGCGTCGAACCGCTCCCCCGTCAGGTAGTAGCGGGCCGCGGCCCGCGCGTCCACCTTCGGCAGCAGCGTCAGCGAGATCACCGCCGGCGCCACCCCGATCCGGGCCTCCGTCAGCGCGAAGTCCGACCCCGCCGTCGCCACCGCGACGCGTGACGACCCCTGTCATACCTCTCCCCGCTCCCCTTCCCGGTCCCTCAGCTCACGGCGCAGGATCTTCCCCGACGCCGCCCGGGGCA
>NZ_BMQQ01000011.1:98158-216421 GCF_014648195.1 Streptomyces purpureus
CCCGCCGCACCTTCTTGTACGGCGCCACCCGCCCGGCGACGAACTCCACGACCTCGTCCTCGGTCAGCCCCGACGCCGTCGGCTGACGCACCACGAACGCCTTCGGCACCTCGTTGCCGTCGTCGTCGTACACCCCGATCACCGCCGCGTCCGCCACCCCCTCGTGGGTGAGCAGCAGCGCCTCCAGCTCGGCCGGCGCGACCTGGTAACCCTTGTACTTGATCAGCTCCTTGACCCGGTCGACGACGAACAGCCACCCGTCCTCGTCGACCCGGCCGATGTCGCCCGTGTGCAGCCAGCCGTCCGCGTCGATCATCTGCGCGGTGGCCTCCGGACGCCCCAGATACCCCTTCATCACCTGCGGCCCCCGGATGGCGACCTCGCCCGCCTCACCGGGCGCCGCGTCCGCCGACGGATCGTCCAGGGACAGGATCCGCATCTCCGTGTTCGGCAGCAGCCTGCCCACCGTCCCCGGCGGCGGCCGCTCCACGTCCAGCGGCACCACATGCGTCCCCGGCGACAGCTCCGTCATGCCGTACGCCTGCCGCACGGGCGGCAGCTTCAGCCGGTCCGAACAGGCCTGCGCCAGCGCCGCGTCGAGCGGGGCCGCCGCGCTGACGACGTACTCCAGCGACGACAGGTCGTAGCGCGCCACTGCCGGATGCTTCGCCAGCGCCAGCACGATCGGCGGCGCCACGTACAGCCCGTTGATGTGGTGTTTCTCGATCGCGCCGAGGAACTGGTCCAGGTCGAACCGGGGCAGCACGACCACCGTCGCACCATGCTTCAGCGGCGCGTTCATCAGCGCCGTCAGACCGTAGATGTGGAAGAACGGCAGCACCGCGAGGATCCGGTCGCCCGGCCGCATCGGGATCGCCGGATAGAGCTGCGCCAGGTTGGTGGCGATCGAGCGGTGCGTGAGCATCACCCCCTTCGGCACGCCGGTCGTGCCCGACGAGTACGGCAGCGCCGCCACGTCCTCGTCCGGGTCGATGCCGAGCACCGGCTCCGGCGCGGTCGACCCGAGCAGGTCCCGTACCGACCGGTGCCCCTCCGCCTCGTCGCAGACGAAGATTTCCTCGATCCCGCCGACCATCTCCGCCGCCCGCCGCGCCGACTCCAGCAGCGGCGAGACGGTGACGATCCAGCGCGCCGAGGAGTCCCGCAGCTGCTTGGCGAACTCCTCCGCCGTCGCCAGCGGATGCACCGTCGTCACGGACGCCCCCGCGCGCGTGGCGCCGTAGAACACCACCGGATACAGCACGGTGTTGGGGCTGTGCAGAGCCAGCACATCGCCCTTGCGCAGTCCCGCGTCGGCCAGGGCGGCGGCGATCCGCCGGTGGAACGCGTCGACCTGCGCGTACGTCAGCGACGCCCCGGCCGCCCCGTCGACCAGGGCGGGCATGTCACCGAACTCCGCCGCCCGGCCCAGCACGGCGTCATGGATGGGGAGCGAGACGGCGGGAACGTCCTCGTACGAGCTGCGGTGCACCTTCGGGATCACGGTCAGCCCCTTCGCATCGGATGGTCGGACGGACGCCAGGATCGCCCCTGCCGGGTCGCGTTGGGGAGACCTGAGCCGGGAAGACCTAAGTTGGGGAGACCTAGTACGACTTCGGCAGCCCCAGGGACTGGTGAGAGACGAAGTTGAGGATCATCTCCCGGCTGACCGGCGCGATCCTCGCCACCCGTGACGCCGCGATCAGCGACGCCAGGCCGAACTCCCGGGTCAGACCGTTGCCGCCGAGCGTGTGCACCGACTGGTCCACCGCCTTCACACACGCCTCACCGGCCGCGTACTTCGCCATGTTCGCCGCCTCCCCCGCCGCCATGTCGTCACCCGCGTCGTACAGCGCCGCCGCCCTCTGCATCATCAGCCGCGCCAGCTCCAGCTCGATGTGCGCCTGCGCCAGCGGATGCGCGATCGCCTGATGCGCCCCGATCGGCACCTTCCACACCTGCCGCTCCTTGGCGTACGCGACCGCCCGGCCCAGCGCGTACCGCCCCATGCCGATCGCGAACGCCGCCGTCATGATCCGCTCCGGGTTCAGCCCCGCGAACAGCTGCAGCAGCCCCGCATCCTCGTCCCCCACCAGCGCGTCCGCCGGCAGATGCACCCCGTCCAGCGTCAGCTCGAACTGCTTCTCGTGCGCCTGGAGCTCCATGTCGATCTGCCGCCGACCAAAACCAGGGGTGTCGCGCGGAACGATGAACAGGCACGCCTTGAGATTGCCGGTACGGGCGTCGGAGGTACGGCCCACGATGAGGGTCGCGTCCGCGATGTCGACGCCGGAGACGAAGACCTTACGGCCGTCGAGAGCCCAGCCGTCCTCGGTACGGGTGGCGGTGGTCGTGATGCGGTGCGAGTTGGAGCCGGCGTCCGGCTCGGTGATGCCGAAGGCCATCGTGCGGCTGCCGTCGGCCAGCCCGGGCAGCCAGTCCGCCTTCTGCGCCTGCGTCCCGAACCGGGAGATGACGGTGCCGCAGATGGCCGGCGAGACGACCATCATCAGCAGCGGCGCACCGGCCGCGCCGGCCTCCTCCAGGACTATGGACAGCTCGGCCATGCCGCCGCCCCCGCCGCCGTACTCCTCGGGGAGGTTGACCCCGAGGTAACCGAGCTTGCCGGCCTCGGCCCACAGGGCCGCCCGGTCGAAGCCGGGCCCGTGCCGGTGGCCCAGTGCGGAGACGGCGGCGCGCAGCGCGGTGCGTTCCGGTGACTCGATGAGGCTGGTCATTGCGGATCCTCCTGAACGACGGCGAGCAGGGCGCCGACCTCGACCTGGCGGCCGGGGACGGCGTGGAGCGCGGTGAGCGTGCCGGAGGCGGGGGCGGTGATGCGGTGCTCCATCTTCATGGCCTCCAGCCACAGGAGCGGCTGCCCGGCGACGACCTGGTCGCCGACGGCGAGACCGTCCGCGACCCGGACGACGGTGCCGGGCATGGGCGCGAGCAGGGAACCGGGGGCGGTCTGCTCGCGCGGGTCGGTGAACCGGGGCCGGACCGTGAGCCGGTACGGGCCGACGTGGACGGTGCCTTCCGGGTACCGGGCGACGTCGAAGTCCCGTACCACCCCGTCGACTTCGAGGCGCACGCGGTCGGGAGCGGCGGCGACGGCGCGGACGCCCTCGGGTGCGGTGACGGTGAACCCGCCGCCGCGCAGGGGCCGGTACCTCACCTCGTGCGCGCCGTACACCCGCACCTGGTCCTGGGAGCGGACGTTGCGCCACCCGCCGCCGAACCGCCCTGCGCTCCCGGCCGCGTCGGCGAGCGCGGCGGCGACGGCGGCGTACGCCTCACCGTCCCGTGGCCGGGCCAGCGCGTCGAGGTTCCGGCCGTAGAACCCGGTGCCGAGCCGTCCGGGGTCCTGGAACTCGGGGTGACGCAGCGAGGCGACGAGCAGGTCCCGGTTGGTGACCGGCCCGTGCACCGCGGCCCGCTCCAGCACGTCCGCCAGCTTCCGCACCGCCGCCGCCCGGCTCGGGGCGTGCACGACGACCTTGGCGAGCATGGCGTCGTAGTGCACCGGCACGGTGTCCCCGGAGGCGTAGCCGCTGTCAACACGGACGCGGGGAGCGTCCGCACTCCTCCGGTCGTGAAACTCCAGGGCGTGCAGCACGCCCGCCTGCGGGGTCCAGCCCGTGGCCGGGTCCTCCGCGTACAGGCGGGCCTCGACGGCGTGGCCGCGCGGGGCCGGCGCGTCGGCCGGCAGCCGCTCACCCTCCGCGACCGCGATCTGGAGCGCCACCAGATCCACCCCGTACACCTCCTCGGTCACCGGGTGCTCGACCTGGAGCCGGGTGTTCATCTCCAGGAAGTGCGCGCGGCCGTCCGCGACCAGGAACTCCACCGTCCCCGCCCCCACATAGCCGACCGCCTTGGCGGCCGCCGCCGAGCGCTCGTACAGCTCCTCGACGAGCCGGGCCGGCAGCCCCGGCGCCGGGGCCTCCTCGATCACCTTCTGGTGGCGCCGCTGGAGCGAGCAGTCCCGGGTCCCGAGCGTCCAGACCGTGCCGTGGGTATCGGCGAGGACCTGCACCTCCACATGGCGGCCGCCCTCCACATACGGCTCGACGAACACCTCCCCGTCCCCGAACGCGCTCAACGCCTCCGCCCGCGCCGCCGTCAACTCGCTCTCCAGCGCGGACAGTTCGCGTACGACCCGCATGCCGCGCCCGCCGCCGCCCGCCGCCGCCTTCACCAGCACCGGCAGGTCCGCCTCGGTGACGTCGGTGAGCGGGGCGAGCCCCATCAGCTCCTTCGCCCGTGTCTTCGACGCCATCGCCTCGATCGCGGCCGGCGGCGGACCGATCCACACAAGGCCCGCGTCGGCCACGGCCGCCGCGAACTCGGCGTTCTCCGACAGGAAGCCGTACCCCGGATGCACCGCGTCCGCGCCCGCCGCCAGCGCCGCCTTCACGATCAGATCGCCGCGCAGATACGTCTCGGCGGGCGCGGATCCCGGCAGCCGCACGGCGGCGTCCGCCTCCCGTACGTGCAGCGCCGACGCGTCCGCGTCCGAGTACACCGCCACCGTCGCGAGCCCCAGCTCACGGCAGGTACGGAAGACCCGGCAGGCGATCTCGCCCCGGTTGGCGACAAGAACAGTGGAGATCATCAGAGCCTCACATCCGGAAGACGCCGAAGCCGCCCCGCGCGCCCTCGACCGGTGCCGTGTGGATCGCCGACAGACACAGCCCGAGGACCGTGCGGGTGTCCCGGGGGTCGATGACCCCGTCGTCGTACAACCGCCCCGACAGGAACATCGGCAGCGACTCGGACTCGATCTGCTGCTCGACCATCGCCCGCAGCCCGGCGTCCGCCTCCTCGTCGTACGGCTGCCCCTTGGCCTGCGCGGACGCGCGGGCGACGATCGACAGCACCCCGGCCAGCTGCTGGGGGCCCATCACGGCCGACTTGGCGCTGGGCCAGGCGAAGAGGAAACGGGGGTCGTAGGCCCGGCCGCACATGCCGTAGTGCCCGGCGCCGTAACTCGCGCCCAGCAGCACCGACAGATGAGGGACCTTCGAATTGGCCACCGCGTTGATCATCATCGCGCCGTGCTTGATGATGCCGCCCTGCTCGTACTCCTTGCCGACCATGTAGCCGGTGGTGTTGTGCAGGAACAGCAGCGGAATGTCCCGCTGGTTGGCGAGCTGGATGAACTGCGCGGCCTTCTGCGACTCCGCGCTGAACAGCACGCCCTGCGCGTTGGCCAGGATCCCGACCGGATAGCCGTGCAGCGACGCCCAGCCCGTCACCAGACTCGGCCCGTACGCCGCCTTGAACTCGTCGAAGTCCGAACCGTCCACGATCCGGGCGATCACCTCACGCGGATCGAAGGGCGTGCGCAGATCCCCCGGCACGATCCCCAGCAGTTCTTCCGCGTCGTACTTCGGCGGCTGCGCCGGACCCGGATCGGGGTGCGCCTTGCGGTGGTTGAGCCGGGCGACGATCCGGCGGGCCTGGCGCAACGCGTCCGCCTCGTCGACGGCGTAATGGTCGGCGAGCCCGGAGACCCGCGCGTGCATCCGCGCACCGCCGAGGGACTCGTCGTCGCTCTCCTCCCCGGTCGCCATCTTGACCAGCGGCGGACCGCCGAGGAAGACCTTCGACCGCTCCTCGATCATCACGGTGTGGTCGGACATGCCGGGGACGTACGCGCCACCGGCCGTGGAGTTGCCGAAGACGACCGCGATCGTGGGGATCCCGGCGGCGGACAGCCGGGTCAGGTCGCGGAAGAGCGCCCCGCCGGGGATGAAGATCTCCTTCTGGGACGGCAGATCGGCCCCGCCCGACTCGACGAGAGAGATCACCGGGAGGCGGTTGGCACAGGCGATCTCGTTGGCGCGCAGCACCTTCTTCAGCGTCCACGGGTTGGAGGCGCCGCCGCGTACGGTCGGGTCGTTGGCGGTGATCAGGCACTCGACGCCTTCCACCACGCCGATGCCGGTGACGATGGACGCGCCGACGGGGTAGTCGCTGCCCCAGGCGGCGAGCGGCGACAGCTCCAGGAACGGGGTGTCGGGGTCGAGGAGCAGCTCGATCCGTTCCCGGGCGAGGAGTTTGCCGCGGGCGCGGTGCCGGGCGGTGTACTTCTCGCCGCCGCCGGCGAGCGCCTTGGCGTGTTCGGCGTCCAGGGCGGTCAGCTTGTCGAGGAGGGCGGCGCGGTGGGCGGTGTAGTCGGCGCCGCCGGTGTCGAGGGCCGAGGCGAGCACGGTCACAGGAGAACCTCCGGTACGTCGAGTTCGCGGGCGCGCAGCCACTCGCCGAGGGCTTTGGCCTGGGGGTCGAAGCGGGCCTGGGAGACGACGCCCTCGCCGAGAAGGCCGGTGACGACGAAGTTCAGGGCACGGAGGTTGGGCAACATGTGTCGGGTGACCGACAGTTGACCGATTTCAGGCAACAGATGACAGAGTCGGTCAACTGTCAGTTCATGGACGAGCCACC
The DNA here is from genome assembly GCF_014648195.1 of Streptomyces purpureus. Lineage (GTDB taxonomy): Bacteria > Actinomycetota > Actinomycetes > Streptomycetales > Streptomycetaceae > Streptomyces > Streptomyces purpureus. The sequence continues at coordinate 104,609 of NZ_BMQQ01000011.1, forward strand.
GCCAGGCGTCATCCGTCCGCGCCCAGACCCCGACGTTCGCGTCCCCGCCCTTGTCCCCACTGCGTGCCCCCACGATCCGCCCGAGCGGCACCCGCCGTACCGGCCCCGCGGGCAGCGGCGGCGGCGGCGCCGGCTCCGGTACGGGCTCCAGTGCGCGCGTCCGCACCGGCTCGGGCACCTGCTCGCGCCGCCCGTCCGGGAGGACGGCGACGTGGGTGGCCTCCGAGCGGTCCACGTACCGGGCCTCGAAGACGCCGTAGGGCGCGCCCTTGCCGGGCGGAGCGGTGACGTGGAAGCCGGGGTAGGAGCCGAGGGCCAGTTCGACGGCCGCGCCGCTGAGGGCGCGCCCCACCGCCTCGGGGCCCTGATCGCGTACGACGAGCCTGAGCAGTGCGCTGGCGGTCTCCTCGGTGTCGGCGTCGGCGCGGTCGGTCCGGGCGAGCTCCCAGCGCACCTCGGCAGGGCGGGAGGTGGTGCGGGTGAAGGCGTCCTCGATCTGGTCCTGGACGAGGGCGGCCTTGGTGTCGATGTCGAGGCCGGTGAGGACGAAGACGACTTCGTTGCGCCAGCCGCCGAGGCGGTTGAACCCGGCCTTGAGGGTGGGGGGCGGGGCCTCGCCGCGTACGCCGTCGATCCTGACCCGGTCGGGCCCGTCCTGGGTGAGCCGTACGGTGTCGAGCCGGGCGGTGACGTCGGGCCCGGCGTACCGCGCGGGCCCTGTCTCGTACAGCAGCTGCGCGGTGACGGTGCCGGTGTCGACGAGGCCGCCGGTGCCGTCGTGTTTGGTGATGACGCTGCTGCCGTCGGCGTGGATCTCGGCGAGGGGGAAGCCGGGGCGGCGTATGTCGTGGCCGGTGAAGAAGGCGTAGTTGCCGCCGGTGGCCTGGGTGCCGCACTCCAGGACGTGCCCGGCGACGACCGCGCCGGCGAGCTGGTCGTACGCCTCGGGGCCCCAGCCGTGCCACCACTGGGCGGGGCCGGTGACGAGGGCGGCGTCGGTGACCCGGCCGGTGACGACGACGTCGGCCCCGGCGGCGAGGGCGGCGGCGATCCCGCCGCCGCCGAGGTAGGCGTTGGCGCTGAGCACGCCGTCGGGGGCGGGCAGCCGGTCGCCTTCGACGTGGGCGATACGGACGGGGACGCCGAGGCGGGCGGCGAGGGCGCGCAGGGCGTCGGCGAGGGCGGCGGGGTTGAGTCCGCCGGCGTTGGTGACGATCCGGACGCCGCGGTCATGGGCGAGGCCGAGGCCTTCCTCCATCTGCCGCAGGAAGGTTTTGGCGTAGCCGGTGGCGGGGTCCTTGAGCTGGTCGCGGCCGAGGATGAGGAGGGTGAGTTCGGCGAGGTAGTCGCCGGTGAGGACGTCGAGCCGGCCGCCGGTGAGCATCTCGCGGACGGCGTCGAACCGGTCGCCGTAGAAGCCGGACGCGTTGCCGATCCGCAGGAGGCTCATGCGGTTCCCTTCGGGGCGCGTCCCGGTCCGGCCGGGCCGGCGAAGGCCTGGGCGATGGAGAGCCAGGTGTCGGCGTCGGGCCCTTCGGCGCGCAGGGCGAGGTCGTCGCGGTGGGCTCGCTGGGTGACCAGGAGGCAGAAGTCGAGGGCGGGGCCGGTGATCCTCTGCGGGGCGTCCTCGGGTCCGTAGCTCCAGAGACCGGTCCCGTCGGGCGGGGTGAGTTCGACCCGGAAGGGTGCGGTGGGCGCGGGCAGGCCGCGTACGAGGTAGGCGTAGTCGCGGGCGCGTACGCCGATCCAGGCGACGTGGCGCAGCCGGTCGGTGGGCCGGCGTTCGGCGCCGAGGGCGTCGGCGACGTCCTGGCCGTGGGCCCAGGTCTCCATGAGGCGGGCGGTGGCCATGGCGGTGGCGCTCATGGGCGGCCCGTACCAGGGGAAGCGGCTGCCGGCCGGGGCGTGCCGCAGGGCGGTGTGGAGCGCGTCTCGGCCGGTGCGCCAGCGGGCGAGGAGCTCGTCGGGCGGGAGCGCGGCGCCTTCGGCGGCGCCGTCGTCGACGAAGGTGTTGGGGGCGGCGAGGGCGCGGGCGGTCTCGGCGCCGAACGCGTCGGAGTCGGTGAGAGCGAGCAGCGCGGCCCGGTCGGTCCAGGCGAGGTGGGCGATCTGGTGGGCGACGGTCCAGCGGGGAGCCGGGGTGGGAGCGGCCCACCGTTCCGGGCTCAGCTGCCCGACCAGCCGGTCGAGTTCCTCGCTCTCACTGCGCAGGTCGTCGAGGACGACGGCAGGGTCGGACACGGTGCGCTCCCCTCGGGACACGGCGGTGTGTGCCGAGGAGCATGGCAGCGCCCGAGGAAACAAGCAAGCATGCTTGCTTTACTTCTGGCCACAGACTCCGGCGCGGCCGGCCGGGGACGGGAGTGCGGGTGGTCAGAGGCGGCGGGCACCGCGCTGACTCTGGTACCAGGCCAGCGCGGCCAGAACGTCGGAGGGCTCGGCGGCGAGCGCGGCCGCATGACCGCGACAGGCGAGGACGTCCCGGCCGTCTCGGACAGCGACGACCCGCAGGGTGTCTGTCGCACCGCACCGCTCGCACACGCGGACGTCCGGAACGCCTGCCCCCGGGCCGAAGGCGGTCTGGGCCGCACTCGTCAGCGGGGTGCCTGTCGGCAACCCGAGCGTCTCTCCGCGAGCCTCGTCGGCCTCGCCGTTGACCGTCTCGCAATACCCGCCCGCCAAGACCACCGCACGGCGCATGCCCGCCTGGCGATAGGCGGCCCTGCTGAGCCGCTCGAAGGTGTCGACAAGACACACCTTGGGTCCCTCCGCGCGCCTCATGGCCAGGCACAAGGCAGTCGAACTGGGGGCGGTGTTCACCAAGGGCGTCGTCACGGTCTCGGCTGAGGGATCTTGTGTGCGACATCCCGTGAGTTCCCCTGAGCTCTGCTGAGTCCTCAACCTCGTGGCCAGGGGGTTCTTCCTCCTTCGTGTGCTCTGCGGCCCTGTGACGTAACTTCGGGATTCTTGAAGCGTTCTCACCTCGTCCGACCGATCCGCAGTCGGGCCGAAGGCGAGGAGGCTCGGGTTGGCGCTGGCGGTCGTACGGGACCTGCGTGAGCACTGGGCGCCCGCGTCGGCGGAGGAGCTGGAGCGCTTCGAGACGGACGTGCTGTCCGGGTTCGTCCTCGCGCGGGCCTCGGCGGGCCTGGCGGACGGCACGATCCGCGGGGACGTCGGGCACCTGGAGCAGATCAGGACCTGGTTCGGCCGGCCGTTGTGGGACATGGAGCCGGCCGACGCGGACGCGTACTTCGGGAAGGTGCTGCGGAACTCACCCAGCGGCACCCGGCTGGCCCGGTCGCAGGCACTGACGACGTACTTCCTGTTCCTGGAGCTGCGGCACAAGGTCGAGATCCACCGGATGACCGGTCGGGTGGTCGAGTGCCCGATCGACGAGATGAACCGGCCGCGCGGGGCCAAGGACGCGGCGCTGCGGATCCCGCCGACCGATCCGGAGGTCGGAACGCTGTTCACCGGCTGGGGCGGCGAGCTGGCGACCTGCCGCAAGTTCGCCCCTACCGCCAGGAACTACACCGCGGCGAAGCTGATGTCGCAGGTCGGCCTGCGGGTCAGCGAGGCATGCAAGCTCGACGTGGGCGACATCAAGTGGAACCTGGGGCGCTTCGGCAAGCTCCACGTCCGCCACGGCAAGGGCGCCCGTGGCTCCGGGCCGCGTGAGCGGATGGTTCCGCTGATCAACGGCGCCGACCGCACGTTGCGGTGGTTCATCGAGGACGTGTGGGGCCAGTTCGACGACGACCACACCCGGCCCGGTGCCCCGCTGTTCCCGAGCGAGCGGAAGAACACCGACGGTTCCGCCCGCCGGGTCGGCGACGATGCCCTGCGCAACGGCCTCGACAACGCGGTCGAGGCTCATCTGCCGAGCTGGACGGACAAGCTGACGCCGCATGTCCTGCGGCACTTCTGCGCGTCCCAGCTCTATGGAAATGGGCTGGACTTGCTCGCGATCCAGGAGGTTTTGGGACATTCCTGGATCGCCACGACGATGCGATACGTCCACGTCCAGCAGACCCGGGTCGAGGACGCGTGGGTCGCCGGGACCGAGCGGGCCGCGAAGCGGCTGGAAGGGCTGATCCGATGAGGTGGAACCTGCGGCTGACCGCCGCGAACAAGGGTATCTGGAAGGCGTCCGAGCTCCAGCGGAGCCTGGCCGAGCACGGCCTGGTGATCTCGGCCGGCAAGATGTCCGGGCTGTGGTCCGGCCAGCCGGTCTCGCTCAAGCTGGAGGACCTGGACGTCATCTGCGTCGTCCTCGGCTGCGAGATCGGCGACCTGCTGATCCCCGAGCCGGACAAGGTCCGCCGCCCCGGCGAGGAGACCGGCCAGCAGGCCGCCGCCGCGTCCGGTCCCGCTCCGGCGGTGGTCCCGCGTCGGCGGGACGGCCGGTCACTGCCGCCGGTGTGACCGGCCAGGACGAGTGAGGACGACACGCTGGTGCTGGAGCCTGACAGCTGCTCGAACTGCCTGGCCTGGGGTCTGCTGTTCATGCGGTGGTGCGGGGGCTGCAACTCCTTCGCCCGTCCAGGTCCGCACAGCCCATGCACGGGCTGCCGGCGAAGCGGCCCACTGCGGAAGGGGTACTGCCGTCTGTGCTGGTGCCAGGCCCGTACGCAGGCAGCGACAACCGGCGCGAGGGCGGAGTCGCTGCTGCCGACGCTGCGGCATCACCAGCTGTTCTTCGCGCACATGGCTCCGCTGTGGGAACGCGTCGCGCGGCCGCGGCTGCCGAAGTACGAGCGGCGAGGGCGCCCCCGCAAACCCGATCCCCCTCCGGCGTCGCCGCCCGGCGGCTGGCTCCAACCTGCCTTGTTCGAGGTCTGCCGCGACTTCACCGGGACCGATCCCGACCAGCACGCGGGCCCGGACAACCCCTGGCTGGCCTGGGCACGGCATACCGCCCACCGCCTCGGCGAGAACACGGTCTGGAACTACCTGAACCGCATCCGGCCCGTGCTGATCCCCTGGTCAAGCGGCTACGACCACCTGCGCGAGGTGACCCGCGACGACGTCCTCGTCCAGCTCGATGCCCTCCACGGTGGCCAACGGCAGCACACCCTCATCGTGCTGCGGTCGCTGTTCCGCCAGGCGAAGAAGAACGGCACCATCTTCAAGAACCCGACCAGCCGCATCCGTGTCGGCCAGCGCGAGTACGGCATCCTCCAGCCCCTGGAGCCCGAGCACATCAACACCTCGGTCGCCGCGGTCACCAAGCCGGCGGACCGCCTCGTCCTCGCCCTCGCCGCAGTGCATGCCGCACGGTCCGGAGCGATCCGCCGCCTCCAGCTCGACGACCTCGACATCGGCAACCACAAGCTCACGATCGACGGCCGCATCCGACGACTCGACGACCTCACGCTGCACTTCGCCCTGGAGTGGCTGAAGTTCCGGCGCCGCCGCTGGCCCGACACCGCCAATCCGCATCTGCTGATCAACAAGATCACTGCTCTGGGCACCGGCCCAGTCAGCGGGGTCACTCTCTCTGAGCCCTTTCGCGGCCAGGCCGCCACCCTGGAACAGCTCCGCGTCGACCGGCAGCTCGAAGAAGCCCTCGTCCACGGGCCCGACCCGCTTCACCTCGCCGAGGTCTTCGGCCTGGACGAGAAGACCGCGATCCGCTACGCGAACTCCGCCCGCGCTCTGCTGGACCAGGCCGCTGAACAGCAGCTTCGGTGAAACCCGCTCGACCGGGACGCACCGTGAAGGGAATCATGAGCGAGTGACGTCGACCGAAGAAGCAGCAGCAATCGCCCTACAAGACCATGCCGCCCTCTGGAGTGTGGGGGAGGTCAGCGCGAGCGAGGTCGTCGATTCCGCCTGCGATGCGCTCGTCGCCGGACTCGACACCCCCAACCTTCGGATCCTCGCCGCCTGCACGCGCGCCGAGGCGGACTGCGACGTCCACGACCTGCTTCCCCCGGCACTCGCCGAACTCGGCCTCACCCTCCATCCAGTCGGCGGCGAGGCCGGCCAAGAAGCCGCCGTGCGAGCGCTCGCACGGCGCATGATCGCCGGCGAGTTGAAACCCTGGGAGCTCACTTTCCGGATTCACCGGCGCTACGGGCACGAGCTGCCTCTGACTGAGCGGCTCGCCGAGCTCGATGACGAGTACGGCATGCTCGAAGACGGCGACGAAGCAATAGCTCAGGTCGATGCAGAGGTCACGGCCGAAGCCCGCCGCCTCGCGAACCACCCCACGGTTCCCGCCGAACCCACGGATACGCCCAGCTGATGCACACGGACCGCCCCGCGAGTTCCCGCTGAACAGGCATCGGTTTCCCTGAACCCACGAGGGTCAAGGGGTGTGACCCGGATACGCCAGAAACCCGCCAGAACTTGATCTTGACCTGCTGAGTGCCTGCCGTTGTCGGGGATCTTGGCGATGACGGTCGGCCATGCCCTCGACATCTCAGTCTCCAAGATCCCCGACCTCGTCACCCGCGATCAGCTCTGCGTCTCCTCGCGGCGTCCAATAGCGGCCGCATCGGGTACGAGGAGCAGCTTGCCGGTGGTACGCCGAGCCTCCAGATCGCTGTGGGCCTGGGCGGCCTCGGACAATGCGTAGCGGCCCGTTACGGTGACCTCAAGCGCCTTGGAGCGCACCCACTCGAACACATCAGCGGCCCGTCGGAGCAGTTCGGACCGATCGGCGATGAAGTGCCCGAGGCTGGGCCGGATCAGGGTCAGCGAACCGCCGTCGGCGAGCCGAATCGGATCAAACGGAGGCACGGCACCACTTGCCGCGCCGAAGAGCACGAGATGGCCGCGGGTTCGCAGGCTGGCGAGGCTCGCATCGAAGGTGTGCGCGCCGACGCCGTCGAAGACAACCGGCAGTCCCTGACCGCCGTTGAGCCGCCTCACCTCGGCTGCGAGATCGTCGACTGCGGAGGAAAGGATCACCTCAGCGGCCCCGGCGCGCTTCGCCAGCTCGGCCTTCGCCGTGGTCGACGTCGTGCCGATCACCCTGCCGCCGAGATGGGTGATGAGCTGGGTCAAAAGCAGCCCCATGCCACCAGCAGCCGCATGCACGAGCACCGTGTCGCCCCCCTGAACCGGGTAGGCGTCCTTGACGAGATAGTGCGCGGTCATGCCTTGGAGGAGCACGGCGGCGGCTGTCTCGAAGCCGATATCGTCCGGCAGCGGCACCAGCCGGGAGGAGTCCACGACGGCCCGCTCGGCATACGTGCCGGGAATCTCCGCCCAACCGACCCGGTCCCCGACTGCGACGTCAGCGACGCCGGGTCCAACTTCGACGACCGTGCCGGCGCCCTCAGCGCCCGGGGTGAAGGGCAGCGGGAGGCTGTACCGGCCCTCGCGGTGGTAGACGTCGAGGAAGTTGACCCCGGATGCGGCGACCTCAACGACCGCCTCGCCCGGACCCGGCCGCGGCTGGTCCACCTCGGCCTCCTGCAGCACCTCGGGACCGCCCACTTCGTACACCTGAATCGCTCGCATGACCCTCCAATAACGGCTCATCCCCCACCAACCCCGTTGATGGCGATCCGATTCCCGGCCAGCAGACCAGCCCGCCGCCCCCGCCGAGAGCTGAGACGCATGCCTACGCCCGCCCCTACCGGTCAGACATCGAACGCCGCGAAGCGTTCCCCGGCTGGCTCCACTCCTACAATCACCACCGCGGACGCACCGCACTCGCAGGCAAACCACCCGCAAGCCGCGCCCCCAACCTAACGAGGCAATACAGCTGGGTCAGTCGCGCTCGATCACAGAGTCGACGATCGTCGCATCTCCGCGTCGGACGATGGGGTGCGCCACTTCCACGACGCGGCCGGTGTCAGTGATGTGGCGGCGGGTGTAGCGAATGACGGGAACACCGGCGCCGACGCGCAGCGTTGTCGCCTCGTCCTCGGTGGGCATGTCCGCCGTAAACGATTCCGTGATCCGGGCAATGGTGATACCGAGACTGAGCAGCTGCGCTCTGGTGCCGCCAGGCCAAGGCTCGTTGAACTCGTCTCCCGCTCTGGCCCCAGCCCTGGAACAAGCCCGGGCGCTCTGCCGATGTGAACTGCCGGAGTCGGACCGTCAGCGCTTCTTCGCGCAGATGAGGCGCACGGTGGGGCGCTCCTGTGGTCCCGATCGATTCCTTCTCCGCCGCCAGGCCCTCTATTTGGCGGGTACGACACGGCTCCCGACACCGGCGAGTGGCTGGCCCATCATCAGCGAACGGAACGCCCGGACGACTGGCTCACCACTGGCTCAACGCCCGCTCCGTCGCGGCCCGGCAGGGTGACCGGGACCGGATGCGGCACTTCATCTCGACGCCCTGCGTACGTCTCAGCGAGGCGCCGCCTGCCCCGGACGCAGCACCCCCTCCCACCGAAGGCGAGAGGGGGTACTACCGCGCCTTCAGGCATTCGTACCGACCCGCGATTACACCTGACCTGGGCGCAGGATCATCGCATCGTAGAGGGGGGACTCGGGGGCGTGCTTGATCTGGCCCACGACCTCGTAACCCCAGCGTGGGTAGGCGGACCGGGCGGGCTCGTTGTCGACGATGCAGGTGAGAGTGGTCCACGGTTCGGCTCGGCCGGCGACCATCTCGTTGTGTAGCGCGCGACCGATGCCCTGGGTGGTGTGCTTGGGCAGCACCATCAGCTCCCGGAGCCAGAAGACCGCTCCGGCGACGGCAGCCGCCCTCGCATCTGCGGGAACCAGATCGGCGAGGGACGCCCACCAGGCCCGGTCCGGGACGAGGGTGACGCCGTGGACATAGCCGGCGAGGGTGCCGTCGGCCAGACGGGCGGTGACGACCTCGAAGCCCGGCATGTCGAACGCCGCGCGCAGCCTGTCGCCGTAGGTCTCCACGCTGAAGAACGGGTCACCGATGTACGGAGGCACGTCGTACACCTCCGCATACACCGCGAGGAGTTCGTCGTAGATCTCTAGGGCTGCCTCGGGGGTGTGGCGGGTGAACTTCAGGGCGGGCGTCTGGGCCATGGTTCCTTCCGGGGTGGGCGGATCAGGCGATGCGGCTGGTGAGCATTTCGATGGTGTCACGGACCTGCGGGCTGGCACCGTGGGCCTGGAGGCTGTCGCGGACGAGTGCAAGCTGCCGGCGGTTGCGGGTGGAGGACTGGCCACCTTCGATGAGCCGTAGAGACTCCTTGGCCGCGTCGGCGGTACGGTCGAAGTCGCGCGCTTGTACGGCGGCGTTGGCGAGCCGCGCGAGACACATGCCGCGGTTCCGGGAGTGCTCGATGTCCTGGAGGGTGGCGGACCTGTCCAGGAGCCGTACCGCTTGGCGGTGATGGCCGAGGTCGGAGCGGCACATGCCCTCCAGGCAGACCAGCTCCGCCTCATTGAGGAAGCCGGTCCACTCGGGGTCACGATCGCTGGTTCCCTGATCGAAAGCCCGCCACGCTCGTTTGATGGCGTGGGAGGCGCTGACTTCGTCGCCGAGGCGGGCGTAGCCCTGTGCGAGCCGAATCATGAGCAGGGCAGTGACCCGCGGGGGCGCTCCCCACAGGGAAGCGTGGCGCTCGGCGGTTCGCGCGAACCGGACGGCTTCCCGGCCCTTGTCGAGGTCCACGGACTGGCGGGCCATGTTGGACAGGGTGCGGGTGGCCAGCTGGTCGTCACCGGAGATCATCGCGGTGTTCAGCGCCTCGGAGAAGTAGACGCGGGCCTCGGTCTGCTGCTCGGCGTCGTAGCAGAACCAGCCCAGCGACGTGGTGAGCTGGCCCGCGATGGTGTGGAGCTCCTGGCCGATGTCCTCGGTGTAGACGCCGTGATCTATCACGTGGTGCACCCACATCAGGTGCGTCTTGGCGGTGCGCCACAGTCGGTCTCCGCCGAACTGCTGGTCGATGGCGTCGAGGTCGGCGGCGGTGGCGTGGAGAAGTCCAATCTCGTCGCGGCCGATGCGGAGTTCAGAGGTGGTCGCGCGGGCTGGTGTCGGACTGAGCCAGGGCAGGCCGGTCACCGCCGGTTCAGAGGCCAGGATGCCTCGTTGCCCCTCCGGCGAAGCCACGTCCCCTCCGTGGTGAGGCACGTCAACGGGCATCCCATGGTCTGTGGCAAAGCCGAGGTGCTCAGGCCCGCGACCGAACGCCGCTCGCAGAGCGGTGGCCTGGTCTGGCCTCGGCCAGCCGGTGGCCAGCGATTCCCAGCGCCGGTACGTACGGACGCTGATCTCGTAGCTTGGGTCTCCCAGCGCTCTTTGTCCTGCTGCGCTGATGCCTCGTGCCGCCGCTTCTTGCGAAAACCAGCCCTTGGCGGTGCGCGCGGCAAAGAGCTGCTGATTGGCCGGAGTTCTCATCCGACTGTCCCCTTGACTCGACTTGGGTTCACCGTAGGGGCAACGGGAGGGGCACGGTACGGGTACCGGCCATCACGTGGGGAACCCGCCGTCCGCGGCCGCTGAGTGGCCGCTGAGTGGCCGCTCCATGTCCTGGAGTGGCGGCACGCCCCGCGGTGAACTGAGGCGAGTTCACGATGCGGATCGGGGAGCAGGCCCATGATGACAATCAGGGTGTACAGGGTGGCGTCCGATGGCGTCCGTACGATGGTGAAGCGAAGGCGGCAGGTGCCTCCGGCGGTCAAGGTCGAGAAGACGTTCGCCTTCCCGCCGTGCCTCTGCTCTCGATGCACTGCGGGCTGGTGCCACTTCCACAAGGGCCCCTCCGGTACGGCGGCCATGGTCGATGAGCACCGCCGAGCGTGCGCGCCCTGCCGTGAGCAACGTGGTCTCGCCCCGCTCCATGAGGCGCGCGCCCGTGACTGACGCCAGCCGGATGCTCCGAAAGCCGGAGTTGTCGCCAGAGTGCCAGCTCGGCGAGTGTCAGCACTGCGGCGGCCCGCATGAGATCCGGGCGCCCCACCAACACGCAGAAGAGAAGCCGCTGCTCGTCATGCCCTGTATGCACCGCTGTCACCAGAAGGGGTCCTGATGACTCTCCAGCCCAAGCCCGCCGCCACGTCAAAGCCAGAGCCGCCCGAGCGGCAAGTGCCGGCGGCTTGGACGGACCCGAGCAATCCGATTCTCGCGCAGCTGGTCTACCTCCAGGACACCCGGGCGTCGCGAGTCTGGACCCGGCGCAGCGCTTCCTGATCTCCTGGCCGCTGGTGGCGCCGATCGTCAGCGGCCAGGCACAGGCCGCCCCGGCCGGGCCGAGTCTCCCGATGCCGGCCGGGGCAGTCATCTCCCGCTCTGATCCCAGCCCTGGAACAGGCCCGGACGCTCTGCCGATCCGGGCGGGCATTCGCGTCGCGTAGAGAAGGGGCCAGAGCGGGCCCTCAGACCGCCCTGGCCGGTACGTCCCCCCGATGCCGGCCAGGGCCCCACCCGTCTCCCTCGGGATACCCGCAGGCCATGGCCGTACGCCAGGGCCTCTCTTGGGCGCCCTGAACTGTCGTGATCACTGCGCGGAGTGTTGGTGATGTTGGATAGCCGCGTGCTGGAGAGCATCCGGTACGCGATCCGCCTCGCCGAGGCGTGAGAGGAGACGGACGGTGGCTGACGACCTGTCCGCGGTGGCGAACTTCCTGTACGAGGCGGGGACGCTCAAGCGGACCAGGCGCACCGGCTGGTGGATGGCTGGGGTGCGTGACCCGGAGAGCGTCGCCGAGCACGCGTGGCGTACCTCGCTGATCGCGTCGATCATCGCCGAACTCGAAGGCGCCGACCCCGCACGAGCGGCGTTTCTCGCGGTCTGGCACGACTCCCAGGAGACCCGTACCGGGGATGTGAACTACCTGGGGAGGAAATACTCACCCACGGCCGATCCGCGGGATGTGACCGCGGACCAGACGGCGGGCATGCCGGGAGGGCTGGCTTCCACGGTGCGGAACCTGATCGCCGAGTACGAGGCCAAGGAGTCTCCCGAGGCGGTCTGCGCCCGGGATGCCGACAAGCTGGAGTGCATGCTGCAGGGCATCGAGTACAAGACGCAGGGCTACGAGAACGCTCAGCGTTGGATCGACAACAGCCGGGGCCGCCTCGTCACGGAAACCGCTCGCCGCCTTGCCGACGAGCTGTTGGAGCACGGCAGCCTGGACTGGCTGCGCGCGGCCCTGGGCGAGAAGCGGGACTGACCCCGGACGTCCCGGCGATCACTTCGCCGACGCACGCTTCACCTGGCTGCGGACCGCGCCCATGCTGGCCGCGATGACCAGGGCGATGGCGAGGGCGTCGGTCGCGGACAGGGCCTGGTGGAGGACGAGGAAGCCGGCGGCCGCGGCGATGGCCGGTTCCAGGCTCATCAGGATGGCGAAGGTGGGGGCGGGCAGGCGGCGCAGGGCGAGGAGTTCGAGGGTGTAGGGCAGGACCGAGGAAAGCAGCGCGACCGCGAGGCCAAGGCCGATGGTGCTGGGCACGGTGAGTTTGGCGCCGGCGTCGAGGATGCCGAGCGGGACGGTGAGGACGGCTCCGACGGCCATGGCGAGGGCGAGGCCGTCGGCCTGGGGGAAGCGGCGGCCGGTGCGGGCGCTGAAGACGATGTACGCGGCCCACATGGCGCCGGCGGCGAGGGCGAAGGCGGCGCCGACGGGGTCGAGCCGGTCGAAGCCGCCGCCGCTGAGCAGGACGACTCCGCCGAGGGCGAGGCCCGCCCATACGAGGTTGATCAGGCGGCGGGAGGCGAGGACGGAGAGGGCGAGCGGGCCGAGGACTTCGAGGGTGACGGCGGCGCCGAGGGGGATGCGGTCGACGGCCTGGTAGATGAAGACGTTCATCGCGGCCATCACGGCGCCGAAGACGACGACGGTGCCCCAGTCGGCGCGGGTGTAGCCGCGGACCTTGGGGCGGCAGACGAGGAGCAGGACGACGGCGGCGAGGACGAGCCGGAGGGTGACCACGCCGAGGGCGCCCGCGCGGGGCATGAGGAGGACGGCGACGGCGGAGCCGAACTGTACGGAGAGCCCGCCGGCGACGACGAGCGTGACGGAGCCGAGCGTGCCGGAGCCCAGGGTGCCGTGCGTGGCGCGGCCGCCCGCCGGGCCGGAGGCGGCGGGGCGAGCCGCCGCCGCGGTACGCGAGTCGTCGACCGTCACCGAAGTACTCCCAAAGATCAGCTCAAGATCAGTTCAATGCAATGCACTGCCGATCCAAGATACTGCACCCTGCACGTGCCTTCACCCGGGGCCGTCCAGTCCCTCCGCCAGCATCTCGGCCAGGTGGCGCGCCCGGTAGGGACCGAGGTCCTGGAGCTGGGTGCGGCAGGAGAAGCCGTCGGCGAGGAGCGCCGCGTCCGGCGGGGCGGACCGTACGGCCGGCAGGAGCTGGTCCTCGGCGCAGCGCACGGAGATCTCGTAGTGGCCGCGTTCGAAGCCGAAGTTCCCGGCGAGGCCGCAGCAGCCGCCGCTCAGCTCGCCCGTCAGGCCCGCCTTCTCCCGCAGGCGGCGTTCGGCCGCGTCGCCGAGGACGGCGTGCTGGTGGCAGTGGGTCTGGCCGGCGACCGGGCGGTCGAGGCGGGGCGGGGCCCAGTCGGGGGCGTACTCCTCCAGGGCCTGGGCGAAGGTGCGGACGGAGGCGGCGAGCCGGTGGGCGCGGGGGTCGTCGGCGAGCAGCTCCGGGAGGTCGGTGCGCAGGGCCGCCGCGCAGGAGGGTTCGAGGACGACGACCGGGCGGCCGAGGCCGGGGCCGAGGGTGTCGAGGGTGTGGCGCATGACCGTACGGGCACGGTCGAGCTGTCCGGTGGAGACGTACGTCAGTCCGCAGCAGACGCGGCCGGGCGGGAGACGGACGCCGATCCCGGCGGCCGAGAGGACGCGGACGGCGGCCCGGCCGACCTGGGGCGCCAGGTGGTTGGTGAACGTGTCGGGCCACAGGAGGGGGCCGCCCGCCTCGGGCGCGGGGAGGGTGGCGAACCAGCTGGTGAAGGTCTGCGGGGCGAGCCGGGGCAGGACGCGCTGAGGGGCGATTCCGGCCGCCCGTTTGGCGAGGGCCGCCAGCGGGCCCTGCCGGGCCGCCGCGTTCAGCGGCCGGGCCAGGGGCGCCGCCGCCCGCAGCCACTGCGGCAGGCGGCCCATCACCAGGTGGGAGGCGGGGCGGCGGCGGCCCGCGTAGTAGTGGTGGAGGAATTCCGCCTTGTACGTGGCCATGTCGACGCCGACCGGGCAGTCGCTGCGGCATCCCTTGCACGACAGGCACAGGTCCAGCGCCTCGTGGACCTCCTCGGAACGCCAGCCGTCCGTGACGATCTCCCCGGCGAGCATCTCGTGGAGCAGGCGGGCCCGGCCCCGGGTCGAGTGCTGCTCCTCGCCGGTCGCCCGGAAGGAGGGGCACATCACCTCGGGCCCCGCGGAAGGCCCGGGGGTACGGCATTTGGCGACGCCGACGCAGCGGCGGACCGCGCCCGCGAAGTCGCCGCCGTCGCCGGGGTAGGCGAAGGCGGTGCCGGTGACCGGTTCGCGGGGCAGGACGGCGAAGCGGAGATTGTCGGTGAGGGAGTGGGGGCGGACGAGCATGCCGGGGTTCAGACCGCCCGCCGGGTCCCACACGTCCTTGGCGTGGGCGAAGAGCTGGACGAGGTCGGGCCCGTACATCTTCGGCAGCAGTTCGGCCCGTGCCTGCCCGTCGCCGTGTTCGCCGGAGAGGGATCCGCCGTGGGCGACGACGAGGTCGGCGAGGTCGTGGGAGAAGGCGCGGAAGCGTTCCACGCCGCCCGCGCTCAGCAGGTCGAAGTCGATCCGGACGTGGACGCAGCCGTCGCCGAAGTGACCGTAGGGGGCGCCGCGCAGGCCGTACTCGCCGAGCAGGGCGCGGAAGTCGCGCAGGTAGGGGCCGAGGCGGGCGGGGGGTACGGCGCAGTCCTCCCAGCCGGGCCAGGCTTCGGTGCCGTCGGGCATCCGGGTCGCCGTGCCGGCGGCGTCCTCCCGGATGCGCCACAGGGCGCGCTGCCCCGCGGGGTCGGTGACGATCGCCGTGTCGAGGGCGTCGGAGGCGCGGATCAGCCGGGCGGCGTGGGCGCGCGCTTCGGCCTGTGTCGCGCCGCCGGTCTCGACGAAGAGCCAGGCGTCGCCCCGGGGCAGGCCGGTGGCGTGCGGTACGAGGTCCCTGGCCATGCCTTCGACGGTGAGCGGCCCGTACGGCAGCAGGCCGGCGGCGGCCTCGGCGGCGGCGCTCTCGTCGGCGTGGCCGAGGACGGCGAGGGCGCGGGCGGGCGGGGTCTCGACGAGCCGTACGACGGCCTCGGTGACCACGCCCCAGGTCCCTTCGCTGCCGCAGAAGGCGCGGGCGACGTCTGCGCCGTGTTCTGGCAGGAGGGCGTCGAGGGCGTATCCGGAGATCCGGCGCGGCAGGTCCTGGGGGTAGCCGGTGCGCAGCAGGGCGAGGTGGGAGTCGACGAGGCCGCACAGGCCCTCGGGGGCGCCGGCCCAGCCGGGGCCGAGGCGCGAGGTGGCGCCGCCGTAGGCGGTGACGGCGAGTTCGGCGATGTTGTCGGCGGTGGTGCCCCAGGCGACGGTGTGGGCGCCGCAGGCGTTGTTGCCGATCATGCCGCCGATTGTGCAGCGGCTGTGGGTGGAGGGGTCGGGGCCGAAGGTGAGGCCGTGGGGGCCGGCGGCGGCGCGGAGGGTGTCGAGGACGACGCCGGGCTGGACGACGGCGGTGCGGCTGTCGGGGTCGAGGGCGAGGACGGCGGCCATGTGGCGGGTGTCGATGACGACTCCGGTGCCGGTGGCCTGTCCGGCGATGGAGGTGCCCCCGCCGCGGGGGACGACGGGGGTGCCGTGGTCGCGGCAGACGGCGAGGGCGGCGGCGAGGTCGTCGGCGTCGCGGGGAGCGACGACGCCGAGCGGTACGCGACGGTAGTTGGAGGCGTCCATGGTCGTCAGGGCGCGGGCGGCGACCCCGAAGTCGACGTCGCCGCGTACGGCGGTGCGCAGGGCCCGCGCCAGGTCCCCGGAGTGGGTGTTCCGCTGCTGAGCCATGGGTTCAGGATGCCAACGGCCGGGGTGGCCTGCCCGGCCGCCGCCCGTGTCGTGACCTCGACCGTTGAAAAAGGTCACATCGCCATCCCAAAGTGATCGTCAACTCTCCTATAGTGACCACGAATTGATCGGGAATCGACGGCTCCCATCACTCATCCTGACGGCTCCTCACCTTTCCGAGGTACCACCTTCCAGAGGACGGACGATTTGCGCTCCTCCCTCCGGCCCGTCTGGCCGGCCCTGCTGATCTCGGCGGCCGTCACCGGTCTCCTCTGCGCGGGAGCCGTCTCCGTCGCTCTCGGCACCGTCAAGGCCCCGCTCGCCTGGGGCGGCGGCGCCGCGGCCGTCCTGCTCACGCCCGCCGCGGCCACCCTCGCGTACGCCTTCGACACCACCCGACGGCTGCGCCGCCACAACGCCGCGCTGCTGTCCCAGGCGCAGTACGCCAACGCCGAGACCCTCCGGCTCACCGCCGAGACCAACCGCACCGTCGCGGAGGTGCGCGCCGAGGCCGCCCGCTCCGTCGCCGAGGCCCGCGCCGAGGCCGCCCGCAGCGAGACGCTGCGCGCCGCCGTCGTGGCCTCCTGCGCCAACGCGGCCGGCCGGATGCAGGCCCTGGCCACCAGCATGCTCGCCGATCTGCGCGAGATGGAGCACCGCCACAGCGACGAGGACGTCCTCACCGACCTCCTCCACCTCGACCACCGCACCGCCCAGGCCGGCCGGCTCGCCGACTCCATCGCCGTCCTCACCGGCGCCCGTTCGGGCCGCCGCTGGGCCCGGCCGATCGTGATGGAGTCGATCCTGCGTGGCGCGATGGGCCGCATCAGCGGCTATCAGCGGGTACGGCTCCACTCCACCAGCGACGTCGCCATCGCCGGGCACGCGGCCGAGGGCGTCATGCACGCGCTCGCCGAACTCCTTCGTGCGGATCCTGCTGTCCGACCTGCTCGGTACGGGCCGGATCGCCGCCCGCCATCCGCGCACCGCCCGCGGCGGCCACCGCCTCCCCGACCCCGACCTCCTGGAACAGGTGCTCGTTGGACTCCGCAACCTCTGACCGGACCGCCCTGCGGGCGACCGCCGACAACGGCCTCAAGATCGTCGTCGTGGGCGGGTTCGGTGTCGGCAAGACCACGCTCGTCCGCTCGGTCAGCGAGATCCGCCCGCTGAACACCGAGGAGACGATGACCCGCGCCGGCGAGGACGTCGACGACATCAGCGCGGTGGGGTCCAAGACCGCCACCACGGTGGCGTTCGACTTCGGCCGGATCACCCTGGACGCGCGCAACGTCCTCTACCTCTTCGGCGCACCCGGCCAGGAACGCTTCTGGTTCCTGTGGGACCGGCTGTTCGCCGGCACACTCGGCGCGGTCGTCCTCGTCGACACCCGCCGCCTGGCCGACTCCTGGTACGCGATCGACCGGCTGGAGCACCACGGCACGCCGTTCATCGTGGCCTGCAACGACTTCGGCGGACCCGTCCACACCGAGGCCCAGATCCGCGAGGCGCTCGACCTGCCCGACGAGGTGCCGCTGGTGGAGTGCGACGCCCGGGACCGCTCCTCCAGCAAGTACGTCCTCATCACCCTGCTCCAGCACCTTCGGACACTCTCCCAGGAGCCCCCCGCATGAGCGTGCCGCCCGTACCCCTCTCCGGGCCCCGGTTCCAGAAGCCCCTCACCCTGGCTGCGCGGGCTGACGGAGCTGCCGGTGACCTTCTCTCCCACCCCCGCCATCGGAGGCTCCGCGTGATCTCCCTCGACCCGTTCGTCACCGACCTCGACGCCGAGAGCGCCGCCCTGCGCGCCGCCGGCCCGCTCGCCGAGGTGGAACTGCCCGGCGGCGTGCGCTGCTACGCCGTCACGCACCACGCCGAGGCCCGCCGCCTCCTCACCGACAAGCGGCTGGTGAAGTGACATCGAGCAGTGGGGGGCCTGGCGGCGCGGCGAGATAGCGCCCGACTGGCCGCTGATCGGGCTGGCCAACCCCGGCCGGTCCATGCTCACCGTCGACGGCGAGGACCACCGCCGGCTGCGCACCCTGGTCGCGCAGGCGCTGACCCCGCGCCGGGTGGAGCTCATGCGGAAGCGGATCACCGAGCTGACGGACGGCCTGCTGGACGCGCTGGAGGGTTCGGCTGCCGGGGACGTCGTCGACCTGAAGGCCGCGTTCGCCCACCCGCTGCCGATGTACGTCATCAGCGGCCTCATGGGCCTCGACCCGGCCGACCACCCCCGGCTCAAGGTCCTCTTCGACAAGTTCTTCTCCACCCAGACGCCGCCGGCGGAGGTCCTCGCCACGCTCGGTGAGCTCGCCGCCATGATGGGCAAGGTCGTCGCGGCCCGGCGCGCCGAGCCCGGCGACGATCTGACCAGCGCGCTGATCCTCGCCTCCGACGGCGGCGACCGGCTCACCGACGAGGAGATCGTCTCCACCCTCCAGCTGATGGTGGCGGCCGGTCACGAGACGACGATCTCGCTGATCGTCAACGCGGTGGTGAACCTGTCCACCCACCCCGAGCAGCTCGCTCTGGTCCGCTCCGGCGAGGTGGGCTGGGACGCGGTGGTGGAGGAGACCCTGCGTTTCTCCACCCCGACCTCTCACGTCCTGATCCGGTTCGCCACCGAGGACGTCCAGGTCGGAGAGAAGGTCCTCCCCCAGGGTGAAGCGCTGATCGTGTCGTACGGGGCGATCGGCCGCGACGAGCGGGCGCACGGGCCGAGCGCAGGGATCTTCGACGTGACCCGTACGTCCGAGAACCGGCACATCTCCTTCGGGCACGGCCCGCACGTGTGCCCGGGGGCGGCGCTGTCCCGTCTGGAGGCGGGTGTGGCGCTGCCCGCGCTGTACGGGCGGTTCCCCGGGCTGCGGCTCGCGGTGCCCGCCGGCGAGCTGCGCCGCAGGCCGGTGGTCACCCAGAACGATCTGGCGGAGCTCCCCGTACACCTGCGCTGACCGGCGCGGTCAGGTGTCCGGCTCGGGTGTCCGGCCGTCTCATCCCGCTGTCTCATCCGGCGGACGGCGGCGGCCGGCACCTCGTGGAAGGGACTACGCTCGCGCTCGTGGCTGAGATCCAGATTCCCGCTGACATCAAGCCCGCCGACGGCCGTTTCGGCGCGGGCCCCTCCAAGGTGCGTACGGAGGCGCTGGACGCCCTCGCGGCCACCGGAACCTCCCTGCTCGGCACGTCCCACCGCCAGGCCCCGGTCAAGAACCTGGTCGGCGAGGTACGTGCCGGAGTGCGTGACCTCTTCTCGCTGCCCGAGGGCTACGAGGTGATCCTCGGCAACGGCGGCTCGACCGCCTTCTGGGACATCGCGACCCACGGTCTGATCGAGTCGA
The DNA here is from genome assembly GCF_014648195.1 of Streptomyces purpureus. Classification (GTDB taxonomy): domain Bacteria; phylum Actinomycetota; class Actinomycetes; order Streptomycetales; family Streptomycetaceae; genus Streptomyces; species Streptomyces purpureus. The sequence continues at coordinate 123,862 of NZ_BMQQ01000011.1, forward strand.
AGTCGCAGCACCTGAACTTCGGCGAGTTCTCGTCGAAGTTCGCCAAGGCCGCCAAGGCCGCGCCGTGGCTGGCCGACCCGTCGGTGATCTCCTCCGAGCCGGGCACGCACCCGGACCCGGTCGCCGAGGCGGGCGTCGATGTGTACGCCTTCACGCACAACGAGACCTCCACCGGCGTCGCCGCCCCGCTGAAGCGGGTCGCGGGCGCGGACGAGGGCGCGCTGGTGCTGGTCGACGCGACCTCCGGCGCGGGCGGTCTGCCGGTCGACATCACCGAGACCGACGTCTACTACTTCGCGCCGCAGAAGTCCTTCGCCTCGGAGGGCGGTCTGTGGCTGGCCGCGTTCTCCCCGGCGGCGCTGGAGCGGGCGAAGAAGATCCACGAGTCGGGCCGGCACATCCCGGAGTTCTTCAGCCTGCCGACGGCGATCGACAACTCGCTCAAGAACCAGACGTACAACACCCCGGCCCTGTCCACGCTGTTCCTGCTCAACGAGCAGCTGAAGTGGATCAACGGCCAGGGTGGTCTGGCCTGGTCGACCGCGCGGACCGCGGACTCCTCGTCGCGGCTGTACACGTGGGCGGAGAAGTCGTCGTACGCGACGCCGTTCGTCACCGACCCGGCCAAGCGCTCGCAGGTCATCGGCACGATCGACTTCGCGGACGGGATCGACGCGGCGGCGGTGGCCAAGGCGCTGCGCGCCAACGGCATCGTGGACACCGAGCCGTACCGCAAGCTGGGCCGCAACCAGCTGCGGATCGCGATGTTCCCGGCGATCGACCCGGCGGACGTCGAGGCGCTGACGGCCTGCGTGGACTACGTCATCGACAAGCTGTAACCAGCACGCTCCCCGCGGAAGGGGCCACGCGCACCAGGGTGCGCGGGGCCCCTTTCGGCCGTCCTGAGCTCTTTCGGCCGTCCTCGGCACGGCCGATAACCGCCGTACCGCGCGACTCGGCTGGTCCCTAGCATCACTGGCGACCCGGGGCACCGCACCTGCCCGGACCGGTCACGTTGGCACGTTCACACCTCACATGTTCACGTCTCAACTGTCTGCTGTGAACGTGCCGTTCGGCTGGACTCCCCACATGTCCGCAAGGCCACCGACACAACGATCGGAGCATCATGCCCGGTGCACTGCTCACCGGCGCGGTCACGACCGTGGCCCTCGCCTCGACGCTCGTCGCACTGCCGGCCTCCCCGGCCACCGCGCGGATCATCGCGCCTCCCGACAAGATCGTCATCGAGATCGCGACGGTGAACGGCTCCGGCTGCCCGGCCGGCACCGCGGCCGTCGCCGTCGCGCCCGACAACACCGCCTTCACCGTCACCTACAGCGACTACCTCGCGCAGGTCGGCCCCGGCTCGAAGCCGACCGACTTCCGCAAGAACTGCCAGCTCAATCTGATCGTCCATGTGCCGCAGGGCTTCACCTACGCCGTCGCCAGCGCCGACTACCGCGGCTTCGCGCATCTGGAGCGGGGCGCGAGCGCGGTGCAGAAGGCGTCGTACTACTTCCAGGGCTCACCGGACACGGCCGCCAGGAACCACCACTACAGCGGCCCCCTCGAGGCCAACTGGCAGGCCACCGACTCGACCGACTGGGCGCAGCTGGTGTGGGCGCCGTGCGGGGTGAAACGGAACTTCAACATCAACACCGAGCTGCGGGTGAGCGCCGGGACCTCCGACCCGGCGAAGAACAGCTTCATCACGATGGACTCGACGGACGGTGAGATCAACACCGTCTACCGGCTCGCCTGGAAGGAGTGCCCGGCGTAGCCGTACGACCCGGGAGCGGGTGGGCCCGCCCTTCCCTCGCGGGCCCACCCGTCCCCGCTTCTTGCGTCACTTGCTGAGCCGCTGGAACCGGCGTACCGCCAGCGGCAGGAACACCGCCGTGATCAGCAGCGGCCAGAGGACAGCCATCAGGACCGCGTTCTGCTCGACCCAGCTGCCGCCCCCGGCGCCGGGGTTGCCGAACAGCTCACGGGTCGCGGTGACGGTCGACGACACCGGGTTCCAGGCAGCCACGGGCGCCAGCCAGCCGGGCATCAGGGTCGGCGAGACATAGACGCTGGAGACCATGGTGAGCGGGAAGATCACCGCGTACAGCGCCCCCGCGGCCTCGGCGTTCGGCAGGACGAGACCGCACCAGACGCCCACCCAGATCAGGCTGAAGCGCAGGAACAGCAGCAGCCCGAAGGCGGCGACGGTGGCGGCGGGTCCGCCGTCGGAGCGCCAGCCGACGGCGAGGGCTGTGGCGGCGAGCAGGGCGAGTTCGGCGGCGGCCACGACAAGGTCGGCGACGCCCTGGCCGGAGGAGACCGCCGAGGGGGCCATCGGCATGGAGCGGAAGCGGTCGATGACGCCTCTGCCGGAGTCGGTCACGACGGCGGTGGCGGTGTTCATGAAGCCGAAGGCCATGGTGGTGGCGAACATGCCGGGCATCAGGAACTCCTTGTAGTCCCCGTCGCCCGGTACGCGCATGGCGCTGCCGAAGACGAATCCGTACAGCAGGACGGAGACGACCGGGAAGCCGAGGCGCCAGACGATCGCCACGGGCTGGCGGCGGTAGTGGAGCATCGTGCGGCGTACGACCGAGAGGCAGTCGGCGACGGCCCAGTGGGCCCGGCCCCGCCGAGGGGGCGCGGTCAGTTCGGCGGTGGTCATCAGGCGGCCTCCGTCCGGTGTCCGGTCAGGTGCAGGAAGACGTCGTCCAGGCTGGGCCTGCGCAGTCCGATGTCCTCGACCGCGACCCCGGAGTCCCGCAGGGTCCGGGCCACGTCGGTGAGGGCGGCCACCCGGTCGTCGACGGGCGCGTGCACCCGCCGTTCGGCGTCGTCCGTGCCGGGCTCGGTGCTGGCGACCCGTGCCACGGCCTTGACGGCGGCGGGCAGGTCGGCCGCTTCGGCGACGACGACTTCGATCCGGTCGGCGCCGACGGTGTTCTTCAGCCCGTCGGGGGTGTCGTCGGCGATGGCCCGGCCGTGGTCGACGACGGTGATGCGGGAGGCGAGCCGGTCGGCCTCGTCGAGGTACTGCGTGGTCAGCAGGACGGTCGTGCCACCGTCGACGAGCGCCCGTACGGTGTCCCAGACCTCGCCCCGCGAGCGCGGGTCGAGTCCGGTCGTCGGCTCGTCCAGGAAGAGGACGTCGGGGGCGAGGATCACCGACGCGGCGAGGTCGAGCCGGCGCCGCATGCCGCCGCTGTACTCGTGCACGCCCCGGTCCGCGGCGTCCACCAGGCCGAACTTCTCCAGGAGTTCGGTGGCGCGCCGGGCGGCGCCGCGGGCGCCGAGGTGGAAGAGCCGCCCGAACAGGTCCAGGTTCTGGCGGCCGGTGAGTTGTTCGTCGACGGCGGCGTACTGCCCGGCGAGCCCGATGCGGCGGCGTACGGCCCTGGGGTCGCGGGCGACGTCGATCCCGGCGACCAGGGCGCGGCCGCCGTCGTGGCGCAGGAGGGTGGCCAGGACGCGGACGGCGGTGGTCTTGCCGGCGCCGTTGGGGCCGAGCAGGCCGTGAACGGTGCCGGAGCGTACGGCGAGGTCGAAGCCGTCGAGGGCGGGCACGGCGGTGGGCTTCCGGCCGCCGTAGCGCTTGCGCAGGCCCTCGGTGAGGACCGCGTGGTCATGCATGGATGCCTCCACTCAGAGAAACTGAGTACACCGTACCCTGATGTGAGTACGGTGTACTCAGTTTTAGAGTGTGGCCATGACGACGAGCAGCCTGGAACTCCTCTGGGGCACCGGCGAGCGGCCCAGCCGCGGGCCCAAGCCCGGCCTGACCCTCGACCGGATCGTCACCGCGGCCGTCGCCGTCGCCGACGCGGAGGGCTTGGACGCGGTGTCGATGCGGCGCGTGTCCACCGAACTCGGCGTCGGCACGATGTCGCTCTACCGCTACGTCCCCGGCAAGACCGAGCTGCTCGACCTGATGCTCGACCGGGTGCAGAGCGAGTCACTCCCCGACGCGCCACCGGAGCCGGCGAACTGGCGAACCGCCGTCGAGCAGCTCGCGCGCGGCCATCTCGCCCTCTACCGCGCCCACCCCTGGCTGCTGAAGGTCAACGAAGCCCGCTCGGTCCTCGGCCCGTCCACCCTGCGCGGCCTGGAACTGTGCCTGTCGGGGCTGAAGGGCGAACACGGCATGGGGCTGAGCGACCACGAGACGATCTCGGTCATCGTCACGGTCCAGAGCTACGTCGCCGGAATGGCCCGGATGGAGATCCAGACGGCCGAGGCCGCCAAGGAGACCGGCGTCAGCGACGAGGACTTCTGGGAGGGCCAACGCCCGTTCCTGGAGCGGGCCATGGCCTCGGGCGACTATCCGCACATGGCGCAGCTGGCCGAGGACACCTTCTCCCGCGAGGACGACCAGTTCGCCTTCGGACTCGACCGGCTCCTCGACGGCTTCGAGACACTGGTGAACGCCCGGCGCGCGTCGCCCGACGCCGACTAGCCGCGGCGACGCACAGCCTGACGCTGGTGAACGCCCGGCGCGCGTCGCCCGACGCCGACTAGCGGCGGCGCACAGCCTGACTCTGGTGAACGCCCGGCGCGCGTCGCCCGACGCCGACTGGCGGCGGCGCACGGTCTGACGCTGGTGACGCCCGGCGGGCGGTCGGCGACCGACGGCTGGCCGCCGCGCACAGCCTGACTCCGGTGAACGCCCGCGTATGGCCGCCGACGCCGGCTAGCCGCGGCGCAGCAGCCGCTTTCCGCCGACCACGACCGCGGTGGCTACGGCGAGGACGACGACCCCGAGGGTGAAGCTGCCCCCGGACCCCTCGGAACCGCCGTCGCCGCCGGACTCACCCGGCGCGGGCCGCCCCGGCTTCGCCGGAGGCGTCGCCCCCGCGCGCTCCGTCGCGACCCGGATCACCTCGCTGCGCTCCCCCTCCGTGCCGAACATCACCGCCGACCCGTCCGGCGTGTACGTCACCGACTCGGCCTGCCCCTGGAACGGCACCCGCACGGAACGGTCCGCGCCCAGACGGCCGTTCTTCCAGACGTAGGCACGGGCGCTGAAGTAGCTGCGCAGGGTCAGCTCGGCGCCGTCCGGGGAGAACGCACCGTCCGTCACCCAGGGCACCTCCCCTATCCGGCGGAAGACGTTCGTACCGGAGGTGGAGAGCTTCGCCGGCCCCTCGTACAGCCCACCGCCGTCCTCGTTCTTGCTGGCGATGTAGACCCGCCCGGTCTTCGGATGGACCATCAGCGCCTCGGCGTTGCGCGGCCCGTCCGCGTACTTCACGTCGTACTGCCGGGCCTGGACCGTCTGGTCCCGCAGCCGCTCCGGCTCGGGGAAGCGGTAGATCCAGACGTGATCCCAGGTGCCGTCTTTGTTGTCGCCGATGTCACCGACGTAGATGTCGCCGTCGGGACCGATCGAGATGGCCTCCATGTCGCGGGGCTTGCCGACGCCCTTCATCGTGAGTGTGGCGACCGTCTCGCCGGTCTTCGCGTCGATGCCGTAGATCAGCGGCGCGTCCTGGTCGTTGTGGGTCCAGTAGACGCCCGGGTGCCGCCGGCTGGCGGCGAGCCCGCTGGACTCCGTGACCCTCGGGTCCTTGATGGTGAAACGCTCCACGTCGTCGTCGGCGGCGGCAGCGGCGGGGGAGGCGGCCAGGAAGACGAGGGCGGCGGCACCGAAGACGTGCAGAAGCGTTCGCATGGACTCAACGGTAGGCCGTGGTCAGCATCACGTCGCAGCTCACAGCGGCATTCCGCCATGATGACCCCATGCGTTTCATGTTCGTCGGCGACTCCATGACCATCGGACGCGCCGGCGACTGGACCTGGCGCTACCGGATGTGGCAGCACCTCGGCCGCTGCCCCGACGGCCCGCACGAGATCGTGGGCCCGCGCACCGAGCTGTACGACACCACCGCCGACGCCCCCGTCTCCCACGCCTACGCCGACCCGGCCTTCCCGGCCCCGGCCCGCAGGCACCTCGCCGGCTGGGGCGAGGGCTGGCTGCACATGGCCCCGCTGATCCGCGAGGCGCTGGCGGCGGCCGAGGCGGACGTACTGCTGATCTCGCTGGGCCTGATAGACCTCGGCTTCTACACCGACAGCGGCCAAACCGCCGCGAACGTCCGCGACTTCCTCGACCAGGCCCGCGCCGCGAACCCGCACGTACGGGCCGTGATGCTGCCGGTCATCCCCAACGTCCGGGCCGAGTCCGACGCCCCCTTCGCCGCCGAGTGCGACCGCTTCAACGACCTCCTCGCCAAGACGGTCGCCGACCTGGACACGGCCCGCTCGCCGCTGCTGCTCGCCTCGCCGCCGGGGGACTACGACATCCACACGGACACGTACGACGGCACGCACCCGGGCCCGTCGGGCGAACACAAACTGGCGGCGGCGTTCGCGACGGCGATGCACCAGGGATGGGGCTTGGGCGGACCGTACGCCGCCGTGGACTGAGCCGCGCTACGGTGCAGGGCATGGGGGAGAACAACGTCACCGGCGGTTCGCTGGAGAACGTCGTCCAGGCCGGGTCCATCGGCGAGCTGACGATCAACTCCGCCGCGCGCCCCCAACTCCCCCGCCCTTTACGCGATCCGGCCCGCTGGCCCCTGGCCGCCTCCTGGGACGCCCTCGCCGCCGGCGCCCACCGCGCCCGCCCCGGCGCCGACGGCACCACACTCCCCCCGTACGTCCCCCGGGACATCGACGCCCGCCTGCGGGAACGGATCGCCCGGCCCGGCCTGACGGTCGTGGTGGGCGACTCGACGGCCGGCAAGACGAGAGCCGCGTTCGAGGCGGTACGTGAGGTCCACCCGGGCCGTCGCGTGGTCGCCCCGCCCCCGAGCACGGCGCTCACCCTCGTCCCCGAAGCGATCGAGACGGCGTCCGCGCCGTGCCTTCTGTGGCTGGACGACCTGGAGCGCTACCTCGGCCCGGAGGGGTTGGAGCCGGACGTGCTGGACGACCTGGTGCGCTTGGGGGTGCCGGTGGTGGCGACGATGCGGCTGAAGCAGTACGCCACCTTCAGCGGCGGCCGGGACCGTACCGTCGGCACGGAAGTCCTCCGCCTCGCCGAGGTCGTCGACCTGGATCGCCTCTGGTCGGCAGACGAACTGGCCCGGGCCGAGGCCTGCGACGACATCCGCGTCGCCGACGCGCTTGCCCACCACGAGCGGTACGGCGTCGCGGAGTACATGGCTGCCGGCCCCGCACTGTGGAGCGAGTGGGACCGGGCCAGGAAGACCACCGGCCATCCCCGCGGCGCCGCACTCGTCGCCGCGGCCGTCGACCTGAGCCGCACGGGCCTGCCCGGACCGTACACCTCTGACCTGCTGACCGAACTGCATGGCGCCTATCTCACCAAGGCGGGCGGGGAGTTGCTCCGACCGGAACCCTTGGACGAGGCGTTCGCCTGGGCCGGGGACCTCCGGCACGGCGTGACGAGCCTGCTGCTGCCCGCGGACGGCGGACTGTGGCTGCCGTTCGACTACCTCGTCGACCACGCGGAGGACCAGGTCCCGGAGGAGGTGTGGCAGGCGGCGTTGAGGGTGGCGGACGACCGCGACCGCCATGCGATCGGGTACAGCGCCTGGGAGAAGGCACCGCACATCGCGGAGGCCGCGTTCCGCTCTCTTGCCGAATCCGGGAGCGCCGAGGCGATGACAGCACTCGGACTGGTCCTCGCCCTGGACGAACGCGTCGAGGAGGCCGAGAGATCACTGCGCTCGGCCCTCGAACATGGGTATGTGTCCGCCCCTTACGCGCTCGGGGTCTTCCTGTACCTCCAGGACCGCCCCGCCGAGGCCGAGCCTCATCTCCGTCAGGTCGTGGCCGAGGGCACCACCGCAGCCATCACTCCCCTCGCCGACCTGCTCGCCACCGCAGGCCGACACAGCGAGGCCGAGTCCCTCCTGCGCGTGGCCGTGGCGTCGGATCTGCCGGAAGCTCCGCTTCGCCTTGCCGTGCTGCTCACCGACATGGGCCGCCACGACGAGGCCGAGCCGATGCTGCGGGCACTGCACACGGAGGCCGAACCGCTGGTCGTGGTCCCCCTTGCGACGGTTCTCAGCGCCTCTGGCCGCCAGGAGGAGGCCGAACACCTGCTGTGGCAGGCGCTGCCCGAGGGCTCACCCAGCGTCGCTCTCAAGCTCGCCACCCTGCTGATCGACACGGATCGCAGGGAGGAGGCCGAGCATGTCCTACGCCCCCTTCTCGCCAAGGACGACCTCAGTGCGGCTGTCATGCTGGGCGGACTGGCCTTCGTCGACGGCCGCTTCGACGAGTCCGCGGCCTTGTTCCGCCGCGCCATCGCCGACCCCCGGGTACCCGCGTTTCTCGGCAGGGCCCTGGCCAAGGCAGGCCACTCCGAAGAGGCCGAACCGCTGCTCCGGACGGCAACCGAGAACGGTGACAGCAGCGCTGCCCGGAGCCTGGCCGAACTCCTCATCCACACCGGCCGCTCGGCCGAAGCCGAAGAGCTGATGCGCGCCCATGCCACCCCGGAGGCGGACGCCCTCACGCCGAACGAGTAAGCCGGTTCGCCAACGTCGACAGCGTGTACGCGCCGATGCCGAGCACGACCTCCAGCGCCTGCTGCCGGGTGTAGCCGGCAGACAGGAACGCCGTCAGTTCCTCGTCGCTCACCGCGCCCGCCGACGCCAGCACCTGGTGCGTGAACCGGGCCACCGCCTCAAGGGGGGCCTTGTCCGGCGCCGGGCCCAGCTTGGCCAGCTTCGCCTCGTGCAGGCGGATGCAGATGTGGCACTGGTTGCGCGTGGCGACGGTCAGGATGACCGTCTCGCGGGCGTGCGGGTCCAGCGTCGTCTGCTCGAACAGGGCGCTCAGCTTCAGGAAGCCGTCCAGGGTGTGCGGGGACTCCGCCATACGGGCGACCGCCTGCGGGAGGTGGCCGAAGTTCGTGGTCACCGCCTCCATGGCGCGGCGGGCGGCGGGCGGGGCGGTCTCGACGGTGTGGTCGGTGAACAAGGAGGCTCCAGGAGAAGGCAGGGAGGATAGAATCGACAACATGGTTGACCAGTTCGACGCGAGAAACGTAAACCAGGTTGTCGATCCCGGCAAGAGGGTTTCCCCGGAACCCCCCGCGGACCGACCCGGCTTCGAGCTGCCCCTGCTCCTCTTCGCCGGCTTCCGCACCCTCATCGACCGGCTCCACGCCGAACTCGCCCGCCAAGGCCACCCGGACGTCCGCCCCGCCCACGGCTTCGCCCTCCAGGCCATCGCCGCCGGCGGCCCCGGCGGCGCGACGGCCAGTGACGTCGGGCGGCGGCTCGGCGTCTCCAAGCAGGCCGCCGGCAAGACCGTCGACCGGCTCGTCGCCCTCGCCTACGCCGAACGCGCCGACGACCCCGCCGACGCGCGGCGCAAGCTCGTCCGGCTCACCCCGCGTGGGGTCGACGTCCTCACCCGCTCCGCCGCGATCTTCGACGCACTCCGCGGGCAATGGGCGGCCACCCTCGGCCCGGAACGGCTGGCCGGGATCGAGGACGGCCTGCGGACGGTCGTACCGCCCGAGACCGCCTTCCGCCTCGACGCCACCAGCTGGCTCGGCGCCCCCTGACCGGCTAGGCCGGCCCCCGCCCGTACATCCGGGCGATCGACTGCGCGACCGTGTCGCCGTACGCGTCCCGGCCCGTCTCGTTCGCCTGGAGGAACCACGGCACCTTCTGGTGCAGCAGCGTCACCATCGACGGCTCCAGCAGACCGCCGACCGCCCGGTCCGCCCCGTCGCACGCGGTGGACGCCCCGCTCACCGCGTACAGGTCCACGAAGTGGGCGTGGTGCTGCTTCGCCTTCTGCCGCATGAGGGTGTTCAGCGGCCCCTGCACCTTCGTGTCGAGGAAGGACAGCGCCGCCTCCGGTACGTCCGCCAGCGGCTTCCCACCGTCCGGCAGCTTCGCCCGGCACAGCTTCGTGTCCTTCGGTACGAGCCGGGGATAGCCCACCAGGACCACCTTCGCCGACGGGGACTCGCTGCCGATCTCCGAGAACAGCTTGTCGAGGTCCTTCCCCGTCTCCTCGAAACGGGCCGCCAGCCACGCCTTCCCCGCCCCCCGCGTGAAGTACGCCGTACAGTCCGCCGCCCGGGAGCGGCTGCTCACCGCCTTGTCCGGCAGCAGCGCCCCCTCCGCGCCGCGCAGCCGCGCCGAGCACTGCTTGAGGATCCGGCCGAGACCGACGGTGTTCGCCCCGAGCCCGGCGACGACCAGCTCGGTCGACTTCGCGAGGACCTTCTTCTGCGGCTGCGCGGTCATGCCGCCGCCAAGGTCCTGCTCCTCCCAGACGTGGTTGAGCCTCGCCCCGGCGCAGGCGACGTCCGCGGTGATGTTCAGCAGGATCGCCTGGTCGGCGAGCTGGTCCTCGATGACGTCGGGAAGATTCTCCTGGGCCCGTACGCACGGCAGCCGGGTCTCGTCGACGGGCGCGATGCCGTACCCGCCGACGAAGGCGTCACCGAGGAAGACCGTCGGGATGGCGGGTGGGTTCGCCTTAGCGGAAGGTGCGGTTCCGGATGGGGCAGTGAGGGAGGGCGCGGCCGTCGCGAGGGCGACGGCCAGGACGACAGCGGAGATGCCTTTCAGTGCCATGTGACGCATTCAAGGCGCACACGCACCGTGATCACCGCTGTTCAAGCCCCTTCTCACCCACCCGAGCGAAGCCGCCCCGCCCAAACCGCCCGGGCCGCAGCCCCGACGCGAAGACGCGAACGGCCCGCCCCGCCCGGGCCCACCTCACCAGGCAAACGCCTCCGGCGACGGTCCCGGCCCGGGGAAGATCTCGTCAAGGCCGGCCAGCACCTCGTCCGAGAGCTCCAGTTCCAGGGCGCGCAGCGCGCCGTCCAGCTGCTCGGGCGTACGCGGGCCGACGATCGGGCCGGTGACACCGGGGCGGGTCAGCAGCCAGGCCAGCGCCGCCTCGCCCGGCGCGAGACCGTGCTTGTCGAGCAGGTCCTCGTACGCCTGGATCCGCGCCCGTGCGGCGGGGTCGGCCAGCGCGTCCGCCGCCCGGCCGGAGGCGCGGCGGCCGCCCTCGACCTCCTTCTTGATGACTCCGCCGAGCAGGCCGCCGTGGAGCGGGGACCACGGGATCACGCCGAGGCCGTAGTCCTGGGCAGCGGGGATGACCTCCATCTCGGCGCGCCGCTCGGCGAGGTTGTACAGACACTGCTCGCTGACCAGGCCGACCATCCCCCGGCGCGCCGCTGCCTCGTTGGCCTGCGCGATCTTGTAGCCGGGGAAGTTCGAGGAGCCCGCGTAGAGGATCTTGCCCTGCTGGATCAGGACGTCGACCGCCTGCCAGATCTCGTCGAACGGCGTCAGACGGTCGATGTGGTGGAACTGGTAGACGTCGATGTAGTCGGTACGGAGCCGCTTGAGGCTGGCCTCGACACCCCGGCGGATGTTGAGGGCCGACAGCCTGTCGTGGTTGGGCCAGACCGGCTCGCCGTCGACCGTCATGTTGCCGTAGACCTTGGTGGCCAGCACGGTCTTGTCCCGGCGGCCGTCGCCCTGGGCGAACCAGCTGCCGATGATCTCCTCGGTCCGGCCCTTGTTCTCGCCCCACCCATACACATTGGCGGTGTCGAAGAAGTTCAGACCCGCGTCGAGCGCGGCGTCCATGATCGCGTGGCTGGTCGGTTCGTCCGTCTGCGGACCGAAGTTCATCGTGCCGAGGACGAGTCGGCTGACCTTGAGTCCGGTGCGTCCGAGCTGCGTGTACTCCATGGCGCACAAGCCAACTGCTTTGAGTCCACTCCAGGCAAGGGCCCTGTCCCAGAGGGCCGCCGGGCCTGCCGGCCGACGCGCAGGGGCCTACTGGCCGACGGCCGCCGCCACGGCGATGATCGCGAACATCAGTACAAGCACACCGGCCATGATCCGGTTTCGGGTCTTCGGGTCCACCCTTCGAGGTTAACCCGCGCCCTTCAGCGGCCAGGAACCGACCGTCTCGTACCGCGGCTGCTCCCCCGCCACGCCCCGTACGGGAAGGTTGCTGCGCACCAGCGCCAGCTCGGAGACCTGCCAGCGGGTGCCCTCGAAGGAGGCGAGCGCGGCGACGAAGGGCCGCAGGTCGGTGTGGTCGCGGCTGCGGGCCAGGGTGAGGTGAGCCTGGTAGCGGCGGTGCTCGTCCATCGGGACGCCCGAGCGGCGGGCCGCGGCGTCGGCGCGTTCGGCGAGCAGGCGCAGCTCGTCGAGGCCGCCGGCCGCGCCCGCCCACAGGGCCCGGCGGCCGAAGTGGCCGCCGCCGTGGACGCGGAGGGGGAAGGGGTCGGTGCGGTGGGCGGCGCGGGCGAGGCGTTCATGGAGTTCGGGCAGGAGCTCGTCGTCCACCTCGCCCATGAACGCCAGGGTGAAGTGCCAGCCCGGCCGTCCGGTCCAGCGCAGCCCCTCCGCGCCGGGCAGTCCCCTGAGCCGGTCGACGACGTGCCCCACCTCGGTCAGCTGCGCCGGAGGCGGCAGTACGGCAGCGAAAAGCCTCATGACACGAGTCTGGCAGCACCGGCCCCACCGGTGGAGGGGGTCTCCCCCGCCCCCGGTGGTGCCGCCACCCGCCGACCACCGGGCCGCCGTCACGCCGCGGTCGCCGGCTTCCCGAGCCGTGCCCTGCCGGGTGCGTCACGCCACGGTCGCCGGCTTCCTCATGCCGCGGGTATCAGCTTCCGTCTCTCCACGAAGCGGACCTCGGGATGCCCCCGGCGCCAGCCCACCGCGACCTTCAGGCCGCCCACCCGGGCCAGGACCAGACCGACGGTGACGGCCGCCGCCAGCGAGATCAGACCGCCCGCGGCGAAGCCGACGCGAGGGCCGTACGTGTCCGTGATCCAGCCGAAGAGCGGGGCCCCGAGCGGCGTACCGCCGGTGAAGACCATCATGAACAGGCTCATCACCCGGCCCCGCATCGCGGGGTCCGTCGCCATCTGGACGCTGGAGTTCGCCGTGACGTTGACGGTCAGGCCGAACATGCCGATCGGGACCATCAGCGCCGCGAAGAGCCAGAAGGACGGTGCGAACGCGGTCACGATCTCCAGGAGGCCGAACAGCGCCGCCGCGCCGACCAGCAGCCGCAGCCGGGAGGCGCCCCTGCGGGCGGCGAGCAGGGCGCCGGCCAGGGAGCCGGTCGCCATCAGGGTGTTGAGCAGGCCGTACGTGCTGGCCTCGCCGTGGAAGACGTCGTCGACGAAGGCGGAGAGCCAGATCGGGAAGTTGAACCCGAAGGTGCCGATGAAGCCGACGAGGACTATGGGCCAGATCAGCTCGGGGTGGGCGGAGACGTACTTCAGGCCTTCCCTGAGCTGGCCCTTGCCGCGCGGGGCCCGCTCGACCTTGTGCAGTTCGGACGTACGCATCATCAGCAGCCCGACGACGGGCGCGAGGAACGACAGGCCGTTGAGCAGGAACGCGTAGCCGCTGCCGACGGCGGTGATGAGGACACCGGCGACGGCGGGGCCGACGAGCCGCGCGGACTGGAAGTTGGCCGAGTTGAGGCTGACGGCGTTGGCGAGGTCCTTGGGGCCGACCATCTCGGCGACGAACGCCTGGCGGGCGGGGTTGTCGACGACGGTGACGAGGCCGGTGACGAAGGCGGTGGCGTAGACGTGCCAGACCTCGACATGGCCGCTGAGGGTGAGGACGGCCAGGGCGAGCCCGGCCAGGCCCATCGCGGACTGGGTGAACAGCAGCAGCGGCCGCTTGGGCAGCCGGTCGGCGAGGACGCCGCCGTACAGCCCGAAGAGCAGCATCGGCAGGAACTGCAGCGCGATGGTGATGCCCACCGCGGAGGCGGATCCGGTGATGCTGAGGACCAGCCAGTCCTGGGCGATGCGCTGCATCCAGGTGCCGGTGTTGGAGACGACTTGCCCGCTTGCGAAGAGCCGGTAGTTACGGCTCCTGAGCGAACTGAACATGGAAGTAGGTGCGGTCGGTGCGGGGGCGGAGTCTGCTCCGGGTCCCGTACTCAAAAGGGGTCGCCTCCTTGGCGTCTTACGTCATGACAGATGTGCGAGCTTCTCCAGCACGGGGGCGGCGGCGCGCAGCTTGGCCCACTCGTCCTCGTCCAGGCCCTCGGCGAGGGTGGCCAGCCAGGCGTTCCGCCGGCGGCGGGACTCTTCGAGCATGGCCTCGGCCCGCTCGGTCTGGGTGACCACCTTCTGCCGGCGGTCGTCGGGGTGCGGCTCCAGCCGGACCAGTCCCTTCGCTTCGAGCAGCGCGACGATACGAGTCATCGACGGCGGCTGGACATGCTCCTTGCGGGCCAGCTCGCCGGGGGTGGCTGAGCTGCACATCGAGAGGGTGCCGAGCACCGACATCTCGGTGGGGCTCAGCGACTCGTCGACTCGCTGGTGCTTCAGGCGCCGGCTCAGCCGCATGACGGCCGAGCGGAGGGAGTTCACGGCAGCGGTGTCGATGGCGTCGCCGTGGGACAGATCTGGCATGTCTTTAGGATAACTCATTACTCTCGCTAAAGACCAATGAGTATGTGGCGCCGCCCGGTTTCCTTCGGAACTATCACCCGAAGGAGTGAGCCGGGTCCGGAAAGTGACGCATCCGGGCGCCGGCTGCGGCGAACCTGACAGACATGGGATCGACAGTGCTCAGCCTGCGCATAGATGGTGAGCTGCTCGACCGGCTCCGGGGGCATGCCGCCAAACGCGGAATGAGCGTCCAGGACTATGTGGTCCGGACGCTCATGCGCGACGACTTCGACGAGCGGTTCAAGACCGCCGTGGACGAAACCGAGAAGTTCTACGGTCTGAGGTGAGGCGTGAGGCCTGAGTGAGGCGGCTTACGTGAGGCCGAGCGCCGGCATCGCGTAGTAGAAGACGAACACCGCCGAGACGACGTACATCGCCGCCGGGACCTCCCGGCCGCGGCCGGCCGCCAGCCGCAGCACGGCGAAGGCGATGAAGCCGATGCCGATGCCGTTGGTGATCGAGTACGTGAACGGCATCATCACCATCGCCAGGAACGCGGGGACGGCGATCGTGAAGTCGCTCCAGTCGATGTCCTTGATCGACCCGGCCAGGATCAGGAAGCCGACCGCGAGCAGCGCGGGGGTGGCCGCCTGGGACGGGACCATCGTGGCGAGCGGGGTGAGGAAGAGCGCCACGGAGAACAGCGCACCGGTGACGACGGACGCGAGTCCCGTACGGGCCCCCTCGCCGACGCCGGCCGTGGACTCCACGAAGCAGGTGGTGGCCGAGGAGGAGGTGCCGCCGCCGGAGGCGACCGCGAGGCCGTCCACCAGCAGGACCTTGTTGATGCCGGGGAAGTTGCCGTCCTTGTCGATCAGCTTGGCCTCGTCGCCGACGCCGAGGATCGTGCCCATCGCGTCGAAGAAGCAGGACAGCAGGACGGTGAAGACGAAGAGGCAGCCGGTGAGCAGGCCGACCTTCTCGAAGCCGCCGAACAGGCTGGCCTCGCCGACCAGACCGAAGTCGGGCGAGGCGACGGGGTTGCCGGGCCACTTCGGGTTGGTCAGGCCCCAGGACGGGACCTTCGCGACGGCGTTGATCACCATCGCGACGACCGTCATCACGACGATGGAGATCAGGATCGCGCCGGGCACCTTGCGGATGATCAGCGCGAGGGTGAGCAGCGTGCCCAGGATGAAGACGAGGACCGGCCAGCCGCCGAGGTGGCCGTCGGCACCGAGCTGGAGCGGCACGGTGGTGTGGGCGGCGTCCGGGATGCGGGAGACGAAGCCGGAGTCGACCAGGCCGATGAGCATGATGAACAGGCCGATGCCGATCGCGATGCCCTTGCGCAGGCCGACCGGGACGGCGTTCATCACCCGCTCGCGCAGGCCGGTCGCGACGAGCAGCATCACGACGAGGCCGGCGATGACGACCATGCCCATCGCGTCCGCCCAGGACATCCGGGGCGCGAGCTGGAGCGCGACGACGGTGTTGACGCCGAGGCCGGCGGCGAGCGCGATCGGGACGTTGCCGATGACGCCCATGAGGAGCGTCGAGAAGGCGGCGGTGAGGACGGTCGCGGTCACGAGCTGGCCGCCGTCGAGCTGGTGCCCGTACATGTCCTTGGCGCTGCCGAGGATGATCGGGTTCAGCACGATGATGTAGGCCATCGCGAAGAAGGTGGCGAAGCCACCACGGACCTCACGGCCGACGGTGGAGCCGCGCTCGGAGATCCTGAAGTAGCGGTCGATGCCGGAGACGGGACCCTGGGGGCCGCTGGGCTCCGGGGAGGTGGCCTTGGCGGTGGCCATGGTGCTCATGGGGTTCCTCTGCGGAGATGGTGTCCATTTGGCGGTTCATACGAAGGAAACCCGCCTGAGGCAAACCGTTTCAGTATGAACACATGAACGAAGAGGAGTCCATCTCCGCGCGTAGATCCCATTTCTGGCCGCCTAGACTTGGGCCATGGCCAAATGGACCCCCACGCACGAGGCGCCCGAGCCCCTGGAGGGGCCCGTCGTCGCCACCATCACCGGCGGCACGATCCTGTGGTTCGTCCTCTTCCTGGTGCAGGTCCCCTTCTACGGCTGGTTCGACGACCGCGACGCCACCTGGTGGGTGTGGACCTGCCTGGCCGGCGCCGGGCTCGGGCTCATCGGCATCTGGTACGTACGCAAGCGGGACGCCGCGATCAAGCGCGACGCGGCGCTCAAGGCCGCCGCGGCGGAGTCCGACCGCGTGTAGTGCCTGGGGACCATTCCCGTCCTACCCCGGTCTGATCTTCCGCCCGCTCGGGGGGTGAACGCGCCCCTCCGGTCGTACCGTCGGAACCATGACTCAGCGGGCGGAGATCGGCACGGACGGCGGCGAGCCGGCGGCGGGGCCCGGGCGGCCCGTTGTGCACCGGCCAGGCGGGCTCACCTCCGCCGAGGTCGCCGAACGCGTCGCCCGTGGCGAGGTCAACGACGTACCCGTCCGCTCCAGCCGGTCCACCACCGACATCATCCGCGGCAACGTCTTCACCCGCTTCAACGCCATCATCGGCGTCCTGTGGGTGATCATGCTCATCGTCGCGCCGATCCAGGACAGCCTCTTCGGCTTCGTGATCCTCGCCAACACCGGCATCGGCATCATCCAGGAACTGCGCGCCAAGAAGACCCTCGACGGACTCGCCGTCATCGGCGAGGCCAAACCCACCGTCCGCCGCGACGGGGTCTCCGCCGCCGTCTCCACCTCCGAGATCGTGCTCGGCGACCTCATCGAGCTCGGGCCGGGCGACAAGGTCGTCGTCGACGGCGAGGTCGCCGAGGCCGACAACCTGGAGATCGACGAGTCGCTGCTGACCGGCGAGGCCGACCCCGTACTGAAGAAGCCCGGCGACCCGGTCATGTCCGGGTCGTTCGTCGTCGCCGGCGGCGGCGCGTTCACCGCCACCAAGGTCGGCCGAGAGGCCTACGCCGCCCAGCTCGCCGAGGAGGCCTCCCGCTTCACCCTCGTCCACTCCGAGCTGCGCTCGGGCATCTCCACCATCCTCAAGTACGTCACCTGGATGATGGTCCCCACCGCGATCGGCCTGATCATCAGCCAGCTCGTCGTCAAGGACACCAACTTCAAGGACTCCGTCGCCCGGACCGTCGGCGGCATCGTCCCGATGATCCCCGAGGGACTCGTCCTGCTCACCTCGGTCGCCTTCGCCATCGGCGTCATCCGGCTCGGCCGCAAGCAGTGCCTCGTCCAGGAACTCCCCGCCATCGAGGGCCTCGCGCGCGTGGACGTGGTCTGCCTCGACAAGACCGGCACCCTCACCGAGGGCGGCATGGACGTCACCGAGCTGCGGCCGCTCAACGGCAGCGACGAGGCGTACGTACGGAAGGTGCTGGGCGCCCTCGGCGAGTCCGACCCGCGCCCCAACGCCTCCCTCCAGGCGATCATCGACACCTACCCCGACAGCGAGGACTGGCGCTGCACCGAGTCGCTGCCGTTCTCCTCGGCCCGTAAGTACAGCGGCGCCGCCTTCAGCGAGGGCGACGGCGAGGCGTCCACCTGGCTGCTCGGCGCCCCCGACGTGCTCCTTGAGGCCGACGACCCGACACTGGCCGAGATCGACCACCTCAACGAGCAGGGCCTGCGTGTGCTGCTGCTCGCCCGCGCCGGGCGCGAACTGGACCACCCCGACGTCGCCCGAGACGCGGACGCCACCGCCCTGGTCGTCCTCGAACAGCGGCTGCGGCCCGACGCCGCCGACACCCTCGCCTACTTCGCGGACCAGAACGTCGCCGCCAAGGTCATCTCCGGCGACAACGCGGTCTCCGTCGGCGCCGTCGCCGGGAAGCTCGGCCTGCCCGGCGCGGACCGGACCATCGACGCCCGCACGCTGCCCGCCGAACGCGACCGCATGGCCACGGCCCTCGACGAGGGCGCGGTCTTCGGCCGGGTCACCCCGCAGCAGAAGCGGGACATGGTCGGCGCCCTCCAGTCGCACGGCCACACCGTCGCCATGACCGGCGACGGCGTCAACGACGTCCTCGCCCTCAAGGACGCCGACATCGGCGTCTCCATGGGCTCCGGCTCCGAGGCGACCCGGGCCGTCGCCCAGATCGTCCTGCTCAACAACAGCTTCGCCACGCTGCCTTCGGTGGTCGCCGAGGGCCGCCGGGTCATCGGCAACATCACCCGGGTCGCCACGCTCTTCCTGACGAAGACCGTCTACTCGGTCCTCCTCGCCGTCCTCGTGGTCTGCTCGCAGGTCGAATACCCCTTCCTGCCCCGGCATCTGACCCTGCTGTCCACGCTGACCATCGGCGTCCCGGCCTTCTTCCTCGCCCTCGCCCCCAACAAGGAGCGCGCCCGGCCCCACTTCGTCCGCCGGGTCATGCGGTACGCCATCCCCGGCGGCATCATCGCGGCCGCCACCACCTTCACCACGTACCTCCTCGCCCGCTCGCACTACAGCGGCCCCGGCGCGCTCGACGCCGAGACCAGCGCGGCGACGCTCACCCTCTTCCTGGTCTCCATGTGGGTGCTGGCGATCATCGCCCGCCCCTACACCTGGTGGCGGATCGCCCTCGTCGCCACGATGGGCGGCGGCTTCCTGCTCGTCCTGGTCGTGCCCTGGCTCCAGGACTTCTTCGCGCTCAAGCTCGTGGGGACGACGATGCCGTGGGCGGCGGTCGCGATCGCGGCGGCCGGGGCGGCGCTGCTGGAGTTCGCCTGGCGCTGGGTGGACCGCAAGTTCCCCGCGTAAATCCCCGGTGAAAGCGGGGTGGTGGGTGATCTACCCTGTGCCCACAGCGTTCGCTGTGACACCTGCGGGCGGAGTTCCGCCGCAGGTCGCTGAGGGTGGGGAGATCCGCGAGAGATGCGGAACACCGGCATATCCGGAATTGCGCGAATCGGCGCCACGGGCGCCCTGGCGTCCGCGCTGGCCGCGGCCGCCGTCCTGATCGCGCCGGCCGGCGCACAGGCCACCGAGGGCCCGGCGGCCCCCGCGCAGGCCACCGCCGCCCCGGCCGGCGCCACGCTCGCCACCGGCGAGCGCCTCGAACTGACCCCGGGCGCCAAGAAGGGCGCGGCGCCCGACTTCCGGGTCCTCCCGGCGCCCGGCGCCGAACAGCCCGGCCGGTACGCCTTCGCGCACACCGGCGGCGAGCTGGAGGTCCAGCCGCACGGGCGGAAGCAGCCCGTGCCGTCCACGACGGTGAAGACGGGCGTGGCCTCGACGTCGGCCGCCCCGGCGGAGTCCTTCGCGGGCACCTCCAACCAGAGCGTCACGTTCTCGGTGGCCAACACGACCGCCGCCGCCGGCTCGCTCATGCGCGTCTTCAACCTGTCGACGTGGATGTCGTACGAGGTCGACACGGACCAGTACGACCTCACCGGCAAGGCGAGCCTGCCGGCGGGCACCTACCTGGCCCTGATCTCGTACTCGAGCCCACAGGACCCGTCCTACCTGCTCGCCAAGGGCTTCACCGTCGGCTCCGCGCCGGTGTCGGTCGTCTTCGACCAGGCCGCGGCCAAGGAGGTCGGGATCGTCCCCGACGACCCGACCGCGCGCCGTGCCAGCGCCTCCGTGTGGCTGACCACCCCCAAGGGCGCCACGTTCGGCGACGCGGGTGGCCGCGGCCGTACGTTCGTGACTCCGCTGAGTGTGACCGGGGTCAAGGTCGTGGTGCACGAGATGCTCACCAAGAACGGCCCGGCCACCTACAAGCCCACTCCGTACCTCTACGACCTGGTGCACACCTTCGAGCGGACGGTGCCCACCACGGCGATGGTGAAGGTCGCCACGAGCTCCCTCGCGAAGACCACGACGACGCTGCGGGCGCAGGCCGGCGACCAGACCGGCACCCTCCACTCGTATCCGAAGCTGCCGGAGGTCTCCCCGCAGACCTGGGCGCCGCTGTACATGCCGAGCACCATCACCGAGTACGTCACCCCGGGCCTGACCTTCGGCCGGTTCGGCCCGCACGGCCTGACCCTGGCCGACCGGACCCTGACGGGCACCGGCGCCCCCGAGACGATCGGACGTGCGCCGTTCGGCCCGAACAGCTCCCAATACGGCACCGACCGCACCCGTTACCTCATGTGGATCCGGGAGCCCAACTCCGTCGGCGACGCCGACGGCAACGACGGCAGCCCCGGCGGGTACCACTCGATGAAGCTGACCTCGCGCGGAACGGTCCTCGGCGAGCAGCGCAACATACCGACGTCGCAGAGCTTCGCGAGCGTCACCGTGCCGGAGGAGCCGACCCCGTACCAACTGGTGCACGACGTCACCCGGCGGGCCCGTCTGTCGACCCGCGTCACCCGTGAGTGGACCTTCACCTCCGACGGGTACTCCAACACCACGCCGGTCGGCGAGCGAATCAACGACCTGGTCGACGTCACCTTCGACACCACCGGTCTGGACATCCGCAACACCGCCGGCACCGCCCCCGTCACGATCTCCGCGAAGGCCGCCTCGCGCGACGCGAACGCCACCGCGACCCTGACGGGCCTGGAGTACTCCCTGGACGACGGCGCCACCTGGACCGCGGTCACGGTCCCCGGCACCGAGGTCTCGGCCTCCGCCGAGGTCACCGTCCCGGCCACCGCGCGGTTCGTGTCCCTGCGGGCCTCCGGCAAGGACAGCAACGGCGCCACCAACCGCTCCACGGTCATCCGCGCCTTCGCGGGCCCGGCGTCCACCACCCTGCCGAGTGAGCAGGCCGGCGCCACCACCCTGACCGGGCTGAGCGTCAACGGCGGCAAGCCGATCGTCCTCGACGGCTCCTACGGGCTCAACTGGCTCGAGGCAGAGGGCAAGTTCACCGCGAGCGACCCGGCCGGGATCCGCCGCGCCGGCATGTACCTCTACCGGGGCTCGTACGAGCGGCCCACCGGGGTCGTCGACATGTACTCGACCGGGTGCACGAAGACCGACGCCGCGACCTCCACCTGCACCTTCACCACGATGCTCGCGCCCGCGGAGCTCGCCGACAACACGCTGGCCGGCACCTGGAACGTGGCCGCCTTCGCCGAGTCCCTCGACGGCACGAGCTTCGTCGACAACCACGCCGCCGGCACCGTCCGCATCATGCGGCCGACGGCGCTGACCACGGACGCCGGCCCCGAGCCGGTCGCCCGCGGCGGCAAGCTCACCGTCACCGGCACGCTCACCGTCTCCGACTGGCTGACCGGCAAGAAGGTCCCGTACGCGGGCCGTCCGGTCACCCTGGAGTTCAAGAAGGCCGGCACGACCACGTGGTCGAAGGTCCGCACGATCACCACGCCCTCCACGGGCAAGGTGACGACGACGCTGGCGGCCTGGCACGACGGCTACTGGCGGCTGACGTCCCCGGCGACCGACACGACGACGGCGGTGGCCGGGCCCGCCGACTACGTCGACGTGCGCTAGCCACAGAAAACGGAGGTGAAGACGCCCGGCCGGGGTTTCCCGGCCGGGCGTTTCGCGTGGACGACGTCGGCGTTTTGAGTCAGCGGGCAGCAGAGGTCCACGGAGGGCAGGCAGCACCGCCCGCGCCTGCTCCATCAGCTCAGGGTCGGTTGACGGCGCATACGGGCCTGGCGACCGCGGCCGGGAACGTAGAGGCGGGCGAGCATGCTGGGAGTCGTCGATCGGTGGCCGTCAGTTGCACCGAATTGCGAAAGCAGTTGGCGGGGGCGTGGTTGCGCGCAACCTGCGACATGACGAAGCGCCCCCTCCCGCCCGAAGGGGAGAAGGGGCGGTGGTCATGGAGACATCAGCTCACGGAGCGCCGCAACGATCCGCCGGGGCGGGTACACACGTCCCACGTCCGGCGGGCGCATGCCGTCCCTGCGGATGGCAGCGGTCCGCTGCGACCAGGCAGCCGGACGCGGTACGCCCGTAGCGCCGGCTTCCGCGGCTCAGTCGAACCAGCGGTCCCGCGCCAGCTCCGCCGTCCGCGACGGGTCCTCCAGCAGGGCCGCCACCTCGAAGCGGCGCGGCCACTGGCCCGCCGACCAGGCCAGGCCCGCCGCGACGCCCTCCAGGGTGGCCGCGTGGATCACCCCGTCCGGGGTGCGGCGCCAGTCCAGTTCGACGCCGCCCGCGCGCAGTTCGTCGTGCTCGACGTACACGTCGGGGGTGGCCGCGCCGAGCAGGGCGTGCACCGACGGCGGCACCTCGTGCTCCTCGCCGAGCGAGGTCACCTCCGCCTCCACGGTCTCGCCCAGGCGCCGGACCTGGAACAGGTCGGCCAGGTCGGCGGCGCGGGTCGGCGAGACCGGCAGCAGCGGCAGCCCGCCCGCGAGAGGCAGCAGGTCGGGGGCGTCGGCGACCACCGCGTCGGCGGCGTCCACCACCCGGACCTCACCGTCCACGACCGCGCGCAGCTCGTCGGGGAGGGTGACCTGCTCGGGGTCCAGGTCGGCGAGGGCGGTGTAGAGGGCGTGCAGCTGGGCGCCTGTCACCTGGCGGTCGGGGTCGGCGAGCCGGCCGAGGAGTTCGGCGGCGCCGCCCGGCTCGTCCAGCAGGGCCGCGACCGACGTGCGCACCCCGAGCGCCCGCAGGACCTGCTCGTCCTCAAAGCCGGTCGCGTCGGCGGAGTCGTACAGACCGGCCAGCAGCGGGTCGGTGCCCGCGGCGCGCAGGCCGGCGGGGCGGCGGCCGTCCAGGACGGGATGGTCGCGCAGCCACCAGGCGGTGTAGGGCCGCACGGTCTCGGTGGTGCCGTCGGGCAGCAGGATCCGTACGGGCTGGGTGAGGGCGTCCCGCAGCGGCGGCCGGGCGAGCATGGCGAGCGCCTGCGGCCAGGCGTCGTCGTCGACGAGGTCCAGGTCGCGTACCGCGACGATCTCGGTGGCCACGGGCGGTACGGGCGTGTCGGGGAGCCGGTCGAGGACGTCCTCGCACCACACGTCGACGGCGTCGAGCAGGCCGGCGTCGTCGGGCTCGGGGAAGTCGCTGTCGCGGGGCTCCAGCTCGTCCGGGTCGAGGACGACGTCGGTGGCGCGGACGAGGGCGAAGGTGGCGAGGACGCCGCAGGCGGCAAGAGGCTGTTCGCCCCAGCGGTCGGCCAGCTCGGCGTCGCACAGGGCGAGTTCACCCTCGCGCATGACGGCGGCGAACGGCGAGCCGGGCAGGACGAGTTCACCGGCCGGGGCGAGTTCGCCGTCCTCGTCGGGCAGGGCGAGCGCGCCCAGCCAGGGCTCGTCGCCCGGTTCGAGTCCGGCGTCGCGGACGAGCGCGAGGACGGTCTCGGCGAGCTCCTCGGCGTCGAGGGTGCCGGCGTCCTCGTCCCAGACCTCCCCGGCGTCGAGGGACGCGGCGACCGCCGCCCGCACCTGAGGGGTCGTCAACACGGCGCGGGGGGTGGCGGGCAGGGCGCCGAGCTTCTCCAGGAGCGGGTGGGCGGCGTCCGCGTGGGCGACCTTCAGGCCGAGCCGGGCCAGGTCGGCCGGGGTCTCGGGCAGCGGCAGCAGGATCTGCCGGGGGCCGATGGTGGTGCGGCCCGAGGCGAGCGGCACGGGCAGGCCGGTGAGCCGGTCCGGGTCGACCCCGGCGAGGCTGTCGTACAGCCGCCACCACCAGTCCGGGTCCTTCTCCAGGCCGGCGAGGCGGTCGATGGCGTCGGTGAGCGGGACCCGGCCGACGCCGAGGGTCCGCAGCTCGACGCGGCGTTCGAGGCCGGCGGGCAGCAGCGTCGGCAGCACCTCGGCGAGGACACGTACGGTGTCGGCGCCCGCGCCCTCGACGATCTCGGCCTCCAGCGGCCGCAGCGCGGGCAGTTCCTCGGAGGGGGCGGCCGGGGCCAGGAACGCGACCCGGCCGAGCCGCTGAAGGACGGCCGCGCGCAGCGCCCCGTCGAGCTCGCCCTTGCCGAGGGGGCCGGGCACGAGGTCGATGGTGGCGGACGTCACGGGCGCCCAGGCGGCGAGGAGTTCGGCGTAGGCGTCGGCGGCGCGCTGCACCAGGAAGTCGGTGAGCGGGCCGGGCGCGGGATGGCGGCGGGTGGTGTCCAGCGGCAGGGTCGCGATCAGCAGGGCGGGCACACCGAGCGGTTCGTCGGTGGGGGTGGGCGCGTGCACGACGGGCGCCGTACGGGGGGTGAGGGGGGCGCCGTCGGTGTCGACGGGGACCGCCCAGACCACGGACCAGTGCGGGCGCAGCCGCTCCTCGACGGGCCGGCCCTTGAGGAGGGCCGGGTCGATGGCGCCGCCGTGGGCGACGGTCCGCCAGCGGCTCGTACCGCCGAGGCTGTCGTCGATGTGGACGTAGGAGCCCTGCTGGGAGCGGCGCAGGACGCGGACGCCGTCGCCGGTCTCGATGACGACCTCGGCGAGGCCGGGCAGGGTGAGCAGCAGGGCGTCGTCGACGGAGCGCAGCAGCCGCTCGGTCAGGTCGACGGCGGCCGCGTCGCGCAGGGGCAGCACGACGACGGTGTCGTACCCGTCGGGGGCGGTGCCCTCGGCGGGCAACGGAAGCCGCAGCAGCGGCACATGGCCGTCGCGGCGGCGCAGTTCGTCGCCGAGGCCGGGACTGGCCTTGGCGGCCTCGCGGGCCAGCTCGGAGGCTTCGGCGAGGGACCAGCGGACGCCGCCGTGCCGGCCGAGGACGGCGGGTTCGTCGCTGACGGCGAGGACCGCGGCGAAGCCGACGCCGAAGCGGCCGACGGCGGCGGTGTCGTTCTCCCGCTTGGCGGAGGCGCGCAGCGTGGACAGCGACTCGACGCCGGTGGCGTCCAGCGGGGCGCCGGTGTTGGCGGCGGCGAGGACGGCGGGCGTGTCGGGGCCCGCCGGGTGGAGGGTGAGCCGCAGCCGGCCGGTCACCCCGGCGCGGGCGGCGGCGTCGGAGGCGTTCTGGGCCAGCTCGACCACGAGCCGGTCACGGTAGCCGCCGAGGGCGAGGTCCTCCTCGGCGTTGGCGTCCTCGCGGAAGCGCGCCGGGCTCGCCCCCCAGGCGTCGAGGACGCCCCGGCGCAGCCGGGCGGTACCGAAGGGGTCGGCTCCACCGGTCGTCGTCCTGACGCTCACGCTGTGACTCCACTCTGTCCGGGCCGCACGGGACGTGCCGCGGGCCGAAAGGTACCGCGCCAGCGCGCGTACCCTTCAACGCCGTCGGAACCACCCGTCGCGGACCCTTCAAAAATAGATCCAGGCGGGCCGTCACCGCGCACGGCGCCCGGTCAGGAGTGGCCGAGGTCCTCCGAGGCGCCGTCCGTCTCCGGCGGGACCGAGCCGCTGTCGCGGGCCGGGCGGAGCCGGAACTCGTCGGCGCCCATCGAGTCCAGGACCGGCGCGGCCGGGCGCGGCGGCTTCGGCATGACCGCGGCCTCGGAGTGGCCACCGCAGCCGTACGCGAGGGAGACCACGTGCCCGTCGGCCGGGGAGAACTCGTTGGCGCAGACACCGAAGGCCTGCTTCAGGGAGCCGGAGAGCGGCATCAGGAAGGCGCAGGACGCGCAGGTCGCGGGGGCGGCCTGGGCCATGGGCGTCTTCGCGCCGAACGCCTCCTCCCAGCGGTCGGCGGCCACGTGCAGCCCGTACCGGGAGAGGACCCGGGCCCGCCGCATGCCGAGCTCCTCGGCGACCGAGGCGATGGCGCCCCGGGACGGCGTACGGGAGGTGATCTCCGCGTCCTCGACGTCGAGGTGCTCGGCCATCTCCTCGGAGACGGCGGAGTTCGGCGGCGGGGCGTCCTCGCCGCTGTATCCGGGCTCCAGGCGAAGGTCGTCGGCCTCGGTGGGCAGCAGGTCGCCCGGGCCCAGGTCGCCGGGGCGCAGCCGCTCGCTCCACGGCACCCACTCGGGGGCGAGGAGTGCGTCGGGTCCCGGCAGCAGGACGGTCTCGTCGAGGGTGACCAGCTTGGCCCGGGAGGCGCGGGTGACGGTCACCGCCCAGCGCCAGCCGCGGTAGCCCGGCTCCTTGCATTCGAAGAAGTGCGTGACGACCCGGTCACCCTCGGCGACCACCTCGACATGTTCGCCCACGACGCCGGGCGCGGCGGCCTCCTCGGCGGCCTCCCTGGCGAGGTCTACCGCCTCGGCGCACAGGCGGTCGGGGGTACGGCTTCGCGTCGTCGCAGCACTCACAGGTCTCGCTTCTCTCCTACGCCGTCTCACGGGTGCGCCTGGCCGATTCGCGATGTACGGGCAGCGGGCGGAGCGGACCAGGGGGCCGCATCGACGTCCGCGCCCGACGTCCCTCGGGCACACCTCATGTCATCCATTCTGCGGGATGCCGAAGAGGCGCGCGGCCGAGATCTTCCGCCGGTGGCGCGCTACGCACGCTACCCCCTTCGCAGCCCGCCGCCCACCTGCCCGTCCCAAGTGGACCGCATCGCGGTTCGGGCGAGAGAGGGTTGGGGCACTATGACGGGGTGGCAGCCGCGAGGTCGTCCCAAGCCCCCGGGCCGCTCCGCAGAGCGGGCCGAACGGTAGGCCGCGCCCTGCACCTGCCCTTCACCGGCACGGCCCGCGGTATCCGAAAAGCAACCCACGCCCACGGCGCGGGCGAGTCGGGCCTGGGCAAACTGATCGAACTCCACGCCGTGAACGGCGCAGGCGACGTCATGATCACCGTCGCGCTCGCCTCCACGGTCTTCTTCTCCGTCCCCACCGACGAGGCCCGCGGCCGGGTCGCCCTCTACCTCGCCATCACGATGGCGCCGTTCACCCTTCTCGCCCCCGTCATCGGCCCGCTCCTGGACCGCGTCCCGCACGGCCGCCGCGCCGCCATGGCCGGCGCCATGCTGACCCGGGCCGTCCTCGCCCTCACCCTGTCCGGCGCGGTCGCCACCGGCGGCCTGGAGCTGTACCCGGCGGCGCTGGGCGTCCTGGTCGCCTCCAAGGCGTACGGCGTCGTACGCAGCGCGGTCGTGCCACGGCTGCTCCCACCGGGCTTCTCGCTCGTCAAGGCGAACTCCCGCGTCACCCTCGCGGGTCTGCTCGCCACCGGCATCGCCGCCCCGATCGGGGTCGGTCTCCAGCTCGTCGGGCCGTCCTGGCCGCTGTACGGCGCGTGCGCGCTGTTCCTGCTGGGCACGTACTGGGCGTTCACGATGCCGCACAAGGTCGACTCGGCGAAGGGCGAGCGCAAGGCGCACATGCTCACCCACGGCGAGAAGAAGCCCAGCCTGCGCACGGTCGGCCCGTCCGTCCTGCACGGCCTCCAGGCGAACGCCGCGCACCGCGCCCTCTCCGGCTTCCTGATCTTCTTCCTGGCGTTCCTGCTGCGCGACCACCCCCTGGGCGGGCAGAGCGCGGCGGTCTCCCTGGGCATCGTCGGCGTCGCCGCGGGGGTCGGCAACGCCTGCGGCACCGCGATCGGCTCCTGGCTCAGGGCCCGCGCCCCCGAACTGATCGTGGCCACGATGCTGACGCTGGCGCTGACGGCGGCCGTCCTCGCGTCGGTGTTCTTCGGCGGGCTGATGGTGGCGGCCCTCGGCGCGACGGCGGGCCTGTCCCAGGCCCTGTCGAAGCTCTCCCTGGACGCGATGATCCAGCGTGACGTCCCGGAGGTGGTCCGCACCTCCGCGTTCGCCCGCTCCGAGACGCTGCTGCAGATGTCGTGGGTGGTGGGCGGCGCGATCGGCATCGCCCTGCCGCTGAACGGCTCCCTCGGCATGGGCGTGGCGGCGGGCCTGCTGGCCCTGGGCGCGCTCCTGGCGGTACGGGGCCTGCTGAAGGCGGCCCGGCGTGGCGTGCACCACGGCTCGGGCCCGGAGCAGCCGCGGCGGCCCCGCGTGGTGTGAGCCGGGCCGGGACACGGTGACGCCCCCGTGCGCCCTCCTCCGCCTCGCCCGAGGCGGAGCCGGGCCGGGACACGGTGACGCCCCCCGTGCGCCCTCCGGCGCCTGGCCCGATAGCCTTCGGGCCATGACCGTTGCGTACTTCTCCGGCAGGCGCCGCCGGGCCGCCGCCGCCCTCGGCGCTGTCTCCGCCGGGCTCCTCGTGCTCTCCGCCTGCGACAAGCCGACGCCGCTCGCGACCGTGACGGTCGGCAGCGACTCGGTCCACAGCGAGGCGTCCTGCTACAACGACGGCGACGCCATCAAGGAGTCGCAGATCCAGGCCTGCCTGAACAAGAAGGCCGAGAAGACCCTCACGGTCTCCATGGACGACAAGATCCGCTTCGGGGTCGACCCCGAGATCGCGGAGAACGGCTGGACGCTCTTCATCGGCGGCCAGCAGGCCGAGCAGGAGCCGTACAAGAAGACCTACCGGACCATCCCGGCCAGCGCCTTCTTCTCCAGCCAGACCGGCGAGACGGCGAACAAGGCGCAGGTCAGCATCGTCGAGACCACCGGCAAGAAGCTGACCGGCATCTGGCACTTCGAGCTGAAGAAGGCGTCCTGACTCTCCGGACGCTCGTGGTGACGGCCGTGGCGGCGGAGGCGGACTCCGTCGCCGCCGGCCTCACCTCCCTCGGCGGCCCGGCCCCGGCCGACGTCCCGCTCCCCGGCGGCTTCACCCTGCGCCGCCTCGCGGGCGCGCCGCCCGCGCCGTCGGCCGCGGGTGCCGCGCCCGGATCGCCGGAGCCGCCGCCGGACGGGACGTACTCCGTCGTGGACGTTCTCGTCGCCGGGGTCGGGCCCGCCGCCGCGGCCGTCGGTGCCGCGACCGCGCTGGCGCACGGTGCGTACGACCTCGTCGTCTCCGCCGGGATCGCCGGCGGGTTCCCGGCCCACGCACCCCTCGGGGCCGTCGTCGTCTCCGACGAGATCGTGGCCGCCGACCTCGGGGCACAGACCCAGGACGGCTATCTGACCGTGGAGGAGCTCGGTTTCGGGCGCTCCGCGCACCCCTGCCCGGCCGGCCTGACCGCACGGATCGCGCGGGCCCTGGCCGACGGCGGGCAGCACCACCTCGTCGCGCCCGTCCTGACCGTGTCCACCGTCACCGGCACCGCCGCCCGCGCCGCCGAGCTTGCGGCACTCCACCCCCGCGCCGCCGCCGAGGCGATGGAGGGCTTCGGTGCCGCCGAGGCCGCCGCCGCGCACGGCGTGCCCGTCGTCGAGATCCGCGCGGTCTCCAACGCGGTCGGCCCGCGTGACCGGGCCGCCTGGCGGATCGGCCAGGCGATGGACTCCTTGCGCCACACCTTCCAGCTGCTCAGCCGGACCGTCTTCGTGGAGGCGAAGTGACGCCGAAAGCCCTGAAGATCGCCTACTCGCCCTGCCCGAACGACACGTTCGTCTTCGACGCCTGGGCGCACGGCCGGGTCCCCGGCGCCCCGAAGATCGACGTCACCTTCGCCGACATCGACGTCACCAACGGCATGGCCGAACGCGGCGAATTCGACATCCTCAAGGTCTCCTACGCGGTCCTGCCCTGGGTCCTGGACGAGTACGCCCTGCTGCCCTGCGGCGGCGCCCTGGGCCGCGGCTGCGGCCCGCTGGTGCTCACCCGCGAGCCCGGTGCTCGTGGGGGCACCTCCCAGGCCGAAGGCTCTGGGGGATTGACCGGCAAGACCGTCGCCGTGCCGAGCGAGCGGTCGACGGCGTATCTGCTGTTCCGGCTCTGGGCGGCGGACGTGGTCCCGGAGGGCGTCGGCGGGGTCGTGGTGATGCCGTTCCACGAGATCATGCCGGCCGTACGGGACGGGAAGGTCGACGCGGGCCTCGTCATCCACGAGGCCAGGTTCACCTATCAGAATTACGGGCTGCACAGCCTTGCGGACATGGGCGAACACTGGGAGCGGACCACGGGACTGCCCATCCCGCTCGGCGCGATCATCGCCAAGCGCTCCCTGGGCGAGGAGACCCTGCGGCGGCTCGCCGACGCGGCCCGCACATCGGTCCGGATGGCCTGGGACGACCCGACCGCCTCACTGCCGTACGTACTGGAACACGCGCAGGAGATGGACCCGATGGTGGCCGATCAGCACATCGGTCTCTACGTCAACGAGTTCACGGCCGACCTCGGCGAGGACGGCTACGCGGCGGTGCGGGGGCTGCTGACACGCGCGGCGGCCGAGGGGCTTGTCCCGCCCCTCGGCCGCGATGCGCTGTCGTTCGTATAAGGCCGTACGTTCGAGGCCGTACGACTGGGCCGTACGGGCGACGCGCTACACGTCCAGCTGGTCGGCGACGGCCCGCAGCAGGCCCGCGATCTTCTTGCCGTGCGTCTTGTCGGGGTAGCGGCCGCGCTCCAGCATCGGCGTGATGTTCTCCAGCAGCGTCGTCAGGTCCTGCACGATCGACGCCAGTTCGTCGGGCTTGCGGCGCTGCGCGGCCGCCACGGAGGGGGTCGGGTCGAGGACCGTCACCGAGAGCGCCTGGTCACCGCGCTGCCCGGCGACCACGCCGAATTCCACGCGCTGGCCCGGCTTGAGGGCCTCGACTCCGGCAGGGAGCACCGACGAGTGGACGAAGACGTCGCCGCCGTCGTCGCGGGAGAGAAAGCCGAAGCCCTTCTCGCTGTTGAACCACTTGACCTTGCCGGTAGGCACGTCTGTCCTCGTCCTCGTACTCGATGGGAGATGCCGGAAATTCGGCTCTGTATAGCACTACAGCGGGTCGCTCGACCCGCCAAGCACCAAGGCTAATGGTCCAGGGGCTGGTGACAAGACGTCGCTGGTTTGTTCCTCCGGCCGGGGAACTACCCTGGCTGAATGCTTAGTGAAACCCCTTCGAACAGCGCCGCCCCCGGAGACGGTCTCGTCCGTGCCGGAGCGATTGTCTTCATCATCGGCGCGGTGGCCACATTGGTCACCGTGGCCCCGCTGTTCCTGGGGACCGACCCGTTCCCGCCGGTGGCGTACGCGGTCTGCATGCTGATGGGTGTCGGCTTCCTGATCGCCGCGGCGGGCGTGCTGCGGTCGATCGCGGCCCAGCGCCGCCAGGCGCGGGGGGCGGCGCTTCAGGGCCGGTAGGCCTGGTAGCCCTCCAGCCAGCTCCGGAACGCGGTCAGATCGGGCAGTACGACATCGGCGCCCGCCGCACGCAGCTCGGTTTCGTCGCACGGCCCGGTCGTCACGGCGACCGAGAGCGCCCCGGCGGTACGCGCCCCGCGCACATCCCCGGTGTGGTCGCCGACGTACACGCCCGCGCCGTACTCGCGCAGCGCCTCGGCCTTGGCCTCGGCCCACAGCCAGCCGACGACGGCGTGCGGCTCGATGCCGAGGTGGCTGAGGTGCAGCTTGGCGTTCGGTTCGTGTTTGGCGGTGACGACGACGGCCCGGCCGCCCGCTTCATGAACGGCTTGAATCGCATCCTTCGCGCCGGGCATGGCGAGGGTGGGCTCGATGGCGTACCGCGGATATATCTCCCGGTAGCGGTCGGCCATCGCGGGGACGGCGTCCGCCGGGAACCAGTGCGCGAGCTCCCGCTCCAGCGGCGGCCCGAGCCGGGTCACCGCCAGATCGGCGTCGATCACCGCACCGGTCTCCGCGGCGAGGGCCACGAACGCGGCGTGGATGCCCGGCCGGGAGTCGATCAGGGTCATGTCGAGGTCGAAACCGACGGTGAGCGGGAGGGCGGGAGGCGAAGGCATGGGGGCCATTGTGCCGGAGCGTCGGGCGGTGGCCCCGGGCCGGTCTTCGTACGGGCCGGAGACCGGCGGCGGCCTCGGGCGGCGGTCCTTGGATGGCCGGAGGCCGGCAGCGGCATGCCCCGGCTGGGGTCCTTGGACGGGCGGAGACCGGCCGCAGGGCGCTGCATAGACTTAGCCGAGCCTTACCAACCTCGGTCACGTTCACCGGTCACGTGGCCACGTTCGATGGGTTCCGATGCCAGCCGCCCCTTTCCGCACCCGACGGGTCTTCGCGACCGCGGCGGGCGTCGTGGCCCTGCTGGTCGCGGTCCTGCTGAGCCTCGGCGTCGGCGCCCGCGCCGTCGCGCCCTCCGAAGTACTCGACGCCCTCCTGCACGGCGGGCAGAGCGACGCCGCGCAGGTCGTCCGTGAACTGCGCGTGCCACGCACCCTCATCGGCCTGATGGTCGGCGCCGCCCTCGCCCTCGCGGGCACGGCGCTCCAGGGCATCACCCGTAACCCCATCGCCGACCCGGGCATCCTCGGCATCAGCCAGGGCGCCTCGGTGGGGGTGGTCGCGGCGATCGCCTTCGCGGGTGTGCACACCCTCACCGGCTACGTCTGGTTCGCGTTCGCGGGCGCGGCCGTCGCGTCGGTCGCGGTGTACGCCATCGCGTCCAGCGGCCGGGGCGGGGCGACGCCGGTGAAGCTCGCCCTGGGCGGCGCGGCGATCAACGCGCTGCTGCTGTCGGTGACCACCGGCATCCTGACGACGAAGGCGTCGGCGCTGGACGAGTTCCGGTTCTGGCAGATCGGGTCGGTGGCCGGGCGCGAGGCGGCCGTGGTGGGCCAGATATGGCCGTTCCTGCTGCTCGGCGCGGTGCTGGTGCTCTCCGTCGCGCGGGGCCTGGACGCCCTGGCGCTCGGCGAGGACGTGGCGAAGGGCCTGGGCCAGCGGGTGGCGACCGTACGGATCGTGGGCGGTGTCGGCGCGACGGTCCTGACGGGGGCGGGCGTGGCGGCGGCGGGCCCGATCGCCTTCATCGGCCTGGCGGTTCCGCACATCGCCCGCGCGATCGTCGGCAGCGACCACCGCTGGGTCCTGCCGATGGCTGCCCTGATCGGCCCGGTGATGCTGCTGGTGTCGGACGTGATCGGCCGTGTGGTCTTCCCTCCGAGCGAGGTTCCGGCGGGCGTGATGACAGCGCTGATCGGGGTGCCGTTCCTGGTGACCCTGGTCCGCAGGAAGGCGGTGCCCGCGTGAGCGCGTCCGTGTCCGTCGGCGTCGACGGGAAGGAAGGCCGGGCGCGGGGAAGGGTCCGGCCCGGTGGGTACGGGGTCGTGCGCGCCGGGCGGGGGAGTTTTCTGCTGCACCGGCGGGCCGCCGTCGTCGCGGGCGCCCTCGCCGTCGTGCTGGCCGCCGGGTCGGTGGCGTACCTCTGCGCCGGGGAGCGGTTCGTCGCCCCCGGCGACGTCCTCGACGTGCTCCTCGGCCGGCCCTCCTCCGCCGAACTCGTCGTCGGCACCCTGCGCCTGCCCCGGCTCGTCGTCGGCCTCCTCGTCGGCGCGGCCTTCGGTGTAGCGGGCGCGCTGATCCAGACCGTCGCCCGCAATCCGCTCGCCAGCCCCGACATCATCGGCATCAGCCAGGGCGCGGGCGCGCTGACGGTCGGTGCGATGACCTTCGGCGTCACGTCGTTCGCGGTCCTGCCGTACCTGTCCGTCATCGGCGGGATCGCGGCGGCCGCCCTCGTGTACGTCTTCGCCTGGCGCGGCGGGCTGCACGCCACCCGTTTCGTCCTCATCGGCATCGGCTTCGCGATCGCGCTGCGTTCGGTCACCACGCTCTTCATGACGAAGGGCGACTATCTCGTCGCCCAGCAGGCCCAGATCTGGATGACCGGCTCCCTCAACGGCCGCGGCTGGGACGAGGCCGCGCCGCTCGGCTGGGTGCTGCTCGCGCTGCTGCCCGCCGTGGCGTGGGCGGCCCGCGCCCAGCGGAACGTCACCCTCGACGACGACACGGCCACCGGTCTCGGCGTCCGGCTCGGCCGCGTACGGCTCGGGCTGGTCCTGCTCGGCGTGGTCCTGGCATCCGTGGCGACCGGGGTGGCGGGCCCGGTCGACTTCGTGGCGCTGCTGGCCCCGCAGGTCGCCCGCCGGCTGACCCGTACGGCACAGATCCCGCTGCTCGGCTCGGCCCTCATGGGAGCGGTGATCGTCGTCCTCGCCGATCTCCTGGGCCGCAGGCTCTTCGCCCCGACGGAGCTGCCGGTGGGTGTGCTGACGGCGGCGGTCGGGGCCCCGTATCTGATCTGGCTCATCATCCGGAGCCGTGGCGCAGGAGGTAAGGCGTGAGCAGGCTGACGGTGCGGGCGCTGACGCTCGCGTACGAGGACCGTGTGGTCGTCGACGGACTGGACCTGGCCGTCCCGGACGGCAAGGTGACGGTGATCGTCGGCCCGAACGCCTGCGGCAAGTCGACCACCCTGCGGGCGCTCGGGCGGCTGCTGAGGCCGAGGAGCGGCGCGGTCCTGCTCGACGGGCAGGAGCTGGCGAAGATCCCCACGAAGAAGATCGCCCAGTCGATCGGTCTGCTGCCGCAGACGCCCGTCGCCCCGGAGGCGATCACCGTCGCGGACCTGGTGTCACGGGGCCGGCAGCCGCACCAGGCGTGGTGGAAGCAGTGGTCGGACGAGGACGAGCGGGCCGTCGTCGACGCGATGGAGCGTACGGACGTGAGCGCGCTGGCCGACCGGGCGGTGGACGAACTCTCCGGCGGGCAGCGCCAGCGCGTGTGGATCGCGATGGCGCTGGCGCAGGAGACGGACCTGCT
Source organism: Streptomyces purpureus (assembly GCF_014648195.1). Classification (GTDB taxonomy): domain Bacteria; phylum Actinomycetota; class Actinomycetes; order Streptomycetales; family Streptomycetaceae; genus Streptomyces; species Streptomyces purpureus. Next base: position 158,537 of record NZ_BMQQ01000011.1, read on the forward strand.
GCTGCTCGACGAGCCGACGACCTATCTGGACATCTCGCACCAGGTGGAGGTCCTCGACCTGGTGCGCCAGCTGAACCACGGCCGGGGCCGGACGGTCGTCGTGGTGCTGCACGACCTGAACCAGGCGGCCCGGTACGCCGACCACCTGATCGCGATGAAGTCGGGCCGCGTCGTCGCCCAGGGCCCGCCGGCGGAGATAGTCACCGAGTCGCTCGTCCGGGAGGTCTTCGGCCTGGAGTCGGTGGTGATCCCGGATCCGGTGACGGGGTCGCCGCTGGTGGTGCCGGGGGCGCCGTGGCGGGCGGACGGGGACGGCGTGGCGGCGGCTCCGGCGGACAGCGTGCGCGGCTGACCTGCCCGGGCGTTTTCCCCCACCCCGCCCCTTCCCGAAACCCTGCCGGGGGCGGGTGGGGGTGGCTGTTTCGCGCCGCGGACGAAGCACGCCCCCGTTGTGGGCAATCGTCCCGCAGGGCGGAACGGGTGGGCACAACGCCCCGGTGGGCGGCGCCCTTTCGGTTCCGGTCCACCCCGACAGGCCCGCGCCTCGACAGACCCGGCCCACCCCGACCGCCCCGCGCCCCGACAGACCCGACCCACCCCGACGGGCCCGGCCCACCCGACAGACCCGGCCCACCCCGACGGACCCCGCCCCCCTACCCCCTCCGCGCCCGCCACAGCAGGAACGCCGCCGAAGCCACCGCCGCCGTCTTCAGCGACCACGGCCACGTCGTGGACAGCGCCGACGTCAGGGCCTCCGGGCCCGGGGGGATCGGCGGGCCCCAGCGGGCGGCGGCGCGGCCCCAGAGCCAGATCGCGGAGGCTGCCGCGACCAGGGCCGGGAGGCCGAGGACCGCCCACTTCGCCTCCGTACGGGTCAGGCGGCGGGAGACGTACGCGAGGGCCCAGCCCGCCGCGAGGGCCAGGAGGTTGCCGAAGACCGCGCCGCCGAGCAAGAGGAGCGCGGCGACGAGGAGGAACGGGTTCGCGACGCGCCCGACGCGCCCGAACCGCCGTTTCGTTACGGCCGTCTCCTCCGCGGCCGTCTCCTCCGCGGACGCCTCCGCCTCGGCGACAGCCTTCGGCGGCGGCTTCAGCAGCTCCGGCACCTCCACCCCGCCCACGAACCCCGGAACCTCCAACTCCGCGTCGTCCAGCCGCCACCACTCCTCCGGCGCCGCCTCGGACGAGGAGAAGTCCACCACCTCCACGCCCCGCTGCTGCGGCACCGCCGGCCGCACCAGGCCCGAGGGCGACGGCCCCGACACCGACTCCACGACCTCGTCCGGCGTACCCAGCCTCCCGAGGATCCGCCGCACCGCGACCGGACTGTCCGCGCCCGTCTGCGTCCGCCGCCGGTCGATCTCGTCACGGAGCGCGGAGACCAGCCGCATGCGCGTGTTCGCGGGCAGCTGGCGCTGCTGTGCCAGGTCACCGACCCGGCTCAGATAGTCGAAGACCAACTGGTCGCTCTCGATCCCCACAGTGCCCTCCACAGCAGCCTGTCCCGACGGTAGCGCCTGTACAGGGGCTAACGTGGTCCGGATGGGGACCGGCGAGCGCAATCGGGAGGCGCACGTGCCCGAAGGATCTGGCGGTGCGGCTGCGCCCCGCACCCTCGCGGAGGCGCTGCGGGCGCGGGGCGACGACGGGCTGGCCGCGCTGCTGCGGGCCCGCCCCGATCTGCTGTCGCCCGTACCGAACGATCTGACGCAGCTCGCCACGCGCGCCGGCACACGCGCGTCGGTCGTACGGGCGTTGGAGCGGCTCGACCGGTTCGCGCTGCAGACCGCGGAGGCGCTGGCGGTCGCGCCGGACCCGGCGCCGTACGAGGTCCTGCTCGGTCTGCTCACCGGCGACGAGGGCGACGCGACCATCGAGGCGGCGCTGCCGCGCGCGGTGGAACTGCTGCGCGAGCAGGCGCTGGTGTGGGGTGACGACGAGCGGCTGCGGCTGGTGCGTACGGCCCGTGAACTGCTCGCACCGTCGCCGCAGCACCCTTCGCCGACCGGGCTCGGGCCGACCGTCGCGGAGGCCACGTCCGGAATGTCCCCGACCCGGCTCCAGGAGATCATCGCGACGGCCGGCCTCGGCTCGACACACGACCCGGTGTCGGCGGTCACGGTGTTGACGGAGCTGTTCACCGACCGCCGGCGGATGGGTGAACTCCTCGACACCGCGCCGTCGGACGCGCTGACGGTCCTCGACCGGCTGGTGTGGGGGCCGCCGTACGGCGAGGTGACGGCGAATCCGGCGCCGCCGGTGCGGTGGCTGCGCGACCGTGGACTGCTGCTGCCCGCGTCGCCCCGCACGGTGGTGCTGCCGCGCGAGGTGGCGCTGCATCTGCGCGCCGGGCGCGCGCATCGCACGCCGGAGCCGCTGCCCCCGGCGGTGGCGGAACTCCGCACATACCGTCCACAGGTTGTGGACAGCGCTGCGGCCGGCCAGGCCCACCGGGCGCTCGCGACGGTCGAGGAACTGCTGCGGGAGTGGAACGAAGGCGGCCCGGCCGTACTGCGCGCCGGGGGCCTGTCCGTACGGGATCTCAAGCGGACCGCGACCGCGCTGGACCTGTCGGAGCCCGAGACCGCCTTCTGGGTGGAACTTGCCTACGGAGCGGGGCTGTTGGCCTCCGACGGCGAGGCGGACGAGCGGTACGCGCCCACGCCGGACGCCGACACATGGCTGGAGCTGCCCCCCGCCACGCGCTGGGCCCGGCTGGCGACGGCCTGGCTCACCGCGACCCGTACGCCCGGCCTGGTCGGCGGCCAGGACGCCAAGGGCCGCGCCCTGTCGGCCCTCGGCCCGGAACTGGACCGCGGTGTCGCCCCGGAGGTCCGCCACCGCGTCCTCACCCTCCAGGGCACCCTGACGCCAGGCACGTCCGCCGACCCCGAATCCGTCCTCGCCCGCCTCCAGTGGGACCGCCCGCTGCGCGGCACCGCCCAGTCCGGCGCCGACCTGCGAGCCCGGATCGCCACCTGGACCCTGACCGAGGCGGAGCATCTGGGGATCACGGGCCGCGGCGCGCTCTCCACGCACGCGCGCGTGCTCCTCGGCCTGGACACCACGGGCCCCACCGCCCCGGTCGCACCCCTCACCCCGGCCGAGCTCACCGCCCGCGCGGCGCTCGCCGCCGAGGCGATCGCACCGCTGCTGCCCGAGCCCGTCGACCACGTCCTGCTCCAGGCCGACCTGACGGCGGTCGCGCCCGGCCCGCTGGAGCGGCCGCTGGCCGAGATGCTCGCCGTCCTCGCGGACGTGGAGTCCAAGGGCGGGGCGACCGTCTACCGCTTCACCGCCGCGTCCGTACGGCGCGCCCTGGACGCCGGGCAGACCGCGTCCGACCTGCACGCCTTCCTCGCCGCGCACTCCCGTACGCCGGTGCCGCAGCCGCTCGCCTACCTCGTCGACGACGTGGCCCGCAAGCACGGCCACCTCCGGATCGGCGCCGCCTCCGCGTACGTACGCTGCGACGACGACGCCGTCCTCGGCGAGATCCTCGCCGACAAGCGGTCCGCCACCTTGCGGCTGCGCCGCCTCGCACCGACCGTGCTGGCCGCGCAGACCGACCCCGCCACGCTGCTCGAAGGGCTGCGGTCGATGGGGTACGCCCCGGCCGGGGAGTCCGCCGAGGGCGACGTCCTGATCACCCGCGCCCACGCCCACCGCACCCCGCCCCGCTCGGCCCCGGCCCCCGTCCCCGACGGTCCGCCCACCCCGGACGCGACGCTCCTGGGCGCGGCGGTACGCGCGATCCGCGCCGGCGACCTCGCCTCCACCGTCGAACGCAAGGAGGCCCCCCAGGCCCCACCCCACGCCCCCGGCGAGCTCCCCCGCACCAGCCCCGCCGACACCCTGGCCACCGTCCAGGCGGCCGCGATGACCGGCTCCGCGATCTGGATCGGCTACGTCAACGCCGACGGCGCCGCCAGCCAGCGCGTGATCGCCCCGGTCCGGGTGGAGGGCGGCTTCGTGACGGCGTACGACCACACGGCGGACGAGGTCCGCACGTACCCCCTGCACCGCATCACGGGTGTCGCGGAGCTCGCCGACGGCGCGGTGTAGCGGTCTAGGCCCTCGGGCTCACCAGAGCGCCGGGGTCGAGCTTCAACGGGAAAGGCGTCTCGATCGACGTCTTACGCCCCGCCTCGGCCACGATCCGCTCCACATAGCACCCGTCCACCAGCTCCGACACGACCAGGGCGGGCACCGGCTCCAGCTCAAGGCGCCAGAGGTGCTCGATGCCCGCCTCGGCGTAGTACGGCGGCTTCAGCAGCCGGTCGGTACGACGGCCGGAGGACGACGGGGAGACGATCTCCACGACGAGCAGCACGTCATCGGCGTTGTAGGTGATCGGGTTCTCGGCGGCGGCAGCGGCCTCGACGACGACGATGTCCGGGATGAACAGTCCGTCGGGAAGCACAAGGTTCACCGCCTCCAGAACCTCGACCGGGGCGTCGGCAGCCTCGACGGCGGCATCGAGGAGATTCCACAGCCGGGACGACGCCCGCTGATGCTTCGTGCCCGGAGCCGGTGACATCAAGAGAGCTTCCCCCATCAATTCATGGCGCGTACCGCGGTCCTCCCCCAGAGCCAGGACCTCCTCTATCGTCCAAGGCCCGTAATGCGGATCATGCGCGACGCTCATCGCTCGCCACCTCCCTCTCGGCAGTCCGTCGCGTCCAGTGTGGCAGGCCCCACCGACAACGGCCGGTCTTCAGGCACACTGGAGGTTTGGCCCGCGGGGAAGGAATCCAGGCACGTGAACGGACCACTGATCGTCCAGAGCGACAAGACACTCCTGCTCGAGGTCGACCACGAGCAGGCCGAGGCGTGCCGTCGTGCCATCGCTCCCTTCGCGGAGCTGGAGCGCGCCCCCGAGCACATCCACACCTACCGCGTCACCCCGCTCGGCCTGTGGAACGCCCGGGCCGCCGGGCATGACGCCGAGCAGGTCGTCGACGCGCTCGTCGAGTACTCCCGCTACCCAGTGCCGCACGCGCTGCTCGTCGACGTCGCCGAGACCATGGCCCGCTACGGCCGGCTCACCCTCGCCAAGCACCCCACCCACGGCCTCGTCCTGACCACGACCGACCGGCCGGTCCTGGAGGAGATCCTCCGCTCCAAGAAGGTCCAGCCGCTGGTCGGGGCGCGGCTCGACGCCGACAGCGTCGCCGTGCACCCCTCCGAGCGCGGGCAGATCAAGCAGACGCTGCTGAAGCTGGGCTGGCCCGCCGAGGACCTCGCCGGGTACGTGGACGGTGAGGCGCACCGGATCGACCTGGCCGAGGACGGGTGGGCGCTGCGGCCGTACCAGAAGCAGGCCGTCGACGGCTTCTGGCACGGCGGCTCCGGTGTCGTCGTCCTGCCCTGCGGCGCCGGGAAGACGCTGGTGGGCGCCGGTGCGATGGCGCAGGCGAAGGCCACCACGCTGATCCTGGTCACCAACACCGTCTCGGCCCGGCAGTGGAAGCACGAGCTCGTGAAGCGGACCTCGCTCACCGAGGACGAGATCGGCGAGTACTCGGGGACGAAGAAGGAGATCCGGCCGGTCACCATCGCCACGTACCAGGTCCTCACCACCAAGCGGAAGGGCGTCTATCCGCACCTGGAGCTGTTCGACTCCCGCGACTGGGGGCTGATCGTCTACGACGAGGTGCACCTGCTGCCGGCCCCGGTGTTCAAGTTCACCGCCGACCTGCAGGCGCGCCGCCGGCTCGGGCTGACCGCGACGCTCGTCCGGGAGGACGGGCGCGAGTCGGACGTCTTCTCGCTCATCGGGCCCAAGCGGTTCGACGCGCCGTGGAAGGAGATCGAGGCGCAGGGCTACATCGCCCCGGCGGACTGTGTGGAGGTCCGGGTCAATCTGACCGACTCCGAGCGGCTGGCGTACGCGACCGCCGAGACGGAGGAGAAGTACCGCTTCTGCGCGACGACGGCGACGAAGCGGAAGGTGACCGAGGCGCTGGTGAAGAAGTTCGCCGGGCAGCAGACCCTCGTCATCGGTCAGTACATCGACCAGCTCGACGAGCTCGGTGAACATCTGGACGCGCCGGTCATCAAGGGCGAGACGTCCAACGCGCAGCGCGAGAAGCTCTTCGACGCCTTCCGCAACGGCGAGATCTCCGTCCTCGTCGTGTCGAAGGTGGCGAACTTCTCGATCGATCTGCCGGAGGCGACGGTCGCGATCCAGGTGTCGGGCACGTTCGGGTCGCGGCAGGAGGAGGCACAGCGCCTGGGCCGGGTGCTGCGGCCGAAGGCGGACGGTCACCAGGCGCACTTCTACTCGGTGGTGGCGCGGGACACGATCGACCAGGACTTCGCGGCGCACCGGCAGCGGTTCCTGGCCGAGCAGGGGTACGCGTACCGGATCGTCGACGCGGACGAGCTGCTGGCGGGAAGCTGAGCGAAGGCGAGCCGAGCCCCAACTGAGCCCAGCCGAGCCCTAGTCCAGCAGCGCGAGGAGCGGGGCGGTCAGCGCCAGCGCGTACTCGGCCGCCACGAGCGTCGCGCGGGCCCGGTGGGCGAGGGCCGCGCGCGGCGTGGCGGCGGCCGCCAGGCCGGCCACGGCTCCGAGGCCGAGCGCCCAGAACCCGGCCATGGCCGCGGGGCCGCTCACGCCGTCGCCCGAGATGGCGTCGTTGAGAACGACGATGCAGGTCAGGACCAGGGAGGCGAGCAGCGCCAGGAGACCGCCCAGCGCGATCACGCGCAGTGCGCGGGAGGAGGGCGCGGTGGGGGTGGGGCCGTCGTGAGCAGTCGTCGTCATGTACGGATCACATCACTCGGGCGGGGCGCGTGGATGAGCGGTCGTACTCAGTCGAGCGCTCCGCCGTACTCAGGCCGCGGGCCGCGCACCCCCGACCGCTCGTCGTACGCGCCGAGCAGGGCGACGGCGACGGCCGCGCCGCCGAAGGCGCGCAGGGCGCGAAGTGCGGGGCCAAGGCGGTGGGGCCGGGGAACGGCCGGGGCGGCGGCGGGGGTGAAGGTCGCTGCGGTCATGCCTCCATCATGAATTCCGGACATATCGAGTACATCGCCCTGGGGGCGGAATCCCGGTCCCCCACGGGTACGCCCCGGGGCGGATCCCGTCCCCTACGGGTCGTACGACCGCCGGCCCCGCGGGAAAACCATTCGCCCCCGCCCGCGGGCCGAAGCTACACTCGTCCGCTTCCCCGCCTCCCTCACCGGAGCGCCGCCGTCCGGTCGGAAACCGGCGGCCACCTCGACGTGTCCGCGTACCCGACCGGAGGCTTCACCGTGTCCGCGCCCGATCCCGAAAACCCGCTCGCGCACGAGCGCGCCCATCTCACCTCCTCCCGTGCCGCGCTGCGGGCCATGCGGGAGGACGTCGAGGCGCTCGACATCAAGGACGTGACCGCGAACTGGGTCAACTCCCTCGTGCTCGGCGCGCAGATCGAGGCGCGGATCAAGGCGCTCGCCGATCTGTCGCACACTCCGCTGTTCTTCGGCCGGCTCGACTACCTCCCCACCACGCAGGAGGGCCAGCGCTTCTACATCGGCCGCCGCCACGTCCATGACGCCGACGGCGACCCGATGGTGATCGACTGGCGTGCGCCGGTGTCCCAGCCGTTCTACCGGGCCTCGAAGAAGGACCCGCAGGACGTGCGGCTGCGGCGGCGCTTCGGGTACACGGGCGGCGAGCTCACGGCGTACGAGGACGAGCACCTCACCGACCCGGCCGAGGCGGAACGGACCTCGAAGCTGCTCCAGGCGGAGATCGAGCGGCCGCGCGTCGGCCCGATGCGGGACATCGTGGCCACCATCCAGCCCGAGCAGGACGAGATCGTCCGCTCGGGCCTGTCCGGCACGGTCTGCGTCCAGGGCGGCCCCGGCACCGGCAAGACCGCCGTCGGCCTGCACCGGGTGGCGTACCTGCTCTACGCGCACCGCGACCGGCTCGCCCGCACGGGCACGCTCGTCGTCGGGCCGAACGAGTCGTTCCTCCACTACATCGAGCAAGTCCTGCCCGCGCTCGGCGAGTTGGAGGTCCGGCAGGCGACGGTCGATTCGCTCGTCGCCCATGTCGAGGTGCGCGGGGAGGACTCCGCGCAGACGGCCGTCATCAAGGGCGACGCGCGGATGGCGCAGATCCTGCGGGGGGCGGTCCGCTCCCACGTCACGCTGCCCACCGAGCCGCTCGTCGTCGTGCGCGGCTCGCGCCGCTGGTGCGTCCCGGCGTACGAACTGGAGGAGATCGTACGGGAGTTGCTGGACCGGGACATCCGCTACGGCGCGGCCCGTGACGCCCTGCCCCAGCGCATCGCGCACGCGGTCCTGGTGCGGATGGAGCAGGCGGGCGAGGCGCCGGACGACCGGGTCCAGGACGCGGTGGCGCGCAACGCGGCGGTCAAGGCCGCGGTGAAGGCGGTGTGGCCGCCGGTGGACCCGGCGAAGCTGGTGCTGCGGCTGCTGGGCGACGCCGAGTTCCTCGCGGCGCACGCGGAGGGGATCCTCACCGAGGACGAGCAGAAGCTGCTGCTGTGGCAGAAGCCGTTCCGGAGCGTGAAGTCGGCGAAGTGGTCGGCGGCGGACGCGGTCCTGATCGACGAGGCGACCGATCTGGTCCAGCGCACCCAGTCCCTGGGCCATGTCGTCCTCGACGAGGCGCAGGACCTCTCCCCCATGCAGTACCGGGCGGTCGGGCGGCGCTGCACGACCGGTTCGGCGACGATCCTCGGCGACCTGGCCCAGGGCACCACGCCGTGGGCGACGGAGAGCTGGCGGGAGGCGCTGACCCATCTCGGCAAGCCGGACGCGGCGGTGGAGGAGCTGACGGCGGGCTTCCGCGTGCCGCGCGAGGTCATCGCGTACGCCTCCCGGCTGCTGCCCCACATGTCCCCGGGCCTCGCCCCGGTCTCCTCGGTCCGTGAGACCCCCGGCTCGCTGGAGATCCGGCCCGTCCCGGACGCCGCCGGGCTCGACGCGGCGGTCGTGGCGGCGTGCGTGGAGTCGCTGCGCAACGAGGGCTCGATCGGTCTGATCGCCGCCGACGCCCGCATCGCGCCCTTGCGCGAGGCGCTGGCGGCGGCGGGCCTGCCCTGCCTCGCGCCGGGCGAGGAGACCACGTCCGAGGCGCGTCTGACGCTGGTCCCGGCGTCGCTGGCGAAGGGCCTGGAGTACGACTACGTGGTCCTCGACGAGCCCGCCGCCGTCGTCGACGGCGAACCGGACGAGCGCACGGGCCTGCGCAGGCTGTACGTGGCCCTGACCCGCGCGGTCTCGGGCCTGACGGTCCTTCATGCGACGGATCTGCCGGCGCAGCTGGCCGGCGGGGACGGCAACTAGCGGCTGGCCGGCGGCCGGGGGATGGGCGGCCGTGGCTCGGCCTAAGGCCGGACGCCCAGGCTCAGGCGTCGAGCCGTAAGCCGTCGAGCCGTAAGGCGTCGAGCCGCAGCCGTCGAGGCTCAGCCGTCGCCGTCAGGCACAAGGCGCCCGCCCCGCCCGCCGACGACGGCGCGAGCCGTCACGCGTCGAGTGCCTCGCGCCAGGTGCGGACCGCCGTCGCGGAGACCGGGGTCGTCCAGCCCTGGGGGCGGGCCGCGCCGCCGATGTGGAAGGCGGTGAGGCCGGCCGCGCGGAGGGCGGGCAGGTGGTCCAGGCGCAGGCCGCCGCCGACGAGGATCTGGGGTTCGTAGCCCGGTTCGTCGTGGCGGGCGGCCTCGGCGGCCAGGGTGGGCAGGCCGTCGTCGACGCCGTGCGGGGAGCCGGCGGGGAGGTACGTGTCCAGGCCCGGCAGGTCGGCGAGCTGCTTGCGCAGGGCGTCACGGTCGGCGGCGCGGTCGATGGCCCGGTGGAAGGTCCAGCGGCAGCCGTCGAGGACGGCGAGGAGCCGTTCGACCGTGACCAGGTCCGGCGAGCCGTCGGGGTCGAGGAAGCCGAGGACGAACTCGTCGGCGCCCGCCGCACGGAGGTCCCGCGCGGCGGCGACGAGCGCGTCCACGTCGCCCGCCGCGAAGCCGTCGGTCAGTCGGAGCATCACGCGCAGGGGGATGTCGACCGCGGCACGGATCGACGCGAAGGTCTCCGTCGACGGGGTGAGCCCGTCGGCCGCCATGTCGGTGACCAGTTCGAGGCGGTCCGCCCCGCCGGTCTGGGCCGCGATCGCGTCCTCGGCGTCGAGAGCGATCACCTCCAGCACTGCACGGTTGCTCATCGAGCCCATTCCTCCATCGGATACCGCCTACAGGTCTAGTCCAATGAACAGCCTACGCGCGTGAGGGGCCCGCCGCACCGTGCGCGTCACCCACGCCACCAGCCCCCACCCCCGGTCGACTGCCCGCCGACGTGGACCGTGAACGCCGCCGTACGCACCTTCCCCGGTGATCTTCCGACCCTGCGCACCCTTGACCGCGAACTTCAGCTCACCCGGCCCGCCGCGATCCGCGAGGTCTCCGACTCCAGGGCGTAGCCGCCCTCGGCGACCCGCAGCCCGCCGGCCGCCGGGCCCTTCGCCGTACCTTCGGCGCGCCCGCCGCGGCCCCCGCCCCGCTCGCCGACCGGGCCGACGCCCGCGCCGACCCCGTACGCGGCCCCGAAGGTCGCGGCGAGCGCGGCGGGGAAGGCGGTGACCCTCACTGCGGTGTTCATGGCCGCCCTCCCATGCGTGGGCACGTTTCGACGCACCCCTCGCCATACCCCCGGGGGGCATTGACCCAGGGTCGGAGGAGCGCTTGCGCTCCATACGGGCCAGGGGTATACATGGACCCAACCCAGATACCCCCCATGGGTATCCACCCCCGACAGAGGAGGGACCCATGTCGTCGTCCTGCTGCACTCCTGACGGCAGCTGCCACACGAGCGCCGGCGAGTCCACGACCGCGACCGCCGTCGCCGACAGCACCGCCACCACCTACCGCGTGTCGGGGATGACCTGCGGCCACTGCAAGACCGCGATCACCAAGTCGGTCGGCGAGCTGGCCGGCGTGATCTCCGTGGACGTCGACGTGGCCGGCGGGCTGGTCACCGTAACCACGGGCGGCGAGGCCGACGACGCCGCGATGGCTGCGGCGGTCGACGACGCCGGTTACGAGCTCACCGGCCGCGCCTGAGGGCCCACCCCCTCAGGCCCCGCACCCCGACCGCCTCCACGTCCAAAAGGAAAGGCAGCCATGACCACGACTACCGGCCCCGCCCAGGTCGAGCTCGCCATCGGCGGCATGACCTGCGCCTCGTGCGCGGCCCGTATCGAGAAGAAGCTGAACCGTATGGACGGGGTCGAGGCCACCGTCAACTACGCCACCGAGAAGGCCAAGGTCACCTTCGACGCCGACATCTCGGTCGCCGATCTGATCGCCACCGTCGAGGCCACCGGCTACACCGCCGAGGAGCCGCAGCTCGAGCGCCCCCGCGGGGACGGCGGCGACGAGCAGCCCACGGACGAGGAGAAGGCCGACGCGGCGCTACGGCCGCTGAAGCAGCGGCTGGTGACCGCCGTCGCCCTCGCCGTACCCGTCATCGCGATGGCGATGGTCCCGGCGCTGCAGATCGAGTACTGGCAGTGGCTGAGCCTCGCGCTCGCCGCGCCCGTGGTCGTCTACGCCGCCTGGCCGTTCCACCGCGCCGCCTGGACGAACGCCAAGCACGGCGCGGCGACGATGGACACGCTGATCTCGATGGGCACGACCGCCGCGTTCCTGTGGTCGCTGTGGGCGCTGTTCTTCGGGACGGCCGGTATGCCCGGCATGACGCACCCCTTCGAGCTCACGATCGCCCGTACCGACGGCGCCGGGAACATCTACCTGGAGGCGGCGGCCGGGGTCACCGCATTCATCCTGGCCGGCCGGTACTTCGAGGCCCGTTCGAAGCGGAAGGCGGGCGCCGCGCTGAAGGCGCTGATGCAGCTGGGCGCGAAGGAGGTGACCGTCCTGCGCGGCGGCCGGGAGGTCACCGTGGCCACCGCGGACCTCCAGGTCGGGGACCGTTTCCTGGTGCGTCCTGGCGAGAAGATCGCCACCGACGGCACGGTCGTCGAGGGTTCCTCCGCGGTGGACGTCTCCATGCTCACGGGCGAGTCGGTTCCCGTGGAGGTCGGCGTCGGCGACGCGGTCACCGGCGCCACGCTGAACGCCGGCGGCCGGCTGGTCGTCGAGGCCACCCGGGTCGGCGCGGACACCCAACTCGCCCGGATGGCGAAGCTGGTGGAGGACGCCCAGAACGGCAAGGCCGCCGCCCAGCGCCTCGCCGACAAGATCTCCGCCGTCTTCGTACCCATCGTCATCGCCCTCGCGCTCGGCACGCTCGGCTTCTGGCTCGGCACCGGATCCGGGCTGACGGCCGCCTTCACCGCCGCCGTCGCCGTACTGATCATCGCCTGCCCCTGCGCCCTGGGCCTGGCCACGCCGACCGCGCTGATGGTCGGCACCGGCCGCGGCGCGCAGCTCGGCATCCTCATCAAGGGCCCGGAGGTACTGGAGACCACCCGCAAGGTCGACACGATCGTCCTGGACAAGACCGGCACCGTCACCACCGGCCGGATGACCCTGATCAAGGTGCACACGGCCGCCGGTACGGACGAGACCGACGTCCTGCGTCTCGCGGGCGCGCTGGAGCACTCCTCCGAGCACCCGATCGCCCAGGCCGTCGCCACCGGCGCCGCCGCCAAGGTGGGTACGCTCCCCACGCCCGAGGACTTCGCCAGCATCCCCGGTCTCGGCGTGCAGGGTGTCGTCGACGGCCATGCCGTCCTCGTCGGCCGCGAGAAGCTGCTCACTGGGGTCCCCCATGTCGAAGGCCAGGGGAGGGCGATGGAGCTGCCTCCGTCGCTGAAGTCCGCCAAGGACGCGGCCGAACAGGCCGGGAAGACGGCCATCGCGGTGGCGTGGGACGGCGAGGCCCGGGCGGTCCTGGAGGTCGCCGACGCCGTCAAGGAGACCAGCGCCGAGGCGATCCGGCGCCTGCGCGCGCTCGGCCTGACGCCGATCCTGCTGACCGGTGACAACAAGGCCGTCGCCGAGGCGGTCGCCGCCGAGGTCGGTATCGGCGAGGTGATCGCCGAGGTCATGCCGCAGGACAAGGTCGACGTGGTCAAGCGGCTTCAGGCCGAGGGCCGTTCGGTCGCCATGGTCGGCGACGGCGTCAACGACGCGGCCGCGCTCGCCCAGGCCGACCTGGGGCTCGCGATGGGCACGGGCACGGACGCGGCCATCGAGGCCGGCGACCTGACGCTCGTACGGGGCGACCTGCGGGCCGCCGCGGACGCCATCCGGCTCTCCCGCAAGACGCTTGGCACGATCCGCTCGAACCTCTTCTGGGCCTTCGCCTACAACGTGGCCGCCCTGCCGCTCGCCGCGGCCGGCCTGCTCAACCCGATGATCGCGGGAGCGGCCATGGCCTTCTCCTCGGTCTTCGTCGTCGGCAACAGCCTCCGACTGCGCGGATTCCAGGCCGCCGACAACTAACCGCGCACGGACCAGGATTGAGCCCTTCTCCGTACCGGCGCCCGGCCTTGCTCTCACGCGTGACCGAAAACATACCTTCAAGTTTGTGACCTGCGCCACGTGCGCGCTCCAACGCGGGCCGTACCGAACTTCCGTATGGCAAGGTCAGGCAGGGCGATTCGGCGTGGATCCGACCATGGATCCGAGGGAGTCTGCTGCGCTGCGAGCAGATACGGGACCGGCACGCGTACGGGGAGTGCGGGTAGCGATCAAGCCCTCGCCGTCCACCTGGAACTGCGCGCCCACCCGGCGTCCGGCATCGAAGAGATCGCCGCGACGCTGGGCCTTCCGGCCCAGGACTCGCCCGCACCGGGCCGAGGTGACGCACCGGCTACTCATGAGCAGATGAGTACGTGCACCCTCCCCCCGGGCCGGGGGCTGCCGCGAGGGTTGGGGCATGTGCCCAAGACCACTGAATCCCGGCCTCTCCCTCCTGCTGCTGACCCTCGCGCCCGTTGCGGCATGGGCCGTCTGGCTCGGCTGGGACCAGCATCAGGACGTGCATCCGGACGGGTCGGTGAGCGGGCCGTACGAGGCCTGGCAGGTGATCGGGCTGGTGCTGACGCTGGTGGCGCCGGTCTACTGGGCCGCGTCCCGGCAGCGGGTCGTGTCCGCCGTGTTCGGGACGACGGTCGGTCTGACCGTCGCCTCCTATTACGACTGGTCGGATAACGAAACCGGCGGCCTCTTCGTGGTCGGCGTGGGGATGGTCATGGTGGGGAGCCTCCTCTGCACCCTCGCCGTTTCCAGCCTGATCGCCTGTCTGACACCGCAAAAGTCCTGACACGCACGCAAAACGCTCGACCGGCAAACCCGGTCGAGCATCTGCATTTTCGGTCACTTTCAGCCAGTTTCGACCGACCCGGGACGTAAGTCCTGAAAGTCAGCGGCACCGCGAATGGTGAAACCTTCCCGCCCGCCCATTCGTCCTCCCCCACGGGAACCGGTCAAGCGCCAGCGGGGAGTGGGCAGACATGGCAGCAAGGAAGTACACCGCGCACATAACCATCGTGGCATCGGCACTCGCGCTCATCGCGGCCGTCTGGGGCGCGGTGGTCCTCACCAGCCCCGGAACCGCCACCGGCGCCCAGGAGTCGACGTCAGGCACCCCCGCCCCCAAGGCCCCGCAGGGACCCCAGAAGCCCCCGCAGAAAGTGCCCGAAGGCATCGCCCACGACTCCGAGGCAGGCGGCCGGACCGTCAACATCACCATCGACGACGGCCCCGACCCGCGGTGGACCCCCAAAGTCCTCGAAGTCCTCCGCGAGAACAACGTCAAAGCCGTCTTCTGCATGATCGGCCCCCAGGCCAAGGAACACCCCGACCTGGTCAAGAAGGTGGTCGCCGACGGACACCGGCTCTGCGACCACACCATGACCCACGACACCACGATGGACAAGAAGTCCGTCGACTACCAGAAGCGGCAGATCCTCGACGCGAAGAAGATGATCGAGGACGCGGCAGGCGGCGGCGCGAAGGTCGAGTACTACCGCGCCCCGGGCGGCGCCTTCACCCCCGACAGCCGCCGCATCGCCGCCCAGGCGGGCATGCGGCCCCTCGGCTGGAACGTGGACACCAAGGACTTCGAGAAGCCGGGCGTGGACGCCATCGTGAACACCGTCCGCAACGAACTCCCCAACGGCCCCACCATCCTCTTCCACGACGGCGGCGGCGACCGCGCCCAGACCGTCGCGGCACTGGAGCAGATACTGCCCTGGCTCAAGGCCGAAGGCCGCCCCACCGGCTTCCCGGTGCGTACGCAGCCCAGCAGCTGAAACTGACACCAGGTTGGGTGATCATGGCCTGGTCACGTACCTCAGCAGGGGGAGCCGCCACATGTCACACCCGACCTCGCGCACCCAGTCACGCCCCGAGTCCACCCCCGAGTCGCGTCCGGTCACTGTCGTCACCGGTGGCAGCCGCGGCATCGGCGCCGCCACCTGCGTACGGCTCGCGGCCGACGGCCACGACCTCGTCCTCGGGTACGTCGCCGACACCGCCGCCGCCGAGAAGACCGCGGCGGAGGTACGGGCCGCCGGCGCGCGCTGTGTGACCGTACGCGCCGACACCTCCGTCGAAGCGGACGTGGAACGCCTCTTCGACACCGCCGTCGCCGAACTCGGCACAGTCACCGGCCTCGTCAACAACGCCGCCGTCACCGGCCCCCTCGGCGCCCTCGCCGACGCCCGCACCGAGGACCTGCGCCGGGTCCTCGACGTCAACATCCTCGGCTACCTGCTGTGCTGCCGCCGCGCCGCCCGCGACATGACCGCCGCCGGCGCGGGCGCCATCGTCAACATCTCCTCCGGCGCGGCCACCCTCGGCTCCCCCGGCGAGTACGTCCACTACGCGGCGACCAAAGCGGCCACCGACACCCTCACCCTGGGCCTCTCCAAAGAACTCGGGCCCCACGGCATCCGCGTGAACGCCGTCGCCCCCGGCCTCGTCGACACCGACATGCACGCGGCCATGGGCGCCCCCGACCGCGTGACGCAAATGGCCCCCACCATCCCCCTGCGCCGCGCCGCCGCCCCTGCCGAAATCGCGGCGGCGGTGGCGTGGCTCCTGTCCCCCGAGGCCTCGTACACGACAGGCACGGTGCTGCGGGTCGCGGGCGGGCGGTAGGTGGACCGGGGTGCGGGTTTCTTTGCCGGGTCGGGGTGGGCCGGGGGTGGGGTCCCACGCGGCAGCAGTGTTTGTGCCTGGGGTGGGGCGGCGTCTGCGGGTCAGAGATGCGCGGCAGTGAAATGGGGATTCTGGGCTGCGCTCAGCGGCGTGCGGCTGTCGCTTCGTTGGCGCGCAAGCACGTGGCTGGTGCCCGGAGGGGGCTGGTCCCGGGGTGGACGAACAAAAACGGGCGCTGAATGAAGGTCCATGCCGGATGAGCGCCTCTGGTGTCACAGGAGGCATCCCGGACATCGTTCACGATTGAACCGCGACGCATTTCGTCGCTTCGACGTAGCGACGGAAGCCTTGAGCCAGAGGCTTGAAGCCGCAGGACTCGTAGAAGGTGTGAACGTACTCGTCGTCGGCCGCCAGCAGCTGAACCTTGTAGCAGCCGGCCGATTCGCCCAGGCGCACGGCGGCCTCCATCAGCCGTTGCCCGATGCCACGCCGTTGGAAAGAACGGCCAACCACGACGTTCTCGACGAGGAGAATGGCCCGCCCGCCCCGGGTGAGGTTCGGCAGGACCACGCAGTCCGCAGTGCCGACAACAACGCCACCGACCTCGGCGACCAGCACCGTACGACCCTGCTGCTCGGCGATACCCGCCCAGATGGCAGACGCCGACTCCCTAGGCAGGGGCGTGTCGTCGGGGTTCAACTCGCCGTACAGAGCGAGCAGCGACGACAGGTCCGTCTCGACAGCTGACCGCACGGTGATCTCCATGCGCCGAAGCCTAAAGGCGGTTTCGTACAGGCCGGTCAGCATCCTGTGGATCAACTGCTGGACGGTCTTTAGCATCGCTGGTCATGGCTACAGTGATCGTGACCGTCGGACTGGCGTTCATCGGCTACCTGGCGACCTATCTCAACGGGCTCCGTCTGGCCCAGAGGCAGGCCCGTCTCACGCGCGTCAACCAGCAGCTGAGTGACTTCTACGGCCCGCTGTTCGCTCTGATGGAAGCCAACGGCCGCACCTATGACACCTGGTCATCGAAGTACGCCCGCCCTGACGGTCGCGACCCCTTTCGTCACGACACTCCTCCTACAGAGCACGAACTCGCGGAGTGGCGTACCTGGGCCACGACCGTCTTCATCCCCAACATCCAGGCCATGCGAGACGTCGTGGTCACCAAGGCCGACCTCCTCATCGAGGAGGAGATGCCTCAGGTCCTTCTCGAGCTTTGCGCCCACGTCTCGGGCTACGAGATCACTGCTGCGCGCTGGGCCCAGGGCAACTATGAAGAGCACTTGTCGGTCATATCTTTCCCGGGCCGGGCGCTGAGGGAGTACATCCGCGACAGGTTCACACACCTCAAGAGGGAGCAGGCCCGATTGCTCGGACACAGCGGAACTACCAGCGGGAATCGACGGACGGGCTTCATCGGCCGGTGAAGCCCGCCTGCGCCGTCAGCCCATTGCGGAACGACCCCCTTAGCCAGCCGCGCGCATTCTTGTTCGTCGACCCCGGGCCGGGCCACCCACCGCGCCCCAGCCACATGCTTGTACCCCGGCCGAACGACAGCGGTCCGCCGCTAAGCCGGCCTCAGAAGCCCCATTCCACTGCCGCGCTTCTCTGACCCGCAGACGCCGCCCCACCACAGGCACAAACACTGCTGCCGCGTGGGACCCCACCCCCCCGGGCCGCCCTCCGAGTGTGAAAAGGCGGACGGGGACGGGCGGTCAAGGGTGGGCGCAGCCCATCGCGCAGCGACGCGACCGAAGGGAGCGCCCTTGAAGGCCCGGCTCCGGGAGCCACACTCGGAGTGAGGGCGGACCCACCCGACACCCACGGACCCGGCCAGGCACGATCCGCAAAGAAGCGCTCACTACTCGCCACGGTGCGCCAGGCGTACCCCAGGACCAGCAGGTTGACGTAGACCGCAGCCAGGGCCAGCGCCCGAGCCTCACAGGTCCCGCAGTTCGCACCAGACCGTCTTGCTCCCGGGCCCCTGATTCACCCCCCACCGCACCGCCACCGCGTCCAGCAGCGCCAGCCCCCGCCCCGACTCGTCCGCGTCCGTCGCCCGGCGCAGCACCGGCCACGCCCGGGGATCGGGGTCGGTGACCTCCACCCTCGTACGCCCGTCACCCGTCGCCGCGATCCGCACGCTGACCGGCGTACCCTCGCCGACGTGCGTGATCACGTTGGTCACCAGCTCACTCACACACAGCTGAAGATCCGGGCACGGCCCGCCCACGTAATCCCGCAGCGTGTCCCGTACTCCCGCGACGGACTTCGGCATCGCCAGCAGATCGAACGTCAACGGCCTCACCGTTCCGCCGCCTTCCGCAGCACGTCCACCAGCCGACGGGCCGTGGTGACATTGCAGTTGCCCAACGCGATCAACGGCGGCCCGTCGGAACGCGCCGCGTACGTCACGAGATCCACGCCGAGTGACGGCAGCGTGATCCCGTGCTCGGCGAGGGCGGCGCGGAGGTCGACGAAGCAGGCGTGGGCCTCGCGGTCGTGCTCGGTCATGTGGGGGTAAGCCTTCCGGTGCGGTGTGTGACGAATACATCACACAGTGGGGTTCTCGTCCGTACGGTGGAAGGTCTTCTGGCTCCACGGTACGAAGTGTGGAAGGCGGGCGAAGGTGGCTGCGCGCAAGGACATCGACGGCTCGGCGAGCGTCCCGGAGTTCTACGGGAAGGAGCTGCGCTGGAAACGTGAGGCGGCGGGGCTGACGCTCCAGGACCTGGTCGCGGGCAGCTTCTACGGGATCAGCTACCTCAGCGAGATCGAACGCGGCACGCGCCGCATGCCGGAGGCGCTGGCGCAGCACGTGGACCGGGTGCTGAAGACGGACGGCTTCTTCGAGCGTTGCTGCGAGGACGTCCGTACGGCCAAGCAGGGCGCTCACGCCGCCTACTTCGCGCCGATCGCCGACTCGGAACCGAAGGCGACGGCCATCGAGGAGTGGTGCAACGTGCTCATTCCCGGGCTGTTGCAGACCGAGGCGTACGCGCGCGCCCTGATTCACGCCACCCACCCACTGGAACCCCCGGAGGGCGTCGACAAGAAGATTCGGGCGCGGCTGAAGCGTGCCCAGCTCTTCGAAGCCTCGAAGAGGCCGGAGTACTGGGCGACCCTTCACGAGTCGCTGCTGCACCAAGCTCTGCTTCCACCCGAGGACATGGCAGCTCAGCTGGAGTCGATCGCGGCGCTGGCCCGGCGACGCCGGATCGTTCCACAGGTGCTGCTGCGGAACGTGCCGACCCTGCCGTTCACAGCGCTGCCGCTCATGCTCATGGAGTTCGACGACCAACCGCCGCTGATGTACACGGAAGGCCCGTATCACGCGGCAGATCGTGGACGATCCGGGCCTCGTGAAGCTCTACCGCAAGGCATACGATCGGCTCAGGGCCGCCGCACTGCCGCCGGAGGCGTCCCTCTCCATGATCGAGCAAGCGGCTGAGGACTACCGAAATGGCTCGCTACGAGACTGACTTGAGCAACGCTGCCTGGCGTAAGAGCAGCTACAGCAACGGCGACGGCGGCAACTGCCTCGAAGTCGCCGAAGGCTTCCCCGGCGCCGCCCGCTGGCGTAAAAGCAGCTACAGCAATTCCTCCGGCGGCGACTGCCTAGAGGTCGCCGACAACCTCCCCGGCCTCGTCCCCGTACGGGACTCCAAAGCCCCCGACCTTCCCGCCGTCCTCCTCACCGCCCCCGCCTGGGTGCCGTTCGTCGAGGCCCTCAAGGGCGGGTGGGCAGCGCGGTCCTGAAGAACGACCGCACCGCCGACCGGACCCAGGGGATCGACCTCGACGGGGCGATCGGGCCCACGAAGCCGGCCCGCGCCGCCGGGGTCATCAGGCCCGCCGCCTGCAGTTGCGGGGCGAACGCCGCGTAGTCCGTGAAGACCCAGTGGTCCGCGCCGTTCAGGCGGCGGATGCGGACGCGGCCCCGGGCCGCCGACCAGGAGCGGTCGAAGCGGGCGTCGCGGAAGCCGTCCGTACCGGCGAGCAGCAGAGGGCGGGTCACGCGGTCGCGGGCGATCGGGAAGAGCGCCCCGGAGGGGTCGTCGAGGTAGCCCTCAAGGTTGACGGCTGCCCTGACGCGGGGGTCGTCGTGCAGGGTCTGGGCGGCGGTCGTACCGCCGGCGGAGTGCCCGTAGATGCTGATAAGGCCACCCGACCGGATGCCCAAACCATCCAACAGCGACGGTAGTTGGTCGAGCACGAAGGCCACGTCCGCCAGGCGCGCGTCGATCATCCGGTGGAAGAGCGCCGTGTCCTCCTTCGGGTTCCCTCCCAGCTCCGTCGTGACGATCCGGCCGTCCGGGAACTCGACCTCCGTCGTCTCCCCCGGGTGGTCGACGCTCACCACCACGTACCCGTGGCTCGCCAGGTCCTCCGCGAGGCCCGTACCGAGCGTCCGAGGGTCGCCGCCGCCGGGGGTGTACAGCAGCACCGGGTGGCGGCCGGGGAGCGCGGGGGCGCCCAGGTGGGCGTGGGTTGGGGTGGCGGCCCAGTTCACGCCGCTCGTCGGGAGCTCAGGGTGGAGGTGGACGGCGTCGATGTGCGGGACGAGGGCGGCGGCGCCCGGGCTCATGTGAGGAGCGGGCGGGTGGCCATGGGCGGTACGGGCCGGGTGGAAGACGGTGAGCATCAGCTCGCGGGAGGGCAGCTCCGGCTTCCAGGGGTCCGGGCGGGTGTGGTCGGTCAGGT
Source organism: Streptomyces purpureus (assembly GCF_014648195.1). Taxonomy (GTDB): domain Bacteria; phylum Actinomycetota; class Actinomycetes; order Streptomycetales; family Streptomycetaceae; genus Streptomyces; species Streptomyces purpureus. The sequence goes on from NZ_BMQQ01000011.1 coordinate 179,332, forward strand.
GCAGGGTGGTGGCGCCGACGGGGTACGGGCCGGTCGGCGCCGGCAGGCGCAGGACGAGGTCGCGCGACGGCCGGGCGTGCGCGGTCCTGGACCCGAGGCCGGTCCCGATCCCCGTTCCGGTCCCGAGCAAAGCACCAGCCGCTACCGCCGACTTGATCAACATGCGTCGTGTAGTCATGACGGCATGCTGGCTGCGGGCGGCCAGAGCCCGCGATCGTTGAGGCCCTGGCCTAACAGCTGGCGTCACTGGGAGGAGAGAACACTGATCCGGATTCGGTTCACCGGTACCGACCTCGCCCATGTGCGATTCGCGCCCCGGCCCGCGCCCGTGCAAGAGCTGAACGCCACGTTCATGAAGCTGACCCATGGCGACGACCCGCTGTTGCACGGGCGCTGGCGCCGACGCGTCCTGCGGTCCCTGCCGCCCGCTGTCGAACCGCTCGCGGACCTCGTGCCCGGACGTCCGTCCTCGGCCCCGCTGTTCCTGGACGAGTTCAGCGACTCACTGGCCGCCGGTCTCGACGCCGTACGCGCCACGCCGCCCGCATTCGTCCGTACCGAGCTCCGGCGCGTCCACGGCCCGTACCACCGCCCCGCGCCCTGGGTGCGCGGCCTCCATCGCGGGGACGCCGGCGCGTGGGACGTCCTGCGCCGGGCGCAGCAGGCCGCGTTCGAGACAGTCCTGGGGCCCGTGTGGCCGGTGGTGCAGGATCTGCACCAGGCGGAGTTCACCCGCCGCGCCGTGGCGGTGGCCGAGCACGGCATCGGGGCCGTACTCGCCGGCCTGGTCCCCGGCGGCCGCCTGAACGGCGACACCTGGGAGTTCCCCGCGCCCGCCGGGCGGGACGTCACCACGGACGGCCGTGGGCTCCTCCTGCTGCCCACCTTCCACTGGACCGCCCACCCGGTCGTCGCCGAGCCCCCGGGCCGGCCCGTCGTCGTGACGTACCCGGCGGGGGACGGACTGCCCCTCACGCCGTACGGGCCCGGCGCCACCGAGGACGCGCTCGCCGGGGTCCTCGGCAGGACCCGGCTGGAGATCCTGCTCCTGCTCGGCAGCGGGGAGGAGCACACCACCAGCGGGCTCGCCCGGCGGCTCGGCGTCAGCAACGCGACCGTCTCGGCACACACCACGGCCCTGCGGGGCGCGGGCCTGCTGACGACGGCCCGGGCGGGCCGAGCCGTCCTGCACACCCGCAGCCCGCTCGGCGGCCTCCTCGTCGGCCGCCTCGACCGCACCCCGCCGATCCACGATGGCAGGATGACCGCATGGTGACGGATCAGCCGTGGACGGGGCTTCACGACGACCTGCGGGCGGCGAAGGCATTGGTGTACGACCCGAGCGGTTTCGCCTGCTCACCGCCGGTGCCCGAACCGGAGAGCGCCGAGTACGCGGCTTGCGCGTTCGCGCTCGACGACCGTTCGGTCCGGTTCCGCGTGGCCAGGACCACCCCGACGAAGGTGGGCCAGTTCGTCACCGTGTGGCAGCGGTCCGAGGAGGGGCCGATCCGGCCCTTCGACGCCGACGACGGGATGGACATCTTCGTCATCAGCAGCCGCGACGACAACGGCTTCGGACAGTTCGTGTTCCCCTGCGAGGTGCTGTGCGAGCGCGGCATCGTCTCCCGTAACGGCTCCGGCGGTAAGCGTGGATTCCGCGTCTATCCGCCCTGGGTGGCGACCACGAGCCGGCAGGCCCGCAGCACCCAGGCATGGCAGGTGAACCACTTCCTCGACCTCGGCCAGGACGGGCCTGCCGACCTGACGCGCGCCCACGCCCTCTACCACCGAGGCTGACGGCTGCCCGGCGGGTCGTCCGGCCTGGTCCCGCGGAGCCACGGCCTGAGTCACCGATTGTTCGTCTGCCGCCTGTTATTCGGTTGCCGCCTGCCAATCCGGCCGGATAGGAAGCTCGCATGCTTCGAGGCACCAAGATCGGGCTCAGGGCCCGGCACGAGGACGACATACCGATCCTGCGGACCGAGCTCTACGACGACGTGGTCAACGCCGCGCGGGCCGAGAGCGGGCCGTGGCGGCCGATCAGGCCCGGCTCGAAGGATCAGCGGCTCGACGCGGACGGCGAGGATCCGGGGATCGTCCAGTTCTCCGTGGTGGAACTGGAGGGCGACACGCTGGTCGGCACAGCAGCACTCTGGGGCATCGACAGCCACAACCGTTCCGCGCACATCGGCCTTGGGCTGCTGCCGTCCTCGCGGGGCAAGGGCTACGGCACCGACGTGGTCGCGACGCTGTGCCACTACGGCTTCGTCGTGTTCGGGCTGCGGCGACTGCAGATCGAGACCCTGGCGGACAACACCGCGATGCTGCGCTCCGCCGAGCGCAACGGTTTCGTCCGCGAGGGCGTGCTGCGCTCGTCGGCCTGGGTGATGGGCGAGTTCCTGGACGAGGTGCTGCTCGGGCTCCTCGTCCAGGAATGGAAGCAGGACTCGAAGGCCTGGAAGGCCTAGATTTCCGTCCGCTCCACGGGGATCCACAGCTCCGCATCCGCCTGCGTGGCGTCCTGCGACAGCTGGGTCCTCAGGATCTCGGGGCCCGGCCGGCTCCGGTACGGATTGGACGGGAACCACTGCGTGAACACGTCCCGCCAGAGGTACTGGAGCGCCTCCGGAAACTTCCCGGAGCTCTCGAAGACGGCCCACGTCCCGGCCGGCACGGTGAGCGCGTCCATGTCCGCGGGCACGGCGGCCCCGGTCACCACCCCGTGGTAGTAGTCGAGTTCGGTTCCCTCCGCCCGGCTCGGGTCCAGGTCGTCACTCACCCCTACGATCCCCTGCGGCTCCTGATCGGACAGACCCTGCATGCGCTGCAGCGTCTCCTGCCCGATGCCCCGGATGAATTCGGCGATGGCAGGGTTCATCCCCTCGCACACGAGGGGGACGCGGGCCTTCCGGCCGACCACACGGAACTCGTCCTTCTCCACAATCCGGTATCGCATACTGCTACTCCCTTCAACGGTGAGGCGGAAGGACAGCCGTGGCTGGCACTGCAGACTCGCACCGGACCGCCTGGCCTCGCCGGGGCCGACGCCGTGCATGGCGCGGAACGCACGCGCGAACGCCTCCCCCGACGTGTAGCCGTAGCGAACCGCGATCTCCAACAGCGTCCGGTCCCCCGCCAGCACCTCGGCACCGGCGACCGTGAGCCGCCTGCGCCGGATGTACTCCGACAGCGGAATTCCCGCCAACGCGGAGAACAGCCGCCGGAAGTGGTACTCCGAAGTCACCACGATCCGCGCCAGGTCGGCCGCCTCGATCTGCCGATCGAGGTGGCACTCAATGTGCTCCATGGCCTGGTTCAGCCGCTCCAGCACCCCGGCCTCCTTCCCTTTCGATCACTCACGTTAGGAAGCAGCCACCCTGCCGGACCCGACCTTCTGTGCCCGGTCCGGTCGGGTACGAGCGGCGCATCGCCTCTCGCATCTCGCCTCTCGCATCTCGCATCTCGCATCTCGCACCCGGCCTAAATCGCTGTCCCGGCCCCGTCCCCGCGCGAGAGGATGCACCTCCCCGACCAGGAGGAACCCATGAGCCAGGCCCACCTGACTCTCCACGAACTGCTGCCCGACGGTGAACTCGCCGCCGCGCTCGACGCCGGGCACGTGACCCGCAAGGCACACCCCGAGCTGCCGCTGTCGATCTACACGTACACCCGCACATGCCAGTACGAACGTATCTGGAACCGGGTCACCATCCGCTGCCGCGGCCTCGTCGCCGACGACACCACCGGCGAGATCGTCGCGCTGCCGCTGCCGAAGTTCTTCAACGTCGGCGAACACGAGACCGGTCAGCCGTACGCGCCCGCCCTTCCGGACGAGCCGTTCGAGGTGTACGACAAGGTCGACGGCAGCCTCGCCGTGATCTTCCACTACGCCGGGGCCTGGCGCGTCGCCTCCAAGGGGTCCTTCATCAGCACCCAGGCGACCTGGGCGCAGCGCCACCTCGACGGTCGGGACACCTCCGCGCTCACGCCCGGCGTGACGTACCTCGCCGAAGTCCTGTACCCGCAGAACCGCATCGTCGTGGACTACGGCGACCGCCGTGACCTGGTCCTGCTCGCGGCCTTCCGCAAGGACGGCTCCGAGCTGCCGCTCACCGAGGCGGCCGGGCACTGGGAGCAGATCGGATCGGTCGTCACGGTCCGGCCCGCCATGCCGCTCACCGAGCTGCTCGCCCTCACCGAGTCGAACACCCTGCCCGACGGCTCCAAGTCGACCGGCACCGACGCCGAGGGCTTCGTGCTGCGCTTCGCCTCCGGCGTCCGGGCCAAGGCGAAGATCGCCGAGTACGTACGGCTCCACAAAGTGCTGACCGGCGTCACCGAACGGGACATCTGGCGCAGCCACGGCATCCAGCGGTTCGCGGAGCTGCCGGCCAAACAGCTCACGCAGGGCCTCGGCTGCTCGACCGCGGACCTAGAAGCCCACGGCGGCAAGCCGCTGGACGCGCTGCTTGAGCAGGTGCCGGACGAGTTCGACGCGTGGGTGCGGGAGGTGATCGTACGGATCGAGGAGGCGACGGCGAGCCGGGAACGGGCCGTCGAGGAGGCGTACGCGTCACTCGCCCACCTCGCGGGTGACCGGGGCGCGTTCGCGCGCGCGGCGCGGGAGCTGCCTGACGCGCGGCTCCGGTCGGCGCTGTTCCTGCGCCTGGACGGGCGGTCGACGGAGCTGGTCGCGTACCGTTCCGTCCGGCCGGAGGCGTCCGATCCGTTCGCGACCGACGACGAGTGACGGACGCCGGACGGCAGACCGCAGACGCCAGACGCCAGACGTCTGCTGACAGATGACAGATTTCAGATGTCGGCTGACCGATGGCGGATGACGGATGTCAGCTGACAGACGGCCGCTGACCGCTGACGGACGACCGACGACCAATCACCGATTGAGGAGAACCGATCCGTGCCCGTAGTACACGTCATGACCGGGCTGCCCGCGTCCGGCAAGACGACCGCCGCGCGCGAGCTCCAGGCCGCCGCCGAGGGGCGGATGCGCCGCGTCAACCTGGACGACCTGCGGACCATGCTCGACGTCCCGGCCCCCGAGCGCGGCCGCTCGCACGCCCATGAGCAGACCGTCCTCGCCATCCAGGACGCCGCTGTGCGCACGGCCGTCGACGACGGCTTCGACGTCGTCGTCGACAACACCCACCTCACGCCGCACATACCGAAGCGGCTCAAGGCGGCCGTCACCGGCCTCGACGTCACCTTCGCCGTGCACGATTTCACGGGCGTGCCCGTCGACGAGTGCGTACGCCGCGACGCGGCCCGGGAGCGGGCCGTCGGCGAGGAGATCATCCGGATCCTCGCCGACAAGCACGCGAAGGCCACCAAGGGCGGCTGGCGCCTCACCGACGCCTGGCTGAACGACCGGCCCGCCGCCGTGCCGTACGTGCCCGATCCGGCGCTTCCGTCGGCGGTCCTGTGCGACATCGACGGCACGCTCGCCCTTCGCGGCGACCGCGGCCCGTACGACTTCACGCGCTGCGACCTCGACCTGCTCAACGTGTCCGTACGGCACGCGCTGCGCGCCTTCCAGCACACCGAGCGGGACACGATCGTGCTGCTGTCCGGCCGCAGCGAGGACCACCGGGAACTGACCGAGGCCTGGCTCCAGCGGCACGAGGTGCCGTACGACGAGCTGTGGATGCGCGCCTCCGGCGACGGCCGCAGCGACGACATCGTCAAGGCCGAGCTGTTCGACGCCCACGTACGCAACCGGTACGCGGTCCGGGTCTCGCTGGACGACCGGGACCGGGTGGTGGCGGTGTGGCGGCGCATGGGTCTGCCCACCTGGCAGGTCAACTACGGCAACTTCTGAGGAAAGCCCGCTCAGTTCAGTTCAGCTCGGCTCGGCTCGGCTCGGCTCGGCTCACGGGTACGAACGCAGCGGCGGCAGGTCCGTGCGCAGGGTGAAGCCGGACAGCTGGGAGGACGGGGTGCGCGGGTCGCGTTCCTCGGCGAGGACGACACCGGCCTGGGTGGGGTCGATCCCTTCCGGCCAGCGTGTACGGGCGTCGGCGCGGGCGCCCGTCAGGTCCGCGTCGTGCAGGTCGGCGCCGGTCAGGTCGGTGCCGCGCAGGTCGGCCGTGCGCAGGTCCGCGGCGCGGAAGGAGGCCCGCTGGGCATGTGCGCCGCGCCTTGTCGACGGTTGACATTGCCCCGACCCTTCACTCGCTCCACATACCCCCCGGGGGTATCTTCGATGGAGCACCGTAGCATACCCATAGGGGGTATGTAAGCGGTGTGTTTGCCCGACCGTCCGGGCCGCCTTCGGGCGGGGCACAATGGGCGCCATGGCAGCCGACGAAGACCTCCTGCACCGCTGGACGGCGACCCTGCTGACGGCGCGGGGCCACGCGCCCGGGCCGGACCCGTTGCCGTACGGCGAGAACCTGCTGGCCCGCTGGGCGGAGCCGCAGCGCCGCTACCACACGACGTCCCACCTGCGGGCGGTCCTCGACCGGATCGACGAACTCGCCTCGCACGCAAGCGACTTGGCGGTGGTGCAGCTGGGCGCCTGGTTCCACGACGCCGTCTACCGGCCGGACCGCTCGGAGAACGAGGAACGCAGCGCCGCCCTCGCGGAACGCGCCCTGCCCGAGGCGGGCCTTTCACCCGCCCGTACCGCCGAGGTGGCCCGCCTGGTCCGCCTGACGGTCACGCACGACCCGGCCCCCGGTGACGACGACGGCGAGGTGCTGTGCGACGCGGACCTGGCGATCCTGGCGACCGACGCCGATACGTACGGGGGGTATGTGGCGGCGGTCCGGGAGGAGTACGGCTTCGTCCCGGACGACGCGTTCCGGGCGGGCCGGGCGGCGGTGCTGCGCCAGCTCCTCGCCCTGCCGAGGCTGTTCCGCACCCCGTACGGCGCGGAGCACTGGGAAGCACCCGCGCGCCGCAACCTCACGGCGGAGCTGGCAGAGCTGGCGCGGCCGGAGAGCTAGGGGCACTCACGCGAGCGGTACACCCGCCCGCTGACGTACTCCAGCCGCATCTTGTCGCCCTTGTCCTCCAGTACGTGCAGGGTGCCGTCCCAGGGCGCCCAGTGGCGGGGTACGAGATAGAGCCGGTCCCCGGAGACGTGGAAGAGCCGCAGCCCGGCGTACCGGTAGCGGTACGGGCTGCCCTTCTCGGCGACCAGGGACAGACAGCTCCCGCCACCGCGGATCAGCAGGTCCTTCTCGCTGAACACGACGACGGCGGGCAGCCCGCCGGCCACACTCCGCGCGGTGTCGGCGGCCCGCCCCCGCCCGACGATCCCGGCGTAGGCGTACACCGACCAGAACAGCGCGACCACGGCGAGGAGCAGCGCGAGCGCCCACAACCGCGGCCGGGGCGCGTCCCGGGTCCGCGCGTACGCGGTGAGCAGCACCCCCACGAGCACCGCGAGCGGCACGGCGACCTCTCCGACGCCGGGCGCGAGCGGATACACCCCGACGGCCCCCAGCGCCCCCACCCACGCCCACCGCATCCCCCGCACCACCGGCTCGGGCACCCGCCGGTGCCCGGCGTACGCGCCGAAGGCGAGGACGGCCGCGACGAGCACGGGCAGGTAGAGCGCGTTGACACTGCGCAGGAGGTAGTCGGCGGTGGACAGCCGGAACAGGTTGTCCCGCAGCCCGAGGGCTTTGGTCTCGGCGTCGGTACTGGCCCACCCGAAGTAGAACAACACGGCGGTGAACAGCGACAGAAGCGACCCGAAGGTCCCGAGCAGCTCCGCGACCCGACCGGGAGCGGGGGCGGTGGCGTCGTCGGGGGCCGGGGCGGGCGGGGTGGCCGTCCCGCCGGGCGCGGTGGTCGTGGCGGGGCCGGGCCCTGTAGCCGGGGCGGGTGCGCCGCCCGGCGCGGGCGCGGGCGGGCTCGTACGCGCCGCAGGGACCTGGCCCGTGTCGGGGCCGGGACCCGTGGCCGGGGCGGGTGCGCCGCCCGACGCGGGCGCGCCCGGGTCGGGCGGGGTCGCTCGGCGGAGGCGCAGGCGCGGGCGGCGGGTCATGACAGGGTCGGGGCGGAGGGGTCCGGGTGCGTGGGCTCGGGATCTGTCGGGGAGGGGTCCGTCGGAGCGGGATCCGTCGGCGAGGGCTCGGAAGGCGAGGGGCTCACAGGGCCCTCCGCCGACTCGATCGTCAGGATCCGCTCGACCGCCGCCGGGTACGTCCCGAGGACGCGCACCGTACGGCGGCCCGGCGGCGTGCCTTCCGGGACCCTGAAGGTGACCGTCATGCGGTCGCCCGACATCCAAAGGGGCTCGGTCATGTCCACGTTCCGACCGCCGAGGTGTACGACGACGCCCTTGTACGCGTCGCCGTAGTCGAAGTAGGCGCCCCGCATCTCCACCCTGACCGTCTCCCCCGGCCGCGCCACCGCGTCCCCGCCCGCGTCCAGGCGGACGATGTGCCACCGGCACGCGGGCGCCGACCCGCCGCCCGACGGCTTGCGCAGAGTCGTCGTGGCGCCGGGGTGCTCGCGGTGCCAGCGCAGCAGGCGGCCCAGGACCTCGTACGCCGCCCGGCCCTTGCACGTGGCCGGCCGGCCGCCCGGCACCCCCTCGTACGCCCGCGCCGCCTCCTGCCAGCTGCCGCCCTTGCCCTGGATCGCCATGCACGCCTCGGCGAGGCCGCGTAGGACGTCCCAGGCCTTCGGCTCGGAGTGCCCGGTCCCCTCGAAGTCCTCCGGGTCGTCGGGGATCTCGCGCCGGGCCGCCCCGCAGTCGCGCGGCCGATCCCGCAGCAGGTCGTAGACGCTCTCGGGGTCCGGCGCCTTCTCCGTGTTGGGCGCGCCGGGCCCGGGCGGCAGGAAGGAGAGGCCCTCGTTGTCGGGTCCGCCCGGCCGGGGGCCGTCGTCGCCGGTGGGCGGACGCCAGGTCGGCGTCCCGGTCGCCGACGCCGACGGGCTCGGCCCCGCCCCGGCGGACCCTTCGGGCCCGTCGGAGCAGCCCGCGACCGCCGTGAGGCCCAGGGCCAGGCTCAGCAACACCGCGTACCCATGCTCCGTCCGCACCGCGTACCCCCCGGCTCCGGGTGTTCCTGGCCGTCATGATGGCGCCGTCCCACCGGCCTGGGAAGCGGAACAGCCGTAGGGGCCGTCCCCGCCCCGGGGCCAGGGAACGGCCGGGGTGGGCGGCCGGGGGAACGGCCAGGGTGAGCGGCGGCCGGGGGCCGGCCGCGGCCGGGCAGGATCCGGCCGCGGACCGGCCGGGGATCAGCCACCCCCCGTACCGGGGAATGCCAGGATCAAGTCCGGTGTTCGCACATGTCATGCCGCCTTCCCCCGCCGAGCGCACTCCCGCACGCCCCCGTATGCCCCTGGCCGTCTACATCCTCGGCCTCTCCGTCTTCGCGCTCGGCACGAGCGAGTTCATGCTCTCCGGCCTGCTGCCGACCATCGCGGACGACATGAACGTGTCGATCCCGCGCGCCGGTCTCCTTATCTCCGCCTTCGCGATCGGCATGGTCGTCGGCGCCCCGCTGCTGGCCGTGGCGACGCTGCGGCTGCCCCGTAAGACGACCCTGATCACGTTGATCACCGTCTTCGGCCTCGGCCAGGTCGCGGGCGCGCTCGCCCCGAACTACGAGATCCTCTTCGCGTCCCGGGTGGTCAGCGCACTCGCCTGCGCCGGGTTCTGGGCGGTCGGCGCGGCTGTCGCCATCGCGACCGTCCCGGTGAACGCGCGCGCCCGCGCGATGGCTGTCATGATCGGCGGGCTGTCCATAGCCAACGTCCTGGGCGTCCCGGCGGGCGCGTTCCTCGGTGAGCACCTGGGCTGGCGGTCCGCGTTCTGGGCGGTCGGCGCCGCGTCCGCGATCGCGCTGGTCGGCATCCTGGCCAAGATCCCGCACATCCCGCTCCCGGAGCGCCGGCCCGAGCTCAAGGGAGAGCTGACGATCTACCGTGACCGCCAGGTGTGGCTGTCGATCGTGATCACGGCGCTGGCGGCGGGCGGCGTGTTCTGCGCGTTCTCGTACCTCGCCCCGCTCCTGACGGACGTGGCCGGTCTCGACGCCCGCTGGGTCTCGGCGGTCCTCGGCCTGTTCGGGGTGGGCGCGCTGATCGGTACGACGATCGGTGGCCGGGTCGCGGACGCCCACCTCTTCGGAGTGCTGCTGAGCGGCATCACGGCGTCCACGGTCTTCCTGGCCGCGCTGGCGCTGTTCGCGTCCAGCCCGGTCGCGGTGGTCGTGCTGTCGTTCCTGCTGGGTGTCTCGGCGTTCTACACGGCGCCGGCCCTGAACGCCCGTATGTTCAACGTCGCGGGCGCCGCCCCTACCCTGGCGGGCGCCACGACCACCGCCGCCTTCAACCTCGGCAACACCGGCGGCCCCTGGCTGGGCGGCACGGTCATCGACGGCGGCCTCGGCTTCCCCGCGACCGCCTGGGCGGGCGGGGCGATGACACTCGTCGCGCTGGCCGCGGTGGCGGTGTCGCTGCGGCTGCACACCTCCCGTTCGCGGGTCGTGGCGGGCGCGGGGGCGGGGCGCGCGGAGCAGGTGGAGCGGGCGGAGCTGGCGGAACTGGCGGACGAGAAGTCCGCTTTCTGACCGAGGCCTCGGGCCGCCCCTGACCTGAGCCTCCGGGGCCGGGCCGGTACCAGGGCCTCGGGGCCGGGGGGCCCAGCCTCGCCGCGGCCCGCCCCGCCCGCGCCCCGCTCACGCGGCCGCCTACGACACCCGCCGGAAGACCCGCCCCGCGAGGTCGACGCCGACCACGGCACCGTCCTCGTCGCGGGTGAAGTAGCCGGTCTGTCCCTTTCCATGCGTCCATTGCGACTGCCGACCTCGCAGAAGCCGCCGGCTAGGCCTCCGGCGCCGTCTCCTGCGCACGGGCCAGGAGCAGTTCGCGTTCGCGGGCGTTGCGGGTCAGGGAGGCCGCGTGTGTGAACTCTGCGTGGGCCTCGGTGGTGCGGCCCAGGCGGGTAAGGAGGTCGGCGCGGACGCTGGGGAGCAGGTGGTAGGTCTTCAGGGAGGGGTCGGCGGTCAGGGCGTCGACGATGAGGAGGGCCGCCGCCGGGCCCTGGGACATGGAGATGGCGACGGCGCGGTTCAGTTCGATCACCGGGGACGGGGTCAGCGCCATCAAGCGGGCGTACAGGGACGCGATCGTGGACCAGTTGGTGTCCTCGTAGCGGACCGCCTGGGCGTGGCACGCGGCGATCGCGGCCTGGAGGGCGTACGGGCCCTCGCCCGCACGGCGCAGTGCTTCGAAGCCGCGGCGGATCAGCAGGCGGTTCCAGCGGGTGCGGTTCTGGTCGGCGAGCAGCACCGGCTCGCCATCGGGGCCCGTGCGGGTCGTCGTGCGGGACACCTGGAACTCCAGGAGGGAGGCCAGGCCGTGCACTTCGGGCTCCTCGGGCATCAGTCCCTGCAGGACCCGCGCCAGCCGCAGCGCGTCCTCGCACAGCGCCGGGCGGAGCAGGTCGTCGCCGGCCGTGGCGGCGTAACCCTCGTTGAAGATCAGGTAGATGACCTCCAGGACCGACGAGAGGCGGACGGCGCGGTCCTCGCCGTACGGCACCTCGTACGGCACCCCCGCCTTCGCCAGCGTCCGCTTCGCGCGTACGACGCGCTGCGCCACCGTCGCCTCCGGCGCCAGGAACGCCCGCGCGATCTCCTCCGTCGTCAGCCCGCCCAGCAGCCGCAGCGTCAGCGCGACCCGCGCCTCCGTCGACAGCACCGGATGGCACGCCGTGAAGATCAGCCGCAGCAGGTCGTCGTCGATGTCGTCCCGCTCCGACGGCTCGGGCGGCGGCGGTACGTCCTCCAGGGTCCGCCCGACCTCCGCCAGCTTCCGCGCGTACGTCTCCTTGCGGCGTACGAGGTCGATCGCGCGGTGCTTGGCGGTGGCCATGAGCCAGGCGCCCGGTCTCTCCGGGACGCCCGTCCCCGGCCACCGCTCCAGCGCGGCGACCAGCGCGTCCTGCGCGATCTCCTCGGCGATGCCGACGTCCAGCACGATCCGGGCGACCCCGGCGATGATTCGCGCGGACTCGATCCGGAACACTGTCTCGACCGCACGCGTCGCCCGTTCCGCCGCCCGTTCCGCCGACGGTTCGGCGGTCGGCCCCGTCGACGGTTCCGGCGTCGACCGTTCCGCCGACGGTTCGGCGGTCGGCCCCGTCGACGGTTCCGGCGTCGACCGTTCCGCCGACGGTTCGGCGGTCGCCCCCGTCGACGGTTCCGGCGTCCGGTCCTGCGTCCGCTCAGGCGCCCGTTCTTCGTCTGTCACGGCCAGCCATCAGAGCAGCCGCGCCCCACCCGCCGCAATCGGTCAGGCCTCTTTGATCTCCCGCACCTCGCAGGTGACCTTCCACTCCGCCGGGTGGATCTCCAGGAACCGCTTCGCCCACTCCATCGCCTCGGCCTTGTCCTTCGCCTGGACGATGGAGTAGCCGCCGACGACCTCCTTGGTCTCGGTGAACGGCCCGTCGGTGTATCCGATCTTGCCGCCGGACCAGATCACCCGGGTGCTTTCGGAGGTCGGCTTCAGACCGGCCGTGTCCAGCATGACCCCCGCCTTGGTGATCTCCTCGAACAGCGCCCCCATGCGCTTGTCGAAGTCCTCACCCGGGGGAGGGCCGGCGGAGAGTGCGTTCTCGTCGATGTGGACCAGCGTGATGAAGCGCGGCATGGTGACTCCTCGGTCGGTAAGGGCGGGGCCTCTCCCCGTCTCTCACCCTTGCGTCGAACGGGAGCCCCCCGGATCGACACCTCCCCGAGAATTTTTCCGGGAATCGTTCCGGGGATTCTTCGGCCGCCGCAGCCCGGCCTCCGTCAGACGCCGTACGAGCTCCTTGGAACTGACCTCCACCGCCCCCGCCGCCACCGCGTCCCCGTACCGCTCCGACGGCAGGTCGTAGTGGTCCCGGTCGAAGGCGCGCGCCGGGGCGCCGATGCCGGCGGCGAAGGCGTGCAGCTCGTCGTAGGAGACGTCGCTGACCAGGTGGGACCACATACGGCCGTGGCCGGGCCACTGCGGCGGATCGACGTAGACCGTCACCGCAGGCCACCGACCGGGGCCACGACCACGCCCTGCTTGGCGCAGACCCAGTGCGGATTCGGGCCGAGTTCGGGTTCGACGTCGAGGGCGTGCGGACCGCCCGACGTACAGACCGGACACAGCGGCCATCGGCCGTACTTCTCCAGGAGCGCGTCCTGTACGTCCTGGGCGACCAGCCCGGCGACGTACTCGAGGCCTTCCGGCCACTGCTCGACCCACCAGCGGCGGTGGGTCACCGCGTCCTCGACGAGGGACACGACCTCGGCCTGGGCGACGTCGCGGGCCACGAGGTCGGCGAGGACCAGGGCGCGGGCGGCGTGCAGGGCCTGCTCCAGGTGGTCTACGGCGTTCATGGGTCCATTGTCTCCCTGGTGGCGGCACAGGGGTTGACGCCCCCGAAGGGCCGAAAATATCTTTCAAGTGTGACGGATGACGTGAAGGAAATTTTCACCCCGGCGGGCTCCGTGGCGCCTTCCCCGGCGGGCTCCGTGGCGCCTTCCCCGGCGGGCTCCGTGGCGGGAAGCAGATACCCGGCCCCGGCGCCCCTCGCCGCCGCGATCGGCCCACAGGGCTCCCAGAGTCCCCACGGCTCCCACGGCCCGCGGGCCTCCCACGGCAAGCAGGGCAGGCAGGGCAGCCCCGGCTCCCCAAAACCCCCGCTCACCCCCACCACCGACGCACCCCCCGCCCCCGCCGCCCTCGCCGCCAAGGTCCGCACCCTCGCGCCGTCCATGACCCGCTCCATGCAGCGCGTCGCCGAGGCCGTCGCCGCCGACCCGGCCGGCTGCGCCGCCCTCACCGTCACCGGCCTCGCCGAACTCACCGGCACGAGCGAGGCGACCGTCGTCCGCACCGCCCGCCTCCTCGGCTACCCCGGCTACCGCGACCTCCGCCTCGCCCTCGCCGGTCTCGCCGCCCAACAGCAGTCCGGCCGCGCCCCTTCCGTCACCGCCGACATAGCGGTCGACGACCCCATCGCCGACGTCGTCGCCAAGCTCGCCTACGACGAGCAGCAAACTCTCGCCGACACCGCCGCCAACCTGGACACCGTCCAGCTCGGCGCCGCAGTCGCCGCCCTCGCCACCGCCCGCCGTATCGACATCTACGGCGTCGGCGCCTCCGGCCTCGTCGCCCAGGACCTCGGCCAGAAGCTCCTGCGCATCGGCCTGCTCGCGCACGCGCACAGCGACCCGCACCTCGCCGTCACCAACGCCGTACAGCTCCGCTCCGGAGACGTGGCCATCGCCATCACCCACTCCGGCTCGACCGGCGACGTCATCGAACCGCTGCGCGCCGCCTTCGACCACGGCGCCACCACGGTCGCGATCACCGGCCGCCCGGACGGGCCGGTGTCGCAGTACGCCGACCACATACTCACCACCTCCACCGCCCGCGAGAGCGAGCTGCGCCCGGCGGCGATGTCGTCCCGTACGAGCCAACTCCTCGTCGTCGACTGCCTGTTCACGGGCGTGACCCAGCGGACGTACGAGACGGCCGCCCCGGCCCTCGCCGCCTCCTACGAGGCCCTCGCGCACCGCCACGCCCCCCGCACCCGCTGAACCGCGAGCACCCGCCGAGCCCGTGCACCCGCGGAACCCACGAGCCGCCGAAAGAGCCATGACCAGGTACTCCGAACTGCGCGCCGAACTCGCCTCGCTCACCACCGAGGCGTTCCGCCCCGAACTGGCGGAGATCGACCGACTGCCCACGGAAGACATCGCCCGGCTGATGAACGGCGAGGACCAGACCGTCCCCTCCGCCGTCGCCGCCCAACTCCCCGCCATCGCCGCCGCGATCGACGCCACCGCCGAGCGCATGGCCAGAGGCGGCCGCCTCGTCTACGCCGGCGCCGGGACCGCCGGCCGGCTCGGCGTCCTGGACGCCAGCGAGTGCCCGCCCACCTTCAACACCGACCCCTCCCAGGTCGTCGGCCTGATCGCGGGCGGCCCGACGGCCGTCGTCACCTCCGTCGAGGGCGCCGAGGACTCCAGGGACCTGGCCGCCGAGGACCTCGACGCGCTGAAGCTGACCCCCGACGACACCGTCGTCGGCGTCTCCGCCTCGGGCCGCACGCCGTACGCCCTGGGCGCCGTCGAACACGCCCGCGCCCAGGGCGCCCTCACGATCGGCCTCTCCTGCAACGCCGACAGCCCCCTCGCCGCGGCCGCCGACCACGGCCTGGAGGTCGTCGTCGGCCCCGAACTCCTCACCGGCTCGACGCGATTGAAGGCGGGTACGGCCCAGAAGCTGGTCCTCAACATGATCTCGACGATCACGATGATCCGACTGGGCAAGACGTACGGAAACCTGATGGTCGACGTCCGCGCCTCCAACGCCAAACTCCACGCCCGCTCCCACCGGATCGTCGCCCTGGCGACGGACGCGACCGACGCCCAGATCGAAAAGGCCCTGACCGCGGCGGACGGCGAGGTCAAAACGGCAATCCTGATGCTCCTGGCCGACGTGACGGCCGAACGGGCGGACCAACTCCTGACGGAGGCGGAAGGCCACCTGCGTACGGCCCTCGCTGTGGGCAACTGTTCCGCTGGGGCGGGACGGGTGGGCACAGCGGAACCCACGGCGCCGGGCGCCCCCGTCCCGCCCCGCCACCCCGGTGCCGGGCGCCCATAGGGCCCCGGCACGCACGCACCGCACCCCCACAGCAAGGCCCCGCACATGCACCCAGACGCACAGAGAACGGCCACCCACCTCCTCCCCCTCCTCGGCGGCGCCGACAACGTCACCACCGTCGCCCACTGCATGACCCGCCTCCGCCTGGGCCTCCGCGACCGCTCCCTCGTCCAGGACGACGCCATCCGCGCCCTCCCCGGCGTCCTCGGTGTCGTCGACGACGACACCTACCAAGTCGTCCTCGGCCCCGCCGCCGTCGCCAAAGTCACCACCGCCTTCGAGGAACTCCTCACCAAGACACCCCCCACCGCCGACGACCTCGCCGCCACCGGCGCCGCCCTCAAGGCCGCCCAGAAGGCCAGGAACCAGACCCCCCTCAAACAGCTCCTGCGCCGCGTCGCGAACATCTTCGTCCCGCTGATCCCCGCCCTCATCGGCTGCGGCATCATCGCCGGCCTCAACGGCCTCCTCGTCAACCTCCGCTGGCTCCCCTCCCTCACCCCCGCCCTCGCCGCCGTCGCCTCCGGCTTCATGGCGCTGATCGCGGTCTTCGTCGGCTACAACACGGCGAAGGAGTTCGGCGGCACCCCGATCCTCGGCGGCGCGGTCGCCGCGATCATCGTCTTCCCGGGCGTGGCGAAGACCGAGGCGTTCGGCCAGGCCCTCTCCCCCGGCCAGGGCGGCGTCCTCGGCGCGCTCGGCGCGGCGCTCCTCGCGGTGTACGTGGAGAAGTGGTGCCGCCGCTGGGTGCCCGGCACCCTCGACGTGCTCGTGACCCCGACCCTGACCGTCCTGGTCTCCGGCCTGGTCACCATCTACGGCCTGATGTACGTCGCCGGCGAGGTCTCCACCGCCATCGGCACCTTCGCCGACTGGCTCCTCGCCCACGCCGGCGCGGGCGCCGGGTTCGTCCTCGGCGGGCTGTTCCTCCCGCTGGTGATGCTCGGCCTGCACCAGGCCCTCATCCCCATCCACACCACCCTCATCGAGCAGCAGGGCAGTACGGTCCTGCTCCCCATCCTCGCGATGGCCGGCGCGGGCCAGGTCGGCGCGGCGATGGCCGTGTACGTCCGGCTCTCCCGCAACCGCTCCATCCGCCGCACGATCAAATCCGCCCTCCCGGCGGGCCTGCTGGGCGTCGGCGAACCCCTCATCTACGGCGTCTCGCTTCCCCTCGGCCGCCCCTTCGTCACCGCCTGCGTGGGCGGCGCCTTCGGAGGCGGCTTCATCGGGCTGTTCAACATGCTCGGCGACCACGTCGGCTCGACGACCATCGGCCCGTCCGGCTGGGCGCTCTTCCCGCTCCTCGACGGCAACAAAGGCCTGGCGGAGACGGTCGCGATCTACGCGGGCGGGCTCCTCGTCGGGTACGTGGCCGGGTTCACGGCCACGTACTTCTTCGGCTTCAGCAGACAGCTCCTCGCCGAGTTCAACGTCGACGTAGACGAAGACGTGGACGTGGAAGACCAGGCAGCGCCCGAAGCCCCGACGAAGGCGCAGGTGTCCGTGTAAAGGTCACGGCTCCTCACTTACGGGCGTGATGCAGCACGGCGACGAGCCGTAGCGCGGTGTCCAGGTTGCACCGCCCCAGCTCCACGAGAGGGTACGGATCCATCCCCGCCGCCGACACCGGATCCATCCGCAGCGACGGCAGGGTGACCCCGGCCGCCCCGAGCTCGGACCTGAGCTGCGCCACGGCGTCCTCCACGGCCCGCAGGCGCTCACTCGCGGTCATCGTCATTGCTTCTACCTCCACACCGAGTGTTTCTCGTTCCTCACACAGCGTGTCCGGTCCGAGGCTAGCCTGAACAGATCGGTGGCCCAACAATCCCACCTGTACGAGAGGGAGTTGCCATGCCTGGACGCAAGGACCTCGACCCTTCCTCCAACCCCCGCGCCTTGATCGGCGCCGAACTGCGCCACGCGCGCGAGAAGGCCGGCCTGAGCCAGGAGGCTTGCGGGGAACCACTCTTCGTGAGCGGTTCCTACATCGGAGCGATGGAGAACGGAACGCGTCGCATTCCTGTCGACATCGCGATCCAACTCGACAAGATGTTGGGAACCGGCGACTTCTTCGAGCGCAACTGCGGGGCCGCGAACCAGTCGAAGTATCCCGACCACTTCGCGGAGGCGGCGGACGCGGAGGCGGTGGCGGAACGGATCAAGGAGTACGCGCCGCTGCTGATCCCGGGGTTGCTACAGACGGAGGCGTACGCACGGGAGATGTTCCGTGGTGGGCGGCCCACAGAGACGGACGCCACGATCGACAAACTCGTCGAGGCCAGGCTCGACCGAACTCACCTGCTCGAGGATCCAACAAAACCGATGGTGTGGGCGATTCTCGATGAGGCTGTGCTGCGCAGGGAGGTGGGTGGGCCGGAAGTAATGGCCGAGGCGCTCGGCCACATCGCCGCGCTGATCCGGCGGAGGCGGGTGATTGTGCAGGTACTGCCCTTCTCAGAGGGCGCACACGTGGCGACGGAAGGGTCGCTCAAGCTGATGTTCTTCGACGAGGCGCCCACACTCGTGTACCTCCAAGCCCTGGGGACTGGCCGACTGGAAGACGACCCGGCCAGTGTCGCCCGCTACGAACTCACCTACGATTTGCTCGGGGCCAGCGCACTGTCACCACAAGAATCCCTGGCCCTGATCGAATCAGTGGCGGAGGATTACGCCCATGAAGATCAAGAGCCCTGAGTACGACCTGTCGACGGCGGTCTGGCACAAGTCCAGCTACAGCGGCCCCAGCGGAGGCGACTGCCTTGAGGTCGCGACCTGGCGCAAGTCCACGTACAGCGACGCCAGCGGCGGCAACTGCCTGGAAGTCTCCGACGACCACCCCGGCGTCGTCCCGGTCCGCGACTCCAAGAACCCCGACGGCCCGCACCTCGCCTTCCGTACGGCCGCCTGGTCCGTCTTCGTCGCCGGGCTCACGTCCGTACCGTAGGCGCGACTCCGGCCCGCCCCGGTGAGCGAGGGGCGGGCCAGAGGGTGTGAGGGGTTACAGGCCGCCGGTCTGGAGCAGCATGCTCGGGGAGAGCTTCGAGACGGTCAGTTCGTCCTTGACCGTCTGCTCCAGGATCCAGTTCGCGACCGCGGCCGGGCTGGCCGACGGGCTCGCGGCCTTGGCGAGGGTGGCGACGCCGGCGACGTGCGGGGACGCCATGGACGTACCGTTCAGTGCGGTGCTGCCGCCGCCCAGCTTGGCGGAGAGGATGGCCGTGCCCGGCGCGTAGAGGTCGAGGCACGGACCGAAGTTGGAGAAGCTGGCTTCCTCGTCCAGGTGGTTGCTGGCTCCGACCGTCAGGACGTTGTCGGCGCTGGCGGGCGAGACGTTGCAGGCGTCCTGGGCTTCGTTGCCCGCAGCGAGGACCGGCAGGACGCCGCGGTTCGACAGGGCAGTGGCGGCGTTGTTGACGGCCTGGTTGCGGGGGCCGCCGAGCGAGCCGTTGAGGACGGCGGGCTGGACGGCGTTCTGGGCCACCCAGTCGAAGCCGGCGATGATGCCGGACCAGGAGCCGCTGCCCTGGCAGTTCAGGACGCGGACGCTGACGAGGTTGGCCTGGCGGGCGACGCCGTACGTCGCTCCGGCGACGGTGCCGCCGACGTGGGTGCCGTGGCCGTTGCAGTCGGCGCCGTTGCGGCCGTCGCCGATCGCGTCGAAGCCCCTGCGTGCGCGGCCGCCGAACTCGGAGTGGCCGAACTCGAGGCCGGTGTCGAGGATGTAGGCGGTGGCGCCCTTGCCGGAGGTGTTGACGTTGAACTGGTGGTTCAGCGGCAGGTAGGGCTGGTCGATCCGGTCCAGGCCCCAGCTGGCGGCGACGAGCCGCTGCTCGGCCGCGTCGGTCTTCTCAGGAGTGACGCTGACGGTGGCGTCCTGCTCGACGGCCTCGACGCCGGGCAGCTTGCGGACCGCGTCCAGCTGCGAGGCGGTGAGCTTGGCCGCGTAGCCGGAGATCACGGAGCGGTACGTGAAGAGCGGCGTCACGCCCGGCACCTTCTGCGCCATGGCGGAGCTGTCCTGACCCGCCTTCAGCGTGACGATGTACTGCCCCGGGATTACCCGCGGCGAGGAGGACTTGATCAGCGGGGCGAGCGTCGGGCTGCCCGACGGGCCCGGTGCGGAGTGGGCCGAGACGGACAGGGGCCCTGCGATCGCCAGGGCGGCGGAGAGGGCAGCCGCGAGGGCGGTCTTGGTTCTAGTACGCATGAGCATGAGAGGAACATGCAGAAACGATCACACACAATCACTTTATGTGGCGGTTCGAATACTTTTGGTAGTGAACCCCTGAATGCGCTCCGCCGAACGCATGAAGCCCCCGGAACCATCGGCTCCGGGGCCTCGTTACGTCAGCCCGTCAGCTCGCACAGTGCGTGTCTTCGTACGGGCGTGCGCCGGTCGTCAGGAAATCCGTCACGGCGCGGTTGCCGCAGGCGTTGCCGTTGGTCAGATACATGCCGTGGCCGCCCTGGTCCACCAAGACGAGCCGGGCGCGGTCGCCGAGGGCCTGGCGCATCTTCAGGCCGACGTGGTGCGGAGTGGCCGGGTCACGCAGGCTCTGGATCATCAGGATGTTGGACGGGCCGTCGGAGGTGATCCGGGTCGGCTCGGACGTCGGCTTGCTCTTCCAGAACGAGCAGGGGGTGATGTTCGCCGGCATGCCCGCCGTCAGCGGGTGCGCGGCGCGGTCGGCGAGGACGGCGCGACGGTGTCCGGGGACGGACCCGGGCCACTTCACGTCGTTGCAGATCACCGCGACCGTGATCGCCGCGTCGGTGTCCGGCAGGGCGTAGGCGATGTCCGGGGTGAGGGCCGGGACGGCGGCCGGGTCCTTGGCGTCCCGGACGAGACGGGCGAAGGCGGGGAAGGCGCCGTCGGTGACGAAGGCGTTCTGGAGGGACTGGCGGAGCATGTTGCCGGTGAGCGGGCGGCCGGGCTTGGACGCAGCGTCAGTACGCGTTGCGCCACCGGAGCCTCGCGGGGCGGCCGTCCGGGTCGACCAGGAGGCGGTAGAGCGGCATGGCGAGGGCGCGGGTGATGCGGGACATGTCCGGCGGCTGGTAGGCGCGCAGTCGGCCGGGCGGCCTGGGGTCGCGGCGACCGCCCTCGTACCAGTCGTCCAGCGCGGCGGCCCGCGCGGAAAAGACGTCGAAGGCCTTCACCGGGTCGCACAGATCGTCCGGCGCGTCCGGCGCGTCGGCCTCCGGAGCGTCCAGGTGCTCGCGGAAGAGCTCCAGCCGCAGGTCACGCGCGAAGCGGCGGGCCTGGTCCCCAAGTCCGCCGGGGTCGGGCGGCGGTCGCCCGTCGACACTGTCGTCCAGGACCACGCAGCTGAGCTCCGAATCGTGCGTCCAGGAACGGAGGTTGATGTTGTCGGAGCCGACCGTCGCCCACACGTCGTCGATCACGCACACCTTGGCGTGCACGTACACGGGGTCCCCCTCGGGGTTCTCCAACCCGTACACGGCCACCCGGGCACCGCCCGCCCGGCGCAGCTCGTCGAGGGCCGCGACGCGTCCGACCAGGTTCATCGGCAGCGTGATCCGCCCGTCCTGCTCGGGCAGGGAGGGGATGACGGCGATCAGCCGCAGACCGGGGTTCTCCCGGAGCGCACGGCCGAAGAAGCCGACGACGTTCGGCGACCACAGGTACTGGTCCTCCAGGTAGATGAGCGACCGTGCCCGCCGCAGGGCCTTGAGGTAACCGCGTGCGACGCTGCGTTCGCCGTCGGGGGCGAAGGGATAGCCGCGCAGCAGCCGGTTGGGGTACGTGCGCAGCACCTGCACGGTGTGGGTGCCGCGAGGACCGGGGTCGGGCAACTGGGGCGGCAGGGGATCGGCCTCGGTGTCCTCGTGGTGCGCGAGTTCGCGGACCCGGACCATCGGGCTGCGGGTGAGGGGCGAGGGGTCTTCCCAGCGTTCGCGGAAGACTGCTTCGAGATCACCGACCGCCGGGCCGCGGATGGCGAGCTGCACGTCGTGCCAGGGCGGCCGCCGCCCGTAAGCGGAGGCGAAGGGCACCGCCTGGGGGTCTCCGTGGTGGGCGGCGTCGTCGTTGCGGCTGTGGCACAGGTCGATGCCGCCGATGTACGCGACGTCGCGGTCAGGACGGCCGGGGTGGCGCAGCACCACGAGCTTCTGGTGGTGCGAGCCGCCGGGACGTACCCGCATGTCGAGCAGGCACTCGCCGCCGGCGTCCTCCAGCTCCTCGCCCAGGTGGCGGTTCTCCTCCTCGCTGAACTGCAGCTTGTCCAGGTGGGACCGCCACAGCAGGCCTTTCACGATCACCCCGCGCTCGGCCGCCTCGCCCAGGACCCGGCCGATCTCGGAACCCTCGCCGTCGAGGCGTTCGTCCGGGTCGCCACGCCAGTCGGTGAACAGCAGGAGGTCTCCGGAGCCCTGCGCCCGTACGGCCGCGAGCAGTTCGGCGAAGTACGCCGCGCCGTGCACGAGCGGCCGCACGTCGTTCCCACGGGTCCAGGCGGCGCCGTCGGGATGGCGCCGGTCCAGCCGGGTGGAGGTGTTCCCGCGTTCGGTGGCGGTGAGCATCCAGTCGCTGAGCTTCACGATGGGGTCCTCTCCCCTGGCGGTTACCCGCTCGTCCTGGATCGACGCCTGCGCGCCTGTCCTCACTCGCGGCGTCCGGTCGATCACAGGAAGTTCCCTCACCCTTGACCCCGGCCCGCACGCGCTTTCCCGTCCCGTTCCCGGAGCTCAAGGCCCGCGCGCCGAGACCTCTTAACATCGATTTGGGATGGGAATTGGCAAGTGAACCCGCCCACCCACCCTGCGAGTTGGGCAGAATTGACACGGTGAGCGACCGATTTGCCACGCAGCGTCATATGCCTCTAGCGTGACGACTCCCAAGACAAAAGCGACCCCCGCCGGTGCGCCAACACCATGCGGGGGTCTCACCAACGTGACGGCCACCGACAGCAAGGGCAACACCTTCACCCGCGAGGGTGCGGGCACGCTGGACTTCACGCTCCGCCCCGAGCTCCGGTGGAGCGTCGGCAAGCCCGCCTGGAACGACCGCAACGCGCGCCCCCAGGGCACGCTGATGGGTGTGCAGCCGGGCTCCGGGGACAAGGTGCCGCTGGCCGGGCGCACGGTCGAGTTCTCGCGCCTGCCCGACAGGACCGAGGCCACCTCGGCGGTCACGGCCGCGGACGGAACGTTCACCGGGGCGCCGTACCCGGTGGCGGCCGTCGGTGAGGAGTTCTTCGGCACGTTCACCGAGGACAGCGAAGAGGCCCACGGCACGGACAGCACGGTGAGCCGTGTGTACGAGTACCAGCCGCGCCGGGTGTCCATCACCGCCGCCGCCGACAAGACGCGTGCCCAGCCGGGCGAGACCGTCACCGTCTCCGGCCGGGTCGTCGACGCGAACGCGGCGGGCGCCGCCGTCGGGGACGCTCCGGTGAAGGTCAGCCTCGGTCGGGACGGCCGTGGCTCCGAGGTGGGCAAGGTCGTCACCACCGCGCCGTGGTGACCGTGACCGGTGTGCTGCAGCAGCTGTCGGGGACGGCGTGGAAGGCGTACGCGGGGCAGCCCGTGCAGCTGTGGTTCCAGGCCAAGGGCGCGTCGAAGTACACGCTGGTGTCGTCCGGGAAGACCAGCTCGACCGGGCTGGCCACGCTCAAGGGCAAGGCGACGGTCGACGGCACCTGGCTGATCCGGTACCTCGGTGACGCGACGCACTTCAACTCGACGGCGACCGGCGACTTCGTCGACGTGCGCTGATCCCTTACGGGACCTGTGCCGGGCGGCATCCCTTCCGGGGGTGCCGCCCTTCGCGCTGCCGGGGGGCCTACACCCGGGCCAGGAAGGTCGCCAGGCGGTCGTACTCCTCCGCCACCCCCGCCTCCATGCCGGTCGCCAGGGCCTGGTCGCGGATCTCGGCGGACGGCCAGACCGAGGTGCTCCGCAGTCTGGTGACGCCGTCGCCCTTCTCCTCGAAGGTGAGGGTGACGTGGATGGGCGGGCCGGGCATCAGCTCGAAGAGCTCGGTGTAGACGAGCCGCTCCGGCGGGGTGATCTCCTCGTACATACCGGAGAAGACGATCTCCTGGCCGTCGGGGGCCTTCTGGCCCCAGCGCCAGGCGCCACCCACGCGCAGATCGATGTCGCACACGGTCGTGGTCAGGGAGCTCAGGCCGTACCACTGCCGTACCTGCTCCGGTTTCGTCCAGGCCTCGAAGACCCGCTCGCGCGGGGCCGCGAAGTCCCGGGTGATGACGAGCTCCCGCTCAGAGGGGGTCGTCAGCTTCGTGGTCGACTGCGTGGTCATGGCCTTCGCCACCCTCCTGCTGCCGCTGCTGCCGCGTGCGGGCGTGCGAGCGTGCGGCACCGCTACTTCCAGGGTGTGGCAGAACGCCGAGGGCGGCACCCCCTCCATGAAGGGGTGCCGCCCTCGGACCGTCGGACGGATCCGATCCCGGAGGATCAGAAGTCCATGTCACCGCCCGGCATGCCGCCCGGAGCGGCCGCGGCGGCCTTCTCCGGCTTGTCGGCGATGACGGCCTCGGTGGTGAGGAACAGCGCGGCGATGGAGGCGGCGTTCTGCAGGGCAGAGCGGGTCACCTTCGCCGGGTCGATGATGCCCTCGGCGATCATGTCGACGTACTCACCGGTCGCGGCGTTCAGGCCGTGGCCGACGGGCAGGTTGCGCACCTTCTCGACGATGACGCCACCCTCGAGACCACCGTTGACGGCGATCTGCTTGAGCGGGGCCTCCAGCGCGAGCTTCACGGCGTTGGCGCCGGTGGCCTCGTCGCCGTTCAGGTCGAGCTTCTCGAAGACCGAGGAGGCCTGGAGCAGGGCCACGCCACCACCGGCGACGATGCCCTCCTCGACGGCCGCCTTCGCGTTGCGAACGGCGTCCTCGATGCGGTGCTTGCGCTCCTTGAGCTCGACCTCGGTCGCGGCACCGGCCTTGATGACGGCCACGCCGCCGGCCAGCTTCGCGAGGCGCTCCTGGAGCTTCTCGCGGTCGTAGTCCGAGTCGGAGTTCTCGATCTCGGCGCGGATCTGGTTCACGCGACCGGCGACCTGGTCGCTGTCACCGGCACCGTCGACGATGGTGGTCTCGTCCTTGGTGATGACGACCTTGCGGGCGCGGCCCAGCAGGTCCAGGCCGGCGTTCTCGAGCTTGAGGCCGACCTCCTCGGAGATGACCGTGCCGCCCGTGAGGATGGCGATGTCGTTCAGCATGGCCTTGCGGCGGTCGCCGAAGCCCGGGGCCTTGACCGCGACGGACTTGAAGGTGCCGCGGATCTTGTTGACGACCAGGGTCGACAGGGCCTCGCCCTCGACGTCCTCGGCGATGATCAGCAGCGGCTTGCCCGACTGCATGACCTTCTCCAGAAGCGGGAGGAGGTCCTTCACGGAAGAGATCTTGGAGTTGACGATCAGGAGGTAGGGGTCGTCGAGCGACGCCTCCATGCGCTCCATGTCGGTGGCGAAGTACGCCGAGATGTAGCCCTTGTCGAAGCGCATACCCTCGGTGAGCTCCAGCTCCAGACCGAAGGTCTGGGACTCCTCGACGGTGATGACGCCTTCCTTGCCGACCTTGTCCATGGCCTCGGCGATCAGCTCACCGATCTGGGTGTCGGCGGCGGAGATGGAGGCCGTGGAAGCGATCTGCTCCTTGGTCTCGACATCCTTCGCCTGCTCGAGCAGGGCGCCGGAGACGGCCTCGACGGCCTTCTCGATGCCGCGCTTGAGGGCCATCGGGTTGGCGCCGGCGGCGACGTTGCGCAGGCCCTCGCGGACGAGCGCCTGGGCGAGGACGGTCGCGGTGGTCGTACCGTCACCGGCGACGTCGTCCGTCTTCTTGGCGACTTCCTTGACCAGCTCGGCGCCGATCTTCTCGTACGGGTCCTCGAGCTCGATCTCCTTGGCGATGGAGACACCATCGTTGGTGATCGTGGGGGCGCCCCACTTCTTCTCGAGGACGACGTTCCGGCCCTTGGGGCCAAGGGTGACCTTGACGGCGTCGGCGAGCTGGTTCATGCCGCGCTCGAGACCGCGCCGGGCCTCCTCGTCGAACGCGATGATCTTGGCCATGTGAAGTGGTCCTCCCGGACATGGGGTGGATAACGCTCCTGGACCGCGCCTGCGCCCGCGACGGACGGTCTGCGTGCCTGTGGTTCCTTGCCCCACGCGGCGTGCGGACCTCACCGACCCGGTCCCTCGGTAGCACTCTCACCTTCAGAGTGCTAACGCCAATGATTAGCACTCGGCATAGCAGAGTGCAAGGCCGTCCCGAAGGGACGTCGATGAGGGGTGGTGGTCGGGCGACGGGTGGGCGCAAGCGCCTCTCGGGGATCGAGCCCCCCGTGGCCCGCCGGGGGCGGGAACGCGCGAGGGGCTCGTATCCCCCTGGGTGTCCCCCGGGATACGAGCCCCTCGGCGTGAGTGTGCCGTGGCCGAATCGCGCCGCTCAGACGGCGAGCTTGACCATGTCAGCCTGCGGACCCTTCTGGCCCTGCGAGATCTCGAACTCGACTCGCTGACCCTCTTCAAGGGTGCGGTACCCGTCCATCTGGATCGCGCTGTAGTGGACGAAAACATCCGCACCACCGTCGACCGCGATGAAGCCGTACCCCTTCTCCGCGTTGAACCACTTGACGGTGCCCTGAGCCATGCCTAACTCCCCTATTACTGGCCCTTGCGCAGGACCGCACTTCGCGGACCCGGGTCAGACCTCGCCCACCGACAGGAGTGGGCTCGAACGCGTCGACCGCGGCTGAATGTATCTGCCCAACTGCCGTCTGCAACAGGTCAATCGGACGAGAAATCTGAGCGTGGCCGAACGGGGAATTCAGGAGAATTCACTGGCTTTCGGGGCAAGTCGGGCCAGGCAAAGGGCGCAAATGGCGCAGAACGATCGAACACTTTGGCTGCTTC
The DNA here is from genome assembly GCF_014648195.1 of Streptomyces purpureus. Taxonomy (GTDB): domain Bacteria; phylum Actinomycetota; class Actinomycetes; order Streptomycetales; family Streptomycetaceae; genus Streptomyces; species Streptomyces purpureus. The sequence goes on from NZ_BMQQ01000011.1 coordinate 205,885, forward strand.
TTGTCGCGTGCGGGCGCATTCTCATATGCGGCTGGCACAAGCAGCGGAGGGGACTTCCCCAACTCTACCGCGTTCAACCATGCAGAATTGCCCCCTCCGCTTTCCGTGGAGGGGGCAATTCCGTAAGTCGGGTCCGTACGCCGGGTCGCGTCAGGCCGTTCAGCAGCCGCCGGCGACCGCGGGGATGATCGACACGCCGGCGCCGTCCGGCGTCGCGGTCTCCAGGCCCTGCTCGAAGCGGACGTCGTCGTCGTTGACGTACACGTTCACGAAGCGGCGCAGCTTGCCCTGGTCGTCGAGGACGCGGGCGGCGATGCCGGTGTGGTTCTTCTCCAGGTCCGCGATGACCTCGGAGAGGGTCGCGCCCTCGGCAGAGACCTCGGCCTGGCCGCCGGTGTACGTACGGAGGATGGTGGGGATGCGGACGTTGACGCTCATGCGAGGCCAGCCTCTCGGAAAGAGTCCAGGTTGGGGCGGATGACTGCGGTCATACCCGTCGTGGGGGCCACCGCGTCGAGGGTCTTGAGGCCGTCACCCGTGTTGACGACCACCGTGGTCAGGGACGGGTCGATGGCCCCGGACTCGATCAGCTTCTTCGCGACGCCGAGGGTGGTGCCGCCGGCGGTCTCGGTGAAGATGCCTTCCGTACGGGCCAGCAGCTTGATCGCGTCCACGATCTGCTCGTCGGTCACGTCCTCGACGGCGCCGCCGGTGCGGCGGCAGATGTCCAGGACGTACGGGCCGTCCGCCGGGTTGCCGATCGCCAGGGACTTGGCGATGGTGTCCGGCTTCTGGGGCCGCACGACGTCGTGACCGGCCTTGAAGGCCACCGACACCGGCGAGCAGCCCTCCGCCTGGGCGCCGAAGATCTTGTACGGCTTGTCCTCGACCAGGCCCAGCTTGATGAGCTCCTGGAGCCCCTTGTCGATCTTGGTGAGCTGGGAGCCGGACGCGATCGGGATGACGATCTGGTCCGGGAGCCGCCAGCCGAGCTGCTCGCAGATCTCGTACGCGAGCGTCTTGGAGCCCTCGCCGTAGTACGGGCGCAGGTTGACGTTGACGAAGCCCCAGCCCTCGCCGGCCGGGTCGCCGATGAGCTCGGAGCAGAAGCGGTTCACGTCGTCGTAGTTGCCCTCGATGCCGACGAGCTCGCCGCCGTAGACGGCGGCCATGACGACCTTGCCCTGCTCCAGGTCGTGCGGGATGAACACGCAGGAGCGGAAGCCGGCCCGGGCGGCGGCGGCGCCGACCGCGCCGGCGAGGTTGCCGGTGGAGGAGCAGGAGAGGGTGGTGAAGCCGAAGGCGCGGGCGGCCTCGAGGGCCTGGGCGACGACGCGGTCCTTGAAGGAGTGCGTGGGGTTGCCGGAGTCGTCCTTGACGAAGAGCTTGCCCGGCTCGACGCCCAGCGCGCCGGCGAGGTTGTCGGCCTGGACGAGCTTGGTCCAGCCGGGGTTCAGGTTCGGCTTCTGCGCGACGTCGGCGGGGACGGGCAGCAGGGGGGCGTAGCGCCAGATGTTGTCGGGGCCGGCCTCGATGCGCTTGCGGAGGGCTTCGGGGTCGCCGAGCGGGAGGTCGTAGGAGACTTCGAGCGGGCCGAAACACAGTTCACAGGCGAAGATGGGACCGAGCGGGAACTGCTCGCCGCATTCCCGACAGGAGAGGCCGGAAGCGGGACCGAGATCGACGGTCTGGGTGGCGGAAACAGTCTGTACAGCCATGGAGGCGAGGCCCTTTCTCCTCATCTTTCTCATGACGAACGTCGTCATGAGACGGATTTGGCACCTTCCCTAGCCGGGAGCCTCGCTGGCGCGTTGTGTCGCGGACGAGACCGACTGGAGGGTTGCCGGGGCTTCAACGGGCCGTTTCCCTCTGCCCCTCTGGATGAGCGGTATTCGGTTGTGTGGCGCGGGGACCCCGACATGCGACGGCCGTCCGCGTTGTTCAAGACTGTAACCGAACCCCCGGACGGTTGAGATGGTCGTCCGATCCGCGAGATGGAGATCACGTTGCTGGAAGAGGTGGAGCGCTGGCTCGGTCGGCGGTCCTGGTCGGTGGCCGACCGTCCGCTCGACCGGATTCTGGCGGCGAAGCGCGCCACGACGGTCAGTGTCGTCCTGCCGGCGCTGAACGAGGAGGCGACGGTCGGGGACATCGTGGCCGTGATCCGGCGTGAGCTGATGTCGCCGGCCGTGCCGCTCGTGGACGAGCTGGTGGTGGTCGACTCGGGCTCCACGGACCGTACGGCCGAGGTGGCCGCGGCGGCCGGGGCGCGGGTGGTGGCGCGTGACGCGATACTCCCCCGCATACCCAGCGTCCCGGGCAAGGGCGAGGTGCTGTGGCGGTCGCTGATGGCGACAAGTGGGGACGTCGTCTGCTTCGTGGACGCGGATCTCAGGGATTTCTCCGCGGACTTCGTCTCGGGGATCGTGGGTCCGCTGCTGACCGACCCGGACGTGGACTTCGTGAAGGCGATGTACGACCGCCCGCTTGGCGACACCCCTGGCCAGGGCGGGCGGGTGACGGAGCTGGTGGCCCGGCCGCTGCTGAATCTGCACTGGCCACAGCTGGCCGGCTTCGTACAGCCGCTGGGCGGGGAGTACGCGGCGCGGCGCTCGCTGCTGGAGCGGCTGCCGTTCCCGGTGGGGTACGGCGTGGAGCTGGGTCTGCTGGTGGACGCGTTGCACACGGTGGGTCTGGACGCGTTGGCGCAGGTGGATGTGGGGGTGCGCAAGCACCGGCACCAGGGCGGGCAGGCGCTGGGGCGGATGGCGGCGGCGATCTACCGCACGGCGCAGCTGCGGCTGTCGCGGGGGCATATGGTGCGGCCGCGGCTGACGCAGTTCGAGCGGGGCGAGGAGGGTTTCGTGCCGCGGACGTACGAGGTCGACACGGAGGAGCGGCCGCCGATGACCGAGATCGCGGAGTATCGGCGTCGCAGCGTGGCGTAACCCGTAATGATCATGTGTTTTGCCTACATTTCTAGGCATGGGTATGGATTCGGGTTGGGGTGTGGAGGCGCTGTGGCTGCTGGGCGGGGTCGTGCTGACCCTGGCGGCGATCGGGGTGGTGGCGCTGGCGGCGCTCCGGACGCGGCGGCACGATTGAGAGCGGCACCGGTGAGCAGTGGCGCCGGACGTGGTCAAGCCGACCGGTTCCGGTCATGCGTACGTTTGAGCGTTTCCCGAGCGGGCTAGGTTCGGTTCCATGGCCTCAGAGCGCACCGCCCAGGTACTCGTCGCGTCCAACCGCGGCCCGGTCTCCTACGTGCCGCGCGAGGACGGCACCCTCGAAGCGCGCCGCGGCGGAGGCGGTCTCGTCTCCGGGCTGAGCGCGGTCTCGGCCGAGGACAGCGTGTGGGTGTGCGCGGCGCTCGGCGAGGGTGACCGGGAGGCGGTCCGGCGCGGGGTGTCCGAGCCGGGTGTCCGGATGCTGGGCATCGACCCGGACGTCTTCACCGCCGCGTACAACGGCATCGCGAACTCGGTGCTGTGGTTCGTCCACCACATGCTGTACCAGACCCCGCTGGAGCCGGTCTTCGACCTGGAGTTCCGCCGGCAGTGGGCGGCGTACGAGGCGTACAACCGCGCCTTCGCGGAGGCGCTCGCGGCGGAGGCCGCGGACGGCGCGTCGGTGCTGGTGCAGGACTACCACCTGGCGCTGGTGCCGGGCCTGCTCCGGGACCTGCGCCCGGACCTGCGGATCGGCCACTTCTCACACACGCCGTGGGCCCCGGCGGAGTACTTCCGGATGCTGCCCGACGACATCGCCGAGCAGCTGCTGCGGGGGATGCTGGGAGCGGACCGGCTGGGCTTCCTGACCCGGCGGTGGGCGGACGCGTTCGCCGCGTGCTGCGAGGCGGTCGTCGGCGGCACGGGCGGTACGGAGCTGGGGGTGCACGGCCTCGGCGCGGACGCGGACTTCCTGCGGGAGCGCTCGCGCCGGGCGGACGTGGAGGAGCGGCTGGAGACGCTGCGGGAGCAGATCGGCCCCGGCCGCAAGGTGATCATCCGGGTGGACCGCACCGAGCTGTCGAAGAACATCGTGCGGGGCCTGCGGGCGTACCGCACGCTGCTCCAGGAGCGGCCGGAGTGGCGGGGCCGGGTGGTCCACGTCGCCTTCGCGTACCCCTCCCGGCAGGACCTGAAGGTGTACCGCGACTACACCGAGGAGGTCTCCCGGGTCGCCGCGGCGATCAACGAGGAGTACGGCACGCCGGACTGGACCCCGGTCCTCCTGCACGTGAAGGACGACTTCGCCCGCTCCCTGGCGGCGTACCGCCTGGCGGACGTGGCCCTGGTCAACCCGATCCGCGACGGCATGAACCTCGTCGCGAAGGAGGTCCCGGTCGTCACGGACCGGGGCGTGGCCCTGGTCCTGTCCCGGGAGGCGGGCGCGTACGAGGAGCTGGGCGAGGACGCGATCGGGGTGAACCCGTACGACGTGGTGGCCACGGCCGAGGCCCTGCACGAGGCCCTCTCCCTCCCGGACACCGACCGCGCGGAACGCACGAAGCGCCTCGCGGCGTCGGCGACGGCGCTGCCGCCGCAGCGGTGGTTCGTGTCGCAGCTGGAGGCGCTGGGGGCGTTGGATCCGCGGGGGTAGTCCGCCGGGGTAGTCCGCGGGGGTAGGAATTCGGCCACCGCTGCTCTTTCCACCCTGGAGGCGGGGCAGTGGATGGATACGCTCGGATCATGCAACTTCCTTCCACTTCCGGGCAATTGGCGGTCCGTCCCACCGAATCCGCTGAAGGGACGGGCCGAGCCGGAACGGGTGGCGAAGAAGCGGAATACCGCCGTCGGCGGGGCTCGATATCCTGACTGCCTTCTCTGCTCAGCTCATCGGTCTGCTTCGCGATATCGCTGGGCTTAGGGATGCACCAGTGGGCGTCCATGCAATTGGGCGGCTTCGACCTGGGCATATTCGACCAGGCGATACGCTCCTACGCGGCCTTTTCACTCCCCGTCTCGCCGGTCAAGAACTACCACCACGAGTTCCCCGCGGACTTCTCGCTCCTGGGCGACCACTTCTCGCCGATACTCGCCCTCGCGGCACCGCTGTACTGGGTCTGGGACGACCCCAGGGTTCTCCTCGTCCTCCAAGCGGCGTTGTTCGCCGCGGGAGCTCCCCTGGTGCGCGGCATAGCGGCTCGCGCGCTCGCCCGCGCCGGCTCCGCACCGGACCTGCGCTTCGTCAATGCGTGTGCGTTCGTCTACGCGGTGGGATGGCCGCTGATGACAGCGGCCAGGGGCGGCTTCCACGAGGTGGCGTTCGCCGTTCCGCTCACCTTGGCGATGTTCCACCAGGCCTTGGCCCGCCGCTACACGATGGTGCTGGTCACGGCCTTTCTCCTCACCGGCGTCAAGGAAGACCTCGGGCTCGTGGTGGGCTGCTACGGCGTGGTCCTGCTGGTGCGCAGCGGGCGTGCCCGAGACATGCCGGGGCTGAGAACCGGGGCCGCCCTGGCAATCGCCGGCCCGGTGCGCTCTCCGCGCTGTCGGTCACGTGGCTGATCCCCGCGATGGGGGGTGAACCGGGCTACTACTGGAGCTATCAGGCGCTCGGGGAGGATGCCTCGTCCGCCATGTGGAACGTGGTCACCGACCCCAGCCTGCTCGTGCGGGCGGCATTCGACGTCCCGACCAAGGCTCTGCTGCTGCTCTGGGTGTTCGGGACCCTGCTCTTCCTCCCCCTCCGCTCGGCGACGGCCCTGTGCGCCCTGCCCCTGCTGGCGGAGCGCCTCCTGTCGTCGAATGGGAATCACTGGACGGCGGCGCGTCACTACGACGCGTTCCTGTGGCCGATCGTCCTCACAGCCGCGATCGAAGTCACGGCAAGGATGCGATTTCATATCCCGACCGGCCGCCGCCGCCCTTTCCCGCCGACCACCCGGCTCGCCGCAGGCCTCGCCCTGGCGGCCTCCTTGGTCATCGCCCTCGTACCCCTGACGGACCCGGCCCGCCACGAGTCGATCGCCAATGGCAAGGCCCTCGGCAAGGCCGTTTCCGTCATACCGCCAGGAGCGTCGGTCGAGGCGGACAACCATGCCGTACCCCGACTCACCGCAAAGACGAACGTCGTCATGCTCGACGGCACCCCGCGAGGCATGGAATACGTAATCCTCAGCACAAAGGAGAGGGCGTTCCCTTTCCAGGACGTGGAAGAACAGAAGCGACGAGCCGAAATCCTCACGGAACACGGCTACCGCACCATCTGGAGCGAAGACGGCGTCCTCGTACTGCGCCGCGTGTCGAAGACCGCGATCCCCGGCGAGGCTGTTCCGGACCGGAACAGCACGCCGGTGAAAGAAGTGGCGCCGCCTTACGTCGGACGCTCCTTGTTCAAGGGCTGAGTGCTCAGCGCAGCGTGCGGGCCAGGTCCGCGAGGAAGGTGACGACCGCCTCGGGGCCGGGGACCAGGAGGTCGGCGCGGGTGGCCAGTTCGGGGACCTCGGTGGAGCCGCTGCAGACCAGGAGGCCCGGCGTGCCGTCCGAGCGGAGTTTTTCGACCGCCGCGAAGGCGGCCAGGTCGCCCAGGTCGTCGCCCGCGTAGAGCACGGCCCCGGCGCCCGTCTCGCGGACGTACTCCTCCAGTGCCACGCCCTTGTCCATGCCCGGCGGGCGGAGTTCGAGGACCATGCGGCCCGGTTCGAGGACGAGGCCGTGGTGGGCGGCGAGGTCGCCGAGGGGGCCCTTCAGGGCGTCGAAGGCGGCCTGGGGGTCCTCGGCACGGCGGGTGTGGACCGCGACCGCGCGGCCCTTCTCCTCGATCCACGTGCCCCGCCATGCTCCGAACCGGTCCAGTACGCCGGGCAGTTCGGCCCGTACCGCCGCCACACCGGGGTGCGGCGCGGCCGCCTGGACCGTGCCCGTCACGGCGTCCCAGCGCTCGGCGCCGTAATGACCGAGGACGACGAGGCGCTCCAGGCCGGGGACCCCGGCGAAGCCGCCGTAGCGGACCGCGACACCGGCGGGCCGCCCCGTCACCACGGCCACCGAGGCCACGTGCGGGGCGAGCGCGGCCAGCGCCGGGACGGCGCCGGGGTGGGCGCGGGCCTGTTCGGGGTCGGGGACGATCTCGGCGAGCGTGCCGTCGAAGTCGAGACCGACGACGGCCCGCTCGGGGTGGGCCAGCAGCGCGGCGAGTCCGTCGCGGCCGGCCGGGGTCGTGGGATGCGGAAGGCTGCCCATGCGTCCGACCCTAGCGACCTGGGCGAGGGGCGGCCACGGAATGAGCCAGGCTCATCGGCGCTCTTGGTGCGCCGCGCGGATCCGCCGGAGCCGGTTGACGGTGACGGGGTCGTGCGCGAGGGCGCGCGGGTCGTCGAGGAGCGCGTTCAGGAGCTGGTAGTACCGCACGGGCGACAACCCCAGCTGCTCCCGCACCGCCCGCTCCTTCGCCCCGGGCCCCGGCCAGGAGCGCCGCTCGAAGGCCAGCACGGCGAGCTCCCGCTCACGGAGGGTGGCGGGGGCGGTGTCCCCGGCCTCGGCGGGCCGGTCCGCCCCGGGCGCGGCGGCGGTCGTACCGTCGGCCTCCCCGGCGGGCCGGTCCGCCCCGGCCGGGTATGCCGGGCCCGCGGGGGACGCACCGCCTCCGTCCCCGGCGCCGTCCGGGGCCGTCGGGGCGGTCGGGTCCTGCGGCGTGCTCGCGGTCATACGACCCAACTTATTCCGTGTTCTCCGCCGCCGTCGCCTCGCGGCCTATCTCGCCCAGCACGCCCGACGCCGCCTGACCCGGCTCCACCGCCTTGCCGATGTTCTGCTTGATGTTCTCGCTCACCTTCGCCCAGGACGTCTTGCCGACCGGCGGCAGCTCCGACGACGGCAGCTCGTTCAGGAACGCCTGCAGGTTCGCGTGCTGCGGGTCCTGCCGCATCACGGTGTTCGCGCTCACCGTCACCGGCAGCAGGTCGTTGTCCCCCGCGAACTTCAGGACGTTCCTGTCGTCGAAGACGAAGTTGAGGAACTCACCGATCTCCTTGCGGTGGTTCTTCTGCTTGAAGCCCATGATCCAGTCCGCGACGCCCATCGCCGACCTGGCCTTGCCGTTCACCCCCGGCAGCGCGACCTTGCCGACCTTCACACCCTTCTTCTCCGCCTCCTGCATCAGCGACGGGTGGCCGTTGAGCATGCCGACCTCGCCGCGCGCGAACGCCGCGAAGGCGTCCTTGCGGTTGAGCTTGCCGGGCGCGACCGGGCCCGTAAGCCCCTTCTCGACGAGGTTCTTGCGCAGCCACTCGAACGTCTTGACGTTCTCCTCGGAGTCGATGGTGTAGCGACCGAGCCCGTCGGTGTACCCGTCACCGCCGCTGAGCAGCCACATCATCGTCTCGGCCTGCGCCTCCTCCGGGCCGAGCGGCAGCGCGAAGGGGTACTTCACGTCCTTCTTCTTCAGCTTCTCCGCGTCCTCGGCCAGCTCGGCCCAGGTCTTGGGGCCACCGTCGATTCCGGCCTTGTCGAAGAGGTCCTGGTTGAAGAAGAGGAGCCGGGTGGAGGCGGCGAACGGCATGCCGTACTGCGCGTTTCGCTGCTCCCCAGCGGCCGCGAGCGGCCGGAGGAAGTTGGCCTGAACCGGTACGGAGAGCAGCTCGTCGGCGGTGTAGAGCTGGCCGTCGGCGGCGTAGTCCGCGTACGCGCCGATCTGCGCGATGTCGGGTGCGTCGCCGGCCTTGACCATCTCGGCGACCTTGCGGTCGACGTCGTTCCAGGACTCGACCTGGACCTCGATCTTCACACCGGGGTGTGTGGCGGTGTACGCGGAGACGAGGCCGGCCCAGTAACGCTTGGTCGTGTCACCGCCGTTGAGGTCGTAGTCGGCGGCGACCAGCTTGAGGGTGACGTCGCCGTCCTCGGCCTCGGCACCACAGCCCGACAACGTTGCCGTCAGGCCAAGCGCCAGAATCGTCGCGGTCATTCCCAAGAAGCGGCGCTGCACAGCCCTGTCCCACCCTCTGCTCATCACGGATCCAGAGATTCTCCCATGCACCGGATGAGGTCTAGTCCACGCGGGTATCGCTTTCGCAACGCATCGCCGGGCGAGGACTCATTGCCGGGCCGAAGCGCGACTGCTATGCACTACCCGGCACGTTGTCAGTTCTGTTCTGTTCCGATCTGTTGCTTTCTGCAGGAACCAAGGAGCCGTGACGTATGTCCCGTACCGCATCCCTTACCGCAGCGGAGATAGCCACCCAGCCCGCCTGCTGGCGCCGAGCGGCGGAGGCCGCGGCCGCCTTCGACGGACTGCCGAGGCCGGGCGAGCGGGTCGCCGTCACGGGGTGCGGGACGTCGTGGTTCATGGCGATCGCGTACGCGGCGCTGCGGGAGGCGTCGGGGCAGGGGGAGACCGACGCCTTCGCGTCGTCGGAGTTCCCGGCCGGCCGTACGTACGACCGGGTCGTCGCGATCACCCGCTCGGGTACGACGACGGAGGTCCTGGAGCTGCTGGGCACGCTGCGCGGGAAGGGGCCGACGCTCGCCCTGACCGCCGACCCGAAGACCCCGGTGATGGACGCGGCGGACGCGGTCGCCGTCCTGGACTGGGCGGACGAGGAGTCGGTGGTCCAGACGCGCTTCGCGACGACGGCGCTGGCGTTCCTGCGGGCGGGCCTCGGGCCGGTGGCGGGCCTGAAGCCGGTGGCGGAGGCGGCGCGGGACGCGGAGCTGGCGGTGACCGAGCCGCTGCCGGAGGCGGTGGTCGACGCGGAGCAGTGGACGTTCCTGGGGCGGGGCTGGACGTACGGGCTGGCGTTGGAGGCGGCGCTGAAGATGCGGGAGGCGGCGGGGGCGTGGACGGAGTCGTACCCCGCGATGGAGTATCGCCACGGTCCGATTTCGATCACCGGCCCGGGGCGGGTGGCGTGGGTGTTCGGCGAGCTGCCGCCGGGCCTGGCGGCGGACGTCGCCGGGGTCGGCGGCACGCTGGTCTCGTCCCCGGGCGACCCCCTGGCCGACCTGATCCGCGCGCAGCGCCTCGCGGTGACCCTGGCGGAATCGAGGGGCTTGGACCCGGACCACCCCCGAAACCTCACGCGCAGCGTGATCCTGCCGGGGTGACCTCCCCCACCCCGCCCCTTCCCGAAACCCTGCCGGGGGCTGGTGGGGCTTGGGTGGTGCCCTGACGGACCCGGCAGGCGCGGCAGCTCCGCGCCGCGTGGTGGGGCGGTGCCCTGACGGGCTCGGGGCCCGACCCCTCGGCTTGAGCCCGGTCCACGGCCCCCGAGTGTCGGGGCCGGCCGGTTGTGGGTCGGCCGTGAGCGGCGGGCGGCTGTAGAGGGCCCGTACGACGTCACGGGCTCGGGCGGGGTTGATGCCATCGGAGGTCGGCGCAGAGCGCTCGAAGGTGACGGTCATGGATGGAGTACATCCCGACGCCGCGTCGGCAAATAGACCCCGCCGGGGATACCCACCATGGGGGTGCGAACGGCGTCAACCGTGCGCCCCCGAAGCGCCGTTGCCGGAAGTGATCTAGGGCCTGTTGTGAAAGTGCGGGTCACAGCCATTCGTTGATGGCTGCGACCAGCACTGTCGCTTCGTAGCGGACG
>NZ_BMQQ01000012.1:0-144380 GCF_014648195.1 Streptomyces purpureus
TCGCGGGCGGCGCCGCGGAGGCAGCTGACCGGGGTTTGGAAGGCCGCCCGAGCGACGCCCGACGCGGGCGAACCGGGCCGGGCCGCGGACCCCGGGGCCGGTGCCCGGGGTGGGCGCCGCAGGCACAACGCGGCCAGGACCGCTTGGGAGCCGCGGAGGCACCGACGCCAGGGGCGTGAGCGGCACCGGACGCGGCAGTCGCCGCAGGTCAGTTCCGGCGGTAGGCGGCCGGGCGATCCAGCCCGAGTCGCACCCCCGGGACCGACGGGCTGCACGCCGCCACAGCAGGGCGGGTACGGGACTGCGCCGCAGTCAGCGCCGACGGTACGCAGCCGCGCGAGCCGGCGCCCGGAGCGGGCCCCGGCCCCGGCGGGACGCACAGACGCCCGTACCGCCTATGGCGGAACGCGACCCGCAAGGCTCCAGCCTGCAGGTCCCGACCGGAGTCCGAGGCGGGCCCACCCAGCCTCGACGGGCGACCGGCCGGCAGGGCCGGACCCGGTGAGGCGGACCGACGGCCCGCCTCAAGCCCCCGCGCCCTCAGCCCAGCTTCGAGACGTCCCGCACCGCGCCTCTGTCCGCGCTCGTGGCCATCGCCGCGTACGCCTTCAGCGCCGCCGAGACCTTGCGTTCGCGGTTCTTCGGGGCGTAGACGCCGCCCAGCGCCTCGCGGCGGGCCGTCAGGGTCTCGGCGTCGACCAGGAGCTCGATGGAGCGGTTGGGGATGTCGATGCGGATGCGGTCGCCGTCCTCGACCAGGGCGATCGTGCCGCCCGAGGCCGCCTCCGGGGAGGCGTGGCCGATCGAGAGGCCCGAGGTGCCGCCGGAGAAGCGGCCGTCGGTGACGAGGGCGCAGGTCTTGCCCAGGCCGCGGCCCTTGAGGAAGGAGGTCGGGTAGAGCATCTCCTGCATGCCCGGGCCGCCGCGCGGGCCCTCGTAGCGGATGACGACGACGTCGCCCTCCTTGACCTGCTTGGTGAGGATCTTCTCGACCGCCTCGTCCTGCGACTCGCACACGACCGCCGGGCCCTCGAAGGTCCAGATCGACTCGTCGACGCCCGCCGTCTTCACGACGCAGCCGTCCTCGGCGAGGTTGCCGCGCAGGACCGCGAGGCCGCCGTCCTTGGAGTACGCGTGCTCGACGGAGCGGATGCAGCCGCCCTCCGCGTCGAGGTCCAGGGTGTCCCAGCGCTCGGACTGGGAGAAGGCCGTCGCGGAGCGCACGCAGCCGGGGGCCGCGTGCCAGAGGTCCATCGCCTCCGGCGAGGCGGTGCCGGAGCGGGCGTCCCACGTCGACAGCCAGTCCTCGAGGTTGGCGGAGTGGACCGTCGTCACGTCCTTGTTGAGCAGGCCGCCGCGGTGCAGCTCGCCGAGGATCGCGGGGATGCCGCCGGCGCGGTGCACGTCCTCCATGTAGTACGTGCCGCCGGGGGCCACGTTCGGCGCGACCTTGGCCAGGCACGGCACCCGGCGCGAGACCTCGTCGATGTCGGTGAGGTCGTAGTCGAGCCCGGCCTCCTGCGCGGCGGCCAGCAGGTGCAGGATCGTGTTGGTGGAGCCGCCCATGGCGATGTCGAGGGCCATGGCGTTCTCGAAGGCCTGGCGGGTGGCGATGTTGCGCGGCAGGACGGACTCGTCGTCGCCCTCGTAGTAACGCTTGGTGATCTCGACGACCGTGCGGCCGGCCTCCTCGTAGAGGGCGCGGCGGGCGGTGTGCGTGGCGAGGACCGAGCCGTTGCCGGGCAGGGCCAGGCCGATGGCCTCGGCGAGGCAGTTCATCGAGTTCGCGGTGAACATGCCCGAACAGGAACCGCAGGTCGGACAGGCGTTCTCCTCGATGCGGAGCACATCGGCGTCGGAGACGTTCTCGTTGGCCGCGTCGACCATCGCGTCGATCAGGTCGAGCTTGCGGACGGTGCCGTCCACGAGGGTGGCCTGGCCGGCCTCCATCGGGCCGCCGGAGACGAAGACGACCGGGATGTTGAGGCGCATGGCGGCCATCAGCATGCCGGGGGTGATCTTGTCGCAGTTGGAGATGCAGATCAGGGCGTCGGCGCAGTGGGCCTCGACCATGTACTCCACGCTGTCCGCGATCAGGTCGCGGGAGGGCAGGGAGTAGAGCATGCCGGCGTGGCCCATGGCGATGCCGTCGTCGACCGCGATGGTGTTGAACTCGCGGGGGACGGCGCCGGCCGCGCGGATGGCGTCGGAGACGATCCGGCCGACGGGGGCCAGGTGCGTGTGGCCGGGGACGAACTCGGTGAAGGAGTTGGCGACGGCGACGATCGGCTTGCCGATGTCCTCGCTCGCTACGCCCGACGCCCGCATTAGGGCGCGGGCGCCCGCCATGTTGCGGCCATGGGTGACAGTGCGGGACCTCAGCTCGGGCATCGTCGCTCGCTCCTCGTGACGGGTGTTCCTACGAGCGAGCGTACGCCGCCTCTCCAAGATCTGGACATCATGTCCGTATGGCGGACTGGTTGTTCAGCTTTCGGTCAGGTACCGCTGGAGGGTCGGGGCCACCATCGCCACGATCGTCTCCGGGTCCGCCGAGGCCAGCGGCTCCATGCGCAGGACGTACCGCAGCATCGCGATGCCGAGCATGTGGGAGGCCGCCAGCTCCGCCCGGAACTTCGGGTCGGGTACGTCGAGCTCGGCCGCGATCCGTTCCAGCAGCCGCCGCAGCACGAAGCCGCGCAGCACCTTCGCCGCGGTCTCGTGGGTCACCGCGGAGCGGATGATCGCGAGGAGCGGCGCCCGGGTCTGCTCGTTCTCCCAGATGGAGAGGAAGAAGCGGGCCAGCCGCTCGCCGATGCCCTCGGCGCCCTCGCCGAGCAGCGCCGGGACGACCATGGCGGGTTCGAAGGAGACCTCGATGGCGGCGGCGAAGACCTCGTCCTTCGTACCGAAGTAGTGGTGGACGAGTGCCGGGTCCACGTCGGCGGCCTTGGCGATGCCGCGTACGGACGTCTTGTCGTAGCCGCGCTCGGCGAACAGCTCCCGGGCCGCCTCCAGAATCCGTTCGCGGGCGCCGGGCCCGGTGTCCTCGGCGGAACGGGCGGGCCGGCCGCGACGGCGGGGTGCCGGATCGGTCGCCGGATCGGACGGCGGGCCGGTCACCGGGTCGCTCGGCGAATCGCTCACCGGGCCGGTCGGCGGACCGGACGACGAATCGGTCGGCGAATCGGTCGGTGGCTCGCTCACCGGGTCGGTCGGTGAATCGGTCATGCGCGCGGGACCCGCGGCGAGGAGGAGGGCGCCGCCGCGGACGCCAGGTGCAGGCGGGTGAAGGCGAGCGCCTCGGCGAGGTCGGCCTCCCGTTCGGCGGCAGACATCGCGCGACGGGTGTTGACCTCGACCACCACATGGCCGTCGAAGCCGCGGCGGGCGAGCCGCTCCAGCACCTCGGCGCACGGCTGGTCGCCGCGGCCCGGGACCAGGTGCTCGTCCTTGGCGGAGCCCTTGCCGTCGGCGAGGTGGACATGGCCGAGGCGGTCGCCCATCCGGTCCAGCATGGCGAGGGTGTCCGTGCGGGAGGTGGCGGTGTGGGAGAGGTCGATCGTGTAGTGGCGGTAGTCGTCCTTGGTGACGTCCCACTCGGGGGCGTAGGCGAGCATCTCCCGGTCCCGGTAGCGCCAGGGATACATGTTCTCCACCGCGAACCGTACTTCCGTCTCGTCGGCCATCCGCCAGATGCCGGAGACGAAGTCGCGCGCGTACTGGCGCTGCCAGCGGAACGGCGGATGCACCACGACCGTGGTGGCGCCCAGCTTCTCGGCGGCGGCCTGGGCGCGCTGGAGCTTCACCCACGGGTCGGTGGACCAGACGCGCTGGGTGATCAGCAGGCAGGGCGCGTGGACGGCCAGGATCGGCACCTGGTGGTAGTCGGAGAGGCGGCGCAGCGCCTCGATGTCCTGGCTGACCGGGTCCGTCCAGACCATGATCTCGACGCCGTCGTAGCCGAGGCGCGCGGCGATCTCGAAGGCCGTCGCCGTCGACTCCGGATAGACCGAGGCCGTCGACAGGGCGACCTTCGCATCCGGGATGCGCACCACCTGTTCTGCCACGAGGGACAGCGTACGGGCCGTCGCGGGGCGGAGGGAGGCCGGTCCAGGCCCCCCGGCCCCGGCATTCCCCGTCCGGGCGCCGGGCGCATCCTCCGTACGGGTCCGGTCGGCCCTCTCCCGTACCGGTCGGGTCGGTCCTTCTCGTACGGGTCCGGTCGGCCCTTCTCCGTACGGTCCGCACCGCCCTGGGCGCGTCCGAGTCACGCCCCGGGGCGGCTCTGGGTCACGGCTCCGGCCGGCCCTCCCCCGCACTGCCATGGCACCGCCCCGTACGGCTCCGGCCCCGCCCCCTACACCTCCGGCAGCGGGCCCGGCGCCGGGGCCGCTGCCTCCGGGAGGTGGTCCAGGCGGCGCAGGATGACGCCCTCGCGCAGCGCCCAGGGGCAGATCTCCAGCTCCTCCACGCCGAACAGGTCCATCGCGCCCTCGGCGACCAGCGCCCCGGCGAGCAGCTGGGCGGCGCGGCCCTCGGAGACGCCCGGGAGCGCGGCGCGCTGGCCGGAGGTCATGGCGGAGAGCTTGGGGACCCATTCCTCCAGGTCCTTGCGGCTGAGCTCGCGCTGGACGTAGAGGCCCTCGCCGGAACCTGGCGCGCCGGCGATCCGGGCGAGTTGCTTGAAGGTCTTGGACGTGGCCACGACATGGTCGGGCGGTCCGAAGCGGGTGAACTCGTGGACCGTACGGGCGATCTGGGCGCGGACGTGGCGGCGCAGGGCGCGTACGTCCGTGGCGTCGGCCGGGTCGTCGGGCAGCCAGGCGGCGGTGAGGCGGCCCGCGCCGAGCGGGAGGGAGACGGCGGCGTCGGGTTCCTCGTCGATGCCGTATGCGATCTCCAGGGAGCCGCCGCCGATGTCGAGGAGGAGCAGCTTGCCGGCGGACCAGCCGAACCAGCGGCGGGCGGCGAGGAAGGTGAGCCGGGCCTCCTCCTCGCCGGAGAGGACCTGGAGGTCGACGCCGGTCTCGTCCTTCACGCGCGCGAGGACGGCGTCGGCGTTGCTGGCCTCACGGACGGCGGAGGTGGCGAACGGCAGGACCTCTTCGCAGCCCTTGTCCTCGGCGGCCTGGAGGGCGGCGTGCACGGTGGCGATGAGCCGGTCGACCCCGTCGGTGCCGATTGCTCCCGAGGCGTCGAGGAGTTCGGCGAGGCGCAACTCCGCCTTGTGGGAGTGGGCGGGCAGGGGGCGGGCGCCGGGGTGGGCGTCCACCACCAGCAGGTGCACTGTGTTCGAACCGACGTCGAGGACTCCGAGTCTCATGGACGGAACGCTACTGCGCCCGCGCGCATACGCTTGTGGTGTGCCAAAGACGAAAAAGGCGAAGCCGGGCAAAGAAGCCGTGAAGGCCATCAAGCCCCTCAAGACGCCCAAAAAGCCGGGCAAAACTCTCGAACAAGACGAGAAGGGTCTTGATTTTGCGCGTGCCTGGGTCGAGTTCCCGGACCCGGCCGACGACGAGCAGATCTTCCGCTGCGACCTGACGTGGCTCACCTCACGCTGGACGTGCATCTTCGGCAGCGGCTGCCAGGGGATCCAGGCCGGCCGGGCCGACGACGGCTGCTGCACGCTGGGCGCCCACTTCTCCGACGAGGACGACGAGCGGCGGGTCGCCTCGCACGTGGCGCGGCTCACGCCGGACCTGTGGCAGTTCCACGACGTCGGCACGGCGAGCGGCTGGGTGCAGAAGGACGAGGACGGCGAGCGGCAGACCCGGCGCTGGGAGGGCTCGTGCATCTTCCAGAACCGGCCGGGCTTCAAGGGCGGCGCGGGCTGCTCGCTGCACATCCTGGCCCTCAACGAGGGCCGGGAGCCGCTGGAGACCAAGCCGGACGTGTGCTGGCAGCTGCCGGTGCGCCGGACGTACGACTGGATCGACCGCCCCGACGACAGCCGGGTGCTGCAGATCTCGATCGGTGAGTACGACCGGCGCGGCTGGGGCCCGGGCGGCCATGACCTGCACTGGTGGTGCACCTCGGCGACGTCCGCGCACGGCGCGGGTGAGCCGGTGTACGTGACCTACCGCCCCGAGCTGACGGAGCTGATGGGCAAGGAGGCGTACGAGGTGCTGGTGGGCCTGTGCGAGGCGCGGCTGGCGTCCCAGCTGCCGCTGGTCGCCCCGCACCCGGCCGACCCGCACTGACCCGCTGAGCCAAGGACTCCGCTGAGCCCGCTGACCCGCCGAGTCCGGGGCCCGCTGACCGCTGATCCGCTGACCCCAGGGGCCTGCTGACCCGCAGGCCCGCTGCCCCCGAGGGCCACCGCCCCATCGGGCCGCTCAGCTCGGTGAGGGCGGGGCTGTCGCCGGGTCGCTCGGGGGCACGCTCTGTGACGGCGTCGGGGTCGGGGTCGGCGAGGGGGGCTGCGACGACGGCGGCTGGGACGACGGTGGCGCGGTCGGCGGCTCGGAGGAGGGCGGCTGCGGCGAAGGCGGCGTGCTGGAGGGCGGCGCCGGCGCGCCGTGGCCGCCGATCTCGACGACCGCGCCCGCCGGCTCCACGCCCACCCGCCCGCTCCAGGGGCCGTGCGGTTCGCGCGCGTGGTCCACGGCGATGTGGATCGTCACGGACTCGCCGGGCCGCAGCGTGCCGGACGTCCGGCTCACGACGAGCCAGGGCGCGTCCGTCCACAGCGTCCAGACGACCGGCTCACCGCCGGAGGCGGTGAGGGTGAGGACCGTCGCGCCGTCGGCCGGCTGCGCGGTGACCGTGAGCCGGCCGGGGCCGTGCCCGGGGCGGCCGGGCGGGGCGGGTGTGCCGGTGCTGATCACTTCCACGCCGACGTCCGGGGTTCGCCCGCCGGTGGTGAAGCGTGAGTCGGGCTTCGTACGGGCGTTGCCCGTGTTCTCGTAGTGCTCGGGCGGGCGGACGTCCATCCCGGCGGGCTCGTCCACCTCGCTCGCGGTGACCCGGGAGCCGCCCTGGGCCTCGCCGGTGAGCGGGGCGCCGCGATAGGCGGCCCACAGGGCGAGGACGGGCGCGGCGACGACGGCCGCGACGACGGTGGTGGTGACGGCGCGGGCCCGCAGCCGGTCGCGCCGGGCAGCGTGGTCCTTGGGGTCCATCGGGAAGCCGCCGGGCCCGAAGCGCGGGGCCCCGGCACGCGCGCGTGGTACGTGCAGCATCGCGACGTACGCGGCGGCCCTCGGCGCCTCGACGACCGGCAGCCGGGCCGGGGTGACGCTCGCGCCCGGCCAGGGGCCGCTCGCTCCGGCGCGTTCGGCGACCCGGCGGCAGCGCGGGCAGTCGTCGACGTGCCGGACGAGTTCGCGGCGCAGGGCGGCCGAGAGCAGGACCTGGTGGTCACCGGTGAGGCGGGCGACGGTGGCGCAGCTGCCGGTCTCGACGACGGCGAGCGCGGCGCGGGTGCGTTCCACCTCGCAGGCGGCGGAGGCGAGGAGGTCGCGGGCGGCGAGCGGGTCCAGGCCGAGGACGGCGGCGACCTCCTTGGGGGCGAGCTGGTGTCGTACGGCCAGCTCCAGGGCCTCGCGCTGTTCGGGGGTGGTGCCGGCCGCCTCCGGCCAGGCGAGCAGGGCCAGTTCGGCGCGGCGGCGCTCGGCGGTCTCCTCGGAGACGGGGGGCTCGGTCGGCGGGACGACGGCGGGGCGGCCCGTGTGCGCGCCCTGGCGCTTGCGGCGCTGTTCGCCGAGGCTGCGCAGACAGGCCCAGCGGGCCAGCGCGTAGAGCCAGGCCTTCCGCTCGGCCTCGTCGGCGGGACATCGGCCGTGCTGGCGCTCGGCGATGGCGAGGACGTCGCCGAGGACCGCGGTGGCCGTGTCGTGGTCACAGAGCACCGCGAGGCAGTACGTGAACAGTCCGTCGAGGTAAGGCTCGTAGCGGGAGGGCGGGCGCCGGCGGAGCGTCCGGGAGGCGGATCCCTCGGAAGAGGTGGTGGCGCCGGCGGGGGTGTCCGAGACGGACCGGGGCGCGCGCCGGTGCGCCCGGTGTGCGCCGGTGGTGTGGGTGGGGGGTTCCAGCCTGCTGCTCGTCACCCGGCGACGGTAGGCAAGGGAGAGCATGCCCTTCGCGCGCCTTGCGTACTTTTAATCCTTACGGGTGAACGTATCCCTCAAAAGGGGACACGGGGCGCCCTTCGCACGCCCCTGTGCGCCCCCCTGAACGGGCCGCGGCGGCGGCGTTGTCAGTGGGCACCGCTACGGTTTGGCGCATGGCTGCCCGTACGAAATCCGCCAAGGACCGGCCGTCCTATCGCTGCACCGAGTGCGGCTGGACGACCGCCAAGTGGCTCGGCCGTTGCCCGGAGTGCCAGGCCTGGGGGACGGTCGAGGAGTACGGCGCGCCCGCCGTCCGTACGACCGCCGTGGGCCGGGTCTCCACCGCCGCGGTCCCCATCGCGCAGGTCGACGGGCGTCAGGCCACGGCCCGTACGACCGGAGTGGCCGAGCTGGACCGGGTCCTGGGCGGCGGACTCGTGCCCGGGGCGGTGGTGCTGCTCGCCGGCGAGCCGGGTGTCGGCAAGTCCACGCTGCTGCTGGACGTGGCGGCGAAGGCGGCCGGCGACGAGCACCGCACGCTCTATGTGACCGGCGAGGAGTCCGCGAGCCAGGTCCGGCTGCGCGCCGACCGGATCGGCGCGCTGAGCGATCATCTCTACCTGGCCGCCGAGACCGACCTCTCCGCGGTGCTGGGGCATCTGGACGCGGTCAAGCCGTCGCTGCTGATCCTGGACTCGGTGCAGACGGTGGCCTCTCCGGAGATCGACGGGGCGCCGGGCGGCATGGCGCAGGTGCGGGAGGTCGCCGGGGCGCTGATCCGGGCCTCCAAGGAGCGGGGCATGTCCACGCTGCTGGTCGGCCATGTCACCAAGGACGGGGCCATCGCCGGGCCGCGGCTGCTGGAGCATCTCGTCGATGTCGTGCTGCACTTCGAGGGCGACCGGCACGCGCGGCTGCGGCTGGTGCGCGGCGTCAAGAACCGCTACGGCGCGACGGACGAGGTCGGCTGCTTCGAGCTGCACGACGAGGGGATCACCGGTCTCGCCGATCCCTCGGGGCTCTTCCTCACCCGTCGTGACGAGCCCGTGCCGGGCACCTGCCTGACGGTGACCCTGGAGGGCCGCCGGCCGCTGGTGGCCGAGGTGCAGGCGCTCACGGTCGATTCGCAGATCCCCTCGCCGCGGCGGACCACCTCGGGGCTCGAGACCTCCCGGGTCTCGATGATGCTGGCGGTCCTGGAGCAGCGCGGCCGGATCACCGCGCTCGGCAAGCGGGACATCTACAGCGCGACGGTGGGCGGGGTGAAGCTCTCCGAGCCCGCCGCCGATCTCGCCATCGCGCTGGCCCTGGCGTCCGCCGCGAGTGACACCCCGCTGCCGAAGAACCTGGTCGCGATCGGCGAGGTGGGCCTCGCGGGCGAGGTGAGACGCGTCACGGGCGTGCAGCGGCGCCTCGCGGAGGCGCACCGCCTGGGCTTCACCCACGCCCTGGTGCCGGGCGATCCGGGGAAGGTCCCGGCGGGCATGAAGGTGCTCGAGGTGGCGGACATGGGGGACGCGCTGCGGGTGCTGCCGCGCAGCCGGCGGGCCCCCGCGCGGGAGGCGGACCCGCTCGGCTGACGGGCCGCGGGCGGGGCGGCCCGGAGGCGGCCGGGGAGCGGCGCAGCGATTGCCCACACCGGCGCGACAGCCGGGTCGCTAGACTTTGCCCTGGTCTCGCCCATCCGTACGAGCCGGAGGAGTGCAGTGGCAGCCAAGGACGGGGCAGCAAATCCCGGAAAGTCCGGCGGAGGCTCCGGCATCGAAGCGCTGATGCGGGCGTCCCTGAGCGCCGTCGCTCCCGGCACGTCCCTGCGGGACGGTCTGGAGCGCATCCTCCGTGGCAACACCGGCGGTCTGATCGTCCTCGGCATGGACAAGACCGTCGAGTCGATGTGCACGGGCGGTTTCGTGCTGGACGTGGAGTTCACCGCGACCCGGCTGCGTGAGCTGTGCAAGCTGGACGGCGCGCTCATCCTCGACAAGGACATCACCAAGATCCTGCGGGCCGGTGTCCAGCTCGTCCCGGACGCCTCCATCCCCACGGAGGAGACGGGCACTCGCCACCGCACCGCGGACCGGGTCTCCAAGCAGTGCGGTTTCCCGGTCGTCTCGGTCTCCCAGTCGATGCGGCTCATCGCGCTCTACGTGGACGGCGAGCGCCGGGTGCTGGAGGAGTCCGCCGCGATCCTCTCCCGCGCCAACCAGGCCCTCGCCACCCTGGAGCGGTACAAGCTGCGGCTCGACGAGGTCGCCGGGACGCTCTCCGCGCTGGAGATCGAGGACCTGGTGACGGTCCGGGACGTGACCGCCGTCGCGCAGCGGCTGGAGATGGTGCGCCGGATCGCCACCGAGATCGCGGAGTACGTGGTCGAGCTGGGCACCGACGGCCGGCTCCTCTCGCTCCAGCTGGACGAGTTGATCGCGGGCGTGGAGCCGGAGCGCGAGCTGGTCATCCGGGACTACGTCCCCGAGCCGACCGCGAAGCGGTCCCGTACGGTCGCCGAGGCGCTCACCGAGCTCGACGCGCTGACCCATGCCGAGCTCCTCGAACTTCCCATAGTGGCCCGGGCGTTGGGGTACAGCGGCTCTCCCGAGACGCTGGACTCGGCGGTCTCCCCGCGCGGCTACCGGCTGCTGGCGAAGGTGCCGCGGCTGCCGGGCGCCATCATCGAGCGGCTGGTGGAGCACTTCGGCGGGCTGCAGAAGCTGCTCGCGGCGAGCGTCGACGACCTGCAGACGGTCGACGGCGTGGGCGAGGCCCGGGCCCGCAGCGTCCGCGAGGGCCTCTCCCGGCTCGCGGAGTCCTCGATCCTCGAGCGGTACGTCTGAACCCGCGTACGCGGTAGCTGTCGGCCGTACGTACGGCGGAGGCGGCGGGACCCTCGGGTCCCGCCGCCTCGCCACAAGCCCTTGCCGTCGGATTCGCCGTCGGCCTTGAGGTCAGTCCTTGGCCAGCGTGAACGACGCCGGCATCACCTTCACGCCCGGCACCTGCGCCTCGACGAGATACGTTCCGGGCTCCACCGCCCGCGTCGGCGGCGTCGCGCACTGCGGGGCGCTGCGCGCCCGGTCCCACTCCACGGTGTGGGTGATCGTGCCGCCCGCCGGAACGCGCAGCAGCAGGCTGCCGGCCGTGCGCGGGCAGTCCTTCGAGGACCAGACGTCGTCGTCCTCGCTGTCGCTGATCGTCAGAACCGCCTGCCGGGGCCCGAAGTCGGCCTTGCAGGTGGTCGCCGAGGTGTTGCGGACGATCAGCTGGAACTGCGGCCGCTCACCGGGCGCGTAGGAGACCTTCATGGTGCGCAGGGTCAACTGCAGGGAGCTGGGCGGGCAGTTGGGCAGCGGGGAGTTCGCGGGGACCTGCTGGCCGGCGCCGGCGCCCGTGCCGGCGGCGGCGCCGCTGCCGACGGTGTCGCCGTTCTTGCCGCCGTCGCCGCCGGTGCCCGTACCGCTGTCGGAGGGGTCGCCGTCACTCTCGCCGGATGCGCCCGACTCGTCGCGTCCGCCGGGCTGTTCACTGATCGCCGGGCCGGAGGAGGAGGGGCCCGGGGTGATGGCGGGCGGCTTGGGCGAGGCGCCGTTGGCGCCGTCGCTGGGGGTGCCGCTCCCGTTGCCCCCCAGTGAGGCGACGGCCCAGGCGATGAGCACGGCCATCAGTGCGATCAGGCACAGCGCGACCGCCCTCCGTCGCCAGTAGATGGAGGAGGGAAGCGGCCCGACCGGATTGCGCATAGATCCCACGGACGAAACCTTACGAGAGAACGGGACCAACTCCCGCCCCACATGCCGCCTCAGACCTCAAGTTTTGCCGATGATCACATCCGATGACGGGACAGAACGGGCCGCCGGGTCGGACCGGCCGACAGGCGGGGCGGGCCGCCGTCCGGTCCGGGGCTGGCCGCCCTCAGGTCCGGTTCCGGACGCCGTCCGGTCCGGTTCCGGTCGCCACCCCCTACTTTCGTCGGGGGCGGATGGCGACGAAGGCCACGGGCGAGCTCCTGACCTGGCCAGGTACGGTCCTTGACCATGAGCCAGGACCTCTACCTCACCATCACCGACTTCGCCCGCAGCACCCCCTCGTGGTTCCAGTTCCTCGCCGAACTGTGGACCGAGGCCGGGCTGCTGCTCTTCGGAGTGCTCTTCGTCGTCGGCTGGTTCAGATCCCGCTCCCTGGATTCCCGCGCCATGGCGCTCGCGCTGCTCGCGCCGCTCGCGACCGCCTTCGGCTATGTGGTGAGCGAGGCGTTCAAGTCGCTCGTGGACGAGGAGCGTCCGTGCCGGGCGGTGGTGGGTGCCGGACCGTCGTTGGTGGAGTGCCCGCCGTACGGCGACTGGTCCTTCCCCAGCAACCACTCGGCGATCGCCGGGGCCGCCGCGATGGCGGTGACCCTCGCGCTGGTCGCCTCGTGGCGGTGGATCGCCTGGCCGGCGGCGGTGATGGCGGTGCTGATGGCGTTCTCCCGGGTCTTCGTCGGCGTGCACTACCCGCATGACGTGACGGTCGGTCTGGTGCTCGGCGCGCTGATCGCGTTCCTCTTCATGCGCCTGCTCACCAAGCCAGCCGTGGGGCTCGTGGAAGCCTGTCGGTCCAGCCGCAACGGCGCAGTGGTGTGGTGCGTGGGGCGCGGAGCGCGCGCGCACGCCGCCACCGTGCGCCGGGAGCAGGTACACCACCACTCGTCCTGAACGTGTCAGGATCGGAGGTGCCATGACTGCCACAGACGCCCCTTCCGAAGCCCCTGTCCCGGCGTCCTCCGAGTTCCTCGACGCCGAGGCCCCCACCCCCGATGTCCTTGACGCCCCCCAGGCCGACGAGGCGGCCCTGCTCCACGCGCCCGTGCTGGCGTGGTTCGAGCAGCACGCCCGTGACCTGCCCTGGCGCCGCCCCGAGGCCGGTGCCTGGGGCGTGATGGTCAGCGAGTTCATGCTCCAGCAGACCCCGGTCGCGCGGGTCCTGCCGGTCTACGAGCAGTGGCTGGCCCGCTGGCCCCGCCCGGCCGACCTGGCCGCCGAAGCCCCCGGCGAAGCCGTGCGCGCCTGGGGCCGGCTCGGCTATCCGCGCCGTGCGCTGCGCCTGCACGGGGCGGCCGTGGCGATAACGGAGCGGCACGGCGGCGACGTGCCCAGCGACCACGGGCAGCTGCTCGCGCTGCCCGGCATCGGGGAGTACACGGCGGCGGCCGTGGCCTCCTTCGCCTACGGGCAGCGGCACGCCGTGCTCGACACCAATGTGCGCCGGGTCTTCGCGCGGGCGGCGACCGGCATCCAGTACCCGCCCAACGCCACCACCGCCGCCGAGCGGCGCCTGGCCCGTGCGCTGCTGCCGGCCGACGAGCCGACGGCGGCGCACTGGGCCGCCGCATCGATGGAGCTGGGCGCGCTGGTGTGCACGGCCCGCAACGAAGCGTGCGAGCGGTGTCCGATCGCCTCCCGGTGCGCCTGGCGGCTCTCGGGGAAGCCGGCGCACGACGGCCCGCCGCGCCGGGGCCAGACGTACGCCGGTACCGACCGGCAGGTGCGCGGCCGGCTCCTCGCCGTGTTGCGGGAGGCCCCCTCGCCCGTACCCCAGGCGGCGCTGGACGCCGTGTGGGCCGATCCGGTGCAGCGGGCCAGGGCGCTGGACGGGCTGGTGGCCGACGGGCTGGTGGAGCCGCTGGCGCAGGGCATGTACCGGTTGCCGACGGGCCGCCCCGTGCGCCCGGCCACGCACTCCTGACCCCGACCCCGAGCCTCCGGAAAACGGAGTCACCACCCCCGGTCCGCACCCCCGAAACCCCTCCGGGCCTGGGGTTTCACCGTCCGCAACCATCTGACACAAACGCTGTTACACAACCGATGGGCAGCCGTGCATCCGCCGACGGCTGCCCCGGACAACCCCGTGACAACACCTCCGTAGCTTCAGTGGCGCAAAGAGGGACCACGCAGTTTCACGGGGATCGGAGGCGGTTCGGATGGCGCACGGCGAGGTGCTCGAGTTCGAAGAGTACGTACGCACGCGGCAGGAGGCCCTGCTGCGCAGCGCCCGGCGCCTCGTCCCCGACCCGGTGGACGCGCAGGACCTGCTCCAGACCGCGCTGGTTCGTACGTACGGCCGCTGGGACGGTATAGCGGACAAGTCGCTCGCGGACGCGTACCTTCGCCGGGTGATGATCAATACGCGCACCGAGTGGTGGCGCGCCCGCAAGCTGGAAGAGGTGCCCACCGAGCAGCTGCCCGACGCGAGCGTCGACGACGCCACCGAGCAGCACGCCGACCGCGCCCTGCTGATGGACGTGCTGAAGGTGCTCGCGCCGAAGCAGCGCAGCGTCGTGGTGCTGCGGCACTGGGAGCAGATGAGCACCGAGGAGACCGCCGCCGCGCTCGGAATGTCGACCGGTACGGTGAAGAGCACGCTCCACCGTGCGCTGGCGCGGCTACGCCAGGAACTGGAGAGCCGAGGCATCGACGACGCCCGTGCTCTGGAGCGGTCCGGCGGACGACGTGACGAAGGGTGGCGGGAGCGGTGCGCGGCCTGAGGGCCAGACACGACATCGACGGCGCGCGCCACGACGCGCGCCGTTTCGGCGGCATCGGGGCGGCGAGCACCACGGCAGTGGCCGGGCTCGTCGCCGTCGGCGTGTTCGTGGTCGGCTGTTCGACCGGTGGTACGGGCTCCCGTGACGAGGGCGCGGCCTCCCGGCCCGACCAGACCTCGCCGACGGCGGCCGTCCCGTCCGCGCCCGCGTCCTCCACGGCCCACTTCAAGAAGGTCGACGCGGCCCGGCTGATCAAGTCCGACCCCAAGGTGAGCGACCAGGTCAAGGCCGACCTGAAGCCGTGCGTGAAGAACATCTACCCCGTGGACACCTCCTACGGGAACCTGACCGGCGGGCCCGCGCCCGACGTCATAGTGAACGTGATGACCTGCGGTGACGCGGTCGGCATCGGCACGTACGTGTACCGCGAGGAGGGCGGCGAGTACAGGAACGTGTTCGCCACCGAGGACGCGGCGGTGTACGCGACGATCGACCGGGGCGATCTGGTGGTGACCAAGCAGGTGTACGCCAAGGGGGATCCGGTGGCGTACCCCTCCGGCGAGGACGTGATCACGTACCGCTGGTCGGGGAGCAAGTTCACCCAGCACGACTGGGTGCACAACGACTACAGCAAAGCGGTCGGCGACGGAGGCATCGACAGCCCGTCGACGGCCGCACCGAGCGAGAACTGAGAGCGCGCGATGGCCGAGACCCATGTGCTGTTCGTCGAGGACGACGACGTCATCCGGGAAGCCACCCAGCTGGCGCTGGAGCGGGACGGCTTCGCGGTGACCGCGATGCCGGACGGGCTGTCCGGGCTGGAGGCGTTCCGCGAGCGGCAGCCCGACATCGCCCTCCTGGACGTGATGCTGCCGGGCATGGACGGGGTCAGCCTGTGCCGCCGGATCCGTGACGAGTCGACCGTGCCGGTGATCATGCTGTCGGCGCGCGCCGACTCCATCGACGTGGTCCTCGGTCTGGAGGCGGGCGCCGACGACTATGTCACCAAGCCCTTCGACGGGTCGGTGCTCGTCGCGCGGATCCGGGCAGTGCTGCGCCGCTTCGGCCACGCCGGCGGGCCGGCGGCCGGCGGCGACGGGCAGGGGGCCTCGGACGAGCGCGGGGTGCTGGTCTTCGGCGACCTGGAGGTCGACACCGAGGGCATGGAGGTCCGCAGGGGCGGCGCGCCGGTGGCGCTGACGCCGACCGAGATGCGGCTGCTGCTGGAGTTCTCGGCGTCCCCGGGCACCGTCCTGTCGCGTGACCGGCTGCTTGAGCGGGTGTGGGACTACGGCTGGGGCGGCGACACCCGGGTGGTGGACGTCCATGTCCAGCGGCTGCGGACGAAGATCGGGCAGGACCGGATCGAGACGGTCCGCGGCTTCGGATACAAGCTCAAGCCATGACCCCGACCCATGACCCCGCTCCCCCGGGACCCGCGGCCATAGGACTGGACGGATGAGGCGGTTCGCGCTCCGGACGGGCGTCCGCTGGAAGATCTCGATCGCGATCGCCGCGGTGGGCGCGCTGATCGCGGTGGCGCTCAGCCTGGTCGTGCACAACGCGGCGCGCGTCTCGATGCTGGAGAACGCGCGCGAGGTGCAGATGGAGCGGCTGCTCTTCGCGCAGCGGATGTACGAGTCCGCCAAGCCCAAGGAGCCCCGCTTCGGGACCAAGCTCAACGACCCGATGCTGCCGCCCGAGCTCGGCGAGCTCATGCGCGACCAGCGGCGCGGCACCTTCGTGCAGGAGCACGGCGACGGCGGTCCGCCGGACGTGTGGGCGGCGGTGCCGCTGGCCAACGGCGACATCCTGTCCCTGCACATCCCCTTCGCCGACCGCAGCGCCAAGATCATGGCCGATCTGGACCGGGCCCTGATCATCGGCTCGGTGACGGTCGTCTTCGGCGGCTGCGCGCTCGGTGTGCTCATCGGCGGTCAGCTCTCCCGCCGGCTGC
Source organism: Streptomyces purpureus (assembly GCF_014648195.1). Classification (GTDB taxonomy): domain Bacteria; phylum Actinomycetota; class Actinomycetes; order Streptomycetales; family Streptomycetaceae; genus Streptomyces; species Streptomyces purpureus. The sequence goes on from NZ_BMQQ01000012.1 coordinate 16,529, forward strand.
GCAAGGCCGCGGCGGCGGCCGGGAAGGTCGCGCAGGGCAATACGGACGTACGGGTCCGCAACGCCATCGGCGGCGTCGTGCGGGACGAGACGGACGAGCTGGCGCGGGCGGTCGACGCCCTCACCGACGCGCTGCACGAGCGGATCGAGGCGGAGCGCCGGGTCACCGCTGACATCGCGCACGAGCTGCGGACGCCGGTGACCGGGCTGCTCACGGCCGCCGAACTGCTGCCGCCTGGCCGGCCCACCGAGCTCGTACGGGACAGGGCGCAGGCGATGCGGACGCTCGTCGAGGACGTGCTGGAGGTCGCCCGGCTGGACGGGGCGTCCGAGCGGGCGGAGCTTCAGGAGATCGCGCTGGGCGAGTTCGTCGAGCGGCGGGTGCGGGCGCTGAACCCGGAGACGGTGGTCCATGTGGTCCACGAGTCGTGGGTGAACACCGATCCGCGCCGTCTGGAGCGGATCCTGGGCAATCTGCTCGCCAATGCCGCCAAGCACGGTAAGCCGCCGGTGGAGGTCACCGTCGAGGGCCGGGTCGTACGGGTCCGTGATCACGGCCCGGGGTTCCCGGAGGCGCTGCTGCGGGAGGGTCCGAGCCGGTTCCGTACGGGCGCGAGCGACCGGGCCGGGCACGGGCACGGTCTTGGTCTGACGATCGCGGCGGGGCAGGCGCGGGTGCTGGGGGCGCGGCTGACGTTCCGCAACGCGGCGCCGGAGGGAGCGGAGAGGTCCGGCGGGGCGATCGCGGTCCTGTGGCTGCCGGACCACGCGCCGACGAACACGGGCAGCTTTCCGATGATCCAGTTCCCGGAGTAGCGCACCATCTGTACGGGTGAGGCCCCCGGTGCCCGTGTGGGCGCCGGGGGCCTCGCTGTTGTGCAACGGGGTCGGACCGGTTCGGCCGGATCAGACCGGCTCGGCGACCTTCACCTCGGGTGACGGGGAGACCGCGGCGGGCTCGGGGCCCGCGCCACGGAGCGGGACCTCCTTGACGAAGAAGGCCGCGAGGAAGCCGATCACCGCGACCGCCGCGCCGAGCAGGAACGCGGAGTGCGTTCCCGCGGCGACGGCGTGCTGGTACGCCTCGCGCAGCGCCTCCGGGAGCTTCGCCAGACTCGCCGCGTCCAGCTGCGCGGACTGCTGGGTGAGCCCGGCGCCGCCCCGGGCGGCCATCTCCGACTGCACCCGGCTGGTGAAGAGCGCGCCCATGAGCGCCACGCCGAAGGACGAGCCGAGCGTGCGGAAGAGGGTCGAGGACGAGGAGGCGACGCCCATGTCCTTCATCTCGACGCTGTTCTGCGCGACCAGCATGGTGATCTGCATCAGGAAGCCCATGCCCGCGCCGAGCACGGCCATGTAGACGCCGGAGGTGAGCCGGGAGGTCCCGGTGTCCATCTGGGCGAGGAGGAACAGCCCGACGACCATCAGGGCGCCGCCGACGATGGGGAAGATCTTGTACTTGCCGCTGTTGGTGGTGACCCGGCCCGCGATCAGCGAGACGACCATCATCGACAGCAGCATCGGCAGGAGCAGCAGCCCGGAGTTGGTGGCGGAGGCGCCCTGCACGGACTGCTGGAACAGCGGCAGGAAGAGCACCGCGCCGAACATCACGAAGCCGGTGAGGAAGCCGATCACGGCCATGAGGGAGAAGTTGCGGCTGCGGAAGATGTGCAGCGGCACGATCGGGTCGGCGGCGCGGGTCTCCACGTACAGGAAGGCACCGAGGGCGGCGGCCCCGAGGGCGGTCAGACCGAGGATGGTGGCGGAGCCCCAGGCGTACTCGGTTCCGCCCCAGGTGGTGACCAGCACGATGGCGGTGATGCCGACGGTCAGCAGGGTGGCGCCGAGGTAGTCGATCCGGGTGCTCGCGCGCTCCTTCTTCGGCAGGTGGAGCACGGCGGTGACCATGGCGAGCGCGACGGCGCCGAGCGGCAGGTTGATGTAGAAGGACCAGCGCCAGCCCCAGTGGTCGGTGATGGTGCCGCCGACGAGCGGGCCGCCGATCATGGCCAGGGCCATCACGCCGGCCATCATGCCCTGGTACTTGCCACGGTCGCGGGGCGGTATCAGATCGCCGATGATCGCCATCACACCGACCATGAGGCCGCCCGCGCCCAGGCCCTGGACGGCACGGAAGCCGATCAGCTGGCCCATGTCCTGCGCCATGCCGCTGAGCGCCGAACCGATCACGAAGATCACGATCGAGGTGAGGAAGACGCCCTTGCGGCCGTACATGTCACCGAGCTTGCCCCAGATCGGGGTGGAGGCGGCGGTGGCGAGGGTGTAGGCAGTGACCACCCAGGAGAGGTGCTCAAGGCCGCCGAGCTCGCCCACGATGGTCGGCATCGCGGTGCCGATGATCACGTTGTCGAGCATGGCGAGCAGCATCGCGATCATCAGCGCGAGGAGGACCACCCGCACGCTGCGCGGCCGTTTCGCCTCGTTGCCGGTGTCTGTCGTCGCGTCCATCGTGATCACTCCCGCCCCGCCCGGCGCTTACTTGCCGACCGGCTAGTTGACTACAATGGGGACGGTAGACGCGTAACTAGCCGGGCGTCAAGTAAGTTTCGTGGGAGAGCAGGCAGTCATGGTCAGAGGCAACACGCGCCAGCGCATCCAGGACGTCGCCCTCGAACTCTTCGCCGAGCAGGGCTACGAGAAGACCTCGCTGCGCGAGATCGCCGAGCGGCTGGAGGTCACGAAGGCGGCGCTCTACTACCACTTCAAGACCAAGGAAGACATCCTCGTCGGGCTCTTCCACGACCTCACCCGCCCCATGGACGAGCTGATCGCCTGGGCCGAGGAGCAGCCGCGCACCCTGGAGACCAAGCAGGAGATCCTGCGCCGCTACCAGGTCGCGCTCGCCCACGCGGCCCCGCTGTACCGCTTCATGCAGGAGAACCAGGCGACGGTGCGCGACCTGAGCATCGGCCTGACGTTCAAGGAGCGCATGCTCACGCTGATCGACCTGGTGCAGGAGCCGGACTTCTCCATGAAGGACAAGGTCCGCTGCGTCAGCGCGATGTTCACCATGCACGCGGGGATGTTCTTCATGCAGAACGTCGAGGGCGACCCCGAGGACAAGCATGAAGCCGTCCTCGAGGTCGCCCTCGATCTGGTCGCCCAGGCCCACGGGGCCTGAAGGTCGGACCGGTCAGATGGTGACGCCGTTCGAGCGCAGGAAGGCCGCCGGGTTCAGGGCCGAGCCGTAGTTCGGGGTGGTGCGGACCTCGAAGTGCAGGTGGGGACCGGAGGAGTTGCCGGTGTTGCCGGACAGCGCGATCGTCTGGCCGGTCTTCACCTTCTGGCCGATCTTCACGTTGATCTTCGACAGGTGGGCGTACTGCGAGTACTTGCCGTTGGCGTGCTTGACGACGATGGCGTTGCCGTACGCGGGGCCGTCGCCGCCACCGTTCGGGCCGGCCTTCACGACGGTGCCGGCGCCGGCGGCCTTGACCGGGGTGCCGACCGGTACGGCGAAGTCCTGGCCGGAGTGCTTGTGGGACCACATGGCGCCACCCTGGTTGAAGCTGGCGGTCAGGGTGTAGCCGATGACCGGCTTGACCCAGGCGGCCGGCTTCTTGGCGGCCTTGGCCTTCGCGGCCTTCGCCTTGGCGACGGCGGCCTTGAGCTGGGCGGCCTGGACCTTGGCGGCAGCGGCGGCAGCCTGCGCGTCGGCCTGCGCGGCGACGGCGGCGGACGTACCGGCCGCGACGGCCGGGACAGCGGCCTTGTTCTCAGCGGCGAAGGCACTTCCGGCCCCGGACACGACGGTTGCACCCAGGCCGGCGGCGATCAGGGCGGCGACGGTGGTACGGGCGGAATGCTTGGCGCGCTTCGACATACGGGAAAGACCTCCGGACAAGAGCGGACCCGACGCGAGCGGCGCGCCGGGCGGTGGTGCCATCCCTTGGTAACCCACGCCCCCATCTCGACTCAAAGGCCCCATCTACGACATTGCGTCGTAGCGATCTCCCGCGCCGGCAAGGTCTTGACGCGCCGGAAACCCGGCCTCCAAATACGGACAAAACATGATGAGGAATTGGGTTTAACCCCATGTCCGGCAAGCCCGAAAGGCTCCCAGGGGCGGGGGATCCGCCCACCGAGGTCCAACCGGCCCGAAGGTCCCGCCCCAGACCTGCCGAACGTCCCGAAATGGGTGGTATCGCCACCACTATTCCGCGTAGTACGCCCGAAAACGCCTGTGCGCCTTGTCACGGCGCGGGACGCCCCAATGCGACCTGGGTCACGCAACCAAGCCCCCTCGAAACCCGTCCGTCGTTAGGCTGACGATCGGATCGATCTTGCTTCTCGGGGGGACGGACATGGATCCAGCGATCATCGGCACCCGCCTCGCGTCCAGCGCCATCGGGCCGCTGGTCCGCAGGCTCCTCGTCCAGGACGGCCCGGGGGCGGGCCTCACCGACCGCCGCATCCGCCTCTCCCGCCTCGTCTCCTTCCGCGGCGAGAAGCGCACCCTCACCGACCGGGACGTGCGCACCCTGGCGGCCGCCCTGGTCGAGGAGTCCATGAGCGGCGGCTCCGGGGCCTCCCGGGCCGAGCGGCCGTTCCCGCCCGACGAGACCGAGGCCGTCGTCGACGCCCTGGCCCGCACCCTGCTGGCCCTCGGCGACCTCGACATGGACGACGTACAGGCGGTCCGCCTCGGCCACCGCGACCTGGCCCGCTGGCTGCGCTCGGCCGGACCCGCCCCGGACGGGCTCTCCCAGGACGCCACGCTCTACCTGGAGTCCGTCACCGAGTGGGCGTGCCTGCACATCCTGCACTTCTTCACCCAGCGCTCCACCTTCGTCGCCCGCACCCTGGTCGAGCAGAGCCGTGACCAGGCGGAACTCATCGCCAAGGTCGACGCGCTGATCACCCGCACGCCACGCGCCGACGCGCGGGACGCGGAGTTCGAGCGCCGCTATCTCGCGTATGCCGCCAAGAGGCACGGCAGCCTGACCATCTACGGCATCGATCTGCACCACTCACCGGACGCCTGGCCGCTGGACGTGGCGTATCTGTCGCTGGAGGCGACGGGCACCCCGGCCGAGCAAGGCTCCACGAACAAGGACGGCAAGGTATATGCGGTGCCGGGCGGCCGGCCGCCGGCCCGCCTGCGTGACATCCGTGTCCTCGCCGCCGCCCGCGCCCCCCTCTCCGCCGACCAGGCTCTCGCCCGCCACCCCCGCGTCCTGCTGCGCGGCCTCGCCGGCTCCGGCAAGACCACGCTCGTGCAGTGGCTCGCGGTCTCGGCCACCCGCGACAAGCGGGATGGCGGAGGCGGGATGGGGTACCTGCGCGACCGGATCCCGTTCGTCCTCCCGCTGCGCACCCTCACCCGGCACGGCGAGCGCCTGCCCGCCCCCGACCGTTTCCTGTCCGCCGTCGGCTGCCCGCTGACCGCGCCGGACGGGTGGGCCGACCGGGTCCTGACCGCCGGGCGCGGGCTGATCCTCGTCGACGGCATCGACGAGGTCCCCGAGGCCGAGCGGGACCGCGCCCGCCGCTGGCTGCGCGACCTGCTCGCCACGTACGACGGCAACCGCTGGCTGGTCACCTCCCGCCCCTCGGCCGTACGGGACGACTGGCTCACCCCCGACGGATTCGCCGAGCTCACCCTCTCGCCGATGAAGAAAGCCGAGGTCACCGCCTTCGTCCAGCGCTGGCACCAAGCCGCGGGGCCGGACGCGCAGCCGTACGAGCAGCCCCTGCTCGACGCCCTGCGCACCTCCCCCGACCTGGCACTCCTCGCCACGAACCCGCTGATGTGCGGGCTCATCTGCGCCCTCCACCGGGACCGCCGGGGCTATCTGCCGCGCGGCCGGAAGGCGCTGTACGACGCCGCGCTGTCCATGCTGCTCACCCGCCGCGACCGGGAGCGGGACATGGGCACGCCGTACGGGGTCGACCTCGGCGAGGCCCCACAGATCCAGCTCTTCCAGCGCCTCGCGTACTGGCTCACCCTCAACGGCCGCACCGAGATGGACCGCTCCCACGCCGAGTCGATCGTCCGCGCGGCGATCCCGGCGATCCCGGAAGCCGCCGCCCACGCCGACCCCGACGCCCTCTTCAACCACCTCCTGCACCGCAGCGGCCTGCTGCGCCGCCCAGGCCCCGACACGGTCGACTTCGTCCACCGCACCTTCCAGGACTATCTGGCGGCGAAGGCGCTGGTCGACGAGTGGCACATCGGGGTCCTGACCGACCACGCGGCGGACGACCAGTGGGAGGACGTCATCCGCATGAGCGTGGCCCACGCCCGCCCGCGTGAGGCCGCCGACATCTTCCGGGAGCTGCTGGCCGCTGCGGACGCGGCGGAGGACCGCCGTACACAGCTGCGGATCCTGGTCGTGGCGGCCACGGCCCTGGACCACGCCACGGAGGTCGCCCCCGAGATCCGCCGGGCGATCCTGGACCGCACGGCGGAGGTCATCCCGCCGCGTACGGCGGAGGAGGCACGCGAGCTGGCATCGGCGGGGCGCGCGGTGCTCGAACTGCTGCCGGGGCCGGAAGGGCTGGAGGACGAGCAGGCGGAGATGGCGGTGGTCGCGGCCTCCCACATCAAGATCGACGCGGCCCTGCCCTACCTGCGGCGCTTCACCGAGCACCGGTCTCTGCGGGTTCGGTCGCAGCTGGTCTGGGCATGGTCGCGGTACGAGACGAGGACGTACGGGGAGGAGATCGTGGCCCGGCTCGATCCGGCCGAGCTCGAATACACGATCACGAATGACGAGCAGGCCGAGGAGATCCAGCGTCTAGGGCTGCGCCCGGACCGGCTGGACGTCCGCGGGGAGGTCTCCGACGGCGCCGTGACCACCCTCCTGGTCTTCTGCGACCCGGTCGGCCTGAACCTGCACAGGGCCGGCGAACGGCCGGACCTGAGCGCGCTGACCGGCCTGGGCCGGCTGGAGGACCTGATGCTCCAGTTGGACGACGACGCGGCCTGGAGCATGGAGGTCCTGCCGTCGTCGCTGACCTCGATCGCGTTCCCCGGATGGCCCGAGGAGGGTCTACTGGGACTGCGTGACCGCGAGAGTCTGGTGCATCTCGACCTCACCGACGCCGACCTGACGGACGACCGCTGGGCGGAGATCGCCTCCCTTCCACGCCTCAGAGCCTTCACCTTGCAGCCCCGGGACTTCACGTTCTTCGCCGACGGACGGTACATGCCGGACATCGAGTGGCTGGCCCTCGTCACCGGCGGCACGGGCTGCATCCTGGACCCCGTGGTGCACGCGTTCCCGGGGCTCAGGGTCTTCGAGATCATCGGCCCGCAGGACGCGCACCCGCTCGACCTTGCCCCCCTGGCGGCCCTGCGCCGGCTGGAGCAGGTCCGTACCGCCGACATCCCGGTCACCGGCGCAGACCAGCTCCCCGACTCTATCGAGGTCCACAACTGACCTTGCTCTCGGCTGAATTGTGGGCCCGGGCACCCGGCCTCCAGGTACGTTCCGCCCCATGACCAGCATCGACCGCATCGAACTCGCCGACGCCATCGCCTCCGTACGCGACCAGCTCGTCGAAGCCGCCACCCGCTCCTCCGGCCTGCCGCTCTCCTTCGAAGTGGGCGACATCGACATGGAGTTCACGATCGAGCTCCGCAAGGAGGTGAAGGGAAGCGGCAAGGTCAAGGCGTGGGTCGTCGAGGCCGGTGCGGACGGGTCCCGTACGAGCGGGCAGACGCACCGCGTCTCCTTCACGCTCACGCCGAAGGACACCCGCACGGGCGGGTCCTGGCTCGTGGGCAACGACGAGGACGCCGACATCTCGGGCTTCGGCCGTTGATGGCGGTGGAGGGGCTCGCGCGGAGCGTGGTCGCCGTCCTCGGCGAGCGCCAGGGCACAGGGGTGTTCATCGGTTTCCGGCACATCGTGACCTGTGCGCATGTGCTGGGGCAGAGCCTTACGCCCCACATCGCCCTCCCCGGCGAGAGAAGCCCTCTGCGTTGCCAGGTCGTCTGGCGGAACGACCGGCTCGACGCGGCGCTTCTCCTGGTGAACCAGCTGAACTCGGCGCCGGCCCTGCCGGGCGCCGTCGCCACCGACCGGCCGCTGCCCGGCTGCCAGATCCTGGGATTCCCCAAGATCCAGCGGTATGACCGCAACCGCCTGGAGCTGGACCAGTACACCGGCACGGTGTTACCCGCCGCCGGGCTCGTCCGGCGCACGCTCGTCATGGAGCTCGACCGGCCCGCGGTGCCGGAGCAGGAGGGGCCTGAGTCGCCCCTCGCCGGCCTGTCCGGCGCGCCGCTCTTCGCCGGCGACAAACTCATCGGCATAGCCAAGGAGGTGCCCCGCGGCCGGGGCCACCGCCGGGTGGAGTGCGTACCGCTCACCGCGATCGTGGCCCACGAGGAGTTCCGCCGGGTCGTTCCGGTCATCGCTTCGACCACGCTGAGATACGTCACCGACCTCCACCCCGGCGACTCCCGCTACGAGGAGGAGTACGCCGACGCCCTCGCCGCCGCCTACCGCCGCACCAAGATCTTCGGCCTTGACGAGCTCGGCAAACGCGCCTCCGAGTGGGATCTCGACACCGCCTACCTCTCCCTGGAGGCCACCTCCAAGGGCGATTCCGCCTCCGGCCCTTCCCGCGTCGACGACCTGCTCGCCACCCGCCCGCGCGTGCTGCTGCGCGGTGACGCGGGCGCCGGGAAGACGACCCTGGTGTGGTGGCTGGCCGCGCACGCCGCCGCCGGGACGCTCGGGCCGGAGCTCTCCGAGCTCAACGGGCTCGTGCCGTTCGTCGTACCGATGCGGACGCTGCGCGCCGAGGGAGGCGCGTTCCCCTCACCCGCCGAACTGCCCGCGGCGGCGCGGCTGATGGTGGACGCCGCGCCGGACGGCTGGGCGGGGCGCGTGCTGGCCGCCGGGCGGGGGCTGCTGCTCGTCGACGGGCTCGACGAGGTGCCGCGGGAGGACCGGGAGGCCGCGCACGCCTGGCTGGCCAGCCTCCTCGACCGTTTTCCGAAGACCCGCTGCGTGGCGACCGTACGGCCGCTCGCGGTCGAGCCGGAGTGGCTGACGGCGCAGGGCTTCGAGGAACTGACGCTGCTGCCGATGCGGGACGCGGACATCCGGGCGTTCATCCGGGCCTGGCACGGGGCGGCCCGGCTCGACCCCGACGGGGACGAGGACCTGGAGGCGCTGGAGCACGATCTGATCCAGCAGTTCCGCCGCAATCCCAGCCTGTCCGACCTGGGCCGCACCCCGCTGCTCTGCGCGGTCATCTGCGCCCTGCACCGGCTGCGGCAGGGCTTCCTGCCAGAGACCCGCTGGGCGCTGTACGAGTCGGCGCTGCAGATGCTGCTCGGCGAGCGGGACAAGCGGCGCCGCATCACCTCCCCCGACGGCATCACGATGAGCGTGGAGGAGCATCAGCAGCTGCTCCAGCGGATCGCGGTGTGGCTGGTGCGGGGCGGGCAGACCGAGTTCACCAGGGAGCAGGCGTTGCATCAGCTGGAGCGCGGCCTGGCCGGGATGCCGCGGGTACGGGCCCAGGGCGACGCGGAGGCGATCCTGACGCATCTGCTCAACCGCAGCGGTCTGCTCCAGCCCCGGACGGAGGACGTCTTCCAGTTCGTGCACCGGACCTTCCAGGACTTCCTGGCGGCGAAGGAGTTCATCGAGGACGACCTGATGAACGAACTGCTGCGGCACACCTATGAGCAGCAGTGGCACGACGTGCTGTTACTGGCCGCCGGGCACTGCTCGCGGCGCGATCTGCGGCAGCTGGTCGACGGGCTGATCGCGGCCGGCGCGGCGACCCGGGACCGTTCCGTACGGACCAGCCTGTACGTCCTGGCGGCGCTGTGCGCGCAGCACGCGGCCTGGCTGGACGGCGCCACCCATGACCGGGTTCGCAAGGCCGTCCGGTCCGTCGTCCCGCACCGCAACCCCAGCCAGCTGCAGGATCTGGCCCGGCTCGGCGCGTACCTGCTGCCGATCCTGCCGTCGCCCGCACGGCTGAGCGGGGACTCCCGCACCCAGGTGATCGAGCTGATCAACGAGATCGGCGGCGCCGCCGCCGTGCCGTACGCCGGGGCCTTCACCGCGCCGGACGACGCGTTCCCGCTCGCCCGCGGCTGGCACCGGTATCCGGCGCGGGCGTACGTGGACGAGGTCCTGACCCGGATCGATCTGGGTGAGGCGCCGGTGTTCGTCAACGGCCACGAGAGGCTGAGCCTGCTGGCGCTGCTGCCGGGTGCTGTGCATCTGGATGTGGCCGGGGACTTCTCCGGCGCCGATCTCGACGCGGCGCTGTCCGGGCGGCGGCTCGCCTCCCTCGTCCTGAGCGTCAACGGGCTCGTGAAGGACCTCGAATTTCTGCGCGGCTGCGGCGGGGAGCTGCGGCGGCTGGTGCTGCGCAGATGTGGGGGAATCGGGGATCTGTCGCCGCTGTCGGAGCTGACGGAGCTGGACTCACTGGATCTGCAGATCATGCGGGTCACCCGGGACGATGTGGCGGCGATCTCCGCGATCCCGAAGCTGCGCGCGCTCAGTCTCCTCGCCCCGCTGGTCCCGGCGGACCGGCTCGACCTCACGCCGCTGCGGGACCTGACGGAGCTGAGGGTGACGGTAGTGGGCCTGAGCAAGCGGCAGGTCCTCGGCCGTGAGGCGCTCGGGGACCGCCTCACCCTGCGCGCCTAGCCGGCACGTCACACGTACGGGAAAAGGGGCTGCCCCGGACCGTTGCACACGGTCCGGGGCAGCCCCTGTCTTCAGTCCTCAGCCTTCAGGCGCTTACGCGTCCTTCGAGAGGTTCGGCCCGCCACCGCCGGCCGCCTGCTCGATCGGCGGGACGTCGGGCAGCGCCGACTTCTCCTCGCCGCGGAAGGTGAACTTCTTCTCCTCGCCCTCGCCCTCGGTGTCCACGACCACGATGTGGCCGGGGCGCAGCTCGCCGAAGAGGATCTTCTCGGAGAGGGTGTCCTCGACCTCGCGCTGGATCGTCCGACGCAGCGGACGGGCGCCCAGCACCGGGTCGTAGCCCTTCTTGGCGAGCAGCTCCTTGGCGGACTGGCTGAGCTCGATGCCCATGTCCCGGTCCTTGAGGCGCTCGTCCACCCGGTTGATCATCAGGTCGACGATCTGGAGGATGTCGTCCTGCGTCAGCTGCGGGAAGACGATGACGTCGTCCACACGGTTGAGGAACTCGGGGCGGAAGTGCTGCTTCAGCTCGTCGCTGACCTTGTTCTTCATCCGCTCGTAGTTGGACTTCGTGTCGCCCTGGGCGGCGAAGCCCAGGTTGAAGCCCTTCGAGATGTCCCGGGTCCCGAGGTTGGTCGTCATGATGATGACCGTGTTCTTGAAGTCCACGACCCGGCCCTGGGAGTCGGTCAGACGACCGTCTTCCAGAATCTGGAGCAGGGAATTGAAGATATCGGGGTGGGCCTTCTCGACCTCGTCGAAGAGGACGACGGAGAACGGCTTGCGGCGCACCTTCTCGGTGAGCTGGCCGCCCTCTTCGTAACCCACGTATCCGGGCGGGGAACCGAAGAGGCGGGAAACCGTGTGCTTCTCGCTGAACTCCGACATGTCGAGCGAGATCATCGCGTCCTCGTCGCCGAAGAGGAATTCGGCGAGCGACTTGGACAGCTCGGTCTTACCGACACCGGACGGGCCGGCGAAGATGAACGAGCCACCGGGGCGCTTCGGATCCTTCAGACCGGCCCGCGTACGGCGGATGGCCTTGGAGAGCGCGATGACCGCGTCCTTCTGGCCGATGACGCGCTTGTGGAGCTCGTCCTCCATGCGGAGCAGTCGCGAGGACTCCTCCTCGGTCAGCTTGAAGACCGGGATGCCGGTGGCGGTCGCGAGGACCTCGGCGATCAGCTCGCCGTCGACCTCGGCGACGACGTCCATGTCGCCGGCCTTCCACTCCTTCTCCCGCTTGGCCTTCGCCGCCAGCAGCTGCTTCTCCTTGTCGCGGAGAGACGCCGCCTTCTCGAAGTCCTGGGAGTCGATCGCGGACTCCTTGTCCCGGCGGACGCCGGCGATCTTCTCGTCGAACTCGCGGAGGTCCGGCGGCGCGGTCATCCGGCGGATGCGCATCCGGGAACCGGCCTCGTCGATCAGGTCGATCGCCTTGTCCGGCAGGAAGCGGTCCGAGATGTAGCGGTCCGCCAGGGTCGCGGCCTGGACCAGGGCCTCGTCCGTGATGGAGACCCGGTGGTGGGCCTCGTACCGGTCGCGCAGACCCTTGAGGATCTCGATCGTGTGCGGCAGCGACGGCTCGGCGACCTGGATCGGCTGGAAGCGGCGCTCCAGCGCGGCGTCCTTCTCCAGGTACTTGCGGTACTCGTCGAGGGTGGTGGCACCGATGGTCTGGAGCTCACCGCGCGCGAGCATCGGCTTCAGGATGGAAGCCGCGTCGATCGCGCCCTCGGCGGCGCCCGCACCCACCAGGGTGTGGAGCTCGTCGATGAACAGGATGATGTCGCCGCGGGTGCGGATCTCCTTGAGGACCTTCTTCAGGCGCTCCTCGAAGTCACCGCGGTAGCGGGAGCCGGCGACCAGCGCGCCCAGGTCGAGGGTGTAGAGGTGCTTGTCCTTGAGGGTCTCGGGCACCTCGCCCTTGACGATGGCCTGCGCCAGGCCCTCGACGACGGCGGTCTTGCCGACGCCGGGCTCGCCGATGAGCACGGGGTTGTTCTTGGTCCGGCGGGACAGCACCTGCATGACCCGCTCGATCTCCTTCTCGCGCCCGATGACCGGGTCGAGCTTGGACTCACGAGCGGCCTGGGTGAGGTTCCGGCCGAACTGGTCGAGGACCAGGGACGTCGAGGGAGTGCCCTCGGCAGGACCGCCCGCGGTGGCGGCTTCCTTGCCCTGGTAGCCGGAGAGCAGCTGGATGACCTGCTGCCGCACCCGGTTGAGATCGGCGCCGAGCTTCACGAGGACCTGGGCGGCGACGCCCTCGCCCTCGCGGATCAGGCCGAGCAGGATGTGCTCCGTGCCGATGTAGTTGTGGCCCAGCTGAAGGGCCTCGCGGAGCGACAGCTCCAGGACCTTCTTGGCACGAGGGGTGAACGGGATGTGCCCGGACGGGGCCTGCTGGCCCTGGCCGATGATCTCCTCCACCTGCTGGCGGACCGCCTCGAGCGAAATCCCGAGGCTCTCCAGGGCCTTAGCGGCGACACCCTCACCCTCGTGGATAAGGCCCAGGAGGATGTGCTCGGTGCCGATGTAGTTGTGGTTGAGCATCCGGGCTTCTTCCTGAGCCAGGACGACAACCCGCCGCGCGCGGTCGGTGAACCTCTCGAACATCGTTAATCGCTCCTCAGAGCGGTCAGTCAGTTAGGGGTCGATCCCCTCCCTGTCCTTCCGCAGCTTAGTCCCGCAAGCAGGGACCGCTCATTCCAACTGCCGACACCGTCCTTGGCCTCCTGACCCCGAACGCCGACAACTGCTCCAACTCGATGGTGCGAGACGATGTTCCCGCAGGCCAAGCGGTTACCCGTGCCATCTGTACGCCGATGGCGAACGTGAGACCTCAAGGCCTGCGTGTCGCCCCTCCCCACTAGGAATGTCTTACCCGCTCGCACTGACACTCCATGCGGCATTCCCCCGTTCCCTCCGCTACGGGCGAACATCCTTGCGCTCACGAATACACCCGTACGCCCCCATGCCGGACACTCTGCGCACACGGCGAAGGACGGAGCGTTACCACCCGCGTAACCGGTGGTGGGCCGGCGGAGTTTTCCCGGCATGGCTTTCACCGTCCCGCTCCCCCGGACACCGCTCTGCCGGACACCGCTCGAACGGCCCGACCTCGCGCGCTGGTACGAGGACGAGCTCGGCTGGGCCACGGAGGGCGGGGCGGCGGGCTCCCCGGTACTGCTGCCCACCGGACGCCGTTTCGACGTCCTGGACCTGCCTGCGGTGGCCGGCTACGCCGTGCTGCGAAGGATGGGCGGCACGGGCCCGGTGGCCCTCATGGGACCCCGTATGCGGCTGCTGGTGGCCGCGGGAAGCGCCGAGGAGCTGTCGGGGCTGCTCGACTGGCTGGAGTGGGGCGGCATCGCCCTCGACCTCACGGTCCTCGGCGCGGGCGGCCGGATCACCGCTCCTGTTCCCCCAGGATGGAGCGGCTCCGGCCCGCAGGGGGCCGCCGTATGGCTGCGGCCCCCCGAGCCCGGGCGCGAGGTCGAGCCGTCACTGCCGGCTCTGCCCGCGGTGGGGGGCGCCGGCTCCGGTCTCGCACGACTCGTGGACGCGGCGGCGACGGAATGCCACCGGGCCCGGCTGCTGCGGACTCAGCCGTTGGCCTTCTCGTAGGCCTCGCGGACGGTCGCGGGGACGCGGCCGCGGTCATTGACCTCAAAACCGTTCGCCTTCGCCCAGGCGCGGATTTCCGCGGTGTCCTTGTTCCCGCCGGAGGCGGCGACACTGCGGCCCTTGCCACGGCCGGCGGCGGACCGGCCGCCGGTACGGCGACCGCTCTTGGTGTACGGCTCGAGCAGGCCGCGGAGCTTGTCCGCGTTGGCGGTGGTGAGGTCGATCTCGTAGGTCTTGCCGTCCAGAGCGAACGTCACGGTCTCGTCCGCCTCGCCGCCGTCGAGGTCGTCGACAAGAAGGACCTGAACCTTCTGTGCCACCGGATTTCCTTTCATCGAAAATGCAGTACGCGGAAAGGAAACCGCTTTTCTCTGAAAAACACAAACCCCTGGGAGAGGTTCAGATCCCCGACAGCGCGGGAAACGTGCGCGATTCGGACATAGGGTTCCGGGCGATCGATACGATCACAGGTGCAGAAGCATCCGGCTGTTGCCCAAGGTGTTCGGCTTCACTCGTTCGAGACCGAGGAACTCCGCGACGCCCTCGTCATAGGAACGCAGCAGCTCGCTGTAGACATCTCCGTCGACCGGAGTCTCGCCGATCTCGACGAAGCCGTGCTTCGCGAAGAAGTCGACTTCGAAGGTGAGGCAGAAAACCCGGCGGACGCCGAGCCAGCGGGCCGTGTGCAACAACTTGTCGAGCACCTGGTGGCCGACGCCGGCGCCCTTGAAGTCGGGATCGACCGCGAGGGTACGCACTTCCGCGAGGTCTTCCCACATCACGTGGAGTGCGCCGCAGCCGACGACCACACCGTCCTCGTCCCGTTCCGCGACCCAGAACTCCTGGATGTCCTCGTAAAGCGTGACCGTCGCTTTGTCGAGCAGGATGCCCGAGGTGACGTACGGGTCGACGAGTCGGCGGACGGCCGCGACATCGCCGGTACGGGCGCGGCGTACGGTCACGGCTTTTGGCGCGGGATTCGGGGTCGGGGACGGAGGCGCGGTGGACGACATGGGGGGACGCTATCGCCCCGGCTCCGGACCCTGGTCGGCGGCCTGTTCTCCGGCCTCTTCCGGGGCCTGTTCCGGAGTCCGCCGCGGTGTGCCTTCCTCTTCCGGGCCGGGCTGCGGCTCGTCCAGCTGGACCATGCGGACGGCGTCCTGGAGTGCGACCCGCTGCTCGGGCGACATCATGCCGAAGAAGGCGACAAGGGCGGCGGCGGGGTTGTCGCTCTGGGCCCAGGCCTCGTTCATGAGAGCGGCCGCGTAGGCGGCGCGTGTGGAGACCGCGGTATATCGATAGGCGCGGCCGTCGACTTCCCGGCGCACCCAGCCCTTCTGATGGAGATTGTCCATAACCGTCATGACCGTCGTGTAGGCGATGGACCGTTCCTGCTGCAGATCCTCCAGGACTTCCCGGACGGTCACCGGGCGGTTCCATTGCCAGACGCGGGACATGACGGCGTCTTCGAGCTCTCCCAATTGACGGGGCACAGCGCCACCATAGTGGGCGATCTCGTAATGGACTGTTATTGAACTGGCCAGACGGAGCAAAAAGGACGTACGGCATGAAGTCGTACGTCCTTGGTGCGGGGCGGCCCGTGCGGGCGGCGGCCGGCCCTACGGGGTGGTGGTGCCGTCGGCCTGGCGGGCGGCCTCGGCGCGGGCGAGCGCCGCGTCCACGGCGGCGTCCTCCTTGGCCTTGTTGGGTCCGCCCTGGCTCTTGACGATCGTCACGACGAGGCCGATGAAGAACACGGCCATCACGACGGGGGGCAGGAGCGCGGAGAGGTATTCCATGCCGTCCAGAGTAGCTATCCGGCGGCGAGTTGCTCGGACGGGGGCGGTGCGGGGCGCCGGCGTGGCGGAAAGACCTCGGAGGGCTTGGGGACGGGGCGCTCGGCTGGCGCGGGCTGCTTGGGGGCGGGCTCCTTCGGCGCGGGCTTGGGCTTGTCGTCGGCGCAGCGGCCTCCGGGCAGGGCGAGCAGCCGGGTGCGGGGCGCGGGCGTCCTGGTGAGGCGGGCGCGTACGGACTGCTCGGCGAGGCCCTGGCAGCGGTCGAGGAGCAGCGCTCCAGCGGGTGTGGCGCGCAGGGTGCGCAGGGCGGCGAGATCCTCGGCGCGGGGTTCGTAGCCGGCCGCGAGGACGTCCTGGAGGAGCTCCAGGTAGCCGGCGGCGGAACCGGGCAGGGCCGCGCGGTAGCGGCCCAGATCGTCGACCAGGAACGCGCGCAGCCGCCCGGCCTCGCGTACGGCTTCGTCCACGGAGTCGGCGAGACTCAGGCAGTCCTGGACCTCCTCGACGGCGAGGGGGGTCGGGTGAAGGGCGATGGCGAGGGCGCGTCGGAGCACACGCAGCTCGTCTGCGCTGAACGCCATGCCGCCGCGGGATCCGTATGGCGTGGGCATGGGCCGACGATACGCGCTAATCGGACAAAATTCGTTTAGGTGAGTGAGCCGGGCGCGTTGCCGGGGCTGGGGCCCCGGCGGCGGCTCGGGCCCGGCCCGAGGGCGCACTAGGCGCCTTGAGGGCGGGGAGCCGGGCGGGCTGCCCCGGAACGCGTTGCCGGGGGCTGGGGCCCCGGCGCCAGGGGCGGCCCGAGGGCGCACCGGGCGCCTTGAGGCTCGTGGAGCCGGGCGAGCTGCCCCGAGCACGCCCGGAGCGGTCCGGCGGAGCAGTTGCCGACGGCCCCGAGGCGCCCCGGGCGCCTTGGGGCCCGCAGGGCCGGGCGCTACATGCGGGAGACGTTGCGTTCGTAGACCAGGCGCAGGCCGATCAGGGTCAGCCATGGCTCGTGCTCGTCGATCTCGGTGGATTCGCCGAGGACCATCGGCGCCAGACCGCCGGTCGCGATCACCGTGACGTCGGAGGGGTCCCCGCCGGGGCCCGTCAGCTCGCGCTTCATGCGCGAGACCACACCGTCGACCTGGCCGGCGAAGCCGAAGACGATGCCCGCCTGCATCGCCTCGACCGTGTTCTTGCCGATCACGCTGCGCGGGCGGGCCAGCTCGATCTTGCGGAGCTGGGCGCCGCGGACGCCGAGGGCGTCGACGGAGATCTCGATACCGGGGGCGATCGCGCCGCCCGCGTACTCACCGCGCGCGGTGACCGCGTCGTACGTCGTCGCCGTGCCGAAGTCCACGACGATCGCCGGGCCGCCGTAGAGCTCGACCGCCGCGGCCGCGTTGATCACGCGGTCCGCGCCGACCTCCTTGGGGTTGTCCGTCAGGATCGGCACGCCCGTCTTGATGCCGGGCTCCACCAGCACCGCCGGCACGTCGCCGTAGTACCGCCGGGTCACCTCGCGCAGCTCGTGCAGGACCGAGGGGACGGTCGAGCAGATCGAGATGCCCTCGATGCCGTCGCCCAGCTCCATGCCGAGCAGGGGGTGCATGCCCATCAGGCCCTGGAGCAGGACCGCCATCTCGTCGGCGGTGCGGCGCGGATCCGTGGAGATGCGCCAGTGTTCGACGATCTCCTCGCCGTCGAAGAGTCCGAGGACGGTGTGGGTGTTGCCGACATCGATGGTGAGCAGCATCAGGCGTTCGCCTCACGCAGGTCGAGGCCGATGTCCAGGACCTTGGCGGAGTGGGTGAGCGCGCCGACGGCGAGGTAGTCCACCCCGGTCGCGGCGTAGGCGGCCGCGTTCTCCAGGGTGAGGCGGCCCGAGGACTCCAGGGCGGCGCGGCCGGCCACCAGGGCGACGGCCTCCTCGGTCTCCAGGGGGGTGAAGTTGTCCAGGAGGATCAGGTCGGCGCCCGCGTCGAGGACCTCGCGGACCTGGTGCAGGGTGTCGACCTCGACCTCGATCGGCACGCCGGGGAACTGCTCCCGTACGGCCTTGAAGGCCTGCGCGACGCCGCCCGCGGCCACCACGTGGTTGTCCTTGACCAGGGCGGCGTCGGAGAGCGACATGCGGTGGTTGACGCCGCCGCCGCAGCGCACGGCGTACTTCTCCAGGGCCCGCAGGCCCGGGGTGGTCTTGCGGGTGTCGCGGACCTTGGCGCCGGTGCCTTCGAGGGCGTCGGCCCACGCGCGCGTGGCGGTGGCGATGCCGGAGAGGCGGCCCAGGATGTTCAGGGCGCTGCGCTCGCCGGTGAGCAGGTCGCGGGTGCGGGCCGTGACGGACAGCAGCTTCTGTCCGGGCTCCACGCGCGCGCCGTCCTCGACGTGCCGCTCCACCTCGAAGCTCGACGTGCAGACGATGGACAGGACGGCCTCGGCGACCCGCAGACCGGCCACCACGCCCGCTTCGCGGGCGGTGAAGTCGGCGGTGGCTACGGCGTCCTCGGGGACGGTCGCGACGGTGGTGACGTCGACGCCGCCGTCGAGGTCCTCCTCGATGGCGAGGTGCGCGATGTCCTCGACCTGGACGGGATCGAGCCCGGCGTCGGCGAGGAGCTGGGCGAGGGCCGGGTCGAGCCCGCACTCGTACACCTCGTCGCCGCAGCCGCAGCCTTCGCCGCAGCCGCCGCTCTCCTCGCCGGAGGCGCTGGGGGCGCCGATCTGGATCAGCGGTACGTCCACGGGACGCGGACGTTCTTCGGGCGTGCTCACGGTTACGGCTCCAGGGGGGCGTCGGCGACTGTCGGGGGGAAGTCTTGGGTGCCGGTGGCCCGGACGTCCAGGGCGCGGTCCGGGGTGAGGCTGACGACGAGGTGGCGGCGCCAGCCGGTGTCGTCGCGGTCGGGGTGGTCCTCGCGCCAGTGGCAGCCGCGGGTCTCCTCGCGGCGGCGCGCGGCGGCGACCAGGACCCGGGCGACGCACAGCAGGTTGGTCGTCTCCCAGGACTCGACGCCCGGCTCGGCGGCCTTGCGGTCGTCGTCCGCGGCGGCGACGGCGTCGGCGTGCAGCCCGTCCAGGGCCTCGGCGGCGGCCGCCAGGCTCTCGGCGGAGCGCAGCACCCCGGCGCCGGCGGTCATGATCCGCTGGATACGGACCCGGGCGCCCGGGTCGGGCAGCGGCAGCGTGACGGGGGCGGGGTGCGGGACCGCCTCGCCGGCCCGGGCGGCGGTCGCCGCGATGTCCTCGGCGATGCGCTCGGCGAAGACCAGCCCTTCGAGGAGGGAGTTGGAGGCCAGGCGGTTGGCGCCGTGCACGCCGGTGCAGGCGACCTCGCCGCAGGCGTAGAGGCCGGGGACGGTGGTCCGGCCGTGCAGGTCGGTGCGGACGCCGCCGGAGGCGTAGTGGGCGGCCGGGGCGACCGGGACGGGTTCGGTGACCGGGTCGATGCCGTGGGAGCGGCAGGCGGCCAGGATCGTCGGGAAGCGCTGCTCCCACATCTCGGCGCCGAAGTGACGGGCGTCGAGGTACATGTGCTGGGTGCCCTGCTCCAGCATCCGGCGGGTGATCGCCTTGGCGACGATGTCGCGGGGGGCGAGCTCGGCGAGCTCGTGCTGCCCGACCATGAAGCGGGTGCCGGCGGCGTCGACGAGATGGGCGCCCTCGCCCCGTACCGCCTCGGAGACCAGCGGCTGCTGGCCTTCGGAGTCCGCGCCGAGGAAGAGCACGGTCGGGTGGAACTGGACGAATTCGAGGTCGGAGACCTCGGCCCCGGCGCGCAGGGCGAGCGCCACGCCGTCTCCGGTGGAGACGGACGGGTTGGTGGTGGCGGAGAAGACCTGGCCCATGCCGCCCGTGGCGAGGACCACGGCGGGGGCGTGGACGGCGCCGACGCCGTCGTGCTGGCCCTCGCCCATCACATGCAGGGTGACACCGGCCGTACGGCCTTCGGCGTCGGTGAGGAGGTCCAGGACGAGGGCGTGCTCGATGGTGCGGACGCCGCGGTCGCGGATGGCCTCGACGAGCGCGCGGGAGATCTCGGCGCCGGTGGCGTCGCCTCCGGCGTGGGCGATCCGGCGCCGGTGGTGGCCGCCCTCGCGGGTGAGGGCGATGGCGCCGCCGGCGTCCTTGTCGAAGTCGGCGCCGGTGGCGATGAGGCGGCGTACGGCGTCGGGGCCTTCGGTGACCAGGGTGCGTACGGCCACCTCGTCGCAGAGGCCCGCGCCCGCGACGAGGGTGTCGTCCAGGTGCTGCTCGGGGGTGTCGCCCTCGCCGAGCGCGGCCGCGATGCCGCCTTGGGCCCAGCGGGTGGACCCGTCGTCGAGGCGGGCCTTGGTGACGACGACCGTACGCAGGCCGGCGGCGGTGCAGCGCAGGGCGGCGGTGAGTCCGGCGACGCCGGAGCCGACCACGACGACGTCGGCGTCGATGGCCCAGCCCGGCGCGGGCGCGTGCAGCCGTATTCCGGTCACTGGGAGGCTCCGAAGGTCAGGGGAAGGTTGTCGATCAGCCGCGTCGTGCCCACGCGCGCGGCGACGGCGAGGATCGCCTCGCCGGTGTGGTCGTCGGGGACCTCGGTGAAGTCGGCCGGGTCGACCAGGACGACGTAGTCGAGGGTGAGCGGCGGGGTGGCCTTGGCGGCGTCGTCGAGGACGGCGCGGGCGGCGGCCCGTACGGCGTCGGCACAGCCGGGGCCGGCCTGGGCGACCGCGTGGGCGTCGGCGGCGGCGCGCGCCTCGCCCAGCCGGGAGAGCGCCTCGGCGCGGTCCTGCGGGGCGGGCAGGGACTCGGCACGCGCGCGCAGGGCCTGCTGGGCGGCGAGCCGGTCGTGGGCCGCGAACAGGGCCCCGGACAGGGCAAGGGCGGTGCGCCGCTCGGGCGCGGACAGGTAGCGGTTGCGGCTGGAGAGGGCGAGGCCGTCGGGCTCGCGGACGGTCGGTACGCCGACGATCTCGACCGGGAAGTTGAGGTCGCGGACCATGCGGCGGATCAGCGCGAGCTGCTGGGCGTCCTTCTGGCCGAAGAAGGCGACGTCGGGGCGGGTGAGGTGGAGGAGCTTGGCGACGACGGTGAGCATGCCGTCGAAGTGGCCGGGCCGGGAGGCACCTTCGAGGCGCTCGCCCATGGGGCCCGCCGCGATCCGGACCTGGGGCTCCCCACCGGGGTAGACCTCGTCCACGAAGGGGGCGAACACGGCGTCGGCGCCGGCCTCCTCGGCGATCTTGAGGTCGGCCTCCAGGGTGCGGGGGTAGCGGTCGAGGTCCTCGCCCGCACCGAACTGGAGCGGGTTGACGAAGACGGTGACCACGACGAAGCCTTCGGGGCCGACGTGCGCGCGGGCGGCCCGTACGAGGGTGGCGTGGCCGTCGTGGAGGGCGCCCATGGTCATGACCACGGCGCGGGGGCCGCTGGTGGGCAGGGCGTGCAGGTCGCCCGCCGTACGGACCGGTTCGAGGCTCATCCTTGGTCCCCCTCCGCGAGGACTCCCAGCAGGTCTTCGGCGAGCTCGGGCTTGAGCAGGCCATGGGCGAGGGCACGGTCCGCGGTCGTGCGGGCCATCGCGAGATAGCCGGCGACCGTGCCGGGGGCGTGTTTGCGCAGCTCGGCGATGTGCGCGGCGACCGTACCGGCGTCACCGCGCGCGACGGGGCCGGTCAGGGCGGCGTCGCCGGAGCGCAGAGCGTTGTCGAGCGCGGCGCCGAGCAGCGGGCCGAGCATCCGGTCGGGGGCGGCGACCCCGGCCGTGCGGAGCAGCTCCATGGACTGG
This sequence comes from Streptomyces purpureus, assembly GCF_014648195.1. Lineage (GTDB taxonomy): Bacteria > Actinomycetota > Actinomycetes > Streptomycetales > Streptomycetaceae > Streptomyces > Streptomyces purpureus. The sequence goes on from NZ_BMQQ01000012.1 coordinate 38,361, forward strand.
GCGACGAGCGTGACCAGGTGGTTCGCGCCGAGGGCGAGGGCCGCGTGGTAGAGCGGGCGGGCCTCCTCCTCGATCCACTCGGGCTCGCCGCCCATCTCGATGACGAGCGCCTCGGCGGCGAGCCGCAGCTCGTCGGGGGCGGTGACGCCGAAGGAGCAGCCGGCCAGCCGCTGCACGTCCACGGCGGTGCCGGTGAAGGTCATGGCCGGGTGCAGGGCGAGCGGCAGCGCCCCGGCGCGGCGGGCCGGGTCCAGGACCTTGGTGCCGTACCGCCCGGAGGTGTGGACCAGGAGCTGCCCGGGGCGTACGGCTCCGGTCTCGGCGAGGCCTTCGACCAGCCCGGGCAGGGCGTCGTCGGGAACGGTCAGCAGCACCAGTTCGGCGCGCTCCAGCACCTGCGCGGGCGGCACGAGAGGCACATCGGGGAGCAGGGCGGCCGCCCGGCGCACGGACGCGTCGGAGACCCCGGAGACGGCGACCGGGCGGTGCCCGGCGAGCTGAAGGGACGCCGCGAGTGCGGGTCCGACCCGGCCTGCACCGACGACGCCGACGGTGAGACGGGCGGGGCGGGGTTCTGGTGGTGCGTTCACGCTGAGGACGGCCTTCCGTTCCAGTCCGCGGGGGGTACCGGACGATTCTTCGTCATGCTACGCCAGCGTTTGGCTCGCTTCCGTGACTGTCCACAGGCTGTGGGCCGCGGTACGACTGGCGTCGGGGTCCGGTGCCGGGGGGTGCTTTCCCCCACCCCGCCCCTTCCCGAAACCCCGCCGGGGGCCGGCCCCACCGGCCCGCGGGTACGGGGCAGCCGGGCGTCGATTGACGGGGCTCGTCAAACGGCGTGCTCTCGTGCCGCCTTCGGGCCGCACCATAGGGGCGTGAGCGTAACCATCGACATCACCGGACTGCCGCAGGAGCGGATCGCCTTCGGGCCCTCGCCGCTCGCCGAGCTCGGCGCCGCGTTGCACGCGCTGTCCGAGCCCGGGCATCACGCGCGGCTGCACGGCTGGACGACGACGACCGCCGCCGGGCTGAAGCCCGAGCTCGCCGACCGGCTCCATGAGGCGGACTTCATGTGGCGGTCGACCCGGTCGGACATCCTGCTGCCGGCCCAGCCCCGGGAGACGCTCGCCGAGGAGCTGGACGATCTGGACCGGATGGACGACGAGCGGTACGTCGCGGCGGCGCTGGAGATCAATTGCGCCGGGTTCTACGACCGCAGCGGCCCCTCACCGCTCGTCGACGCGGCGATGCGGCAGCGCGCGCTCGATCTCGCCGCCGCCCGCGGCCCGCGGCAGGCCGCGTTCGTCCGCCGGATGCTCGCCGATCCGCCCGGCACGCGCGCGTGGATCCGCCGTCTCCTGGAGGACTGCGACGAGGCGTTCTTCGCGGACACCTGGCGCCGTGTCCACGTCCAGCTCGCCACGGACGCCCGGCACAAGACGGAGCTGATGCGCCGCAAGGGCCTGTCCGGGGCCGTCGCGGCCGTGTCGTCCGCCCTGACCCTGGAGGAGGACGCCCACGGCTCCCGGCTCGTCGTCGACAAGCTGTCGGACGGCCGTACGACCGCACAGGGCAGTGGCGTGACGTTCCTGCCGACCGCCTTCGGCTGGCCGCATCTGATCGCGCTGTACGCCCCCGGCTGGCAGCCGGTGATCCAGTACCCGGTCAGCTCCGGCGAGCTGGCCGGCGTCCTCCCCGTGGAGACGGTCAAGCTCCGGCTGGAGGCGGTCTCCCACCCGCTGCGGATGCGGCTGTGCCGCAACCTCGCCAGGGCGTCGTACACGACGAGCGAGCTGGCCGACGCGTACGGCATCACCGCGCCCGAGGTCTCCCGGCACCTGGCGGTGCTCAAGAAGGCCGGGCTGCTCTCCACCCGCCGCCGGGGCCGCTACGTCATGCACCAGCTCGACGTCGCCGCCGTCGCCCGGATCGGCTCCGACTTCCTGGAGGCGGTCCTCCGCTAGCCCCGGCGGAAGGGCCGGGGCCCGGCCTACTTGTCGATGTCGCCGACGACGAAGAACAGCGAGCCCAGGATCGCCACCATGTCCGCCACCAGCGTCCCCGGCAGAAGCTCGATCAGCGCCTGGATGTTGTTGTACGACGCCGAGCGCAGCTTGAGGCGGTACGGCGTCTTCTCGCCCTTGGAGACGAGGTAGTAGCCGTTGATGCCGAGGGGGTTCTCGGTCCACGCGTACGTGTGGCCCTCGGGGGCCTTCAGCACCTTCGGCAGGCGCTGGTTGATCGGGCCGGGCGGCAGCTCGGCCAGCCGGTCCAGGCAGGCGTCCGCCAGGTCCAGGGAGTTGTGGGTCTGCTCCAGGAGGCACTCGAAGCGGGCGAGGCAGTCGCCCTCCTGCCGGGTGACGACGCGCAGCACGTCGCCGAGCTCGCCGTAGGCGAGGTACGGCTCGTCGCGGCGCAGGTCGAAGTCGACGCCGGAGGCGCGCGCGATCGGGCCGCTCACGCCGTACGCGTGGACGGTCTCGGCCGCCAGGACGCCCACGCCCCTCGTCCGGCCGCGGAAGATCTCGTTGCCGAGGACCAGCCGGTCGTACACGTCCATCCGCCCTCGGCAGGCGGCGACGGCCTCGCGGACCCGGCCGAGCCAGCCGGCCGGCAGGTCCTCCTTGAGCCCGCCGACGCGGTTGAACATGTAGTGCATCCGGCCGCCGGAGACCTCCTCCATGACGTGCTGGAGGTCCTCCCGCTCCCGGAACGCGTGGAAGATCGGGGTGATTCCACCCAGTTCGAGGGGGTACGAGCCGAGGAACATCAGGTGGTTGAGGACCCGGTTCAGCTCGGCGAGCAGCGTCCGCGTCCACACCGCGCGCTCGGGAACCTCCATGCCGAGCATGCGCTCGACGGCCATCACCACACCGAGCTCGTTGGAGAACGCCGACAGCCAGTCGTGGCGGTTGGCGAGCATCACGATCTGGCGGTAGTCGCGGGCCTCGAACAGCTTCTCGGCGCCGCGGTGCATGTAGCCGACGACCGGTTCGGCGTGCCGGATCACCTCGCCGTCCAGGACCAGGCGCAGGCGGAGCACGCCATGGGTGGAGGGATGCTGGGGGCCGATGTTGAGCACCATGTCGGTGCTCTCCGCCGCGCCGCCGATGCCGACCGTGGTCTCCGTCATGTCGGACAGTATCCCTCGCGCCTCCGACACGGTCCTCTCCCCTCCGAGGTACGGACGGACGGGCGCCCCGCGGAAACGGCCGCACAGCCTCTCGCCTCGCCACGCGCGCGTACCCGCGGCACATCGTCGATGCCGCCGTCACCGACGCCGAGGCCGCGCCCAAGCGCGCGTGCCGCGCGAAAGCCGGCGGCTCCCCCTCCCGTCAGCTTCCCGCCGGCACCCGTCGCATCAGCCAGGTGAAGTCGCCGAGTCCGCCGCGCGCCAGCAGCTCCGCCGCCTCGCCCGCCGCCGACAGGGCCCGGACGTACCCCACCGGGTCGGACGAGGCCAAGGCCAGCGGGGGCCGCTCGGCGGCGACGCCGAGGCGGGCGAGCGCCTCCCGCTGGGTCAGCAATTCGCCGCCGTCCGCCGCGCAGGCGTCCAGCGCCACATGGGAGGTGAGGTCGCAGCTGCCGTCGGGGACGGGCCGGACCTCCCGGCCCGCGCGGAAGCCGGTCAGCGTCCCGAACGGCGGCCGGGCCTCGCGTACGTGCGCGTAGTCGACCGCGACCGCGAGGCCTTCGGTGAGCGTGGCGAGCGCCGCAGCCCAGGCCTCGTCGCGGGGCCGGCCGATCTCGGCCCGCTCCCCCGGCCCGGTCCGCGGCCACCAGCGGGCCAGCCATTGGGCGTCCGCGCCCTGGACCGGTGCGCCGAGGCGCTCGGTGCCGTCCGCACGTACCTCCACATACCGGCGCACCCCGTCCTCGTCGGTCTGCGCGATGTCGACCGGGACGTTGTCCAGCCACTCGTTGGCGAACAGCAGCCCTCGCACGCCGACGGGCGGCCGGCCGGTCCACTCGATGCGCGGGTCGAGACCGGACGGGCGGGGCGCACGCTCGACGCCGTACGCGCGGACCCGCTCCCGCAGGCCGGGTTCGAGCGCCGCCAGCACCCCGGTCAGCAGCTCCCCGCGCCCGGCGCCGATGTCAACCAGCGCGATCTCGTCGTCGCCTGTCTCGCCGCCGCCGAGTTCGTCCGCGAGCCGCGTCAGCAGCCTGGCCACGGCGGACGCGAAGAGCGGGGAGGCGTGGACGGACGTACGGAAGTGACCGGCCGGGCCCTCGGGGCGCAGATAGAAGCCACCGGGCCCGTACAGCGCCCGCTCGGTCGCCTCCCGCCAGCCGAGCCAGCCCGGTCCGGCGTCCGGTCCGGCGTCCGGCCCGCCGCCCGGTCCCCGGTCCGGTCCGCGGTCCGGTCCGCCGGGTGGGTTACACGCATCACCCGATGCTTCGTCCGTCATGATCACCAGTCTCCACCTTGCGGAGTACGCCCCGGCCGACCGGATCGCCCCTCCGGTTGACCCATGCACCTATCCGCTTTCCCTACGCTTGTCACGTGCAGCGCCTCTACGACTTTCTCCGCAGACACCCGACGGGCGTCGACACCTTCTGGGGTGTCGTCCTCCTCGGGTTCTCCATGCTGTGGGTGGTCTCCAAAGCCTCGTCGGTCGAGCCGCTCGCCGGCCATGTCTGCGTCGCCCTGGGCCTGAGCACCGTGGTCGCCCTGCGCCGCCGCGCGCCGGAGAAGATGCTTCTGCTCGCGGCCGTCCTCGGCCTGCTCCAGCTTGCCGTGAACGTCGAGCCGAACATCGGCGACTTCGCCATGCTCGTGATCATCTACACCGTCGCGGCGCACGACGGGCCGCGCTGGGCCTCCAGACTGGCGCTGGTGGGCGGGCTGAGCGCGGCCACCCTGACGCAGCTGCGCTGGCCGACGGCGGCCGAGGCCGGGCTCGGTGCCGAGGTCTTCTTCACGGTGATCATGACGGTGCCGTTCGCCCTCGCCTGGGTCCTCGGTGACTCGGTGCGCACCCGCCGCGCCTACTTCGCCCAACTCGAGGAACGCGCCTCGCGTCTGGAGAAGGAGCGCGAGGCGCAGGCCAAGGTCGCCGTCGCCGCCGAACGCGCCCGGATCGCCCGCGAACTGCACGACGTCGTCGCCCACAACGTCTCCGTGATGGTGGTGCAGGCCGACGGCGCCGCCTACGTCCTGGACGCCGCACCCGACCAGGCCAAGCAGGCCCTGGAGACCATCTCCAGCACCGGCCGGCAGGCGCTCGCCGAGATGCGCCGGCTCCTCGGCGTACTGCGCACCGGCGAGCACCAGGAGGCCGGGGAGTACGTGCCCCAGCCGGACGTCGAACAGATCGGGGACCTCGTCGAGCAGGTGCGCAGCGCCGGTCTCGCCGTCGACTTCAAGATCGAGGGCACGCCCCGGCCGCTGCCCAGCGGCGTCGAGCTCACCGCGTACCGGATCGTGCAGGAAGCCCTCACCAACACCCGCAAGCACGGCGGTCCGGACGTCGGGGCGAGCGTACGGCTGGTCTACTTCGACGACGGGCTCGGACTGCTCGTCGAGGACGACGGCCGGGGCGCCACGCACGAGATGTACGAGGACGGTGGCGCCGACGGCCGCGGTCACGGTCTGATCGGTATGCGTGAACGGGTCGGCATGGTCGGCGGCACGCTGGACGCGGGGCCGCGGCCCGGCGGCGGCTTCCGCATCAGCGCCCTGCTTCCCCTCAAGCCCGCCCACTAGCGCCGCCCCGGCCCCCTGGGGCCGCCCGCCCCACAGCCCGTAAAGGACAGCCATGACGATCCGTGTGATGCTCGTCGACGACCAGATGCTCCTGCGCACCGGTTTCCGTATGGTGCTGGCCGCCCAGCCGGACATGGAGGTCGTCGCGGAGGCCGGTGACGGCGTCGAGGCGATCGAGAACCTCCGCTCCACCGCCGTGGACGTCGTCCTCATGGACGTCCGGATGCCGAAGCTCGACGGGGTCGAGGCCACCCGCCGTATCTGCGCGCAGCCGGACGCCCCGAAGGTGCTGATCCTGACCACCTTCGACCTGGACGAGTACGCCTTCTCCGGGCTGAAGGCGGGTGCCAGCGGCTTCATGCTCAAGGACGTGCCGCCGAGCGAACTCCTCGGTGCCATCCGCTCGGTGCACAGCGGTGACGCGGTGGTGGCGCCGTCGACGACGAGGCGGCTGCTCGACCGGTTCTCGCCGCTGCTGCCGTCGGGGGGCAAGGAGCCGCGGCACAAGGCAGTGGAGAAGCTCACCGACCGGGAACGGGAGGTCATGATGCTGGTCGCCCAGGGGCTGTCCAACGGCGAGATCGCCGCCCGTCTCGTGCTCTCCGAAGCGACCGTGAAGACCCATGTGGGCCGCATCCTCACCAAACTGAACCTGCGCGACCGCGTGCAGGTCGTGGTGCTCGCCTACGAGACCGGACTGGTTCGGGCGGGCGGTGGCGGGGCAGTCTGAGCCCCATGCTGCTGTGGATCAACGGCCCCTTCGGGGGCGGCAAGACGCAGACCGCCTACGAGCTGCGGCGCCGGCTGCCGGGGAGCGTGGTGTGCGACCCGGAGGAGGTCGGGTTCGGTCTGCACCGGATGACGCCCCGCGCGCTGCGCGGTGACTTCCAGGACCTGCCGGCCTGGCGCCAGGGCGTCTTCGAGGTGCTGGATCTGACTCTGCGGCGCCACAGGGGCGCGGTGATCGTCCCCATGACGCTGGTGGAGGGCCCGTACTTCGAGGAGATCGTCGGACGGCTCCGGGAGAGCGGGCACGACGTGCACCACTTCGCGCTGCTCGCGCGCCGCGAGACGGTGCTGCGCCGGTTGAGCGAGCGGGGGCTCGGGCGCGGCCTGAAGCGGGAGAGCTTCGCCGTCGCGAAGCTGGATCGCTGCCTGGAGCGGCTCCAAGGACCTGAGTTCGCGCAGCACATCCGGACGGACCGGCTGACGGTCCCTCAGGTCGCCGACCGGATCGCGGCCTCGGCGGGGCTCACCCTTGTCCCGAACACGGACAGCCCGATGCGGCACCGGCTGCGCCGCATGCAGGTCGGCGTGCGCCACATCCGCTTCATCTGACGGCTGGCGGCTGACGGCTGCGCGTGGCGGCTCCAGGGCCCCGGACATGCTTCTGCCCGCACCCCGGCGGCCGGACGGCCGTGAGGTGCGGGCAGAGGCGCCACGATCAGTGCGGTCGGATTACCGCGGTAAACAGTGCCTGGCGTCAGGAATTCACCGCTCCGCGCAGCTCGGCCACATCGAGCTGCTCGGTCTCGTCGTGCGCGGTCAGGTCGATGACCTTGCCGACCGCGCGCTCCTCGGTTCGCCGGTGCGCGGCGAGCGCCTCGGCCCCCACCACGTCGGCGAGGTCTTCGCCGGCGACCGCCTCGATCGCGGCCGCCGCCTTCTTCTGCGTGCCGAAGAAGTCGAACCCGCCCTCGGGGCGCGGTACCGGGCGGTGCTGCGTGTACGGGACGATCGCGGCCGCGGCCGGGACGGCCCGTACGGCGGGGACCGCGGAGACCGCGGGCAGGGCGCGCTGAGGGCGGGTGTGGTGCTCGGTCTCCTGCTGCGCACCGCCCGCCGCGTGCTTCCCCCGCGGCTCCTCCGTCTCCCGGGCCCGCTCGGCCAGGTCGCGCTTGCGGGCCGCCTCGGCGGTACGGCGGGCCTCCTGGGTGGCAGCGTTGCGCGAGAGGTTCTCCAGCGCCCTGGCCGCCGCGAGGTAGGAGGCCGGGGTGGGCGTCGAACCTGCCACGGGCAGCGCCTTGGCCGGGGAGGACGCCTCTATGGCGAGCTGCCGGCGGCCTTCCAGGGCGCTGGCGCGCTCGGTCTCCGCCGTGGCGTACCGGCGCAGCAGGGCCGCGTGCTCCCCGCGCAGCCCCGCCAGCTCCACACGCTTGGCGCGCAGTTTGGCGTCGAGGCGGGCCCGCAGCTCGCGGGACTCCTCGATGTCGGACTCCAGCTCGGCTATGCGCTCCTCGGTCTTCCACTGGTCACCGAGGCGGGCCCGGGTGAGCTCGGCGACCTTGCGGCCCGCGCTCCGGTCCCAACTGCGCATGAGGACCGAGCCGGTGACGGCCGCGGCAGCGGCCGCGGCGACCAGGGTGCGCAGGACCACCGGGTCGGCGAAGAGCCAGGCGCCGGCGGCACAGAGGACCGAAGCTCCGGCGACCGCGGAGGGCGGCAGAAGCCTGTGCAGGGGTGGGGAATGGCGGTGGCGTCCACGTGGCATGGCCTGAAATTTACCGTGCGTAGGCGCTGTATGGGGGGTCGGCCCGGCATTCTCTTGCTTACTTCTCTGCAACAGGCCGACTCCCCTTACCCACCTCTTACTTCTTGATCAGTCCCTTCGACCGGAGGTACTCCTCCGCGACGTCCCTCGGCTTCGCCCGCTCCGCGTCCACCTTGCGGTTCAACTCCGCGAGATCGGCCGTCGTCAGGGCCTTGGTGAGCTTGTCCAGCGCGGCGGCTATCTCCGGTGCCCCGGCGTCCTTCGCATTGACGACGGGCAGCACATTGTCGGCGTTCTGCAGCTTCTTGTCGTCCTCCAGGAACACCAGCCCGAAGGAGTCGATCGTCGCGTCCGTCGTGGTGGTCAGCACGAGCTGGTCCACCCCGTCCTTGACGGCCTGCTTGGCCTGCGGGGTGCCGACGCCCTTGGGGTCCACCCCGGCCACGTCGATGCCGTAGGTCTTCTTCAGACCGGGGGCGCAGAAGGGCCGTACGGAGCATTCGTCGCCGGCCGCGATCTTCACCTTGATCTTGGCGGCGCCGAGATCGGAAAGCGTCTTGAGCTTGTTCTTCTCGGCGAATTCCCTCGTGACCGCGAAGGCGTTCTGATCGACGGCCTCTCCGGCGGGGAGCACCTTCAGCCCGAGCGGCTCGGCGAGCTTCTTCAGCGCCGCAACGGTGGCGGCCGGGTCGCTGCTGGCGACCGGCTTCTCTTCGGGCGCCTTCGGGCCGTTCACCTTCGCGTTGAGGAATTCCGCGATCGTCGCCGCGTATTCGGGGACGACGTCGATCTCACCCTTCTCCAGCGACGGTTCGTACAGTTCGCGGTTTTTCACCGTGGTCACGGAGGTGCGGTACCCGGCGTCGCCGAGGACCTGGGCGTACAGCTCGGCCAGCACCTTCGACTCGGTGAAGGCCGCCGCTCCGACGACGAGCGAGCCCTTCTTGCCGTCGCCCGCGCCGCCGGCACCCGCCGAACCGCCGCCCTGCTTCTCCAGGCTGTCGCCGCCGCACGCGGCGAGTCCGGCCGTCAGCGCCAGCGCGCCCACCACGGCACCCGCGATACGCGAGATCCTGCTCACGAGTCACTCTCCCAGTCTTGAGTCTTCACACGGTCTTGCGGAGCGGGCCGCGGTCCTCGCGTACGGGCGCCGGGCGCCCCGGGCCGAGCAGCCTGCCCACCCCCACCAGCACGGCCTCCACCAGGAGGGCGAGCACGGCCACGAGCAGGGCGCCCGCCACCACCTGCGGGGTGTTGTACGTGTTGAAGCCGGCGGTGATGATCCGGCCGAGGCCGCCCTGCCCGACCATCGCCGCGATGGTCGCGGTGGCGACCACCTGCACGGCGGCGGACCGCAGCCCGGTCATGACCAGCGGTTGCGCGAGCGGGAGTTCGACCTTGCGGAAGAGCTGCCCGCCCGACATCCCCATGCCGCGCGCGGCCTCCACCACGGCCCGGTCCACCTCCCGCATGCCCACGTACGCGTTGGTGAGCAGCGGCGGGACGGCGAACAGGACCAGCGCGACGATCGTCGGCAGATATCCGGCGTTGCGCAGCGGCGACACCATGAAGAGGGCGAGGACCGCGAAGACGGGGACCGCCCGCCCCACGTTGGACACGTTGATGGCGAGGGCCCCGCCCCGGCCGCGGTGGCCGAGGAAGAGCCCCAGCGGCAGCGCGACCGCGCAGGCCACCGCGAGGGCGACCCCGCTGACGTACAGGTGCTCGCCGAGGCGGTGCCAGACGCCGCCGTCCCCCGACCAGTTGGCGCCGGTGGCCAGCCACCCCCACGCCTCCGAGACCACGCCCATCAGCCGGCCCCTCCCGCGACACGTATTCGGGTCCAGGGCGTGAGCAGGCGCTGGAGCCCCAGGAGCAGCAGATCGGCGACGACGGCGAGCAACACGCAGAGGACGGAGGCGGTGAGCACCTGCGCCTTGAAGAAGCTGGGCAGGGCGTCCTCGATGAGGTTGCCCAGACCGCCGCGGCCGACGATCGACCCGACCGTCGTGAGCGCGATCGTGGAGACCGTCGCCATCCGTATCCCGGCCATCAGCGCCGGCAGCGCCAACGGCAGTTCGACCTCCCACAGCAGCCGCGCGGGTCCGTACCCCATCCCGCGCGCGGCCTCCCGCGCCTCGGCGGGCACGGCCTGGAGGCCGGCCAGGGTGTTCCGTACGAGAATCGTCAGCGAATACATCACCAGACCGGTCACCACCAGCGCCGCCGACAGCCCGAACAGCGGCAGCAGCAGCGAGAACATCGCCAGCGACGGCACCGTGTACAGCACGGTCGTCAGCCCGAGCACCGGCCCGGCGAACCGCGGTCTCGCGCGGGCGATCAGCGCCAGCGGCACGGCGACGACCAGGCCGATCAGCACCGAGACCACCGTGATCCCGACGTGCTGGAGCGTCGCGTCGGTCAACTCCTGGCTGCGGGTGCGCAGATATTCCCCGCAGATCCAGTCGTTGGTCGCCAGACAGCTCATGCCCCACCCCCTGTCCCGGTCAGCCGATCCAGTGTTCGACCGAAAACGACCCTATCCCCGACCACTGACAATCGCCGAGGACCACCACATTCCGGCAACACGCCCTTCACACACCTGCCCGGGCGAGCGACCACAATGGGAGCCATGATCCGATTCGAGAACGTGACGAAGCGGTACGCCGACGGCACGACCGCCGTGGACGACCTGTCCTTCGAGGTCGCCGAGGGTGAACTGGTCACGCTCGTCGGGCCGTCTGGATGCGGCAAGACCACCACGATGAAGATGGTCAACCGGCTGATCGAGCCGACCGAGGGCCGGATATACCTCGACGGCCAGGACATAGCCGAGACCGATCCGGTCCAGCTGCGCCGCCGTATCGGCTACGTCATCCAGCAGGTCGGCCTCTTCCCGCACAAGACGGTCCTCGACAACACCGCGACCGTGCCGCACCTGCTCGGCGTCCCCCGCGCCCAGGCCCGCGCGCGGGCCGCCGAACTCCTCGACCTGGTCGGCCTCGACCCCGCCACCTACGGCGACCGCTATCCGGACCAGCTCTCCGGCGGGCAGCGCCAGCGCGTCGGGGTGGCGCGGGCGCTGGCCGCCGATCCGCCGGTGCTGCTGATGGACGAGCCGTTCGGCGCGGTCGACCCGGTCGTCCGCGAGCGCCTGCAGAACGAATTCCTGCGGCTCCAGTCCCAGGTGCGCAAGACCATCCTCTTCGTCACCCACGACATCGAGGAGGCCGTGCGGCTCGGCGACCGTATCGCCGTCTACGGCAACGGCAGGATCGAGCAGTTCGACGCCCCGGCCGCCGTGCTGGGCGCCCCCGCCACCCCGTACGTCGCCGATTTCGTCGGCGCGGACCGCGGTCTGAAGCGGCTCTCGGTCACCCGGATCGAGTCCGGCGACCTCGAACAGCCCCCGGTGGTCCATCTCGACGACCCGCTGCCCCGCCCGCTCGACTCCCGGTGGGCGGTCGTCCTCGACCAGGAGGAGAACCTGCACGGCTGGATCTCCTCCGAACAGGCCGCCCACGGCAAGGGCCGCGTACGGGACCACGCCCGCCGTATGGAGGCATGGCTGCCCGTCGGAGCCTCGCTCAAGCAGGCCTTCGCGACCATGCTCCAGCACGACGCGGGCTGGATCGCGGTCATCGACGCGGCGGAGACCGGCCGCTTCCTGGGCGTCCTCACCCCGGCCACGCTGCACGAGGCGCTGCGCCGCTCCACCGCCGCCGACGCCCAGGACATCGCCCGTACCGACGTGGAGCTGGAGACGGTCAGCTCGCGCTGAGCCGGCTGCTCATCCACGCCAGCATCGGCGGGATCTCGCGGTTCCAGGTGTTGAAGTTGTGCCCGCCGCTGTCCAGCGTGATGGAGGAGACGCGCGCGGGCGCCTTCACCTTGGAGATGAAGGCCAGGGTGCCCTTGAGATTGCCCTCGCCCTGCTTGGACGTGGTCACGAGGAACGAGCTCTTGGACGGCGGCAGCTTGTCCAGGCTCCGCAGCAGGTTGGCGCGGTCACGCTCCTTCTGGTTGCCGTGGAAGAGGTCGCCGGTGGTCACGTCCTCGGCCGCCTTGTAGTACGCGGACAGGCCCGCGCCCGCCGAGAACTGCTCGGGGTGGTGCATGGCTATCTTCAGGGCGCAGTAGCCGCCGGTGGAGTTGCCGATGAAGCCCCAGTTCTGCGGCTTCTTGCCGACGCGGTACGTCTCCGACACCGCCTTGGGCAGGTCCTTGGCGAAGAACGTCTCGGTCTGCGGGCCGCCGGGGATGTCCACGCACTCGGTGTCCCGGGGCGGCGCGACGGTCGGCCGCATCATCACCAGGATCATCGGCCGCATCTTCCCCGCCTGTACCTGCTGGTGGGCGGTCTTGGGGTACTTGAGGCCCTTGAGCAGGTTCTCGGCGGTGCCCGGGTAGCCGGTCAGGACGATCGAGGCCGGAAAGGTGCTCTTGGCGTACCGCGGCTGGAAGTACTCCGGCGGCAGGTAGACGTACGCCGGGCTGTCGATCTTCGACTTCTCGCCGGCGATCACCACCTTCTGGATCTGGCCGCCGACCGACGGGCGGCCCGCGCCCGGCACGTCCGGCTTCTGCGTGGCGACCACCTTGATGTCCTTGGCGCCCGCCGAATGGTCGACGACCACGCCCAGTTCCTGTTCCTGGCCGAAGAGGTCGGCCCAGGAGCCGTAGAAGAGGAAGGACTTGTTGGCCGCGAGTCCGACCGACGCGAACAGCGCGAGCTGGGTGGCGAGGAGCAGCCCCACCCGGCCGAGGACGGCGCGCCAGCTGCGGCGGGAGAGCCGTGGCCAGAGCCACACCGTGGCTACGAAGAACACCACGGCGAGCACGATGGCCAGCGCCAAGACCTTGTTGCTGGTGAGACCCATGAGTCGTTCGAGCTTTCTTCCTTGAGAATTTTCCTGAGAGCGAGTGAACCCGCTCCCCCGACGTGTCGTCCTAGAGGGCGCACATCATCCGGTCCGGCGCCCATTGACCACGGCGGCCGGACACCAAATCTTTCGCAGAGCCACGGGAAGCGATGTCTGTCACGGTAGATGGGGACAAAACAGGATTGGTTCCGGATCGGGTACGCCGGATACTCCGCGGGCCGCGCCCCGAAGCGGTCCCCTCCCTCGTCGGTACGGCCTGCACGTTCATCGGCCTGATCGACATCGCGGCCGGGGTGTTCCCCCGCTTCCGCGCCAGCCGTATGCACGCCCTCGCCGAAGTGCTGCCAGGCACGCTCGGCCCGCTCTCCGCCGCGCTGTCCCTGAGCGTGGGCGTCCTGCTCCTGCTGCTCGCCCACGGCCTCAAGCGCCACAAGCGCCGCGCCTGGCGCGCCGCCGTCATCCTGCTGCCGCTCGGCGCGGTGGCCCAGTTCGTCTGGCGCCACTCCGTCGTCGGCGTCCTGCTCTCCGTCGTGCTGCTCGCCCTGCTGCTGCGCCACCGCGGCGAGTTCGCCGCCCTGCCCGACCCGCGCAGCCGCTGGAAGGCGCTCGCCAACTTCGTCCTCATGGGCGCCGGGTCGATCGGGCTCGGACTGGTCATCGTCAGCGCCCACCCGGGCCGCGTCATCGGCAGCCCCAGCCTCGCCGACCGGCTCGAGCACGTCCTGTGGGGCCTCTTCGGCTACGAAGGCCCCGTCCGCTACTCAAGCAACGTCGACTGGACCGTCGGCTACTCGCTCGGCGCGCTCGGCCTGCTCACCGCCGTCACCACCATCTACCTGGCCTTCCGCCCCGAGCACCCGGCCGCCCGGCTCACCGAGGACGACGAGTCCCGGCTGCGCGAACTGCTCGCCAAGCACGGCGGCCGCGACTCCCTCGGCCACTTCGCGCTCCGCCGCGACAAGGGCGTCGTCTTCTCCCCCAGCGGCAAGGCCGCCGTCTGCTACCGCGTCGTCTCCGGAGTGATGCTCGCCAGCGGCGACCCCATCGGCGACGTCGAGGCCTGGCCCGGCGCCATCGAGCGGTTCATGGACGAGGCCAAGGCCCACTCCTGGACCCCCGCCGTCATGGGCTGCTCCGAGACCGGCGGCGAGGTCTGGACCCGCGAGACCGGACTCGACGCGCTGGAGCTCGGCGACGAGGCGGTGGTGGACGTCGCGGATTTCTCGCTCACCGGGCGCGCCATGCGCAACGTGCGCCAGATGGTGAAGCGCATCGAGCGCAACGGTTACACCACGAAGGTCCGGCGCGTCCGTGACCTCTCCGAAGGAGAGCTGGAGCGCGTCCGGCGCGCCGCCGCCGACTGGCGCGGCACCGACACCGAGCGCGGCTTCTCCATGGCCCTCGGCCGGATCGGCGACCCCGGGGACGGTGACGCCGTCATCGCCACCGCGCACAAGGACGACCCCGACTCCCCCTACGGCGACCTGAAGGCGATCATCCACTTCGTGCCCTGGGGCAAGGACGGCATGTCCCTGGAGCTGATGCGCCGCGACCGCAGCGCCGACCCCGGCATGAACGAACTGCTGATCGTCGCCGCGCTCCAGGACTCCCCCCGGCTCGGCATCGAGCGCGTCTCGCTGAACTTCGCCATGTTCCGCGCCGCCCTCGCGCGCGGCGAGAAGATCGGCGCCGGCCCCGTCCTGCGGCTCTGGCGCGGACTGCTCGTCTTCCTCTCGCGCTGGTTCCAGATCGAGTCGCTGTACAAGTTCAACGCCAAGTTCCGGCCTCGCTGGGAACCCCGCTTCGTGGTCTACCGCAAGAGCCGCGACCTGCCCCGCATCGGCTTCGCGGCGATGCAGGCGGAAGGTTTCGTCAGCTTCTCCCTGCCCCGCCCCTTCGCCCGCCGCAGGCCGGCCGCCCAGCCCCGGCCCTGCGCGCACATCGTCCCGCAGCACACCGACCGCGAAGTACGCGCCGCCTGAACCGGGCCCCGCACCCGCTGGGCCCTAGGCTGGAGACATGAGTACGTTGCGCGGACGGGGCACGGCCTGGGGCCTGCCGGAGTGGGATCGCTGTGCGGTCATGGGAGTCGTCAATGTGACGCCGGACTCCTTCTCCGACGGCGGCCGCTGGTTCGACACCACGGCCGCCGTCAAGCACGGACTCGACCTGGTCGCCCAAGGCGCGGACATGGTCGACGTGGGCGGCGAGTCGACCCGCCCCGGCGCCAGCCGGGTCGACGAGGACGAAGAGCTGCGGCGGGTCATACCGGTCGTACGAGGCCTCGCCGCCGAAGGCGTCACCGTCTCCGTCGACACCATGCGCGCCTCGGTCGCCGCCCAGGCCGTCGCGGCCGGCGCCACCCTCGTCAACGACGTCAGCGGCGGCCTCGCCGACCCGGACATGGTCCCGGCCGTCGCCGCCGCCGAAGTCCCCTTCGTCGTCATGCACTGGCGCGGCTTCAGCAGCACCATGAACAGCCTCGCCGTCTACGACGACGTGGTCGCCGAGGTCCTCACCGAACTGCGCGCCCGCATGGAAGCCGTCGTCGAGGGCGGTATCGCCCCCGAGCGGCTGGTCGTCGACCCCGGCCTCGGCTTCGCCAAGCAGGCCCCGCACGACCTGGCCCTCGTCGCCCACCTCGGCGACCTGCGCGAACTGGGCCGCCCACTTCTGGTCGCCGCCTCCCGTAAACGCTTCCTCGGCCACGTCCTGGCCGGCGACGGCGGCCCGCCGCCGGCCCGCGAACGGGACGCCGCCACCGCCGCCGTCTCCGCCATCGCCGCCCACCAGGGCGCCTGGGCGGTCCGCGTCCACGAGGTGCGCGCCACCGCCGACGCCGTGCGGGTCGCCCGAGCCGTCGAGGGAGCCGCGTGACGCGCGCCACCGACATCGAGGCCGTGGAGGCGGTCAACACCGCCTTCTACGAGGCGATGGAGCGCGGCGACTTCGAGGAGATCTCCGACCTCTGGCTCGACGACCGGCGCTCCACGATCACCTGCGTCCACCCCGGCTGGCCGGTCCTCACCGGCCGCGGCGAGGTTCTGCGCTCGTACGCCCTGATCATGGCGAACACCGAATACATCCAGTTCTTCCTCACCGACGTCCAGGTCTCCCTGGCCGGCGACACCGCGCTGGTCACCTGCACGGAGAACATCCTCAGCGGCGGGCCCGCCGAGGACGGCGCCGAACTCGGCCCCCTGGTCGGCCAGCTCGTGGTCGCCACGAATGTGTTCCGGCGCACAACCGGGGGGTGGCGGATCTGGTCCCACCACGGTTCGCCGGTCCTCACCGAAACCGGTGACGAGGAAGGCGACGACACCGCCGCCTGAGTGGGTAAGCGGGGGGCAGACACACCCCATGGGCGGGCACTGTCGGTACCCGCAGGTAGATTCGAGAGGTGGCACAACGCCGTCCGCACCCGGCAGCATGCCGCAAGACCTACGAACAGCAGGAGTGATTCGCGTGGATCGTGTCGCGCTGCGCGGCCTCAAGGCCCGCGGGCACCATGGCGTCTTCCCCCGGGAGCGCGAGGAGGGCCAGACCTTCATCGTGGACCTGGTGCTCGGCCTCGACACCCGCCCGGCGGCGGCCGACGACGACCTGGCGAAGACCGTGCACTACGGCGTGGTCGCCGAAGAGGTCGTGGACGTGGTCCAGGGAGAGCCGGTCGATCTGATCGAGACGCTCGCCGAGCGGATCGCCCAGCAGTGCCTGAAGCACGAGGGCGTCCAGGAGGTCGAGGTGGTGGTGCACAAGCCGGACGCGCCGATCACGGTCCCCTTCGACGACGTGACCATCACCATCACCCGGAGGCGAGCATGAGCGACCCCACGGTGCAGCCCGTCCCCACCTCCGTGGTGGAGACGGTCGACGCCGCCGACGTCACGCTCTCCAACCCCAAACGGGCCGTGATCGCCCTCGGCTCCAACCTGGGCAACCGGCTGGAGACCCTCCAGGGCGCCATCGACGCCCTGGAGGACACCCCGGGTCTGCGGGTCAAGGCGGTCTCCCCGGTGTACGAGACGGAGCCCTGGGGCGTCGAGCCCGGCTCCCAGCCGTCGTACTTCAACGCCGTCGTGGTCGTGAAGACGACCCTGCCGCCGTCCTCGCTACTGGAGCGCGCCCACGCCATCGAGGAGGCCTACGACCGGGTCCGTGAGGAGCGCTGGGGGCCACGCACGATCGACGTGGACATCGTCACGTACGCCGACGTGGTCTCCGACGACCCGGTGCTGACGCTGCCCCACCCCCGCGCCCACCAGCGCGGCTTCGTCCTCGCCCCCTGGCACGACGTGGACCCCGAGGCCCAGCTGCCCGGCCACGGCCAGGTCACCGACCTGCTGGCCGGCGTCGGCCTCGACGGTGTGACCGCCCGCGCCGACCTGGAACTCCGCCTGCCCGAATAGCCGCCCCGACCCTCCTCGACGACCACGCAGCGAAAGGCACCTGGTGAAGCAACTGCGGCTGAAGGTTCTGGCCGGACTGTTCGTCGTCGCCGGCATCCTGTCCTGGGGCGGCGCCCGGCTCTGGGAGGCCTTCGGCACCCTGCCCAGCGTGCCCCTCGCCGCGCCCATCGTGCTCGCCGCGATCGCCGTGGTCCTCATGGCCACGGCCCTGTCGATCCGCGCCCGCCTGAGGGCCCAGCGCGAGCGCCGCCCCGGCGCGAAGGGCGTGGAACCCCTGATGGCGGCCCGCGCCGTGGTCTTCGGCCAGGCGAGCGCCCTGGTGGCGGCCCTGGTCTCCGGCATGTACGGCGGTACGGGCGTCTACCTGCTCGGCTCCCTGGACATCCCGGCCCGCCGTGACCAGGCGATCTACGCGGCCTTCTCGGTCCTCGCGGGCATCGCCGTGATCGCGGCGGCCCTCTTCCTGGAGCGCGTCTGCAAACTCCCCGAGGACGACCAGCCCCCGGGCACCACGACGGTCTGAACCGCTCCGGCGCCCGGCGGAACACGCCGTCGGGCGCCGAGGGCGTCTGTCCCGGGCGCTCAGCGAGCCATGATCAGGCTCATCGCCTCGTTGCGGGTCGCGGGGTCGCGCAGCTGACCACGAACGGCCGAGGTGATCGTCTTGGCTCCCGGCTTACGGATGCCCCTCATCGACATGCACATGTGCTCGCACTCGACGACCACGATCACTCCGCGCGGCTCCAGGATCTCCATCAGGGAGTCGGCGACCTGCGTGGTCAGACGCTCCTGGACCTGGGGGCGGCGGGCGTAGACATCTACCAGCCGGGCCAGCTTGGACAGGCCCGTGATCTTGCCCGTGGTGGAGGGGATGTAGCCGACGTGAGCAATGCCCCTGAAGGGGACGAGGTGGTGCTCACAGGTGCTGTACACCTCGATGTCCTTCACGAGGACCATCTCGTCGTGTCCGAGATCGAACGTCGTCGTCAGGACGTCCTCGGGCTCCTGCCAGAGGCCGGCGAATATCTCCTTGTACGCCCTCGCCACCCGCCCCGGCGTCTCGCGCAGTCCCTCGCGGTCCGGGTCCTCGCCGACCGCGATGAGGAGCTCCCGCACGGCGTTCTCGGCGCGCTTCTCGTCGAACTCGCCGATCGTGCCCTCGCCGTCCAGCGTCACCGGGTCGGTCATTTGTGCCTCGTTCCGTCTACCTGAGTACGCGAAATGCCGCGCCCCCACAGGCTAAAACCTGGGGGGCGCGGCATCCATTCCGGGTCTGCCGGGGCGACCGGCAGACCCGTCAAGGCGAGATCAGGCCTCCGGGCGCTCCTCGGGGACCACCTCGGTCGCCTTGGTGGTGTCCACCGTGGTGGTGTCCACCGTGGCGTTGCTCGCGCCGTTGGTGAGCGCCAGCTCCTTCGGGGAGAGCACCGGCGGACGCGTCGAGGGCGTACGCCGCGAGGAGCCGGTCCACGCCGGGCGGGCCGGGCGCTTGACGATCGGGGCGAAGATCTCGGCGATCTCCTCCTTGCCGAGCGTCTCCTTCTCCAGCAGCTGGAGGACCAGGTTGTCGAGGACGTCGCGGTTCTCGACGAGGATCTCCCAGGCCTCGTTGTGCGCGGTCTCGATGAGCTTCTTGACCTCTTCGTCGACCAGCGCCGCGACCTCTTCCGAGTAGTCGCGCTGGTGCGCCATCTCACGGCCGAGGAACGGCTCGGTGTTGTCGCCGCCGAACTTGATCGCGCCGAGCCGCTCGGTCATGCCGTACTGCGTGACCATCGCGCGGGCGGTGGCCGTGGCCTTCTCGATGTCGTTGGCCGCGCCCGTGGTCGGGTCGTGGAAGACCAGCTCCTCGGCCGCGCGCCCGCCCAGCATGTATGCCAGCTGGTCGAGCATCTCGTTGCGCGTGGTCGAGTACTTGTCCTCGTCCGGGAGGACCATGGTGTAGCCCAGGGCCCGGCCGCGGGACAGGATCGTGATCTTGTGGACCGGGTCGGAGTTCGGCGAGGCCGCCGCGACCAGGGCGTGTCCGCCCTCGTGGTACGCGGTGATCTTCTTCTCCTTGTCCGACATGATCCGGGTCCGCTTCTGCGGGCCCGCGACCACACGGTCGATCGCCTCGTCCAGCGAGTGGTTGTCGATCAGCTTCTTGTCGCTGCGGGCGGTCAGGAGCGCCGCCTCGTTCAGGACGTTGGACAGATCGGCACCGGTGAAGCCGGGCGTACGGCGGGCGACGGCGCCGAGGTCGACGTCCGGGGCGACCGGCTTGCCCTTCTGGTGGACCTTGAGGATCTCCAGACGGCCCTGCATGTCCGGGCGGTCGACGGCGATCTGCCGGTCGAAGCGGCCCGGGCGCAGCAGCGCCGGGTCGAGGATGTCGGGCCGGTTCGTGGCGGCGATCAGGATGACGCCGCCCTTTACGTCGAAGCCGTCCATCTCGACGAGGAGCTGGTTGAGGGTCTGCTCGCGCTCGTCGTGGCCGCCGCCGAGGCCCGCGCCGCGGTGCCGGCCGACGGCGTCGATCTCGTCGACGAAGACGATCGCCGGGGCGTTCGCCTTGGCCTGCTCGAAGAGGTCGCGGACCCGGGAGGCACCGACACCGACGAACATCTCGACGAAGTCGGAGCCGGAGATCGAGTAGAACGGCACGCCGGCCTCGCCCGCGACGGCGCGCGCGAGGAGCGTCTTGCCCGTACCGGGCGGGCCGTACAGCAGCACACCCTTCGGGATCTTGGCACCGACGGCCTGGAACTTCGCCGGCTCCTGGAGGAACTCCTTGATCTCGTGGAGCTCCTCGACGGCCTCGTCGGACCCGGCCACGTCGGCGAAGGTGGTCTTGGGGGTGTCCTTGGTGATCAGCTTGGCCTTGGACTTCCCGAACTGCATGACTCGGGAGCCGCCGCCCTGCATCTGATTCATCAGGAACAGGAACACCACGACGATGAGGACGAAGGGCAGCAGCGAGAGCAGCACCGAGATGAACGGGGACTGCTTGGACGGCGAGACCGTGTAGCCCTTGTCGATCTCACCTGCCTCGAACTTCTTCTGCAGCGTCGCGGCCAGGTCGGAACCCTGGGTCCCGATGTAGCTGGCCTGGATCTTGTCGCTGCCCTTGACCTTCTGGCCGTCCTTGAGGTCGACCTTGATGATCTGCTCGTCGCCGGTGGTCAGCTTGACCTGATCGACCTGGTTCCTGTCGATCGCCTGGACGACCTCACCGGTGTCCACCGTCTTGTAGCCGCCGGACGAGCCGACGACCTGCATCAACACGACCACGGCGAGGACGGCCAGCACGATCCACATGACCGGCCCACGGAAGTATCGCTTCACGTCCATCCATACGGAGCGAAATCGCTCCGTCCCTCCTGCCCGTAGGTAAATGCTGCTGTGAGAAAGAAAAGCTGTTCTTCGGACGGTACCCCAGCATTGTCACCCGCGACCGCCTTCCCTTGCTCCAACGGCGGGAGGGCGGTGCGGGTTCCCGTGCCTCAGCCTCCGTACACGTGCGGCGCGAGCGTGCCGACGAAGGGGAGGTTGCGGTACTTCTCCGCGTAATCCAGGCCGTATCCCACGACAAACTCATTGGGAATGTCGAAGCCGATCCACTTGACGTCGATCGCGACCTTGGCGGCGTCCGGCTTGCGCAGCAGGGTGCACACCTCCAGGGAGGCCGGCTCCCGCGAACCGAGGTTGGACAGCAGCCAGGACAGCGTCAGCCCGGAGTCGATGATGTCCTCGACGATCAGGACGTGCTTGCCCTTGATGTCGGTGTCGAGGTCCTTGAGGATCCGCACCACACCGGAGGACTGGGTGCCCGCGCCGTACGACGAGACGGCCATCCAGTCCATGGTGACGGGGGTGGACAGGGCGCGCGCCAGGTCCGCCATCACCATCACGGCGCCCTTGAGGACACCGACGAGGAGCAGGTCCTTGCCCGCGTACTCCGCGTCGATCTTCGCGGCCAGCTCGGCCAGCTTCGCGTCGATCTCTTCCTTGGTGATGAGCACCGACTGAAGGTCGGTGCTCATGTCCTTCTCGTTCACCCGGGTCACTTTCGTTGCAGCTTGCGTCAGCCTTGCCGGATGACCAGTCTGCCACCCTGCCGTCGTGCCTCGACTCGGCCGGGCAGATTGATGGCTCCCTGGCCGCGCCAGCTCGTGATCAGCCGGTCGACTTCTTCGATGTGACGGGCGAAGAGTGATCCCGCGGGGGCGCCTTCGGCGATGACCGCGCGGCGCAGGACGCGGCGGCGGACGGCGGGGGGCAGTCCGTAGAGCTTGGCGCACTCCAGCTGGCCGGCTTCGTCGCGTACGGAGGAGTCCGCGGCGGCGGCCCAGGAGTCGAGGGCGTCGGCGTCGTCGCGGGAGAGCTGCGCGGTGCGGGCCAGTGCTTCGACGACTCCCTTGCCAAGCGCCTTCTCCAGGGCGGGCAGGCCTTCGTGGCGGAGCCGGGAGCGGGTGTAGGCGGGGTCGGTGTTGTGGGGGTCGTCCCAGACCGGGATCGACTGGACCAGGCAGGCCTTGCGGGCGGTCTGCCGGTCGAGCGCGAGGAAGGGGCGGCGGTAGCGGCCTGCGGCGCCGGAGACGGCGGCCATGCCGGACAGGGAGCGGATGCCGGAGCCGCGGGCGAGGCCGAGCAAAACGGTTTCCGCCTGGTCGTCGCGGGTGTGGCCGAGCAGGACGGCGGCGGCGCCGAGGCGGTCGGCGGCTTCGTCGAGGGCGGCGTAGCGGGCGTCGCGGGCGGCGGCCTCGGGCCCGCCTTCGCGGCCGACGCGGACGGCGACGGACTCGACGGGGTCGAGGTTCATCTCTCGGAGGCGTGCGACGACCTCGGCGGCGCGGAGGTCGGAGCCGTCCTGGAGGCCGTGGTCGACGGTGATGCCGCCGGCGCGCACGGAAAGTTTGCGGGCTTCGAAGGCGAGGGCGGAGGCGAGCGCCATGGAGTCGGCGCCGCCTGAGCAGGCGACGAGGACCAGGGGCGCGGGCGGAGTGCCGTGCGCGTCGGTTCGGTTCTCGTTGGTGGTCTCGGTCAGTACGTCGTGGAGTACGCGGCGGACCGCCAGGCGTATCGCCGCGACCGCAGGATGGGGACCCATGTCCGGTGCCCTTCGTGGAGTAGGGGTGCCTCGGTCGGAGTGTTAACGGTCGTAACAGGGGGTTCGGTCACTCAGAGTGCGTCGATGGTGACAGAACCTGGCCGTTCCCCGAGCATTGCACGCCTACCCATGGCTCACGGTCCCTCGGATGGGTGATTAGGGGGGCGTCCTTCTGCCGTTCCGCCTCATCGGACTCACGAATCTGTTTTACGGTGCACCCTCGCCACCCAGTCCGCCGGTTTGGCGATCTCCGCCTTGGTCGGCAGCGTGTTCGGGGACGTCCAGACGCGGTTGAAGCCGTCCATGCCCACCTCCTCCACCACGGCCCGTACGAACCGCTCTCCGTCGCGGTACTGACGGAGCTTGGCATCGAGGCCGAGGAGTTTGCGCAGTGCCTGGTCGAGGCGCGACGCGCCACGTGCGCGGCGCTGCTGGAACTTCTCGCGGATCTCCGCTACGGACGGCACGACCTGGGGTCCGACGCCGTCCATGACGTAGTCGGCGTGGCCCTCCAGGAGGGACATCACGGCGGTGAGTCGGCCGAGGATCTCGCGCTGTTCGGGCGTCTGCACCAGCTCGACGAGGGAGCGTCCGCCGTCGTCCTCCTCGGCCTCGGGGCGGCCGCCTGCGAAGCTCTGAGCGGCTTCTCTCAGCCGTTCCAGGACGGTGGAGGGGTCGACGTCGGTCGCGGCGAGGAATGACTGAATTTCGCCCTGGAGGTGGTCGCGCAGCCACGGGACGGCGGTGAACTGGGTGCGGTGGGTCTCCTCGTGGAGGCAGACCCAGAGACGGAAGTCGTGCGGGTCGACCTCGAGCTCGCGCTCCACGTGGACGATGTTGGGGGCGACGAGCAGGAGGCGGCCGCCGCCGTCCGCGCTGCCGGGCAGGTCGCGGGTGACGGGGGCGAAGGTCTCGTACTGCCCGAGGACGCGGGAGGCGAGGAAGGACAGCAGCATGCCGAGCTCGACGCCGGTGACCTTGCCGCCGACCGCGCCGAGCATGGCGGCGCCGGGGGTTCCGGAGCGGCGTTCCTGCATCTTGGCCAGGAGCGGGGCGAGCAGCTCGCGGAATCCGGCGACGTTGGCCCTGACCCAGCCGGCCCGGTCGACGACCAGGACGGGGGTGTCGTCGGGCGTGTGGCCCTCGGGGATCATCCGGGTGTAGGCCCGTACGTGTTCCTCGGAGGACTTGGCGTGGCGCCGAAGTTCGGCGACGACCGCGCGGGCCTCGTCGCGGCTCACCTCCGGCCCCGGGCGCACCAGTCGGATCGCGGTCGCCACCGCGAGGTTCCAGTCGACCATCTCGGCACCACCGATGCTCGTCATGCGTCAACCGTACGTGCTGCCGGGCGTGGGGGTGAGGGTCCTGCGGCGGACGGGGCGTCAGCGGGGTGGGGCGAGGGCCGCGGACAGCCGGTCCAGGGCGGGCTGGGCGGTGTCGGCGGACGGGGTGCGTCCGGCGAGGAAGGCGAAGGCGAGGAGTCGGCCGTCCGCGGTCACGACGGTTCCGGCGAGGGCGTTCACGCCGGTGAGGGTGCCGGTCTTGGCGCGGACGAGTCCGGCGCCCGGTGAACCGTCCTCGAAGCGGCTGCGGAGGGTGCCGCTGAAGCCGCCGACGGGCAGGCCGGTGAGGACGGGGCGCAGGGCGGGTCTGGCCGGGTCGGCGGCGCGGGTCAGCAGTGCGGTGAGGAGGGCGGCGGAGACCTGGTCGCGCCGGTCGAGTCCGCTGCCGTCGGCGAAGCGGGCGCCGGTGAGGGGGACGTCCAGCCGGGCGAGGGTGGTGCGGACGGCCTTGGCGGCGCCGTCGAAGCTGGCGGGCCGGCCGGTCTTGAGCGCGGTCTGGCGGGCGAGGGCTTCGGCGAGGTCGTTGTCGCTGTGGGTCAGGGTGCGCTCCACGAGGGCCGACAGGGGGGCCGAGAGCGTCTTGGCGACGGTGACGGCCTCGGGGCCCTTGGGAGCTCGGCCGGGGGCGGGGGCGGCCTCGACGGCCACGCCCGCCTTGCCGAGGAGCTGTCCGAAGGCGGTTGCCGTGTCGAAGGCCGGGTCCGCGCTGCGGCGGGCGGTGCCGTACGTGGAGTTGTCGAGCCGCCCGGCGTGGAGCATGAGGGGGACGACGGGGGCGAGGTTGTCGTTGGGGCCGATGCGGTGCGTGACCGGGCCCTGGTAGAGCGAGGTGTCGTAGGCGAGGCGGACGGTGGTGACGCCCCGGTCGCGCAGGGCGCGGGCGGTGCCGGCGGCCAGGGCGCGCAGCCGGGCCCGGTCGAGGGTGGCGTCGCCGCCGCCGACCAGGGTGATGCGGCGGGCGTCCTTGCCGGCGACGACGGTGGTGGCGATGCGGTGGTCGGGGCCGAGGGCGGTGAGCGCCGCCACCGCCGTGGCGATCTTGATCGTGGAGGCGGGGGTCATCGGGGTGGTGTCCCCGGCTCCGTACAGCCGCTTGCCGGTGGTGGCGTCGACGACCGACGCGGAGCGCAGCGGGCCGAGGCCGGGGTCGTTCAGGAGGGGTACGAGCCTGGGGACGAGGTCGCCCGGGGCGGCGCCGCGCGGGGAGGCGAGCGCGGTGAGCACCCCTGCGGCGCTGGGGGCGGGCGTCGGGCGCTGGGGGCCGGGCGCGCCCGGTTCGTGATGTGCGCCACCTGTGCCCTCCTGGGCGGCCGCCCAGGACCGCTCGGCCTTACGCTGACCGGAGTCCCAGGGGCCTGCCGTGGTCACCGCCCCGGCCGCAAGGGCGAGGCCGAGCACGGCTGAGCCCGCCGTGAGCTGCCACAATCTCGGCTCCGGCATCGCTGACCAGCCCCTTTCGCGATCACACACGTGCGTGAGGGACACTTAACCACTGCGCCATGTCGCAAGCAGACATATGTGTTGATCAGGAGGAGCCACCCGTGGAGTTCGACGTCACCATCGAGATCCCGAAGGGATCGCGGAACAAGTACGAGGTCGACCACGAGACCGGTCGGATCCGCCTTGACCGTCGCCTCTTCACCTCGACCAGCTACCCGGCCGACTACGGCTTCGTGGAGAACACCCTGGGCGAGGACGGCGACCCGCTGGACGCGCTGGTGATCCTGGACGAGCCGACGTTCCCCGGCTGCCTGATCAAGTGCCGCGCGATCGGCATGTTCCGGATGACCGACGAGGCGGGTGGCGACGACAAGCTGCTGTGCGTGCCGGCCTCCGACCCGCGTGTCGAGCACCTGCGGGACATCCACCACGTCTCCGAGTTCGACCGCCTGGAGATCCAGCACTTCTTCGAGGTCTACAAGGACCTGGAGCCGGGCAAGTCGGTCGAGGGCGCCAACTGGGTCGGCCGCACCGAGGCCGAGGCCGAGATCGAGGCCTCCTACAAGCGCCTTGAGGCGCAGGGCGGCGCCCACTGAGCGGATTTCCCGCCGAGGCGCCGGTGAGGCGCTGCTGAACGTCCGACGGGCGGTGCACCCCACGGGGTGCGCCGCCCGTCGCGCGTCCGCATCGGTGGTGGGGGCGCCGTCCGTCTCGCGTGGGACCGGCTGACCGTGTCCATACTGGGCAGGCGGGCCGCATGGGTCGCATGGGAGTGAGGACGAACGCAGTGGTGGCGGAGCCGGACGGTCCAGAGGACCGTAAGCCGCAGTCGGACGAGGCGCGCAGCGCCTTCACCCCGCCGGCCGGGGTCGAGCAGCCTGTCGTACCGGAGGAGGAGCATCCGACCTCCGAGTTCGCCCTTCCCGAGGGCGTGGACGCGGAAGGTCCGCCGGAGCAGGAAGGTTCCGCCTTCGCACCGCCCTCCACGTATTCGGCGCGGAAGTCGCCGCCCGTCTTCACCCCGGCCCACGGCGTGCCGATGGTCCGGCTGTCCAAGGACGCGCCCTGGCAGGACCGGATGCGCACGATGCTGCGGCTGCCGGTCAGCGAGCGGCCGGTGCCGGAGCTGGCGGCCCGGAAGGACGACGAGACCGGCCCGGCCGTCCCCCGCGTGCTCGACCTGACGCTCCGTATCGGCGAGCTGCTGCTCGCGGGCGGCGAGGGCGCCGAGGACGTCGAGGCGGCGATGTTCGCGATCTGCCGCAGTTACGGCCTCGACCGGTGCGAGCCGACGGTCACGTTCACCCTGCTGTCGATCACGTACCAGCCGTCGCTGGTGGACGACCCGGTCACCGCGAACCGGACCGTACGGCGGCGGGGCACCGACTACACCCGTCTCGAGGCGGTCTACCAGCTCCTCGCCGACATCAACGCCGAGGACCAAGACGTCTCCCCGGAGGAGGCCTACCGGCGCCTCGCCGAGATCCGGCGAAACCGGCACCCGTACCCCGGCTGGGTGCTCACGACGGCCGCCGGCGGGCTGGCCGGCGCGGCGTCCGTGCTGGTCGGCGGCGGGCCGACCGTCTTTTTCATGGCGGCGCTCGGCGCGGTGCTCGGTGACCGACTGGCGTGGTTCTGCGCGGGGCGCGGGCTGCCGGAGTTCTACCAGTTCCTGGTGGCGGCGATGCCGCCGGCCGCGATGGGGGTCCTGCTGACCCTGCTCCACGCCGAGCTGCGGCCGTCCGCGGTCATCACCGGTGGGCTGTTCGCCCTGATCCCGGGGCGGGCGCTGGTCGCCGCCGTCCAGGACGGCCTGACCGGCTTCTACATCACCGCCTCCGCACGCCTCCTGGAAGTCGGCTACTTCTTCGTCGCGATCGTGGTCGGTGTGCTGTCCGTGCTGTATGTGGCCGTGCAGTTCGGGGCCAACCTCAACCCCGAGGGGGTCCTCGAGCCGGTCGAACGGCCCGCGGTCCAGATCGCCGCCTCGATGGTGCTCTGCCTGACCTTCGCGATCCTGCTCCAGCAGAGCCGCGCGACGGTGCTCTTCGCGACGCTCAACGGCGGCGTGGCGTGGGTGATCTTCGCGTCCATCGCGGTGACCGCGGAAGGGTCGGCGGTGATGGCGACGGCGGTGGCGGCGGGGCTGGTCGGCCTGTTCGGGCAGCTGATCGCCCGCTACCACCACACGTCGTCCCTGCCGTACGTGACAGCGGCGATCGGGCCGCTGCTGCCTGGTTCGGCGACGTACTTCGGTGTCCTCGCGATCGCCCAGAACAATCTCGACCAGGGCTTCACCTCGCTGGCGAAGGCGGCCGCGCTGGCCCTGGCGATCGCGATCGGCGTCAACCTCGGCGGCGAGCTGGCCCGCCTCTTCATCCAGGCCCCTGGCAGCGGCGCGGGCCGCCGCGCGGCCAAGCGAACCCGCGGCTTCTAGCGGCCGGCTTCCAGCTGCTGCTAGCGCTTGGCGTGGCGGCCGCGCTGGGCCTGGGCCTGGGCCGCCGAGGGGGATTCCTCCGCCTTGGCCTTCTTGCTCTGGGAGCGGGCGCGGAGGTACTCGATCACGATCGGGACCACGGAGATCAGCACGATCAGGATGAGGATCGCCTCGATGTGCTCGTGCACGAAGTCGATCTTGCCGAGCGAGGCGCCGAGGAGCGTGACACCCGCACCCCACAGCACACCGCCGATGATGTTGAACGTGATGAACGAGCGGTAGTTCATCCGGCTCACGCCCGCGATGATCGGCGTGAACGTCCGCACGATCGGCACGAAACGGGCCAGGATCAGCGACTTGGGGCCGTGCTTCTCGAAGAACTCGTGCGCCTTCTCCACGTTCTCCTGCTTGAACAGCTTGGAGTCCGGGCGCTTGAAGAGGGCCGGGCCGACCTTCCGGCCGAAGAGATAGCCGACCTGGTCGCCGATGATCGCCGCGAGGACGATCAGCGTGCACACCAGCCACAGCGGGGTGTCGAGGGCGCCCGTCGTGACCAGCAGGCCGGTGGTGAACAGCAGCGAGTCGCCGGGCAGGAAGAACCCGATCAGGAGGCCGGACTCGGCGAAGACGATGACCAGGACGCCGATCAGGCCGAAGGTCTCGATCAGGAAGTCGGGGTCGAGCCAGCTCGGTCCGAGCGCAAGCGTATTCACGGGTTCCGGGCTCCAGGTTCGAATGCGGGGGGACGGCTGCCCAAAGCTATCAACGCTTCCGCACTGCCACCGGTTCCACCGGCCCCCCGGGATGCGGCGAGCACGCTCGGACAGGAAGCTGTCGCCATGGGTATCGAAGAGTACGGCGGCGGGCAGGACCCGCACCCCGATGTGCTGGTCGTCACCACCAACGATGTGCCCGGGTTCCAGGTGCAGCAGGTGATCGGCGAGGTCTTCGGTCTGACCGTCCGGTCGCGGCATCTGGGCAGCCAGATCGGCGCGGGGCTGAAGTCGATGGTCGGCGGTGAGCTCAAGGGGCTGACGAAGACCCTGGTGGAGACCCGCAGCCAGGCGATGGAGCGGCTGATCGACCAGGCCAGGGCCCGAGGGGCCAACGCGGTGCTGGCGTTCCGCTTCGACGTGACCTCGGCGGCGGACGTGGGAACGGAGGTCTGCGCCTACGGCACGGCCGTGGTCATCGCCCGCGCCTGAGGCCGTCGTCCGTGCCCGAGCCGGGGGTACGGGGAGGCGGGGACCCGACCCCCGTACGGACCCCGCCCCCGCCCCCGGCGTTCGTCACACGTTCCGCACTCCGTTGGCGAAGATCGCGTCGTGCAGGTACTGCGCCATGCCCGGCTTGATCTCCTCGTAGTACTGCCGGAACCGCTCGTCGGCGACGTACATCTCGGCCAGGCAGGTGTGGAACTCGTGGCTGCACTCGTAGTAGAAGCGGCAGATCTGCTGCCGCGCCTCCTCGGCGAGGTCCATGGCGGCCTCGCCGTCGGCGGGGGCGCCGGAGTCCATGACGGCCGAGAGACGGCGGCCCCAGTCCTCCTGCTCCTGCTTCATCCGCAGCCAGTCCTCCTTGGTGTACGAGGCCGCCCTGCGCTGTGATTCGGCGTAGGCCTCCGTGGTGCCCCAGCGCTCCTCGGTCTCCTGCGCGTACTGGTCCGGGTCCTTGTCCCCGAAGACCTCGAACTTCTCCTCGGGCGTGAGGTTGATGCCCATCTTCTTCGCCTCCATGGCGTGCTCGACGGCCTCGGCCATCTTCTGGAGCTCGGCGATCCGGGCGGTCAGCAGCTGATGCTGGCGCCGCAGGTGTTCCTGCGGGTCCGCCTCCGGGTCGTCGAGCAGTGCCGCGACCTCGTCGAGCGCAAAGCCCAGCTCCCGGTAGAACAGGATCTGCTGCAGCCGGTCCAGGTCGGCGTCGTCGTAACGCCGGTGGCCCGCGTGGCTGCGGCCACTCGGGGACAGCAGCCCTATCTCGTCGTAGTGGTGCAGCGTGCGCACCGTGACTCCGGCGAACTGGGAGACCTGTCCCACGGAGTAGCTCATGGCTTTCCGCTCCCTTCTCTCTTCGGTACGGCACTTTTCGGTACGGACATCAGCCTCGGACCTCACGTAACGAGAGGTGCAAGTCCGAATCTCGGGATGTTATGCCGGATTCGCCCATTTATGGTGTGCTCGTGGCTCCTGATGCACCCTCAGCACCGTCTCCGCCGCTGCCGACCCCCGTCCGCGTCCTGCTGCCGCAGATCGTGCCCGCCCTGCTGATCGGGGTGGGCGCGAGTCTGCTTCTGCTGGGGGTCAGCGAGATCGCCGAGCTGTTCAAGGACGTGCTGTGGGAGGCGCTTCCGGACACGCTGGGGATCGGCGGCTTCTCCTCACTGTGGATGATCACCATTCTCACGGCGACGGGCGTCGCCGTCGGTCTGGTCGTCTGGAAGGCGCCCGGGCACGCCGGACCCGACCCCGCCACCATGGGTCTGGGGGACGAGGCGCCGGTGTCCCCCGTGGTGGTGCCGGGTCTGCTCGTTGCCGCCGCCCTCGGGCTGGCCGGCGGGGTCAGCCTCGGCCCCGAGAACCCGATCATCGCCGCCAACATCGCCCTCGCCTACTGGCTGGGCAGCCGCGCCCAGCCCGTCGCACCCGCCGCCCTCTGGGTGTCCCTGGCCTCCGCGGCCACCATCGGCGCCCTCTTCGGCACACCGGTGGCGGCTGCCCTCGTCATCTCCGAGGCGCTCGCCCGCCGGCCCGGCGACCGATCGCTCTGGGACCGGCTCTTCGCCCCACTGGTCGCGGCAGGGGCCGGCGCGACGACCACCGCCCTGATCGCCCACCCCACGTTCGACATCTCCCTGCCGCCCGTCACCTATCCCGGGTGGGCCGATCTGCTGGCCTCGCTGGTGATCGCCCCCGCCGCCGCCCTCTTCGGGCTCGTCGCCGTATACGCCTTTCCCTTCGTCCACGCCGCCTTCCGGCGGCTGCCTCATCCGATGGTGATGCTGCCCCTCGGGGGTCTGACGCTCGGGCTGCTGGGCGCCCTCGGGGGCCATCTGACGCTGTTCAAGGGTCTGGACGAGGTGAAGGAGATCGCCGCCGACCCCGACGGCCGCGGTGCGGGCGCCGTCGCCGCCCTGGCCGCGGTCAAGCTGGCCGCCCTGCTCGTGGCCGCCTCGTGCGGCTTCCGCGGTGGCCGGATCTTCCCCGCGGTCTTCATCGGCGCCGCCTTCGGGCTCTGCGCGCACGCCCTCGTCCCGGCGGTCCATCCAGCCGTCGGTGTCGCCTCAGGCGTACTCGGCCTCCTCCTCGCGATCACCAGGCAGGGCTGGATCAGCCTCTTCACCGCCGCCGTCCTCGTCGCCTCCCCCGCCGTCCTCGCGCTGCTCTGCATCGCCTCCCTGCCCGCCTGGCTGATCGTGACCGGCCGCCCCCAGATGCAACTCGACACATCCGGCGCGCCCCTGCGCTGAGCCGTCCCCCTCTCCCAAGGAGTTCCCCCGTGCCGCTGCACCAGCCCCAGGGCGAGCCCGACCGCCGGCTCGCCCTCAACCCGTTCTTCGGCGAGGCCGATCCGGTCGGCGGCATGACCGAGGCCCCGCCCAAACACCGTCTGCCGGCCGGACCGCTCCCGCCGAGCAGCGCCTACCAGCTGGTCCACGACGAGCTGATGCTCGACGGCAACTCCCGGCTCAACCTCGCCACGTTCGTGACGACCTGGATGGAGCCGCAGGCCGGGGTGCTGATGGGCGAGTGCCGCGACAAGAACATGATCGACAAGGACGAGTACCCGCGTACCGCCGAGTTGGAGCGGCGCTGTGTGGCCATGCTTGCCGACCTCTGGAACGCCCCTGACCCGGCCGCCGCGGTCGGCTGCTCGACCACCGGGTCGAGCGAGGCCTGCATGCTCGCCGGCATGGCGCTCAAGCGCCGCTGGGCCCGGCGGCACCGCGACCGCTACCCCGCCGCTGCCCGCCCCAATCTGGTCATGGGCGTCAACGTGCAGGTCTGCTGGGAGAAGTTCTGCACGTTCTGGGAGGTCGAAGCCCGACTGGTCCCGATGGAGGGCGACCGCTTCCATCTGGACCCGCAGGCGGCGGCCGAACTCTGCGACGAGAACACCATCGGGGTGGTGGCCGTGCTCGGCTCGACCTTCGACGGCTCCTACGAACCCGTCGCCGAGGTCTGCGCCGCCCTGGACGCCCTCCAGGAGCGCACCGGTATCGACGTCCCCGTCCATGTGGACGGCGCCTCCGGCGCGATGGTCGCCCCCTTCATCGACGAGGACCTGGTCTGGGACTTCCGGCTGCCCCGGGTCTCCTCCATCAACACCTCCGGTCACAAATACGGTCTGGTCTACCCCGGGGTGGGCTGGGCGCTGTGGCGCTCGCCCGCCGAGCTCCCCGAGGAACTGGTCTTCCGGGTCAACTACCTGGGCGGTGACATGCCCACCTTCGCCCTCAACTTCTCCCGACCCGGGGCGCAGGTGGTCGCGCAGTACTACACCTTTCTGCGGCTGGGCCGTGCGGGCTACCGGGCGGTCCAGCAGACCACCCGGGACGTCGCCCGCGGCCTCGCCGAACACATCGAGGCGCTGGGCGACTTCCGGCTCCTCACCCGGGGCGACGAGCTGCCCGTCTTCGCCTTCACCACCGCGCCCGAGGTGCGGAACTTCGACGTCTTCGACGTCTCGCGCAGGCTCCGGGAGCGCGGCTGGCTGGTGCCCGCCTACACCTTCCCCGCGAACCGGCAGGACCTCTCCGTCCTCCGCGTGGTCTGCCGCAACGGCTTCTCGACCGACCTGGCCGACCTGCTCGTGGAGGACCTGGGCCGGCTGATGCCCGAACTACGCGCCCAGCCCGGCCCCTTGACCCAAGACAAGGAGGCGGCGACCGCCTTCCACCACTGACCGCTACCGCTACCGGCGGAAGCCGGGCGGGGCGGGCCCGTGGGCCAGAGCAGGCAGCTCAGGACTCCGCGCTGCAGGCCAGCCGCACCTGCGTCCAGCGGACACCGTCGGCGGATATGCCGTACTCACAGCCCGAGCCCGGCTGGCGCAGCAGTCCCATAGGCGTACGGTTCACATGGCCGAGACGCGCGCCCGCGGGCCGGAATGTGGAGCCGCCGTCCATGCTGGTGTACGCGCCCGCCTCGCCGTGGATGGTGACCCTGCCACCGGGTCCGGGCACCGGCAGGCCGAGCAGCGTACGCGGCTCGTCGGTCGAGGTGGTGGTCCACATCCGCTTCCAAGTGCGGCCTCCGTCCAGCGAGCGGTGCAGCGCCCGCATCGGGTTCTTGACCGGCTCGCCGCCCGTCAGCTCGCCCATCTCGGCGGCGTAGACCGCGTCCGGGCCGACCGCGACCGAGACGCCCCAGGGGTTGGTCGTGGGCGGCGACGGGAGGACGCTCGTGGCCCAGCTGCGCCCCGCGTCCCGTGACACCGCCACCGCCGGACGCTTGGACACCGGATCGACCCCGGAGGCCCACCAGGAGCCGTCGGGCTCCGCCACGTCGGCGGGCCGCATGTGCGACCCGAGCTGCGGCCCCCGCGCCAGGGCCCTGAACTTCCCGTCCTCGGGTGAGATCACCAGCAGCTGCCGACGGGCGCAGTCGTCCACGCTCGCGCCCGGTGGCTGGGCGCAGGCGAGGGTCAGGGCACCGCCCGTCGGGATGGCCGCGACCGTGCCGGCCGGCCGCCCTTCCCCCTTCGTCCAGGAGCGACCGCCGTCCCGGGTGAACCAGGTCCGCAGCGGATGCTCCTCGCTCCCCTCCTGGATGAGCGCGCGGCCGGGCCCCAGGACGGTGATCTGCGCCGAGACGCCGTGGGTGCCCCGCACTTCGGGCAGCGGAGATCTGCGCAGCTCCCAGCGGGCCGCGCCTTTGTCCAGGACGGCGACATGCTGCCGGCAGAAGCTGTTCTCCGGCTGCGCTTCGTCCTCGACGCAGCGGGCCAGGAGGGTGAACCCGCTGCCGTCGGCGGCGAATCCGGGGCTGTGGGCCCAGCCGGGCAGGTCCGGCGCCGACGGCATGCGCGGCGGCGCCGGTGCCCCCGCCGCCGGGCCCGCTGCCCCCTCACTCCGCGCGGGCGCCGCGGAGCGCCCCGCGGGCTCCGCCGTACATCCCGCCGTCCCGGCCGTACCCACCAACACCAGCGCCACGACGGCGCCGACTGCTCCGATGTGTCCACGCATCGCGCTCCCCCTGTCCGAGGCTGTCCCGAAGCCGGTCCGCGGTGAACCGTCTGCTTCTGGTACACCGCTCACCGGCTTCGGGTTCCACGATTCGCCCTACGACTTCTCGAGCCCCGGAATGCAGGGACAGTCAGGGAGAGATCAGCCGGTCTGCGTGGTGGGAGGGAAAGAGCAGCCGGCCGCCCGGCTCAGCGGCTCAGCGCCTGGAACTTCCGTACCGCCAGCGGGAAGAAGACCGCGACCAGCGCCACCGGCCAGATGATCGCCGCCGCCATGTGCCCCGGCTCCCCGCCCGGGTTGCCGAACAGGTCGCGTACCGCCGTCGCCGTCGCCGACATCGGATTCCACTCCACCACTGTCCCCAGCCACTCGGGCATGGATTCCGGGGACGCGAACGCGTTGGAGAGGAAGCCCACCGGCCAGACAAGGATCTGCACCGCCTGCACCATCTCGGGCCGCCCCGCCACCATGCCGAGGAAGATCCCGATCCACAGCATCGCGAACCGCAGCAGAAGCAGCAGCCCCACGGCCCCCAGGGCGGCTCCGAGGCCCCCGTGGGCCCGCCAGCCGATCGCGTAACCGACGGCGATCACCACGGCCAGGCCGAGCGCGGACTGCAGCATGTCGGCCACCGAACGCCCCACCAGCACCGCGCTGTTGGCCATCGGCATGGAACGGAAGCGGTCGACGACCCCCTTGTTGAGGTCCTGGGTGACCGCGGTCATCGTCCCTTCCAGGCCGAACGCCATGGTCAGCGCCAGCATGCCGGGCACCAGGAAGTCGACGTACTCGCCCTTGACCTCGCGTCCGCCACCGATGAGGTAGCCGAACATCAGCAGCATCATCACCGGGAAGACCAGCCCGACCACGACCTGTACCGGCTGCCGCGCCCAGTGGGCGAGTTCACGCCGGGTCATCGTCCAGCTGTCGCTCAGGACGTACGTACTCATGCCGTCACCTCCGCCGTCTCGCGTCCGCCCGTGAGTGTCAGGAACACCTCGTCCAAGGTCGGCCTGCGCAGTGCGATGTCCTCCGCTTCGATCCCTGCATCCTCCAAGGCCCGTACAGCGCCCGCCAGGGCCGCCATCCGGTCCGTCACCGGCGCGCTGACCAGGCGTCGGTCCTCGTCGACGGCCGTCTCGCCGGGCAGCAGGGCGGCCGCGCGCCGCAGCTGCTCCGCGTGGCGCACCACGACGTCGATCCGGTCGCCGCCGACCTGACTCTTCAGCCCGTCGGCGGTGCCCTCGGCGATGACCCGCCCCCGGTCCACCACCGAGATGCGGTCGGCGAGCTGGTCGGCCTCCTCCAGGTACTGGGTCGTCAGCAGCACGGTCGTACCCCCGCCGACCAGTGAGCGCACCGAGGCCCACACCTCGGCGCGTCCCCTCGGGTCGAGCCCGGTGGTGGGCTCGTCCAGGAACAGCACCGCGGGCTCGGTGATCAGTGAGGCTGCCAGATCGAGGCGGCGCCGCATGCCGCCGCTGTACTGCTTGACCGGCTTGCGCCCGGTGTCCGCGAGCCCGAACCGCTCCAGGAGTTCGTCCGCCCGCGCGCCGGCCCGCTTCGCGCCCAGGTGGTACAGCCGCCCGAACATCTCCAGGTTCTGGCGGCCGCCGAGCTCCTCGTCGACCGCCGCGTGCTGTCCGAGCAGCCCGACCCGGCGCCGTACCTCACGGGCCCGGGTCCGTACGTCGTGTCCGGCGACCTCGATCTTGCCCTCGTCCGCCCGCAGCAGCGTGGCCAGCATCCGGACGGTGGTGGTCTTGCCCGCTCCGTTCGGGCCGAGCACCCCGTGCACCGTGCCCTGCGCGACCCGCAGGTCCAGTCCGTCCAGCGCCCGCTTCTCCCCGTACCTCTTCCGCGCGCCCTCGACGACGATCGCGTCAGTCATTCCGCTCCTTCAGCCCAGTAGTCAAACTTGACCACTCGACCGAAGATAACCCCGAATCGCCGACTGGTCAAACTTGATTAGTCTTGATCTCCCGGATGCGGTTCACCGGTCCCGTACGGGTTCTCCTGATCGTCGGCGAGGATCCCCACGAAGCGCTCGCCGCCCTCCCCCGCGAAGACGTACGCGCCGCCCTCGATCCGCTCGATCAGCTCGCGCGTCCACTGCGCGCCGGTGTCCGCCGAATGCACCCACAGGTGCATGATTTCGCCGATGTGGCCCAGCTGCCCCGGGCCACCCTCCGGCGTGTAGTACTCCGTGACGCTGTCCCGCCACTTCCGAAGCCCCTCGATCCGCTGCTCCAGGAGGGCGACGGCCTCGTCGCGCGGCAGGTCGACGATGAGGCCGAGTCCCGCGGACAGCACGTCCAGCTTCGTGTCGAACGACTTCAGCGACTCGCGCAGGAGTGAGAAGTACTCGGCCGTGCCCTTCTCCGTGACCTCGTACTCGGTCCGCGGCGGCCCGCCGGCGGTGCTCGGCGCGATCTCGTAGGCGTGCAGAAGCCCCTGCTTGGCCATCTGCTTCAGCGCGTGATAGATCGAACCGGGCTTGGCGTTCGACCACTCGTGCGCGCCCCAGTACTCCAGGTCGTTGCGGATCTGATAGCCGTGAGCCCGCCCGTGCTGCCGCACGGCACCGAGAACCAGAAGCCGGATCGCCGACATCGCCACACTCCCTAATCAACTTTGACTAGGGTACGGGCTCCTCCGGGCGCCACGCCGAGACGCCTGTGGCGGCCCCGTCAAGGCACTACAAGCCCTGCTCCCGCTCCAGGGCGACCAGGTCGAAGGCGCCCTTGCCGTCCAGTGACTCCCGGATGATGTCCGCGTGCCCGGCGTGGCGTGCGATCTCCTCCACCAGGTGCATCATCAGCCAGCGCATCGACACCGCGCCGTCCTTGGGGAACCACGGCGCCGGCGGCAGCGGGAAGGTGTCGTCCAGGCTCGGGACCGAGCGGATGAACGCCTCTGTCTGCTTCGCGACGTCGTCCCAGAAGGCCAGCGTCTCCGGCACGGTCTCACCGTCGACCAGGCGGAAGCTGTCGCCCCAGGTCTCCTCGGTACGCGCCTTCTCGTTCGGCCGGCGCTGAGCCATCCGCAGCCAGTTCAGCTCCACCTCGGCGACATGCTTGACCAGCCCGGAGAGCGAAAGCTCGCTCGCGCTGGGCCGGCTCGCCGCCTGCTCCTCCGTGAGACCGAGCACCGACCGGCGGACCGCGCCGCGCTGCGCCTCCACGAAGCTGATCAGCGCACCGCGCTCGTCGCCGTGAGCCTCCGCGGGAACGTGAGTGACCATGGTGTCCGCCTTCCGGTCCGTTCCGGGAGGCCGTGCGCCTCCCGGACAACCACCAAGCTACGGACCCTTGCGGTCAGTTCCTGTCCGCAAAGGAAAAGTGACCGGTATCCACGCGTGCGTGGGCGGCGGAAACCCACCGTCCACCTCCACGCGCGCGTGGAGGTGGAACGGGGCATCAGAACGGGAAACGGGTGCGGCCGTGCTGCACCGAGATCCACTTCTGGGTGGTGAACGCCTCGATCATCGACTCGCCGTTCAGCCGGCCGATGCCCGAGTGCTTCTCGCCCCCGAAGGGCACGATCGGCTCGTCGTTCACCGTGCCGTCGTTGATGTGGATCATGCCGGTGCGGATGCGCTTGGCAACCCGTACACCGCGCTCTATGTCGCCCGTGTGCACCGCGCCGCTCAGCCCGTACGGGCTGTCGTTCGCGATCCGGACCGCCTCGTCCTCGCCGTCGAACGGCACGACGAGCGCGACCGGGCCGAAGATCTCCTGCGTCATGACGGGCGCGTCGGGTGCGATCCCGGTCAGGATGGAGGGGGAGAGCAGGTTGCCCCGTACATCGCCCTGGAGGAGCGCCGTGGCGCCGTCGCGGACGGTCTGGTCGACGAGCGCGGCGACCGACTCGGCCTGCTGGGAGTTGATGAGGGGGCCGATGTGGGTGGTGGGCTCGGCCGGGTCGCCGACGTTGAGCGTCTTGACCTTGGCCACGAACTTCTCGGTGAACTCCTTCTCCACCTTCCGGTCCACCAGCACGCGGTTCGCGGCCATGCAGACCTGCCCCTGGTGCACGAACCGGCTGAAGACCGCCGCGTCGACGGCGTAGTCGATGTCGGCGTCGTCGAGGACGATCAGCGCGCTGTTGCCGCCCAGTTCGAGGACGGCGTGCTTGAAGTTGGCCGCACAGACCGTGGCCACGTGCCTGCCGACCCGGTCGGAGCCGGTGAAGGAGATGACGCTCGGGACCGGGTGGTCGATCAGCGCGTCGCCGATCTCGGCGATGTCGGTGACGACGACGTTGAGCAGGCCCGCGGGCAGGCCCGCGTCCTCCAGCACCTTCGCGACGAGGGTGCCGCCGCAGATCGGGGTGTTCTGGTGCGGCTTGAGCACCACGGCGTTGCCGAGGGCGAGCGCGGGCGCGACCGACTTGATCGACAGCAGGAAGGGGAAGTTGAAGGGGCTGATGACACCTACGACACCGACCGGCAGGCGGTAGACGCGGTTCTCCTTGCCGTCCACCGGGGAGGGGAGTATTCGGCCCTCGGGGCGGAGCGCCAGCTGGATCGCCTCGCGCAGGAACTCCTTGGCGAGGTGCAGCTCGAAGGCGGCCTTCAGACGGGTGCCGCCGAGCTCGGCGACGATCGTGTCGCTGATCTCCTGCTCGCGCTCCTCGACGATCCGCAGGGCGCGCTCGAAGACGAGCCGCCTGGTGTACGGATTGGTCTCGGCCCAGGCGGCCTGGGCGCGCTCGGCGGCGCGGTAGGCCTGGTCGACCTCGTCGGCCGTGGCGACGGTGATCGAGGCGAGCTTCTCGCCGCTGTAGGGGTTGAAGTCAATGATGTCCCAGGAACCGCTGCCCGGCTTCCATTCCCCGTCGATGTACTGATGGGCCAGGTCGGTGAAGTAGGACATGAGACAGGACCCCTCATCGCGGAGTGCGCGGGCAGCCCGGTCCGGCTGCGCACGCTGCTGACAGCTGATGTCACGTCATCGTACTTATGAGTTACGAGAGTTGAAGGAGGCCCCGGAGAAGGTCACGACTTTCGGCGGGATCGGGGCTGTCTTCCTGTAGACGCTCCATCACCCGTTCGTACTGGGCGACCTCCTCACGCTTGTCCAGGTACAGCGCGCTCGTCAGCTGTTCCAGGTAAACGACATCGGAGAGGTCGGACTCCGGGAAGCGCAGCATGGTGAAGGCGCCGCTCTCGCCGGCATGACCGCCGAAGCTGAAGGGCATGATCTGGAGCGTGACGTTGGGGTGCTCCGAGATCTCGATGAGATGCCTCAACTGTCCCTGCATCACCGCCCGGTCGCCGTACGGGCGGCGCAGCGCGGCCTCGTCGAGGACGGCGTGGAAGCGCGGCGCGTTCTCGGCGACCAGCACCTTCTGGCGCTCCAGACGCAGGGCGACGCGGCGCTCGATCTCCGCGTGCGGGGCGTCGGGCATGCCGCGGGTGACAACGGCATGGGCGTAGGCCTCGGTCTGCAACAGGCCGTGGACGAACTGGACTTCGTAGATCCGGATGAGCG
The DNA here is from genome assembly GCF_014648195.1 of Streptomyces purpureus. Lineage (GTDB taxonomy): Bacteria > Actinomycetota > Actinomycetes > Streptomycetales > Streptomycetaceae > Streptomyces > Streptomyces purpureus. Next base: position 77,845 of record NZ_BMQQ01000012.1, read on the forward strand.
AAGCGGCCCCTTCGAGGCCGATGTACGTCTGGAACCACCCGGGCAGCACATCACCGAAGCTGTGCCACCAGCCGGCCACATTGGCCTCGCGGGCGAGACCGAGCAGCGAGGCGCGCTCCGCCTCGTCACCGACGCCGTAGAGCGTGAGAAGGTCCTCGACGTCCCGTGCCTTGAAGCTCACCCTTCCCAACTCCATACGGCTGATCTTGGATTCGGATGCGCGGATCGAGTAGCCGGCCGCCTCGCGCGTGATCCCGCGCGATTCCCTCAGCCGCCTCAGCTGTGACCCCAGCAGGATCCGTCGCACCACGGATCCGCTCGATTCACCTGCGGTCACGACTTCAGCCTCCCCTTCGCGTCGGTGTGTTCCCGTCTGCACGTCTGCCGCCTGTCTACACATCAGTGTGGACGGAGCACCCCCGAACTCCGAGTCCCGGATTCTGCCACCAAAACGCTTCACCCCGTACTCATACGATTACGGAAAGGCGAAGCGCTCGCCAACCAGGTGAAACTGGTGGGTGGAAGATATGAGCAAGAAACGGCACGGGGGTGGACAGGTCCGGCGCGTGCACGTGCATCTGCCCTTGCATCCGCTCGGCGCATTCGGAACCATGGTCCTCGCGCACCTGCGTACTCGTTCGTGTTGTAGCGTCACAGCCGCGATTCCCGGGAGTGCCTCGCATGGGGACGAATGGATCGACCATGCTCGAGCCGTTACGGCAGGGCCTTCCGCCGATCGATCCCGCCTCCGTCTCCAGCTCCGCCTCGTGCGCGCTGCCGGCCCGTTTCGAAGCCGTACGCGGCGCCCGGACGTTCACCAGATCGACGCTCAGCCAGTGGGATCTCGACGACCGCTTCGACGATGTGGCCCTGGTCGTCTCGGAGTTGGTGACGAACGCGCTGCGGCACGCCGTACCCGCCGATTCCACCGACCCCGAGGCCCCGCAGGATCCGCCCGTGCGGCTGCATCTGATGCGCTGGACCACCCGGCTGGTGTGCGCGGTACGCGACCCCAGCCACTCGGGTCCCCGGACGCGTGAGTCCGACGAGGACTTCGCGGCCGAGTCGGGGCGCGGGCTGTTCCTCGTGGACTCCTTCAGCGACAGCTGGGGCTGGCACCCGCTGGCCGGCACGCTGCACGGCAAGGTGGTCTGGGCGCTGTTCCGGCTGGGCGCGGAGGCGTAGCCGTCGGCCACCGCGGCCGATGGGGCGGGTACGGGCCGTGGGCCGCCTGGGCGTGCTCGCACTCGGCTACCGGTGACCGGTGACCGGTGACCGATAAACGAGTACGGGCCCCGGCTGTGCCGGGGCCCGGTGGTGTCGGATCGGTGTCGGATCCGTGCCGACCGTCGTCGAGGGGCGGTCAGCCCTCGACGAGGTGGTCGAACTCCCCGTCCTTCACGCCCAGCAGCATCGCCTCGATCTCCGCGGGCGTGTAGACCAGGGCGGGGCCGTCGGGGTGGCGTGAGTTGCGCACGGCCACCCCTCCGCCCGGCAGTTTGGCGAACTCCACGCACGAGCCCTGTGAGTTACTGTGCCTGCTCTTCTGCCAGACGACCCCGTGAAGTTCCGTGGCCGCCATGCCGTTGTATGCGTGGTGCACTGGAAGCTCCCCGAGAGATGCATGATGCAGGTGTCAACTTTCCCGGATCATAGCTGTGTTCATATGCCGATGCATGTGCAGATGCACGTGCACGCGGGGTGGCCTGTTGACTACAGCTATCAGGAAACGGACCTCGGGGGCGGGCCGTTCCCACGGGAAGAGACGCAGAGCACGCCCTTCCGGATCCCTCCCGGGCTAACGGGATGTCGACACGTACGGCAGCAGCGCCATCTCGCGGGCGTTCTTGATCGCGCGGGAGAGCTGTCGCTGCTGCTGGGCGCTCACCCGGGTCACCCGCCGGCTGCGGATCTTGCCGCGGTCGGAGATGAACTTCCGCAGCAGGTCCGTGTCCTTGTAGTCGATGTAGGTGATGCCGTCGCGGTCGAGCGGGTTCGGCCGGGGCTTGAGGGGCTTGTTACGGGCGGGCTTGGGCATGGGGTCAGACCTCCAGGAGGGAGTCGAAGGCGGGCGGCAGCAGCTTCCAGGCGTCGCGTCCCGCGGCGTACTCCGCGTCGGTGAGCAGGCAGGAGTCGAGCAGTTCGGCCAGGCCCTCGCGGTCAAGACCGGGCGAGGTGAAGACCAGGTGCTGGCAGCAGTCGCCGTGGTCGGGGTGCCAGTCCATGGCGGCCGCTGCCCGGCGTACGGGCGGCACCATGTCCCAGGCCGCGTCGGGGAGCGAGGCCAGCCAGGGCCCGGCGCTCTCCACACAGAGCGCACCGCCGGCCGCGTCCCAGGCCAGCAGGGTGTCGGGCCGGTCGGCGAGCCAGAACCGCCCACGGCTGCGGGCGGCGGCGCAGGTCAGGTCCTCCAGCGCCGCGTACAGCCGCTCGGGGTGGAAGGGGCGGCGGCGGTGCCAGACGTAGGTGGCGACGCCGTTCGCGTCGGCCTCCTGCGGCAGCAGCGCGCAGGCCGGGTGCTGCGCGGCGGCCGCGGCCTCGACGTCGAAGCCGGCCTGCGCGGCGGCCGCGAGCTCCTGCCCGTCCTCGATCCGGACGTGCCGGGCGGTGGGGTGGAGCTGGGTGAGCAGCGCGCGGTCCTCGTCGTCGGCCTCGTCGTTGTCGAGGACGGCGAGCACGGGCGCGTACTCCAGTTGGCGCGCCCAGGTGTCGGCGACGGTGCGCTGGTCGGTGGGGGCGGCGGCGAGGCCGCCCTCCATGAGGTCGTCGCCGTTGCCGAGGTACGGCAGGAGCAGGGCCGGGTCGACCGCGGTGACGACGCCGGTGACGCGCAGTCCGGCGGCCGCGACGACCTCGGCCATCGCCTTCGGCTCGACGGAGTCCCACAGTTCGACGACGGCGAGCCGGGTCAGCCCGGCGTCGTCGAGGCGGCTCAGCTCCGGCACGAGGTCCTCGCGCAGGGCGCAGCAGGCGCAGTCGTTGACGAGGGCTGTGTCCTCCGTCGAGAGGGTGCCGGTGGCGTCGCGGATCGTCCGTACGACCGTGCCTTGCACGGCGGTCGCGAGGTCGTGGTGGAGGGCGACACTGCCGGGGACGGCGGTCAGCAGCCGGTCGACGGCGGCCCGGCGGGCGTCCGCGTGGAGCCCGCCGACGAGCGCGATGTTCATGACCTGCCCTGCCCCCGGCTTCCGTAACGCCGCTCGAAGCGCTCGACGCGGCCGGCGGTGTCGAGCACGCGCGCGTGGCCCGTGTAGAAGGGGTGGCTCGCCGAGGAGATCTCGACGTCGATGACGGGGTAGGTGTTGCCGTCCTCCCACTCGACCGTCTTGTCGCTGGTCGCCGTGGAGCGGGTGAGGAAGGCGAAGCCTCCGGCCTTGTCGCGGAAGACGACGGGCGCGTACGGAGGGTGGATTCCGGGCTGCATGACGGTCAGCGCTCCTCTCGGAAGTCGACGTGGCGGCCTGCGACCGGGTCGTACTTGCGCAGGGTCAGTCGGTCGGGGTTGTTACGGCGGTTCTTGCGGGTCACGTAGGTGAAGCCGGTGCCGGCGGTGGACCGGAGCTTGATGATCGGGCGGAGTTCGTTGCGGGCCATGAGGGTAGAGTAAATGGAAACGGTTTCCATTACCAAGAAACCGATCAGAGAGGTAGGTCACCCCTTGTCCGCCCACTGCCAGCTGACCGGCGCCCAGCCCGGCTTCGGCAACCGCATCTCCCATTCACACCGGCGCACCTCGCGCCGGTTCGACCCCAACATCCAGCGCAAGCGCTACTGGCTGCCGAGCGAGGGCCGGTACGTCCGGCTCACGCTCAGCACGAAGGCGATCAAGACCGTCGACACCATCGGGATCGAGGCGGCCGTGGCCCGGATCCGCGCGCGGGGGGTGAAGGTCTGATGGCGAAGAAGAGCAAGATCGTCCGAAATGAGCGGCGCCGCGAGGTCGTGGCCCGGTACGCCGAGCGGCGGGCGGAGCTGAAGGAGATCCTCCGCCGGCCGTCCTCCACGGAGGAGGAACGCCGCGCGGCGGACGCCGAACTGCGCCGCCAGCCGCGCGACGCGAGCGCGACCCGCGTCCGCAACCGCGACGGGGTGGACGGCCGGCCGCGGGGCCACCTGCGCAAGTTCGGCCTCTCGCGCGTGCGGATGCGCGAGCAGGCGCACGCGGGGTTCCTGCCGGGGATCCGTAAGGCGTCCTGGTAGGAGCGGTGGTCCCCCGTAGGGGGACGGGGTCGGGGGCGGGTCCGGGAGCGGCGGCTCCCGGGCTGCGCCCAGCGCCTGTTGCGGGGTCGGCGGGCGGGGGCCGTCGGCCCGCGCGGGTCGGCGCCGTCCGGTACGGGAGGGCGGGGCCGGGCCTGGCCGGGAGCGGCGGCTCCCGGAACCGGCGCCCGGCGCCTGTTGCGTGCCGGGTGGCCGCATTCCGGCAGGAGTGGGGCGGGTTCCGGGAGCGGCGGCTCCCCGAACCCGCCCAGGCGCCTCTCATGCGGTGTGCTCGGCGGGCGCCGCCCGTACGGCTCACCGATCCACCGCCGCCCGGAGCTCCGCTACGGGCGCAAGGGGCGGCGGCCCTGTCCCATGTGGGCCCGGTCGGCGGCGGCTGTGCCGTCCTGCCAGCCCGCGAGGTCCGTCACGCCCCTCACACGCGTGGAGACCGTTTCCGGGAACATCTCCTGCGCCCGGTCCGCGACCGCGACGTCCCGCGCCAGCAGGACGGGCAGCAGGCCGTCGGAGGCGCTCACGCTCTCGGCGACCACTCCCTCGGCCGCCGAGGCCAGCCGGTCGCCGATCCGCGTCGCGTACGCCATCAGGAACGACTGCCGGAACGTCTTGGTGCGCTTGCGCCCGCCGGCCCGCTGTCCCGCCTCGGCCTTGGTCATCGCGGCCGTGCCCTGCACCAGGAGCGAGGTGTGGAGCAGCTCGACGGCCTCCAGGTCGGCCTCGAAGCCGACGACCGTGGAGAAGCCGAGCGCGCTGTTCCACACCGCCCGGCAGCGGTTGGCCGCGGCGACGGCGTCGAGCAGGATCGCCTTGGCCGTCTCGTACGGCGCGTCGACGCCGATCCGGCAGGCGCCGGGCACATCGCGCGCGTGCGTCCGGTGGGCGAGCGCCGCCTCGTCCAGACTGTGCCGCGCCATCAGCTCCTGCGCCTTCGCGGTCAGCGCCTCGGCCTCCTCGGGGAAGCCGGTCGCCTCGGCCTTGGCGAGCAGGGCACGGATCCGGCTCAGCATGCGCGGCTCACCGGCGGCCGGGGGCGCGTGGAGCGGCGAGCCGGGGACCGGGCCGACGGGTTCGACGGCCGGGAGGCGGGCGAGGAGCCGGTACAGCTCCAGGACCGCGGTGGCGTACGAGAAGCGGTCGGAGCTCCACTGCCGATCCGGGAGTTCGGCGAGCTGGGCGGCCCAACGGGGCGGCAGCTGCCCGTACCGCTTCACCTCGCAGGTGATCACCTCGGCGGCCAGCAGCACGTGGTGCTCGCCCAGGTCGCGGCGTACGAGCCGCAGAACGTCGGCGGGCTGCCAGCCCCGCTCCCAGGCCCGCCGGACGAACTCCTCGCCCCGCCTGGCCAGTTCCGCATCGGCGCCGGGATCGGCCGCGAGCAGCGAGGCGCCGGTGTCGAGGGCGGTGTCGTCGTCCGCGTAGAGCGCGGCGGCCAGCGCCCTCTCGACGGTGTCGCCTGCCGGCATCGACGTGTCTCCTCTTCTACGGTTCTGCGGTTCTGCGGTTCTGCGGTTCTGCGGTGATCCGTACCCGGAACGACATCCTAGTTACGGAAGGGAACCGGACGACGGACCCGTAGGCGGGGCCTCGGCGCAGCCCCTAGACGATCAAGTCGCAGGCCCTTGCCCTTGCGGCGCTTCTCGCGCTTGAACGAGGGCCGCAACAGCTCGATGCCGCGCATCGCCAGGTCGTTTTCGAACACTTTGGAGGCGAAGCCCTTGTCGGAGATCAGCAGCAATCCCTGGCGATCGGCGACCAGGTCAGCGTCGATGTCGAGCATGGCCTGCAACACCTCGCGCTCGTCCATCTTCGGATTCGCCAGCGCCCACAGGATCGGCATAGCGGTCGGAGTGCAGACCAGATACAGGCGCAGGCCCCAAAAGAACCGGGAGTGGAGTCCGACAACCGGGGCGGCCTGCCCATCCACCGGTCCGCCCCCAACTCATCGTCGATCTTCACGTACAGGGCGGTCAGCAGGGTGTCCAGGCACTCGATCGTCCAGGGGTATGGCTGGCCCCACCATCGGAACGCCCTCCAGTGGTCGTGAGCGCGCCCGCCGGAAACGGTTGGCTCGAGTCATGACCTCAACAGCCGTACGGCTCACCTCCCTCCGCCGCCTGCACCGCGACGTCCGCGCCCTGGACGGGGTCGATCTCGACTTCCGTACCGGCTCGTTCACCGCCGTCATGGGACCCTCCGGATCCGGAAAGTCGACGCTGCTGCAGTGCGCGGCCGGGCTCGACCGGCCCACGTCAGGAAGCGTGGAGATCGGCGGCGTGGAGCTGACCGGCCTTCGCGAGCGCGAGCTGACCCTGCTGCGGCGCGACCGGATCGGCTTCGTCTTCCAGGCCTTCAACCTGCTGCCGCCGCTGACCGCCGCGCAGAACGTGGCTCTGCCGTTGCGGCTGGCCGGACGCCGCCCGTCCAGGGGCGAGGTACGGGCCGCGCTGGAACGGGTCGGGCTGGGCGAGCGGGCCGGGCACCGGCCTGGGGAGATGTCCGGCGGGCAGCAGCAGCGGGTGGCCATCGCGCGGGCGTTGATCACCCGGCCGGCCGTGCTGTTCGGCGACGAGCCGACCGGTGCGCTGGACTCGGCCACCAGCCGGGACGTGCTGGTGATGCTGCGGGAGCTGGTGGACCGGGAGGGCCAGACGATCATCATGGTGACGCACGACCCGGTGGCCGCGTCGTACGCGGACCGGGTGGTCTTCCTCGTCGACGGCCGCCTGAGCGGCGAGCTCGCCGCCCCCACGGCGGAACAGGTCGCCGCGCGCATGGCTCGCCTGGAGACGGGGACGGGGACTCGCACGGGGACGGGGACGGGGACTGACTCGCGGACGGGGTCGGGGCCGGTGCGTGCGTCGGGTCTGGGCGAGGAGGCCGTGGCATGCTGACCGTCGCGCTGAGCGCCCTGCGTACGCGCTGGGCCACCTTCCTCGGCAGCTTCGTCGCGCTCGCTCTCGCCGTCGGGCTGCTGACCACCATGGGGCTCGGGCTCGGCTCCACCTTCGACGCCCCCGAGCGCGCGCCGCAGCGCTTCGCCGCCTCCCCTGTGGTCGTGCGTGGCACCGACACGCTCACCGTCGACGGTTCCCGGCCGCAGAAGCTCGCTCATCCACACCCTGTGGACGCCGCCCTCGTCACCGAGCTGCGCAAGCTCGGCGAGGTCAGCGCCGACGGACAGCCCGACGCCGTCGGGGTCGACGCTCCCGCCGACCGCGTCCGCGCGGTGGTGGGCGACCGGGCCCAGGTCCTGACCGGCGACGACCGGCGCCTGGCGGACCCCGAGCCGCGGCGGGACGCCGAGGCGCTCGTGACCCTCAACGCCCTGCTCGGCACCGCGGGCGGCGTCACCACCTTCGTGTCCGTCTTCGTCGTGGCGTCCACGTTCGCCTTCGCCGTCGCCCTGCGCCGCCGCGAGATCGGGCTGCTGCGCACGGCGGGCGCCACTCCGGGGCAGGTGCGCCGCCTGCTGCTCGCGGACGCGGCCGGTGTCGGAGTCCTCGCCTCGGCGGCGGGCTGCGCGCTCGGCGCCGTGGGCGCGCCGTGGCTGGCCCGGCTGCTGGTGGACGGTGGTGTGGCGCCGGAGTGGTTCGCCATCAAGGAGGGCCTGCTGTGGCCGTTCCACCTGGCCTTCTGGACCGGACTGCTGGTCGCGCTCGGAGGCGCCTTCGCGGCCTCCCGTCGGGCCGGCCGCATCGGCCCCGTGGAGGCGCTGCGCGACGCCGACGTGGACCAGGGCGTGCTACCACTCGGCCGGCGTCTCGCCGGCGCCGCCCTGCTGCTCACCGGAGGCGGACTGCTGGTGTGGACGCTGGCCACCGACCCGTCGGAGCTGCTGAAGCGCAAGACGTACACCACCCAGCCGATGCTGCTGATCACCGCGGCGGCCCTGCTCTCGCCGCTGCTCGTACGGCCGGTGGCGCGCGCACTGCGGCCGCCGGGGGCCACCGGGACGCTGGTACGCGAGAACACGGCCGCCTCCCTGCGCCGTACGGCCGCCGTCGCCGCGCCCGTCCTGGTCACCGTCGCCCTCGCGGGGAGCCTGCTGGGCTCGGCGGCCACCGTCACCGAGTCGAAGGCGGCCGAGGCGCGCGAGCAGACCTCCGCCCACTACGTCGCCACCGGGGAGCGGTTGACGCCGAGGGCCATCCCCGGCGCCGTCGTGTCCGCCACCAAGTCGACCGCCGTGTACGTACGGGAGGACGGCCGCGCCCTGATCCGTACTGACGCCCGCGCGGTCACCGATCCCGCCGCCTTCGCCGAGATCGCGCGGCTGCCCGTGGTGGCGGGCGACATCCGCGACCTGGACGACGGTTCGATCGTCGTCAACGAGGAATGGGAGCGGCACACCGTCGGCGAGCGGGTGACCGTACGGCTCGGCGACGGCCGCCCGGTGACCCTGCGCATCGCCGCCGTGCTCGCGACCGGCACGGGCAACAACGGCGCCTATCTGACCGCCGTGCACGCGAAGGGCGTGCCCGTGGACCGGATCGACGTACGGGCGACCGGCGGCGGCCACGAAGCCGTGGCAGCCGCGGGACAGGCGCTGCGCGCGAGCGGCGGTACGGTCCGGACCGCGGACGCCTGGGCGGACGCCACCCATCCCCGTACGAGCCCCAAGACCCGCCTCGGCCTGCTCCTCGTCCTCGGCATCGCCCTCGTCTACACGGCCATCGGCCTGGCGAACACGCTCCTGATGGCCACATCGGTACGGCGCGGAGAGCTCGATACCTTGCGTTTGACCGGCGCGGTTCGGAGCCAGATCCTGCGGGTCGTCGCCGGTGAATCGCTCCTCGCGGTGACCGTCGGAGCGGTCCTCGGCGCGACGGTCGCCGCCGTCAACCTGTCGGCACTGGGGGCAGCCCTTGCCTCCCTCTCGGCGCCGGTGGAAGTGACGGTGCCCTGGGCGGTGGCGGGCTCGGCCAGCGGGGCGTGTGCGCTGGTCGCGGTGGTGGCCGGTGTGCTGCCCGCCTGGCGGCTGACCCGGCGGTGAGCTGTGGTCGCCCGGCCGCACAGCACAGAGCGGGGCACGATCCGCGGCACGCGCGCGTTGGCCCCGCAAACGGAGAGGACCCACGCGACATGGGCGAGAACAAGCGGCGCATGCTGGCCGGCGAGTGGTACCTGCCCGACGACCCGGAGCTCCGCGCGGACACCGAACGACGCTTCGCGCTCTGCGCCGCGTACAACGCGAACGGTGGCGCCGCACCCACCGAACGGGCCGACCTCCTGCAGGAGTTGCTGAGAGCGGTGGGTGACGGGGTCAGGATCCGGCCCCCGTTCCAGTGCGACTACGGCCGGCACATCTCCATCGGGGACGGCACCTTCGTGAACTTCAACGCGGTCTTCCTGGACGCCGCCCCCATCACCATCGGCTCCTACGCGCAGATCGGCCCAAACGTCCAACTCCTCACCCCTTCGCATGAACTGGACCATGAGCGTCGCCGAGAGGGCTGGGAGAAGGCCGAGCCGATCACGATCGGCGACAACGTCTGGCTGGGGGGCGGGGTGATCGTCTGCCCTGGGGTGACGATCGGCGCGAACACGGTCGTCGGGGCAGGGGCCGTGGTCACGAAGGATCTGCCGGAGGGAGTCCTGGCGGTGGGTAATCCGGCCAGGGTGGTACGGCGGCTGGAGTGACCTCGCCGTACCCCTCTCCCCCTCCCCCGGATCCGGTCAGATCTTGATGAGCAGCTTCCCGCGCGCGTGCCCCGACTCGCTCAGCTCATGCGCCTTCGCCGCGTCCGCGAGCGGGAAGACCTCCGCGATACGTACGTCGAGCCGGCCCTCCGCGGCGAGCCGGGCGTGCTCGGTGAGTCCGGCGCGGACGACCTCCGAGGGCGTACCTCCACCGGTGAAGACGACGCCGTGCGCGGCGGCGTCCGGGTCTGCGATGGTGACGACCCGCTCGGCGGAGCCGCCCACGAGCTCGATCGAGAGCGGCAGGACGCCGGCGCCCGCCGCGTCGAAGACGGCGTCGATGCCCTGGGGAGCCGCCTCCTTCACCCGCTCGGCCAGACCCTCTCCGTACGCGACGGGGACGGCCCCAAGAGCGCGCAGGTGGTCGTGGTTGGCCGGGGACGCCGTACCGATGACCGTGAGGCCGGCCGCGACGGCCAGCTGCACGGCGACCGTGCCGACCACGCCCGCGGCGCCGTGGAGCAGCAGCGTCTCGCCGGCCTTGACGCGCAGCAGGTCGAAGACGCGCCGCGCGGTCTCGCCGGCCACGGGCAGGGCCGCCGCGAGCTCCCAGGAGAGCTTGGCCGGCTTGACGACGATGTCCCCGGCGATGGCGTACTCGGCGTAGGCGCCGGTCTCCGTCCAGCCCATGACCTCGTCGCCCACGGCGACATGGGTGACGCCCTCGCCGATGGCGTCGACCGTCCCGGCGAACTCCAGGCCCGGGATCATCGGGAAGGTGGTCGGGTAGAACTCCTCGACCCAGCCGTTACGCCGCTTGTAGTCGAGGGGGTTCACCCCCGCCACAGCCACCTTGACGCGGACCTGGCCGAGGCCGGGCTCGGGCTTCTCGGCCTCCTCGTGGCGCAGCACGTCCGGGCCGCCGAACTCCTTGTACACGATCGCTTCCATGACTGTTCTCCCCGCTTGGTCGGTCGTCCGGTGTGGTGCCGGTTTGGTGCCGGTGTGTTCCGGACCGGTTGATGAACCGGCCGGTGAACCGGTTGATGACCTAAGCCTGGGGCGCAGGGACAGCCGTTCCGGCCAGCCTTTCGGACAGTCCCCGCTGGCCGAAAGGCCAGGCGAGGGTGGGGTGGTGCTGACTAGGCTGCTCTCATGGAGCTGATCGGAACGGTCACCGGAACGGTGACCCCCCTGCCCGCCCCGAGGACCGTGCCCGCGGTGGCCCTGGTGGAGGAGCCCGTCGCGGGCCCCGGCCCCGGTTCCGCTCCGCTCACCACCGGCCCCGACACGCTCGCGGCGCTCACCGCGGGATACGACATCATCCGGCAGCCGCTGGGGCAGATCCTGCCCCGGCTTTCCTTGACCCTCGCCGAGCTGATCCCGCACGAGGCCGCCGCCGAACTCTCCACTCACTGCGCGTTCTCGCCTTTCAAGGCATACGGGGAAGCGGAGTTGACCGACCGGATCAGCACGGCCGAGCTGGACCCGCTCTTCACCGCCACTGCCGCCGGGCAGCCCTGGCAGGGCAGGGCGCAGATCGCGGGAGCCGAGCGTTCCGTCATCACGTTCATGACGGACGCGACCCCCCGGGGCGCGCTGCTCGTCCTCGTACGGGCCGACGGCGTCGCGCCCGCCGGGGAACCCGAACTCGCGGTCGCCCAGCAGCTCTGGTCACTGGTGACCAGCCATTTCGACCGGCTGTCCGCGGAGGCCGCGCCCGGCGCGCTTGCCCGGTCCCGGGCCGCCGCCGACACCCGCTCCCGGGTCATCGCCGAACTCACCGCCACCCACGCGGCGACTCTGACCGGGCTCCTCGGGGTGCTGCGCAGCCGCAGCCTGGACGACGCGGCCGCCCGCGCCACCGCCACCGAACTCGCCGTCTCCGCGCTGGTCGAGCTGCGCGCCGAGGCGGACCGGGACAAGGCCGTCGCCGAGGAGCGGGTCGACGAGGCCTTCGCCCGGCTCGCGGACACCCTGCGGCCTCTGCTGCGGTACAGCCACGTACGCCTTGAACTCGGCGCCCCGGACTCCACCCGCCATGTGGCCGCCGACGTGGCGCACACGGCGCGGCTGATCGTCCGTGAGGTGCTGCTCGCCGTGCTGGATCAGGAGCCGGTGAGCCGGGTCCACGTCGGCTGGCAGGTCGACGAGCACGAACTCCGCGCGTCCGTACGGGACGACGGGCCGGGCGCCCTCGACCACTGCACCCTGGGGCGGGCCCGGATCGGCGACCGGCTGGAGGTCCTCGGCGGCCGCCTCGACATCGACGCCGTACCGGGCTGGGGGACGACGGTCACCGCGATCGTCCCGCTGTCGGCGGCCGACGCCCCGACGGCGAAGACCGCGCCCGACCCGCTCGGGGCGCTGGGCGGCCGGGAGCTGGAGGTCCTCACGCACCTGGCGATGGGCCACCGCAACCGCGTGATCGCGCAGGAACTGCACATCAGCGAGTCGACGGTGAAGTTCCACGTCGCCAAGATCCTGACGAAGCTGGGCGTGGCCTCGCGGGGCGAGGCGGCGGCGCTGTTCCACGCGGTGGCGTAGCCGGCTGGAGCCCCCGTCGGGCAGCGTCAGGGCGGTCGCCGGGACGGTCGTCGGGGCATTGCTCGGCCGACCAGCGACGTGTACCGCGCGAGGGCGCCACCGGGGCCGCTCCGGCCGACCCGCAACGCGTACCGCGCGAGGGCGCCATCGAGGCCGCTCCGGCCGACCCGCGACGTGTACCGACGCGATTGTCAGTGGCGGCTGCCACACTCGCATGCATGAGCGAAAGGTGGGCTCTGGCTGCGGCGGAAGGGGACGGGGCACGGCTCGTCCCCCTCGGCTCCGACGGGCTGCCCGCCGGAGCCGTCCGCCACGAGCCGGACCTCGTCGAGGCGGTCCGGTCCCGCCCCGGTGTGACCCGGTGGGTGTGGCGGGCCACCACGGAGATCTACCCCCGGCTGCTGGCCGCCGGCGTCCGGGTCGAGCGGTGCTACGACATCGAGGCCGCCGAACTGCTCCTCCTCGGGCACGAGGGGCGGCTCGGGGAGCCGAGGTCGGCGGCCGCGGCCTGGGCGCGGCTGCACCACCGTCCCGTACCCCCCGACCCGCCGCAGCGCACCGCCGAGCCCGGCTCTCAGGACTCCCTCTTCGAGCCGCAGCCGGTGGCCCTCCCCTTCGACGCCCTCCTGGAGGTCTACGCGGAGCAGCAGCGAAGACATGATGCCGCCGAGCATCCGGGCCGGATGCGGCTGCTGACAGCGGCCGAGTCGGCGGGGATGCTGGTGGCCGCCGAGATGCACCGGGCCGGCCTGCCCTGGCGGGCCGACGTCCACCGCGCGGTGCTGCACGAGCTGCTCGGGGAGCGGTACGCGGGCGGTGGTGAGCCGCGCCGCCTCGCGGAGCTCGCCGACGAGGTGTCGGCGGCGTTCGGACGCAGGGTCCGGCCGGATCTTCCGGCGGACGTGGTGAAGGCGTTCGCACAGGCCGGTATCAGGGTGAAGTCCACGCGGCGCTGGGAGTTGGAGGAGCTCGACCACCCAGCGGTGAAGCCGCTCATCGCCTACAAGAAGCTGTACCGGATCTGGACGGCCCACGGCTGGGGCTGGCTCCAGGACTGGGTGCGGGACGGACGCTTCCGGCCCGAGTACCTGCCGGGAGGCACGGTCTCGGGCCGGTGGACGACCAACGGCGGCGGGGCGCTGCAGATCCCCAAGGTGATACGGCAGGCGGTCGTCGCCGACGAGGGCTGGCGGCTGGTGGTGGCCGACGCCGACCAGATGGAGCCACGGGTCCTCGCGGCCATCTCCCGCGACCCGGGCCTCATGGAGGTCGCCGGCCACCCCGACGATCTCTACACCCGCCTGTCGGACCGGGCGTTCGCCGGCGACCGGGACCACGCCAAACTGGCGCTGCTCGGCGCGATCTACGGACAGACCAGCGGCGACGGCCTGAAGAACCTCGCGGCGCTGCGCCGCCGTTTCCCGAAGGCCGTGGCCTACGTGGACGAGGCGGCGAAGGCCGGCGAGGAGGGCAGGCTCGTACGGACCTGGCTGGGGCGGACCAGCCCCCGGGCGGCCGGGGCGGGGGACGACGACGAGGCGGGCATTCCGCAGGACACCGGCGATGTGCCGGTGACGGAAGGGGGAGGGGAGTTCATCCCGGGCTACGCGTCGACGAACGCGCGCGCCCGCGGCCGGTTCACCAGGAACTTCGTGGTGCAGGGCAGCGCCGCCGACTGGGCCCTGCTGATGCTGGCCGCCCTGCGCCGGGCGACCGCGGGAATGCGGGCCGAGCTGGTCTTCTTCCAGCACGACGAGGTCATCGTGCACTGCCCGGCCGAGGAGGCGGAGGCGGTGACGGAAGCGATCCGCGCGGCGGGAGACGAGGCCGGCCGAATCGCCTTCGGCCCGACCCCGGTGCGGTTCCCGTTCACGACGGCGACGGTGGAGCGCTACTCCGACGCCAAATGAGCGGGACGGGGGTGTTGTTGGCGGCGGGCTGGTTGGCGGTGGTCTTGTCGGCGGTGGCCGACGGCCGGGAGCCGGCCATCGGAGCCGGGGACGGGAGCGGGGGACGGGAGCGGGGGACGGGAGCCGGGGACGGGAGCTGGGCGTCCGAAGCGGGACGTCGTGACCGAGCTGGACGTCGGAAGCTCGTGACCGGAGCCGAGGCTTCGACTTGCCGAAAGCCCGGCGCCATCGACGAAGGCCTGCCTAGGGTGACCGCCTGTGACGACATACGAACGCCTGTCGCTGATCGCCTCCTTCGGAGCCCTCGCCGTGAGCGTGATCGCCTTCGGAGCACTCGCCTGGCAGCTGTTGATGCTGGCCCGCGCCACCCGCCTCGACCACGACCGCCGGCGCAAGCAGGCGACGATGGAGTATCTGAGCACGACGATGGACCGGCGCCGGGAGCTGCGGAACGCCGGCATCCCGGACGACCGTGACGAGCAGGCAGTCGAGGCGCTGGTGACCCGCGCGCTGGGCGGCGACGCCGACGCGGCCCGCCTCATCTCCAGTTATCTGACGATCTACAACTACCTCGGCGTGGCAGCCCAGTCGGACGCCTTCGACCTCTCCCTCATCGACCGCGCGTGGGGCGGCTCGATCGTCGCGCTCACCGAGCACTACCGGCCCTGGATCACGGAGCAGCGCGCCCGGCAGGGGGAACCCCGGCTGTACGAGGACCTGGAGTGGCTGGGCCGCTCGATGACCCCGCGCCGTACGGTCCCGCCGCAGCACACGCCACGTACACCCGTGCCCTAGACGCCGCCCCGCGCCGTCAGAGGCGCGTCGGGCACCGTCCGGGTGGCGGCAGCTCGTTGGGCGAGCCAGCCGGACCGCCGGCCCGGGTGGACGCAGGTCCGTACGTGGGTGAAGCCGAGCCGCTCGTAGTAGGCGTGCAGCCGGGGGTTCGTACGCCACACATCGACCCTGACCCACGCGCGCCCCTCCCGCTCGGCCACGCCGCACGCCCAGTCGACGACGCGCTCACCGAGCCGCCGCCCGGCCGCGCGCCGGGCGACGATGAGCTTGTCGAGGTAGAAGGCGGATTCGGGCCGGTCGTCCGCGGTCCAGAAGTCCACGTCGGCGGAGCCCCGGCTGACGGTCGCCAGCGCGTCCCCGCCCAGGGCGTCGACGACGACCCAGGTGTTGCCCTGCTCGACGACCCGCCGCCACTTCTCGAGGGCGACGGGCCCGGTCCGGGCGTCACTCCACTGATCGCTCCCCCGGTCCCGCAGCCACCGCGTGGCCTCCGCGCGCAGCGCGAGCAGCGCGGGAAGGTCGTCGGGCCGGGCGGGACGGAGATATTCGTCGGCCACCGCACTCATGCGGCGAGGCTACAGGCTGCCGGGGCGCACCGGCGCGGGGCTCGTCTGATTCGCCTGTGCCGCGCGAACCCAGCGGCTACCATCACGCTCCTGCGACAGAGGAGCGAGCCGCCCGTGAACACCTATCTGGAGACGGCAGTTGCCGTGGCGAGCGCGGTCATGGCAGCCACCGGCACCGGCATCGCCTGGCGCGCGGTGCGCTCCTCCCTCGACAGCCAAGTGGCCAAGGAACGCAAGCGCCTTCGCGAATCACTGAACGCCCAGGAGATGCACATCGGCGGGGACCTGGTGATCAACACCGGCCCTGGGATGACGAACCCGGACGGCTCACCCGACGAGGCGGCGATCGCCCGAGCAGCACAGCAGCGGATCGACGACGACCGGTTCGCCGAACTGCTCGTGGAGTACTACGCGTACGGCCTGGCGCAGGCCCGCAACAGCTTCCTGACCAGCCAGTGGTTCGCCGGCCTCGGCGCGACGATCCTGCTGCTCGGCGTGGGCCTTGCCATCTGGCGCGCGGAAACCACCGGCGACCTCTACCTCTCCATCGCCACCAGCGCCTTCGGCCTGGTGACGGCCCTCATAGGCCAGCTCTTCCACCGCCGCGCGGACCTCGCCTTGAGCCACATGGCGCAACAGACCGACTCCCTGCGGGACGACATGCGCACGGAGCGCTCCACAGAACAAGCGATCATGCTCCTGGCGGCCGTCTCGGACCCGGCGACGAAGACCCGCCTCCAAGCCGGCCTGATCATGAAACTCGCCGGCTCCGACCTCCCCCAGATCACGGCCCCGATCACCGCCCCGACCCCGGACCCAACCCTCCCGAAGCAGACGCCGCCTCACCCGGAACCAGCCAACTGAGACCGGAACTGAGACCGAGCCCGGGACGTCAACTGCGGCAGACAACCAAAAACCCCAGCTCGGAAGAGTCCGACCTGGGGTTTCAACGGAGCCGCCTTCGGGATTCGAACCCGAGACCTACGCATTACGAGTGCGTTGCTCTGGCCAACTGAGCTAAGGCGGCATGCCGTGCGTTCCCTGAAGTGGGTGCAGCAGCGTCGCCAAGTCTACACAGTGAAAACCAGTGCCTCGCACACCCTCAGCGAGGCCCTCCCCTGGCCTGATGTCGGGCGTAACGGGAGATTACCGGCCATACTCATTGATCGTGCACCCCACAGAGCTCGCCGCTCAGAGCCGTCGGGCGTCCGGTGGTGGGCGTTGGGCGATGCTCGCGGTGTTGTGTGCCAGCCTGCTGCTGGTCGCCATGGATGCCACCATCCTCAATGTCGCGCTGCCGTCGCTCATCGACGACCTACGACCTGACGCCCTGCAACAGCTGTGGATCATCGACATCTATGGACTGGTGCTCGGTGGCCTGCTGGTCACCACCGCGGCAATCAGCGACCGTTACGGCCGTAAACGGCTCTTTCTCGCCGGATTCGTGCTCTTCGGCGTGGCGTCCGTGGTCGCCGCCACCGCCGGGTCGTCGTGGCAGCTGATCGCGGGGCGGGTGCTGCTCGGGATCGGTGGGGCGATGGTCATGCCGTCGACACTGTCGCTGATCCGGAACATCTTTACCGATGCCCGCGAGCGCGCCCTCGCCATCGGCATCTGGGCCGCCGTCGCCGGAGCGGGGGCCGCCGTCGGGCCGCTGGTCGGCGGGCTGCTGGTCGAGACGTACGGGTGGGCGGCCGCGTTCTGGGTCAATGTGCCCGTCGTCGTGGTGACCGTCGTCGCCGGGATCTGGCTGCTGCCGGAGTTCAAGGACGCCGGCCACGGGCCGCCCGACGTGCTGGGGGCCGTGCTGTCCGTCGTCGGGATCGTCGCCCTGGCCTGGGGTATCAAGCACGTCGCCAAGGGCAGCCTCACCCTGTCCGATCTGGCGATCCTCGCGGCCGGAATTCTCGTCCTGACGCTCTTCGCCAGGCGGCAGCTCTCCCTGCCCGACCCACTGCTCGACGTACGGCTCTTCAAGAACCGCGCCTTCACCGCCGCCGCGCTCGCCACCCTGATGGCCATGCTCGCCGTCGGCGCCGCGCTGTTCCTGATGTCCCTGTGGCTCCAGTACGTCCACGGCTACTCGCCCTTCCAGGCCGGGCTGCACACCGTGCCCGCCGCCGGAGCGATGCTCGTCGGATCCCTGCTCAGCCCATGGCTCATGGAACGGCTCGGCGTCCGTGCCGTCATGGCCCTCGGCCTCGGCGGGCTCGTCCTCGGCTTCCTCGTGCTCGCGCTCTCCCCCGAGCCGACGACGTACGGCTACGTCGCCGTCGTCTTCGTCGCGCTCGGCCTCGGCGACGGTCTCGCCATCACCACGGCCGCCTCCGTCCTCGTCTCGGCCGTACCCGCCGAGCGGGCCGGGCAGGCGGGCGCCGTGTCCGAGACCAGCTACGAGCTCGGCGTCGGCCTCGGCGTGGCCCTGCTCGGGTCCATCCACGGCGCTGTCTACACCCACCACATGGCCGGCGCGCCCGCCCAGGCCGCCGAGTCGGTCGGCAGCGCCCACGAGCTGGCCGAGCAGGGCGACGGAGCCGTCATGGACGCCGCCCGGGCCGCCTTCGACTCCGCGCTGACCACGACCGCGTACGTCTCCGTCGCGATCGTGGCGACCGTGACCGTGCTGGTGGTGTGGCTCGTACCGCACGGGTTCAAGGCCACCGCCGGCCACTGACCCACGCACCCGGCCCCATCCGCCCTCAGCGGCAGCGCATCCCCCGCGGCGGCACCGTGCCCTCCAGCAGATAGCGGTTGACCGCCGTGTCCACACAGTCGCTGCCTCGCCCGTACGCCGTGTGCCCGTCACCCTCGTACGTCAGCAGCCGCCCCGAGGTGAGCTGCCCCGCCAGGGAGACGGCCCACTTGTACGGCGTCGCCGGGTCCCTCGTCGTGCCCAGCACCACGATCGGGCCCGCGCCCTTCGCCGCGATGCGGTGCGGGGCGCCGGTGGCCTTCTCCGGCCAGTACGTGCAGCTCAGCGCCGCCCAGGCGAGCCCCTCGCCGAAGGTCGGGGAAGCCTTCACGAAGGAGGGGAGCGCGCGGCCGACCGCGTCCGGGCCGGCGAAGGACGGCGGCAGGTCCAGGCAGTTCACGGCGGCGTTGGCGAACATGAGGTTCGAGTACGACCCGTCGCCCTGGCGCTCGTAGTACGCGTCGGCGAGAGCCAGCAGCCCGGAGCCGTCGCCGCCCATCGCCCCCGTCAGCGCCTCGCGCAGCTCCGGCCACGCCCCCTTGTCGTACATCGCGGCGATCACTCCGGTCGTGGCGAGCGACTCGCCCAGCTCACGGCCCTCACCTGCCGGCACCGGCCGGGCGTCCAGCTCGGTGAAGAACGCTTTCAGCCGGCGGGATGCCGCCGTGACCGATCCGGACCCGAGCGGGCAGTCCGGGCCGCGCAGGCAGTCCTCGGCGAAGGAGCGGAAGGCGGTCTCGAAGCCCGCCGTCTGGTCGCGGTTCAGCTCGACGGCCGGCAGGGACGGGTCCATCGCCCCGTCGAGGACCAGGCGCCCGGCCCGCGCCGGGAACAGCTCCGCGTAGGTCGCGCCAAGAAACGTGCCGTACGAGGCCCCGACGTACGACAGCTTCTCGTCGCCGAGCACGGCGCGCAGGATGTCCATGTCCCGGGCCGCCTCGACCGTGGAGACATGCGGCAGGACCGGGCCGGAGCGGCGCGCGCAGCCGGCCGCGAACTCCTTGTACGCCGCTGCCAGCAGGCCCCTCTCCCGTGCGTCGTCCGGGGTCTGGTCCACCTGCGTGTACGCGTCCATGCGCGGCCCGTCGAGGCACGTGACGGGCTCGCTTCGGGCGACTCCGCGCGGGTCGACGGCGACCAGGTCGTAACGGGCGCGTACGGGTGCGGGGTAGGCGAGCCCGGCGTACGCCTGGAGGTACTGGACGGCCGAGCCGCCCGGCCCGCCCGGGTTGACCAGCAGCGATCCGATCCGCTCGCCAGGGCCGGTGGCCTTGGCCCGGGCCACGGCCAGCTTGACCTGCCCGCCGTCCGGCCGGGCGTAGTCGAGCGGCGCCCGCAGGGTCGCGCAGTCGAAGCCGGGGACGCCGCACTCCCGCCAGCTCAGCTTCTGTCCGTAGTACGCCGAGAGGTCCCCGACAGGCCGCGCCGTCGGCGACGCGGACGTCGTGCCACCGCCGCCACCTCCCGCGCCGCCACTCGTACATCCGACCGCGATCAGCAGCCCGGCGGCCGCGGCGAGTGCCGCGACGCGCCGACGGGGACGGAGGCGAGCCCGGGATCGGGCGGGGAGCGAACGGCTGAAGGACCGGCGGAAGGACATATCCGGACAGTAGTCACCGGGCGACTGCCGGCGGCCCACTCCGCCGCGATCTGCCCGGTACGAGTGACGGAGCCGAGCCACGATCGCGATGGTCCTCGGCGGCTCACTCCGACCCGGTCTGCCCGGTCCGAGTGATGGAGCCGACCAGACCCAGGCCGCCGCCGCGACAGGCGCCGGCCTCGATCTCCCAGGCCGCCGCCGCGGCAGGCGCGGCTCAGCCCGCGCGCAGCGCCATCGTCATCGCCTCGACCGCCAGCAGCGGCGCCACGTTCTTGTCCAGGGCCTCGCGGCAGGCGAGGACCGCCTCTATCCGGCGCAGGGTCCGCTCGGGCGTGGAGCCGTGGGCGATCCGGTCGAGGGAGTCGCGTACGTCCTCGTTGGCGATCTGCGTCCGGGCGTTCAGCTGCAGGGCCAGCACATCGCGGTAGAAGCCGGTGAGGTCGCTGAGCGCGAGGTCGAGGCTGTCGCGCTGGGTGCGGGTCTTGCGGCGCTTCTGGCGCTCCTCCAGCTCCTTCATCGCGCCCGCCGTGCCGCGGGGCATGCGGCCGCCCTGGGCGGCGCCGAGGGCGGCCTTCAGCTCCTCGGTCTCCTTGACGTCGATCTCCTCGGCGACCTGCTTGGCGTCCTCGCCCGCCGCGTCGATCAGCTCCTGAGCGGCCTTGAGGCAGCCGCCGACGTCGTCGACGCGCAGCGGCACCTTGAGGACCGTGGCCCGGCGGGCGCGGGCCCGTTCGTCGGTGGCGAGGCGGCGGGCGTGGTCGATGTGGCCCTGGGTGGCGCGGGCGGCGGCCGCGGCGGCCTGCGGGTCGATGCCGTCGCGCCGTACGAGCACGTCGGCGACGGCGTCGACCGACGGGGTGCGCAGGGTGAGGTGGCGGCAGCGGGAACGGATCGTGGGGAGCACGTCCTCCAGCGAGGGGGCGCACAGCAGCCACACCGTGCGGGGCGCGGGCTCCTCGACGGCCTTCAGGAGCACGTTTCCGGCGCCTTCGGTCAGACGGTCGGCGTCCTCCAGGACGATGACCTGCCAGCGCCCGCCCGCCGGCGACAGCTGGGCGCGGCGCACCAGGTCGCGGGTTTCCTTCACGCCGATGGAGAGCAGGTCGGTGCGGACGACCTCCACATCGGCGTGGGTGCCGACGAGGCTGGTGTGGCAGCCGTCGCAGAAGCCGCAGCCGGGCTCCCCGCCCAGGGCGCGGTCCGGGCTGACGCACTGCAGGGCGGCGGCGAACGCCCGCGCGGCGGTCGCCCGGCCGGAGCCGGGCGGGCCGGTGAACAGCCAGGCGTGGGTCATCTTGGACGCGTCGGGCGGCGCCTCGCCTGCGGCGTGGGAGGTGACGAGGGCGTCGGCGTCCCGGGCGGCGGCGGCGAGCTGCTCACGCACCCGCTCCTGGCCCACCAGGTCGTCCCATACGGCCATGTCCACCCTCCTCAGGTGCGCGGTCCGGTCCCGTCCTGCCACGGGTTCGACGTACGGGCTCCATTGTGGGGCACCCCACTGACAGTCCCGGACGCGCCGAGGGGGCGGAGCAGGCGCTCCGCCCCCTCGGGTCACGGTCTCAGCCCCGCCGGCGGCGGTGGTCGTCCTCGTCGTGGGCGTGCGGCCCGAGCAGTTCGTCCGCGAGCGAGGGGAGGTCGTCCAGCGGGGTGTCCTCCGCCCAGTCCGAGCGGCGCCGCGGGCGGCCCTGCTCGTCCATCTGGGGCAGCTCGGCCGTCCGGTCGTTGGCCCCGGGCGCGGCCTGCGCCTGGTCCCGGAAGATCCCCGGCGGAACCCGGTCGGCCGGGTCGTCCTGGCGTACGGGCGGCAGCACCGCGGTCTCGTCGGCGGCGCGCGTGTCCCGTACCGGCGGCAGCACCGCCGTCTCGTCCGCGGCCCGCGGGTCACGTACCGGCGGCAGCGCGGCCGTCTCGTCCACCGCGCGCGTGTCCCGTACGGGCGGCAGCACCGCCGTCTCGTCCGCGGCCCGAGGGTCACGTACCGGCGGCAGGACGGTCGTCTCGGCCGCGTCGGCGGGCTCGGCGCGCTCCTCCGGCACGACCGGCGTGGGGATGGTCTGCGTGACGTCGTCGGGCTTCACGAACCGCTTCTCGTCCCGGGCCGCGCCCCGGGTCCGGTCCCGGCCGGCGTCCCGCTCCGCGCGGGGGTCGTCCTCGGGCCGGGCGTCGGGCTGCGGGATCGGCGTCGGGACGGTGACCTCGTTCGGGGACACCTCCGGAACCGCCGCCTGTGTCGCGGCGGCCACCGCCGCAGCGGCAGCGGCCTCCTCGGCGGCCTTCGCCGCGGCGGCGGCCTCGGCCAGGCGGCGCGCCTCCTCGGCCTTGAGCAGGGCCTCCTCCGCCTTGCGCTGCTTCTCGCGGCGGCGCTCCTCGGCCTCGGCCCGCAGCCGGGCCTCCTCCTCGGCCTGCTTGCGCAGCCGCTCCTGCTCCTCGCGGCGGGCCTTCTCCTCGGCCTCGCGCCGACGGCGCTCCTCCTCGGCGGCCTTGCGGGCCTCCTCCGCCCGCTGCCGGGCCTCCTCCGCCTGCCGCTCGGCCTCGCGCTGGCGCGCCTCTTCCTCCTCGCGGCGCTTGCGCTCCTCCTCCTCGGCACGGAGCTTGGCGAGCTGCTCCTGGCGCTCCCGCTCCAGGCGCTCCTCCTCCGCCTTGCGCGCGGCCTCTTCCTCGGCCTTGCGGCGGGCCTCCTCCTCGGCGGCCTTCCGCGCCTCCTCCTGGGCCTTCACCTCGGCCTCGGACAGCGGCAGCATCTGGTCGAGCCGGTGGCGTACGACGGTGGTGACGGCCTCCGGCTCCTGGCCGGCGTCGACGACGAGGTAGCGGCTCGGGTCGGCCGCGGCGAGAGCGAGGAAACCGGCCCGCACGCGCGCGTGGAACTCCGGCGGCTCGGACTCCAGCCGGTCCGGCGCCTCCGTGAACCGCTCACGCGCGGTCTCCGGGGAGACGTCGAGGAGCACCGTCAGATGCGGTACGAGCCCGTCCGTGGCCCACCGGGAGATCCGGGCGATCTCCGTCGGGGACAGGTCGCGGCCCGCGCCCTGGTAGGCCACTGAGGAGTCGATGTACCGGTCGGAGATCACGATCGCGCCCCGCTCCAGGGCGGGCCGGACCAGCGAGTCGACGTGCTCGGCGCGGTCGGCGGCGTACAGCAGCGCCTCCGCGCGGTGCGAGAGTCCGGCGCTGGAGACGTCCAGGAGGATCGAGCGCAGCCGCTTGCCGATCGGCGTGGCGCCCGGCTCGCGGGTGACGACGACCTCGTGGCCCTTGGCGCGGATCCACTCGGCGAGCGCCTCGACCTGGGTGGACTTGCCGGCCCCGTCGCCGCCCTCCAGGGCGATGAAGAAACCGGTCGTGGCCGGCGCCTGGGCCGGGTCGCCGCCGCGCAGCGCGTCGCGCAGGTCGCGGCGCAGCGGGACGCCCGAGCGGTCGTCGGTCTTGGCGAGCACCAGCGCGGCGACGGGCAGCAGCAGGGCGCCCACCAGCATCAGGGTGAAGGCGGCGCCGCCGTGCGCGAAGACGAAGTCGCCGGTGGCGAGGCGGTGGGGGCCGATCGCGGCGGCGAGCAGTGGCGCGGCGAGCACGCCGAGCGCGACGGCGACGCGCACGACGGCCTGGAGGTGATCGGTGATCCGGGGCCGGCGGTACTCCTCGGTCTCCTGGTCGATGAGCGTGTGGCCGGTGTTCGCGGCGACCCCGGCGGCGTAACCGGCCAGCAGCGCGATGAAGAGGACGGTCGCCGTGTCCGGGACGAGGCCCATGGCGAGCAGCGCGACGCCGGTGACGGCGAGGGCGAGCGCGAGGAGCCGGCGCCGGGACAGGACGGTCAGGACGGATCCGGCGGTCCGGATGCCGAGGGCGGTGCCGCCGGTCAGCGCGAGGATCAGCAGCGCGAACGTGACCGGTCCGCCGCCGAGGTCGGCGGCGTGCAGCACCGCGACGGCAGCGGCGCAGGCGATCGCTCCGGCGACGGTGGCGCAGGCGATGACGAGCAGCGGGAGGGCGCCCGTACGGCCCTTGTCGAGGCCGTTTCCGGCCGACGGCCGGCGCAGCCCCTCCAGCGGGGAGCGGGGCCTGGGGGTCTGTCCGCCGGGCAGCTCGATGAAGTACAGGAGGGAGACGGACGCGGCGAACAGGCCGGCCGCCACATAGGCCCCGATGGCCGCCTGGTGCTGTGTGAACCACGCGACGCCAGAGCCGAGGAGGTTGCCGACCAGCGTGGCGATCAGCAGGGCCGCGGCCGCTGCGGGGATGGCCAGGAAGGACGTACGCAGGGACAGGCGGCGCAGCGCGCCCAGGTGGTCCGGCAGGGGGCGCACGGCGGCGCCTTCGAGCGGGGGCGCGGGCAGCAGCGCGGGCGCGGCGCTCTCCCTGGCCACGGTCCAGAACCGCTCGGCGGTCCCGGCCAGGAAGACCGTGCCGAGCAGGAACCAGACCGCGCTGTCAGGGGTCCAGTCGATCCACAGCGGGGCGACCACCAGCAGTCCGACCCGTACACCGTCCGCGCCGATCATGGTCCAGCGGCGGTCCAGCGGGCCGGACGGCGCGGTGAGCGTGGTGACGGGCCCGAGGAGTACGGCTCCGAAGAGCAGCGTGGCCAGAATCCGCGCACCGAACACGGCGGCGACGGCGAAGGCCGCGCCTCTGTATCCGCCGCCGAACGCCCCTTCGGCGACGGCCGCCTGCAGCGCCAGCAGCACCAGGACCAGCACGGCGAGGGCGTCGCCGATGCCGCCGACGAGGTGTGCGCTCCACAGCCGCTTGAGCGGCTGATGGCGCAACAGGGCTCGTACGGCGCGTTCCCGTGAGTCTGCGGCAAGGGCGGCGTCGGAGTCTGAGGTGGAGCTCACGACCGTAGGCTGCTCGGCTCGCGTCATCCGCCCAGCCTATCCGGAGCGCCCGGGTCCCCGGAGTCCCCACCCGAACAAACGCCCGCGCCCGGCGTACGCGCCGGTCCACGGAAGCAGACCGGAAGCAATCCCCGGAGGCAGTCCCCGGAAGCGGACCACCCCGCCCCCAGTGGGGACGGGGTGGTCTCTGCCTGGCCGGGGCCTACTCCTCGGCCGAAGCGGACTTCGCGGCGGCGGTCTTTGCCGCCGTCTTCTTCGCCGCCGTGGCCTTGGTGGCCGTCGTCTTCTTGGCGGCGGTCTTCTTGGCGGCCGCCGTCGTCTTCTTCGCGGCCGTCTTCTTGGCTGCCGCCGCCGTCTTCTTGGCGGGTGCCTTCTTGGCCGCGGCCTTCTTCGCGGTCTTCTTCGCCGGCGCCTTGGCCCGCTTCTCCGCGAGGAGCTCGTAGCCGCGCTCCGGCGTGATCGTCTCGACGCTGTCGCCGGTCCGCAGGGTCGCGTTCGTCTCGCCGTCGGTGACGTACGGGCCGAAGCGGCCGTCCTTCACGACCACCGGCTTCTCGCTGACCGGGTCGGTGCCCAGCTCCTTCAGCGGCGGCTTCGCCGCGGCGCGGCCCCGCTGTTTCGGCTGGGCGTAGATCGCCAGGGCCTCGTCGAGGGTGATGGTGAAGAGCTGCTCCTCATCGGTCAGCGACCGCGAGTCGGTGCCCTTCTTCAGGTACGGGCCGTAGCGGCCGTTCTGCGCCGTGATCTCCACGCCTTCGGCGTCGACGCCGACCACCCGCGGCAGCGACATGAGCTTCAGGGCGTCCTCGAGCGTCACGGTGTCGATGCTCATGGACTTGAAGAGGGAGGCCGTGCGCGGCTTCACCGCGTTCTTGCCCGTCTTCGGCGTGCCCTCGGGCAGGATCTCGGTGACGTACGGGCCGTAGCGGCCGTCCTTCGCCACGATCTGGTTGCCGCTGACCGGGTCCGTGCCGAGCTCGAAGTCGCCGCTCGGCTTGGCCAGCAGCTCCTCGGCCAGCTCGACGGTGAGCTCGTCGGGCGCGAGGTCCTCGGGGACGTCGGCGCGCTGGTGGCCTTCCTGCTCCTTCTCACCGCGCTCCACGTACGGGCCGTACCGGCCGACGCGCAGCATGATCCCGTTGCCCACGGGGAAGGAGGAGATCTCCCGCGCGTCGATCGCGCCGAGGTCCGTGACCAGCTCCTTCAGACCGCCGAGGTGGTCGCCGTCGCCGTTGCCGGCCTCCGAGGCGGCGCCGGCCGCGTCGCCCTCGCCGAAGTAGAAACGCTTCAGCCACGGCACGGCCTGGGCCTCACCGCGCGCGATGCGGTCGAGGTCGTCCTCCATCTTGGCCGTGAAGTCGTAGTCGACGAGCCGGCCGAAGTGTTTCTCCAGCAGGTTGACCACGGCGAAGGAGAGGAACGACGGCACGAGGGCCGTGCCCTTCTTGAAGACATAGCCGCGGTCGAGGATCGTGCCGATGATCGACGCGTACGTCGACGGGCGGCCGATCTCGCGCTCTTCCAGCTCCTTGACCAGCGAGGCCTCGGTGTAGCGGGCCGGCGGCTTGGTGGCGTGGCCGTCCGCCGTGATCTCCTCGGCGGTCAGCGCGTCGCCCTGGGCGACCTGCGGCAGGCGCCGCTCGCGGTCGTCGAGCTCGGCGTTCGGGTCGTCGGCGCCTTCGACGTACGCCTTCATGAAGCCGTGGAACGTGATCGTCTTGCCGGACGCGGTGAACTCGGCGTCACGGCCGTCGCTCGCCCGTCCGCCGATCTTCACGGTCACGGAGTTTCCGACCGCGTCCTTCATCTGGGAGGCCACGGTCCGCTTCCAGATCAGCTCGTAGAGCTTGAACTGGTCGCCGGTCAGGCCCGTCTCCGCGGGCGTGCGGAAACGATCACCCGAGGGACGGATCGCCTCGTGCGCCTCCTGGGCGTTCTTGACCTTCCCGGCGTACGTGCGCGGCTTCTCGGGCAGGTAGTCGGCGCCGTACAACTGCGTGACCTGGGCCCTTGCCGCCGCGATGGCGGTGTCGGAGAGGGTCGTGGAGTCCGTACGCATATAGGTGATGAAGCCGTTCTCGTACAGCTTCTGCGCCACCTGCATGGTCGCCTTCGCACCGAAGCCCAGCTTGCGCGAGGCCTCCTGCTGGAGCGTCGTCGTACGGAAGGGGGCGTACGGAGAGCGGCGGTACGGCTTGGACTCGACCGAGCGCACCGAGAAGGAGGTTTCGGCGAGGGCGGCGGCAAGAGCGCGTGCGTTGGCCTCGTCGATGTGCAGGACGTCGCTCTTGAGCCGGCCGTCGGGGCCGAAGTCTCGACCCTGCGCGACACGCCGGCCGTCGACCGTCGCCAGCCGGGCGACCAGCGACGACGGGTCGGAGGAGTCACCGGCGCGGCCGGTGGAGAACGTGCCGGTCAGGTCCCAGTACTCGGCCGAGCGGAACGCCATGCGCTCCCGCTCGCGCTCGACGACCAGACGCGTGGCCACGGACTGCACACGGCCCGCCGACAGCCGCGGCATGACCTTCTTCCACAGGACCGGCGAGACCTCGTAGCCGTAGAGGCGGTCGAGGATACGGCGGGTCTCCTGGGCGTCGACCATGCGCTTGTTCAGCTCGCGCGGGTTGGCGACGGCGTCCCGGATCGCGTCCTTGGTGATCTCGTGGAAGACCATGCGGTGGACGGGGACCTTGGGCTTCAGGACCTCGAGGAGGTGCCACGCGATGGCTTCGCCCTCGCGGTCCTCATCGGTGGCGAGGTAGAGCTCGTCGGACTCGGCGAGCTGCTCCTTCAGCTTCCTGACCTGCGCCTTCTTGTCGGCGTTGACGACATAGATGGGCTGGAAGTCATGTTCGACGTCCACACCGAGGCGCCGGACCTCGCCGGTGTACTTCTCGGGGACCTCGGCGGCGCCGTTGGGGAGGTCACGGATGTGCCCGACGCTCGCCTCGACGACATAGCCGGGGCCGAGGTAGCCCTTGATCGTCTTCGCCTTGGCAGGCGACTCGACGATGACGAGTCGGCGGCCGCCGTGTGCGGTCTCGCTGGTCGGGGACAACTTCGCTCTTCTCTCCGGTCGACGCTCGGTGACACCTACGGCGCAGTCGACGCCGTGGTGCAGTCGGCGCAGTACAGAGGACTGCGCGCTGCTGCGGTGACGCCGCTTACGCTGCTGTCGCTGCGGAGTGTGACGGTACAACCCGCCCCCGTGTCAAACGGCAAAAGCCCGCAACGGCCACTCGAACGGTAACCCGAGTCCTGGCATTCCTGCCGCCCGGACTCCCACCCGGGCGGTGCGGCGCCGCTCACGCCGGTCCGGTCGGCCTGCGGTCAGAGGCGGCCGAAGCACCACACCCCGAGGACGAGGAAGACCACACTGAAGATCGTCGTGAGGGTCGCTGCCGTGGCGGGGCTCACGCCGTACGCGACGGGCTGCCGGTGCGCCATCCGCACCCCTGTCCACAGCAGCAGCCCCGCTCCGAACAGCGCGAACGCCGTCCCGGCGAAAATGGCCGGCCCGCTCTCCATGCCCGTGCCCCGTTCCGTCGCTGGTCGGTGGTGCGCCCGGGCTCTGTTGCCCCCGGCGCCCTGGAGGCAGAGGCTGGCACCTCCCGGCGTCGTGGGCGCGAATTCCGGGTGAACGACGCGGGCGACCCGAGCGTGGTTCACCCACGCGGCGCCCCGCCGGGCGGTGGTACCGGCCGAATTTGGCCGGTTGTGGACGGGACGCACGTGGGGTCGAAGACCGTGCAGGGGCCGTGTCGCGGGCCCTGCCGAGGGCAGGAGGCGGAAGCTGCGGGGGCGGCGTCGGCCGCGAGGGCGAAACCTTGGCCCGGGGGTGCCGGGTTCCCGTCAGGGTGAGGCGGAGAGGACCCCTGAAACAGGGGCCTCACCAGCGGTGTTCCTATGAAGAGAGGTGGTGTCGAGCAGTGGGACGGTGCTCGGTACGAGATGCCGCCAGCGACCCCGACCAGCCGTGCGGCACGCACAAGCGGAAGGGAAGGGGCGTCAGGACGCCTGGCCGCCACCCCCGTCCACGGGCTCGAGGAAGCCTTCTTCGACGAGCAGCCGGATGGCCTGCGGTATACGGTCCCGCAGCACCACCGAGTCCTCGCCCGTCAACTGGCCGATGGCGTCCAGGATCCGCCCGGCGCTGAGCGTCCCGTCGCAGACGCCCGCGAAGCCCGCGCCGACGTGGTCCACGCGCGTGGCGCGGCGCATCCCGCGGTTCTGCCGGAGGACCACATGCTCGGGGTCCTCGGCGCCGGGCAGGCCCACCTGTTCCTGCGTCACCTCGGACGCGAGGCGGAAGTGCGCGGCCAGGAGCGCCGCGTCGTCGTGGGCCCGCAGGAAGTCCTGGCGCTCGAAGTGCGCCCGTACGGTGTCGCCGAGCGGCTGCTCGACGGGGTGTGTCCATTCCTCGACGACGATCGACGGCTCCGTCCGGCCTTCGGCGACCGCGGCGTTCTTGCGCAGGGTGATCCAGCCGAAGCCGACGGACTTGGTGCCGCTCGCCTCGAACTCGTCCAGCCACGCCTCGTACCGCTCGGCGTACGCCTGCTGGTCCTCGCGGTGGTCGCCGCTGTCGCGCAGCCACAGCTCGGCGTACTGCGTGATGTCCTGCACCTCGCGCTGCACGATCCAGGCGTCGCAGTCCCGCGGCACCCAGGAGCGCAGCCGCTCCTGCCACTGCTCGCCCTCGACGTGCTGCCAGTTGGCGAGGAACTGGGCGTATCCCCCGTCGTTGAGCCGCTCCCCGGCCTGCTGGACGAGCGTGCGGCAGAGGTCGTCGCCGCTCATCCCGCCGTCCCGGTAGGTCAGCCGGGCGCCGGAGTCGCCCTTGCCGGAGGCAAGGGGAGAGATGACGAACGGGGGGTTCGACACAATCAGGTCGTACGTGTCGCCGTCGACCGGTTCGAAGAGGGAGCCCGCCAGCAGCTCGGCCCCGCGGGCGCCGGAGAGGGCGAGCGTGAGGCGGGTGAACTCCAGGGCCCGGGGGTTGAGATCGGTCGCGGTCACCAGCGTGGCGTGCTGGGCGGCGTGGAGGGCCTGGATGCCGGAGCCGGTGCCGAGGTCGAGCGCGGAGGCGACCGGCGTACGGACCGTGATGCCGGCGAGGGTGGTGGAGGCTCCGCCGACGCCGAGCACGACACCTTCGTCCTTGCGGCCGATGCCTCCGGCGCCGCCGACCGCGCAGCCCAGGTCGGAGACGATGAACCAGTCCTGGCCCTCAGGCCCGCCGTACGGCCGGACGTCCACGGTGGCGCGAATCTCCCCGCCGCCGGTCTCCCCGCCGTCGATCTCCTTGCCGTCCCGGACGAGCCAGCCGTCCGCCAGGGCCTCCTCCAGGGGCAGCGCGCGGGCGGCCCGCTCGGCGGAGACGGGCTGCTGGAGCAGGAACAGCCGGACGAGCGTCTCCAGCGGGGTGTCCCCACGGGTGGCGCGCAGGGCGGGCACGGTCTCGCTGCGGGCGAGCGCGGCGTACGCGGGTGCGCCGAGCAGGTCGAGCAGTCCGTCGGCGGTGAAGCCGGCGGAGAGGAAGGCCTCGCGCAGGCGGGTGGCGTGGCTGGGCGTCGGAAGGCTGGCGGTCAGGCTGGTCGTACTCACCTGCCCATTGTGGCCGTCGCCACTGACAAAAGCCGAACGGCCCGGCCCCCGTTTCGAACGGGAGCCGGGCCGAGAGGGCGGCCGGCGGCAGAGCCGGCCGGCGGGGCTATTCGGCGGCCTTGGAGGCGGACGCCGAGGCGGAGGCGGCCGGCTTCGACGCGGACGTGGCCGGCTTGGACGCCGAGGCCGCGGGCTGCGAGGCCGACGCGCCGGGCTTCGGCTTGGCCGGGCCGGTGCCGCCCACCGACGGCGTGGCCTTCTGGCAGCCCTGCTGCTTCGCCATCGCCTGGCCGACCTCGCCGGACTGCAGCTTGGCCAGCGCGTCCTGGTCCATCTTCTCGATCTTCTTCAGGCCGTCCGCGACGCCCTGGAGGCCGTCGGCGAACTTCTGCTGGTTGGCCGGGTCGAGCGCGTCGACCTGCTTCTTGAGGCCCTCGTAGGCCACAGCCGTCGCGTTGAGCTCCTTGACCGCGTCCTGCTGCAGCTTGTCGCCGTTGTCGACCGGCGGCGCCCCGGCGGACTCGATGGACTTGGCGAGCGCCCGGTCGGCGTCGGCGATGTCCTGGAAGGCCTTCGAGTCGGCGGCCTGGATGTCGGCGGGCTTTCCGTCCGCCGCCGTCGAGATGATGATCTGCTGGGCGTCCGCCCTCTTCTGGATCTGCGGCTTGGCCTGGTCGCAGACCGTCTTGGCCCAGGCATCCACCTTGTTCTCGTCGCCGTCGTCGCCGCAACCGGACAGCGCCAGCACCAGTACCGCGCCGCCGGACAGTGCGGCCGCAAGCTTCTTGTTCACCGGATCGGTCCCTTCCAAGGCTCTCGGCCCCGGAACATACACGTCAACCGGGCGACATCCACCTTTCGTGGGACCGGTCCGCACCTTATTGAAGCCATTTGCACCATGGGAGACACACCGAACGGCACCCACACGGACGGGCGGGCAACACGCCAACACGTGTTGCCCGCCCGTCCTTTGACCAGGTGTTATGACACGACCGCAGGGTCGGGCTTCTGGGCCGTACGCTCGGCCGCGTTGCCTTCGTCACCCACGGCGACGGAACGGCGCTTGGAGACGTACACCGCACCGACGATGACGATGATCGCGAGCGTCGCGACCGCCGCCCGCACTCCCGCGCTGGCGTCCTCGCCGTAGCTGAACTGCACCACGGCGGGCGCGATCAGCAGGGCGACCAGGTTCATCACCTTCAGGAGCGGGTTGATGGCCGGTCCGGCGGTGTCCTTGAACGGGTCGCCCACGGTGTCGCCGATCACGGTCGCCGCATGCGCCTCGCTGCCCTTGCCGCCATGGTGGCCGTCCTCGACGAGCTTCTTGGCGTTGTCCCAGGCTCCGCCCGAGTTGGCCAGGAAGACCGCCATCAGCGTGCCGGTGCCGATGGCCCCCGCGAGGTACGAGCCGAGCGCGCCCACGCCGAGGGTGAAGCCGACCGCGATCGGCGCCATCACGGCGAGCAGTCCGGGCGTGGCCAGCTCGCGCAGCGCGTCCTTGGTACAGATGTCGACGACGCGCCCGTACTCCGGCTTCTCGGAGTAGTCCATGATCCCGGGGCGCTCGCGGAACTGCCGCCGCACCTCGTAGACCACGGCCCCCGCCGACCGGGAGACGGCGTTGATCGCCAGGCCCGAGAAGAGGAAGACGACGGCCGCGCCGAGAACCAGACCCACCAGGTTGTTGGGCTGCGAGATGTCCATGGTCAGGTTCATGTCGGTGGCCTTGGCCCCGACCTCCGACACTGCGGTGGCGATGGCGTCCCGGTACGAGCCGAAGAGCGCCGCCGCCGCCAGGACGGCCGTGGCGATGGCGATGCCCTTGGTGATCGCCTTGGTGGTGTTGCCGACGGCGTCGAGGTCGGTGAGGACCTGCGCGCCCGCGCCCTGTACGTCGCCGGACATCTCGGCGATGCCCTGGGCGTTGTCGGAGACCGGGCCGAAGGTGTCCATGGCGACGATGACGCCGACGGTGGTGAGCAGTCCGGTACCGGCCAGGGCCACCGCGAACAGCGCCAGCATGATCGAGGTGCCGCCGAGCAGGAACGCGCCGTACACCGAGAGGCCGATCAGCAGGGCGGTGTAGACGGCGGACTCGAGGCCGATGGAGATACCCGCGAGTACGACGGTGGCGGGGCCGGTCAGCGAGGACTTGCCGATGTCCCTCACCGGGCGCCGGTTGGTCTCGGTGAAGTAGCCGGTCAGCTGCTGGATCAGGGCGGCGAGCACGATGCCGATGGCCACGGCCACCAGCGCGAGGATGCGCGGGTCGCCGGGGTGGGACTTGATCGCGGCCTCGGTGACGCCGGAGAGCTCGGCGTAGGTGCCGGGCAGGTAGGCGAAGACGGCGACGGCCACCAGGCCCAGCGAGATCAGCGCGGAGATGAAGAAGCCGCGGTTGATGGCGGTCATGCCGGAGCGGTCGGTGCGGCGCGGGGCGACCGCGAAGATGCCGATCATGGCGGTGATCACACCGATCGCCGGGACGATCAGCGGGAAGGCCAGTCCGAGGTCGCCGAAGGCGGCCTTGCCGAGGATGAGCGCGGCGACCAGGGTCACGGCGTACGACTCGAAGAGGTCGGCGGCCATGCCCGCGCAGTCGCCGACGTTGTCGCCGACGTTGTCCGCGATGGTGGCGGCGTTGCGCGGGTCGTCCTCGGGGATGCCTTGCTCGACCTTGCCGACGAGGTCGGCGCCGACGTCGGCGGCCTTGGTGAAGATGCCGCCGCCGACACGCATGAACATGGCGATCAGGGCCGCGCCGAGGCCGAAGCCCTCGAGCACTTTGGGCGCGTCGGCCGCGTAGACGAGGACCACGCAGGCAGCGCCGAGCAGGCCGAGGCCGACCGTGAACATGCCGACCACACCGCCGGTGCGGAAAGCGATCTTCATGGCCTTGTGCGCGACGGCCGTCAGATCCTTTTGCGGTTCTCCTTCCGCGGGAGTCGCCTCACGCGCGGCAGCAGCCACGCGCACATTGCTTCGTACGGCAAGCCGCATGCCGATGTATCCGGTGGCCGCCGAGAAAAGCGCACCCACCAGGAAGAACACCGAACGGCCCGCGCGCTGCGACCAGTTGTCGGCCGGAAGCAGCATCAGCAGGAAGAACACGACGACGGCGAACACGCCGAGCGTGCGCAACTGCCGTGCCAGATAGGCATTTGCTCCTTCCTGCACGGCGGCCGCGATCTTCTTCATGGTGTCGGTGCCTTCGCCGGCCGCCAGGACTTGGCGTACCAGCAGCTGGGCGACGATCAGTGCCGCGAGTGCGACCGCCGCGATGACGATCACGATCGTCCGGTTCTCGTCGGTGAGTACCGCGGCGGCGAGAGAAGTGGTGTGGTCGGTCAGTTCTGGGTTGAAGAGCCCCGCCATTCGTCCTCCTTGACGTTCAGAGCTCAAGATGTGGACGGATTGTAGGGAGCTGGACCTGATCAAAACAGGGCGCCGCAAATGGAATTGACCTTCGGGCGCTCCTCAGCAAATGATCGGGTTCCGAAACTACCCCCGAAAGCGGTAATGGGGCTGACGCATTGACACTTGATCAATGATCTAGGTAAATGAAAAGAGGCCCTGCTCAGCAGGGCCTCTACATATTGTGTGACGGGGCGGCGCACCCGCCTCAGAAGGCGACGGGAGCCCCGGAGGGTGCCACGCTTCTGGGACAGATCTAGGGCAGAACAATGGCCGGTGTCGTCGGCCAGCTCATGCGGATCACTCCGCCGTGCTCGCCGGCCGACACCTCGACGTCGTCGACGAGCCCGCTGATGACCGCGAGGCCCATCTCGTCCTCGCCCTCGGCGTCGTCGAAGTCCTCGGTGGGGGCGCCGTCGCGCGAGCCGGGGACTCCGGCCGCGTCGGCGGCGGCGACACCCGCGCCCGGCACGCCGTCACCGACCTCGATGGAGAACGTCTTCTCCTCCTCGGTCAGCACGACCCGCACCGGGTCGGTCACGCCATTGCTCCGATGCAGCCCGACCGCGCGAGAACACGCCTCACCCACGGCGAGTCTGACCTCGTCCAGCACAGCCTCGTCCACCCCGGCCCGGCGCGCCACGGCGGCCGCCACGAGACGGGCGGTCCTGACGTGCTCAGGCTGAGCGCTGAAGCGGAGTTCAACGGTGGCCATACGGTCCCCCTCGGACATACGGGCGAACTACCAGGGGACCGGGCTCACGCCCGGCACCCTGTTCTCCTCCGGAAGCCTCCGAGCGACCTCAGTCGGTGGCGTTGACGGCCTCCTCGACCGAGGTGTGAATGGGGAACACCTTGGTCAGACCAGTGATCCGGAAGATCTTGAGAATGCGCTCCTGGTTGCACACCAGGCGCAGAGAGCCCTCGTGTGCGCGAACGCGCTTGAGACCGCCCACGAGCACGCCGAGGCCGGTCGAGTCGAGGAAGTCCACGCCCTCCATGTCGACAACCAGGTGGTAGCTGCCGTCGTTCACCAACTCGACCAACTGCTCGCGCAGCTTGGGCGCGGTATACACATCAATCTCGCCACCGACCTCGACGACCGTACGGTCGCCACCAGGGCCGGACACATTGCGAGTCGACAGGGACAGGTCCACGGATCCTCCAGCACCTTGCTATCGAGCGGTCGCCCCCTCGGGTCTCCCCGGCGGAGCCAGGGGACGGATCGCCAGCCGCGATGGCATTCAATCACTTACCAGCAGCCATGCACGACGCCTTGGAAGCATTGTCCGTCACGCCGGTGACACACTCGGTGCCGATGGCCAGGAATCAGCGCCCCGGACGACCGAACGCGAGCGGGCAAACACAGCCTTCCCCCGGTACGGTCCTCGACCGGCTCACCGCGGGGCAGAGCCGTGCTGCACGCGTCACTCATACGGAGCACTTGCCCCCAAGACCGGGTCGTCATGCCGTCTGGCCCGACCGGATCCGCGCCGAAGTGATCAACGCCATTCAGACGGCCGGCATCGACCACCCCTGGGCCCACCAGGCACAGGCCGCCGAGCACGCCCTGGACGGCGAGTCCGTGGTGATCGCCACGGGCACCGCCTCCGGCAAGTCCCTGGCCTATCTGGCACCGGTCCTGAGCACCCTCCTGGACGGCTCCGAGGCCCCCAACGGCCGGGGCGCCACGGCGCTCTACCTCGCCCCCACCAAGGCCCTCGCCGCCGACCAGCGCCGCGCCGTGCGTGAACTGGCCGCCCCGCTCGGCAACCGCGTCCGCCCCGCCGTCTACGACGGCGACACGCCGGTCGAGGAGCGAGAGTGGGTCCGGCAGTACGCGAACTACGTACTGACCAACCCCGACATGCTCCACCGGGGCATACTCCCGTCCCACCCCCGCTGGTCCTCCTTCCTGCGGGCCCTGCGCTATGTCGTCATCGACGAGTGCCACACCTACCGCGGCGTGTTCGGCTCCCATGTCGCCCAGGTGCTGCGCCGGCTCCGGCGTGTCTGCGCCCGCTACGGCGCGAACCCGGTCTTCCTGCTGGCCTCGGCAACCTCCGCCCAGCCCGCCGTGGCCGCGACCCGTCTCACCGGCCTGCCGGTACGCGAGGTGGCCGACGACGCCTCACCCCGCGGTGAACTGGTCTTCGCCCTGTGGGAGCCACCGCTCACCGAGCTGCACGGCGAGCAGGGCGCCCCGGTGCGCCGCACGGCCACCGCCGAGACCGCCGACCTGCTCACCGACCTGACGGTCCAGGGCGTGCGTACGGTCGCTTTCGTACGCTCCCGCCGCGGCGCCGAGCTCATCTCCGTCATCGCCCAGGAGCGGCTGGCCGAGGTGGACCGCTCACTGTCCCGCCGCGTGGCCGCCTACCGGGGCGGCTATCTCCCCGAGGAGCGCCGGGCCCTGGAGCGCGCCCTGCACTCGGGGGAGCTCCTCGGGCTGGCCGCGACCACCGCCTTGGAGCTCGGCGTCGACGTCTCCGGCCTCGACGCCGTCCTCATCGCCGGCTATCCCGGAACCCGGGCCTCGCTCTGGCAGCAGGCCGGCCGGGCCGGCCGTTCCGGCCAGGGCGCCCTGGCCGTCCTGATCGCCCGCGACGACCCGCTGGACACCTTTCTCGTCCACCACCCCGAGGCGCTCTTCGACCAGCCGGTCGAATCGACCGTCCTGGACCCCGACAACCCCTACGTCCTCGCTCCCCATCTCTGCGCGGCCGCCTCCGAGCTCCCGCTCACCGAGGCGGACCTGGATCTGTTCGGGCCCGCCGTGCCCGAGCTGCTGCCGCAGCTGGAGTCGGCCGGGCTGCTGCGCCGACGCGCGGCCGGCTGGTACTGGACCCGCCGCGAGCGGGCCGCCGACCTCACCGACATCCGCGGCGGGGGCGGCTCACCGGTCCAGATCGTCGAAGCGGGCACCGGCCGGCTGCTGGGCACGGTCGACGAGGCCGCCTCGCACGCCGCCGTCCACGACGGCGCCGTCCACCTCCACCAGGGCCGTACGTACCTCGTGAAGCACCTCGACCTGAAGGACTCCGTCGCCCTCGTCGAGGAGGCCAGCCCGCCGTACTCCACCACCGCCCGCGACAGCACCTCCATCTCCGTCCTGGAGACCGACACCGAGATCCCCTGGGGCGCCGGGCGGCTCTGCTACGGCTCCGTCGAGGTCACCAACCAGGTCGTCTCCTTCCTCCGCCGCCGTCTGATCACCGGCGAGGTGCTCGGCGAGACCAAACTCGACCTCCCGCCGCGCACTCTGCGCACCCGGGCCGTGTGGTGGACGGTCACCGAGGACCAGCTGGATGCCGCCCGGGTGAACCCGGAGCAGCTCGGCGGGGCGCTGCACGCCGCCGAGCACGCCTCGATCGGCATGCTGCCGCTCTTCGCCACCTGCGACCGCTGGGACATCGGCGGCGTCTCCGTCCCGCTGCACCCGGACACCCTGCTGCCGACGGTCTTCGTCTACGACGGCCACCCGGGCGGCGCCGGCTTCGCCGAGAGGGCCTTCCACACCGCCCGCGCCTGGCTCACCGCCACCCGTGAGGCCATCGCGTCCTGCGAGTGCGAGGCGGGCTGCCCCTCCTGCATCCAGTCTCCCAAGTGCGGCAACGGCAACGACCCGCTGCACAAGCGGGGCGCCGTGCGGCTCCTCACGGAACTGCTGCGGGAGGCCCCGGACCCGGCCCCGGAGGGCCCGCCCGCGCCCTGACCTGCGGGGCGTACGGGCCGAGGCGGACGCGGGCCGTCACATCCGCCACATCGCCGCGCAGAGCGCAGCGGACCACCTGGGCCCCTTGAGCCCTGGCGACGCGTGAGGCGGCCGTACAGGCCGATTCCTGGCCCCACAGGGCCCGGTCGGCGGCCGCCAGCGCCGCCAGGTCGGCCGCCGACCCGGCCCGGTGTCGGGCCGCGACCGCCTGCCCCAGGGCCAGCACGACGGCGAACACCGCGCACAGGGCGCCCACCGCGACGACCGTCCACACCGTCGCCGATCCTCGCTCCCTGGGCTTCACGAGCCCTGCCCCGACGCCGGGGGCCCGGCGGGGTCCTGGCCGACGGTGTCCTCGGCGAGCGCGCTCGCCTCGGCCCGCAGGGTCAGCCCGAGACCGCCGGGGCCGGCGGCCGGTGCCTCCACCAAGACCCGCCACAGATCACCCGACCGGCCGACGGAGACATTCGCCCCGCCCGGTGCGGCCGTCCGGGCGACGGCGGCCGCGGCTTCGGGGGGCTCCGAGCGGGCCACGGCCCGTGCGCCGGCCCGCGCCGCGTCCACGCACTGGATGTACGCGGCGACCGAGCTGAGCCCCCAGAGCAGCGCCGTCGTGAACACCACCAGCGCCGGGATCACCACGGCCGCCTCCGCGGTCACCGAGCCGCGATCGCGGCCGCGACCCGCTCCGGACCTCGCGCCCGATTTCGCTCCGGACCACTCCGCGCACCTCACTCCGGCGTCCGTGCCCGCGTCAGAACGGGACATCGAGCGCCTTTCCGATCACCGATTCCAGCGCACCGGAGACCGCGCCGCTGTTGATGATCTTGTAGAGCAGGGCCGCGAAGGCACAGGCCGCGATCGTCCCCATCGCGTACTCCGCAGTCGTCATTCCCGCGTCGGAGCCCATGCGACGCCCCAGGCGCTCACCGAGCTGATTCCTGAGCCGCTTGATCCGATCCCTCAGCAGCTTCCTCATGCCAACCCCCTCATGTTCCGTTCGTCTTCGACGTGTTCCGTCATCCGCGCATCAGCCCGTCCGCGAGGCCGATCACCCCCGGCGCCACCCCGATCGCGAGGAACGCGGGCAGGAAACACAGCCCCACCGGCGCCGTGATCAGCACCTGCGCCCGCTGGGCCCGGGTCGCCGCCTCACGCGCGTGTGCCGCCCGGAGTTCAGCCGCGATCCGTGCCACCGGTTCGGCGGCCGGCGCCCCCGAGGAACCGGCCCGCTCCAGACAGCGGGCCAGGCTCTCCGCGCCTGGTATGCCGCCGAACCTCCGCCACACCTCGGCCGGTTCACCACCGAGACGCAGCTCGGCCGCCGTATGCGCCAGCCGTTCCCCCACCGGCCCGCCCAGGGATTCCCCAACCGCCTCGGCCGCCTCCCGCGGCCCGGCGCCGGCCGTGACGCATGCCGCCAACAGGTCGGCCGCCAAGGGCAACTGATCCCGCTCGCCAACGCCCGCAGGGGCCGCTGGTCGGCGCCGCTGCCAGTACCGCGCCCCGCCACCCGCGATCAGGCCGACCAGGGCGCCAATCACCCCGCCCACCAGTACGTAACAGGCGAGCAGCGCTCCAAGAGGCACGCCCCAACGCCGCGCCCAGGCTCCGTACATGGCCCAGTTGCGCGGCGGCCGTACCCGCTCCGCCGCCAGAAGGGCCGCGATCCTGGCCCGGGCACGCCGCTCATCCCGCCGGCGGCTCGCCGAGAAGAAGGCCCAGAGCAGCCCTGCCAGCACGGCGCATCCGATCTCCAGCCGGTGGAGCATCTCGCCGGTCATGGCTTCTCCCCCGCCCGTACGATCCGCGCGGCCCAGGCGATCCCGGCCGCCTCCAGCAGGGCTCCCGCGGTCAGGCACGCGAGGCCGGCCGGCGTGTGGAACAGCACCCGCAGCGGCTCGGCCCCCATGGCCGCGCCCAGCACGAGCCCCACCGCCGGGAGCAGCGCGAGGACCGCCACCGTCGCCCAGGCTCCGGCCAGTTGGGACCGCAGCCGCTCCCGTTGATCCCGGCGCTCCCGAAGCACAGCGTCGAGCCGGTCGAGTCCCGCGGCGAGGCCGGCGCCGCCGTCCACCGCCACCTGCCAGCAGGCGGCCATCCCGGCCAGCCCGTCCGCGCCGTCCTCCCGCGCCGCCTGCCGCAGAGCGGCCGGTACGTCACCGCCGAACCGCGCCGCCGCCAGCACCCCGGCCTCAGCGCCGCCGAGCCCGCCCGCGGCCCGGGCTCCGAGAAGCAGCGCCTGCCCCGGCTGCAGACCCGCCCGCAGTTCCCCCGCGACCGCGCCGCACAGGGCGATGACACCGTCGGCTCGCGCCTCCCCGGCCCTCCGACGTTCCCTGGCCCGCCGCTTCCGTCCGGCCAGCGGCACCGCCACCAGTCCGGCGATCAACGGCAGCACCGCCTCCCCGAGGACGGCCAGCGCCACCCCGAGCACCGGACAGAGCCACTCCGGCCGCCTGCGGATCTCGGGCCACCAGCGCTCCCAGGGCCAGGGAGCCGGTGCCTCCACCGCTCCCCCTCCCGCGAGCATCAACCGTGCCCGCCGCAGGCTCCGTTCGTGTCCCACGGCAAGCCAGCCCGCGGCCCCGGCGCACAGGGCGGCCGCGAAGGCCCAGTACGCCGTCACCACTGGGCACCCCCGATCAGCGACCGCAACCACGGCCAGCCGCGCTCCTGGACGAATCCGTCCGCGGCCCAGCGCAGCGCCGGTACGGTCACCACCAGCCCTCGCGGGTCGCGCTCCAGGACGTGCACCTCGGTGATCCGCCGCCGCCCTTCCCGGTCGCGTACGAGATGCAGCACCGCCGAGAGACCGGCGGCCACCTGGCTGTGGAGCGCGGCCCGGTCCAGGCCCGCGGCCGTTCCCAGCGCCTCGAGACGGGCCGGCACGTCCGCCGCCGTGTTGGCGTGCACCGTCCCGCAGCCCCCGTGTCCGGTGTTCAATGCGGCCAGGAGGTCGGTCACTTCGCTCCCTCGTACCTCGCCGACGACGAGCCGGTCGGGCCGCATCCGCAGCGCCTGCCGCACCAGATCGCGAAGGGTCACCTGCCCGGCGCCCTCCTGATTCGCCGGCCGCGTCTCCAGGCGCACCACATGGGGGTGGTCCGGCTTCAACTCCGCTGAGTCCTCGGCCAGTACGATCCGCTCCCGTTTCCCCACCAGTCCCAGGAGTGCGGACAGCAGGGTCGTCTTCCCGGAGCCGGTCCCACCGCTGATCAGGTACGCGACCCTGCGCTCCACCATCGCCCTCAGCACCCGGTCCCCGCCCGGTGGGATCGTGCCCGCCGCCATCAGCTCGTCGAGCGAGAAGGCCTTCGCCCGCACGACCCGCAGGGACAGGCAGGTCGAACCGACCGCCACCGGCGGCAGGACGGCATGCATCCGTGTCCCGTCCGGGAGCCGCGCGTCCACCCACGGGTGCGCGTCGTCGAGCCGCCGCCCCGCCACGGAGGCCAGGCGCTGGGCGAGTCTGCGCACGGCCGCGCCGTCCGAGAAGGAGACCCCGGTCGGTTCGAGGCCCGCGCCTCGGTCAACCCAGACCTGGTCGGGCGCGGACACCAGTACGTCGGTCACCGAGGGATCCGCCAGCAGCGGCTCCAGGGGGCCCGTGCCGACGAGCTCGGACCGCAGCCGTTCGGCCACCCCCAGCACTTCCGCGTCGCCCAGAAGCCTCCCCTGCGCGCGCAGTGCGGCCGCCACGCGTGCGGGGGTGGGTTCGGCCCCGCTCTCCGCGAGCCGCTGCCGGACGGCGTCGAGAAGCTGCGCGCCGGCCGTCGGACTCGTCGTCATGAGACACCGTCCGCGGCCAGGGCCCGGTCCCAGAACGCCGTGCAGAAGCGGGCCAGCGGCCCGGGGACGGACCCCGGCGGCGTGCCCGCGTCCTGGGAGGCCAGAAGGAAGGGCTCGACGGGGAGTTCCCCGGCGAGCGGCAGCCCCAGAGTCC
The DNA here is from genome assembly GCF_014648195.1 of Streptomyces purpureus. Classification (GTDB taxonomy): domain Bacteria; phylum Actinomycetota; class Actinomycetes; order Streptomycetales; family Streptomycetaceae; genus Streptomyces; species Streptomyces purpureus. The sequence goes on from NZ_BMQQ01000012.1 coordinate 119,336, forward strand.
CGGCGACCCACTGCTCGTCCAGTCCCGCCGCGTACGGACCGCGCGCCACCACGCGCAGATCGCGCAGGACCATGCCGGCCATGGAGGCGACCCGGTTCGCCGCCGCCACCGCCCTCAGCTCACCCGGGACCACCAGCAGCCCCATGTCCAGCTGCGCCAGCGCCTCCGCCACCCCCTCGTCGACCCGGCGGGGCAGATCCACGACGACCACGCCCCCGCGCCTGCGGGCTGCGGCGAGCACGGACCGCATGGCCTCGGGCGGGACGACCACCGAGTCGCCCCGGTCCCAGCTGAGCACCCGCAGCCCATGCAGGGCGGGCAGCGACTCCTCCAGGGCGCCGCCCGCGACCCGTCCCTTGGAGGCGGCGAAATCCGGCCATCGGCGGCCCTCGGAGTGCTCGCCGCCGAGGACCACGTCGAGCCCTCCGCCGAGCGGGTCCCCGTCGACCAGCATGGTGCGCCGGCCCCCGCGTGCCGCGGCCAGCGCCAGCGCGCAGGCCAGCGTGGACGCCCCGGCGCCGCCACGACCGCCGATCACCCCGACGGTCATCGCCTGGCTGCCGACGCCTTCGACGGTGTCGGCGATACGGTCCACCAGCCAGCTCTCGGCGTCCGGCAGCCGCAGCACACAGTCGGCGCCGATCTCGACGGCCCGCCGCCACACACCTGGGTCGTCCTGGTCACGGCCCACCAGCAGCACGCCGTCCCGGCGTGCCGCGCCCCGGCAGCGGTCCGCCGCGTCGTCGCCGACCAGGACGAGTGGCGCGTCGTCCCAGCTCGCCCGGTGCTGGAGTACCTCGTGCCGCACCTCGGGCTCGGCCCCCGCGGCGGCGCACAGCCGCAGCAGGTCGTCCAGCAGCGCGACGTCCTCGGTGACGATCAGCGGTCCGGCGCGCCGCCCCTCGGCGGCCTGCGGTCGATCGGAACTCATGAATCCGGTCATGTCCCGCTCCCCCTATCCATACGATCCGCGGGCGATCTCCACGCCGTCGGTCCACGCCGTGAGATCGGTGATTCCTGCGGTCCGCGAACTTCGCGGCGGGAATCACCGTGCAGCGATCCGGAAAATCGTGTGGATCTTGCTCGAAAACTGTGGACAACTCGCCAGTTGTGAATAACTTCATCGCCCATACCGGTGACTTCCGGAGAGCAGCGCAGCCGATACGCTGAGTGACGAATCAGAGCCGGCGAAGGGGGAGGACGATGCGGGCGTCAGAGGGTGTTTTCGAGCCGACGCGAGAGGCGAAAACGCGTCCGGACATGCGACGACCCCCGCCGGGGGGGAGAGCGGGGGTCGTCTCTCCGGCCGACTCGGGGGGGGAGGAGCCGGTCCGGGTTAGCACGGTCGCGAACGATCCGTGACTTCCATGGTGTACCCGAGAGCCCTCTCAGGCAAACCCACGCGCCCCAGCGTACGCCGAATGGCGGGCACCTATGCTCGGGCTCGTGGAAAACCACTCGTTGCCGCGCACAGCCGCCTTCTTTGACCTGGACAAGACGGTCATTGCGAAGTCGTCGACGCTGACCTTCAGCAAGTCCTTCTACCAAGGCGGGCTGATCAACCGCCGTGCTGTCCTGCGGACGGCCTACATCCAGTTCGTCTTCCTCGTGGGCGGTGCCGACCACGATCAGATGGAGCGGATGAGGGAGTACCTCTCCGCGCTCTGCAAAGGCTGGAACGTACAGCAGGTCAAGGAACTCGTCGCCGAGACCCTGCACGATCTCATCGATCCCATCATCTACGACGAGGCGGCATCCCTCATCGAGGAGCACCACGCCGCCGGCCGCGACGTCGTGATCGTCTCCACCTCCGGCGCCGAGGTCGTCGAGCCCATCGGCGAGATGCTGGGCGCCGACCGGGTGGTCGCCACCCGGATGGTGGTCGGCGAGGACGGCTGCTTCACCGGGGAGGTGGAGTACTACGCCTACGGCCCGACGAAAGCCGCAGCGGTCCGGGAGCTCGCCGAGTCGGAGGGCTACGACCTGGCCCGCTGCTACGCCTACAGCGACTCGGCCACGGACATCCCGATGCTCGAGGCCGTCGGCCATCCGTACGCGGTCAATCCAGACAGGGCCCTGCGCCGGGTGGCGACCGCCCGCGATTGGCCGATTCTCGTCTTCAACCGCCCCGTCCGGCTCAAGCAGCGCCTGCCCGAGTTCAAGATGCCGCCCCGCCCCGCGCTGGTCGCCGCGGCGGCCGTGGGAGCGGCGGCCGCCACCGCCGGGCTGGTCTGGTACGCCAACCGCCGACGGCATGCCGCTGCCAGCTGATCCACCCCTCAACCGTTCCGCCCGCATTTGCACCGAAAAGTAAAGAGGCATGAGTCAGGGGTTCCGCTTGCCCCGTGACAGGAGTAGAAAGGAGTTAAGGCCCGCGAGACCTAGGACATCCGAGAGGATCACCTGTTGAGCAAGAAGGCCCCACGGACCTAAGCATGAAAGCCGAGCACCCACGCGACGTCGACCCGTCGATTACGGGCCAGCCGCACCAGGCGATGAGCAAAGACTCCGCTTGATGGGCACATATCGAGGACGCATGGTAACTGGGCGGACATGCCAGCGGCGGTACCAGACTTTGGTACCGCCGCAACCCTGTTCAGGGGCCCTTCAGGGCGCACCCGACACCCCCACCGGCAGCCTCAGGCAGCGCCGCGCTGCAGCGCCTCGCAGACCGCGGTCGACTCCCTGACCCCGAGCTCCACCGCGCGGCCGCAGTGCGCGATCCAGGCGGCCATGCCCTCGGGCGTCCCCGACCGGTACCCCTCGAAGGCCGCGACATAGGCCGCCTGCCCCTGCTCGGCGTGGCCGACCTCGGCCGGGCAGATCGACTTCGGGTCCAGACCGCTGCCGACCAGCACGATCCGCTCGGCGGCCCGCGCGACCAGGCCGTTGCACGAAGTGAACGGCCGCAGCGCGAGGAGTTCGCCATGGACGACGGCGGCGGTCACCAGCGCGGGGGCCGATCCGCCGGCGATGATCAGCTGGGCCAGGCCGTCGAGGCGGCCGGCGACCTCGGCCGCGTCCGGGAGGGGTGCTTCGATCAGCGGCTCGTCGACCGGCTCGCCGTCCTGCCGCGGCCGCCCGGTCGTCTCGTCCGGCGCACCGGCCGCGACCAGATGCAGCCGGGCCAGCACCCGCAGCGGCGACTGCCGCCAGATCGAGAGCAGCTGACCGGCCTCCGCGCCGAGCCGGAGCGCGGCGCCGACGATGCGCGCCTCGGGGTCACCACCGAAGTCGGTGCGCCGGCGCACCTCCTCCAGGGCCCAGTCGGCGCCGGCGAGGGCCGCCGAGCCGCGCGCGCCGCGCAGCGCCGCCTCAGAGGTGATCTCGTTGCTGCGGCGCCGCATCACGCGGTGCCCGTAGACCCGGTCGACGGCCTTGCGTACGGAGTCCACCGAGTCGGCGACGCCCGGCAGGGAGCCGAGGGCGGCCAAGGGGTCAGAGGCGTGCGTACTCATAAGTAGGGAGGCTACGCGCCTTGGCGCGGCGCCCCACCTTGGAGTGGTCTTCTTCACGCACTTGACCACTCGGGGCGATCATCCCACTACCCTAGGTGAACATGAAGATCGCTTTCGTAGGGAAGGGCGGCAGCGGGAAGACCACGCTGTCCTCGCTCTTCATCCGTCACCTCGCAGCCGGCCAAGCCCATGTCATCGCGGTGGACGCCGACATCAACCAGCATCTGGGAGTGGCCCTCGGCCTCGATGAGTCGCAGGCCGCCGCGCTGCCCGCGATGGGCGCACATCTGCCGCTGATCAAGGAATATTTGCGAGGGACCAATCCACGGATCGCGTCCGCGGAGACGATGATCAAGACGACGCCGCCCGGAGAGGGTTCACGACTGTTGCGCGTGGTCGAGGACAACCCGGTGTACGACGCGTGCGCCCGTTCCGTACCGCTCGACGGGGGCGGGGTGAGGCTGATGGCGACCGGGCCGTTCACCGAGGCGGATCTCGGGGTCGCCTGCTACCACTCGAAGGTCGGAGCGGTGGAGCTCTGTCTGAACCATCTGGTCGACGGGCCGGACGAGTATGTGGTCGTCGACATGACGGCCGGATCGGACTCGTTCGCCTCCGGGATGTTCACCCGCTTCGACATGACGTTCCTGGTGGCCGAGCCGACCCGCAAGGGGGTGTCGGTCTACCGCCAGTACAAGGAGTACGCGCGGGACTTCGGGGTCGCCCTCAGGGTGGTCGGCAACAAGGTGCAGGGCCCGGAGGACGTGGATTTCCTGCGTGACGAGGTCGGGGACGACCTGCTGGTGACCGTGGGCCACTCGGACTGGGTGCGGGCCATGGAGAAGGGCCGGCCGCAGCGGTTCGAGCGGCTGGAGATGGAGAACCGGCTGGCGCTGCGGAGCCTCCAGCGCGCGGCGGAGGGTTCGTACGAGCACCGCGACTGGGAGCGCTACACGCGCCAGATGGTCCATTTCCACCTGAAGAACGCGGAGAGCTGGGGGAACGCGAAGACGGGGGCCGACCTGGCCGCCCAGGTCGACCCGTCCTTCACGCTCGGCGAGAGCCTCGGCACGCCCCAGCCGGTCTAGCTCTCGGCCGGCTTGGCCGCGGGGGCGGAGGCAGCCGGCGACGCCACCGCGGGCTGGGCGGCCATGAAGGTCTCCCAGCCTCCGGCGGGCGCCTGGCCGACCTTGAGGGTGCGCAGTTTGGCGACGACCGCGGGGTCCTGGGCGTCCAGCCAGTCGGCCAGCTGCCGGAAGGACACGCAGTGCACGTCCTTCTGGACGCAGACCTTGGCGATCGTCTCCTCGATGGCGCGCATGTACGTGCCGCCGTTCCAGGACTCGAAGTGGTTGCCGATGATCAGCGGGGCGCGGTTGCCGTGGTACGAGCGCTCGAAGGCCTGCACGAGACCGTCACGCATCTGGTTGCCCCAGTACTGATGCTTGGCGGGGTCGCCGTGCATCTTCCCGGACTGGTTCACGGCGAAGTTGTAGTCCATGGAGAGCGTCTCGAAGCCCCGGCCCGGGATGGGCACCAGCTGGAGCGACAGGTCCCACAGGCCGTGTTCCTTCTCGGGCCAGATCTGGCTGTTGATGCCGCTGGTGTCGTAACGGAAGCCCAGTTGGCTCGCTGCGCGGACGAAGTTCTCGCGGCCCTCCAGGCAGGGGGTGCGGGCGCCGACGAGTTCCTTGTCGTAGTCGAAGGGGAGCGGCTCCTCGCCGGTCAGCCCGGAATTGGTCTTCCAGTTCTTCACAAACGATTTGGCCTGGGTGACCTCGCTCTTCCAGTCCTCGACGGACCAGTTGCCGACGCCCGCCTCCTTGCCGCAGAAGTGGCCGTTGAAGTGGGTGCCGATCTCGTTGCCCTCCTGCCAGGCGGCGCGTAGTTCGCGGACCGTGGCGCGGATCCCCTCGGTGTCGTTGAAGCCGATCTCGGAGCTGCCGGGGGCGTGCTGGGGCGGGCGGTAGAGCTTCGATTTCTCCTCCGGCAGCAGATAGATGCCGCTGAGGAAGTACGTCATCTTCGCGTTGTACTTCCTGCCGACCTCGCGGAAGTGGGAGAAGAGCTTCTGGCTGTCCTCGCCGGCGCCGTCCCAGGAGAACACCACGAACTGCGGGGGTTTCTGACCTGGTTTCATCTTGTGCCAGACCGGCTGGTGGGGCTGGGCCCCGGTGAAGGCGGTGGATCCGTCGCCGATGAGGCGTACCGCGCCCTCCGGGGCCGCGACGGGCTCCTTCTTGGCGCCCGGGGCGCCCTCCTTGGCTCCTTCCTCGGACTTGCCGAAGGCCGAGCATCCGGCGAGCCCCGCGACCAGCGCCACGGCGACGGCACCCAGGGCGATCCTCTTCGTGGCGGCTGACATCCGCCCACCTCTCTCGTTCATCGGACGAATCACCAGTGCGAGCGGCGTCAAACTCGCACCGCAGCAGGGCGGGTGAGGCCTCGACAAGCGGAGACAAAAGCATTAATCACTGGATCGGGTGAACTGGTGCACCATTTGCCCCGAAAATCATGCCGGACTCTTTACTCTCCATTACGATCCATTTACCTAGAGTTGAAATACGCCGAGCCGTGATTGCGCCGGCCCGGTATCCCGCCGCCCGGAGGAGACGGGAAACATGACCTGCGTCCCCACCCGCACCAATCGCCTCTCACGAATCACTCGCACTGCCCCTCGATCCGGGTTCCAGCGGCCACACAGTCCGCCGCCCACCGGGGGAGGTCGCTTCCGCATCGCCGGCGCCGACCTGTCCGCCTCCATCGCCGTCTTCCTCATCGCGCTGCCGCTGTCCCTCGGCATCGCACTCGCCACCGGAGCCCCGCTTCAGGCGGGGCTCGTGGCCGCGGCGGTCGGCGGGATCGTCGTGGGGCGGCTCGGCGGAGCTCCGTTGCAGGTCAGCGGCCCCGCTGCCGGCCTCACCGTGGTCACTGCCGAGCTCATCCACACGTACGGCTGGCGCACCACCTGCGCGATCACCGTCCTCGCCGGCCTCACCCAGCTCGGCCTGGCCGCCCTGCGGGTGGCCCGCTCCGCGCTCGCCGTGTCGCCGGCGATCGTGCACGGCATGCTGGCCGGCATCGGCGTCACCATCGCCCTCGCCCAGCTCCACATCGTCCTCGGCGGCACCCCGCAGAGCTCCGCCATCGCCAACGTCCAGGGGCTGCCCGCCCAGTTGGCCGACCTCCACCCGGTGGCCCTGTCGATCAGCGGCCTCACCATCGTGTTGCTGCTGCTGTGGCCGCGGATCCCGGGGCGTACGGGGAAGGCCGTGCGCAAGGTCCCGGCCGCACTCGCCGCCGTGGCCGCCGCGACGACCGTGGCTGCCGTCGCCGGGCTGAGCCTGCCGCGCGTCGACCTGCCGTCCTGGCGCAGCCATGCCCTGCCGAGCATGCCGGAAGGACCGGTCCTCGGCCTGATCGCCGCCGTCCTCACCGTCACCCTGGTCGCCAGCGTCGAGTCACTGCTCTCCGCGGTCGCCGTGGACAGGCTCGCGGCCGCCCGGAAGGTTCCGGACGTACGGATCCCCCGCGCCCGGCTCGACCGCGAACTGGCCGGTCAGGGCTGCGCCAACGCCGTCTCCGGAGCGCTCGGCGGACTGCCCGTCACGGGCGTCGCCGTCCGCAGCGCCGCGAACGTGGCGGCCGGCGCGGTGAGCCGCAACTCCACGATCCTGCACGGTGTGTGGGTGGTCCTCGCCGCGCTGGTGCTCGTCCCGGTCCTCGACCTCATTCCGCTGGCCGCGCTCGCCGCCCTGGTGATGGTCGTCGGCATCCAGATGGTCAACATCACGCACATGCGCAGCGTCCGGCGGAACCGCGAACTACTGGTGTACGTGGTGACGATGACCGCGGTCGTCCTCACCGGCGTGCTCGAAGGGGTCGCGGTGGGGATCGCGGTCTCCGTCGGGGTGGCCCTGCACCGGCTGTCCAAGACCAGGATCACGGACGAGGAGACCGAGAGCGGTCATCGTGTGCGGGTGCGCGGGCAGTTGACGTTCCTGGCGGTGCCCCGCCTGAGCCGGGTGCTCAGCCATGTGCCGCACGGCACCCACTGCACCGTGGAGCTGGACGGCTCCTTCATGGACCACGCCGCACACGAGGCGCTGCACGACTGGCAGACCTCCCATGTCGCGCATGGCGGCACGGTGGAGTTCACCGGCCGGTCCGGACGACGGATCGCCGAGCCCGCGTCCGAGACGCACACCTGCTGCCGCCCCTGGACCCCCTGGCGCAACCACCACTGCGGGGAGCACCCGGTCGAGCCGCTCCCGGCGAACGGGCATCAACTGGCGAGCGGGCTGAGCTCGTTCCAGCGCAACACGGCGCCCATCGTGCGCGACGAACTCGCCCGGCTGGCGCGCGAAGGGCAGCGGCCCTCGCAGCTCTTCCTGACCTGCTCCGATTCCCGGCTGGTCACCAGCATGATCACGTCCAGCGGACCGGGCGACCTGTTCACCGTACGGAACGTGGGCAATCTGGTCCCGCTGCCGGGCGAGGAGAGCGCCGACGACTCGGTCGCGGCGGCGATCGAGTACGCCATCGAGGTGCTGCGGGTCGACTCGATCACCGTCTGCGGGCACTCCGGCTGCGGGGCGATGCAGGCCTTGCTCACCAACGGCCCGGACACCCCGCAGACCCCGCTGCGGCGCTGGCTTCGCCATGGACTGCCCAGCCTGCGGCGGATGGCGAGCACCCAGCACCCCTGGGCCAGGATCTCAGGGCGGCTGCCGGCCGACGCGGTGGAGCAGCTCTGTCTGACCAACGTGGTCCAGCAGCTGGAGCATCTGCGGGCGCACGAGTGCGTGGCACGCCGGCTGGCGGAGGGGACGCTTCAGCTGCACGGGATGTACTTCCACGTCGGCGAGGCACAGGCGTACTTGCTGGCCGACACGGGCGCGGACGACCGGGTGGAGGACCGGTTCGACCGGGTCACCCCGACCGTCCAGAAGGCGAGCGCCTGACCCGCGCCCAGGCGGCCCGTGCCTGAACCGTCACGACGTCCCGTCCGTGAGAGCGTATGGCCCCTTCTTCCCACCGCTCGGGGAGAAGGGGCCACTCACGCCCCGATGGCCACATAGGTCTAAACCAATTTCCGGGAGGCCCTTGTGCACCCGGGCATCTGGCTGATGAGCTATGGCCTGGGACACATAGGCACATAGGACGCCCTGGGAAAGGGAGATGTCGTGAGCAACGAAAGCCTGGCCAACCTCTTGAAGGAAGAGCGGCGGTTCGCCCCGCCGGCCGAGCTGGCAGCGAACGCCAATGTCACCGCGGAGGCGTACGAGCAGGCCGCGGCGGACAGGCTTGGCTTCTGGGCCGAGCAGGCCAAGCGGCTCACCTGGGCCACCGAGCCGACCGAGACCCTCGACTGGTCGAACCCGCCGTTCGCCAAGTGGTTCGCCGACGGCGAGCTCAACGTCGCCTACAACTGCGTCGACCGCCATGTGGAGGCCGGCCACGGCGACCGGGTCGCCATCCACTTCGAGGGCGAGCCCGGCGACAGCCGCGCCATCACCTACGCCGAGCTCAAGGACGAGGTCTCCAAGGCCGCCAACGCCCTGACCGAGCTGGGCGTCCGCAAGGGCGACCGGGTCGCCGTCTATCTGCCGATGATCCCCGAGGCCGCCGTCGCGATGCTCGCCTGCGCCCGGATCGGCGCCGCGCACTCGGTGGTCTTCGGCGGCTTCTCCGCCGACGCCGTGGCCTCCCGCATCCAGGACGCCGACGCCAAGCTGGTCATCACGGCCGACGGAGGCTTCCGCCGGGGCAAGCCGTCCGCGCTCAAGCCCGCCATCGACGACGCCGTGGCCCGCTGTCCGCAGGTGGAGCATGTGCTGGTCGTCCGCCGTACGGGCCAGGACACCGCCTTCAACGAGGGCCGGGACGTGTGGTGGGACGACATCGTCGCCCGCCAGTCCACCGAGCACACCCCGGAGCCGTTCAACGCCGAGCACCCGCTCTTCATCCTCTACACGTCCGGTACGACGGGTAAGCCGAAGGGCATCCTGCACACCTCCGGCGGCTACCTCACCCAGGCGGCGTACACGCACCACGCGGTCTTCGACCTCAAGCCGGAGACGGACGTCTACTGGTGCACCGCCGACATCGGCTGGGTGACCGGCCACTCGTACATCGTCTACGGACCGCTGGCCAACGGCGCGACCCAGGTCATGTACGAGGGCACGCCGGACACCCCGCACCAGGGCCGGTTCTGGGAGATCGTGCAGAAGTACGGCGTCACGATCCTCTACACGGCGCCGACGGCGATCCGTACGTTCATGAAGTGGGGCGACGACATCCCCGCCAAGTTCGACCTGTCGAGCCTGCGCGTCCTCGGTTCGGTGGGCGAGCCGATCAACCCGGAGGCCTGGGTCTGGTACCGGGAGCACATCGGCGGCGGCAAGACCCCGATCGTGGACACCTGGTGGCAGACCGAGACCGGCGCGATGATGATCTCGCCGCTGCCGGGCGTCACGGAGACCAAGCCGGGCTCCGCGCAGCGGCCGCTGCCCGGCATCTCGGCGACCGTCGTCGACGACGAGGCCAACGAGGTTCCCAACGGGGGCGGCGGCTATCTGGTCCTGACCGAGCCGTGGCCGTCGATGCTGCGCACCATCTGGGGCGACGACCAGCGGTTCCTCGACACGTACTGGTCGCGCTTCGAGGGCAAGTACTTCGCCGGTGACGGCGCGAAGAAGGACGAGGACGGCGACATCTGGCTGCTCGGCCGGGTCGACGACGTCATGCTCGTGTCGGGCCACAACATCTCCACCACCGAGGTCGAGTCGGCGCTCGTATCGCACCCCTCCGTCGCCGAGGCGGCCGTCGTCGGCGCGGCGGACGAGACCACCGGACAGGCCATCGTCGCCTTCGTGATCCTGCGCGGCACGGCGAGCGAGGACGACGGCCTCGTCACGGACCTGCGCAACCACGTGGGCGCCACGCTCGGCCCGATCGCCAAGCCGAAGCGGATCCTGCCGGTGGCGGAGCTGCCGAAGACCCGTTCCGGGAAGATCATGCGCCGGCTGCTGCGGGACGTCGCGGAGAACAGGGAGCTGGGCGACGTCACGACGCTGACGGACTCGTCGGTGATGGACCTGATCCAGACGAAGCTGCCGAGCGCGGGCTCCGAGGACTGACGGGACTCGACGGCACCGACCGACACCGCACCACACGAAGGCGCCCGCCCCAGGGATTCCCGGGGGCGGGCGCCGCCACGTGACGCCGTGAAGTCGAGAAACCACTGGGAGGCGAATGCGGACAAACAGCCACACACCTAGAGTAAAGATCACCGGACACAGCCGCGCATCTTTAGGTAAGGTAAGGATCGCGTCAATGGCGCGACAAGAATGACCTAGGTGCGCCGGGAAGTCTGGTCGGCATGTGCTCAGCCCTGCCCAAACCGACCGGAGGTCTCCACACGTGGCCGCGCCCACCCCCACCGCCCGTAAAGTCCTCGCCCGCCTTTCGCTGCCCGAGCGACGGTTCGTCGCCGACGCCCTGCGCGCCGAGACCGTCGGCGGTGTGCTCCTGCTCGTGGCCGCCATCGCCGCCATCATCTGGGCCAACACGCCCATCAGCGGCAGCTACGAGACGGTCCGCGACTTCCACATAGGCCCCGCCTCGCTCGGCCTCGACCTGTCGATACAGCACTGGGCGGCCGACGGCCTGCTCGCCGTCTTCTTCTTCGTCGCCGGCATCGAGCTCAAGCGGGAACTGGTCGCCGGCGAGCTGCGCGACCCCAAGGCCGCCGCCCTGCCGGTCATCGCCGCGATCTGCGGCATGGCCGTGCCCGCGCTCGTCTACACCCTCGTCAACGTCGTCGGCGACGGCCCCCTGGACGGCTGGGCGGTCCCCACCGCCACCGACATCGCGTTCGCGCTCGCCGTCCTCGCCGTCATCGGCACCTCACTGCCGTCCGCGCTCCGCGCGTTCCTGCTCACCCTCGCCGTCGTCGACGACCTCTTCGCGATCCTGATCATCGCGGTCTTCTTCACCAACGACCTGAACTTCGCCGCCCTCGGCGGCGCCGTCGTCGCCCTCGCCGTCTTCTGGCTGCTGCTGCGCAAGGGCGTACGCGGCTGGTACATCTACGTCCCGCTCGCCCTGGTCATCTGGGGCCTCATGTACAACTCCGGTGTGCACGCCACCATCGCCGGTGTCGCCATGGGTCTGATGCTGCGCTGCACCCGGCACGCCGACGAGGAGCACTCCCCCGGCGAGCACATCGAGCACCTGATACGGCCCTTGTCGGCCGGCCTCGCCGTACCGCTGTTCGCCCTCTTCTCCGCCGGTGTGTCGGTCTCCGGCAACGCCCTCGGCGATGTATTCACCCAGCCGGTGACGCTGGGTGTGGTCCTCGGGCTGGTGGTCGGCAAGGCGGTCGGCATCTTCGGCGGCACCTGGCTGACGGCCCGGTTCACCCGGGCGGAGCTGAACGAGGACCTGGCCTGGCCGGACGTCTTCGCCGTCGCCGCGCTCGCCGGAATCGGATTCACCGTCTCGCTGCTCATCGGCGAACTCGCCTTCGCCGGCGACGCCGGCCTGACCGACGAGGTCAAGGCCGCAGTCCTGATGGGCTCGCTGATCGCGGCCGTGTTCTCCGGCGTACTCCTGAAACTGCGGGTCAGGAAGTACGCGGCGCTGCTGGCCGACGAGGAGCGCGACGACGACCAGGACGGGATTCCGGACATGTACGAGCTGGACGACCCGGACTACCACCGGCGGATGGCGGAGATCTACGAGAAGAAGGCCGCGGAGCACCGGCGCCAGGCCGAACTGGCGGGGGCACCGCGCGACGACGCCGACAGTCCGGCATGATCTGAGGTCGGACCGTAGAAGAGAAGAGGGAGCAGCGATGAGCGACCCCGGCAAGAGCGTAGAGCTCGGCACCGAGCGCAGTCTCGGCCAGTTGGTCGCCTCGGCGACCGCCGAGATGTCCGCACTGGTGCATGACGAAATCGCGCTGGCCAAGGCCGAACTGCGGCAGGACGCCAAGCGCGCCGGAATCGGTGGCGCGGCCATCAGCATCGCGGGCGTGTTCGCGCTCTTCTCGCTGCCGGTGCTGAGTTTCGCGGCCGCGTACGGCATCCACAACCTGGGACTCGGGCTCGCCTGGTCGTTCCTGATCGTGGGCGTCGCGTACCTGGTGCTCGCGGGGCTGCTGTCGCTGCTCGCCGTGGCCAAGTTCAAGAAGGTCAAGCCCCCGGAGAAGTCGATCGCCTCGGCCAAGCAGACGGCTGCCGTACTGGGAACCGTCAAGCCGCATCCGCGCCCGGTCACGGACACCTCCGCGGCTGTGGCACGCTCGTCTGCATGACGGCCCCAGCAAGCAGCAACGGAAACGGCACCGGCAGCCCCGTGCGGATCGATGGTCCCTGGACACATCGCGACGTGGCGGCCAATGGTGCGCGCTTCCACATCGCCGAGATGGGCGACGGGCCGCTGGTGTTGCTGCTCCATGGCTTCCCGCAGTTCTGGTGGACGTGGCGCCATCAGCTGCCGGCGCTCGCCGACGCCGGATTCCGAGCCGTGGCCATGGATCTGCGGGGTGTGGGCGGCAGCGACCGTACGCCCCGGGGTTACGACCCCGCCAACCTCGCCCTCGACATCACCGGCGTGATCCGCTCGCTGGGCGAGCCGGACGCGGCGCTGGTCGGGCACGACCTCGGCGGCTACCTCGCGTGGACTGCGGCGGTCATGCGGCCCAAGCTGGTGCGCCGTCTCGCCGTCTCCTCGATGCCGCATCCCCGGCGCTGGCGCTCGGCGATGCTCTCCGACTTCTCGCAGACCCGGGCCGGTTCGTACGTCTGGGGCTTCCAGCGGCCGTGGCTGCCGGAGCGTCAGCTGGTCGCGGACGACGCGGCGCTGGTCGGAAAGCTCATCCAGGACTGGTCGGGGCCGGTGCCGCCGGAGGAGGACGCCCTTGAGGTGTACCGCAGGGCGATGACCATCCCGTCGACCGCGCACTGCTCGATCGAGCCGTACCGGTGGATGGTGCGCTCGCTGGCCCGGCCGGACGGCATCCAGTTCAACCGGCGCATGAAGCGGCCGGTGCGGGTGCCGACGCTGCATGTGCACGGCTCGCTCGACTCGGCCATGCGGACCCGTAGCGCCGCGGGATCGGGCGAGTACGTGGAGGCACCGTACCGCTGGCGGCTCTTCGACGGCCTGGGGCACTTCCCCCATGAGGAAGACCCAGTCGCTTTTTCCTCGGAGCTCATCAACTGGCTCAAGGATCCTGAACCGGACCGCTGAGCACGGTAAACCCCTCTGAACACCTGTCCTACGAACAGCCAAATGCCCGGCGCATAGGCCAATTGGCGGCCCCGGGGGCGGTTACCGACCTTGGGGCCCGGGCAGACGTCGAGGTATGGGTTGGACGCACGACTACGGTGACGTGGCACGCACCCGACGCTCGGCCGGTGGGCCGACGGACTCGGAGAGGGGTGGTCCCCAGGAGAGGGGCCACGCGCATCCCGGCCAAGGCGTCGGGATTTCAAGGATTCTTCGGCGCCGTGCGCGCTGGGTCTCGGCGCGGTTGCGGCACACCCGCGACTGAGAACGCGTCGCCGGGCGACGACACCCCGTCGCCGCCGCGCCCCTGACGCAAACACCTCCCGTGGTCGAGCGGGTTCGAACGGGATCGATTGAGCGGGATTCATCGGGCAGGTCTGTCCTTCGCCTGCCCGCTGCCACCCCGTTCATGCGGCTACGGGGCCGTACTTCCGCACGGGCCCGCGGGCGTACCGCTTCAGGGCGCAGCTAGAGGGCGCAGCCCTGGCTGTCGACCTGCTGGTTCGCCGTACGGCCGCGGGTGATGTCCTCGCGGATCTCGTCGACGGTCAGCGCGTAGCCGGTGTTCTGGTCGTCCAGGGAGCGGGCGAAGATGACGCCGTAGACCTTGCCGTCCGGGGTGAGCAGCGGTCCTCCGGAGTTGCCCTGACGGACCGTCGCGAACAGCGAGTACACATCGCGGCGGACCTCGCCGCGGTGGTAGATGTCGGGGCCGTTGGCGTTGATCCGGCCGCGGACGCGGGCGGAGCGCACGTCGTATCCGCCGTTCTCCGGGAAGCCGGCGACGATCGCGCCGTCGCCGCTGCGGGCGTCGCCCTCGGTGAAGGAGAGCGCGGGCGCGTCCAGGTCGGGCACGTCCAGGACGGCGATGTCACGCCGCCAGTCGTAGAGGACGACCTTGGCGTCGTACAGCTTGCCCTCACCGCCTATCTGGACGGTGGGCTCGTCGACGCCGCCCACGACGTGGGCGTTGGTCATGACCCGGCGGTCGGCGAAGACGAATCCGGTGCCTTCGAGGACCTTGCCGCAGCTCGGGGCCGTGCCGACGACCTTCACGATGGAGCGCTGGGCGCGCGCCGCGACGGGGCTGTTGGCCAAGGCGGGGTCGGGGGCGCGGACTTCCGTGATGGGCTCGTTGGCGAACGGGCTGAAGACCTGCGGGAAGCCGTTCTGCGCGAGGACCGAGGAGAAGTCGGTGAACCAGGTCGAGGCTTGAGAGGGCATCACCCGGGAGACCCCGAGCAGCACCTTGGAGTTGCGGACTTCCTTGCCCAGGGTGGGCAGGGACGTTCCGGCGAGGGCGGAGCCGATGAGCCAGGCCACCAGCAGCATCGCCACTACGTTGACCAGGGCACCGCCCGTGGCGTCCAGGGCCCGGGCGGGGGTCCAGGTGATGTGGCGGCGCAGGCGGTTGCCGAGGTGGGTGGTGAAGGCCTGGCCGACGGAGGCGCAGACGATCACGATCACCACGGCGACGACGGCCCAGGTCGTCGAAACTTCGGAGTCGCCCGTGAGCTGGTCCCAGATGACAGGGAGCAGATAGACGGCGACGAGTCCGCCGCCCAGGAAGCCGATCACCGACAGGATGCCGACGACGAAGCCCTGGCGATAACCGACGATCGCGAACCACACGGCGGCGACCAGCAACAGGATGTCCAGCACGTTCACCGTCAATAGCCTCGCAGATTCGTCTTCGGTCGCCTGGGTCAGCCTGTCATGAGCGCCAGTCGAGCGGGACCTGCCTCGACCGGTCCCACGGCCTCTCCCAGCCTGCGAAGTGAAGGATCCTGTCGATCACTCCGGCCGTAAAACCCCAGACCAGAGCCGATGCGACCAGGAATGCGGGGCCTTGGTGCCCACTCGGGTGGACCGTGGTGGCGCGATTGGCCGGATCCGTGAGATCCGCCACGGGGACCGTGAAGACCCGCGCGGTCTCGCCCGGGTCGACGACGCCCACGGGCGACGGCCGGCGCCACCAGCCGAGCACGGGTGTGACGACGAACTTGCTCACCGGGATGTACAGCGCCGGCAGCACGCCGAAGACCTGGACACCGGACGGGTCGAGTCCGGTCTCCTCCTCGGCCTCCCGCAGGGCGGCCCGCAGCAGCCCGCCGCTCTCCGGGGCGCCGTCCTCGGGGTCGAGGGCGCCGCCGGGGAAGGAGGGCTGTCCGGCGTGCGAGCGGAGGCTGCCCGAACGCTCCATCAGGAGCAGCTCGGGGCCGCGCTCGCCCTCGCCGAAGAGGATCAGGACGGCGGACTGGCGGCCGCTGCCGCTCTCGGGCGGCAGAAACCGGCTCAGCTGCTCCGGTGAGACGGTCCTCGCGGCCCGCTCGACCGGCTCCAGCCAGTCGGGCAGGCCCCTACTCGTCACGGCGATCTCGCCGTCGATACGGCGGTCGATCCCGCCGTCGTATGTCTCACCCGCGCGCGTCATGAGCACCCCCGTCGTCTCCAACGCCGGGGAGGGCCACGATCGTTCCGGCTCCGGGGCGCGTCACCCTCCAGGGGGTGGGGCGGCTCATGAGGCGTCCAGCGGCGGCGCTGGGCGGCCGGGGTAGTCGGCGGGCGGGTTGAGTCGCTGTCCCGGGAAGCCGCCCATCTCGTACTTGAGGAGCTTCTTGGCCTTCTCGGGGTCCGTCTCGCCCTCTCCGTACGCGGGGCACAGATGCGTGATCGGGCAGGCGCCGCACGCGGGCTTACGGGCGTGGCAGATGCGGCGGCCGTGGAAGATCACCCGGTGGGACAGCATCGTCCACTCGCTCTTGGGGAAGATCTCGGCGATCTCCGCCTCGATCTTCACCGGGTCGTCCTGCTCGGTCAGCTTCCAGCGGCGGACGAGCCGCATGAAGTGGGTGTCGACGGTGATGCCCGGCACGCCGAAGGCGTTGCCGAGGACCACGAACGCCGTCTTACGGCCCACGCCGGGCAGCGTGACGAGGTCGTCGAGGCGGCCGGGGACCTGCCCGCCGAAGTTGTCCCTCAGGGCCGCGGAGAGGCCGATGATCGACTTGGTCTTGGCCCGGAAGAACCCGGTCGGGCGGATGAGCTCCTCGACCTTCTCCGGGTCGGCGGCGGCGAGGTCCTCGGCGGTTGGGTAGGCGGCGAAGAGCCCGGGGGTGGTCTGGTTCACCCGCAGGTCGGTGGTCTGCGCCGAGAGGACCGTCGCGATGAGCAGCTCGAACGGGTTCCGGAAGTCCAGCTCCGGATGGGCGTACGAATAGACCTCGGCGAGCTCGCGGTTGATACGGCGGGCCCGGCGGACCATGGCCAGCCTGCTCTCGGGCTTGGCGGACTTGGCCGGCTTGGCGGCGTTGGCCGAAGCGGCGACGGTGGCGGGCGTGGCCGAGTCCGAAGCGGCGGTCTTCGCGCGCGTGGCGGGCTTCGGGGCCTTCGCGCGCGTGACGGGCTTCGCCGGCGCCGCGGGCTCGGCGGCCTCCGTCGGAGTCGCCGCCGCGGTCGCCCCCGGCCTCGCCTTCGTCGACTTCTTCGGCTTCACCGTCCGGTCGTTGCTCTCTGCCATGCCCGAAGGCTACGCCGGACGGCCTGGGTGCGAGTCGATGTTCACGTGACCTCCAGGCCTTCGGTCGACATCCGGACTGCGCCATTCCGTTTCACGCGCTTTGCCCCATTCCTCCCACCCGCCCGGAGCGTGTTCGCCCACAGCGGAATCCCATGGCGCCCCTCACCCACCCGGCCCTCTGCGACGGCGCTCCGACCGGCGAGTTGGGGGATTCGACCCCTGACGCACAACGGGGCACGCCAGTACGTCAGACTTGTAGGGGATCCTTGTGATCGATCGCACTGTTTTACGGTGCGGCATCATGGGGACCACGGTCCCCTGAGCAGGTCGACAAGGAGAGAACTCGTGGACGACGTTCTGCGGCGCGCCCCGCTCTTCGCGGCGCTCGATGACGAGCAGGCCGCGGAGCTGCGCGCCTCGATGAGTGAAGCGACGCTCGCCCGTGGCGACGCGCTCTTCCACGAGGGCGACCCCGGGGACCGGCTGTACGTGGTCACCGAGGGCAAGGTGAAGCTCCACCGCACCTCCCCCGACGGCCGCGAGAACATGCTCGCCGTCCTCGGCCCCGGTGAGCTGATCGGCGAGCTGTCGCTGTTCGACCCGGGCCCGCGTACCGCCACCGCCACCGCGCTGACCGAGGTCAAGCTGCTCGGCCTGGGCCACGGCGACCTCCAGCCCTGGCTGAACGCCCGCCCCGAGGTGGCCACCGCCCTGCTGCGCGCGGTCGCCCGCCGACTGCGCCGGACCAACGACCAGATGTCCGACCTGGTCTTCTCCGACGTGCCGGGCCGTGTCGCCCGCGCGCTCCTCGACCTGTCGCGCCGCTTCGGCGTGCAGTCGGAGGAGGGCATCCACGTCGTCCACGACCTCACCCAGGAAGAGCTGGCCCAGCTGGTCGGCGCCTCCCGCGAGACGGTCAACAAGGCTCTCGCCGACTTCGCCCAGCGCGGCTGGCTCCGCCTGGAGGCGCGTGCGGTGATCCTGCTGGACGTGGAGCGCCTGGCGAAGCGCTCGCGCTGAGCTGAGTCGCTCACCCGAGTACGGCTGAAATACGCCTGAGTACGTACGAGAGGGCCGCCCCGGAATCGACCGGGGCGGCCCTCTCGCGTACGGGAACGACCGCCGCGGGTGGCGTTACTTCTTCGTGCCGTCCACGATCAGCGGAGTGCCGCTGCCGCCGCCGCACGGCACCGCGTACACCGGATTGCGGGCCGAGGCGTCCTTGAAGGCGTCGATGCACTGGTTGAGCAGGATCTTGTCGGTGAGCGAGTCGTTGAGGATCTTGTTGGCCCGGGCGATGCCCTCGGCCTCGATCTTGCGCCGGTCGGACTCGGCCTTCGCCGTACGGGCCGCCTCGGTGGCGCGCTCGGTGGCCTGCTGCTGCTGAATCTTGCGGTCGATCTGCGTCTGCAGGGCGTCCGAGGGCTTCACGTTGCGCAGGTTGACCGTGGTGACGTCGATGCCGCGCGGCTTCAGCCGCTCCTTGATCAGCGCGCCGATCTCGGTGTTGATCTTCTCGCGGGCCGAGGCGTAGCCCTCCTCGCTCGTGTGGCGGGCGAAGACATTGCGGATGATCTCGCGACTGTCGGGGAAGACCAGGCGCTGCTGGATGGCGCCCTCGCTGCCGGCCAGCTTGTACAGCTCGACCGCCTTCGACGGGGTCACCGCCCACTTCACGGTCACCTCCGCGTACATCACGCCGCCCTGCGAGGAGCGGACCTCGACGACGTCCTTGTCGGAGAGGTTGAGGTCCACCGGGCGCGTGGAGAAGGTGGTGATCGTGGTGAAGGGCGAGGTGAGGTGCATGCCGGAGGTCATGGGCGAGCCGACCTTGCCGAACGCGACCGGGACACCGACCTCGTAGGCGCTGATGACGGTCAGGGTGGAGCCGAGCCCGGCGAAGACGGCGGCGATCAGGGCACCGACCGCGCCGAGCTTCAGACCACGACGGTCGCCGGTGCGCGCGACGACGTACAGCACCACCGCAGCGACGATGAGCACGATGGACAGGACAAACACGTGGAGTTCCCCCCAGGAACGGCGGCCAGAAGTAAGCGGAGCGTAAAGCATCGGCCGAAGCCTTCTCAGGGGGAGGGTCCCCCAGCGCTGCTACGGCCCGTGCCCGCCACGCGCGCGTGGCGGGCCGTTCCCGCTCCACGCGCGCGTGTTTGCGTGCGTACGTGCGGACTCGCCTACGCACGGACCGGCCAGGGCTGAGGGCGGGTGGTCCTATCGCCCGCCCGGAATCAGGCCGTGCTCCTGGAGGTACTCCAGCTGCGCCCGGACCGACAGTTCCGCCGCCGGCCACAGCGAGCGGTCCACGTCGGCGTACACATGGGCCACGACCTCCGACGGGGTCACATGGCCGTTCTCGACGGCCGTCTCCACCTGGGCGAGCCGGTGGGCACGGTGGGCGAGGTAGAACTCGACCGCGCCCTGGGCGTCGTCCAGGACCGGGCCGTGGCCCGGCAGGACCGTGTGGACGCCGTCGTCGACCGTGAGCGAGCGCAGCCGGCGCAGCGAGTCCAGGTAGTCGCCGAGGCGCCCGTCCGGGTGCGCCACCATCGTCGTCCCCCGGCCCAGGATCGTGTCGCCCGTCAGGACGGCGCGGTCGGCGGGCAGATGGAAGCAGAGCGAGTCCGAGGTGTGGCCGGGGGTCGGGACGACCCGCAGCTCCAGGCCGCCCAGAGTGATCACGTCACCGGCCGCGAGGCCCTCGTCTCCCAGCCGCAACGCCGGATCCAGCGCCCTGACATGAGTCCGGGTCAGCTCGGCGAACCGGCCCGCGCCCTCCGCATGGTCCGGGTGACCGTGCGTCAGCAAGGTCAGGGCGACCCGCTTGCCGAGGCGCTCCGCGGTCGTGATCACGTTCCGCAGGTGCGCTTCGTCCAGCGGCCCCGGGTCGACGACCGCGGCCAGTTCGGAGTCGGGCTCGAAGACGATCCAGGTGTTGGTGCCGTCGAGCGTCATCGCGGACGGGTTCGGCGCGAGGACGTTCACCGCGCGCGTGGTGGCGGGCCCGGAGAGCACCCCTCCGCGCGGCTGTCCGGGCAGGGCGGCGGCGTCACTCATGCGAGGCCTCCTGTTCGGCGACGGGCCGTGGTGACCTCCATGGTGGCCTCCCCGGGCGCCGGTACTCGCGCGGAGCACCCCGGCAGCAGCCGCCCGCGCGCCTTCCGCCGGTTCATGCCGTGCCTCCCGTCGGGATGTGCTTGGTGAACTCATCGTGTCCCGGCCAGCTCAGGATCAGCTCGTCGCCTTCGAGCCGCGCCTGGGCGAGGACGGGCGTCAGGTCCTGTCCGGCGGCCGCGGCGAGCGCGTCGGCGGCCGTCGCGTACGGCGCCAGGGTCCGCAGGGTGGAGATCGTCGGCGGCATCATCAGCAGCTCGCCG
Organism: Streptomyces purpureus; assembly: GCF_014648195.1. GTDB lineage: Bacteria > Actinomycetota > Actinomycetes > Streptomycetales > Streptomycetaceae > Streptomyces > Streptomyces purpureus. The sequence continues at coordinate 140,005 of NZ_BMQQ01000012.1, forward strand.
CGGTCGTATCCGGCCGCGGCCTCGGCCGGCCGGATCCAGACCGTACGATCCGCCTCCGTCGAGGCGTTCCGGGTCCGCTGTCCGGCCGGGAGCGCCGCGACGAAGAACCACGTGTCGTACCGCCTGGGCTCGAACTCCGGAGTGATCCAGCGCGCCCACGCGCCCAGCAGATCGGAGCGCAGGACGAGCCCCCTGCGGTCCAGAAAGTCGGCGAACGACAGCTTCCGCTCGACCAGGGCCTCGCGGTCGGCCTCCCAGTCGGCGCCCGTGATGTCGCTCACCACCGTGTCCGCGGTCTCCCCCGCGAGCAGCACCCCGGCCTCCTCGTACGTCTCGCGTACGGCCGCGCAGACGATGGCCTGCGCCTCGGCCGGGTCCGGTACGCCGAGCCGCGCCGCCCACTCCGCGCGGGACGGGCCCGCCCACCGCACGGGATGCTCGTCGCGCGGATCGACACCGCCGCCCGGATAGGCGTACGCGCCTCCGGCGAAGGCCATGGAGGTCCGGCGGCGCAGCATGTGCACGGCCGGACCTTCGGCGCCGTCCCGCAGCAGCATCACGGTCGCGGCCCGCCTGGGCGCGGCGGGAGTGAGCTCCCCGTCCGCGAGGGCGCGGATCAGGTCGGGCCATTCCGGTGGGTACCACTGACCATTGGGCATGGCCGGATGCTATGCGCATCCATCCGGATGTTCGAGGGGCCGTCACCGCGCGCGGTGGCCCCGACACGGCCGGCCAAGGGCCGCTGGGTCCGTCGAGGCCGCCGGACGCTGTACGGCCCCGCCCCGCCGCTCTCGGGCGGCGGCCACGGGGCCGTATCGACAGGGCGCGTACGGGTTGGTCGCGTACGGGTCGGTCACGTACGGACCGGTCACGTACGGGTCAGTCCTGGAAGAGCTCCACCTGGATCTCGACCTCGACCGGCGCGTCCAGGGGCAGCACGGTGACGCCGACGGCGCTGCGCGCGTGCACACCCTTGTCGCCGAGCGCGGCACCCAGCAGCTCGCTGGCGCCGTTGATGACACCGGGCTGACCGGTGAAGTCCGCCGCCGAGGCGACGAAGCCGACGACCTTGACGACCCGCTTGATCCGGTCCAGGTCACCGGCGACCGACTTCACGGCGGCCAGGGCGTTCAGGGCGCAGATACGGGCGAGGTCCTTCGCCTCTTCCGCGGTGACCTCGCCACCGACCTTGCCGGTGACCGGCAGCTTGCCCGCGACCATCGGGAGCTGGCCCGAGGTGTAGACGTACACGCCGGACTCAACGGCGGGCTGGTACGCGGCGATCGGCGGGACGACCTCGGGCAGCGTCAGCCCGAGCTCGGCCAGCTTCTCCTCGACAGCGCCCATCAGCCCTTCTCCCGCTTCAGGTAGGCCACCAGCTGCTCAGGGTTGTTCGGCCCGGGAACGACCTGGACGAGCTCCCAGCCGTCCTCGCCCCAGGTGTCCAGAATCTGCTTCGTCGCGTGCACGAGAAGGGGCACGGTCGCGTATTCCCACTTGGTCATGGAGCCGACTGTAGCCGCTGCCACAGGCAGCCTCCTGCTTAGGCCGCGGTGCCACTGGTTAGGCTCGAAGGCGTGAGCAGGCTCCAGGTCGTCAGCGGCAAGGGCGGTACCGGTAAGACGACGGTCGCCGCCGCCCTCGCGCTCGCCCTCGCGACCGAGGGCAAGCGGACTCTCCTCGTGGAGGTCGAAGGCAGGCAGGGCATCGCACAGCTCTTCGAGACGGAAGCGCTTCCCTACGAGGAGCGCAAGATCGCCGTCGCCCCGGGCGGCGGCGAGGTGTACGCGCTGGCGATCGACGCCGAGCGCGCGCTCCTCGACTACCTCCAGATGTTCTACAAGCTGGGCGGCGCCGGCCGGGCGCTGAAAAAACTCGGCGCGATCGACTTCGCGACCACCATCGCCCCCGGCGTCCGGGACGTCCTGCTGACCGGCAAGGCGTGCGAGGCGGTCCGCCGACGGGAGAAGCAGGGCGGGTACACGTACGACTACGTCGTCATGGACGCGCCGCCGACCGGCCGCATCACCCGCTTCCTCAATGTGAACGACGAGGTGGCCGGGCTCGCGCGGATCGGCCCGATACACAATCAGGCGCAGGCCGTGATGCGGGTCCTCAAGTCCCCGGAGACCGCGGTCCATCTGGTGACGCTGCTGGAGGAGATGCCGGTGCAGGAGACCGCGGACGGCATCGCGGAGCTCCAGGAGGCGGAGCTTCCGGTCGGCCAGGTCATCGTGAACATGGTGCGGCCGCACCTGCTGGACGAGGCCGCGGTCGGGGCAGCCGACGGCGACCACCGCGACGACATCGCCAAGGCGCTCGCCGCGACGGGCGTCCCGGGCGCCACGGAGCTCGTGTCCCCGCTCCTGGAGCAGGCCGCCGAGCACGCGCAGCGGGTGGAGCTGGAGCGGGAGCAGCGTGGAGTCCTGGAGAAGCTGAAGGTGCCGACGTACGAACTCCCCTATCTCGGCGAGGGCGCGGACATCGCCGGTCTGTACCGGCTGGCCAAGGAACTACGGAAGCTCGGGGTGGGCGCGTGACGGAAACATCCGGGAGGGGCGGCGGCCGCGGCACGATGAGCGGCCCGGACACGGACGAGAACCGCGGGGCGGACGAGAACCGAGGTGCGAGGGAGAGCCACGGTTCGGACGAGAGCGGCGACGGCGGCCGGGGGCTGGAGGCCTGCCCCGGTCTGGAGGTCGATCCGCTGATCGACGATCCGGGCACCCGCATCATCGTCTGCTGCGGCGCCGGAGGCGTGGGCAAGACGACCACCGCGGCGGCCCTGGGCGTACGGGCGGCGGAGCGCGGCCGCAAGGTCGTGGTCCTCACCATCGACCCGGCGCGCCGGCTCGCCCAGTCGATGGGCATCGACTCGCTGGACAACACCCCGCGGCGGGTGAGGGGTATCAACGGCGGCGGCGAACTGCACGCCATGATGCTCGACATGAAGCGCACGTTCGACGAGATCGTCGAGGCGCACGCGGACCCCGAGCGGGCCCGCGCGATCCTGGAGAACCCGTTCTACCAGTCCCTGTCGGCCGGTTTCGCGGGCACGCAGGAGTACATGGCGATGGAGAAGCTGGGCCAGCTGCGAGCCCGGGACGAGTGGGACCTGATCGTCGTCGACACGCCACCGTCCCGCTCGGCGCTGGACTTCCTGGACGCCCCCAAGCGGCTCGGCTCGTTCCTGGACGGAAAGTTCATCAAGCTGCTGATGGCCCCCGCGAAGATGGGCGGCCGGGCCGGGATGAAGTTCCTGAATGTCGGCATGTCGATGATGACCGGGACGCTCGGCAAGCTGCTCGGGGGTCAGCTGCTGCGCGACGTACAGACGTTCGTGGCCGCGATGGACACGATGTTCGGCGGCTTCCGGACCCGTGCCGACGCCACGTACCGGCTGCTCCAGGCACCGGGCACCGCGTTCCTGGTGGTGGCGGCGCCCGAGCGGGACGCGCTGCGCGAGGCGGCGTACTTCGTGGAGCGGCTGGCGGCGGAGGAGATGCCGCTGGCCGGTCTGGTCCTCAACCGCGTCCATGGGAGCGGCGCCGCCCGGCTGTCGGCCGAGCGGGCGCTCGCCGCCGCGGAAAATCTTGAGGAGAGCCGCATTGTGGATCAGGAGGCCGGGAAGACTGCTGGGCGTGGCTCCTGGGCGCCCTCTCCCGAGCCCGAGCCGCCAGCCACTGATTCAGCCCAGCCTCAGCCCGCCCTCACGGACTCGCCCCAGTCCGGTCGTACGGAAGCCTCACCGACACAGGTGTCGGCAGATTTGTCGGCACCTTCGTCGGCGCGTTCGTCGGTCGAGCCCGCAGCCGAGCCCACGGTCGAGGAGTTGACCGCAGGTCTGCTCCGGCTGCATGCCGAGCGAATGCAGGTGCTCGTGCGTGAACAGCGCACGCGCGATCGCTTCACCGCGCTCCACCCTGAGGTGGCGGTGGCCGAGGTGGCCGCCCTGCCCGGCGACGTACACGACCTCGCTGGGCTTCGGGCCATCGGTGATCGTCTCGCGACCGGTGGGTCGTCCCCGGCCGGAGCTGCGTAGCGACGCGGAGGTGTCGAGGGGAGCGGGCGGGGGTCAGCCCACCGCCGCGAACGCCTCGTACGTCTCGTCGTCCTCCATGGCGACGGGCAGCAGGCCCGCGCCCCGCTCGTACTCCGTACGTGCGGTCTCCAGCAGTCGGCGCCACGAGGTGACGGTCGGCCGCCGGCGCAGCAGTGCGCGGCGCTCCCGCTCCGTCATGCCGCCCCACACGCCGAACTCGACGCGGTTGTCCAGCGCGTCGGCCAGGCATTCGGTCCGCACCGGGCATCCGGTGCACACTGCCTTGGCCCTGTTCTGCGCTGCTCCTTGTACGAACAGTTCATCCGGATCGGTA